>CAVPKD010000010.1:0-303313 GCA_963705595.1 Nitrospirota bacterium | reverse complement strand
AATATAATCAATTTTCAAATACCGAATAATTCGGGGTCCTGCGGCTGAAAAAAACAAAAGCGTTGACATCCTCAACGGCCTGAAGGCCGATGATTCCAAAAGAGTAAACTAATAATGCTTATGGACGGTTCCTGCTTCCGACGGCATTGATGCACCATTCGATCCACAGGCCAACAGGGCCTGCCCGGCCCCTAGAATAACCTTTGCGGCGTTCACATCAGCGTTTTCCGTGTGGCCGCACTTTACGCAGTAGAAAAGAGCCTGAGACGGCCTGTTCTCCGGGGAAACATGACCGCAGCAGGAACACGTTTGGCTGGTGCCGGCGGGATGCACAAAAATCACCTGTCCGCCGCGCCAGGACATCTTGTACTCGATCTGACGTCTTAGCTCGTACCACCCCTGGTCAAGAATAGACCGGTTGAGGGCGGACTTCCGCTTCACGTTCTTGCCTGGTTTATCGACCGTGCCCTTCGCTGAAGCAGACATGTTCTTAACCTTAAGGTCTTCAAGGACAAGAACAGCGTGGTTTTTACTGACCTCGTTTGAGACCTTGTGAAGGCGGTCCTTGCGCATGTCTGAAATACGGATGTGCAGCCGGTTTATCTTGATCTTTTGCTTCTTCCAGTTGTTCGAGCGCTTGACCATGCGGGAAAGTTTCCTTTGCTTAAGGACATCTTTCCTGATGATTTAGCAGCTCTGTATATCGTGCCGTCGGACATGGTCAGCGTGTTTCTTACACCCATATCTGCACCGGCAAAGGACGAAGACGTGTGCACAGGGACAGCGACGTCCCTCTTTTTTCCATACAGGCAACTGCAGAGTCAGCGATTCGTATGATAGACAACGGCGACCGCTGTCAAGAAGCCCTTTCTGGAACGACAAGGCACGGTTCCATGCAAAGCGCGAACATCCGGCAAACCGGGACAAAGTTATTTCATCTTTGGGACCGGTTTTGAGCCTGTATTTGAATGCCTTGATGAGCTTCATTTTTAAAATATATCGTTAACGACATTAATTTGCAACCAAATACTGCTCTGGGAGAACAAATAAAGCAACGCCTTACAGCGCCTTACATCACCGCCCTGAAGAACGGTGCTTTACGGCGCAGAGCGGTAAAAATTTACATCAAATGAGAGGATAATGTCAAGGGGAAACGCGGTTCCTCAACTCGATACCTAGGGGAGGAATAGCGAACATAGCCAAACCGCAGCCGAGCAGGACACCAATCTTACTACAACTTGATGCGTCGCTTCACCGATTGTCCTCGTCCACCGCCTTCTTCAGCATGTCGAGGATACCCGGGATGGCCGAGGTGACCCGGTTCCAGTTCGGGATGAGCGGCGTCCCCATGGGGTCTTCCGTGAACTCTTTGGCCGCCAATCCTATTGCACTCGTGAAGGCCTCCACGGCCTTTGCCTCCTCGTGCCGGTCAAACAGGAGGCCGTTGATGGAAGCATCAGCCTCGTACTTCATGATGGTATCCTCAGCGAACCGCTGATACGCCACAGTAAGAGACTTGAAAAAACCATCGGAAAACACAACACCTTCTGCAGCGAGCGTCCGGAAAATGGATTTGCAGATATCGACGGCCATCTTCATCAGGCCCCTTTCCGGGTCCTCGGCGGAGAGGTTCTGGTGCTTGTGCTCGTAGTTCACCGCAATGTCCACCTGGCAGACCCTGCGGGGAGAATAATTCCGGAACACTTCGGCTAGGGAGCCCACCTCGAGGCCCCAGTCCCAGGGAATCCTGTTCACCCTCGCCATATCGATGCTCATGCAGAATTCACCGGCAAGTGGATACCGGAAGCTGTCGAGGAACGTCAGGAAACTATGTTCGCCGTGCAGCTGCTGGATAGATCTTACCAAGGGGGTCACCAGGAGCCGCGTCACCCGTCCGTGCATCCGGTCCGAGACCCTGCTGTAGAAGCCCTTGCAGAAAACGTAGTCCAGGTTGGGATTCACCACAGGGTAACAGAGCCGTGCGAGCATTTCCCGGCTGTAGCTAACGATATCGCAGTCATGAAGAGCAATGACGTCCGATTGTCCGCGGGCGATCACGTATCCATACGCAAGCCATGCAGAGCGCCCTTTTCCGCGCTGCCCCACGTCAAGCCCGTTCCTCTTGATAGTGTCAAATATCTCGCCTATTCTCCGTCCGTCGTTATGGACTATCATTACATCGGAGGAGATCGGCGACATGAAGTTTTTTGCGTTACGAAACTCTTTCTCCGTAGCCTTGTCGAGAACAAGAACGATCTCCTTGATGTATTTTACCTTGGCAAGCTCTTCAACGATCCTCGGCATAGCAGGTCCTTCGAATTCGGAATAGAGTGCCGGCAACACAAGGGCCACGGGACGTTCACTGGAATACTTCCGCAGTTCTGACTCCAACCGTTCCAGCGACTGTTTTCCGAGATTATGAAGCGTCGTGATGACCCCACTCTGATAAAAATCCGACATGATGCCTCCTCACATATGCTCAATGTCTTTCTTTTCTTCTTTGCGTTCCTCCTCTTTCTCGATCATCCTTCGTGCGGCATCGATCCCGCCCACGCCGAAGGATATGGCCAGGGCAAGTACGATCCCGCCAAAGATGATGGAGAACGCTGCGACCACGATACCGGGCGCCACCTGAAGCTGTTCCAACGCCATTGCGAGAATAAGGACGGTGAGCAGAAGCCTTATCGCCTCGGCAAGGAGTTTTGCATAGTGGTATCCGCTGTTCACCGCCGCTATCAGCACGGCCCTGCCGATAAACCCGGCGATGATATAACCAAAGACGAGTATGAGAACGGCGGAAAACGCCCTCGGTAGATAGAGAATGAACTGGGCCACGAGACTGTCGATGGCGTGAATTTTCAGCGAGCTCAAACCGAACATCAATGAAACGATGATAAGGGTCCAGAAGACCAAGGAACCCACAGCCTCTGACGGCTTCGCCCACAGATCGCCTTTTCTCATTACCGCGGTAAGTCCCATCCTATCGCTCCAAGTATCGAGCTTGATTGCCTTCATGAATCTCAACAATACCGCCTTCATGATCCGTGCAAACAGGATCCCCACGAGAATGATCGTCATCATGGCAAGTAAATTTGGTGCGAATTCCTTGAACTTTGCGAAGACGTCTTTCATCGGCTCCAGGATAAGTTGGATAAATTCTTCCATGGCGCACCCCCTTGATTATTTCCAGTTTTTGTACAGATGTTCCTTGCTGCTTTCAAATTCCAAACAGAGCTTTTCGATCTCCCCCTCAGCCTCGTCCTGCCCCATGTCCTCCGCCTCCATGACGAAGGATGCGGTCTTTCCGAGGTAGAGCGGCGTGAGTGATTTGAGCAGGTGTCCATGCGGTAGTTTCCGTTTATGGTATGCAAGAGCGTAGTCATAGACGATCCTCGTCCAGAGACGGATCGGAAACCGGAAATCACGGTTAGACCGGGCCTTCAGCGACTCGACTTCGCTGAGGTCGCCGGCCCCGAGGACGTCGAGCCATATCTCCCGCAGGTCCTTTAGACCCGCATGAAAGATCGAGAGCATCCGTTCCACGTTGGCCTTAACCTGCTCCAGTCCAACGGTATAATGGAAACCGAACGTGGGAACGCTCTCCGAACTTTGCACCCTCTTCCAGACATCCTTGTACTCTTCCATAAGGCCAAAGGCCGAACCTGTCACCTGCGCCAGCATGGCGCTCAGGTCCGCGCCGGGGTCCTTGGGGTCGTGGATCTTGGCTCCAAGAAAGGATTGGGCGACCTTGAAGTCGTTCGCGATCGCCTTCGTCGTCATCCAGATATCGATGCCGTAGCGGGCGACATCCGTCTGCCATACGTCCTTGGATAGATAGAATTCCGCCAGCCTGCCGGAAAAGCCGAAGTCCCCGCCGATCGGCTGGCGCACTCGTTTGCCGTAGAGCGCCCGCGTGAGGGGATAGACGATGCTGTTGGTGATCGTGCCGTCATATTTGTGGCGGTGGTAGAGCGGTGCGACATAATCGAACCCGCCATCGAGAACCGGTTTGATCAGGAGCTCGATCCACTCCGGCGTGATGCTCCGGAGGTCAGAATCCACTACGGCGCAGGCCTTCACGTTCAGCGCAACAGCGATCTCGAAAATGGATCGGAAGGCGCTGCCCTTCCCCGGAAGGCCGATATAGGGCGTCACGATCTTAAAGAATGGCTCCACCCGGTGATAGAGGAGAATCGACTGGAAGTCCTCGATCCCGGCCTGATTGACCACGTCGATGGTCCCGTCCGTAGAGCCGCCGTCGGAATTCACCAACACTGCTTTCCGGTCAGGGAAATATTTCGCAAGTCCGGCCTGTACAGCCCTCACGACATGCCCGATCGTCCGGGCGTTGTTGTAGCTCGGGATACCCACCAGGATGTCGGCGGACCCTATCTTCTTAAGCTGTGCATGAACGTCTTTTCTCGAAATGATGCTGTTCATGATCATCCTACCACTGTTGGTTACCGGCCGGTTATCGCATCACGCTGCGGGCTTTTCAACAAGCATGATCAGCAGGTCCATCACGTTCGTTCCCGTAGGACCTGTCATGAGATGGGCCTTTCCCCCTGTCAGTTCATCGAATTTCTGGAAGAACCCGTAGGAATCGTTATTGGCCAGATAGTCCATCGGGTCCATTCCCCGTTCCCGTGCCTTCGTTGCCGTAGTTCCGTCCACGACGGCGCCGGCCGCGTCCGTGGGACCATCCGTCCCGTCGGTCCCCGCCGAGAGCATGGTGATGCCCGGTATCCCTGCGATCTCGATTGCGAATGCCAGGGCGAGTTCCTGGTTTCTCCCGCCCTTCCCCTTTCCCTTGACCGTGACCGTGGTCTCTCCGCCGGCGAGGAGGCAGCGGGGACTGTCGCCGGGTCGCATGGCCGATCGTATCTCGATTGACTTTGACGCAAGAAAGCGGGCCGCGTCATGCGCCTCTCCCTGCAGTTCGGATGTGAGAACCTGAGGCTCGAACCCCAGCTCCGCTGCCCGGCCTCGCGCGGCCTCAATGGACTGCCGAATGCTTCCGACGATGATGTTTCGGACTTGTTGAAAAAAGACCGCCCCGCTCTTCGGAGTATCCGGTATCACGCCTGAGACACCCAGGTGCAGGAGACTGAATACGCCGCTCGGGATTTTTTCTTCGAGAGAATACTTATGAATTACATCCAGCGCATTCCGGAAGCTCGAGCTATCGGGAACCGTGGGACCGGAGGCGATCACGTCGAGTTTGTCGCCGATCACATCGGAAAGAATCATGGTAACTATTGTAGCAGGGTATGCTATTTCCGCAAGTCTCCCGCCTTTAATTGCCGAAATATGCTTCCTCACCGAGTTCAGTTCATGGATGTCCGCGCCTGAAGAAAGGAGCAAATCCGTTATCGCCCGCTTATCGTTCAGAGTAATGCCGTCCGCAGGCGCAACAAAAAGTGAAGAGGCGCCTCCGGAAAGAAGACAGATAACGAAGGTCTCTTTCCCCGTTTCTTTCAGCAGTTTCCTAATCTCTGAAGTAGCGCGCAGTCCCGCTTCGTCGGGCAGCGGGTGAGCGGCTTCTCTTTGGACGATCTTGCGTAAGGGCCTCGTATGACCATACTTAACGATAACGATTCCCTCGTTGAGTCCGGTCATGAAGAATATCCTCCACAGCCTGGGCCATGGGCGCCGTCCCTTTTCCGGCGCCTATCACGATGATCCTCCGGAAGCCCTTCAGATCATACTCTGCACCGTCGGCGGAAAGCATGTCGCCGGTCAGGGACAGATGTCCCATCACGGCACGATAGGGATCGGCCGCCTTGACCGCCGACTGATAGATATCGATCAGTTCCGCTCTCTTCATTTCGCAAGAAGCCTCATGATCGCGCGGTTCCATCCCTGGGGACCGATGCCGTCTGCCTTGATGAGGTTCGGCAGACTGACGCTAGCCTCATAGCTCCCGTCCGCTCCCCGCACCAGAACCGCATTATCAACGACTCGCAGGAGCGAAAGGTCATTCAAATTATCGCCGAGAGCGATAGTGAGTATCGGGCCATATTGTTTTTCGTACAACCTTTTCAGGAATGTCGCTGCCTTGCCTTTGTCATTCTTACCAATGATATGATAAAATCTCCCCCTCGTCCAGTGGTATCCTCGGGCCTCGATTGCCTGTAAAAATGCATCCACGTCCGCATCGGCTTCTTCAAAGATGAACGGCTCGTCGAAGTCGCGTACCTTCGCAAGAGCTGCTTCTGCTTCGGGCAAGCCTGAAAGAGCCGCGATCTCCTGCGTGGACATGTCACCGAAGCCTTTGACCCTGGTCGATAGCCGTTCCCGCAGATCGGTCAGTACATCCCGAAGTTCTTGGTAGGGGCTGCCGAAGCAGATCTGACGGAATCCGGCTTGCGTCTCGCCGTCGATGGCAAATGGGAAATACCCTTCGGGGATAAATGCTCCACCCCCATTTTCAGAAACGAAGGGATGCCCGTTCGCTAGTCTGCTTCGGTAAACCTCGATCTCAGCCCTCGTCTTGCTGGAGCATATGATGAGGGGAATATTACGCTGTCGTATCAATTCGAGCGCGGGACGCGCATCGTCGAAGGAGTAAGTCTTTGGATGAAGCAGGGTCCCGTCGAGGTCGGTGAAGATTATGATCATATGCATGATCCATTCCCCCGTAACCGGTCAATCATGGAGACAATCGGCCTGAATACCAGGATGGCCTGACCTCCTCTGCGTGGAAGCAATGGCACACCGGCCGCCCGAGGTCCTGAGAACCGCCGGCCATTGTTATCAGGCAACTCTCCTGATCTTAAGCAGCTTCGCGGCGATCACGGCGATCAGTGCCGAGCTGCAGCTCAGCATTGCACCCATCTTGGCGGCACCCTGGTGCGCTGGATCGACAAAGGCCTCGCCTGCGATGAACAGGGCGACGGTAAATCCGAATCCGGCAATGATGCCGACCACCGCCAGTTCCTTCTTTTGCATCCCCTGAGGCAGCGGGAATCCCAGTTTGTACGCAAGATACCCAAGGGAAAAGATACCGGCAGTCTTCCCGACCAACAAGGCAGCCAATACCAGCCATGTCACCGTCCCCACGCTGGAAAATTCCACCCCGGCATTGGCAAAGCCGAACAGAAAGAGCCCAAAATCGACGATCACTTTCCACTCATGCTCGAACAGAGCGCCCGTGGAATGATCGGCCGGGTTGTCCTCGAACATATGCTTCGTCTCGAACGGGGCATGGGGTAGGAACGGTATGATGAAGACAAGAGCAAGTGCCGGATGAAGATGCGCTTGAAAGAGCCCGGCCCAGGAAAGACCCCCACCAATGAGAATGTAAGGCCAGTACGACTTAACCCGGCCCCGGCGAAGAAGGTATGCCACCGCCATCCCTGCAAGTGTCAGGAACAGCCAGAGAGGCTCCACGGGCAGGAGCGGATTCGGATAGAATATGGCAATTATGGCAAGTCCGATTCCATCATCAGCCACTGCGAGGAGGACGAGAAACGAAATGGCGGGATGATTGTTGCCGAACAGCATCCGGGCAGTAAGCCATGCGAAGGCAATGTCCGTCGCCGTCGGTATCCCCCATCCCCTGCGCAGGCCTGCGGAGCCGATGAAATGATTGAGCGTCAAATACACCAGGGCAGGACCGATAACGCCGCCAAGCGTGGCGAGCAGGGGGTTCACTGACTTCCTGATCGGGTGGAGATCACCTCCGGGCAGAAGGCTCTGCGTGATCTCGACCGCCGCGATGCCGAAGAAGAAGACCATGAAGATATCGTTCGTCAGGAAGTGAAAGCTGATCGGTCCGAGGAAGCGATCGTACAGGAAGCGGGCATAGCTCTCCGGAGCACGGTTGGCCCAGATCAGCGCCAAGACAACGCCGCTCAGGAGCGGGACGGAGAACTCACGGAGAAGATTGATTCGCTCTTTCACGGTCAGGACCTTCGCAGTTCATGCGTCGAACATTGATGCCATCGTAACAGCGGTTATGAGAGATGTCAATAAGAGATGCGGATGCTACTGACGCAACAAAACAAAAAGGGCGGCTTCTCAGCCGCCCCCGTAGATATATTTTCCCCTATTCCGCTGGTTCGTGATTAATGCCCGCCGACTTTCAAGAGACCGCTTGCCGCCAAAGACAGCACCAGCACTTCGACGATCGCAATAACAACGTAAGCCGTATCCTTCTTCCTGAACAGGATCGGCAGGATCACCAGGTAGCACAGAATCGTGAGGCCCGACAGGATCGCGATGCCGACGAAATTCAGGTAATCGCCCTTCCCGACCAGCGCAGTCCAGTGCCAGCCCGTGGGCGCGTTGAGGGCAACATTGAAATCGTGCACTCTCATGGTCCAGTACTTCGGCAGATCATCGATCGGCACAAAGCTCGGGAGCACTCCTGATATGTAGACAAAGAAAGTGACCACGAGGAGGCACAGACCGAACCACATACCGACATTGAGGACGCCTGCGTATGCCATCTGTTCTTCCGATGCTTTGGTTTTTTCGTTCGTCATTTTCTTTCCTCCTACTTCCAGATTCCCAGTCCCTTGAGCAGGGACCTGAGTCCCTGCGAAGAGCAGGAGGCCGATCACCATCCACTTGATGGCCTTGGGTTTTGCCTTGGCGAGGATCTTCACGCCCACGATGGAACCGAGCATGATGCCCACGAGAGACGGCACCACGATCATCGGGCAGCACCGCACCCTGGTTCAGATATACCCAGGCGGCCGACGTATCGGTGATCGAGAGCAGGAACTTGCTCGTAGCCACCGATATCTTGAGCGGCGCGCCCATCATGAGGTTCAGCACCGGCACGTTCGCCCAGCCCGCGCCGAGGCCGAACATGCCGGCCATGACGCCGATCACGATGAACAGGGCCAGGCCCAGGGGCGTCTTGTGGACAGTCCACTCAACGTCCTTGCCGAGCGACTCTTCCCGGTAGATGCCCATGATGCCGAGGCTCTGAGACAGCGTATCCGGCTTTGGCACCACAGGAAAGTCGGACTTCTTCGCCGTCGCCATGATGACGACGATGAACAGGATGGTCGCACCCAGGAGGGTATTCACGACGTTCGGCTTGAGGGCGAGGCCGATCATCGCACCAACGATCGCAGCAGACGACGCGATGAGCGCGACGGGAAGAGCCAGGCGAATGCTGGCGAGGTTTCTCTTGAGGAGACCCGGCCCGGCAGCAAGCGCCCCTGCAAGCGCCACAAGCAGACCGGCGCCTCTCACGAAATCGATATTGAACGGGAAAAATCCGCCCACGATCGGCACGAACAGCACGCCGCCGCCCACACCGCCGAGGACCGCAAGGATTCCGAGGATGAATGTCACGACGAACAACGATAGCGGCCAGACCCACCAGGGCGTCGTCGACGCGGGAGCTGCAGGAACGGCGGCAGACGCATGCATGTCACCGTGCTCAGGTGCCGCTGCGGCAGATGGAGAAGCAGGCGCAGCATCATTCGATGCGAACACCGCATGAGCCGGGAAGAACGCTGCTGCGATGATCAACATCAGGATTATGACTCTTGCATAGCGATGTAGCATTTCTTGTCATTTCCTCCCTTGAAAATATTATGAATTGAATCGGCAGATTTTTTAGTTGTCATGAATGAGTTACACTTTACCATTGCATTATGCAAATGCAGGGTTTCATTTTGCACGGAACGTTATGTTATTATAATGTCGGAGTTGATGTCAAGAAAAATGTTAATTTTCAAACATGAGACTCCATAAATTCGACATAACTCCATATAAAAATCATTTATAATCGGCCCTGAAGGACTTGTGTCGCGCAAGAGCAGGACGGGAGAAAAACAGAAGAAACCCCTGGCATTCTCAAACATAACATCATTGTAGGTACAAGCGCGGTATTCGAAATTGATCACCCGCGGACGATCTTCTCAAACACTTTCCTGACCTGGGTGCTCAAGACTTCATAATCACTGAGGAGCTTCTGCCCGGCTGACCCGCCATCACCATGATATCCCATTCTGCGTGCGAGGAGATGCAGTTTTTCCGGGTCCCTGCTCAGGTCATCCGTCCCCTGGTTGGAAACGATCCGCATCCTGCTCTCGAGCTGGCGTATGAAGAGATAGGCCCGGGCTAAAACCCGGCGGTCTTCTGGTTCCAGAAGGTTGTTTTTTCCAAGTGCACGAATGACATTGTACGTTCCGGGAACTCTCACCCATCGGTGCCTCTTTCCATGAAGGAGCTGCATATATTGGACAAGGAATTCGATGTCCACAAGTCCTCCCGCGCCCTGCTTGATGTTGTAGTGCGCACCGCTCTCCTTTCCAACCTCTTCCTCAATCCTCTTCCGCATTGCCCGGATATCTTCAGCAAGAACCGCCTTATCAATGTCTCGATAGATAAGCTCCTGGATGGACCTGCAGAACTCCGCACCGACCGCGAGGTCACCCGCCACATGGCGCGCCCGCAGCAGCGCCTGCCGCTCCCATGTCTCCGCCTGCGTGGAAAAATAATTCTTGAATGCGTCGATGCTCTGTACGAGCGGCCCTTTCGAGCCCGTGGGGCGGAGACGGGTGTCTACGCGGAACACGAACCCCTCCCGGGTAAGCGTGGAGAGATACGAGATCGTCTTCTCCGCTACCTTGCTGAAGAACTCGAAGACCGAGAGCCCGTCAGGCGGCACCTGTGCTCGAGGTTCGGAAAATACGAACAGAATGTCGAGGTCCGATCCGTACGTGAGCTCTCTGCCCCCGAGTTTGCCCACGCCAATGATCGCAAAGCCTGATGAAGAGATCTCAGTACCATACCGCCGGGCAACCTCGGAAACCGCCAGCATCAGCGCGGCCTCGAGGCAGACTTCCGCGAGCTTCGACAAATCGCGGGAGACTGCCGTGAGATTCATGTTCGACAGCAGGTCCGCCATCCCGATCCGGATCTCCTCCTGATGCTTGAACCGGCGCAGGGTATCGAGTTTTTCCGAAATGTCTGAAGCCCGCGACAAGGCCCCGGAGATCTCTCGCGCAAACACGGCATATGTTCCGGCACCGTAGGCCTTCCTCGATTCGAGCAGGTTTTGGAGGAGGACGGGCCTGCTTACGAGCATGCGAGAGAGATATTCGCTGTTCGCGAAAATTGCAATCAGGACCTTGACGGCCGAGGCATCGAGCTTCATGAGCGATTGAAAGGTCTCCCACGAGCCCTGTGCCGCCAGAAAAGATTCCAGATGATTGAGCGCCATGTCCGGATCAGGCGAAGAAACGATCTCGTGGAACAAGGCAGGAAATATCTCGTTGAACAGCTTGCGGCTCCTCGGTGTCCGGTGCACAAAGGCCGGGCCTTCACGGAGCAGGATCAGGTTCCGGTACGCCTTTCCCGGATCACGGAAGCCATACCGCCCGAGCGCCGCAACCGACTCCTGCTCTGATGTTCCGGGATCGAGCAGCAGGTCGTAATCGCGTGCCGCTGGCTCCGTTACCTTCTCGTCTCCCGTGAACGCGAACAGATCGTCGTAAATGCTCCTGACCTTCCGGGTGTGTTCGGTATAGTCCCGGAGCAGCGACCCTGCCTCCTCTCCCTGTTCGAGATACCCGGTTCGCCGGGCAAGCGCGCGCAACTCACGCTCATCCGAGGGCATGGTCTGGGTCTGGAGGTCGTCGAGGATCTGGATCCGGTGCTCGACAGTTCGGAGGAACACATAGGCCTTCGCGAGGTCGGCATGCTCCTGGTACGAGATCAGCCCCTTCTGGGAAAGCATGTGCAAAGCCTTGAGCGCGTTCTTCTCGCGCAGCGACCGGTCCCGTCCTGCATAGATAAGCTGGAGCGCCTGGATCACGAACTCGATCTCGCGGATGCCTCCGTAGCCGAGCTTCACATCGCGGTACGTCCTTCCTTTCTGTTCCACGTCCTTGTTTATCTTCTGTTTCATGTCGCGGATCTCGGATATCGCGCTGTAATCGAGGTACTTCCGGTACACGAAGGGCGTGATCCGTTCCATGAACTCCTTGCCCACAGCGCCATCACCCGCCACAGGCCTCGCTTTGAGCAGCGCCGACCGCTCCCAGGTCTGGCCCCAGGATTCATAGTAGAGCTCGTAGCCGCCAAGGCTCTGCGCCAGCGGTCCGCGCTGTCCCTCCGGCCTGAGACGAAGATCAACGCGGAACACGAAACCATCCTCGGTCTTCTCCCCGATGGCAGCGCTCAGCTTCTCCGCAAGTTTGATGAAATACTGGTGGTTCGTGATCCTGTTCATTGCGGTCCCATCGAAAGCGGTCGCCCCTTTGGTCTCGCCATCCGCGGTGTAAACGTACATGAGGTCCACATCGGAGCTGAAGTTCAACTCGTGTCCTCCGAGTTTGCCCATGGCAATTACCGCGAACCCCGCGGGCGTGAACGTCCCGTCCGGCATTGCGTTGACCGGTCTGCCGAACCGCTTCGTGAGCCCCGCATCCGCCCATTCATAGGCCTTCTGCAGGCAGACCTCGGCAAGGGATGATAGGTCCGCTACCGTTTCCTGGAGGTCCGCTTTGCCGAGCAGGTCACGCAGTCCGATCCTGAGCATCTCCTGCTTCCGGAACAACCTCAGAATACGGAAGAAGCCCTTATCGCTCTCTTCCCCTGCCAGCCTGGCTCCAAGTTTTTCAGCCAGGCTTTTTTTGTCCTCAGGGTGCACGAGATAGTTACTGTCGGACAAGACTGCCAGGCTATCATCGGCGGTTCCCACGAGAAAGGTCGAGAGGAACCTGCTTGCGCCAAATATCGTGATGAGGGAAACAAGGATGTTCGATCTCGTCCGGCAGAAAGAAAGGAATGATGGGATGTCATTGAGCGCGCTCACAAACCGCTCGAAATTGTTTAACGCCATATCAGGGTCTGCCGAACTGGAGACATAGGCCAACAACCCGGGTAAAACCTCTGAGAAGCCTTCGGCACCCATGGCAGCGCGCAGGAGTTCAAGATTCCTCTGCGCCTGAGAAGGGTCCTGCATCCCGAGGCTCTGCAACTGTTCAGGAGTGAGCGTTATATCGTTGTCAAAAGACATTTTTTATATTATACTGACAACCAATACTAGATACAAGCGTAGAAAAATAGTTCGCCACGGACCGACACGGATTCACACGGATAAAAGTGAAAAGCTTTTTCGACCGTGAATTAAATACTTGAGGAATGTGACTCAAAAAAGACGTAAAAATCACAGGGAGAGTTAGAGCGCGGATTTATTTACCTCGCGTATCTTGTTCTTTTTTGCAGCCAAACTGATTCGTGGTTTTGATCCGTGTCCATCTGTGTTCATCAGTGGTTAAGAAAGCCTTTATCATGATGAGACAACTCCGTGACAACCAGAGTTGCTTCGTATGTGGCAGGGAAAATCCCGTCGGTCTCGCCGTTGAATTCCAGATCAACGCGGAGTCCCGATCCATCCGCGCGAAGTTCATTCCGAAAGAGGCTCACCAGGGATATGAGGGGATCGTTCACGGCGGCATCCTCTCCGCACTGCTCGACGAGGCCATGGCCAAGCTGGCGTACAGCCTTGGCATCCCTGCCGTGACCGCAGAGATCACGGTAAAATTCAAGTCTCCTGCCTCGCCCGGCGAAGAGCTCAACGTCTCCGGCCGGCTCATACATGAAACGCACGGACTGATCCAGGCCGAAGCAAAGATAGAAAGAGGCCCGGTCCTCGTAGCGGAAGCAGAGGCGAAGCTGCTGCGGATACATTAAATTCAATGCTCCACGTAATTGCTTCAGGGAATCTGCATCCTCTGCTCTGAACTCTTTACCTTGAACTCGATGCTCTCAATAGTATGGTATACACTCACAAACAGCTCATCGAACTGATCAGGACCAGATCCGGCAAGCCCATGATGGTCCGGGAGCTCATGCGCCTGCTCAAGCTCAAGACCGAGGACCGGCACGAGCTCAAGAGAGCGCTCAACGAGCTCGTCATGCGCGGAGATATCGTGAAGACGCGCGGGAACCGTTACGGCCTGCCCGAGAAGATGGACCTTGAGACCGGCAGGTTCCAGGCCCACCCGGCAGGCTACGGGTTTGTGATACCTGAGAAGAAAGGCAAGTCCGATGTCTACATTTCCGCCCGGAGCCGCCTCGATGCCATGGACGGCGATACGGTCGTGGTCCGAGTGACGCCGCCCGTCGGGAAAAAGAAGGTCGCGGGAAAGCGGGAAGGCACCATCATCCGCATCCTTGAACGCGCGCATACCAAAATCGTCGGGACTTATGAACTCCCGGAGCCCCGGAGCGGAGGCCATGGGTTCATTACTTCTTCCGACCCCAAAATAACGCAGGACCTGATGGTGAACAGCGAAAACGCCGGTGGTGCCAAGCATGGTGATATCGTCTCCGCCGAAATCATCGCTTATCCCATGCGTGGCAGGCCGCCCGAAGGCAGAATCGTCCGTGTCATCGGAAAGGCCGGCGACCCCGGCATCGACTCCGAGCTGATCATCGAGCAGTACGAGCTTCCCGTGCAGTTCTCCCCTGCCGCGCTCCGCGAGGCGGCGGAGATCCCGCAGGAGGTCAGCGCGGCCGTGCGCAGGAACCGGCGCGACCTCAGAGACCTGCCGACGGTCACCATCGACGGGGAGAAGGCCCGCGACTTCGACGACGCGATCTCACTTGAAAAGATCAAATCTGGCTACCGGCTCTGGGTCCACATCGCCGACGTGGCGCACTACGTCAAGGAAGACACCATCCTCGACCAAGAGGCCTACCAACGCGGCACGAGCGTGTATTTGCCAGACCGCGCCATCCCCATGCTTCCCACACCGCTTTCGAACGGCATCTGCAGCCTCAACCCGAACGTTGACCGGCTCACGCTCACCTGCGAGATGGAAATCTCGCCAACGGGCGATATCATGCGGTACGACATCTACGAAAGCGTCATCAACAGCAACGAGCGCATGACCTACACGGCCGTGCGCGAGATCCTCGTGGACCGTGACCCGGCGCAGCGGAAACGTTACAGTGCCCGGCTCAAAGAGTTTGAGCTCATGGGTGAGCTCATGGATATCCTGCGCACCAAGCGGGCAAAACGGGGGAGCATCGACTTCGACCTGCCCGAGCCTGAGATCGTGCTCGACCTGCAGGGCCGCATGGCCGACATCATCAGGGCTGAGCGGAACATGGCGCACCAGATCATCGAGGAGTTCATGCTTGCGGCGAATGAGACCGTGGCCGGACACGTAGAGAACAAGAAAGCGCCGTTCATCTACCGTATCCATGAGGAGCCGGCAGAAGAAAAATTGACGGATCTTGTAGAATTCCTCGCCACGCTCGGCATCACCCTGCCTGCGGTGAAGAAGCTCAAGCCCCTGCATTTGCAGAAAGCCCTAGCAAAGGCCAAGGGAACGCCGGAAGAGACCTTGATCAACACCGTCCTGCTTCGCACGATGAAACAAGCGCGGTACTCGGCCGAGAACGTTGGGCACTTCGGGCTCGCCGCCGAAACCTACACCCACTTCACCTCTCCTATCCGGCGTTATCCGGACCTCATCGTGCACCGGATCCTGAAAGCGGACATAAGAGGCAGGCTCAAGGACGAAGCCTATACCGGGCGCCTCGCCGAGACCCTGCCTGATGCCGCCGCTCACTGCTCGCTCCGCGAGCGTACCGCCATGGAAGCTGAACGGGACGTAGTCACCCTGCTCAAGCTCGAGTTCATGAAGGACAAGCTCGGCGAGGTGTACGAAGGCATCATCACTGGCGTGGTACAGTTCGGCCTCTTCGTGCAGCTCCGCGAACTCTTCGTTGAAGGACTGGTCCACGTCTCAATGCTTGCCGACGACTACTATCATTATGTTGAGAAACTGCACTGCTTGCGAGGTGAACGGAAAAAGCGAATGTACCGAATCGGAGACGCCGTAACGGTGCGCGTGGACCGCGTGGACACCATACGGAAAAGGATTGACTTCTCGCTATCGGAGTAACGCTATTATCTTCTATCCTTTGTCGTCTCCATGCTTAGCAGCATCGTGCTTGGCAATCTGCTGGGCTCCTACCTGCCATTTCATGAAGGGATATCACTCAACAGATATAAATACCGGTCGGGATCATCCTCTATGGTGCACAGAGTGACCCGTGGCAATCCCGGCTGGCGGTCTATGGGCGAAGGGAAAAAGAGCGAATATAACCTGCGCGGTCAGAGAACAAAGGCCTTACTGAAGGAGTGTTTCCAGGAAGAAGGAATCTTGTCCTCGCTGAGATCACAGCGTACAGTGTATAGAATTTGTTTCGGGAGAGAAAATCGGGCTTGCTTCGTCTTGGACTCGCGATGACACAAGAGATTATGTTTGAAAGGATGGGACATCGATCCCTAACCCTGCGGTTATAACTTTATGGTAAATTCCCGGTCGTTTTCGGTGAGACCCAAGCTGTATGCGGCGACCTTCTGCGGCGCATCAGGGCTGTACATCTTGGCATAGGGGTCAGAGACCAGGAGTTCCATGGCGCGGTTTACCGCGGCCTTGTCATCAAGGCCGATGTTTTTCAGGTGTATCCCCTCGCGGCTGACGGAATACGACCGTAACGAGCATGGATAGGTGACGATGGCAGGATCGGAGACATAGGTGATCCTTCCCGTGGTCTCCACCTTCGAGACGTGATGGTGGCCGGAGATCACCAGCCGGACGTTCGGATGGGCCTCGAGGACCTCGCGCACGCGCGTGCTGTTCTTTACCATCCAGAAGGACCATGAACGTGTCTGGTCCTTCGCCGTCGTCGGCATCAGGAGTTGGTGCGTAAACACGATAATGAGCTTCTTGGATTGGTTCTCCTTTAGCTCTTTCTCGAGCCACGTGAGCTCCTCAAGACTCGCTTCGCCGTGCGGTTTGCCGTCCACCGTCACATCGAACCCGATGGCCCTGACGCCGGACACCGGGTCGAAGGCCCATGACGAGTGGCCCGGCCGCAGCCCTTTGCCGCTCCAAGCCTTGAGGTAGTCGTCCCTGCCCAGTTTCGAGACACCCGAGACCGGAGAGACCTCGGTATTCCCGAGCAGGATATAGAGCGGCATATTGAGGTGTGCTGTCCATCTCTGGAAGACATCAAGGGATTCCTTGTCGTTCGGACCGTAGTGTATCTGGTCCCCTCCGAACACGACGAAGTTCAGCTTCGGCAATCTCCCCAGCTGACGAAGAGCATCGATGAACAGCGGTACGCTTTTTTCACGGTATTGCCAGTTGCTTTCTCCGCGCACATCGAGATGAAGGTCCGTTATGTGCGCAAAATTGAATTTCGGCATTTCCACCGCTTCGGCAAAAGGGATAAATATCTCTCCCACCGCCGCCAGACCGGAAAGCGAGACGCCTGCTGCCGCGGCACTCTTCAAGAATCTACGCCTGTTCATGAACACCTCGAAACATTTTCACTGCGCTTTCTTCCTGATATCGATGGCGACTTTGCATGATGAGCAAAGGAACCGGGGGATGTCCACGGGATAACGGTGTTCCTCTTTGCCGAACCCCCAGTCAATGATATCGACGACCGGCAGATTCTCACGAATGGCGTGGTCCATACAGAGCCCCATGCCACAGATGACGCACGTCGCCACCGCATCCGAGTCTTTCCCCTGTTTTGCACATTCATAGCATTTCATGGCTGTCTCCTCCGTCACGTGCTTCAGAACCGATTATTAGGAGTAAAATTGACATATTCCCGATTATATGTCAAGGGCAAAAAGGGAAAAGGCCCTCACCGGTTGATATTCCGAGGCATCTATGCTATGTTACTAACCATGAAAGAGCTTCTCAGAAAACTGCCGTCAGTCGACGAGGTCCTGAAAGAGAACAGTGGCCCAGCAGTGGCTCGAGAATCATCCCCGCGTCCTCGTGCTTGACGCGATCAGGACAGCGCTCGACAGTAAAGCGCAGGGCCGTCCTTCAGGCTACGGACCAGGCCTCCGCCCCAGAGATCGATGAGCAGTTCTTCTCCATGGCCGCGATTCTGGACCATGCCGAGAATCTCCTCAGGAAACTTGTCCGAACCCAGCCTCTGCCCGGTCATCAACGCCACGGGCGTTGTCGTGCATACCAACCTCGGGCGCTCCCTCCTCTCGGAGAAGGCCATCCAGCGGATCGTCGAGGTAAGCCGGAGCTATTCCAACCTCGAATACGACATCGCCGCAGGAGAGCGCGGCAAGCGCTACGTCCACGTGGAAGGCATCCTGACACGACTCACCGGCGTCGAGGCAGCCACGGCCGTGAACAACAACGCGGCAGCCGTGCTGCTCTGCCTGAACACCCTCGCCCGCGGGCAAAGAGGTCATCGTCTCACGCGGCGAGCTCGTCGAAATCGGCGGGTCCTTCCGCGTGCCCGACGTGATGGAGCGGAGCGGCGCGAAGCTGCGCGAGGTCGGCACCACGAACAAGACCCACCTCAAGGACTACGAAAAGGCGATCAACGAAAACACCGGCCTGCTTCTTAAGGTCCATACGAGCAATTACAAGATCGTCGGCTTCACCAAAGAGGTCTCGCCTGAGGAACTCGTCGGTCTTGGGCAAAAAGAATAACCTGCCCGTGATGTGGGACCTGGGAAGCGGCAGTTTCATCGACCTCGCGACCTACGGCGCGGGCAACGAGCCTACCGTGCAGCAGGCCGTAGACTCGGGCGTCGACGTGCTCACCTTCAGCGGCGACAAGCTCCTGGGCGGGCCGCAGGCGGGCATGATCCTCGGCAAGAAGACATACCTCGACCCGATCAGGTCCAATCCCCTTGCCCGCGCGCTCCGCATCGACAAGCTGACCCTTGCCGCGCTCGACGCCACGCTCAGCCAGTACCTTGACGTGGAAAAGGCTGTTCGCGAAATCCCCACGCTCTGGATGCTGACCCAGCCGCTTGGCGAGATCGAACGAAAGGCCGGACTTCTGGCTGAGGGCCTCAAAAACATAGGTAATGATGAATTGACAATAACCATCCAGGACGACACGTCCCAGAGCGGCGGCGGCGCGCTGCCCACGGGGAACTTCCCGACGAAGACCGTCTGTCATCCGCCACGACCGTTTGAGTGCGAACCAGATCGAATCCCGCCTTCGCCTCGGTAAGCCGCACATCATCACGCGCATCAAGGAAGGCATGGTCATCTTCGATCCACGGACGCTGAATGATGAAGAGATCGGAAAGATCGTGGAAGCAGTAAATAGGATGATCATATCGTAAGTCGTGCCACAGAGTACACCGAAGCTCACGGGGTAAATCCTTTTTAACACTGACGGGCACTAAGAGAGTATGATTTGCACGGATAAATAAAATGATTTATCCATGCGTATCATGATTAAATCCGTCTTTATCTGTGTCTGGAGTTCTTCTCTGCGCGCTCAGTGCCTCCGTGGTAAATTATCTGATCCCATGAAATACATCATCCTCGGCACTGCCGGACATATCGACCACGGTAAATCGAGCCTCGTCAAGGCCCTCACCGGCACGGACCCGGACCGTCTCAAGGAAGAGAAAGAGCGCGGCATCACCCTCGACCTCGGGTTCGCGTCCCTCGACCTTCCCGGCGGCAACCGCCTCGGCATCGTCGACGTTCCCGGCCATGAAGGGCTGATCAAGAACATGCTCGCCGGCGTGGGCGGCATCGACATCGTCATGCTCGTGATCGCCGCCGACGAAGGCATCATGCCCCAGACCCGCGAGCACCTCGCCATCTGCGACCTCCTGCACGTGAAGAAGGGCCTCATCGCCCTGACCAAGATGGACATGGTGGAGAAGGACTGGCTCGCCCTCGTGCAGGACGAGGTCCGGGATTTCGTCAAAGGCACGTTCCTCGAAAAATCCCCCATCGTTCCGGTCTCGTCCAAGACCGGCGAGAACCTGCCTGTCCTCGTGCAGGAGCTTGCCAAGCTCGCGAACGAAGTGCTACCCAAATCATCGAACGGCATCCTGCGCCTGCCTATCGACCGCGTCTTCACGATGAAAGGCTTCGGCACGGTCATCACCGGCACCCTGCTCTCCGGCACGATAAGCACGGAGCAGGAAGTCGAGATCCTTCCGAAAGGAATCAAAACAAAAGTCCGCGGCATCCAATCCCACAACCAGGCGGTTCAGCGCGCCGTCGCCGGTCAACGCACGGCCGTTAATCTCCAGGGCGTCGAGAAAGACCAGCTCTCCCGCGGAGACACGATCGTGAGCGCCGGGTTCTTCACGCCGACGAGAACGCTTGATGCGAAGCTCGACCTGCTCAAACAGGCGCCGCGCGGCCTCAAGACCGGTTCGCGCATCCGGTTCTACAACAGCACGCAGGAAGCCATCGGCAGGATCACGCTTCTGGGAGCGAACGAACTCGCGCCCGGTCGAGGAGGCGTACGTCCAGTTCCGGTTTGAACAGCCGGTGATCGTCCAGCACGGCGACCGGTATATCCTTCGCTTCTATTCTCCCATGGAGACCCTCGGCGGCGGCATGGTCCTGAATCCCCATCCGAGACGGCACAAACAGGCCACGATGCGGAGAGTCGCTCAAGAACCTCGGCGTGCTCGAAAGAGGAACGATTGAGGACCGGCTTGCGCTCTATATCTCGGGTCAGCGGCCTCGCGGGCATGGAAGAGGCTGAGGCCATCGGCTCAGTCGCTGCGGACAAGCAGGAGATCACAACAGCCCTTGCATCCCTCGCCCAGAAAAAAGGTGCACTCCGGGTGGACAATCTCTACGTGCACACGTCACACCTTGCGGCGCTCGAGAAGAAGGCCCTCGATCTCATTGCCAAGTATCACAAGGACAACCCGCTCAAGCCGGGCCTGGACAAGGAAGAACTAAAAGGCATGCTCCGAATGCGGCTGTCCCCGAAGGTCCTGAACATGACCATCGACGGGCTTGTAAAGAAGAAACAGGTTGAGACCGACGGCTCCAAGCTCAGGCTTCCGGGATTCAAGGCGGCCGTGGGCAAGGACCAGAGCGATGTTAAGGACAAGATCGTTGAGGCCATCAAGAAAGGCGGCACCCAGCCGCCCGTGAGGGAAGAGCTCCCCGCCCTCTTCGGTATCACCGACAAGGACGCCAAGGACCTGCTGAAGCTCCTTGCCGAAGAAGGACGTACGGTCAGGATCAATGACTCGCTCCATCTCGATAAGGATACGCTTGAAACGATCAAGGCCGACCTGAAGAAGCATCTTGGAGGAAAAGAAAGAGATCACCATGGCCGAGTTCCGAGACATTGCCAAGACCTCCCGCAAGTTCGCCGTGCCGATCATGGAATACTTCGACTCGCAGAAACTGACGCAGCGGGTCGGGGACAAGAGGGTGCTGAGAGGATGAAAAAGAAGCAATCCTTTTACACTTCACTCTTCTAAAGAAATACCATTCATTCACCGCTCTGAAGAAGAAGGTGCTGTTTGCCATGCACAACCCTCTTCCTCAGAACGATATAAGATTTAAAGAGCAAACAGGCGCTAACTGCAATTGTTGAGTTCATGACGTTGCGATCCACTCTCGACCAGTATCCATTCGTCATCTTTTTTACGCCATGCATCAAGATAATCCTTCGTGACCCTTATATGCCGTGGTCTCTTTTCCGATGTTCAGTAGCCATTGTCAAAACCTTGTTATTTACCATTTACACCAGCACTATGGCCACAGTTTACACCCGGATCTTTCTAAGCTAATACTTTCAGATTAACCTCCGTGGTGTTACTGATTCCCGATGGTTTCCTTGGCGTAATCAACCATGCCCTGAAAATCCACAACCACAGCAGGTTCATTACCAACCACCCAGGCGTCATGACCTGTCGGCAATAAGGATACGTCACCAGCCTTACACTCAAGTTGCGTTCCGTCATCCATAAGAACCATGATCGTTCCCGATACATGATACTGGAAATGCGGTGCTTCACAACTTTTTGTCTTTACCAATGGCTGTACGGAGGTAGACCACTTCCATCCCGGCTCAAATATCGCGCGTCCGATAGTGGCTCCTCCGATCTTAATCAATTCCAACTTTCCTTTTGGAAAAGTTCTAACTTCATCCGGCTTATTGAAACGCTTAAGTTCCGCCCTTGATGTCTCTACCAACATATAAATCACCCCTTTCCGGTAAAATCCTTTAAGCGAAGTGCAACTTGTTGCTTTGTTGCTAATATTTGCATCTTTGCTTGTTTTAAGTATACCACCGTTTTGGCCTCACCGCATGTCTGACCCAGCACCACAAAATCATTTCTGTTCCGGTCGAGAAATGATCGTGTGATATTGAGCAGCAGCCGGCAGTCTTACAGAAAGACAGCATGCAGAAAAACGTAATATGCGTAAGCGACAGGTGAGGTCTTTTCGCGTCTTCCCCTGTCTTCTTATCAGTCAGTCAAGTGATATACTGTAACTAGAATAGCGCGATACGCCTATGCAAGAAGCCTCTGTGATAAATACTATTTTTCGCTCGTTGCGGCACCGGAATTTCCGTCTTTTCTTTTCCGGCCAGCTCGTTTCTCTCATTGGCACGTGGATGCAGAACGTGGGGCAGGCGTGGCTGGTGCTGGAAATGACTCATTCATCCTTTAAGCTCGGCGTGGTCTCGGCGCTCCAGTTCGCGCCAATGCTGTTCCTCTCTTTTTTCGCGGGACCACTCGTCGACTATTTCTCTAAGCGGAAGATCATCATTGTGACTCAAACGATCCAGATGCTCCTCGCCTTTACGCTCGCAATCTTGGACTTTACCGGCGTTGTCCAGTACTGGCATGTTCTGATCCTCGCCACCCTGCTCGGGATTGTGAACACCATCGACATGCCGGCGCGACAGTCCTTCATCATCGAGATGGTCGGAAAAGAAGACCTTATGAACGCCATTGCTATGAACTCGTCCATCTTCAATGCAGCCCGGGCAGTGGGTCCCGCAATTGCGGGACTCCTCATCGGCGCGGCAGGCACGGTACTCTGTTTCTTTGTGAACGGCCTGAGCTTCCTCGCCGTGCTGTGGGGTCTGCTGCTTATGAAATTCGAAAGCGCTCCTGCCTCAGAACCGCGGACCTATCATGTTGTTGAGGACATTAAAGAAGCGATGCGCTACATCAAGGCGACACCCGTGGTCATGGTCACGATCCTCCTCGTGGCCGTAGTCACCATCTTTGCAACGAACTTCACGGTGCTTGTCCCGGTATTCGCCCGGCAGGAGCTCCACCGTGATGCTACAGCATTCGGCTTTCTCCTGTCTTCCTTCGGTATCGGCGCGCTGATTGGCGCTGTCTCGTTGGCAGTCCTGAGCCGCCATGGACCAAAACCGGCTATTCTCCTGGGCGGCGGCATGGGACTATCGCTCACGCTGCTCATGATCGGCCTTCAGAAGACCTACGGGATCACAGCACTCCTGCTCGCTTTGTCCGGCTGGTGCATGGTCACTTTTTTCGGTATGGCGAACACAACTGTCCAGCTCAACACCGAAGACCGGCTGCGCGGCAGGGTGATGAGCGTGTACACCTTCACCTTCGGAGGCCTTACGCCTTTCGGCAGTCTGTTTGCCGGGACCGTCGCCCACTGGATCAAGGCTCCCCTCACCTTCGCCCTGGGAGGACTGATCTGCGGCATTGTCTTTTTAATCGTGATCCTGAAGCGACAGAAGATAGCGGCGTGGCGGACAGGCGAGTGAGCCGTTCATCGTGATACGTGGGAGTAAGAATATTTAACCGCGCACGCCCAAAATTAGAGACGGCTACTCGAAGCGCAATGTTCGTATGGTTTTAAGAATCTTTTGATACATGCAAGTACTTCCTAGCGTCCTTCGCGTCTCGGTGTTGCTTATGGTCCTGGTGTAAAATTCATCTTCTTCTCCTCCCTATGACAGCGTTCAATGAATGGAACAATATGTATTCAAGGGAAGCCATTTTCATCGATTGAAGATCAACGGAGTGCAGATCATGGCAGCGGATGCAATGCTATGCCTTTTTCTCCTATGGTACCATGGGTATTCTGACAAGTCATCTGCAGCGAAAGAAATAGTCCGGTTGTTCATCCCTCTCAGATATGCTATTATAATTTTATGCATGGAGGCGAAAACACCATACTGCGCGAGCTCATCCTCCTTCTGGCGGTGTCGCTCCCCATCACGTTCATCTTCCACAAGATGCGGTTGCCTGCTCTGGTTGGGTTCCTCATTACGGGCATTATCCTTGGTCCCCATGGCGTCGCGTTCGTAACGGACACGACGGTCGTGGAGCGGCTCGCAGAGATCGGCGTGGTGCTTCTCCTGTTCACCATAGGGCTGGAGTTCTCAATTGAGGACATCATGCGCTCGAGCCGCCAGTTCATTGTGGGCGGCGGCCTTCAAGTGCTCCTGACCGTGGCCGCTGTCACAGGTATCTCTCTGCTTTTCCATTACCCCCTGCCACAGGCAGTTTTCTTCGGGTTTCTGGCCTCCTTAAGCAGCACGGCCATTGTATTGAAAATGTACTCTGACAGGGCCGAGCTGGACTCGGCCCACGGCAGGCTTGCCACCGGCATCCTCTTGTTCCAGGACATAGCCGTCGTTCCAATGATGCTCCTACTCCCAGTCCTAGGACAGGCTACGACACAAGGCGCAGTTACCCCGCTTTCCATCTTGACGAGTCTGGGCAAGGCAGTCATTGGGCTGGTAGCCGTATTCCTCACAGCAAGGAAGATCGTACCTTTTCTGCTCCACCAGGTGATCAGGCTCAGGAACCGAGAGATATTCTTCCTTCTCGTGGTGCTCCTCTGTCTCGGCACCGCATGGGTTACCTTCAGCCTCGGCCTGTCCCTAGCGCTAGGCGCGTTCCTCGCCGGACTCATCATATCGGAGTCCGAGTATAGCCACCACATCGTGGCCAATATCATGCCCTTCCGGGACTATTTTGCGAGTATCTTCTTCATTTCCATCGGGATGCTGCTCCAGACAGGGTATTTTGCATCTCATTTAATCTTAGTGATCGGGATGACTGCTGTCCTTATGACCACAAAGACCATCCTAGTCATCGTGACCGCCAAGCTTCTCCGTTATCCGATGCGAAGTTCCATTCTTGTGGGCCTGGGACTCGCGCAGATTGGGGAATTCTCGTTCGTCCTGGCGCAGCAGGGAACTGGCAGGGGCCTCTTCAGCGGTGAGATTTACCAGGTCTTCGTCGACACTTCCATCATCAGCATGCTCGCAACACCTCTGATCGTTCAGATTGCCCCGTCCATCGTCAAAAATCTCACCGCCGTGCAGATGTCGCGCGAGGACAAAGGTCATGTATGCGAACTCATGGGACACACGATAATCGCCGGATACGGACTGAACGGTAAAAACCTTGCCAAGACTCTCAAGGCGACCCATATTCCGTACGTTGTGCTCGAGGTTAATGCGGACACCATTCGCAAGGCACGGGCAGAAGGTGAACCCATCATCTACGGAGACATCACCAGGGAAGATGTCTTCATCAGGGCGGGTGCTAACTGTGCAAAAGTGATCGTCTTTGCCATTTCAGACTATTCCGCCACCCGGATAGCCGTGAGTATGGTCCGGAGAATCAACCCGTCGGTTTTCATCCTTGTGCGGACGCGTTATGCTGCGGAAGTAGATGAATTGTTGAGCATAGGTGCAGACCAGGTCATCCCGGAGGAGTTCGAGACCTCAATCGAGATCTTCTCTCGGGTGCTTCACGAATATCATATTCCGAGCAACATCATCGCCAACCAGATTCAGCTCGTGAGGTTTGGGGGATACAAGATGCTGCGCGGCCTCTCCCTCGACCAGGAGAAACTCGGGCGCATAGCCGCCCTCTTCGCCGGAACGACGGTGGATAATATCCAGATCCAGCCCGAATCTCCTGCGGTGGGAAAAACACTTCGGGAGATGGACATCCGGAACAATACGGGAGCCACGGTCATTGCCATTGCGCGGAACGGCGAGGCCGTCACGAATCCGGGTCCGGATTTCAAGATAGAGCCCGACGACATCATGGTAATCCTCGGCGCTCACCGCGACCTGGACCAAGCGATGAATCTGCTGACGAAAAGGGAGAACAAGTCTGACGCGGCGAAAGGTTGATACGGTGAGGGGTGAATCTGCCAATCAGAATAACGACGGGATTAATAATTAAAATAAATTGCAGTTGCCAATTACATCGGCCTCAAGTATAATTCGTACAGCATATTCCATTATGGAGACCGGTTTTCCACTTGTCAATTTCCGTTCTGCAATTTCCAATGACGTTGTAATGGGAGAGGTTACGGAGCTGGTGCCCGTCCCGGACTTCAAATCCGCTGTTTCCCGGCTTTGGTCGGGAAAGGTGAGTTCGATTCTCATGCTCTCCCGCCATTTATTTTCAAGATGTTAAGGAAGGATAAAGTCTAACAGCAATATTGACTGATATGATATTTACTTGTGCTGTGATTAGGGAAATAATAGAAGCAGACAAGCTAATCAATCGATTGAGAAAAACATGCCTATTCTGCGCAAATTAAAAAAAATTTATATGGGGCATTTGAAAAGCACCCTACTGACAACTGTTGCTTTTCAGCACTTAATAAATTTACGCCTTAAGCGAACCGATATTCAGGTCCTTTTTCCTCCGCTGATGCATGAAAAGAGAAAGAATTATCTGATGCTCAATGCAACCGGGGTCAGCGTTCTGCATTTTCCGGTAGGATATAATTGTTATAAACCTCTTTGTATAACGATACGGGATTAAACGGCTGGAGGGTGGCATTAAAACTGGCGATGCTGGCCGGCCATTCCATGAAGCGTATAGCGAACTGCACCTTGCCTCTCGGCGGGATAACGACGCCCGGTTCCTGAACACTCTTTGACTTGAGTTCCGGTATGTTCATGCCGCGTTTGGCCAGGACTTCATAATCTTTCCTTGTATAAAGTTGTTTACCGTTCCACATCCTCTCCTTCATGAGAACCCTACCTTGAGCGTCGTATACATCAACAACGACGTACCAGTCAGGCCGCTCTTGATCCGTGGTATTTTCTATCACACCACTGATGATGTAATCTTGGTTCGCGTCCATAGATCCCGCGGCAGATGTGATCTGCAGTCCCTCCGGCAGGGTCACATTTTTGACCATTTCTCCATCCTTCTTCGACGCATTCTGCATGTATAATAATACGCCGAACCAGCCTGCAAAGAGAAAGAAGAATAATAGGATCAGGTTGCTGTATTTTTTTTGTAAGGATTCATTAATGACGGGCGCCCTTTTCGGTGGTGGCGGAGGAGGAGAAGCAGGTTTTGCTTCCTGCGTTCTCCTATGCTGATTTTTATAGGTAGATCTATTTGCCCCGGCTTGAGCCGCAGCCCTAGAAGAGTTTGCTATATGTGTCTTTATGGCTTCATATGCGTTATTTATTACTTTTAACATCTCTTCAGCTTTCTTCTGCAGAGATGGATTGTGAGAAAAGCGGTCGGGGTGCCATACTTGGACCAAATCTCTGTACGCGGTCTTCGCATCCTCTTCGGAAGCACCCGGCTTCAGTCCAAGCTTTTCGTAACATCGCTTAATATCATCCATAAGGAATTCCCCTTCACAGGAAAATGCACTGTAAATGCATCGTAGGCTCCACATCAATTACAACTTATCAAGCTGTGATAAGACGTACCAAAACTTTCTCTGTATGTATTTTACCACAGCGGCGGCCGGTGCTGTCCCTTCTGCATATGTGAAGGTTCAAGTGAAGAAGAAAAAGACAGAAAATGATCACTGGTCGCCTTGGAATGCGCCCATTTTTTGCCCTTGAGCCCTTTTCTTTCCAATTCCACTCAACTCCAGCAAAATTAATGCAAATTAAGAAACCCGTGATATCAAAAAATATCTCCCAAATATCGAGGGATTTTAAGATCTACTACTAGCTTTATGGCATCCGGGTGTGCTCGGAGTCGCTCTTTATATGGTTATCAAATCTGTTATTTCACGGCTTCGGTCACGGCAGGCGTATTCGATTCCCGTGACTCGTGCCAGATAAAAAAAGCCCTCACGAGAAGGTCGTAAGGGCTTTTTGCTGCTTGATAATGACATCCTACTTTTTGTGGCACTTTGCGCAGTTGTCCTTTATTGCAAATGCCTTGGTCCCGTTGTGGCAGGCGCCGCAGAACTTCCCGGCCTCCATATCCTTCATGGTCATCACGTCGCCGCCCTTCTTCATCTTGAAAAGGCCAGACTGATGGCAATCAGCGCATTTTGCAGCCTTGTGAGCGTCGCCACTGAATACCACCTTACCGCCCTTCTCAAACTCCACCGTCTTGCCCGGGGCGACTGCAAAAGCCGATGCTGCGAGCACGAAGACTACTGTTATTGCGATTACGACAGTAAAGATCTTTTTCATTGTATGTCTCACCTCCTTTCATCGTGGGATAAGTCGTATTATGAATTGCAACTTCGAACCACACGGCGATATAGCGCGCCAGAAAAAACCATGAAGAGAGCGGTTCAAGAGCATTTCATAAATTATAAATATTTGATGAGAGAAAGAGTTTCTCGCGGATTTCCATTTTTCACGACGCGGGTGCTGAACTCATCTGTTGCAATATTCTGTTTGCGGGTCGTGAGCTGCAGAATAGACAAGCTAATCTTGGTAATCATAATGGATAAATGGCCGGATGTCAAGTTACATATGCAATATATATTATTATTGAGCAAGTATTCAAATTTATATTCGTTATAATATCTTTAATCCCTTAGTCTTACCGTGGCAATAAGCAATAAAATCCCCGCGGAATTTCCGCGGGGATTTTTTGCTACCGTATAATGACATCTTATTTCTTGTGACACTTAGCACAGCTGGCGGCGTCCTTCACGCTGAAAGCCTTGGTGCCGTTGTGGCAAGCACCGCAGAACTTGCCTGCCTCCATATCCTTCATGGTGAGTGTGTCGGCGCCCTTCTTCATCTTGAAAAGGCCGGACTGATGGCAATCAGCACACTTGAGGCCCTTGTCGGCGTGGACCTTGCCGTCAAAAACCACCTTTGCCGCGCCCTTGGCTTCGAAATCAACGGTCTTGCCGGCTGGAACTGCGTATGCCGAGATGGATAGGACGAATGTTACAACTGCTACGATCGCTACGACGAGAAGCTTCTTCATTATGAGTTTCACCTCCTTTCATCGCTAGATATTAAAACGTTTAATTATAAGACACCCGGGACACCAGAAGGTTTAATTTCTCCCTCATCCCGGAAATAGCCTCTTATATGAACGCTTGCGGGCTGCGGTATTCATGGCACGAGACACAGTCTTTCTTTGCCGAGGCCTCGGTCACCCTCCACATATGGGGCTTATGGCAATCCTTGCACTGCATATCCATATTGAGATGGACTTTGTGCTTGCCGATCTTTGGTGTGCCCTGATGGCAACGCAGACAATCCTCATTCTTCGGCTTAACCTTGCCCGCCGTGTGTGGTTTATGGCATTCGTAGCAGTAGAACTGCATGGGCGACGTTTCGGCGAACTGAATCTTCTTCGCCTTTTTAATGACCGATGCATCAGGCACGAAGAACCGCACATCCATGGTAGCGTCCTCTTTGAGCTGCTTGCGGACGTTCTCGTCTGTGCTGTGGCAGTAGAGACACTTTAATCTTCCTGGCTTGAGGTCCCTAGTCCGGTCCGTATGGCAGTTGATGCACGCAAGTCCGCCCATGCCCTCACCATGCACCTGTTTGTCCTTGTGACACTTGTTGCAGAATTTTTCCGTAGGGAGGAAGTGGTGCAGACCGCTCTTATCAGGTTTCACTTCTCCGTGGCATTCGGTACATTCAATCTGCTCCATGTACACATGCTTTGCATGGAACAGCGACTTATTGATCCGCGCAGCCTTCCCCTTCTCGGTATGGCACTCGTTGCAGGATTTCGAGCTTACGATGATCTGTCCTTTATGCCGTTCCGGAACCGCGTTCGGCCTGTGAAGCACAAAACTAATGAGGAGCTGGTTCTGTTCGGGGATCGTAAGATGGTGACATTCATGGCAGGTCAGTGATTTATGTTCACTCTTAGCCCAGCTGTCGTAGGCGGGCTGCATCAGATGACAGCCGACGCAAAATTTGGGATTGTTCTGGGTGAAATCGTAAAATTTGTACGCTACGAAACCGCCGCCGAAAACGATAACCGTGATCAATGCAAGGATAAGAATCTTCGCTTTTAACGAGATTGGTTCCTTTAACCGTTCACGGGTCGCGCTCACCTTCTCCTTTACCCAATCAAACAGCCTCATGCTCCCCCTCCGTATCGCATCAATAAAATAATAATTCCCTTTCGTTAAGCCTTGCTTTATAACACAGGGAGAAGTTTATGTCAATACCTCGGGATAAATATATATTCTGCACCAGTTTGCTTAATGTCTTGACAAAAAATAGTGAATTTGTTATGTTTTTATATTCTTATTTAAAAATTTAATAGGGGGGCGTAATGAAGAGGCGCAGATTCCTAAAAATTGTACTGGCCTTTCTCGCATCTATCACCCTACTTTCTTTTGTCTATTCCCTTCTGAAATTTCTCGTAGCTCTCCCTGCTAGAACGGCTGAGACCAAAAAACTCATCATCCGCAAGAACGAAATCCCTTCCGGGGACGCAAAGGATATCATCTACAGAAATACCCCCGCCGTTATCATCAACCGCTCTGATAAGGGATTCATTGCATTATCGAGGGTCTGTACGCACCTCGGTTGTCTTGTGGAATATAACCGGGGAAAACAGCGGCTTATTTGCCCCTGCCATGCGGGGAACTTTGACCTCGAAGGCAATGTCTTGTCGGGACCGCCACCGAAACCGTTAACGGCCATTCCGCTCAGGATCGACGGCGAAAACATTGTTATAGGGTGAGGACATGTGGACGAAAATAAAAACCTGGCTCGATGTAAGGATCGGTTTGGACGACATCATCCAGACAAAGATCATTGACTATCGGATACCGAAGAATATCAATATCTTTTACACGCTTGGATTCCTGGCCGTCATCGCGTATGCGGTCCAGGCGTTTACCGGCATCATCCTTCTCATTTACTACATCCCGCACCCCGACCACGCATTCAGGAGCGTCCAGGATATCATGACCAAGGTCCCCTACGGCTGGCTGTTCAGGCAGATGCACGTCGTGGGCAGTAACCTGATGATAACCGTGGCCGTCCTTCATATGATCACGGTCTTCCTGATGGGAAATTACAAGCGGCCGAGAGAGCTGACATGGCTGGGCGGAGGCCTGTCGCTCTTGCTTACCATCACCTTCGGGTTCAGCGGCTACCTGCTGCCGTGGACACAGCTGAGCTACTGGGCTACGACTGTCGTCACATCCATGCCCACGGCATTTCCTCTCATCGGCGATCCCATTGCACAGGTTCTGAGGGGCGGAGATCATATAACGGAAATCACCCTGAGCAGATTTTTCGCGCTCCACGTCGCTATCCTTCCGCCCTTATTCCTGACCTTCATGGGCATTCATCTGTTCCTGATCAACCGGATCGGTATTTCAGCAACGCCATTCGGCATGGCGGACGAGGAAAAGCGGCCTCTGACGGAATACAAGAGGAAGATACATGCCGACGGTTATCCCTACTATCCCGTTTTTTTTCAAAAGCAGATGTACATGATGATGGCGTATTTAGCCGTTATGTTCTTCATCATCACCTTCTTGCCGAACCTGTTTTTCCCGGAGGAGGCTAACATCCCTGCTGATCCGTTCAAAACGCCTGCGCAGGTTCGTCCGGCGTGGTACCTGCTTGCACCCTATCAGCTCCTGAAGCTCATCCCGAATAAATTCTTCGGCATAACAATTCAGGCGATCCTCGTCGCGCTCTTCCTGGTCTGGCCTTTCGTCGATACCTATCAGGAAAAAAATGTTCTGAAACGGCCGGTCCTGCGAGGGGTGTTCATATTCCTCCTCGTCATGTGGGTCGTTCTCTTGTTCTGGGGGAGGAATTCATGAGATATCTTTTTCTTTCACTCACGATACTCTTCACGCTCCCCTCGATGAGCATGGCGGGATACCGGGAAGACTTCGAAAAGGAATTCATGACAAAACCGTGGGCCGGGGAACAGGTAGAGGAAAACTACTGCATCTCCTGCCATGCTTCGGAAAAAATGAAGACGGAATTCAAAGAAATCGTCGATGCCTGGCAGGCAAGCTGGCATGCCCAGAACAAGATATCCTGTGAAAATTGCCATGGAGGCGACCCGAAAGACGCAGACATGGCAATGTCGCGCCAGCGCGGATTTCTCGGCAGCCCGCAGTATAAGGACGTCCCGGAATTCTGCGGGAAATGCCATGTCGGGATCCTTACCAACTTTCTGGAAAGCGGCCATGGCAAGGCACTCAAGACGGGAAAGAAGGCACCTAATTGCGTAACCTGCCACGGATCCCATAATATTCAGAAAGCGAACATCGACATCATTAGTGAGCAGCTCTGCACCAAGTGCCACACGTATGAGCGGGCAAAAATCATGAAAGTTACGCTCTTCCTGGTTGAAAAAAAGGCTGCACAGCTTGAGCAGAGTATTCAGGAATTAAGACAGGAAGGCATCTATCCGGAAGATGATGAAAAGAGCCTGTTCAGCACCCAGGCCGCATTCCGCACCCTTTTCCATACGGTAGATGTCAATCTTGTAAGGAGCAGGACGGATGAGTTTACCTCAAAGCTGGATCAGATCGACAAGAACATCCATGCTATGTTCCAGGATTTGAGAAGCAGGAAAAACTTCTCAGCGTTCCTCATGCTGGCGTTCTCAGGGATGGGGATCATCATCTTTCTATTGTCCACGACAAAAAAGGATTAGCGGGAAGCTCGAACTGGTCTGCACGGGGATCAGTCTGCCAGACCCGGGTACCAGACCGTCATGATCCTGGTTACCCAGTAAACCATAAGAAAGACGCCCCGCAGGGTGCGAATTGCGGGGCGTCTTTTTTATGACCGGATCATCACGGCAGGAGTGAATTCATGCCTTCCATCGTCCTTCCTGAGAGTTCCTCTCTGCCCCTGGGTAGGTGTCGCCGCGCTAGTTTGTCGACATCCGGTACCCCGGCCGTTCCTTGGTTTCGAACCTCAGCTTTCCCGTATAAATGGGAACAGCGAACTTGAGCAGAAGTGTGTAGAGCAGCGCTCCCGCCGCCCAGATCCCCATGGTCACGAGGATCTCCGATGTTGACGGCGAGTATTCGTAGATCTCCCCGAGAGTATCCGGGACAAAGCCTGGCACCACGAGCCCCATCCCCTTTTCGATATAGACCCCCATGATGATCAGCAGACACCCCAGATTCAGTGTTGTAAAATTTTCCCGGGTCTTGGGGAACAGAAAAAGGAAGAACGCCGTGATATTGAAGAGGCTCGCGGACCACATCCAGGGAACGAGGCTCGTCTTGCCGTGCAGTCCGAAGTACAGATACTGAATGGAATAGGAATCAACAGCGCCTGAATAAAATTCCTTGAACGCCTCTGCGCCCAGGAGGAACAGGTTAATGCCCATGGCATAGGCGATCAATTCAGCGATCTTGAAGATCGCCCTGTTATCGATCTCGACCTCCGACAGTTTCCTGATGATCTGAAAGAGAACCAGCATGATGGCGGGCCCGGAACAGAACGCCGAAGCAAGGAACCGGGGCGCGAGGATCGAGGCGTTCCAGAACGGCCGGGACGACAATCCATTATACAGAAATGCGGTCACGGTGTGAATGCTCACGGCCCACGGAATCGAGAGGATGATCAGGGGGCCGATCACGGACATGCTGTACTCCTTTCCGATAGAAAGCCGGTACAGGACGTAGAATGCAATGATCGCATTAATCACCAGATATCCGTTCAGGACGACTACGTCCCAGGCCAAGAGAGACGCCGGGAAATGCATCGCGCCGATGACCGGGAGGATATGCCAGACGCGCGTGGGTTGACCCATGTCGACCAGAATAAATAAAATGCACATGGTGATCGCCGTGATGGCGAGCAGTTCACCGAAGAGCACGATCTCCTTGATCGGCTTGAAATTATACAAATAGGCAGGGACCACGAGCAGCACTGCAGCGGCAGCAACCCCGACGAGGAAGGTGAAATTCGAGATGTACAGACCCCAGGAGACCTGGTCGCGCATGGCGGTGGTGATGAGCCCGCGGTTGAGCTGGTCGATGTACGCGCTGATCCCGAGGAGAATAAAAAAGGACAGGAATGCAATCCAGAGATAGTACGTGCGGTTTCCGATGAATATCTGACGCAAGGCAATAAAGAAATTTTTGATCAAGTTGCCCATGAGTGAACCCCCTACACGCCGTACGCAAAGAAATAATAGAACTTGGGATAGGTATTCAGGTCCTCTTTCAGCCGGAACACTCTCTTGTGTTCTATTGCATATCGGATCTCGCTGTTCGGGTCGAGCAGATTACCGAACTTCCTTGCACCAACGGGGCAGGCTTCCACGCAAGCAGGGTATCGGCCGTTTCGCGTCCGCTGGATGCAGAAGGTGCATTTCTCCACCACTCCCTTGTAGCGCGGCCGGTTGCCGAGGTAGTGCGTCTTAGGATTGATCTCCTCCGGCTTTCGGTTCGGCTCCGCCCAGTTGAAGTGACGAGCGCCGTAGGGACAGGCGGCCATGCAGTACCTGCAGCCGATGCACCAGTTATAGTCGATGACGACGATCCCGTCCGGCTCCTTCCAGGTGGCCTGCGTCGGGCAGGCGCGAACACAGGGAGGATTTTCGCACTGCTGGCACTGAACCGGCATATAAAAGTAATCCGGTCTCGGGAACCAGATCCGGATTGTAATATTTCTCCGACTCCTCGAGGTCTACCCACTTCTCCCCCTTCTTGAAACGCAGGACCGTTATCCAGTGGATCTGCGGGTCCTTGGACTGGTTATTCTCATCCACGCAGGCATACTCGCACCTTCTGCAGCCGATGCAGCGCGAAAGGTCGAGGCCGTAGCCGAAGAGAACGCCCGGCATCGCCTTCTCATTGCCCACCGTGATCGCTTTTTTATATTTTTCTCTCATACTCTCTTTCCAGACGTTCTATTACCTGCTTGATCTCGGCCTCATTCATTTCCTGAAAGTGCTTCTGGAAGAACGCATCCCAGAATGACGCATCGGCGTTGCCTGATGGGAGTGCGGTCCCGACCAGTGCCGAGAGCGGCTCCCTTGAGAAAGGTCCTCCGGTCCAGTTGAATTCCTTCTCTCGTCTTCTTTACTTTTTTCATCGTGCGCCTCGTCAGTCCATTACTTGATATCCGACGGTCTTACCGGCGGCGGCAGCGGTTTTATCGGCTTGAATCGAGGTTCATGCGGCCAGTGGCAGTGGACGCAGAGCCGATACTGTTTTTCACCATTCCACATGCCTGTCCTCTTCCCGTGCAGTCCTGCCTTCCATTCGCGCAGAATCGTACCATGACACTGACCGCAGAGATTATAGGATTCCTCAAAACTTACCAGTTTGCCGTTGGCCATGCGGCAGCTTATCCCGATTGTCAGGATTGTGGCAGTCGAAGCACCACCCGCCGGGCATGTGCTTCAGTACAATGTCCTGGTGCATTTCAAGCTTTCTCGGTTTTCTGTTCACAGGCATGCCTTGGTGGCATTGCGAGCACGGGAAGATGCCGGGAGAAAATGGCGGAGGGGGGACAAATAATTTCTTGGGGATTTCCTGTTCTTCAGCGAGGACAAATGGAGAAGATAGTACGATGCCCAAAAACGCTACAAGAGAAAGAAGCAATCCTGTCTTTTTTTTGTCCATGTCGTATCACCGTTCTTAGAGTGAATTCCGAACACAGCTTAGCCCACTGGAGGACCAGAGATCTCTAACGGAATTTATTTTCCATACATTCTAAATTTCCCAGAGGAACATTGCAACATAAAATTCTAATTTGAGTCGAAAAATCTCCCGGAGGGGCACTCCTCCAGGAGTTCCATGCTCGCTTTTGCCAATCAGTGGGCCGTCTTGGTTTCGAAAATCGGGAATATCTTACTGATGACCCAGAACAGCACAAAGGGCATGACGAAGATGCTGAGCGCGCCGAACAAGCCCTTCCTTGAAGGTCTCCCAGTCGTGGGGGATGATCGGCAGATGGTAGTGCATGTATCCGGCAAAGGTCAGGGAAAATGCCTGGCCGCCGATCACCACGTTCCACCGCATCATGAACACGCCGAAGAGCACGAGCAGGACGCCGAGCACCGCCCGCCGGATCGTCAGCCCGGGCATCAGGAACAGGATGAGCGGGATGAGGTTGCCGATGCCGTACTGCATGATGAAGATATCGTAGAAATCCCGCTCATAGATGACGCTGCGGAGAACGTCCCAGGACTTGACCGCCGTATACCCGCGGAAGATGAGGTCCAGGAGCTCGAGGCTGATGGCGGCTACCAGGAAGAAGAGCAGGTATTTCGCGGTCATCTGGATCACGTGGACCTCGACGCCTTTGATCTCTTCCGTGGACTGGTAGCGCCTACCGGGTCGCATCCTCTTGCGTGCTGCGAGGAATTTTCCGGATCTCCATGATGACGATGTAGGTCAGCATGCAGAGCGCGATGCCCGACACGATCGCGGACATGATGAAGATGACCGGCATGAGCGGCGTCATCCAGAGCGCGTTGGCCTTGACCGAGCCGAAGATGAACCCGGCATAGCCGTGCAGGAAGCAGGCCACGGGGATGCCGATGCCGGCCAGGAACTTGATCGCCTTCTCGTCCCGGTGCAGCGCCTCCTCGCTGATGTCGTACACGCCCAGGGTGAGGCGAGCAGAAGATAAGGTACCTGCATCCATTCGAGCAGGGTCTTGTCCTGCTTTTCCCGCGAGCGTCCAGGGATATTTCGACGAAGTGCTTCCGGTACAGGAACCAGAGCTCCGACGCGACGATGGCGCCGTAGGTGAAGAACACGATGCCGAAGGCGGCGATGGCCGAGGTGAAGTGCGGGGTCATGAACACGTTGATACCCCGGAACGGGAACTGCAGATGGAGCATGATCGGCATGGGCGCCGCGAAAAGCAGGGCAAAGGAGAACACGAGGGCGAACCGGGCCATGTCCTTCAGCTGCTTGATGCCGAAGACGTGGTAGAGCGACGACAGCACGAAGGCGCCGGCCACAAGCCCCGTCATGAAGGGGTACATCACGATCTGAATGCTCCAGTAGATGTACTCGTTCGGGTAAACGAACAGTTCCTTTACGGTCCAAAGTTCTCCGTGTACCATGGCTATCGCACCTCCTCATCCAGGCCGATGTAGAAGACCTGCGGTTTCGTCCCGAATTCTGCTCTTCAGGACCCCGACCCGCTCGGTCCTGATGATCTTCGTCACCGGGTCGTTGGGGTCCTTGATGTTCCCGATCTGCCGCGCGCCGAAGGGACAGGCGTCGCACGCAGGCGGTCTTCAGGCCCTTCGTGATCCGGTGATAGCAGAAATTGCACTTCTCCGCCGTGTGGTATACGGGATGGAAGAACCGCACGCCGTAGGGACAGCCCATGATGCAGTAGCCGCAGCCGATGCACCATGTCCGGTCCACGAGCACGACTCCGTCCGGTGCCTGGTACGTCGCGCCCACGGGGCAGACCTGCACGCAGGGAGGGTTTTCGCACTGGTTGCAGAGTTTCGGAACGAAGAACGCCTTTTCGATGTCCTCGTTTTTTGATGTCCTTGATACTTGCCCGCGCCCGAGGTCGATCTTCGTGGTCGTGAAACCGTCCCGCGCTCCCTTCGGCGTGTCGGCTAGCAACTTGCCGTCCTTCGTCAGCACGTATCGCTCGACCCAGGTCCTCGTCACGTTGGCGTCATAGGGAATTTCGTTCTCGAGCTTGCAGGCCTTGACGCACATGCCGCAGCCGACGCATTTGTAGGTGTCGACGAGGAACACCCATCGGACCTTCGTATTTGTCCGCCGCTACCTGGGCGAAAAGCTTTTTGGGATCAATGATCTTCGAAGGCCGCAAGGGGGAGCGTCGCACCGGCGATTCCCAGAGCCGTCTTTTTCAGAAAGTTTCTTCGCGTAATCATCTCAAGCCCTCCATCGGATTGTGCGGGTTATGACAGGTGGAACACTCAATATCAGGATTGTGTTTGTCCGGATCGATGCCCTTGATCTTCGAACGGCCGCTCGTGGGATAGGGCAGCGGGAAATGGCACCGGAGACAGTGTGCCCTGCTCTTGTCGATGACGAGCTTGGGCGGGTCCGAGGGATGATCGACGGCGGGACCGTGGCAGTTTTCGCACTGAATGATCCTGTGAGGGGTTTTGTTGATGCTGTCGTACTTGTCGGGATGGCAATCCTTGCAGTATTCCTTTCCCTGATACTTTACCTTGAACTTCTTCCAGTCCTCTTCGTTGCTCTCCCGATGCCAGCCGTACATATAGCCACGGTCACCGACACCGAAGTCTTTCGGGACGTACACCATCCTGGTCAGCAGGATCAGGACAACGATGCCGATGACCACGAACAGCGGCCGCAAAACATGATTCTTCATACGGACTTTCCTCCCCTCAATATCTTATACATAAAGGTCAGTAGTCGCTGCGTCTCACTTTTCGCTGTTTTTTAACGTATGCTTCATCAGCGTTGCCCCTTCCCAGACAATCGCCAAGAAACAGAGCGACAGTCCCCCCACCAGACCAAAGACATGCAGCACTTGCCACTTTATGACGATGAAGAGAATGATGAAGATGATAGATAGTTTCAGTATATTGATGAGCGACTGCTGCGATATTCGATACCGCGGGCACTGCGCCCTTCCTCAGATAGACCCGCTCCACAGCGATCGCCAGCCACCGGAAATTCAGCAGACCGAGCACGCCGCCGAACAGGACGCTGGCGGGAAGAAACCACCAGCGCTGCCCGGTTTCCTGAAAAATACTGAAAATGAGCACGCCTGCAGCGGCAATGGACACGAGCAGAGCGGTTTTTATGGCGACCCCCTTGATAATCGCACCAACTGCCTGTTTCGGAATCTGGTTCTCGTCAGTCATGATCTCCCTTCTTGTTCGTCGTCCAATATCTTCTGGCTTCTTCCTGACGTACACGAACAAGTTCCTGAACCCTGCGATAATACCGATGAGCAGGAAGAGCGCCGTCAGCCACGGCGAGGTACCGAACCATTTGTCGAGCTTGAGCCCGACATAGAGGCCGATCACCGTGGCGAACACCATTGTCAAACCCACGGTGCTCAGCACGCCGAGCATGCGGATGAGGTTACGGTCTTTTTCTTCCATGATGTTTTAGAGTATGCACGCAAATTCGAAGACAAATCGCAGAATGATACGAAAGTTTGAATCATGCGAATCATTACAGATCTTAGCATCTAACTGCTTCCATCTGCTCTCACGCTTCCTTGCTTCACCCTGCCTTACAGACCTTTCAGGCTCTTCCTCGCCGCTTCGATCGTTTTGTTGATGTCCGACTCTCGAATGGGCCAGGGACAGGAACGCGGCCTCGAACTGCGACGGCGCAAGGTTCACGCCGTTCTTGAGCATGGAGAGGAAGTACTTCCCGAACCGCGTCGTGTCCGATGTCTTGGCGCTCGCGAAGTCCTTGACCTTTTGATCCGTAAAAAAGCCGGTGAACATGGAGCCGACGCGGTTGAATGTGACCGGCACACCTGCTTCCGCAGCCGCAGCGCGAAGTCCTTGTTCGAGATCAGCCGAAATCTTTTCGAGCGTCTTGTACACGCCGGGCTTGGAAAGGAGCCTCAAGCGTCTCGATGCCGGCGGTCATGGCAAGGGGATTGCCCGACAGCGTGCCTGCCTGATAGATGGGTCCGATGGGCGCGATCTTTCTCCATGATCTCACGTCTGCCGCCGAAAGCCCCGACCGGCAGACCGCCGCCGATCACCTTGCCGAGGCATGTAAGATCGGGTTTGATCTTGTAGAGCTGCTGAGCGCCGCCGTAGGCTACGCGGAAGCCGGTCATCACTTCGTCGAAGATGAGGACGATGCCGTACTGGTCGCAGACCTCGCCTGAGGCCTTCGAGAAATCCCGGTTCGGGCGGCACGCAGCCCATGTTCCCTGCCACCGGCTCGACGATGATGCAGGCGATCTGCTCGCCTTCACGGGATGCGATATCCTTGACCGCGGCGAGATCGTTGTACGCGACCGTCAGCGTAAGCTTCGCCAGGTCTGTCGGGACGCCCGGACTGTCAGGCAGTCCGAAGGTCGCCACGCCGCTTCCGGCCTTCACGAGCAGGCTGTCGCCATGACCGTGGTAACAGCCATCGAACTTGAGGATCTTGTCCCGTGCCCGTGAAGTCCTCGGGCCACGCGGATGGCGCTCATCGTGGCCTCGGTGCCGGAACTGACCATGCGCACCATCTCGATGGAGGGGAACCGCCTTTTTGACCATCTTCGCGAGCGTGATCTCGAGTTCCGTCGGCGCGCCGAAGCTCGTGCCGTTCGCGATGGCTTTTTTGAGCGCGGCGGTCACTTGCGGATGGGTATGGCCCAGGATCATCGGACCCCAGGAAAGCACATAATCGATGTATGCCTTGCCGTCGGCATCGACGATCTTCGATCCCTTTGCCTTCTTGATAAAGAGCGGTTCACCGCCCACGGAACGGAATGCCCGCACCGGGCTGTTCACCCCTCCGGGAATATGCTTCTTCGCCTCTTCAAACAGCTTCCTTGATCTTGCTCCTGACATGCATGCTCCTTTCATCGCAATAAACTATCTAAATTCGAAAACTGTCCTCCATAAAATATGCAAAACCATGTTGAAAGTCAATGAAAAATGAAAAAGGTTGATTTTGAGGCTAATTGCAGGTGAACATTATGTAACAATCAAAATTTGCAGATACACCCTGCAAACTATTTTGTCCCAGTTTTGTTTACTAAAAATTCCGCAACCCCGTTTGCGTCGTTGAGATCAAACCGGGGAATGGGGACGTTGTAAGGCTTGTCGCTTACGAGCGCGAGATAGGAAGCATCGTCCATGCAGAGCGGAAGGTCTCCGGAAATACCGTGGCGGAAGACCTCGATCTTGTTGACGGCAGCCTTCTTGAATCCCTCATGGATGATGATGTCTGCGTCAGGAACCATCTTCTCAAGTTCTTGAGGGGAGGGCTCGCGCTCGGTCTTTTTCAGGAGCGCCATGAGTCCAGGACCTATGAGGACGACCGCATCTGCACCCGCCTGCTGGAAGCGCCATGAGTCCTTGCCCGGCTTGTCGAGGTCGAACCCGGCGGACGCGTGCTTGATCACAGCCACGCGCAGACCGCGGGCCTTTAGTATCCGCACAACCTTCTCGATCAGTGTCGTCTTACCGCTGTTCGAAGCGGCAGCGACAAATGAGACGACCATCACTACGTGGTCTCCGTCAAGTCCGTGGAATCTGGCCCCTTCTTTTTCTTCCCAAAAATGCGCGATGCGAGAATGCCGAGTTCGTAGAGAAGGTAAATGGGAATGGAAAGAATGGTCTGGTTGAAAACATCCGGCGTAGGCGTCAGGATGGCCCCGATGATGAATGCCCCGAGGAAGGCATACTTGCGGTACTTTGCCAGCCAGTCGGGGCTGACGATGCCCATGCGGCTCAGCAGAACGATGAGAAGCGGGAGTTCGAACACCACGCCGCTCGCGAGGAGGAACTTCAGGACAAAATCGATGTAGTCGCCGATCTTGATGATCGCGATCAGGCTTTCCGTCTTATAGCTGAGGAGGAACGGAATGGCAAACGGCAGCAGCAGTGTATAGCAAAAGAGCACACCGATACCGAAGAATATTGTCGATAGAGAAACAAATAAGCCGACATAACTCCGCTCTTTCGGCAGGAGTCCGGGTGATATGAATTTCCAAAGATGGTACATGATCATGGGAAACACGAGCATGATGCCGGCTATGAGCGCGATCTTCAGATGGGCCCAAAACGGTTCGATCAGCGTGGTGTAGTGCAGTTTCTGCTGGACCTGATTGGGGACGACCGAGAGGTACGGGAACGAGGATCCGAGCGTCAGCTTCATGTTCATGGGCCACAAGAGCAGCCTCAGGATATCCTCGGAATAGTTGAAGCAGACCCCGAATCCCACGGCAATCCAGAGGAGGGAACGAATGAGCCTTTTCCTGAGCTCCTCGAGGTGACTCCAGAACGGCATCCGCAGCTCTTCCTCAGGCATTGCCTTTAGCCTCCTCGTGATTCTTCTGATCCGGCTGCTGTTCTGGCTTCTGCTCCTTCGCTGGCTCTTCTGCGGGCTTTTCTGTTACGGCTTCAGGAGAGGCCGATAGGTCTATTTTACCGAGCTTCTTAATCTCTTCCAGGTCTGCGGATTTTTCCACATCCCTCATCTCCGACTTCACAGACTCCTGGAACTCATCCTGTGCCTTTTTGAACTCGGCCATAGCGCGGCCGATGGACTTGCCGAGATCGGGCAGCTTCTTCGGCCCGAACACGAGCAGAGCAATTACAAAAATAAGGAGTAATTCCGGCATTCCAAGACCAAACATGTGTCACCTCGTGTGGTGGAACTTCTAACTTCTGAAACAGCTGCCGCTTTATTGCTCTTTTGGTTCCGGTTTCAACTCGACAACAGCTTTGATCTCCACAGGTTTGCCCTGGCGTATGACTTTGAGCGTCACGGTCTTGCCAATATGCCCGAAGGCCACCATTCTCGGCAGTTCTGAAGGGTAGAGGATCTTTTTGCCGTCAAGTTCCACGATCACGTCGCCGCGCCGCAGTCCGGCCTTGTCCGCCGGACTACCCTTGTTAATGCCATTGATGAGCGCGCCAATCGGTTCCTGAAGGCCCAGCGCCGCCGAAAGATCGGGCGTAACTTGCTGCGCCGAAACCCCGAGCCAGCCCATATCGGGTCTTCCCTTCTCCTTGATCGACGGAAGCACTTCCTTCACTATACTAATAGGGACTGCGAAGCCGAGATTCTGTCCCATCGCGATGATCACAGTGTTGATCCCGACAACCTCGCCTTTGGTATTGAACAGCGGACCGCCGCTGTTGCCGGGATTGATGGCAGCGTCCGTCTGGATCAGGTCGTCATACGGGCCCACGCCGATGACCCGGCCTTTCGCTGAAACGATGCCCGCCGTAACCGTGTGGGACAGGCCAAAGGGATTACCGATGGCCAAGACCCAATCCCCCACTTCGAGCGCATCAGAATCGCCGAGCACCACCGATGGGAGACCAGTCGCCTCCACCTTGATCAGGGCAAGATCGATCTCCTTGGACTTGCCGACCAGTTTGGCATCCATCACGCGGCCGTCAGAGAGCGAGACTTTGATGTCCCGCGCCATATCCACGACATGGTTATTTGTCAGGATATAGCCGTCAGTGCTGATGATGAACCCCGAGCCAAGGCTCTGCCTCACCTGTTCTCGCGGCGGTCTGCCGCCGAAAAACCGGTAGAAGAATTCGTCCATCTGGGGGTCGCCGAAAGGAGATGGTTGCTGTACCTTGACCACCTGCTTGGTCGAGATGTTCACCACGGCAGGCATTTCCTGCTTGACCAGCGGTGCGAAGGACTCGGGAGCTGATGCTGCGTTGGATGAAAGCGGAAATACGAAAAAAGTGAGAAAAAGAACTGCTAATAACTTCAACACGGGCTTCATGATAATTTTCTCCATGATGTGTCATAGATAGCACGGAGGCATGCAATAGTCAAGAAATTTCCTTGAGTTTGACCGGGTACTCGTCATGGATTAACTGATTGAGAGATGGATTTTGTAAGAAGAACTTCTGCAGATTACATCGCGACCCGTATGACCGTCTTGACATTCCCCCGCACGTTGAAATCGCCCACGACCTCCAGGCTGCGCGGCTTGAGGTTTTTCTTTAAAACGTCGAAGACCATGTTTGTCACCGCCTCGTGAGACACGCTCTGGTCCCGAAAGCTGTTCAGGTAGAGCTTCAGACTCTTGAGTTCCACCACTCTTTTGTCAGGCGTATAGGTAACCTTGATAGTGGCGAAATCGGGATAGCCCGAGCGCGGGCAAAGGCAGGTAAACTCGGGATACGAGATGTCGATAACGTAATCCCTGCCCGGATAGGGGTTCTCCCAAATCTCGAGTTTTGCAGTCTTGATTGCCTTGGCGCCGTATTTCATGAGTGGCATATTAACGGTTTTGCCGCTTTCTGTAAAGATGAAAATTTTATCTCCTCTGCAGTAACAGTTTATTTTGACAGAAACAGTTCATTTTGAGTTGTATTTTACGAACGTTGAATATATAATTATCAGGCCGTGCAACTAAGGAAGGGATAAACGCAATGACGCACAGCTTCAACTGCATCGCCACCGGTATCGGCAGTCTGCCAATTACGGACCCCGACAAGGCGGCAATCCTGTCGGTCGCCTATCTGGCCGAGGCGCCGATATGGCCTCAACTTCCACAGAAGGATTTCCGCGAACATATGGACAGCCAGTACAGCGAGTCACTGCCTGGCCTCCGGCTGGACGAAGCAAAGGAGAGGTTCTTTTTCGACACGTCAAAAGACCTCACACCGGAGCTCGAAAAGTTCTTCGAACGCTATATTGAGAAGGACTATGGCTTCTTCAAGATAACTGAAGGGTACGCAGCGGGGTTCTATGCCTTCCTCCGCGCATTGAAGAATGGGCTTCCGGCTGGCGCGCGGTTCATCAAAGGCCACGTCACCGGTCCTCTCACCGCCGGCATATCGTTCAAGGACGAGACGGGCAAGGACATCATCCATAATGAAATACTCTTCGACGCCGTAGTAAAAGGCCTTGCCATGAAGGCAGCATGGCAGATCCAGAATCTCAATCAGTTCGGCAAGCCTGTCATCATCTTCATCGACGAACCAGCCATGGAATCCCTGGGATCGGCCTTTTCCGCCGTCTCGTCCGATGTCGTGACTGAAAAACTAAACGAGATCATCGACGTCATTCACGAGCTCGGCGGGATCGCTGGCATCCACTGCTGCGGCAACGCGGACTGGCCTATGCTCTTCAATACCGATGTGGACATCGTAAACTTTGATGCCTTCGGCTACATGGAGCGGGTCCTGCTCTACCCCGACGACATCAAAACCTTCTATGGTCGCGGAGGCGCACTCGCCTGGGGAATTGTCCCGACGGGCGCCTTCACGGGTAACGAAACCCCGGATATGCTCCTTGCCAAGCTCGATGCAGGCATGAAGCGGCTCGAGTTACACGGCATCAAGCGTGAGGTCGTCCTCCGGCAGTGCATGATCACTCCCTCGTGCGGCATGGGCAGCCTCACTCCGGACAAGGCCGAGGCGATCCTGAGGTTGCTCAGAGAAGTTTCAGACAGAATGCAAAAAGCTATTTAGCCCTGAATGCACGGATAAAAAATCGAAAAGATCAATTGGACACAGATAAAATCGAGAAATACGGATTACATAATCGCGAATAGAAGTCTCATCCGTATCTTCGGCGTCAGTCTGCGTCCTTTTTTTTCATAAACCTTCATGTCCCGGCATTTACATTTCACGAAGTTTCTGTTTCTCTCCCTCGCATTCCATGCGCTGGTGATCGCTGCCGTAATCGTGCTGGCAAGACCTGCGGAGACGCCGCTGCCGGTGATCACGCCGGTGAAGATTGTGAACCTTCCGCGGGAAGCCATCAAACAGCTCCCGCCGGTCGAGCAGCCTGTTCCCCGCCGGATCATTCCCGAACAGCCCGTCCCCCGTCGGATTGTTCCCGAACAGCCCGTCCCCCGTCAGATTGTTCCCGAACGGCCGCTGCCTCCAAGCGCCGTGCCCATGCCGAAGAAGTTCGGCAAAAATGACGAAGTACGGCTTCCCAAGACCATGGCGCGCACCGGCAAACCCGAAGGCTCAGAACAGGGCACGGAATCGGGAACGGCAATTGCCCCCGTTGCGCCGCACTCGGGAACGGGAGCGGGGCCGCTCCCCTTCGTTAGTCAGAAAGAGATCGAAGAGCTGGCACGCAAGGGTATGCCTGGAAAAAGAGAGGGTGAAGATTCGGTCACGCTCGATACCGATGAATTCAAATTCATCTCGTACAACCGATGGCTCAAGATCAAGGTCGAGAGCATGCTCCGCTACCCCGAACTCGCTGCCATGTCAGGGTACCAAGGCACGCTCTACATAAAATTCGATATCATGAAGGACGGCTCACTCGGCAATCTGGAGCTCTTGAAATCATCGGGATACAAGATCCTCGACGACGAAGCACTGCGCGCGATACGCGCATCCGCGCCCTTCCAGCCGCTGCCCGACGACTGGAGTATGGAACGATACTCCATCCGGGCTGCAGTGCTTTTTTACCTGAATGCGGCCTATATTCGATGACGGATCTGATCAGGATAGGCGCCTCTTTCGCCCTTATCGTAGTTCTCCTGCGGCTTCGATGGAACCTTGGTGCCGTGATGCTGCTCGGAGCTATTTTTCTCGGATCACTCTACCTTATCGGGCCTGTTCGACAGGCACAGGTCATCCTTGCATCGAGCATTGACATGGTCACGGTCAATCTCGTGACCGGTCTGGTGCTCATCATGGTCATGGAGAACATCATCAGGAAAAAAGGCGTGCTCAAACGCATGATGGAGGCCGTCGTGAATGTGACGCGGGACCGCCGCATTGCCATGGCCGTGCTGCCAGGCGTGATCGGACTCCTGCCCTCGGCCGGCGGAGCCGCGTTCTCTGCGCCCATGGTGCAGGAAGCTGCTGCCGATGTAGAGATGAAACCAGAGCACAAGGCCTTCATTAACTACTGGTTCCGGCACATCTGGGAGTACATCTCACCGCTCTACCCCGGCGTCGTGCTTGCTGCGGCGGTCACCAAAACGCCGATCAACAGGCTGCTTCTTTCCCAGCTGCCACTGCCCATCGCGGTCATCGGCGTTGGCGCGTTCCTCGGTTTCCGCGGGATGAAGGGACAGGATGTTGCAGGAAAAAGGGATATGAACGAGATCAAGGCGCTCTTCGTGACGCTTTTGCCGATTACCGTTTCGATCATCCTAGTCGTCGTATTCAAGATGCCGCTGGCACTGGCAATGATATCCATCGTGATTGCCATGTTTGCGTTCTTCCGGTATTCCACGAAGGAGGTTCTGACCACGCTCCGGGAGGGCATATCCATGAATGTCATGCTCATGGTGATCGGGATCATGGTATTCAAAGGAATGCTCGATGCTACCGGCGCCATCGAGGCACTGCCGGTCTTCTTCAGACAGAGCGGACTGCCGACGGGCTTGGTCTTCTTCATCCTGCCCTTCATCGTGGGGCTTTTGACCGGACTCACGGTCGCGTTCGTGGGCATCACTTTCCCAATCATCACGGTCATGATGGGCGGCAGCCCGGACCTCGGCGTGATCACCTTCGCCTTTGCGAGTGGTTTTGCCGGCGTGATGCTCTCCCCTACTCACCTCTGCCTGCTCCTGACGGTCAGATACTTTAATGCAGACATGGCCGGCACGTATCGGCTGATGTACCTGCCGGTGTTTCTTGTGTTCACTGTGGGGTTGCTGAGGTTATTGGTGTAGAGGACAAATGCCAAGAAAACGCTTGCATTTCAAGCCTGCCTGTGATATTTTTACACTTCCCAAAAACGAGTAAGGTCGATTCTCCCGCGCAACGGGGGATTACTCCTTGCTCTCTGCAAATAGGCAGGGGGCTATAACCCATGAGGAGGTAAGAACAATGCAGATTTACGAATCAATCTTCATCATCAATCCCAACCTCTCGGACGAAGAGATCACCAATGTGATCAAGAAGATGCAGGATGTTGTCGCGAAGCAGGGCGGCGAGATGATCAAGTTCGAGGACTGGGGGAAAAAGAAGCTCGCCTACGAGATCAAAAAGCAAAAGCGGGGCCATTACGCGTTCTTCCAGTTCAAGGCAGCGCCTGCGGCGGTGAGCGAACTTGAGCGCACCTACAAGCTCACCGATTCGGTGATCAAGTTCTTGACCGTTAAGCTGGAAAAGGAGCTGCGCACCAGACCCGCTCCCAAGCCGAAGAAAAAGGACGCAGCCAAGACAGAGGCCGGTCAGGCGCAAACGTAACCTGACCCAGAGAACAACCATCCGATATGCGGCTCCGGCCACGCTGCAGGAGAGATGTCGGGAACATGAGGTAGTACCATGACGAGCTTTAACAAAGTAATCCTGATGGGCAATCTTACCCGCGATCCTGAAGTGCGCTACACGCCGAACGGCATCGCCGTGGCGAGCTTTGCCATTGCCGTCAACCGCAAGTACAAACAGGGAGACGAGACCAAGGAAGAGGTCAGCTACATCGACATCGTCGTGTTTGGCAAACAGGCCGAATCCTGCGGTCAGTACATCAACAAGGGGGACTCCGTCCTGATCGATGGCAGGCTCCAGCAGCGACGGTGGGAGACCGAGGAAGGGCAAAAAAGGAGCAAGGTCGAAGTGGTGGCACAGTCGGTGAACTTCATGCCGAAACGCTCATCAGCCGGCCAGGGCGCCTCACACGGCCAAGCGGAACCGACTCCTGAAGTTCCCGTTGACGAGGGGGATATCCCCTTTTAAGGTTCCATGGTACTGGTCGTTATTCTACTATAATTTCATGAGGAGTTCACTACTATGGCAGAGTTCCCATCAAGATCATCGGAAAGATCATCTGATAGCAGACCAAGGGAAAGAGACAGCAGGAACGGCAAAGGCCCGGACAAGAGGAGACGGTTCCAGGTCCGGAAGAAAGTGTGTCGATTCTGCGTGGACAAGACGCCCTTCATTGATTACAAGGACGTGAAGACGCTCCGCTTTTTCCTGACCGAGCGAGGCAAAATCCTTCCCCGCCGCATCTCCGGCAACTGTGCACGGCATCAGCGGGAGGTAACGGTCGCAGTGCAACGGTGCAGAAACATTGCGCTCGTGCCGTTCTCGGGCGAAAAGTAATTTCGCCATAACCATTTGATGAACAGGGAGAGGGGAAACTCAGGCGGTCGCTGAAACAGTGACCACGGGTTTCCCTTTTTTTTGGAGAGAGAAATGAACTACCGATCTACGCTTCTTGCGTCTGCACAAACACTAGGACTGTTTGTCGCGGGATTTGTTATTCCCGTGCTTGGACAGGCTCTCGTCCTGTTCACCCCGGTACCGATCATCATCGCCTATGTCCGGAACGGCAGGGCTGAAGGACTGACGGCCCTCCTCGCAACGGCCGCAATCGTCACCGCGCTCCTTGGATGGCACGTTGGAGCCATCCTCGTCTTCAGTTTCGGTCTCATGGCCATCGGCACGGCCGAAGGTATGCAAAGGCGGCTCAGGCCCGAAAGCATCGTCGCCCTTGGTGGGCTCCTGCCGATTGCAATCGCGGGAATCGTCCTCGCATATTATCTTGCCCATGTGGGGAAGAACCCGGTGACGATTCTCGAGGGGCGCCTGCGGGACAGTATTGCCGAGGCGGCCAAGCTCTATTCCAACTTGGGGCTCAAGGAAATGGCGTCGATGGTCACATCGGTCTCGGATACCTTTGTCCACTACCTGGTGCGCCTGGTCCCCGGGATCACCGTAGCGACGTCGCTCATACAGGCCGCATGCTGCTTCGGCCTTGCCCGTGCTGCCATCCTGCGTCAATCGGGAGCGGTGCCCGTCCCCTCCCCCTCGCAGCCTTCCCTCGCCGCATGGTATGCACCCGACGCATGGGTATGGGGCCTGATTGCGACACTTGCGCTTATCATGGTCCCGAACGAGGCGGCCCGGTTGACCGGATTGAACTGCGCAATCGTTTTTTCGGTCGTATACCTGGTACAGGGCATCGCAATCGTGGAACACGTGCTCAGGAAAGCCCGCATCAAGGCCGTTGCACGCAGTCTCATTCATGCGCTCATTCTGGCCCTGCCAACCATCGTGTTCGTCATGGCCCTCGGCGTGGTGGACATCTGGGCGGACTTCAGGAAGGTGCGGAGGGCTATCCAGCAACTGTAAAACTTCTTACTGCAGAAAACAGGGAGCATGCAGGGAGAACATTAAAATTCGCAACTCACGATTCGCATTGTTCATCTCGGCGTTTGCAGCGTCAAACCCTCAATTTTCTTCTCCACTTTCCCCCCTTTTCTGATATAATGCCTCGCAAGGAGTTCCCGTGCGTCTTTCAAAAGAGATGGTTAAACATATTGCCGATGCGATCGCGCGGAACCTTGAGAGCAAGGGTTTGGCCAGATATGACGTGTCCAAGGATGCTATATCCACCAAGATCGCCGAAACGATTACCGCGGACATGATAGCGGAAGACAAGCTCAACGAAGAGGTGAAAAAGCTCCTTGCCGCGCACGAGACCGAGATATCCAAAGGCCAGATGGACTACCGCAAGGTTTTCGAACTCACCAAGCAGAAGCTCGCAAAAGAGAGAGGAATCGTGCTGTGAGATTGAGCGAAGACAGGATATCCCACATCTCACACTTGGTCCTGGATGCGCTGGTGCAGGACAGGCACGTCGATGCGCTCCAGCCCGGGGAACGGCTCCTTCGCGAGATCAAGCGGACCATAACCGCAGAGCTCCAATACGAGGACGAGGCGGACGCTGCTGCCCGGCGCACCATCCAGTCGCTTTCCCGCAGGGTCCCCGAGGGAAGCCCCGAATGGGATGTCCTGTTCCGGAAATACATGGACGAAGAGATGCGTAGGAGAAGGAAGGTTTGAGAAACCTCGTTGTCCTCGGCCTGGTCATCTACACTATTCTTGCCGGCTTGGGGGCCTTCATCGAATCAGGCCTGTCCAGCCCCTTTATACTTTTTTGGCTCGTCGGGTATCTCATCCTCACCTTTTCCGTAACCTATACCATTTACATCTCTCCAGAACGTGTCAAGCCCTTTCCCCTCATCGTCCTCGGCATCATCCTCCTGAACTTCCTTGTACAGGTCACAGGCGGTATTCACTCTTCGCTCTGGCCGGCATACTTTCTGTTTGCAGCCGTTGTCGCGGCAATTTCCTCCCTTCGCCAGACCTACGTAATGACCGGACTGATCCTCAGCATAGAACTATCCAACCTTCTTATTTCCAGACAGTGGGAAACAGGTAAGTGGCCTGTGTATAGCGGTTTTGCCCTGTCGCTCGCCGGCCTGTCAATAGCCGTAGCGCACATTTTGAACCGTACGCGCAGGGAGGCAGATCAGGCGAAAGACGCCCATGAGCGGCTCCTCGCAAAGGCAGACTCCCTCGATCCTTTGAGCGATGAGACCAAGCTCACAGCATTGACGAGCGAGAGCAGGCAGGCGGCAAACCTAAAGGCTGCAGGAGAACGTGAGGACACATTCAACGGCCTCATTCAGATGATCTATGAATTTGTTCCTGCCCACACTTATGCCCTGTTCCTGAAGGAACGCAGGGAAAATAGTGAGGTCTTCTCCCTGCGGGCAATCAAGACGGAAAGCGGACGGGCCGTTCTGCCGTTAGGTACGGTACTAGACCAGAACGAGGGCAAGATGCTGATCGATATCTGTGCAGACCAGAAGCAGCCCCAGTATCTGTCCGATATGGTTATCTCCCTTCCCAGTCTCGGTTATTACCGGCAGGATGTCCGGGATGTTCCGGTCAAATCATTTTTGGTGCTTCCCATCATCCATCAGGACAGTACCATTGCAGTGCTCGCGGTGGACAGTCTGGAGCGGGGCGCATTCTCCCTCGATACACAGGACATGCTGAACCGCTTTGCACCTTTCTTCATCGAGATCATCGAGAAGATACAGCTGTCACAGGAGTTGAATAGCAAGGCACAACACTTCGCTGCTCTCCATGAGATGAGTGCGGTCCTGAGCAGCAGTCTCGATATCAAGGAGGTCCTGGACAAACTGACCACGAAGATCAGGGCCGTGGTGCCTCACGACTTCTGTGCGTTTCTCCTGCACGATGAGAAGAGTGGCGACGCAGTGATAAGCGCGATGCGGGGCTACGACAGCCGGTTTGCAGGCAGCCGGTTTCCGGTCAAGCAGAGCGCCATTATGCACCAGATGCTTACCCAGTGGGATGGCCAGAAGATCTCTAAAACTTACTATTGGCCGGACCTCGGCAGCCGTGGCCGGGAAATAGGGCTGTTCCCGATCAAAGAGCTCCAGCTACCTCTCCAATCACTCTACGGCAGGCCGCTCACGGCACGGGGCAGGTTCATCGGCGCCGTTTTCCTCGGGTCTGTGAGGACCAACGCATTCATCGAATACTACCGGAATTTCATGGACACCCTCTCGAACCAGGTATCCATGGTCATCGATAATAGCATGCTGCACCAGCGGATACGGGACATGGCCCACACCGATGGCCTGACCGGTCTCCTGAACCACCGGACCTTCATGGAGAAGATTGAAGAGGAATTCAAGCGGCTCGACCGTGAGAATCAGGATTTTTCACTTCTGCTCCTCGACATAGACTATTTCAAAAAAGTAAACGACGAGCACGGACACCCGGTCGGAGATATCGCGCTCAAGAGCGTCGCCGGGACCATCCGCGAGATGGCGCGCAGCATTGATTTCGTGGCGCGTTATGGCGGCGAAGAATTTGCCGTAGGGATGGTCGGTGCAAACAGCGAAGGCGCGAGAACGACGGCCGAACGTATCAGAAAAACCATTGAAAATACAGCCATAACCGCGGGTAGCGTCACCTTGAGGTGCACCCTGAGTATCGGCGTTGCTTCCTATTCCCGGGGTTGCGAAAAAAAGGAAACTTTCATCGAGCAGGCCGACCAGGCCCTCTATCATGCGAAGCGGTCTGGCAGAAACAGGGTATGCCTCTATGGGGATATCCAAAACGTTGATGACGTTGCCGAACACTCCCGCGCGACAACGTAGAAACACCATATCCCTATTTATTTTATTTATGAAATTAAACCTTTTCAGTCATTTTGTGTCTTAAAGTTAGTACACGGCTCATGTATGGATGAAGACCTGAACCTGATCATCAGGATTGAAAATGGAGAGCGTGAGGCTTTCAACGAGCTGGTACTTAAATATCAGAAACCGCTCTATTCGCTGCTCTACCGCATGGTGAGCGATCATGACGACGCGTCGGACCTTCTGCAGAAGACCTTTGTCAAGGCCTTCACTGGCCTGAAAGGATTCGAACGTCGGTCGAGCTTCAAAACATGGCTCTATCAGATAGCGATCAACCTTGCGAAGAACGTCTACCGTGACCGGTCCCGGATCGAAAAGGTTTCGATTGACGATGTGATCATCAGAAGGGATCCGAAGACCCTCGAGACGTTGATCAAGCAGGAAAGGGGGCTCCTGCTCAGGCAGTCGCTGGTCAAACTTCCCAAGAAACAGCGCTTGACCCTCATTCTGAGGGTGCAGGAGGACAGGAAATTTGAAGAGATAGCCGTCATCATGCAATGCTCGATCGGCACAGCCAAGGCAAATTATCATCATGCCGTACAGAAGCTGAAAAAGATCATGGGAGAGAATCAATAGACGGCTTCCCGGACCCTAGGACAAGAGGGACACGATGTGCAGCAACACTGACATAAAAGAGATGCTTCCCGCTTATCTCGAGCAGAGACTTGAAGAGGAGTGGGCCTTGCAGGTGGAGAAGCATCTTAAAACGTGCGCTGACTGCCGTGCAGAAATCAAACTGCTTGGCATGATGATCTCAGAACAGGTGCCCGATCCCGGTGAGGCATTCTGGGCAGCGATGCCGGAGCGCATCTACCGGAACGTCCAAAAAATGCAGGAGAAGAAGCGTCTTATAGATATTTCCAGCCTCTGGAACAGGATGCTCCTTCCGCGGTGGGCATGGAGCGTCGCGGCTGCCGGGCTCGTGCTCGTGGTAACTTTGCTTATCGTCAAACCCCTCCCGAAGGATATTTCCAGAATCACGCCAAATGGGGACGATGCTGCTTACGATGAATCGACTATCATGGACACTCCCGGACTGACTGAACTCAGCCAGACGGAACTCGAGGATGTTTCGCGCTGGGCGGATAACGAGCTTGCCGCCCTGGAGAGTGAAATCGTTGATGTTTTGATAAGTGCGCCGGAGAGAGATATCCATGAAGATCTTTCGGACCTAAACCATCAGGAAATAGAACGTCTATCCAGAAAACTTGAAGAATGGGAGCAGGAGGTATGATATGCAAATGATAAGGATATTCATGATAGCGGCCGCTCTTACCCTTACCGGAACAATCGCCTTTGCACAGCAGGCGCCGATGGGAGGCTCGTCCGAGGACGAAATGGGCCTCGACGCTCAGCCGGGGCGATGGACCCCGCCTTCGAAGGAAAAGAGAGAGGAAGTCCGGAAAAAAGTGGAGGCTATCAGGATATACCGGCTCACGGAAGCGCTCAAACTTGATGAGAAGTCCAGCGCACAACTTGCATCACTTCTCGGCTCCATTGACCTGCAGCGCCGTGATCTCATGAATCAGAACATGGATGCCATGAAGGATCTGCGGTCTTCACTGAAGCTCCCTCACCCCAATGAAAGCAAATTGAAGCCCATTCTTGAGAGGCTTGAAAAGAACCATCGTGAGATGGCGGAACTAAAAGAGAAGGAACTAAAAGGACTCAAAGACATCCTTACTGTCGAACAGCGGGCGCGGTATGTGGTCTTTCAACGCGAATTCACGCGCGAGATGCGCGGCATGATCGCAGGCGCCCGGGGCAACGGACAAAGCATGCACGGCGGTTCCAGCTCCGGAAGAGCAGTCCCCGGACCGGGCATGGGCGCAGGAAAGCCACCGCAGAAATAGGGAATAACGATCCCGATCTACAAAAAACCACAACAACCGGCAGACTGGCATGCGTAACAGCTCATCATCTGCCGTTTTTTTTATTACCTCTAAAGACAGACACGTGGTCATAACTGATTCAGTTATTAACCAACACCTCGGTTATGAATCCGTTCGTATATATCCACGTATATATCCACATATTGACAAACAACCCCTCAAACACGTATAATCCCTACCACTCTTGCATGAAAGGTGTTATGTGAATGAATAGGATAATCAAAAAATACGAACAATTCCTTGAACGATCCAGTAAAGTCTTCTCGGAAGCCGCATCAAAGCACGGCGTCCGGTGCAGGCAGGGATGCCATGAGTGTTGCTCTGTGGGATTCTTTGATATCACGCTCCTCGATGCCATCTATCTTCGCAGTGCCCTGAAACAGGTCCCCCCAGCCGTCAGGGAACGAGTAATCGCGCGGGCCAAAGAGCAGCTTGATATCCTAGAGAAGAAAAGAGCCTTTTCCCGCAAGGACCCGCTGCTCAAATCCCTGCCCGCCATCGACGCGATCTCCCGCAGATCGGCAAAGCTATCCTGCCCGGCACTCGAAAACGGCGCATGCATGATTTATGACCACCGGCCGCATATCTGCCGTATCTTCGGCCCCACCATCCGCGGCCCGCGGCGCGCGGTACGGCTTGAAGGTTGCGGTTATTTTACGCGGGAGATCCCCGAGCTCGATTTTCCCATCTTCGACCATTATGACGAGGAAAAGGGACTGCAGAAGGCAATGTTTAGGAAGGCCGGGCGCACGCGCATCCGTGAGGTTGATACCATAATCCCTGCGGCGTTGACTCTGGATTTGAAGAAGTGGCTCTGATGGACCAAGCACCAATTTCTAAGGACCAAATAGCTATTAAGTTCCAATAACCTAAGTCCAAACGTCAAGCGTCCAGACATTATCATGTTGTCATTAGCCACTATTTGCTTATTGTAATTTGGTTTTTGGTTATTGCATTTCCTATGGAAATCCTAAGCAAAAAAATCCTTTGGAAGGGAAAGTTCATGAGCGCCGTTGAGATCACCTACCGCGATGCGCGGGGTGCCGTGCGCACCTGGGAAGCGCTCGAACGGGTAAGTATCGGCGGCATCGTGGTAATGGTTGCAATAACACCCGCCGGAAGTGTGCTCATCGAAAAACAGTTCAGGCCTCCCCTCGGACGGGATGTCATTGAACTCCCCGCAGGGCTTGTCGATCCCGGTGAATCCATGGAGACAGCCGCAAAACGGGAGTTGATAGAGGAGACCGGTTGGTCGGCAAAGAATCTCGACTTCCTCGCGGAAGGCCCCATCTCAACCGGCGCATCCACCGAGGTGCTCAGGGCATTCCTCTGCACGGGGCTTGAACACGTGGGCAAGAACGGCGGCGACGACAACGAGATCATCGAAGTGATCGAGGTCCCGCTGAACAACGCGCTGGAATTCCTCAGGAATGCACAAACGGAAGGGACCCTCGTTGATCTGAAGGTCTATGGCTTGATCGAGCTTGCTAAAAAAGCTCTCGAGATGTAAAAAACTCGAATGCTCAAAATCTTTAATATATAAATGTGCTTTGAGCTTATCTGGGATTTAAAGCAACCAGCGCCCGCCCTGCATCATACGCCTCTTTGAGCGCCGTAGGATGATTCACGATCGCGCCTTTCTCATCCACCGAATCATAGGAAAGCGTCACATGCTCCTGAATGTTCACGGTTCTGAAGAACGCCCGTGCCGTAACCTCGGCACACTCAAAACCCTTGTTGTTGACACCAAGTTTCATTCCACCCACCAGGAGGAGCAGCCCCTTGCGGCCAAACTCGCCGGGAGGAATCGGTTTTTTGTGCACGTACTTTTCCGCCCAGAATGCCTGACACCGGTCGATCATAAGCTTGGTTTGAGCGCTTAATCCGAAGAAGAAGATGGGCGATGCGAGGATGATCCGGTCCGCAGTCCTGATATCCCGGTGAATCGCCTGCGTGTCATCGGGGATAACGCATAGGGCCGTATTATCGCATCCCCCGCAATTTTGACAGGGCCTGATCTTCAGGTCATTGAGATTATAGACCTTCACCTGCGCGCCCTGCTCCTGTGCCCCTTTGACCGCTTCTGTTAAAAGCGTCTGCGAATTGCCGCCCTTCCTCGGGCTTCCGTTAAAGGCAAGTATATTCATAATAATCTCGCTCTCGCATTCCTCTTATGATATTTCTATCCTCAATGATTATTGTTGTCAAGCATTATCATAAAGCGCGGAATGCCTATTGAAATAGAGGGCTTTTTCTGTTATTCTGAAAAAGATTCTTCCTTAAGTCTTTCCATATTGCAGCCAGAAGGAGAAATATGAACACCCTGAATGAGTTCATCGTTGAGTCGATGATCGCCTATTTTTCCATGGAGATCGGCGTCAAGAACGATATCCCGACCTACAGTGGCGGCCTCGGCATACTGGCCGGTGATACAATTAAATCCGCGGCAGACCTCAATCTTCCTCTCGTGGCCGTTACACTCATCACGCACAAGGGGTACTTCACCCAGGAGATCGACGCCAACGGGTGGCAGAAGGAAAAGCCGGTGATCTGGGACCCCGCGCACGATATGACGCTCCTTCCACAGAAGGCAAAGGTCCAGATCGAAGGACGGGATGTTTATATCCAGTCATGGCTCTACACGGTCGTGAGCCCTACCGGCGGCAAAGTTCCCATACTCTTCCTTGATACCGACCTCCCCGATAACGCCCCTCAGGACCGGGGGATCACGGATTCTCTCTACGGTGGAGACAGCACCTACCGGATCAAACAGGAGATCGTCCTCGGAATGGGCGGCGTGCGCATGCTCCAGGCACTGGAGTTTCACATCAAGAAATATCACATGAACGAAGGGCATGCAAGCTTCCTAGCGCTCGAACTGCTTCACCGGTTCAAGCGCGACATCGAAAGCGTGTGGGACGAAAGGTCGGTTTGGGACGTGGCGCGGGTGCGGGATCTCTGCGTGTTCACCACACACACGCCGGTGGAGGCGGGACACGACAAGTTCCCCTATCCCCTTGTCAAGCAGGTGCTCGGCGAGATCATCCCCTTCGATGTCCTTAAGGACCTCGCTGGCATGGACAGCCTCAACATGACTCGCCTGGCACTCAATCTGAGCAAATATATCAACGGTGTGGCAAAAAAACACGGAGAAGTGTCCCAACATATGTTCCCCGGCTACCATATCCATGCCATCACGAACGGCGTTCACACCTTCACCTGGACCTGCGGCGACATGGCGAAACTGTTTGACAAATATATTCCCGGCTGGGCAAACGAGCCAGAACTTTTTGTCCGCTCCGGCATCATCCCGGAACTGGAGCTGTGGGAGGCGCACCGTGAAGCCAAGCGAAAACTGATGGAGTACGTCGGCCAGGCCACGGGGGAAGTGATGGACCCGAATAACCTCACCATCGGTTTTGCGCGGCGGGCAACCGCGTATAAACGTCCACACCTGCTGTTCCACGATATCGAGAGGCTACTGCAGATCGTCGAGAAGGGGAAGCTCCAGATCATTTATGCTGGCAAGGCACATCCCCATGACGATAACGGCAAGCGAATCATCCAGGGCATCCACGAATACCGGCAGCGTCTGCGAGGAAAGGTCAAAATCGCCTTTCTCCCGGGCTACGACATGGACATCGCGCTCAAGCTTATATCCGGTGTTGATGTGTGGCTCAATACCCCTCTCAGACCGCTCGAGGCATCCGGAACGAGCGGCATGAAGGCAGCACATAATGGGGTGCTGAATTTCAGCGTGCTTGACGGGTGGTGGATCGAAGGACACATCGAGGGTATCACCGGCTGGGCCATCGGCGCCATGCCGACCGAAACGACACAACCAGGGACTTCTGATGCTGAGGACGCTGCTGACCTCTATGACAAGCTCGAGAACCTGATCGTTCCGAAATACTATAATCCGGACAAGAGTGGTTGGAGCCGCATGATGAAGAGCGCCATCAGTAAAAATGCCTACTACTTTAACAGCCACCGCATGATGCGGCGGTATGTCACGGAAGCATATATACGGTAAAATGACCAATAACCCAATTTCAATACCAAATAATCGAAGCTTCTTATGCTTGAGCCTCGAAGCTTATTAGGAATTTACGATTTTTGATTTGGAGCTTGATTCTGCATATGGCTATCCAGGAAGAAAAAAAGATAATTATCAAGCGGTGCGTTCTCAGACTAGTAAGGAAGAACTTGAGCACCTTTCATATGGTGGGATCGGCGATCAAGTCATTATTCTCAGGAAGCTTTAACAAGCGGCTCGTCTCGAAAGTCTTCGGTTTCGACTCCCGAAGCGAGCTGCCGGTAGACGACCTTGTGGCGGAATCTCTCATCAACGGGCTTGAAGAAGAAGACATCGAAGAAATATTCAAACGCTATGCACAGCGCAAGGGTCTGGATTTCTGAGTGCGGCATTCGGAACGGGGCATATGATTCGTTTGCTTTTCACACTCCGCACTCCCGATGCCGTACTTTCTAAATTCCTTCAACTTCCTGCGCCACCCTGAGACCTCCTCGAGGCCTCTGTAACAACCAGCACTTGACCGTATCGGTCATCTCCATGAGCTCGAACAGGCCCACCCTGCCCTGGTACCCGCTTTTCTTGCATGCCGGACTGTTTCCGCCGTGGTAAAACATCATTGTACTCGACACGCACCAGGTCATCTCATAAAAAAGGTCATAGATGATATGATATTCCACGTCTATCCTCAAGCACAAAAAAGTGAAGATGCCGTTAAAGATACAGGGAATTTGTGCGATAAGATAGACAAGGACTTTATGCAAAGATCAATGGCAGGCCTCTTTATCAAAATACCCATTAAATACAGAAAGTTATAAATTCTCGGCAGCTACATTGCGTCCCTAATAATTAGAAAAGTACAAATCAGGTTTTTCCGGATGTTATCATACTGCAATGAACGTCAGAAGGGTTGATGAAGAAATACGGAAGATCAAGATTACATCAATGTTCCGTGCACAAGCTGATATTGCCTGATGCCAGACATATTCTTGTATATGATATGAAAGGATAAACGTAAGTTAATTTTAAGACGCGTTTATTCGGAAGGGCCGTTTGACAAAGTTAGGGAGGTTCACGATTCATGAACTCGAGAGCCGGTGAATCACTGCTCATTGTCGATGATGACCCGTACGTACTCGAATCCACTTCATCACTGCTGAAGGAATTCGGGTATTTCGTACTTACCTGTCATAACGCATCCGAAGCCATGGAAAAGATCCGAAATATCACGGTCGACGCCGTTTTGACCGATATCAAAATGCCCGGCGTCACCGGTATAGATCTCCTCCAACATATCCACACCTATAATCAACAGATCCCCGTGATCCTCATGACGGCATTTGCCGAACTGGATATTGCTGTCGATGCCATCAAGAGAGGCGCATTCGATTTTATAACAAAACCATACAACCCTGATTACCTCGTCCACTCCGTCGAGAAAGCCGTCAAGTATACCAAACTTATCCAGATGGAAAAGAACTACAAGGGGATGCTCGAGGATACAGTCAGGAAGAGGACCAAGGAACTGGCGGATGCTCTTCAGATGGTCAAAAATATCACCAACGAAATCACCACGCGCTTGACAACCGTTGCGGAATACCGGGACACGGACACCGGCGCTCACATCTCCCGGATCGGGCTCTATGCGAACAAGATCGCCGAAGCGCTGAACATGCCCTCCGATTTTTTAGAAACGGTGACCTTCGCAAGCGCCATGCATGACATCGGGAAGATCGGGATACCCGATAATATACTTCTGAAACCCGGCCCGCTCACCAAAAAGGAGTTCGAGGTCATGAAGACCCACGCGTACATGGGAGAGAAGATCCTTACTGGATCATCCTATCCCGTGATCCAGCTGGCTGCATCCATTGCACTCAATCATCACGAACGGTGGGACGGCAATGGATATCCGCGGGGTCTCAAAGGAGAAGATATCCCGCTCGAAGGCAGGATTGTAATGCTAGCTGACCAGTATGATGCCTTACGCAGCAGGAGACCATACAAACCAGCGTTCGACCACGAAAAAACGTTCAAGATCCTTACAGAAGGTGATGGTAGAACCATGCCGGAACACTTTGACCCCAGGGTTCTCAAGGCTTTTTCCGAGATTGCCCTGGTATTTGATGATATTTTCAATACCCATAAAGATTAGGGTCACCTCCTTGCGGGGCTATCACCCATGAACAAGCGATCAAATAACTGAGTTTTCTCCAGGTCCTCGAGTTTAAACGCTGCTTGCTTTCTTCCGCGATTTATACTATATTTTTTTATGCACAATAAAATAAAAACCGTCCTGGAGCTACGTCCCCTCCTCGGCATCCTCCAGGCAATGGGCAAAAAAATCGTTTTCACGAACGGTTGCTTCGACCTTATCCATACCGGCCACACACGCTATCTCGCCAAGGCCAAATCGTTCGGTGATCTCCTTATTGTCGCGGTGAACAGTGACTCATCTGTGCGCATGATCAAGGGGGAGAAACGACCAATCAACACGCAAGCGGAACGTGCAGAGATTCTGGCTGCGCTCGAGTCTGTGGATTTTGTCACGATATTTAATGAGCCGGACCCGCACAAGATCATCTCGGAACTTCAGCCCGATGTGCTGGTAAAAGGGGGCGACTGGCCAATTGAGAAGATAATCGGAAGAGACATTGTCGAAGCGCGCGGAGGCAAAGTGGTAAATGTGCCTTACGTGGATGGTGCGTCCACAACCAGCATCATTGAGAAAATTCTAAAGTTATGTCGGTAACGTTTTCTTGAGATTTTTCTCCAGCGGGTCGCGCCGATCAAAACCGGCTCCTTTTCGTCACCCCACGCAGACAAGTCTGGTTCGTAATGTCCATTGTGCGTTCTCTTTCTTTGAATCGTCGGACAATCTTGCGAGACGCAGGGCATGCTAGCACAGCGTTACGATGCTGAGCATCCGCAGCTATGCCCATGGTTCGGGAACATTGAAATGGCTTCTAGTGAGGAAACGAAACCCGAGAGCGTCGTACGGTAATGCATAAATAACAAAGACTTGACCAGACACTGCTACTTCTGTTTTTTCTTTCGTTTCTCATCCCCCATCTCATCCAACTCGCTATCGGAAAACCCGAAATAATGTCCGATCTCATGCATCACCGTGTCCCTGACTATCTCCTCTATTCCTTCTGAAGACAAGGCAGCGGCTTCGATTGGCTGCTGATAGATCACGATTCGGTCGGGAAGCACGTTCCCGTAATTCCACTCACGTTCAGTAAGCGGCACTCCCTGATACAGGCCGAAGAGCGTACCGGATTTTATTCCCATATCCTGCAGAAGAGCGGGCGAAGGGCGGTCTTCTATCTCGATCGCGATATTGTGTAGTTTCTGTTTGAACCTGCGCGGCAAGCGGCGGAGGGAATTTTGCACCAATTTTTCAAAGGCTGGTCTGTCCATTGAACAATGCAGGAGTCAGAAACTATAATCAAAAAAGCTTGAACCGCCAGGCGTGAAGAACGCGACGTATTCGGATATTGAAAATAATATTTCATATAGTTCCCTACGTTCTTTGCGACTTCGCGGTATAATTTCTTTTCTATTTTGGATTAAAGTTGATTTTTTAGTTACTGCTCCCTATTGTTTACTGAATATTATTTCCCGATACTGTAAAAAACTTCTTTGCCCCGGTACACGGCCGCGTCACCCAACTCTTCCTCGATCCGGATGAGCCGGTTGTATTTGGCAATGCGGTCGGTGCGCGAGAGCGAACCGGTCTTAATTTGTCCCGCATTCGTGGCAACGGCAAGGTCGGCGATGGTGGTGTCCTCGCTCTCTCCCGACCGGTGGGACACGACCACGGTGTACTGCGCGCGCTTCGCCATCTCGATGGCATCAAGGGTTTCGGTAAGCGTGCCGATCTGGTTCAGCTTGATGAGAATAGAGTTCCCGATGCCTTCAGCAATGCCTTTACGGAATATGGATGTGTTCGTCACGAATATGTCATCACCTACGAGCTGAACTTTTTTACCGATACGCTCAGTCAGCAGCTTCCACCCCTTCCAGTCCTTTTCGGACATGCCGTCCTCGATAGTGATGATAGGGTACCGTTTGATCCACTCTTCATAGAAAGCGACCATTTCTTCCGAGGACTTCTTCTTGCCCTCGCCTTTGAGATCGTAGACACCGTTCTCGTAGAACTCGCTTGCAGCGGCATCAAGGCCGATGAATACTTCCTGCCCGGGCTTGTAGCCGGCCTTTTCGACGGCCTCAAGGATGACCTGCACCGCTTCTTCATTGGATTTGAGGTTCGGGGCAAACCCGCCTTCGTCTCCTACCGCGGTATTGTAACCCTTCTTCTTGAGCACCGATTTAAGGTTGTGAAAAACTTCAGCCCCGATGCGGATGGCATCAGAACAAGAGGAAGCGCCTGCGGGGATGATCATGAACTCCTGAATATCGACGTTGTTGTCTGCGTGCGCCCCACCGTTCAGCACGTTCATCATAGGTACGGGAAGCTCCTTGGCGTTTGGCCCGCCGAGGTAGTGGTAGAACGGCAAACCTGCTTCCTCGGCCGCGGACTTGGCTACGGCAAGTGAAACGGCAAGGATCGCATTCGCGCCAAGCTTGCTCTTATTCTCGGTCCCGTCCATCTCGATCATGGTGCGGTCGATCACCGCCTGCTCGGTCGCATCCATGCCCATGAGCGCGGGGCCGATCACCTCGATAACGTTGTTCACTGCCTTCTGCACACCTTTGCCAAGGTAGCGCGTTCCGCCGTCGCGAAGTTCTATCGCCTCGCGCTCACCTGTTGACGCGCCGCTCGGCACAATGGCGCGGCCCATGGCCCCGCTCTCCAGAATAACGTCCGCCTCGACCGTCGGATTCCCTCGTGAATCCAGCACTTCACGTGCAAAAATGTCTACGATCTCGCTCATGAATACCCCCTATGGATTTCGGCTGCTGATTGCGGATTCTGAGCTTGCTTTTTTATCAATCTGTATTCTCAATTCCGCAATCCACAATGATTTTATAGTCCTAGGATGAACTTCCTGCCGGCTTCGGTGAGGTCCTTGATTTTCTCCTCGGACCCGGCTTCGACATAAACCCTCACGACCGGCTCCGTACCCGAGGCGCGCATGAGCACCCAGCTGTCATCTTCGAGCATATACTTGGTCCCGTCGGCTGTCGTCTTCTTGCCTTTTACCCGAAGGCCCCCTAGTTCGTTCAAGGGTTGGCTAAGTCGCTCCCCCACCGACTTGCGGTTCGCTTCCGTGAGGTGGATGTTGAGCCGGTCGTTCAGTATGGTCCCAACCTCCTTATACAATCGCTTGAGCAAGTCCTTTAGAGTTTTTCTCTCGCTCGAAACCATCTCTGCAACGAGCAGGCAGGCAAGAATTCCGTCTTTTTCCGGCACATGATCCTTAATGGTCATGCCTGCGCTTTCCTCGCCGCCGAAGATGATTTTGCCCTGCACGAGCAGGTCTCCGATGAACTTGAATCCCACGCCCGTCTCATACACCTCGATTCCGTGCTTTTTTGCGACCGCATCGATCAGGTGCGATGTGGCGATGGAGCGTGCAGCGCCGCCTTTCCATCCCCGGGTACGGCAGAGGTAATCCAGGACAAGCGCGAGGACCTGGTTGGGATTGATATACGTTCCGTCTGCGTCCATGACCCCGAAACGGTCGGCATCACCGTCTACCCCAAGGCCGATGTCGAATCGTCCTTTTTTCATCACCACCGACAGGTCCGCTAGGTTCTCTTCCGATGGTTCGGGAGAGCGGCCGCCAAACAAAGGGTCGCGATGACCGTGTACCACCGTGATGACGCAACCTGCATCACTCAAAACGCTATCCAGATAATCTCTGCCCGTACCGTAGAGCAGGTCAACGGCGATTTTCAGCCTTGCCTTTTTAATTGGCTCGAAATCGATCTTTTTCCTCAGATCATCGAGATAGGCTTTGCGAAGATCGGCATCTTCTACCAAGCCCTTCTGTTTCGCCTCTGCAAGCGGCATGGTAGAGATCGTATTTTTTTCGATAAGTGCGTTGGCCCGTGCTTCTATATCTTTGGTAGTTTCAGGCAAGGCCGGGCCGCCCCAGGCAGAAGAAAACTTGAGACCATTGTATTCAGGCGGGTTGTGGCTGGCCGTGAAGTTGATACCTCCCGCGGCTCTTCTACGGATGATATCGAAAGCGACTGCCGGCGTGGGTACATCCCTGTTTGAGAGAAAGGAGCGCATGCCGTTCGCTGCGAGGACTTTGACCGCTTCGGCGGCGAACCGCTCGGACAGGAAGCGCGTGTCGTACCCGACAACGAGGCCTTTCTCCTTCAATCCCTGCGCCGTAATGTGATCGGCGATGGCCTGGGTGACCACCCTCACACTGTTGAAGGTAAAATCATCAGCAATCACACCGCGCCATCCGGAGGTTCCGAATTTTATTTTTCCAATTGCCATAGGTTTTTAAAAAATAACATAAATAGTATCCCTTTGCAACTTAAAACACCACGAAACAAATCCGGACCGGATCACTCCAGAGACACGATAAATCGCGCAATTATTCCCGTTGATCCTGTTATCCTGTTGAAAGGAATCATACCCTCACGATTTCAGCCTTCAACTCATCCCCGACGTCCAGAACAGCAACTGAATTATATGGCGCGTATCGCTTGTCCGTAGGGCTGCCGGGATTGAGAAAGTAAACGCCATCGATTCTCCCCCAGAAAGGAGTATGGGAATGACCGAAGACAATAAGGTCGACGTTCTCGAACTCTTTTCTGATCATCTCCTTCTGAATGTCTATCTTGTATTTGCCATGGATCAGTCCTACAGAATACCGGCCGATGCGAATGATCTTCTTAATCGGAAGTTTCATGTGGACCTCGGAATCGTCCATGTTGCCGGCAACAGCTTCGACGGGCGCAATGGTCCTGAGCTCATCAAGCACCGAAAGCTCGACAATATCACCGGCATGGAGGATAAGGTCCACTCCCTTGAAGATTTTGAATACAGCCGGAGGAAGCGACGGCATAATGGCCGGGACGTGGGTATCGGAAAGAACACCTATTTTCATTGCTTAACCTTAAAAATTGAGGTATTGATCTTCGCAGTTAGCCGTGCGTTGAATTGCACACGAATCAGGAATAGGTTTTTCTACGCTCATCTGCGTCCAATAAATTTTGTTTGTAAATTCTCAACGATATTGGCAAGCGGAACAGCAACCTGCTCTTTAGTCTTCATGTCGCGCAGAACAGCAGTCTGCGATCGCAGTTCCTGCTCGCCAACAATGAGGGTATGGTCTGCGCCGGATTTGTCCGCCTTCTTCATCTGACTCTTGAGACTCGCGCCCGTATAGTCCGTCTCCACCCGAATGCCCGAGGCTCTGAGGTTATGGATCAGGGGAAGAACAAAGGCAACCGCTTCATCGCCGAGCGCTGAAATGAAGAGTTGCGGCCTCGGAGGCTGTAGGTTGGTCAAGTCCATGAGCGATACTACCCGTTCAACGCCAAGTGCGAAACCGATCCCCGCCGTTGCCGGACCGCCGATCTCCTGCACCAGTCCGTCGTATCTGCCACCAGCCGCAACCGTGTTCTGGGCACCCATGTGTCCCATAACCAGTTCGAAGGTGGTGCGGGTATAGTAATCGAGTCCCCGCACCAGCCGCGGGTTGACCTCAAAAGGAACGCCGAGCCTCCTCAGGCCTTCCTCGACGGTCTGGAAATGGTCACGGCAGGCACCACAGAGAAAATCCAGCATCACCGGCGAGTCACCGAACTTGTCCGCGTCCACCTTGCAGTCCAGGACCCGGAGGGGATTGGTCTCGTACCGGCGCTGACAATCCGTGCAGAGTGTTGGAAGCTTTGCCTTCAGGTACTGTTTGAGCGCGTCGCGGTATGTCCCCCTGCACGCGCTGTCCCCCAGAGAGTTTATCTGGAGACTCAGTTTCGCGATGCCAAGCCTCGCGAACATGGCATGGAGCATAACCAAGATCTCGACGTCCACATGGGGGTGGTCCATGCCCAGCGCCTCTACCCCGATCTGATAGAACTGGCGGTACCGCCCCTTCTGCGGCCGCTCATGACGGAACATTGGGCCCATGTAGTAGAGCTTTGTGAGCTGACTCTCGGCGTACATCTTGTGCTCGACAAAGGCGCGCACCACGCCGGCAGTACCTTCGGGTCGCAGCGTGATCTTTCTGCCGTCGCGGTCCTCGAAGGTGTACATCTCCTTCTCCACGATATCCGTGGAGGCACCGATGCTCCGAGCGAACAGTTCGGTATATTCGAAGATGGGGACCCGGATCTCGAAGAATCCATAGTCCTCGAACAGCTTCCGCGCCGTAGTCTCAAGATGGTGCCATGCGGTAATATCCGCGGGTAAAACGTCTTTCACACCCTTGATTGCTTGAATGCTCATCTATGCTCCCTTAACGCACTTCCTTCGTTATAATTTATTGATTTTCTTATTATAGTGGTCTACGGTTTCCGGATCAGCTTCCACGGATGCTTCTTGACATCGTCCGTCAGTTCCTTCAGGTTGGTTGTAATCTCTTTTACGTTCTCCATCGTTGCCTCGACGTTCTTCCTGTTCTCAGCTAATATCTTGTCGGTCTTGTCTGTGATCTCCTTGAGGTTCGCCACGCTGTCGTCAAGCTTTTTGAGAAGTCCCGGCAGGTCCTTGAGACTCTGCGCCACTTCTTCCTTACTGGATGTCATCACTTTGAGGTTCTCGGTGACTTCCTGGACGTTCAGGGCCGCGCCCTTGATATTTTCTGTGACCTCCTGGACGTTCAGCACCGTGCCCTTGATGGATTTAGACAGAGCGGGATCGCCCAATAGCCGGTCAAGGTTCCCGGCGATGTGCCTCATCTTGCCCGCGATCTCAAGCCCCATTTTGGTGAGGTCTTCCATTTTCAGGGGTTCCTCGCCGTTAAGTACGGCACCCGACTTCAGTGGTTTCGCGTCCGGGGATCCTCCCTCCAGCGAGACATATTTTTTGCCCACAAGCCCGGTGGTCTTGATGGAGACCTTGACATCCTCCTTGATCACCGTTTCTTCATATACGCTGAGTGTAAGCTCCACCTTGCCGCCGAGTTCGGGGACCACCCGCATGTCGCTCACTCTCCCGATCCGGATGCCAGAATAACGGACATTCGCGTTCTTCTCGAGACCCTCGCTCACCGAGAAAAGGGCCTTGAACTCTTTTCTTTTTTTAAAAATACCCCGGAGATCGCTTACGGCAAAAAGCAAGACAACCAGGATTGAGAACGATCCCAGAATAAAAATCCCAGCTCGTATTTCATTTTTTCGATATTCCATGCTCACCCCTTAGCGACCCAAACCCATATTCTCACGGTGGTTACAGATATCAGCATCTCGTGTTTTCTTATCCAACGAGCAGATCTTCACGGTAATCCTTGCTCGATGCCCGGAACGAGATGGGGCCGTCCGGGCTGCCCGTGATGAACTGCTGAACCAGCAGGTCCGCGCTCTGTCTGATCTCCCGGGGAGTACCTTCTGCCAAGACCTTGCCCATGTAGAGGATCACGATTTTGTCGGCGGTCTTGAGAGCCTCTTCCACCGCGTGGGTCACTACGATACAGGTTATACCCATAAGACGGTTCAGGTCGGATATCAGTTTGGTGATCACGGACGCCACGATTGGATCGAGGCCGGAGGTCGGCTCGTCGAAAAAGATAATCGCGGGGTCAAGCGCAAGCGCGCGTGCCAGGGCAACTCGTTTCTGCATTCCGCCCGATAATTGGGCGGGAAAGAGATCCTCGAAGTCCCGGAGGCCGACCATCTCAAGCTTCATCTTGACCATGATCCTGATGATGTTCTCGTCGAGGGCAGTGTGCTCCCTCATGGGGAGCGCGATATTCTCGGCGACAGTGAGGTAGTTGATGAGCGCTCCCTGCTGGAACAGCATGCCGATCTTTTTGCGGTACGGGTCAAGCTCTCTTCCCGACAGCTTCGCGATGTCCGCATCCCCGAACAATACTTCTCCCGCGTCGGGTTTGATGGCGCCGATCATGGTCTTCAGCAGCGTGCTCTTCCCGCTTCCGCTTGTGCCGAGAATGTAAGTGATCTTCTTATCTTCGGCAGTAAACGAAACCCCGTTCAGGATCAAGCGTGTGCCGTATCGTTTGACGATATTTCTGATTGTGAACATGTTCATTTATCCATAGAACGCAGTCGTCAGGACCGTGTCCATCACAATGATCGTTAGCATCGACCATACGACGGTTACCATGGTCGCCTTCCCCACCTCCTCAGCGCTGCCCTCCACCAGCAGTCCCCGGTAGCAGCCAATGATTACGATAACGATGGCGTAAACGAAGGACTTCACGATGCCGGATAGTACATCGGTCATGGTGAGGACGTCGAGGACCTCCCGTACGTACACATTGGGCCCAATGCCAAGACGGCCGCTGCAGTACAATAGACTGCAGATGACTGCCGTAAAGCTGGCCAAGACCGTGAGGGCGGGAAGCGCGATGATCATGCCTACGAACCTCTGTACCACAAGGTATCGCACGGGGTCAATTGCCATGGTCTCCAGGGCGAGGATCTCCTCGGACACTTTCATGGTTCCAATCCTGGCAGTAAAGGCCGCGCCCATCCTTCCGGCCACGATGATTCCTGTTAGCAGCGGGGCCGAAAACCGAAAAATGGCGATCACAACAACTCCGGGGATATAGTTCAGCAGGCCCAATTCATCGAGATTGAACGCGATCAACACGGTCAGGATAACGCCGATAAGAGACGAAACCACGAGTACGAGCAGAAGCGAATCGGAACCTATCCCGTCGACATACTGGAGGAGCCGAGCCTGTTTCAGTTTCTTCCGGTCTTTGAACAAAAGGGCGGTCTGGATGAGCGTCTCCCCGAGCAGGTGATACATGCTCGAGAGGTCCTGCAGGAAGGTGATGAATATCCTGCCAATATAACCGAAAATGTTAATCACGCTGACTCCGGTAATGAATGAAAAGGCGTGCGATATATCACCTTCCCGTCTCTCCTCAAAGCTATAGGCCTGCCGTTGCCGCGTTGATGCTCGGAAAGATCTCGAACACACTGGAAAGGCGGGCAAGCTCGAACACATCACGCACCGAAGGGCTGAGTTCCACGAGCCTGAGCCTCATGCCCTGCTTCATGCAGTTCTGCATCGCCTCGACCAGCGTCGCAATACCGGAGCTGTCCATATACCGGACGCCGGACAGGTTGATCAGGAGCGCCTTGGCGCCGCCCTGCTTGAACACCTCGCCGAGGTTGTTCCGTACGTCCGGTGATGTGTTCATGTCTACATCACCCTTAAGCAGCATCATGAATCCCACACCGATCTTCTCCGTAGTGATCTCTACCTTCATACTTTCGCCTGTTGTTTCTTCTTTTCTAGGGTCAAGAGCGTTCCCTGTTCCCGGTTCGTATCATAGGTCACGGTATCGAACGCCACTCCCATAAGATGGGTCCCCAGCCCGCCGGGCCGGATGTCCTCAAGTTTCCGGGGTACAATCGTCGCCGTATCGACCTTCCTGCCGTAGTCCCTAAGCTGAACCATGAACCGATCCGTATCGTCTAAGACGGTCACCCTGATCGTCTTCGTATGATCTCCCTCGTAGGCATGCTTGATAATGTTCGAGCATGCCTCATCCACCGCAAGGATGATCTTCCGGGCCTCTTTTTTCGAAAAGCCTGCATCGATCACGAGGGGATACAGGGCGCTCCGGACGACATAGAGGTACTTGGGATGGCTCGGGACAGTCAGGGTAATTAACTCGATCATTTCAGCGCTCCGAAGCATACCAGCGTCATGTCGTCGTGCTGGGGGCTCAGCCCGGTGAACCGGTTCACGTCCTCGATAATAGCGGTCTTGAGCATGTCGGGATCCGGCGGGCTTTTCTTCAGCAGGGCTTCGAACCGCGCATACCCGTACAGCTCTTCCTTCGCGTTCATGGCCTCAACGATGCCGTCGGTGTACAGAATCACCGTTTCTCCCCGTTCAAGCCTTGCCGTCTCCTGGCTGAACTTCATGCCGGGAAGCATGCCCAGCGGAGCTCCGCCTGCTTTCGCAAGCGTCATCAGCGACCCATCCGCCTTCTTTATGATCGGTGGTAGATGCCCGGCATTGGAAATGGTCAATTTGCCGCTCCGGGAGTCGAGTTCGATATAGAGTAGCGTAGCGAACATTCCGCGCCTGCTTCGCTCGGCGAGAAGGTCGTTCAGCTTCGCCAGGGCCTCTACCGGCGACTGTTCGGTGAATGCAAGCGTTCGCATGTCGCTGCCCAACTTGGCCATGTAGAGCGCCGCGGACACACCCTTGCCCGATACGTCTCCGATCACGATGCCGGTGAGATTCTCGTCCAGATGAATGAAGTCGTAGAAGTCCCCGCCGACCTCAAGGGCGGGTGTGTAGTGAGCGCTGAATCGGTAGCGTTGCACCTCCGGCGCTTTTTGCGGGAGGAAACTCTCCTGTATCGTGCGGGCGAACTCCATGTCCTTGACGAGCCGCTGTTTTTCCATCAGGCTCCTGTGCATCTTAGCGTTTTCAATGGCGATGGCGACCATGCTGCAGAGCGCAATGAACAGTTCGAGATCATCGGTATCGAACGGCTTGCCGTCAAGCCTGTTGATAACCTGTGCCACGCCAGTAATTCGCTCTCTCACTTTAAGCGGAACGGTAATCATCGACTTTGTGCGGTAACCTGTGGCCTCGTCATGGCCGCGATAGAACTTTGGATGGGTGTACGCATCCTCTAACAAGAGCGGTTTCCCCTCCTGCGCCACGGTACCGGCGATCCCTTGTCCCATCTTCAGCCTGAATTCTTGCTTGAGTTTTTCGCCAACCGTCCCAAGCGCAACTTCGTACACGAGTTCATTCGTTTTTTCATCGATCAGCATAAGGCTCGAGGCATCGGCGTTCATAACCTGTTTGGAGATGGTCATGACGTTCTCAAGGATCTGGTCCAAGTTGAGGGACGAACTGATAAGCCCGTTTACCTCGATGAGCGTGGAGAGGCGCTTGATCTTGTGCTCAAGACGAGAAATATCTGAAGACTTTGCCATAGAATAAAAATAGCACATCCCACCGATAATGGTCAATCGGAAAGTACGGGATCAGAGGACAGGATACAGACATGCAAAGGACAGTCAGAGCCATTTCCTTCTCGTTTCTGTCATCTGAGATCAGCTCAACGTTCTCTGTCCCCTAAGTTCTCTGATCCTTTCCACGACCGGCGGGTGGGAATAGTAGAACTTTGCATACAAAGGATGGGGATGTAGGTTTGACAGGTTCTCTCGTGAGAGCTTAATAAGGGCGTTAGCCAGCGCTTCAGAATTTCCTGTCAGGACGGATGCAAACCGGTCAGCTTCGTGCTCATCCTTTCTGGACAGGAAACTGAAAAAAGGCGTAAAGGGAAACATCGCCAGCGAACCGAGAAAGCCGACAACAATCACCTTTGCGTAGAATGAAAGAGGACCGGATCCTATGATGCCCGGAAGGCCGTCCCATTGGAGCAGGTGGTATGCAATGAACAAACCCGCGAACGCTACCATCTCCGTGAGGATAATGCGCTTCAACACATGCTTTTTTTTCCAGTGACCAGCCTCATGGGCAAGGACAGCGAGGATTTCGTCCTGCGTCATCTGCTCGATCAATGTATCGAAGAGCACGATTCGTTTCACCCTCCCAATACCGGTGAAATAGGCGTTTGAGTGACGGCTTCGGCGGGAAGCGTCCACCTGGTACACGCGACTTACCCGGATGCCTGCCCGCTCCACGAGTAATTTGATTTTTTCCTCCAGCCCTTCGGCCTTGACGGGTGCAAACTTGAAGAAGAGCGGCTCGATCACATAGGGAGCAACGTACATCATGAAAATACCGAATACCAGAAAAAACGCCCATACCCAAAGCCACCACCAGAGCGGGCTCGACCGGACGATCGAGAGGGCACAGACAATGACTATCGTTCCCAGAATCAATGATATCGCCATGGATTTTATAAAATCGCTGAACCACAGCCGCAGTGGCATAGTATTGAACCCGTACCTACTCTCGATCTTGAAATTTCTGTAAAGGCTGAATGGAATGCCTATCAGCGTTTCAATGAAAAAGATAATAAGAAAGAAAAGCACCCCTCCTCCAATAAACGAACCAGTCATGGCAGTGACCCAGCTATCATAAGCACTGAGCAGCCCCCCGAACACCAAGAGGAGAAGGAGAATATTTCCCATAACTGATTCCATTATGCCCACACGACTGTTCTCTAATGTATACTGGGATATCCTCTGCAGAAGGCCGGGATCGACGATGCCCTCAAATTCGGACGGCACCGAGTCGACGTGTTGTTTCAGATAGATGAGGTTCAGGTACTTGAGCCAGTATCCGATTGAAAGAGTAACAAGGTAAGCGACAAACAGCAGAGCAGTCATATATATGATCATATAGATATTCTTTGAGAGAATCAAGTTGAAAGTCGGCTTACGACAGGTGAGGATATTCTCGACAGACCAGCTGGTTATTTTTTCAGCGCTTCTTGCCTATCTAGAATAAAGACAAGTCGGATTTTCTACAAGGATAAACAGTGCTTGACCTTGATGAGAGGACTTTTTCAATTACAGTAATGGGCTGCCTGATCCTTTTTTGTTTGCAAGAGAACCATGAAAAAAACAAGGCGCCCCGAAAATCCTGCCGGTGGTAAGCCACTCGCAGAGGGGGTATCGGGACGCCTTAATACTGCGCTGTTATGATGATTCTGAACCTTGACCGGAAGCTTTTGCATCAGCTCTCTGACTTCGTAGGCAGCCTGTTGCTGGATTCTTCTGCGGCATATAACAAGTCAGTAAGGGGGGGGTGGCCGCTTCGAATCTTCTCCGGATCGAGAGCTTGTTAACAGCGCAGTCTTACTATTGAAGATATCAGCAGACTGAAAAAAGTCAATCGATCAAAAGTTGTATTTTGTGGAGTTGCACTATGTTTATGAATGTGACAGCAGAGCAATTGCCTTGGTTCTGCTCTTTACCTTGAGCTTTCTATATACCCGGTATAGATGGGTCTTTACTGTCCTTTCACTTATTTTGCTTTTGTCGGCAATCTCTCTGTTTGTGGCCCCCTGAAGCACCAGCGTGAGCATCTCCATCTCCCTGTTGGTGAGCGGGGGAAGACCCGGGATATGAGACTGAAGCGTTTCGGGCAGAAGCATGGGATTGGCGATGGCTTTTTCGAGAATCCTGCGCTCAGCCCAAATGCCACCCTCATGAACGGAGCGAATCGCCTTCGTAATGATCGCGGGAACATCCGTAATCTTGACATACCCCCTTATTCCCGCCTTAATATCGGCAATCGCATTTTCATCAGGTGGAGTGCTATTCAGCACATGAACAATCCTGGTCCTCGGAGACTTTAGCTGCACAGAATGTATAAATCGCGACAGCGTCCGCTGTTTCAGCACTTGGGGATTCAAAAGCATGATGTCGGGTTCATGAGAAAGGAGTTTTATTGCCGTCTCGCGTGTAGAAACAACAGATACTATTTCAATGTCTTCCTGTTTCTTTATTGCCGATGATAAGGTTTCTATCTGACCGGAATCATTGTCTACTATTATTACTCGGATATTAGTACTAGTCATGTTCACCTCCCGGCGTTGATTTAACCTTTATGATATTTTAGAATTATATACTAAGGTTGTCAAGGTACAAAACAAATAAATTTGGGTGTAGATAGGACACGATGATATTTGGATTGGGGCAATAAAATCATATAAGTATTTGATATATAATAATAATATTATATATCAGCCCCCTTCAAAGAGGTTTATACCAAAATCTGGAAGTATTTCACCGAGCGCCGACAAAGGTAGTCCTACGACATTGAAATAGCATCCTTCAATTTTCTGGACGAGGAGAGATCCTTTCTCCTGTATTCCATAAGCTCCCGCTTTATCAAGCGGTTCACCCGTTGCCACGTAGGATGCAATTTCTTCGGGAGTGAGGTTACGGAACCATACTTTCGTAATTACGACGCGTGTCTGCATTTTTCCTGTTGCGGCGTCCATGACAGCCAACCCTGTGATTACCGTGTGCATTGTGCCTGAAAGCATGCCGAGCATACGTTCAGCGTCCCTGGTGTCGACCGGCTTCCCGAGGACCATGGTGCCGAGGAGCACAATCGTATCAGCAGCGATAATAATTCCTGAACCAGCCCTCTCCGCAGCTACACGGGCTTTGTTGAGCGCTACGCGAACGGCATACTCTTCAGCTCCCTCGCCTGGAAGAATACGTTCATCTACATCAGCGGGATCCGAAGTAAAAGTCACGCCGATCTGCCTCAGCAATTCCTTGCGCCTGGGAGAATTCGATGCCAATATGATTGATTTATCCATATATGGGTCTCTCTATACGTTATACGGCAACTCAAGCCTTAATTACCGTATTCCTCTCGCCTTGAACGTTCAGGCTGCCATGTAATATGTTTTTGCGCATTTCTGATGTAAAGAACAGTTGGACGCACGATAGCTAGGTCTATGGTAGCATAAAGGAAAAAGGAGAGCAATCACGGGTGGTAAAAAAGAGGTTCAGCCGGAGATGAACCTCGTTACCTCTCCGTGCTATCTCTTTATCAAGGCGTTCCGCTACCCATAGATATGCCTACCGTAAAAAAAACGCCTTTGTCGGTTACCTCATATAACAGGATATCATGCGAAGGGTTTGATAGAGAGTTTATAATAAGAAGTTATACCTGTGGTAGTATAACGCAGACGCAGCATAAGGGCTGGAGCCTTTTGCATTCCACGCAAAATAGTTCCATAATGACCTGCTACCGAAATCCTGCGCCCTCAGGGCGTAACGACGACCCTGCCGGTGGTATTCACAACTATCTGAAAATGTTGAGTGCCCCCAGGGTCTTGAACATTTATCGTACCGCCACTTGAAGTCCCGTTAGGATTGTACTGTACTATATACGGCGTAGTGGTGGGGCCAGTGTATAAGCTCACATCTGGTGCAAGAGAGGTCCACGTCGTGTAATCTGTCAATCTATATTGCTTATTCGCTGAATCAAATATGACCTGATGAGGCTGATTATTAGTTATTGCACGGCTCCTGGCCTCTCTGAGGGCGGCGACAACCGCCCTCGTGGTAGTTTTGTATTCAAGGTTGTCTCGCCACTGTAAATATGACGGTAGAGCCGTTGCAATTATGATCCCCAGAATAACTAGCGCTATGACTAGTTCTATGAGAGAAAAACCCCTTGGTGAACGAACGACGTTGTACGGTATCCATTTGGTATATTTCATTTTTTTACCTCTCCGGTATCGTTATGGCCAATGTATATTTTTGAGATATTTTGGCTCCTTCTGGATCCTGCGCAACAATTTCTATCGTATGATTTCCCGCTTGGTCTCCGCCAATTTTCCATTGTATCATGCCCGTTTTACTGTCTATGGTCATCCCCGCTGGCGGAGAGACAAGTGAATACGTTATAGGATCGCCATCGGGATCTTCCGCCATGGCCCGGTAGACATAGGTATCTCCACTGAAGTCCTTGGGTGGAGTGGTGACAAACGATGGCGCAGAATTGGGGATGATGATTTCCTTAGAATTGAAAACTTCTCCCGGCCCACTGCTGTCGTAGGGCGTTACCGTAAGAGATATTCTGTCGCCCCGTTTAAATTGATTGCCATTCAGCACAGGCCTATCCTCCGGCACATCATTTCCATTTATTCTCCATTTATAGCTGAACCTCACGTTATCGCCGTCGGCATCAACGGCCTGTGGAAGTGCTGTGATATCCACTCCTCTACGGAGCTGTTCAGGACTTAGCATCACGGATGCCACCACGGGAGGGCTGTTATTTATTATTATGGAAGCAGTTGCCTCTTGGCCGTCGGCGATCACAGTGACGGAAATCGTATCTCCTCGCGAAAACCATTGTCTTGATAGCCGCGATCCAGTCTCTTCCTCTATAATCCTGCCGTTCCGTGCCCAGCGATAGCCCACGTTCCCACCGACGGCATGGACCACCTGGAGGTCAGTCGTAACCGTTGGAGCTTCCGGCAGTAAACGGACTGTGAATTTGCCGCTCGACTGTTGCGTGCTCTTCAAGGAATCTCCAGGGGCGGATGGGCTCTTTTGTTTACTGCAGGCAGAGACGATCATCACGCAGCAGAGAACCGCCACGAGCCATATCATTTTTATCTTATCAAAGCACCACATGACTCTGGTTGAATACGTTCCCCCGCTCCGAGAGCGGGGGAATCCGTCAGTATCTGCGAATATGTTTTTTAGCCGTCCCATGCAGTCCATTGATCTCTCTCTTAGGGCCTACCTCTGCCTCCAATACTCCTGCACGATAGCGCCGCCTTTTTTGGGCTTTTGCTTCGGCATGGCACCGCCGCTCCCGACAAAGAGCGCGGTCTCTCCGCTTGCAGATACGACGAGAACGACGCCTGACGGTATGCTGTTCCCTATCGTCTGCAATCTGTCGCTCCGCTGGAGCACCTGCCCTGTCATTGCAGTTGCTCTTGCGTTCCCGGTAGTTGCGTTATGTAATGTGGCATATTGGCTATCATTAGTTGTATCATAATTGAGAACCGCCTCGCCGGTCTTGTAATCCACGGCATACATCCTCCCGACGCCGAGATTCCCAGGTTGGCACGGGTCGGTGACCACCGACGCTCCGGGAGCAAAGGTGGTAAAATAGACCACTCCGTTCAAAACGACAGGAGGAGCAAGCATTTTTTCTCCGGAATTCTGATTAAACTTGATATACCACCCGTAATTTGTAGCAGCGTTCAGGTGCGACAGGATATCAGCCACGGACCCCGGCCCGCTCTGTGTAGTTGTTGTCTGCAGCTGGTCCAGGGTCACGTCCATCAGATTGCCTTCACTGATGTTATTAGCAGTTGTCTGCTGTTTGTCAATGACCGAGTAGAACCTGTCCACGACCGCTGTGTTCAGGGGATGCTCACGGTCTCCTGTACCAAAGTAGACGGTCACTTGAGGCACGATTTGACCGCTTACCATGAACTGCTCGATGATCGCGGATGTCTTATAGAATATCTTTCGTCCGTTCGTGGCATCAGCTCCCGGATCTGCGCTGAATATCCTGTTCACGGTCCAGGCTGCCGTCGACGTTGAGCTCATATCGACACGCCACATGCTCCCGCCTGTATCTCCCACATAAAGCCTGTCCACATAGCCGTCAAAATTTGTATCCAGCGCCAACGTCTCGCTCGGGATCGAGAACGTCATGTTGGTACTATTGGTGTAACCCCACACCTTCCACCCGCTGTTAACAAAAGAAGGAGTACCGGCGGAATCGAGCGTAGCTATTTCAACAGCATAGATCGCCCTGCCTTTGGGATTGTTCGGTGCAGCCGTGCCCGAGCTGGTGACATTGTTGCCCCCTGACTCCGTCATGGTCACCGTACCGGTTCCCGTGAACGTCTTGGTATTCCCGTATCTGCTGTCCTCGTTCAGGTTATCATAGCCTCCGCCGATGAATGCAACGATCTTGTCCGAGCTGCCGATTTTCATTTTGCCGATCTTCGGCTCGCTCCAGGACTCTCCGAGTTCTGCGTAGTCCGTATTGACCCCTGACGGGCTCACCGTATTGCTCAGTTTCCACAGGTATACCGGATTTGCCGGATCAGAGACATCCAGGGCATAATACATGCCTGTGATAGGAACGGTGTTCGACCCGCCTCCCCTCCTTAATCCCACAATGAGGATGACCTTATCGTTGTTGCTTACATCAGTCTCGATGGTCCCATTGTGGTTTTTATCGTAAATATATAACGAAGCAGAGGAATCCACAAAGTAGGTATGGGTCGAGCCCGGTATATACTGAAGATTTGCAAGGACCGCCGGAGGAACAAAGGCCCACGCCTCACTGCCGTCGCAATCATTGAAGGCATGGAGCATGCCGTCGTTGTCTCCGATGAATATCTTGGTCTTGTTCACCGAGCAGTCCGCTTCGTTTGTCGTAGTAAAATCATAGGCCGCATAATTAACGACCAGGGGCTTGGAGTGCAGAATATCATTGAATATCCACGTCCTCTTCTCGTTGGTGATGCCGTTCGCGTCTTCATCATAAGAATCCAGTCCGCTCATAAAATTTATAAGCCTGTCCTTGTCCGCTGTCGACGCGACGCTTAGCGTTGCGGCTGTAATGAGCGAGTTCGTAGTGCTAAGGGCATTGGACGTGTCTGTAAGGCTGGTGCTCGTGCTGCTTACGTAGGTATAGAGATTTCGAGCTGCTGTCATGTTGTTCAGGACTTCGCCCACGCCGCCTTCGTCGACTTCTCCGGCATCCGCCCCAGTGCTCCAGAAGGACCGGGAGCTGATCCTAAAGGTCCCGTTTATGGCTCCGGGAGGGAGTTGTGTATTGTCATTGTCGTCGTAACCATCTCCGTTCAGATCAGTGTAGTTCGCCAAATTTCCGTTCATGTCTCTCAGGTTATTGTTGCTGTCGATAGCGTATTTTTTCAGGTTGCCTGCCCAGTAGGTCATGTTGATCGGCTTAAAGAATCCCATGTAGATCCTGCTTCCGCTGTAGGTCCTGTTCTCGGGGCTCACCGGCACAACCGGCGCAACGAACGACGTGTCAACCTGGAAGATCTGGCCGATGACCTGCGTAAGGGCCCCGCTCAATTGTGATGCGCTCGTTGCCAGGAATGTCTGGCCGTGACCGTGGTTGGTGTCCGCTGTCCGGGTCAGGAGGGCTACCGCGTCCGGGTCAGCGCCGATGTCACCGAAACCAATGGTGTATGTTCTAACGTTTCTGGTCGAACCCGTGGCTCCCGAGATCAGATCATGTTCATACATGTACTTTGCCACATCATCCAAAATATGGTCCAGGTTTCCCGGCTCTTCGCCGTCTCCATCACAATCACCGTTGTTGCATATGGTCCTCAGGACAGCGGCATCGTCGGCATTTGCCATACCATCGGTCACCACGATAACATAGTTTTTCTGGCAGGTGGCAAGAATGGGAGAGGTATATTGCAATGGGGAACCGCTCAGACCGATGGTATTTCCGAAAGCGCTCTGCCCTCCTCGAAAGTAGCGCATGGCCTCGAACAGGGATTCGCCCAATGGGGTAATACCGTTCGTCGTGAGCGAAGCGATGACCGAGGTGAGTGCGCCCCGGTTGGTTGTGGAACCGGTAAAGATGTCATTCATGGCCTTGATAGTAGTTACATATGGGCTACCGGATACGTTGGCGCTGCGAAACTGTCCGCCGTTACCGCTTACATTGCTATAAGTCATAAGGCCGAACCGTATTCCGTTCGTGCTGTTGACAAGGTTAGTCATGACCTCCCTGGCAATCTGTATTTTCGGCCTCATAAGGCCAGGAGTGTTCAGATAGTTGATATAGTTGCCTGTTTGATACTGGCTGTTCCCGCTCGTCCGGCAGGCCCCGCTCGAATTTAATCTTCTGCCATTATATTGGCCGGTGGTGGTCAAGAGATCGTAGGGGTTTAATCCGTTGCACGATGTCGTGACCGAGCTCACATTATTAATAAATTTCGTTGGACCGGTTGCAGTATACACTGCGGTTGATATACAGTTATGTGTATGATCGCCATTATCGCAGCTGTTGGTCACGGCATAGGTTGTGCCCGGATAATAGCTATCACCGGGCACGGTGTCTTCCATGCTCCCGGAAGTATCCATAATGATCAGGACATTCGGTTCAATGCCGGACGTGGCGCCGCCGTAGATCGACGTATCACCTGCATACTGGTCCGGCGCCGCCTGTGCGTTCCCCGGCGAAATAATGACCAGAAGAGCGGCAAAGATTATAGTAAAGAGTGTGGTTTTCATACATCCTCCTTCATGATCGCATAACCCTTCAGAGCTTCCGCGTAACAACAACCTTCTGAACGTCCCTGTTATTCTTGACCCGAGAGCATATCTTCATAGTTCAGGCGGTTGCCTACGGCCCAGTCTGACGGCTCATCCAGGGGTCCGCAGGACCCGTCCTTCTTAAGATGGCCCTTCCAGAGCCCATCCCTCCGCAGATGGTCCATGGCATTGGGGCATTTCACGCGCTTCAGATAATCATCGGCAACACGCTGCCAATAGGTGCTGCCGGGATTCTTAAAGAAAAGCGCCTTGGGAGTATAGGCGCCGGCATAGGGCTGTGCGGCATTGTAAGGACCTACGCTTCCGGCTGCTCTTCCCCTGCCCGTCGGTTCGTCCACAGCTGCAAGTATCAGAGAAGGCTGGGCGTTCCTGCCCGAGATGGCCATATCTGCTCGATACGACAAAGGTTCCGACCAGGCTGATCCGGAAAGCGCAAGCGATATGATGATCATTAAGCACAGAGCAAGCATTTTCCTCTTCATGTAAACCTCCTCAAACCGGGGATGTGCATTTTCCATATCTGCCGCAACATCTTTTTTTGCTGGAGAAAACTGTGAAACTGCGGCTTTTAATACAATCTCACGAACTCGGATTCGATAACAACCGTTGCATTGTTTGGCCCGTGGCCCGTTACCGTACCCACAAAGTGATTTATTACCTTCACAGCATCAGGATCAGTGACCGCAGCGATTTTAGCAGGGACTATGCTGGAGCTGGCCACCCAGACAACGCCCACATCCGCACTGTCATAGCTGACAGGAACAGACCCGTTCCAGGATGTAACAGGTAAGGGAGGAGCAAGCACCAAGCTATTATAGATCGTTGTGGCAGTCTGTCCGAATGCTACCCCGGCATCTGCCGCAAAAAATGCCACCTCGGTGTTCTTGTAATTTCCGACGATGCGCAATTCTGTCGAGGAAGTGTTTAGGGCAAGTATGCCGATCATGGTCAGGAGAAGAAGCATTACCATGGCCACGATGAGGGCTATCCCTTTTTCATTTTCCATAATGGATTCTCGCTCTTGCTTCATGGTACCCTCTATTCTTTGGATTCCAGCCTTGTATTGTTCCCTGTTCATCAGAGTAGTTCACCTGTTCCTGAGTTTTATCATCGAGGTCATCTGTCTTTGTTTTGCCTGTCCTCCTGACAGGGGGACCGTTGTAACCGTTTGGCCCGTGACAGTGACCCGCACTTCTTTTATCTTGGTCACATCAGTCAGATTGGGATAGTTGGGAGGAGCGGGTATCTGGTTAACTTCGGTGTTCGTACTGTCGTCCATGATATAGGTGAACGTGAGGTTCGCCATGTTCGTAGCGACAACATTGCCTACGCCGTTCTCCGACCGCGTGATGCATACATCGCCGGAAGGACAGCTGCCTCCGGCTCCCAGACTGTATATGACAGTGTTAGGATGGACATAGCCAGGCCCAGCATTCGTTACTAGTCCAATAAGATCGCCCCGTTTAAACGAGGCAGATGTACCGGGCTGGATTCCCGATACATAATGCAGATTCATCACAGGCGACGGCGTGGCTGCGATACTGTTCACGGTATAAAGCGATCCGGTGGTTCCGGTCGCTTCCGTCATGAGCTCCGGCCGCATGATCCGTACAAAATCACCGACGCTGAAGTTCGAGAGGGACGCCGCGGAATCCACAGCCACTGTAAAATCCGTTGTAGGCCCCGCAAGGTACAAATCGGTCGTTATCCATGCATACCCTTCCTGTGAAGATGCCATGTTCAAGGTTATGGAATTCGTACCGGCATTCCCTACGGGACCGTTCTCAATATTCGAGGCGGTCGCGGGATTGTCAGTGCGAGGAATCAATGTCCCGGCATTCCTGATATCCCTGGTTATACTGTCCATGGCGATCCTTACATTCTGCTGGACCTCAACAACCTCATCTTGCGTATAAGCGGACCGCTGGTGGGTCAAGTAGAGGGAGTATATCGCCGTGATCACGATGCCGAGCATCCCCATGACAATCAGGAGTTCAATCAACGTAAAACCGGCTTCGCGATACAATGCTTTTCCCATTAGTTAGTCCTCACAAATGTGGTGAGTGCGACCCTTCTGCCGGTAGCCGCATCACCTGTTACGACAATGTCCAGTCTTGTTACGCCGGAAGTGGGATTATTTGCTGCTGTGGAATACGTCGCGGAATACGTGCCTGCGTTGGGAACAGTGATGCTGAAGACCGGCGTGGTCATAGGATTGATGTTAAAATTATAGTTAATATTCGCGTTCGTACTGTTTAGGAGGGGGTCGTCTATCGGCCGAGCGGCAAGATCTTCCATGATTTGCTGTGCTATGGATGTGGCTGCGGAAAGCTTATTGGCGATACTGTTTGATTGTATGGCCGTAGTCTGCAACCCCGCAATAGCGAGAAGTGATATTGCCAGAAATGAAACCGCAAGGAGCAATTCCAGCAACGTAAAGCCTTTCTGATTTCCGGACCTCTGTAATATCTTCATAGATGGTCTCCCGTTCAGTTGCTGATCACTTTGTTCATCAGTGCAGCGACGTCGGTCTGGGGCTGCGCGCTATCCGCTACCGGCTGCGCCATCATGACATCATACCCATCCATGACATGATGCCTGCAGTACGGGCAGAGTTCCCATATGGTCGCTGAAGGAGCAGTGGTAATCATTGCTGCACCGCATTCCGGACATACGATTATAAACTTGGTCATTTTGTCTGCCTTTCCATAGACATAACATTCTTACTCTTTAGCAAGAATGAAAGCAACATTCGTACCACGAGCAATATTATAATGTATTCAATTAGTTAGTAGATTTTACAGGAAGGGAAATGGAGTGAACACTTCACAGATATGTAATGAATTACCTAATAACGATCCCCGCGTATCCTACCACCTGATCATAGTCTCCGCTCACATCTCCGGAGTTTGCATACTTGACCAGTTCTGCCCGGGAAGCGCCGAGGGCGTTACAGGCGGCAAGCATGGCAACCGCCGGGCCGTACCCGCACATGGTGATCCCGTTATCTCTGACCGTACGGTACAGACCCGTGGGATCGAGGTTCAGGATCTGGTGAATAGCTTTTGAGTCTTTTTCTTTGGCTGTCGTAGCCCGCTCATAATGGCTCATATCGGAACTCGCGACGATGAGCACATGGTGACGTCCGGGCTCGTCATCCGCACTCCGCGCGCCGCGTTCTTTAATTGCCGCTCCTATTGCCTGGCCCACCTCAAGACAGGTTGTAAGGGCGGTGTCGAGCATCTGCAGGGGTACTATTTTGAAAGCATCTTTGAAATACTGGATAAAGGGAAGCTGCACTTCAAGAGAGTGTTCGCGAAGATGGGCAAGCGTGTCTTCGTGGACATGCGTGGATTTTTTGAGAATTGCGGCAGCGAGTTGTTCGTCGATATCCACGGTGCCGAGCGGCGTTTCCCACCGCCCGCTGGACATCAGGGAAACGGATGCTCCCAAACCCGTATGGTTCGGTCCGATAAGGATAAAGGTATCAGGAAGCTCTACGCTCGAATAGACGGCGCCCGCGACAGCACCGGAATACAGCAGACCTGCGTGAGGCGCGAGGATGCCGAGCGCCTTGACCCTTTTGGCACCGGGGATGATGAACCCCTGGACCTGCTTTCTGAGGGCTTCCGCTGTTCCCTGATAAAAATGACCTGCGACTGCCGGATGACGGAGCATATGCACCTCGCAGAGATCAAAACTCATTGCTCGGAGTTTGCTGCTGAACGTTATCAGCGATCGTCTCTTTTACCGTGGCCAGGATCGTTCTCCCCGTCTTTGCCGGGAAAAGCGCTACCGGTATTCGTTTTTATAGCCGCTCTATCTTCCGTGTCTCGTGGTTCTGACTGACAATATCTGGATTATGAGAATCTCAGAACCGTTTCTCAGTGTTTTCGAACCTTGTGAACTTGTTTATGAACGTCAGATCAACTTTTCCGATTGGCCCGTTTCTCTGCTTTCCTATGATCACCTCTGCGACGCCTCTCCTGCCGCACAGGCATTCGCCATCATGAGGACATTCGCATTTATTGTAGACTTCATCGCGATAGATAAATAATATCACATCCGCGTCCTGTTCTATGGCTCCGGACTCGCGGAGGTCGGCAAGCATGGGTCTCTTTTCCTTGCCGGGACGCGTCTCCACAGCGCGGTTGAGCTGAGAGAGCCCGATGACCGGAACCTGCAGCTCCTTTGCGAGCGCCTTGAGAGAACGTGAGATGTTCGATATCTCCTGCTCGCGGCTGCCCTCATCACCCCTGCCCCGCATGAGTTGGAGGTAGTCCACGATTAGCAGGTCAAGGCCATGCTCCGCCTTCAGCCTTCGTGCTTTGGCCCGCATTTCGAGCACCGAGATTGCAGCCGAATCATCGATATAGATCGGAGCTTCCGCCAGCCTTCCGGCGGCATTGGAAAGCGGGGTCCAATCACGTTCGGACAAGTGCCCGGTCCGCAGCTTGTGCGCATCCACCCTTGACTCGGAGCCCAGCAAACGAAGCACAAGCTGCTCCTTGGACATTTCGAGACTGAAGATCGCAACGGACTTTCCCTTTTTCGATCGCGGCGTAAGAAGCGATGTTCAGACAGAACGCCGTCTTGCCCATCGACGGCCGGCCGGCCACGATAATAAGGTCGCTCGGCTGCAGGCCTGATGTTCTCTCGTCAAGGTCTACAAAACCTGTCGGCAGGCCGGTGACCATCTCTTTACGTTCATAGAGCCGTTCGACGATCGCAAAACTGTGACCGACGATTTTTTTCATGGAGACAAACGAATCCTTGATCCTGTTCTGGGCGATCTCGAAAATCGATCTTTCCGCCCGGTCCAGAAGTTCATCGATGTCGTCAACGGTTCGAGAATCGTCGTAGCTCTGCGTGATGATGTCAGTGGCAGAATGGATAAGCTTACGAAGGACGGCTTTCTCCCGCACGATCCGTGCGTAGTTCTTGATATTGGCTGCCGTAGGTACGAGGCTGACGAGGTACGCGAGATACGACGCACCGCCGACGGATTCGAGCCCGACCTTGCCGCGAAGCGCATCCGTCAACGTGATGAGATCGATCGCTTCTCCGGTCTCGAACATATCGAGCATCATGGAGAATATCCGGCGATGGTTGTCCTTGTAGAAATCATCAGGTGAAAGAGTTTCGACGACTTTGTTGATGGAGTCATTTTCGATGAGTATGGCACCGAGCACCATCTGCTCTGCTTCGATATTCTGCGGGGGGAGTTTTTGGAGCGATACCTCGGTCTGAACAGACATGGTTCTACCTCGAAACTGATGGTTGGGAACTAGTACACTCCGTTAGAGAGCAATTCACTATCGGTCAAGATGGCGGCTCTATGATGTCATCGTCAAGATATGATATACGCTGCCGACAAATGCCGGCTTTCTCTAACAGAGCAAACAAAGCAACGGCCAGTAAATTCAACAGCTTGAAATAACAAGCCCGTTCAGAGAACGGGCCGTCAGGTCTGCATCATAAACGAACAAGTTGAAGAAGCGTACGATACTATTCCGCGCAACCACCGAGACCTTGAGGTCCGCATGGACATCGGCATGCAGTTTAACCGGAACCGTGAATTCGCCAAGCCGCTTGATCGGCTCATCAAGCAAGATCTTTCTCTTGTCAATAGCGACACCCTGCGACTTCATGGCTTCGGCAATATCCATGGAGGTGACAGAGCCGAAGAGCTTGCCCTCTTCCCCTGCCTTGGCCTTGATCGTAATTGAGAGGCCCTTGATCCTGTCGGCATCCGCTGCTGCTTCTTTTTTCAATTTCCGGATGCGGTCGGACACCATCTTCTTCGCATGTTCCATGGCGCGAAGGTTTTTCGGAGTGGCCTCAATGGCCTTTTTCAAGGGGACCAGGTGGTTTCTGGCATACCCGTCGGCCACCTTAATGAGGTCGCCTATTTTCCCTAACTTATCAATATCTTCCCGTAAAATTACTTGCATTTATGTTGCAACTCCTTTCGAGCTTTTATGGATGGCAAGATACTACCAGAAACCGGGGCAAAGTGTCAACAACGATTTGCACCGGTATTTTATCGTTCAGGATGCGCGGACATGCGCGGTCCGGGAGTTATTCCACCCTGTCCCGACCGGATTTTTTCGCCCTGTATAAACGTTCATCCGCCCTCTTGATGATATCGTCTACGGTTTGATCTTGAGCTTGCATGGCGGTAACACCCAGGCTAATGGTAATTTTGCTGCTGATAATCGGATTGTCTTTTACATGAACCCGTATTCTATCGGCTAAATTCTTCGCGTCTTCCAGGCCGGTATCAGGCAGGAGGATAAGGAATTCTTCTCCGCCGTAGCGGCCGAGGATATCGTAAGCACGGATGGTATTTCGTATGCGATGGGAAATCTCCTTGAGCACCTCATCTCCCGCAAGGTGTCCATGGGTGTCATTGACGGACTTGAACTGGTCGATATCTGCGATGATGCAGCTTAAATTCGTTTTCAGCCTTTTCACTTTCTCGAACTCCTCGGCAAACCTGGACAAGATGTGCCTTCTGTTGAATATTCCGGTCAAATCGTCCGTTATTGCAATATTTTCGATCCGATTTCTGGCATCGGCAAGCTTTTTTATCAATTGTGCCATAAAAAAGTAAATAAGCCAAACAAGCAGGAATGTCGTCGTAATACCGAAAATAATAATCGATGCCGTATTCAGCTTCAGCTTGTGTTGGATGTCCTCGATATCAAAAGTGATGCTGATGCCGCCCCTCACGTCGCCAATGTTATAGCTCTGTTCCCTATGGCACTGCAAACATTCGTCTTCTACATACAAAGGCGCCATGTACCGGAAGTATGACCTGTCATGGATCTGCTCTACCCGGCCGACTTCACTCTTTCCTCCCCTCTCGAACATCTCGAGCGCCTGTGTTTCGAATTCATCGGGTTGGTTGTGGGGATTGAGGAGCTTCAGACTCGTCAAATGAAATTTAAACAAGCCTTCCCGTGCGGCATATTCCGATATTTCTCGGGTCATGAGCGCCGGGTTCCTCTTGGTAAAGATTCGTCCATCGATGGTGCGGACATCAGGATTTTTAAGATAGGGATTGGACTCCACGCCTTCTTTCTTCTCGACATATACACCGCCATAGTTCGCATTCCACTTTCGCGTCATCAATATGGTATTAAAGACAACCCTCGCCTGGATGAGATTCTCTTCATTGATGAGTTGCCTCGTCCGTATGGCCATATCGAGAAATATCCCGGACAGCACCAGGGCGATGACGAGGCTTGTCGAGATAATGAACTTTCTGTATATGTTCCTTTCCTCGGTCACCGGCATCAGGATTCACCGCCCACTCTCTTTTTAAGTTCATGCAGTTTGTTCATAGCGTCGAGTGGCGTCATGGCGTCGAGATTCAGGTCCGAAATCTCCTTAAAGAGGAGCCCTGCCTCGCTTGCGAACAGTCTGAGCTGCGGTTCAATCACGTCCGATTCAGCGGTTTTTCTGTCTTTTTCGCTTTTATTAATGGATCTCCCCGTCTCCCCGTTTTCCCGTCTGATTTTTGACGCCGCGACCGGCTCGCCCTGTTCGTTGAACTCGGCCTGTTCAAGGTTAGCGAGCACTTCCTTCGCACGCTGGATCACGACCTGCGGAAGTCCTGCAAGCCGTGCCACCTGAATACCGTAGGACTTGTCCGCCCCGCCTTCCACAACTTTCCGGAGGAAGATGATCTGGTCGTTCCATTCCTTGATGGCCACGGTATAGTTCTTCACCCGGTCCATGGTGAGCGCAAGCTCGGTAAGCTCGTGGTAGTGCGTGGCGAAAAGGGTCCGCGCCCTGAGCTTTGTGTGGATATACTCGGCCACGGCCCAGGCGATGCTGATGCCGTCGAAGGTGCTCGTGCCCCTGCCGATCTCGTCGAGGATGATGAGGCTCCGGTCCGTGGCATTGTTCAGAATGTTGGCGGTCTCGTTCATCTCGACCATGAAGGTGCTCTGGCCGCGGGTGATGAAGTCCGATGCGCCCGACGCGCGTGAAGATCCGGTCCACGATGCCGATCGTGCGCCTCGCGCGCGGGAACGAAACTGCCCATCTGAGCCATGATCGTGATCAACGCCACCTGCCGCATATAGGTGGATTTGCCCGCCATGTTCGGTCCGGTGAGGATCACCAGCTGGTTCTCCTCGCAGTCCAGAAGCGTGTCGTTCGGGATGAACCGCTCTTCAGCAGAAAGTTGTTCGATGACCGGGATGCCTGCCCTCGATGATCCTGAGCATGTCGCCGTCAATGATCATCGGCCGGGTATAATTATTCTTAGCAGCGGTTTCAGCAAGAGACGCGAGGCAGTCGAACACTGCAATCCGTCGCGCCATGTCCTGGATCCTGACGGTTGAGCCGGCAACCGATTCCCGCACCTGCTGGAACAGGCGGTACTCCAGGTCGAGGATCTTCTCCTCAGCACCGAGTACCTTATCCTCATATTCCTTGAGCTCCGGCGTGATGAACCGCTCCGCGTTCGCCAGCGTCTGTTTGCGAATAAAATCCTGTGGTACATTCGCGAGGTTCGTCCTCGTCACTTCGATATAGTACCCGAAGACCCTGTTGTAGCTCACCTTGAGCGAGCCGATGCCCGTACGTTCTCGTTCGCGCAGTTCAATTCCAGCGATCCAGCCCTTGCCTTCCGAGCTGATGGACCGAAGATCATCGAGCTCCGCGTTGTAACCTTTTTTGATCAGTTTGCCTTCGCGCAGGGTATAGGGAGGGTCATCATAGATGGCGCTGTCGATGAGTTGATAAACATCCTGGAGGTCATCCCACCCTGCGGTCATATCATAGATCAGCCGGGCATTGCACTCGGGACAGAAGTTCGTGGATCTGCGGCAGTGCTGAAAAAGACTGTTTGAGCGCGAGCAGGTCCCGGGCGTTCGCCGCGCCGAGCGAAACGCGGCTGATAAGCCGCTCCAGGTCGTAGACCGTGCCGAGCGCAGTCCTGAGGTCCGAGCGAAGCTGGTGGTCGTTCTTGAACTCAGCGACCGCATCGAGCCGGTGTTCGATCTCGACTGCATCCATAAGCGGGTTCAGAAGCCATTCACGAAGTTTTCTGCCTCCCATGGACGTGACCGTGGAATCGAGCACCGAAAGCAGCGTACCTTTTGAGGAACCGTCGTAGATGTTCCTGACGAGCTCAAGGTTTCGCTGGCATGAGGCGTCGAGGACCATGTACGCCTGTGACGAGGAACGGCTTTATCCGGCGTATGTTCGCAAGGCCGGTTTTCTGCGTCTCCTCGATATAGCGGAGTGCTGCGCCGGCGGCAGAGATGCCAATCTTCATACCGCTGCAGCCGAACCCTTCGAGCGAGGTCGATCTTGAAATGGTCGAGCAGCGTTACGGTATGGCGGTCTGCCAGTCGAATGTCCAGTCATCGTAGGTATTGATCGCCTGCGTGTACTGCCGGAGCAGTCCTGAAAGTCCGGTATCGGGCTGATACCCCCTGGGCAGCACGATCTCGCGGGGAGTGAACCGCGCAAGCATGGTATCGAGCTCCGCAAGATTGCCAGTGCCCGTCAATCTCGGCCATGAAGAAATCGCCCGTTGAGATATCGAGGAACGAAAGCCCGATAACCGTCCTTCGCCGGATAGAGGGACGCGAGGTAGTTGTTGTCCTTGGCATCGAGCAGGTTGGAATCGAGCACGGTTCCCGGCGTCACCACCCGGATCACCTCGCGCTTCACGATACCCTTCGCGAGCTTCGGGTCCTCCACCTGTTCGCAGACCGCAACCTTGAACCCGCGCCGGATAAGCTTGGCGATGTAGCCATCCACTGCGTGATACGGGAACCCGCAGAGCGGCGTTTCGATGCCCTTGGACTTGTTCCGCGCCGTAAGCGTGATCTCGAGGACCTTAGATGCGGTCACCGCGTCCTGGTCGAACATCTCGTAGAAATCGCCCATGCGGAAAAGCAGGATCGCGTCCAGGTGCTGGCGCTTGATCTCGCGGTACTGTTTCATGAGGGGAGTGAGGTCGGTCATGGTTATTGCAGCAGAAATCATAAGGATAGAAGGGGAACTTGGGAAAACGGCGGCAAAATCATACGTAGACGTCTCCCTCTCCCCATTTTCCTCGCCACGATCTCTCCTTGTGCAGCTATTTTCATCAAAATATACTTGTGGTACTCTTGGTTAGCTTCTTAGTCTCCAAAAATCCAGTTTCAGCAGTTCATAGTTCTCATCGAGCAGCTCCGGCATCACGCGGGTGTTGTCGAAAACCGTGTTATAGTTTGTATCGCCGATCCAGGCGGAACCATCTGCACATGCAGGTGCCGGGGGATCGTCGCGCCAGTTGGCTTTCCAATATTATTACCGACATTGGATCCATCGGGACTCAGAACATGTTTGAGCATCTTCACGAATGCTTGTGTGACCTTCATGAGGCCGCCGAGCTCTTTTTTGGGTAACTTGTCGAATCGGGCTCATGGGTATGCAGCGCATTGATCAAATGACCATTATTGTAGGAATAGCGATGCATGATAACGAAGGAATGCGTTCCACGATAGAGAAAGTAGTTTATGCGGTCATTACCCCTCTTCACTTCATCAAACGGGATGCATCCGGCAGCGGTCGTATCATTCAAGATATCTCTCATGCGCCATGGCGCCCGGAGTCGATCCGGGAGGCTCAGATGTCAGAAAGCAGAAAAGAGGACAGATGAGCTGTTGCTTTAGTCTGTGATCTGCGCTCTGCCTTTTATCCTTGCCGGATTTTATCCATTTCCATGATGACTTTCTTGATGTCTTCCCATACCAGCGCCTTATCCTTCGGGTTTCTGAGCAGATATGCAGGATGGAACGTGGGCATGACCGCTATGCCATGGTATGTCTGCCATCGACCGCGAAGCGAGGTGATCCCTTCTCCAGTCTTGAGCAGCGTCTTGGCTGCGACATTACCGAGTGCAATAATAATCTTCGGTTTGATAGCCTCGAGCTGCTTGAGGAGAAAGGGTTCGCATGCACTGATCTCATCAGGTTCAGGGTTTCGGTTGTTCGGCGGCCTGCACTTTACAATATTGCAGATGTAAACGTCCTCGCGCCTGAGTTTAAGGCCTTTGACGATAATGTCCGTAAGGAGCTGTCCAGCCGCGCCTACGAATGGCCTTCCTTGCTGATCCTCTTCGTATCCCGGGCCTTCTCCCACGAATACCAGCGCAGACATTCGGGTCGCCTTCGCCGAAAACAATGTTTTTTCTGCCTTTGTGCAGTTTGCAACGGATACAGTTGCCCAGTTCCTCACGAACCGCCGTTAGGTCCGCAGATGGACACGGTCCCGGTTTTTCTGTTTTCGGAATATTTTCTGTCTTTGTTGCAGGCGCTTGTTCTTTATTTACCGCAGACGGGGCATCAGCTTTATCCATCGGAGATGCGGTCACCGATGGGATCAGCTCGATCGAACTCACCCCCAGCATCTTCTGGAACTCAAGATGCTTCCTGACTTGTGTTACAATGTCTAAAAGCTCGCTCTCGATATCGTTCATTTCAAATTAAAGTCGTGTCCTTGCGAGTGCATGGCGGCGTAGCGATACCACGGCTCAAATGCAGGATTGCCACGATCCGGACAATCGGTCGCAAAGACATAGGAACAGTATTATTCAATTTAAACTTTGGCCTCAACACGCTGATCGTAATCTTAGTTTCCCCACTTGAGTTTAGCTCGAAGAATGTCGTAGTAACTCTTGGTAGGATGTTTAATGAGCCTCATCTTGAACCGGGACCTTTTAATCTCCACGATATCACTCCACTGGAGAGGGAAGCCGATCTGGCCATCGAGTGTAAGCGATACGTCCTCGCTCTGAGAGGAAAGGCACACGCTGACCACGACACTATCGGGCAGGGCAATTGGCCTGTTCGAGAGCGTGTGCGGACATATAGGCGTCACCACGAAGCAGTGGATCGTAGGATGGATGATGGGGCCGCCTGCGGAAAGCGAATACGCTGTCGAACCCGTTGGTGTTGCAACAATCAGCCCATCGGATCGGAGCGTGGTCAGGTGGCCGTCATTCACCGAGATTTTAAGCTCCATCATGCGCGCGAGGGCACCTTTGTTGATCACCGCGTCGTTCAGCACGCGGTATTGCGACACACGCCGCCCCTCGCGAAGTACGCTCGCAGTAAGCATCATCCGGTCCTCGGTCTCGAGCTTGCCCGCGATCGCCTTTTCCAGGTTTCCGTACAGCTCATCGAGCGAAACCTCGGCCATGAACCCGAGACTCCCGAGGTTTACTCCGAAAATGGGGACGTTGGTATGCGCATCGGCCACGTGCCTTGCAGCGGACAGGAGTGTCCCGTCGCCGCCGAGAATGATCAGCATCTCGACATGCGATGGGATTTCCGCACGGTCATATCCCTTCACTTTAATGGACGCAGCAGTCTGGTTATCGATAAAGACTTTTTTCCCTCGCGACTCAAGCCACGTAGTCAGCTTCTTTGCCGCCTTCTGCGCCGCAGGAATATCTTTTGCGATGATGCCGATTCTTTTCATTCCGGTACTTTCACCCTTGCGTGTTCTGCAGCATGAATATGGGGGTGGCATGTTGTCTGATGTATTCGAAAACCCGCCCCGGCAGGAACAGTCTATCTCGGCAATTTCAATATTGTTTTGTGTCCGAAACCTTATGAACTGATAACTCGTTACTTAAGTCATGCAACAGTTTCTCGTACCGTTCTCCCTCAGCAAGAAAGCCGATTTCGCGGCTGTGTTCATCAACGTAACTGAAATACACGCTGAGTCGGTCGTCAGGAAGTTCGTCCCCCGCACGCTCGGCCCATTCTATCACCGTAACGCCGTCGGAATCAATATATTCCTCGAACCCGATGCCTTCAAGTTCTTCAGGGTCTCTGAGTCGATAAAGATCGATATGGTAAAATGGTATCCGTCCCTTGTACTCGTTTACGAAGGTGAATGTAGGACTCGTAATGTACTGGTCCTTTACGTCGAGTCCCAACGCTATGCCGTAGGAGAAGCTCGTCTTGCCCGCGCCGAGGTCGCCGTAAAGGCAAACCGTGTCCCCTGGTTCCAGGCGTGATCCAAGCATTTGGCCTATCCGCCAGGTCTGCTCGTGACTTGACGTAACCACGCTGAACATTATTCAGCCTGTCGCGCGACAGCCCTGACCATATCGCGCTTGCCTACGATACCCACGACCTTGCCTTCCTTGATCACCGGGAGCAGGTGTACTTTTTTCTCGGACATGATCGTGGCAATGTCCACTACCGTCATATCTTCTGTGATCGTAACGACTTTACGGGCACAGATGTCGCCGACCTTGGTCGCGGTCACACGCTTCACTTCATCTTCGAACTTCCTGGAGCTTTCGAGGTAGATAGCCGCATCGAGGAAGCTTATTACCGTTGGGATGTGGAGGCGCTTGTTTCGACTGATAAGATCGTTCTCAGTCACGATGCCGAAGAGCGAGCCCGCATCGTCCACCACCGGCACGCCGCTGATCTCGTTCTCGACGAGGAGGGTAGCCAGTTCCTCGATGGAGGTCTCGGGTTTGACGGTTACTACGTTTCTGGTCATGATGTCTCTCGCGGTTAGCATAATGTCACCACCCTACTTCTTTTCATTTTATAATTTAACTTTACCCGTCGGCACTATTTCAAAAGCTCGCTTATTGCGTCCGGGATCTTCTCGATCAAATCTCCGGCGATCATGCCCTCCTCGCTTTTCTCCTTCGCGGCCAGATCTCCGGCCAAGCCGTGGAGATAGACACCAAGGCATGCTGCTTGAGTTGCTGTATATCCCTGCGCCAAAAGACCGCCAATCATTCCAGTGAGCACATCACCCGTGCCGCCTGTAGCCATGCCAGGGTTGCCTGTGGAGTTAACGAACACCCGGCCGTCCGGAGTTGCGATCACCGTGCCAGCACCCTTGAGCACGACTATTACTTTATATTTGGCGGCAAAATCAGAGGTAATGCCAATCCTGTCCTTCTGCACATCACTGGGTGAGACGCCGAGAAGCCTGCCCAATTCACCGGGATGAGGCGTCATAATGACAGGCGCTTTGGCCTGCTTGATTACATCGAGAGAACCGATAAGAGCATTGAGTCCGTCTGCGTCGATCACCATGGGCAAAGTAAGCCGTCGAACAAGGCTTCTCACCACTTGGACCGTCTCATGATGTGTCGAAAGTCCGGGTCCTATGGCGCATGAGTTCATCTTCGCAGCAGCCTTGAGCAGTTCATCCTCTGCCCCTATGCCGAAAGTCCCGTCGATGCTCTCCGCCGAAGGGATGCACATGGCCTCGAAAATCTGCTGTTGAATGATCGGGACAAGGCTGTTTGGCGTGGCGACGCTCACAAGCCCTGAGCCGACTCTGAGGGCGCCGCGTGCTGCCATAACCGCTGCGCCGGCCTTGCCGAATGAACCAGCAACGACCATGAGGTGACCGAAGTCGCCTTTGTGGGCATCACGCTCTCGACGGCCGATAAGACCCCACCCGTAACCATGATTTAATAGATGAACATTTATCTTTTCCTTTTCAACTACTTGGGGCGGGATGCCAATGTCTGCGATCCTTACTGTGCCGGCATGCCGAGCACCGGGATGGAGCACGATCCCCCTCTTCAGGAGCGCCATGGTGACCGTAAGGTCAGCCCTCACCGCTGATCCCATGACCTCACCCGTATCGGTGTCGATGCCTGTTGGCATATCTATGGCGACCAGAGGTCGACCGGACGCGTTCATCAGCTCCACAGCAAATGCGTATATTCCCTTGAGAGGAGCGGAGATTCCCACGCCGAGCAGTGCATCAACAAGAATGTCGGACCATGCTATAATATCAGAGATTGCGTGTGTTGATGCATTCTGCGCGATCTCGACATCCATCTTTCGAAGAATGGACAGATTGATCTTTGCATCACCTGTCACTGCGCCAAAGGATGCGAGCAGCGCAACCCGGACCGGCACGCCGTGGATACTGAGACGCCGGGCGAGAGCCAGTCCATCGCCGCCGTTGTTGCCCTTGCCGCAGATGATGCCCACCTTCGTGCCGGCGAGGTTGGGGAAGAACTTCTCCATCTCGACCATAACTGCTGCAGCTGCATTCTCCATCAGGACAGGGCCAGGGATACCGAACTCCTTGATCGCTCTGCGATCGATGTTCTTTATCTGCTCTGCTGTGACTATCTTCATTGTTCTATCCAGTCCGGAATGTGAGCACCTGTTTCCAAACGAGTTCTATCGCCGCTCGCTTGTTTAATCAGTCGCGTTTCCGATGAGCACCACATGTGCCACGGCATACCCTTCGTCATGCGAATAACTGAGGAGTATCTGTTTAACACCCTTGAGGTCCATGAGGTCTTTGACCCTGCCGGAGATGTTCACGACGGGCCCCCCACCATCACCATGGAGCACTTCCATATCCGTCCACTTCACACCTGCGCTCCACCCCGTGCCGATAGCCTTGAGCACCGCCTCTTTCGCCGCGAACCTCCCCGCATAGTGCTGAGCCGGAAATTTTTGCCGAGAGCAGTATTCACGCTCACGCTCAGTGAATACCCGCTCAAGGAACCCCGAACGATTATTCCCGGCCTTGTCGATTCGGTCGATCTTTACAAGGTCAATGCCGATGCCGATGATCATGTCTTCCCCCGTGTTCTGCAAAATCAAGATGCACCGCTCATAACTCAAATTAATTGTTTCATATCTCTCACCGCCCGCTCCATCCCTACGAGCGCCGCACGGGAGATGATGCTGTGGCCGATGTTCAGTTCTTCCACTTCAGTAATCCGGGCGATCCACCGCACGTTGACATAGTTCAGGCCGTGTCCGGCGCCCACGCGTAGTCCCAGGCTCGCCGCGAGCTTTGCGCACTCGTCGACTCTTAAGAGTTCCCGTTCCCGGTCTTTCCCAGTCATGGCATTCGCATACGCACCCGTATGGATCTCGATCCAGTCCGCGCCGGTCTTCTTCGACGCAGCGATCTGCTTTTCGTCGGGGTCGATGAAAAGGCTGACGACAATCCCTCTCTCCTGGAGACGCGCTACATACTCATTCAGGAAAGCGAACACGGGAAGCCACTTCCAGTCCTCCTTCGGTCGTCAGCTCTTCCCGCTTCTCCGGCACCAGTGTCGCAATATTCGGTTTAGTCTCGAGCGCGATGCGCTGCATCTCTTCGGTCGCGGCCATCTCGAGGTTCAATTTCGTCTGTACGATCTCACGAAGCAGCCGCAGGTCGCGGTCCTGAATATGCCGCCGGTCTTCCCGCAGATGCGCGATGATCCCATCCGCGCCCGCAAGTTCTGCGATCACAGCCGCGGCAATCGGGTCAGGCTCGACACCCTTTCTCGCCTGACGGATCGTGGCAATATGATCGATATTCACGGACAACCTGGGCACGACGCATTTCCTCCTGCAAATACCTAATTTTTAAGATTTTAGCATCTCTCAGCCAAAATATCCAGAAAATTTGCACGGCAGACTTTCCTGCCCATTATTCCTGACGACTGTTACGGAGTAACTTCCAACCTTGACCACACACGGCGTCTTTGATATAGTTATTGACATGCACTCGAAGGAGGTAGTTATATGGTCCGCGCGATAAAATTCTGTCTTTTGCTTTTATTGTCGATTATATCCGTTCGCGATGCATCTGCCCAGGAGACCAGGACCGTATCGGCCGAGGGCGTGGCCGCGATACAGCAGGGAGCCATCGACATGGCCCGCGATGCGGCGCTTGAGGACGCCCAGAAACGGGCGGTGGAACAGGCGATCGGCATCCTGATCGACTCTCAGACCCAAGTCGAGAACTACCAGCTCATCAGCGATAAGATCCTTTCGCAGACCAAGGGGTACATTTCCCGGTACAACGTGACTGGCGAGACGCAAGAAGGACCTCTCCTTCGCGTCCGCATCACCGCTGAGGTCTCCCTCGGCAAACTGAACGACGACCTCTCGGCCATCGGTATCCTGCTCGGCCAGATGCACAAGCCTCGGACCATGATCATGATCGCGGAACAGAACATCGGGCATGAGTGGTATGCCTGGTGGTGGGGAAATCATGGAGAACAGACAGATATCGGCGTTGTGGAAAACACTTTCATGGATGTCTTTACGCAAAAGGGTTTTGAATTTGTCGACCATGCGACTGCCGCGAAGGAGATCAAGGTAACTGGGGCATACAAAACCCAGGACCTTTCCGTTGAACAGGCCAAGACGCTCGGTAATCAGGCGGACGCGGAAGTCGTGATCGTAGGCAAGGCGCTGGCCAAGCTGTATGGCGATATTGGCGGTGGTATGAAGTCGGTGCAGGCTGACCTCTCTGCCAAAGCGGTTCGTACCGATACTGGCCAGGTCATTGCAACGGCGACCGCCCACGCCGCCGCCGTTCACATCACCGATACCACCGCGGGAATCGAGGCTCTGAAGAAAGCGTCAAATCAAGCTGCGGAGCAAATGATGGAGAAGATCCTTTCTGTATACTCCCGGGAAGCAGGCGGCACGCGGCCGATAAGCATCACGATTACGGGCCTGAACAAAACCCAGTTCGTGAAGTTCAAGGACGTACTCAGGAATCAGGTCCGCGGCATCAAGGATTTACATGAGCGGAGCTTCAATGGCACGACTGCACGAATATCGGTTGATTCTAAGGTAAGCGCCCAGACGCTCTCCGACGATCTATCGCTCAGGGATTTCGGCACGTTTACTGTCGAGGTTGTGAGTTCTACGCCAAATTCCCTGGAGTTGAAGATCACTCCGAAATAGTCTTGAACGAATTCCAAAAAAAGACTCCCTGTCCTATTACGAGCAGAGAGTTTTTAAGGTGCGATTCTTGTTCGCCGGCTACGGCTATGTTTCATTCGGATTGATAAGCGGCAAATTGTCAAGCAACAGACTTAGTATCATAGCACTCTGTTTTCATTCTTCTCGATCTCAACCAACACCCACCATACGTTTGGCAGAGATAACGGTATTTTTCAGCAGGATACCGATGGTTACCGGGCCAACTCCTCCAGGCACGGGCGTGATCCAAGCTGCCTTTTTCGAGACGGCATCAAAATCCACGTCCCCTACCGTAATCCCGTTCGGCAGAACCGTGATCCCGATGTCCACCACGACCGCTCCCTGCTGGACCATATCAGCCCTGATCAGGCCCGGCCGGCCGGTAGCGGTGCAGAGGATATCGGCCTGTCTGGTCTCTGCCCCGAGGTCTCCGGTCTCGCGATGGCAGACGGTGACTGTTGCTTCCTTGACGAGCATCATCATCGCAAGGGGCTTGCCCACAGCCAGACTTTTACCGACTATCACGACCTTCTTGGCCTTGGGATCGATGCCGTAATGGTCCAGCATCCTCATAACGCCGTAGGGAGTACACGGCAGGAAGGTGGGTCTGACGGACAGTGTAAAACCGGGATCGAACAGCTGGGACGTAGACTCATCTGCTGAAAGTCGACCGACGGAGATTGCGCCCTGTCCGTCAATATCCTTTTCGGGAGCGATGGCGTTCACGACCTTTCTGGTATCGATGTGACGGGGAAGCGGCATGAACACCAGAATACCGTTCGCACGCTCGTCATTGTTAAGCGTTTTGATGAGGTTCAGGATCTCATTCAGGGAGGCCGTGGCAGGCATGGTATGGTTAAAGATATCGATGCCGGCCCGCACGGCTGCGCTCTGGATGGCCTGATAGTACAGGTAAGAAGACTTGTCTTCGCCTACGAGCAGCAGGGCCAGACCTGCCCGGATGCCGTGCTTTGCAAGCCTGCTGGTCTCCTCCTTGACCGCTGCTATGATCTTTGAAGAAATCTCGATGCCTTTCATCAATTGCGCCATAAAACCTCCAGAAGATTTATTAGCCACACGACATCACGCATCGACACGAATTATCAAAAGCAGTTGCTTCGTGTCTCATTTAGAAGCGGGACCGGCCCGTGAACCGGCATCATCTCGAATTTCTGTGTGGCGGATCTGGCCGCCAAGGTTTGCGGTGAGGTTGGCGGTCGCGGCGGTGATCAATGACAGGACAAGTACCATGGCCACAACCCACTTCGGGATGGCGCCGGAACGCCGGAGAAGCACAAGCCCCGCCAAGGAAGTTATCCCCAGTATCTCCATCAAGACCAGGGTGAGCGACGCGATCTCTTCATGCCTGCCGATGTATGTTTCCGTGACGCCGGGAAGATTCTTGACAACTTTCTCCGCAGCTCCACCCGTAAAGTACACAGCAGGCGTTATCAGTGCGATGATCACGAATAGACCGAAGCTCACCATTTTCACTTCTTCACTTTTTCTAATCAGGGAATAGACGAGCACCAGAATGGCGCCGAGAATACCGATGACCGGAATGTGATTTATCATAAGATGGACATGCGCCCAATTCATGGGAAGTATCTCCTCCGTGTCGCATCAAAATGGTTGAGTCCGAATGCATTATTAATTCTTTATAGTTTCAGACAGTCATTGTCTTTATATAGGTCTTTATAATAGTTCTCAAGGTGCTGCTTTTTCTCCTCCCCGCTCCACTTGAGCTCTTTCCCCGCGACTTCTGCGATCTTCTCCGCCTGCTTTCTTCCGCGCGTCCCGGTCATGCCGAGGTGCATCCTGCGGAGGACGATGTCCGAGAGCGTCTTCGCGCCTTCTTCTCTGGTACTGTAGACAACCTGGGCATAGATGTCCCGGCTCTCGGCCGAGATAGCCTCACCCATGGATGGATCCATATCGACAAGTTCGAGCACCCTTTCGGCCCTCGAGCCGTAGAACTGGATGAGATGGCGGACTGTTTCGGCGGTAACCTTATGGCGTGCTGACATCCCGGGCACAGCCTCCTTCAGGTAATCATCATACCCCATAGGCAGGCCTCCAGCCAATGGTTTCTTTTCCGTGACGCAGGCGTTCTTCATTCCGAGCCTCTTGCACGCGACATCCACGACGTCTTTCGCCATAGCGCGGTAGGTAGTGAGTTTTCCTCCAGCGATGGTGATGAGCCTATGGGTCCTTCCCTCACTGATGACCCGATGCTTACGCGATATTTTTGACTCGCTCGAGCCTGAGAACGCAAGCGGTCGTATCCCCGCATAGGTATAGAGGATAGCCTCTATTGCGAGGTTCATGCCTGGGAGGATTCGCCTGCTTTCGGTGAGCAAATAGTTCACATCATCCTGGTTGGCATGCACCTCGTCCAGATCGCCGCTGTATTTGGTGTCAGTCGTACCGACGAGTGAATATGCACCGAGCGGGATGATAAAGAACATCCTTCCGTCCCTAGAGGTTATGAACAGTGCGTGTTCTGATAACTTGGGCAGAACGAGATGCGCCCCTTTCGTAGGGAAGATGATATTTTGGGTGTCAATGTTTCCTGTCTTTCGCACGGTATCGATCCACGGGCCTGCCGCATTGATAAGGACCTTCGAGCGAAATGTTTGGGTTTGATTCGTAAAAATGTCCCGCGCTGTGACGATGATGCCGCCGTTCGTTTCTTCGATCTTCTCAGCACGGACGTAGTTCAGGATGTTCGCCCCGGCTTCGCGCGCTCCTATGATGTTCTCGATCACAAGCCGTTCTGGCATCAGAATCTGGTGGTCGTAGAACAATGCGCTCCCCGTAAGTCCGTCCCGGCTCAGGCGCGGCTCGAAGTTGAGCGTTTTTTCACTCCCCGAGGTAAAATAATGCGGGAGGTCCTTCTCATGTGAGAGCATATCGTAAAGATGGATGCCGATGGAGATAACCGCTCTGCTGTGGGGATCGCCCTTATAAATGGGAATAAGGATAGGCATGGGATGGATGAGGTATGGCGCCTGCCGTCGCAATATCGCGCGCTCCCGGAGGGACTCGGCGACCAGATCCACCTCGAAATTCGCCAGATACCGGAGACCTCCGTGGATCAGGCGGGTGGATTTCGATGTGACGCCCGAAGCAAAGTCGCCCTTCTCGAGGAGCAAACATGACAGCCCGCGAAGCGCCGCGTCCCTTGCAGTGCCTGCCCCGGTTATGCCCCCACCGATGACGATAAGGTCGAAAAGGTGATCTTGTTTTAAATCATCGTTCCTGGACATCCTTGCTCTCCCTTACCGCTGTAAACCGTGCAGCAATTCTTTTAACAAAGAGGGTTTGTTGGTGTAAATCCCGTCCACCCCCCAAGTTATAAATTTTTTCATATCTGCCTCGTCATCAACGGTCCAAACGTATACTCTGATCCCGTGATTGTGACAGGCAATGATCAACTCCCTGCTCACCGTTTTTTTTCTCAGGCTTATTAAGCTGTATCTTTTCGCACAGTACGCTGTAAGATTTTGCACGGTGAATGTATCAAAAATACCGGATGTGGAAATGAAGGGGGCGACCCCGCGAACTGCCAGGATCTCGTTCTCCAGAAAAGACGAAATCAGCACAGGACCCCGATATCCGGAGTCACGAAGGTGTTCAGCTGCCAACCTCCCTGCGCCTTCGCTCTTGATCTCGAGATTCAAGCCGACATTTCCCGCGAAGAGGCTGAGCACGTCCATGAGAGTGGGAATAGGCTCGCCATTTTTCAATTTGACCTTGGATACCTCATCGGACCTGGACTGTTCGATATCAATGTTCTTATCGGAGGTCCTGCCCGTGTGCCTATCGTGCATCACGTAGAGCTCACTATCCATGCTCTTCCGGATGTCGATCTCGACCATGTCCACAGAAAGAGAGAGTGCAAGGCGAAGGGCTTCAAGTGAATTCTCGAGGGCCCGGGAGGAATCACCGCGGTGTGCGATGACGATCGGCATATACATTGTTAAATTATACCTAAATTTTCAAAATCCGCAACCTTGGTGGGAAGATGGGGGAAAAAGGCATGAAATACATTATCTGCTGTCATAGATAGTTATAGTGAACTTGATGAACGGACTCGGAAAGAATAATGCGTTAAGAGAATAGCATCCCGTACGATTAATAGTGTCAGGCTGCTTTCACCTATTTCCCTTTGACAACCTTCTCGATAATATTGTCTGTGATCTTTTTGATATGCTCGACGATTGTTTTTTGCGGCATCATGGTCACGGCTGCTCTATGGATCACGGTTCTGATGGTCACGAGTTTTTTAAGCGCTTCGACTTCACCCTGCCGGTATAGTTCCCGGGGATTGCTGAAATCGGCCCAGTGCGTGGCACCGACAGTAGGGTGCAGGGTGACATCCGCCTCCTCCATGAGGATTTCATTCAGGTAGACCCTCGTTACGGCGTCGGCACGCAGTACCACATCCAGCCCCATCTTGTCTTCAAATCTGCCGATCTCGCTTGACACGTCCACAGCGATTATAATATCGGCCCCCATGTCCCTGGCACAGCGAACGGGAATCCGTTCTACCCACCCGCCGTCCACAAGTAGCATATCGCCGTCGACGACCGGAGGGAATATACCCGGCAAGGCACAACTGGCGCTCACCGCCCTGCGGAGTGAACCGCTTGTGTAGAGGACACGTTTACCGTTCCGGATATCGGTTGCGACACATCCGAAAGGTATTTTGGTCTGCTCAATTGAGATGTCGGGGATGAGAGGGTAGATAAACGCTTCGTATTCTTTTTCGGAAATAAATGCCGGCTTCGTGGCGGTGACACCCCAAAAGTATCCCTTGCGGATCAGGTTAGCCATGTCGCTGAAGAAGCCGTGGTTCGTGTTTTCCGGCTGTTCCAGCCTCCTAAGGAACTCAAGACGCGTCTTCCGGGACCGAAAACTCCGAAGGTACTGCTCCACCCGGCCCATCCAGTAAGCCGCATCGGGTTGCGATGCGTAGAGTCCGCCAAGCAAAGCGCCTAGGCTGGTGCCCGCGATCATATCGAACGGCACCCGGGCGTCCTCGAAGATTTTGAGTACCCCCAGATGGGCAAGCCCCCTCGCCGCCCCACCTCCCAACGCCAGACATATCTTCGGCTCCATAGAGACTCCTCGGGAGAGACTTTAATTCGTTTTACTGCGCAACAATGATAGCATCATGTCAAAATAGTGTAAAGCGTTTTGTTCCCGTTCCTCTATGATGTGTTAATCTGCGCATCTCTACTTTTGATTGGACTTAAAACCTCTTCTATCCAAAGGAGTGCTGCTCCTGTGCAATAGAGGTTTTACAGACGCAATCAAAAATAAGGTTTTGCCGAGAGCATACTCAATACTGTGATACCCTGTACTGACCATGATTGCGTGCGGAAGACAGTCGCTTGTCGAATAGGCAATAGAGTCTATCCCAATCGAGTAAATATATATTTGTTACTCGAAAGGACATGAAGTGCGCATAATGGAAGATACGATGGCGGGAATCATACTGATGATAGATTGGGCACGGGACAGGGACACCATACCAAGGTCGGATGGCCGCTCTTGACAATACTGCCTTGATCTTCCGCAGGAATGATGTCCTTGCAATTCCACTACGAAGGTCTTGCTCTTCCCATATGCGTAGCGATTGCTGGTGTAGCGCCAGTCCATAGTTCTCGCATAGAACCCCTTATTGAAATTGACGCAAACGCAGCGCTATTCGTGAACCTATACGATTATTGAGATGTGACCAGGGGTATTTTATCCCCTTTTATGGACGACATGACGGATGAAGTTCGTTGGGAAAGTTCTGTTAAGAGCAAAGGAATTTTCACAGGAGAAGCCTGCATGTAACACCCAGGCCTTTTAACCGATGTCTCAATATAAAAAAGATTCATCGGGAGAACAATGAGAGTATGGAATGGACGGATAAGAACATCCTGTATGGCATACAGCGGGCAATCTTATTATGGACATGAGACCCTGTTTCTGCTTCAGACCACGGTACTTTTCTTAATAAACTGCTTTGCCTCCCACCATTCAAGAAGGCTCTCGTATGCAGCAACAAAGAAAAAGAAAAAGCCGATCGACGGCATATAGAGCCTGTGCTCAAAAATAACATCTATGATCGGCACAAAGCTCTGCACGGGAGATAAGGCAATGTAAAACCATGCAACCCCGAAAGGTATCAATAGCCACCCTCTCTTTTTATAGAGCCAGAATGACACCCCCACTACGGCAAAATGTCCCAAGAAGGAAAGTAATGTTGGGAATTCAAACAGTGTCTTCGCAATAGGATAATCATAATCAAGATTCTGATTGATCGGCAGGAACAAAAGCCTGATATAGGTCCAGAGAACATTAAAAGAAGTGAGCAGATATGTCACAGGAGTTATGCCGGACGTGGTGACTATATTAAAGCCAACGCTCGCATTTCCCCCCGTTGAGGTTAATTTCAGGTTATACGCAATCAGCGCCCATGGCAGTGCTGCAAGCACGTATGCCTTCCAATGAGATAGGACATTCTTTACGTTCCTCTCCGACAGGAACATATAATCATAGAGCATAAGCATTGCCGGCAGCGTCACCGCCCACTCTTTGGACCCCATGGACAGCAGCGCTGAGAAGAAGACACCGATGTAATAGAGAGGTTTATGCTTCTGTGTCCCCTTGATAAACATCAGAAAAGCAGCAAGATAAAAAAATGTCGCCAGCAGTTCCGTACGACTTATAATGTAAGTGACGGCCTCTGTCTGGATGGGATGCACGGCAAACAAGAGAGCCGCAAAGAGGGCCATTCTCTTTGCCTTATCAGCATACTTCTTTTCGAACGGATGCAAACCCAGCGTCCAGCTGATGAGCAGATAAACGAAGAAACTATTCGCGATGTGGAATGCGATGTTGAAAATATGCCAGCCAACGACATGAAGGCCACTCAACTGGTAATTAAGCATGATGCTCAGATAGACCACAGGCCGAACGGCTTTCAGAATGCTGATTATGCTATCTACGGTCACCCGTTTGATCAAAGCATTTTCTTCTATGGAATTGGTATCGTCAAAGTGAAAAGTTGCCGTAAAGGTATTGGAATACGCTATAAGGATGATCACCGCAATGATGCCAAGAGCGACGATGCTGAACGTTTTGCTGTTATACAACTTTTCTAAACTACTTCTCAGCGTTCCCATAGAGTTACAGCCCTCCCCTATCATCAGCATGGATAATTGTTAAATTTACCATGCACGCATTTTCATGTAAAGTGCAATTTTCTTCTTATTCATTCATGCTCTTTTTACCATCTGTCCTAACGAGCATCAATTCTCGCAGCTCCTGCCGCAAGAGTGCTAGTTCCTGGGCCAACCTTTTATTTTTTTCTGAAAGGCCGGATATGGTCACAGAAAAGTGCAAGGTGATCAGGAGCAGAAACAAAAATGCCAGCAGGAAAAGAAATGAAGGGGGATAATAGATCCCCACCAAGTTCGATATATATTCGAGAATATATCTTGAGGATGAGAGGACCAGCAATACGCCGCCAGCAAAAAGCCACAGCAGTGAGTAGCGCTCTTTGAGCCTCCCTCTGCGGATTAATTCGACCACGAGCAATAAAACGGTCCCGCTTCCAACGATCGCCAAGATCTTCAATACGTCCATGATCCACCTCACTTTTTCAGCAAATCAATAAATATCGCCAGGAGCACTTTAACCATATAATATACGGAGCGTAAAGGCGTAATCGAGGACGTGCCGCCGGTACGCTCGCGCATGTTAACTGCCACTTCTACTATACGCAGTTTTGCCTTGTGGAGAAGAACGAGAGCTTCCACTTCTGGATAATCATCGGGATACGTACGAGAGAAGAACTCGATTACGCGGCGGTTTGCGGCACGAAAACCGGAAGTGCTATCGGTCACACGTATGCCGAGCATGCGGGAAAGGATCGTGGAAAAAATCCATATTCCTGACTTCCGGAAGACAGAGGTACTATATCCTCCCTGATCCAAAAAGCGGGATCCAATCACAAGATCTGCGTTCCCTTCTCTGACGTGTCGCAGCAGCTTTTCTATCTCCCCTGCGAGATGCTGACCATCACCGTCGAATTGCACCGCTATATCGTAGCCCCTCTGCTCCGCATACAAATATCCAGCCTGCATTGCCCCACCGATGCCCAGGTTGAATGGAAGGTTTAAAACCGCCACGCCCGCCTCTTGGGCAATTCGCGCAGTCGCGTCCTTTGAGCCATCATTTACTACCAGGATATCCGCTAAACGGATGTTCTCCCTGAGATCTCGGATCACGCCAGGAAGGCTCTCTTCCTCATTATATGCCGGTACAATGACCAATGTTTTCATAATCTAGTCTTTCAGCGCTAGCTCTGACGCCGAGATCCCGAATTCACGAATCAATCTGTAGAATTCACGCCTTCCGATCCGTCTCTTTCTGGCAAAGTTCCATCGCTGTCCCAGTACATGTGGTACGGCTACTAGCGCGGAGCACCATGCTTGCAGCAATATGGTGATCGCATGAACCATGCTGTTTTCAGTTGTGAACCTGCCGCTTGCCCCCCTCCCGGATAAGGCACCATAGAACTGGAGCAGGAGCCGCTTGGCTGTGAAGTAAACGCTTGCGACAATAAGCTCGACAGGATAGTACTTGAGCAGCACCCACAGTCTGTTTCGTTCAACTAAAAAAGCCTTCTGCGAAGAATATGAAGATGATGATGAAGAATACTTGTGATACACTTTTGCTGAGGGGACATAGACGCACCCCCAGCCCGCGAGCCTACCTCGGAGCCCGAGATCAACATCATCGGCATATGCGAAGAATTCCTCGTCGAACAGACCTGTCTCATCCAGCATCTTCTTACGATATAATCCGGCGCATCCGCTCGGGAAGAGCGCCTCTCCTTTTTGATCATACTGCCCCTCGTCCCGTTCCAGTCGGCCCTTCCCCCTTGCAAGACCATCCCGGTATATAAGAAGCCCCACATTATCTATTACATCAGGATTGGCATAGGAAAGAATTTTGCACGCCACCATTCCCGCAGCAGGGTTTGATTCTGCTTCCTTAATCAGGTTCTCAAGCCATGCCGGATCGGTTTTTGTATCATTGTTCAATAATACAATATAATTACCGGAAGCAACCCGTATCCCGACGTTATTGCCCCCAGCAAAACCCTTATTGCCCGACAGGGGAACCAGCTTGACTTCCCCATACCGTTCGCGGACGTACTCCACGGACCCGTCTCGCGAGCCGTTATCCACGAGAACGATTTCAAAATCCTGGGAAGTCTGCTGACGCAGCGATTCGAGACATTCTCCCAGAAGATGCTTGCCGTTCCAATTGACGATCACAATAGAAACAAGCGGTGCTTTCAGACTCTATCCTCCATCCCGAATGCCATTTTGTCTCTGCATCTGTAATTCATTATCATAATGCACACATTTGAGACAGTCAATAGATCTGCATAAACAACAGGCACGTTGTTTTTTGCGGCAATATGTTGCGCATGCACGGTACGCAGTCCCGATTCATGCCTGCCCCCTGCCACTGCATATATCGCTCACGGACGGATACAGGAGGGGCAGGAACTGCTCCAGCAAGGACTCTTACTCAATCCCGGTCGACACCGAACATCGCACGAATGATAAGAATCAGCAATCGCCTCACGGTAGATCTGTCTTTCTGTGCTGCATAACGGCCCAGTAAATGATTCCATACGCAATAACTGCGGCAACAACGCCGGCCACAAGGCTCCCCGCAATAAATGGCCAGAGGTATGGCTTCAGAATAACGTATGCATTTGAGAACGTAAGTTCAGTCCATGTAATGTGTGGTGTTGTGACATTGCTACCGGTTATTTTTATGCCGAACCACAGACAAAATCCGTACATGGGCACCATGGTCCAGGGATTGTTGATAAAAGCGCCCGTGAGAACCACAAGCTTGCTTAGCCGGAAAACCCATGCAAAAAAAAGACAACTGATCGCATGCAATCCTATGGTAGGCGTGAACGCAATGAACACGCCGAGGGCAAAAGCCGATGCCAGTTTATTCGGTGAGTCGTGCAAATGGAGAAGACTTCTAATGCGGTCTCTGATATACTTCATAAGAATACTTACAGCGGCAGTCTGCCTCGCTGAGCGTTCTGTGTGATCTCCATCCTTCGGAAATGGTCATACCCTGTCGCCTGAAGCGTGTTTTTCATGCCGGTATCGTCTACAAGCATGAGTGCTTTCCCTCGTTTAACCAACCCGATCTCGGTTACGGGGATACGCAGTGATTGCAGCCTTTTTATCTTGCTGGGGGGCACGGTGAACAAGAGTTCATAATCTTCCCCTCCCGACAGCGCATAAAACAGCGCCGGCATCGTGAGCTCCCCGGAAAGTTTCATGAGTGCAGGTGAAATCGGGATCCTGTCGCCGTGAATTTCTGCGCCAACTCCGCTCTGTTCGCAGATATGAGCGAGGTCGGAAGAGAGCCCGTCGCTGATGTCGATCATAGCGCTTGCGCATCGGGAACGTGCGATTGCTCTGCCCTCTGCCACGCGCGGGACTGGCCGGAGATGTTTTGCGATCAGCGTTCTTACTTCTGCTCCTTTGACCATTCCCCCCTGCCCCTTGCCCTTTTTTTTCAAAATCTCCAATCCAGCCGCTGAAGCCCCCAACGTGCCGGTTACGAACACTCTGTCTCCTGGCTTGGCACCGGCGCGGGAAAGGAGATTCATTTTATCAACTTCACCGAGAACGGTAACGCTGATTACCATCCCTTTTGCGGAATGACAGGTGTCTCCTCCGACCAGCACAGTCTTGTGAGTCTTCATCAAAGAATGAAATCCTCGATAAAAATCCTGGATCTGCTCTACGGAGATGTGATCCGGAATGCCTATAGAGGTCAGACAATAACGCGGGACACCGCCCATGGCAGCGATGTCGCTCAAATTTGCCGCTGCCGCTTTCCAGCCCAGGGAATGAAAATCCGTGAAGGAAAAGTCGAAGTGTATTTCTTCGAGGAGCATATCCGTTGTGACGAGCAGGGTCTTTGAAGAGGAGACCTTCAGCGCCGCGGCATCATCTCCAATGCCGATCAGCGCTGAAGACGACTTCCGGAGAGACAACCTCTGGATATTCCGTATCAGGCCGAATTCACCCAGGTCTGATATTCTCATGGATTAGTGCGTGGCCCGGGACCTGCCGGGAAGCCTCCGGTGCGCTATCCGGCGGGGCAGCTTCTTGCGGAGCGCAGACGAGATCACTTCGTCCATGGTCTCGGCAAAGATGAATTTCATGTCCTTTCGAAGATTTTTCGGTATATCGTCCAGGTCCTTTTCGTTCTGCTTCGGAATGATCATGGTCTTGATCCCCGCCCGCTTGGCCGCGAGCGTCTTTTCCTTGAGCCCGCCGATCGGCAGGACCCGTCCCCGGAGCGTGACCTCACCGGTCATGGCAAGATCCTTTTGCACCGGCGCGTTCGTGAAGACCGATGCCAGCGCGGTGGCCATGGTAACGCCCGCCGACGGACCGTCCTTGGGGATGGCGCCCGCAGGTACATGGATATGGACATCGGTCTTCCCGAATTGCTCGATATTGATGCCGAGCTCTCCTGCGCGGGAGCGCACATAGGTGAGCGCCGCATGGGCCGACTCCTTCATCACGTCGCCGAGATGTCCGGTGAGCGTAAGCTGTCCCCTTGCCGCGCATGGTGGTCGCCTCAATATAGAGGATATCGCCGCCGGTCTCGGTCCAGGCAAGTCCGGTCACCACGCCGATCTTCGTCCTTCTCCCGCTCGACTTCCGGCAAGAACTTCGGGACGCCCAGGTATTGGTGCAGGTTGCTCGGCGTGATCGTGAACAGCCTCGTCTCTCCCTCGGCGACCTTCCGCGCGACCTTGCGGCAAAGATGGCCGATCTCGCGCTCCAGGTTCCGTACGCCTGCCTCGCGCGTGTACTGCGCGATGACCTGGAGGATGGTCTTGTCCGGGATGCTGATCTGTCTTGTCCGTGATGCCGTGCTCCGTCAGCTGCCGGGGGATCAGGTAGCTCTTCGCAATGCCGAGCTTCTCCTGCTCCGTGTATCCTGACAGCCGGATGATCTCCATCCGGTCCTTGAGCGGCGACGGGATCGGGTCGGTCATGTTCGCGGTGGTGATGAACATCACGCGCGACAGGTCGAAGGGCAGTCCGATATAATGGTCGCTGAACGAGTTGTTCTGCTCGGGGTCGAGCACCTCGAGCAGGGCCGCAGACGGGTCGCCCCGGAAATCGGCGCCGATCTTGTCGATCTCGTCGAGCATGAAGACCGGATTGTTGTAGCCGGCGGTCTTGATGCCCTGGATGATCCTGCCGGGCAGCGCGCCCACATAGGTCCTGCGGTGGCCGCGGATCTCCGCCTCGTCCCGCACGCCGCCCAGCGAAATGCGCACGAACTCCCGGCCGAGCGCGCGGGCGATGGACTTTCCGAGCGACGTCTTGCCCACGCCCGGAGGTCCGACAAAACAGAGGATCGGCCCTTTCATCTTCTCCTTGAGCTTGCGCACCGCGAGGTATTCGAGGATTCGCTCTTTCACCTTTTCAAGGTCGTAATGGTCATCCTCGAGCACCTTATGCGCCGCCTTGAGGTCGAGGTTGTCCTTGGTCGCCTTGCTCCAGGGAAGATCGGCGAGCCATTCGATGTAGGTCCGGGTCATGGATGCCTCGGCAGCGTCGGGATGCATCCGTCTCAAGCCTCCGGAGCTGTTTCTCGGCCTCTTTAGCGCCCTTCTCCGGCATCTTGGCATCTTTGATCTTTTCCCGGAGCTCGCGGATGTCCTCGGAACGGTCATCGGTCTCGCCGAGTTCGCGCTGGATCGCCTTTAGCTGCTCGCGCAGGAAGTACTCGCGCTGCGTCTTGTCGATCTCGCCGCGGACGTCTGCCTGGATCTTCTGCTGCATGGAGAGGAGCTCGATCTCCTTGCCGAGTGCCTCGTTGATGCGCTTGATCCGCTGAATCGGGTCGGTGATCTCCAGGATCTCCTGCGCCTGCTCGACCTTGAGCCCCATGTTGGCAACGGCAAGGTCGGCAAGCTTGCCCGGATCGTCCACGTTCTCGATGACCACCATGATGTCCGGAAGGATGACCTTGCCGAAGGACACCAGCTTCTCGATCTGCTCCTTCACGTTCCGCATGAGCGCCTCGATCTCGAGGTTGACCGGCGGCGGAAGCATCGGGGAAGGTCTTGATCTCGACCTGGTAAAACGGTTCCTTCTGGAGGAATTTCACGGTCTTCGCCCGCGACACGCCCTGGACGAGGATCTTGATGCGGCCGTCCGGCAGCTTCAACATCCGCATGATCACGCCGACGGTACCCACGGAATAGAGGTCGGACGGCGAGGGATTTTCCACGTTGATGTCCTTCTGGGAGGTCAGGAAGATCATGCGGTTCCCCTCAAGCGCCATCTCGATCGCCTTGATGGACATCTCTCTCCCGACAAAGAGCGGAAGCACCATGTACGGGAATACCACGATGTCCCTGATCGGGAGCAGCGGCAGCTTTTTCGGTATCTCTATTGACTGCTGGAGATCGATGTTTTTCGTTTCGGTCTTTGCCAAATCATCCTCCTCATGTTGAGTGCACCATCAGTTCTGTTTCGATTCGCCCGCATCAACGTGAATGTTCACAGTTTCAACTTTTGCAGATAGTTCCTGAACTCCGTGCCGAACTCTGCGTTCTTCAGCCCGAACTCGACCGTGGCCTTCAAAAATCCGAGCTTATCGCCCGCGTCATGCCGTATGCCCTTGAACTCATAGGCATAGATCGGCTGCTTTTCCATGAGCAGCCTGAGCCCGTCGGTCAGCTGGATCTCTCCGCCTTTGCCCGGCTTCGGTGCGTTCAAGAGCGGTGAATATCTCCGGGCGTCAGGATATAGCGGCCGATGATCGCGAGATTCGACGGCGCCTCGTCGGGCGAAGGTTTCTCCACCAGGTCCTTCACGAGATAGATGCCGTCCTCGATCTTTTTTGCGTCAATGATGCCGTAGTACTGCGTCTGGGACCGCGGCACTTTCTGGATGGCAAGGATCGTGGAAGGATACCGCTCATAAACAGCCATCATCTGCTTGAGCACCGGAACGTCTGAATCGATGATATCGTCGCCGAGAAGCACTGCGAACGGGTCATCGCCAACCACCCGTCTTGGCCGTCAGCACGGCATGACCGAGACCAAGTGCCTTCTTCTGGCGGATATAGCAGAACGTCACCAAGTCGGTGATGCGCTGCACCTCGGAAAGCAGCTTGTGCTTGCCCTTTGCCTTGAGATCCTCCTCGAGCTCGAATGCCACGTCGAAGTGGTCCTCGATCGCCCGTTTGCCCCTGCCCGTGACCAGCACAACCTCCTCGATGCCCGAGGCCACGGCCTCTTCTACAACATACTGGATGAGCGGCTTGTCCACGAGCGGAAGCATCTCCTTGGGAGACGCCTTTGTCGCCGGGAGGAACCGCGTACCCAGACCTGCAGCCGGGAACACCGCCTTTGTAATCACTTTTCGTACCACGTTCTCCTCGCTTGTCATTCTAAGAGACTACCCGGTAAAAGTCAAGGACGCATCCGCATCCAGCAGCGTGAAATTACTTCACTATCGGCACGGTCCCCATCAGGTATTTCAGGTCCTCGTCGTCGAACCGGAGACCTACTCCGGCAAACGCTGCCGCCCGCTGGGAATTCAGGAAATTATCGAAACCGGCATTAAGAAAGAACAATTTGTTCAGATCGTAACTCACCGTGGCCTTCAAATGAGTGTTTAAATTGCCGGGCTCTTTGCTTGCGAAGTTCCAAGCGTCTAAACTGAACTTGATCCTATCGCTCATCGCATAGTATTCGGCGCCGAGTCCGCCGGTGGACTCCATCAGCCCCATCCGGAGAGCGAGATTTCCCCATCGTTTGACGAACAGAAGGCTGAAGAGGAATTTGTTCTCGTAAGTATCCTGAGTAACCGTCGTCCCCGGCGGGTTTGTTGACGTTATAGTCTGTGTAAACTTGTATTTGGGGTCTGAAATTATCTCGAGCGTATAGTACTTGTCGAACGTGGGCTTGACGTCGAGTGAGAAATAGGTCTTATACTCCGGGAACATATATTCCGATCTAAATCCCAGAACCGTCCTCAGGCGCTCGAAGTGCGATGTAATGTCACCGAGCCCCTTGGCGGTGCTGTCGATGTTGTTATACATGCTGTCGTTGCTCACGAGTTTGCCGAGCGTGCCTTCTCCGCGGTCGATCTTCCGGGCAGTGTTCTCGATCGACGCGAGAGCTAGCTCGGCGTTCTTCGAAGCTTCCCGGACGTTCTCCATGGTCACCTTGAGGTTGTCCCTGTTCTCGCCCACGACGCCGTTCAGACTGGCGATGAGGTCGTTCAGCCTCATGACCACTTCGCTCCCGTCGCTCCGCAGGGTGTAAGAGAAATCCTGAATGTTCGCAGTGGTCTTTCGCAGGTCTGCAAGAATATCTTCCATGGAACGAGTGCCCCGTTCGCTTCCGAAGACCTGTCTGAGCGATGCGGTCACCTGTTTGACATCGTCCGAAATGTAGCTCAGCTGGTTGATCAGTTTGTCCACGTCGCTCGGCGAAACGGTGGCCTCGATCCGTTCACCTTCCTGAAGATATCGGGAACCCCCCGGTGCAGCAGCCTCCTTCGCTGAAATTTCCGAAGGCACGAGTTCCACGTACTTTTCTCCGAGGAGGCCCAGGGTCTTGACCATAGCCTTCATCCCGCGCTGTATCTTAACTTCAGGATTAATCCTGCAGGGTCACCTTTGCGCGGCTGTCCTCGAGCTCAACCTTCTCCACAGTACCGATCTTTACACCCGCCATCCTTACTGCAGCCTTTGCATCGAGCCCGGCCACCGAATCAAAGACCGCCTGCACGGTGTATCCTTTTTTTTCGCCGAACTCGTACTTGCCGACAGCAAAGGTCATCCAGAGGAGAATGACGGACCCCACGAGGACCAGCAACCCCACCTTGGCCTCTGCGCTCAGTTTGCATGAACATCGCATGAATTGCAATGCCGATCGAAATCGGATCAACAAGCTGAACGATATCGATGTTTTATCCGCGTTCCACATTCCACATCTGCGCAGTTGATCAGTCCGCCGTTATCGGCCCCACTGCGCTGCCGGTAATGAACTGCTGCACAATGGGATTCGGAGTGTTCCTGATCTGGTCGGGCGTACCGATCTCCAGGATCTCGCCCTTGTACAGCATGGCGATCCGGTCCGAGATCTTATAGGCGCTGTGCATATCGTGCGTAATGGCCACAGACGTCACACCGAGCTTCTTCCGGAGATCGACGATCAGGTCGTTGATCGAGTCAGCCGTGATCGGATCGAGTCCGGTCGTCGGCTCATCATACAGGATGATGGCGGCGTCCATGGCGATCGCCCGGGCGAGCCCCACCCTTTTCTTCATGCCTCCCGAAAGCTCCGACGGCATCTTGTCCTCGACATCCTTCAGCCCGACGAGAGCGAGCTTCTCCGTCGCGATCTTCCGGATCTCCGGTCGGACAGCTTCGTATGCTGTTTTAGTGCGAAGCCCACGTTCTCCCAGACCGTGAGCGAGTCGAAGAGCGCCGCGCCCTGGAACAGCATGCCGAACTTCTTCCGCATCTCGTTCAAGCCCTGCTCATCGAGATTGTTCAGGACCTGGCCGTCAACGATCACCCGCCCCTTGTCGGGGAACAAAAGTCCGATGATGTGCTTGATCAGCACGCTCTTGCCGCTGCCGCTGCCGCCGATCACCGTCATGCTCTCGCCCTTTTCCACCGTGAGATTCACTCCGCGGAGCACGTGGAGATTGCCGAAGCTCTTATGCAGGTCGATGATCTCGATCATCGGCCATGGCGTCACCACAACAGCGCCGACAGGAAATAATCAAGGATCAGGATCAGCATGCACGAGACCACCACAGCGCCGGTCGTGGCCTTGCCCACGCCTTCCGCGCCGCCCTCGGTATTGAATCCCTTATAACAGCCGATGAGACCGACCACCGCGCCGAACACGAGGGACTTGATAAGCCCGTACCAGATGTCCGTCACCTCGGTATTATCGATGCTCTGGTTGATGTAGGTAACGGGATTGGTGCCGAGCACCTTGACGCCGACAAAATAACCGCCGATGATGCCAATCATCATGCCCGAGGACCGTCAGGAAGAACATCATCACCGTGCTCGCAACGAACCGGGGCACCACCAGGTACTTCATCGGGTTCGTGGCAAGCGTCGTAAGAGCATCGATCTGCTCGGTCACCTTCATGGTTCCCAGTTCTGCGGCCATGGACGCACCGGCCCTGCCTGCCACCATGAGGCCCGTGAGCACCGGGCCCGAGTTCCCGGGTCATGGAGAGCGAAACGACGGCGCCGATGAGCGACTCGGCGCCGAACCGCTTGAACCCCGTATAGCTCTGGAGCGCCAGCACCATGCCCGTGGAGATCGCCGTGGTCAGCACCACGGGAACGGAGTTGACGCCGATCTGCTCCATCTGCTTCAGCAGATTCTTCAGATAGAACGGCCTGCTGAAGGTCCAGCGGAGCGTCTGGCCGCAGGAAGATGAGCACCCGGCCCATCTCCATTACGAATTGGGTGGTTTTACGGCCCAACAGTTCAAGCCAGTAGTTCATAGGGAGCATCGCTCCGTATTGAAGATTTTATATTGAAAATTTGAAATTTGGCAGTTGACTTTATTCAGTTCCCAATCTCCAATTTCAACTTATCATGCGACAACTCATTCAAGTTAAAGTCATCATACATACACCCTCGGTACGCGGCTGCTGATCCCGCAGAGCACCTCGTACGATATGGTGCCCGTCTTGCGGCGATATCGTCTGCCGTGATCCGCTCATTTCCCTGGCTTCCGATCAACACCACCTCGTCCCCTTCGCTCGCAGCAGGCACTTCCGTTACGTCCAGCATGGTCATGTCCATGCATACCCGGCCGACCACCGGCACTCTTACACCCCGGACGATCGCTTCACCCCTGTTCGAAAGGCCGCGGCTGTATCCGTCGGCATACCCGATGGGTATGGTGGCGATCAAGGCTCTCCCGTTTCGTGACAAATGTCCTGCCGTAGCTGATAGGAACCCCTGCTGAAACTTTTTTGATGAATGCAATGCGCGTTACGAGCGACAGCACCGGCCGCAAATCAGCGTCAGCCGCTTCTCCTTCGAGGGGATTATACCCGTACAGCATCAGCCCCGGCCTGACCATGGTGAAGAGTGCCCGTCGGTAATCAAGCACCGCGGCGCTGTTGGCGGCATGACGCAAGGGAATGGTGATGCCCCGCGAATCGAGCTTCTTGAGAAGAGACTCGAAAAGGCCCATCTGCTTCGAGGCAAACCGTTTGTCCCGCAGGTCGGCATCGGCGAAATGCGTCATCATGCCCTGCACCGTAATACCGCGAAGGTTAACCAAGTCCACGATGAAATCCTCGGCTGCGGCAGGAGGAATGCCTATCCTGCCCATACCGGTGTCGATCTTCACGTGCACCGCGATCTTGGTCTTTTGCTTCTGCGCTGCATCGGCAACGGCACGCGCGACCTTCATGTCGTAAACCACCGGCGTGAGGCCCAACCCTGCGATCGTCTCTGCCTGCTCCGGGAAAACCGCGCCCATCACTAGAATTGGCGCTTCGATTCCGGCCGCCCGAAGCTCACTCCCTTCCTCAATCAGGGCAACGCCGAGCATGTCAGCGCCAAGTTCCAAAAGATGCCGGGAAACCCCGAGCGCTCCATGTCCGTACGCCTGTGCCTTGACAACGGCGAGAATCTTTCGTCCATCGGCACGATGCATAACCTCGTTGAAATTGTGAGAGAGCGACTGCAGGTTGATCCTGGCAGCAGTCGGCCTGCCGGTAATGGGAAGTGAAGACGAGAGAGAAGACGCCGCACGGTCAGGATCCGTTTCAGTGTATGGTGCTCTCATTGATTTCCTCGAAGGTGTTTGGCGTTGGCAGTATCTCTATCTTGTCGAATGACTGTGCACAGTCCAAACACTCCCAATGGTGAATAGTCCAATATTCGAAGTCCATTTCGAGACTATAGTCATCTTCCTGAAATAGATTCGTCCCGCCGCAAAAGGGGCACATGATCGGTTCCATAGTCGACCCTCCGATTTTCATCCCGCAGAGCCAAACAGGCAATACGGGGATGGAAACACCTCTCTGCCCACTTTTCGGCATAGATGACATATGCGGACAAATGAGCGCGTTTTAGTCCAGCAAAATCAGTCGCGTTTCCTCGGCAGCACACAAAATCCATCGTATTTTCATGAGGTTTAAATTTACTTTATCACAGAGATGATATTTTTGCAAAATATTTTTTGGCGGGGACATCATGCAATAAGGAGCTCTCGCAGCGCCTCCACAAGACGTTTGTTCTCCCTCCGCGTACGCACGGCAATCCGCACGTAACGGTTGCTGAGGCCGGGGAATGAAGAGCAATCGCGGATAAGGAGGCCGCGTTGACCGAGCTTTTCTGCCAGCTGCCATGCATCTATTGAGGTGAGTTTGAGCAAGATGAAATTCGCCGAACACGGGAACGGCTCCACACCGGGCAATATCCGGATGGCTGAGAGCAGGCGTTCGCGTTCTTTCTCGATCAACCGACGGGTCTTCTTGATATACCCCCACTCGTTCAAGGCGGCGATGGCGGCCTGCTCTGCCGGGATACTCACTGCCCAGGGCTCCTGACCGTCCCTGAGATCAGCAGCCGTTGTCTCGTCGGTGACCGCATACCCGATCGGGAGCCCAGGCATACCGAAGAACGCGGTGAATGCCCTCAGGCAGATGAGGCGAGAGGACTGCACAGCCTCCTTAACGATCGAATCGGAATTGTTATAGTCCATGAACGCCTCGTCAACCACCAGCCGTACCCCGTGCTGGAGCGCGTACTGCATGATCTCAAGCATCTCTGCTTTGGGAATGAGGAGACCCGTAGGATTGTTGGGATTGCAGAGGAACGCCATGTCCATACCTTTGAGCGCAAAGGCCATCTCGAGAGGGTCCACACGGAATCCTTCATGCTCCTTCAGAGGAAACGCCACAACCTTGCCACCGGCATCCTCCGCTGCGGCGGCATATTCCATAAAGGTCGGCACAGGGATGAGGACCTTCTTCGGTCTGAATACCCGAGGGATAAGGTCGAATCAGCCCGTTTGATCCACTGCCGCAGATAACTTGCCCGGGTTTGATGCCGAAATAGCGGGCAATCGCTTTCCGCAGATCGTTCATTTCAGGATCAGGGTAACGGTCGAGGAATTTGATAGATCTCTTGACTGCCCGCTTCGCAGACGATGGTGGACCGAGAGGGTTTACGCTCGAGCTGAAGTCGATGATATCTTCTTCATCGATTCCGAAACGTTTAGCTGCCTCGTAGATATTCCCGCCGTGGATCCTGGTTGTTCTTTGTGTTTTCTCGCTGTCGCTCAAGGCATCGTTTATCCTACATTCTGTATTCTGCACACCGCTCTCCCGTTTCTAGTACAGAAGCGGACTTTTGATTGTGGATCTTTTTCACTCGACACTGTTCGCTCCGGACTTTATTTACAGCTCCGCCGCCAAATCCGGGAACCGCTCTTCCATGAAGTTTTCGGCAGTCTTTCTGGCTAACGCAGCCGTCGGCTGCTGCATGACGAGAGAAGCAAGTTCGACCGCGTCCTGCATCCGCACCGACCTGACCACCTTTTTCACCCATGGGATCGAGGCCACGTTCATGCTGAGGTTCTGGAATCCCATGCCGAGGAGAATCGCAGCATAGAGCGGGTCTCCCGCCATCTCTCCGCACATGGCGAGGGTGATCTCGCCTGGTGCGCGGCGTCCGACACTTCGTGGAGCAGGCGAAGCACGGCGGGATCGAGCGGCTCGTACATATATGCAACATGCTCGTTCTGACGGTCGATTGCAAGCGTGTACTGGATAAGATCGTTCGTACCCACACTGAAAAAATTCACCTCTGTGGCCAGAAGGTCAGAAATCATTGCGGCTGACGGTATCTCAATCATAATTCCGATTTCCACATGCTCGTTAAATGCTTTGCCTTCTGATCTAAGCTCCTCCTTGACTTCTTCAAGCACTTTCTTGGTTTCATACAGTTCGGGAAGTCCCGAGATCATGGGATACAGGATCTTGATATTCCCGTGCACAGTTGCCCTGAGGATGCCGCGTAGTTGGGTCCTGAAAATGTCGGGCTTCTGCAGACAAAAACGGATAGCCCGCAACCCTAGCGCGGGATTCGCTTCTTTTTCGAAAATGCCGGGGAAGCCGATCTTGTCCCCACCCACATCGAGAGTACGAATCACCACTTCATAGGGAAAGGCCTTCTCTGCCACGAGGCGATAGGCATTGTAGTGCTCTTCTTCAGTCGGCAGCGTTTGTCTGTTCAGAAAGAGAAATTCCGTGCGGTAGAGTCCGATGCCCACTCCGCCGTGCTCTGCCACGGACGCGACCTCTTCAGGCAGCTCAATATTACCCTGCAATTTTATCACATGGCCGTCGAGGGTCTCGGCTGAGAGCGTCTTGAGTTTCTCAAGTTCCTGTTCAAAATATTTGTATCTGCGCTGCTTCTTGAGATAGTCAAGGAACGTCTCTTCGTCTGGATCGACTATTACCACGCCGTGGATGCCGTCCAAGATTACCACATCACCGGTCTTGACCGCCGACGTTATATTCTCAAGGCCGACGGCAGCGGGAAGTCCAAGAGAGCGCGCGAGAATAGCGGTGTGGGACGTTCTGCTTCCCGCATCCGTAGCAAAACCGAGGATTTTGTCCTTGCGCATCATGAGGGTGTCGGATGGAGCGATGTCGTGGGCGATGATCACAGCCTCTTCCTTGATGTCGGAAAGGCTCTCCTGCTTATGCCCCACAAGATTTCTCAGAATGCGTTCACCGACCTGCTCCACATCGCGCTTGCGCTCGCGGAGGTACTCGTCCTCGATCGTGTCGAACTTGAGTCCGATGGCGGCTATAGTTTCTTTGAGCGCACCCTCGGCATTCAGGCGTGACTCCTTGATTCGCTTGACTGTGCTCGTCAACGAGCATCTTATCCTCGAGCAGCATGATATGCGTATCGAGGATGTACAGGTGTGACTTTCCCATCCCTTTGCTAAAGCGCTTCTTGAGTTCTTCCAGTTGGGTCTTGGAGAGATCGACGGACCGCTTGAAGCGCGCCACTTCATCCTTGACGGTGACCTCCTCGATCCTCCGTCCTGCTACGACAATTTTGCGGCGGTCGAGTAGGTACGCCCTGCCAATCACGATGCCCGGCGATGCAACAATACCTCTGTACACTTTTTCATGCATTATCTCTATCCCGTTCCTTGTTTACCGCTTGCTGTTTACTGCTTTTTTCTATTCCTTCTCTCCGAACTTATCTTTAAAAAGCCTCTCGAGCCCTGCAACCGCCTTCTCTTCATCAGCACCATGCACCTGAAGCATAACACTGCTCCCTTTGGCAGCAGCAAGCATCATGATTCCCATAATGCTCTTCCCGTCAACTTCGAGTCCGTCCTTAATCAGCATTATCTTGGAAGAGTATGCGCTCGCAGATTTCACGATCTGCGCTGCGGCTCTTGCATGCAGGCCGAGTTTGTTTTCGATTAACAGTTCTTTTTGCTTCATTAAATAACTCCTCCGTAAGCCAGTGCGAGGCAGAGAGCGGCAAGCCCGAGCATGAGTTTTACTGGTGAGCCCCCTCTTCTCAGTATCGCAACCAGAATAAGGGTCGCCAATAACCCAGCAAAGGCCGAAACAGCACTGGGAAGGGGAAGGGCCATCCTGAATTCCCGTCGCCAGGTGGGAAGCATACCCAGAATGCCTCCCAGGACCGTGAGCGAAACTGCCTTGAACAATTTTGCCATCTTCGTAAAATGGTAGCGAGCGATGAGCTCCGCAGCATCACCGGCGCTCATAAATCCATGGAACAACATCTCTGCCCTGAGCCCTACATGGACAATGTTGTACAGAATCAGAAATACGATTGGCGCCCACCATGCATTGGCCATCAGCAGGGAAATCGCGACAACTGCGGAAAACGGTTTGAGCGCACCCCAGAAGAAGCTATCCCCGAGTGCACCGAGTGGAGCCATCAGCGCAGTCTTCAGACTTGAGACGTCTGCGGAACTGTTCCGGCCCGAGACCCGGTCCTGTTCCATCCGTGCTACAGCGCCAAGGATGAACGAAGCGAGGTATGGCTGCGTGTTGAAGTACTCCATATGGGCCCTGAGCCGGGACTCATATTCTGCCTGATCAGGATAAAGCTTTCTGAGCACCGGCTGGATGGCATAGGCAAAACCCAGCGACTGCATGTGGTCAAAGCTCCACGATGCCTGGATGAGAAAAGACCTCCAGAAGACCTTGAGCATCTCGGAGGTTTTCACCTTGTTGCGTTCATCGTTCACTGAGCCGAACCCCCAATAACCCGGCAAGGATGACAAGGACACTCACGCTCAGCGCAGGGACATGGATAAACTGTGTGAATATTGTCGCTGTCACAAAACCCAGGAGCAGAAAAAGGTCGAGCGTTCTTATCGACAGTTTACGCGCCACGAGGGCAGCACCAAGCAGGGGTAGAAGTTTCACGAACAAAGCCATGGCGCTGTGAAATTGCTTCGGCATGCGCGCGAACAGAAGCAGGGCAGCAAGCCCTGCGGGCAGCACGATCAGATAGAGTATGAATGATTTCATGAAAAAGACTATGAGCCCCGAGAGGTGCGCCAATGCAAGTTTGCGGCTGACATCTTTCCCCGACGCGGCAAGGGCATACTTGGCCAGCCCGGAGTTCTGTTCTCTCACGATCACATCAATCATCATGGTCAGCGGAACCATCACGGTCGTCAGCAAAATGCTGAACCCGATCACGTCAGGCAAAGCAGTGCCTCCACTGCCGAGGATGGCGATGGCTGTGGCCGCTACGGCTCCGATGGAAGCATCGGCCGGAACAAATGTGCCCACCGGCACATCGAGTACCCAGATGAGTTCGAGCACGGCTCCGATGACAAGCCCCGTAGTAGCATCGCCAAGCATCCAGCCCGTAATAGGAGCGGCGACAATGGGCTGGGAGACCATGAACTGCCCTGCGGCGGTCCTGTCGAGACTTATAATTCCGCCAACAAAGGCTACCCCGACAATGGAAAGGACTATATGAAAATCGAAGGCAATCATGTCTATGAACGCGACTTCACTCTTCGGAAAGCATCCCTTTCTCTCCCCGTTCCGTTTTCTCCCAGCAGGCAGTTACGGCTTTCCCGCAAGATGGCAGGCCTTGAACACTTTGTCAAGCAGCAGCGGCCTCTGCGTCGGGACCGTCTGGATATCAACCCTAATGCCCCTAGCGGCAATCTCCTTGAGCGCATCAAGGTCGATGTCATTGACCGCGAGCACATCTAAGAGCTTGCGCTTTCCCTGTACATAATGCATCCCGCCGATGTTCAGCGCCCGGCAATCAAGCCCTGACTTCAGCGCTCGCAGGACATCAGAAGGGTTCGAGAAAAGTAAGATGACCCGTTCGGCGTCGAACGCCGAAGTGTGAAGTTGAGCACAGATATCTTCCACACTCCCGATAGCGACCTTCAGTCCTTGCGGGACGGAGATTTCCATGATGGACTTCTGGAGCGCGTTCGTCGCAACGTGGTCATCGGCGACCATAATACAGGTCGCTTTCAGGAAATTCACCCACCCCTCCACCACCTGCCCGTGGATAAGGCGGTCGTCTATACGGACAAAGACAATCATGTGAAATTACTTCCTCCCCTTCAGCATCTGGCTCGCGATCACAATACTCTTCTGCGCAGCCTCCTGCACAAGTTTCGCTAGCTCCGGCAGCGGTTTTTCATCCCGGTGATTTGCAAATTTTATCATCATAGAAAGGTTGACGCCGGTTACAACCTCGACAGTCTCTCCGAGAAACGCAAGGGAGATGTTCGATGGGGTCCCGCCAAACATATCGGTGAACAGCATGACGCCTTCCTTCCGGTCAACTTTTTTTATGGCATTCTGTATTTCGTCCCGGAGGATTTCCGGCGCGCTCTCCTGCTTTACGCTGACCGCTGCAACCGCGTCAATCTTTCCTACGATCATCTCGGCGGCCTTTACCAGCTCAACGCCCATGTCTTCGTGACATACCACCACCAGTCCGATCATTCCCTTCTCCTTTCGGAAGAGCCAAGAGAGTCTATGGAGACTAACAAGTCTGCAGAGGCAAAAAAGACAACTTTTTTACTCTATGCTCTTTCGATGCCAAGAACGCAAGATACTCTCTCAGACCCCTATATCCCGATGTTTGACGTTGACCTCGTAGCCGGCCTGTCTGAGCAGCTCCGCAATCATAAGGGAGAGCGCAACCGAACGATGCCTCCCGCCGGTACACCCGAATCCTATCGTGAGATAGCTCTTTCCCTCGCTCCGGTAACGGGGCAAAAGATACTCAAGAAAGGCAAAAAGTCTGGACAAAAACTCCCCGGAACCAGGCTTTTCCATAATATACTCCCTGATCCTCGCGTCCTCGCCAGTATAGGGCTTCAGGTCAGGCACAAAATTGGGATTCGGCAGGAACCTCAGGTCGAACATCAAGTCCAAATCATACGGCATGCCGTACTTATACCCGAAGGTGACGATAGTGACCACCATGGGCCTGCCTGCGCCCCCCCAGGAATAGTGACGTTCCACTGCCTGCCTCAAATCGTGGACTGTATAATCCGATGTGTCAATGATCCGGTCAGCCAGCTTTTTAACTTCGCCGAGAGCCGCCCTCTCATTTCTTATACCGTCTATGAGGGGGGTAGTCCCACGTGCGAGCGGGTGAGGCCTCCTCGTCTCGCTGAAACGGCGCACCAGGGTCTGATCGGAGGCATCGAGAAAAAGGATCTCGATCGCATGGCCACCAGCCTTGAGCGAGGAGTAGAGTGCTGGGAGCCGTTCCGGGAAGCCCTTCTCCCTGATATCGATGCCGATAGCGGAATACAGCACATCTTCGGCCCCTTGCACAAATTCGACGAATGCAGAGAGGAGCACGAGCGGAAGATTGTCAACACAGTAAAATCCCATATCCTCGAACGCCTTCAGCGCTGCGCTCCGACCTGACCCTGAAAGCCCTGTGACAACCACTGTGCGTGTCTGTTTCATCCGGCAAGCCTCTTCCTGAGTTTTCTATTAATTTCTCTCGCCGTGTAGATCCCTTTGTTTTTGAGTATCTGGTTCCTTGCTGCTACCTCGATGAGCGTTGCCATGTTCCGCCCTGTTTTTACCGGCAGTCTGAGATAGGGCAGATTGACACCGAGGAGTTTATAGCGCCGTTCACGCAGTCCGATGAGACTGTAGTGGTGTCCCCTTTTCCATTCCTCAAGTTCCACCACCAGCCCGATCCTGCAGGAGTTTACTGTTGCCGACTCGCCGTATAAGGCACGAATATTGATGATACCGAGCCCTCTGATCTGCAGAAGGTCGGCTCCCATGTCCGTAGCATGGCCGCTTATTTCATTGCCGGTCTTTTCAAGGATGACCATGTCATCGGCAGCAAGCTTATGACCTCGAAGCACAAGATCAAGTGCTGCTTCGCTCTTCCCGATGGCGCTCTCACCGATAATGAGTGTACCGAGACCGAAGATCTCTACGAGCACGCCGTGGAGACTGATTTGCGGCGCAAGTTTTGATGCGATCAGACGGGCCATTCTCGACACACTTCCGGTCTTGAGCACGGTAATTGCCGCAGCCGCTGCTTTATCGAGGAGTTCCTTGCAGACGGTGCGGCTGCTCACGACGATGCAGGCGGGTTTCTTACGTACTATGGCACGAACGAGACGCAGCCGTTCCCGTTTCGGAAGCGAACAGAGGTAGGCCGTCTGGCGCGGGAGAAGATGAACAACGCTCGATGTCATACCTCTCCAGGAAAGAGGGGAAGAAAGTTCAGGCGTACACACCTGCGGAGACGCCACCTCCCTGCCGAGTCCGGAACCACCGGCGAGTACTGTTGTCTTTCCCGCGACCTCTTTTACGGTAACATTCATTTCTGAGGGTATTTGCTGTCCTCTTCGTATATCAGTCTTTTGAGCTCCTGCCGATCAGATGTGCGTTTCAGGTTTTCCCGTAAAACCGGATTTTTCAGGATGCGGGAAATACGCGCGAGGGCCTTCAGGTGGTCTCCCGGCTTATTGTCGGGCGTCACCAACAGAAAAAAGAGGTACACGGGTTTTGCATCAAGAGACTGGAAATCAACCCCCCGGCTGGATCTACCGAACGCTACGACCATATTGCTGATAAAACTCAATTTCCCGTGCGGGATGGCAACGCCGTCGCCGATACCGGTGCTGCCGAGCGACTCACGCTCGAGCAGGACACGGACAAGAGCCTCTGCATCTGTGACCCTGCCCGTTGCCTGGAGGATCCCCGCAAATTCGCGAATCACCCCGATCTTGTCGGTTGCCTTAATCTCTTCGATAACCAGGTCATCCTGTAGCAGGTCTCCGATAATCTTAGCCATCCCGCAGATCCTTTAAGCCGCGGGCTCGATCAGTCCGACATTCCCATCTTTTCTTTTATAAATAACATTGATATGCCCGCTACCGGCGTTCGAAAATATAAAAAAGTCCTTGTCCAGAAGCTCCATTTGCATGACGGCTTCCTCAGGAAGCATGGGCTTGAGATCAAACCGCTTGATCTTGATTATTTGCGGAATCCTGTCCTCCTGAGAAGTCGGTGATGGAGCGAGCGCCGCCGTTTTATTAGTCTGGTGCTTATGGTCCACCAACTTTTCCTTGTATCGCCTGACCCTCCGTTCAATTTTTTCGACGAGCAGGTCGATTGCAGAATACATTTCCTCGGTTTCTTCCGAGGCCTGTATCAGCACACCATTGGACTTTATCACGGCTTCCGCTATGTGATGGACCTTCTTGACGACCGAAAGGGTAATGACCGCTTGAAAGGTCTTCGGTAGATACTTTTCCAATCGGCTGAACTTTTCCTGCGCATACTGCTTGAGCGCATCTGTTGCCTCGATGTGTCTTCCTATGACCGTAACCTGCATAGTATCCTCCTTACCCAATGTTAATATAAGCACATTCTCATGAAGAACCTATCCGATACGCTTCCTCACGCTCGTCGGCGGGATTCTGAGCTCCTCGCGGTATTTCGCAACGGTCCGCCTCGCGATGTCGATTCCCTTTGCCTTCAGGGCATCGACAATCTGCTGGTCCTTAAGCGGTGTGGACGGGTCCTCTTCCTTGACCATCTTCTGGATGACGTCTTTGACCGTCAGCGAAGAGACCTCGGTGCCCGCACCGGCACCAACGGAAAAACCCGTCGTGAAAAAGAACTTCATCGGGAATATGCCCTGCGGCGTATGCATATACTTGTTCGTCGTCACGCGGCTGATCGTAGATTCATGCATGCTGATATCCTCGGCCACATCCTTCAGCACCATGGGTTTGAGATGGGAGATTCCCTGGTCCAGGAACTCCCGCTGGAACTTGACGAGGCTCTCAGCAACCTTGTAGATTGTCTTGCTCCGCTGCTCCATCCCCTTGATGAGCCACTGTGCAGAGCGTAGCCGCTCCTCGATATACTCTTTGGTGACTTTGTCAACGCTCTCCTTGTTGCTTAGGATCTTCCGGTAATAGGGGTTGATACGCACCCTGGGGAGCCCTTCGTCATTGAGCTGCACCACGTAGCGGTCTTCCACCTTGATCACATAGACGTCCGGCACCACGTAGTTCGTATCGGATGCGAGAAACGGCCTGCCGGGCTTCGGCTCCAGTTCGTGGATGATGATCTGCGATGACTCCATAACATCCTGGGGCGTGACGTTGAGAGTCTTCGCAATATTCGGATATTTTCTCTTCTCGAGGTCCGGGAGGTGGTTCAGGATGATCTTTTCGACGAGCGTTCCCTGGAGGTCCAGCTGCCTAACCTGGATAAGCAGGCACTCCTGGAGGTTCCGCGCCCCCACTCCCATGGGATCGAAGCTCTGTACAAGTTCGAGAGCGCGTTCCATGTCCTTGCCCGCGATACCGGACTCAAGGGAAATTTCCTCAAGGGTGGACCGCAGATATCCATCATCGTCAATGTTGCCGATGATCCACTCTCCTCCCTTTACCACATTGGGCTCGGACGTAGAAAGCCGGAGCTGCCACAGGAGATGATCGCTCAGCGAAGGCAGCCTCGTGAGTGTCTGATCATACGAAGGTAACTCTTTCTCATCGGCCTCCGTGTAACCGTAATCGCGGCCATCTCCCATTTCGTTAAGATATTCATCCCACTGTGGACCGAGTTCGAGATCGCTTTTGAGCTCCGCAGTCTCTCCCTGTTCCCGCTCATTACTCTCCGGTACAGATTCTCCCACCGCCGATGCATCAGAATCAGATGTCGACTCCCCCTCGGCCTCCGAGGTCTCATCGGATGATTCCTGGGACAGTTCTTCAAGCACTGGGTTTTCAACAAGCTCCTGCGAGACCGACTGTACCAGTTCGAGCCTTGATAGCTGCAGCAGCTTGATAGCCTGCTGTAGCTGGGGCGTCATGATGAGCTTCTGTGAAAGTTTTAGTTCGAGTCTTGCTTCCATAGTATGAATTGCAGAGAAGAAATTTGAGATTTCATATGTCTACTTATGCTATAAACGAAAAGCCTCGCCCAGATAAAATTCTCTGACCCGCGGGCTGGTCGTAATCTCCGCTGGTGTCCCTGCTTCGATGATCTTTCCCTCACTGATGATGTAGGCCCGGTCGGTAATAGCGAGCGTCTCCCGCACATTATGATCGGTGATCAGGATGCCGATCCCCTTGCTCTTCAAGAGGGAAATGATACCCTGGATATCCTGAACCGCAAGTGGATCGATGCCGGCGAACGGTTCGTCCAGTAAGATGAATTTGGGTGACAGTGTGAGGGCCCGCGCGATCTCAAGGCGTCTCCGTTCTCCCCCCGAAAGCGTATAGGCTTTGCTGTCCGCAAGATGCGCGATCCCTAGCTCATGCAAAAGGCTGTCCCTTCGTTCCTCGCGCTCAAGCACCGACAGGTCCATGGTCTCAAGAATGGCCATGAGGTTCTCGGCAACACTCAGTTTCCGGAAAACCGATGGCTCCTGCGGCAGATAGCCGATTCCATCCCGCGCCCGCTGGTACATCGGCATCTTGGTGATGTCTGTACCGTCGAGAAGCACCCTGCCCTTGTCCGGCTTCACAAGCCCGACGACCATGTAGAAGGTCGTGGTCTTTCCCGCCCCGTTCGGACCGAGCAGGCCGACAACTTCTCCATACTTGACCTGGACACTTACCCCTTGGACAATCTTCCTGCCCCGGTAGCTCTTTTCCAGTTTTTTTGCCTCAAGTGCCTGCATCATGCTTCTCGATTATCGTCTCTTCTTGACTTCGACTTGCTTGTCCTGGTAGAAGAGGACTTTCCCTCCCTCGACAATACTGCGGTCATCACGCATAAACAGCGTTATTTTCTCTCCCCCGAGTTCATTTTCGTTCTCTATAATGCGTGCGTCTCCGGTCAAAACGATCTTTTCTTCACGGCTGTCATAGAACGCCTTGTTCGAAAGTGCTACCCTGCCTTCCTTCCGCACCACGACGTTGCCGGATGCCTCGATATCCTTTATGCCCTTTGTCGTAACATCATAAAAAACGACCATCGAATCAGAATTGAGCGTCATCCCCTCTTTTTTGAGGGTCACGTCTCCCGTAAACGTCACTTTGTCACCGAGTTTGTCGGCCTGCATGCGCCGAGAGGTGATCACAATAGGCTCCCGCTTGCCTTTCTCCGGACCACCATGCGCCGGCATGGCCGCAACAAGAAAAACAGAAACGATTATGAAGAAGCTATTCCTGAAGAACTGCTTTAACATTATTGTTCACAACGATCATGCGCATGTCCAAGTTCGCCGTCAGTCCACGTCCCTCGAGGTAGATCTCGCTGCCGAGCAGTTTGAAAGGGTCGGGTGTCAACACAAGGCGATCGACGGCCTTCCACGTGAGAGAATCTGTCGTGAGAAGATAGCCGTCACTCGTAACCACCCTCACTTCGTGCGAATCCCGTCGTACGGATGCATTTCCCGTGACCGTGTCCATGATCCCCACTTCCCCGATGAGCGCTGCTTCTTTATTGTCAGGAGTTATAAAGACAATCTCTATATCCTTCAGCTGTGCTTCTTTATTTGCATAGAGAGTGGCACTGCGAGAATTCATCCGCCAGGAAACCCTGCCGTTCTCCGATTGAGCAAATCTAAAGCCTTCCATGCTCATAAGCAGCCGTTCGCCGGGTGCTGGCTTGAGCAGCGCTGGCATGGTAAGATCTGCTCCACGTAGCAGAAGGTAACCGCTATAGAGTAACGCTGCAAATATAAGGAATGCAGCGAAAGCTTTGAAAAATTTCCAGTTTACCTTCATAACAAATAATAAAGTTATTATGGCGGCCTGTAAGGCCGCCATATGCATAATTTATACCATAGGTTCAAAGATATGTAAAGGTAAAAAAAATAGAAGGAGATAGCAATGCCTGCTCAGATGATTATGGTAAGACCATGAACAACCCGCCACTAAATCGCTGCTGCGCTTGTAGTGGGGGTTTCACGGTTCAATGAAGGAAGCGTTCCGCAGGCAGTACCAACAGAACGTCTTATTTCCTTCTCCCCGTGCGTTACTTCGGCCAGTTCCTGGCCTAGGTGATGCTTTTTCTTTAACCGCATGACACGCTTCTTTTGCTTTACTGAAATTCCGCCATCTAAAAGCATCCTGATCCCGGTTTTCTTTATCACAAGGGATGCGTTGTAGTCGGCGTTTTCGGTAAACCCGCAGTTCTGGCATACGAACAACGATTGCGATATCCGGTTGTCCGGGTGAGTGTGCGAACACTTCGAACACTCCTGCGACGTGCCGTCCGGTGGAACAGCGATGACAAGCTTATTTGCCTTGATGGCCTTGTAGGCTGTAAACTGTCTTACCTTGCCCCAGGCTGATTCGAGAATGGATCTATTGAGACCTGCTTTGGCTGCGGCACCGTTCGGGAGATTCTTGCCGCTTCCCGACTTCTTAGGCTTCGGTGCCTTGGTCATATTCTTTACTTTAAGGTCCTCAAAAACGAATACTTCGGCTTCCGAGTCTACGATCTTCCTGCTGGCCTTATGAGCAAAATCATGTCGTACGTTGGCGGCATAGGCATGGCAAGAGGCGGCTTTTTGTGCGGTTCTTTTTTGACGGTTAGACCCCTTCTCGCGACGCGCCATCTGCCGCTGGTACCTGTTTCGCCGGATCTCCTGTATGGAGAGCCTGTGTTTCTGCTCGCCGGAAAAAATCCTTTCGTATGCAGAAAAGGTATTTTCCGGTATCCTCGAGAGTTGGCGCTGCAGATTGATTGAATTCGGCGGAGAAGAGGACCCTGTGCACTTGCTGATTGATATCCATCCTGCGCTCAATATATCGACTCTTATTAACAACCTCAAATCAGCAAGCTCAAGGAGGATTCGGAACGAATTCCCTGACACTATAAAAAAATTCTACTGGAAACCTGTTTTCCGGCATCGTGCGTATTTCGCGGGGACCGTTGGCAAGGTGACCCTTGAAACAGTTCGACGCTATGTTGAGCAGCAGGGCACAAAAGAGAAACCGCGAAAGCAATGACCAAACCTGTCCGCTTGACCCGCCTCCTGGCAATTCGCCAAGGAGGGGGAATGCGCGGACATTAGTTCAATTTAGACTTGAGGACGGATATTTCGCGTTCCTTCTCTTCCAAGAGCTTTTCGAGACGCACACGGGATGACATGTCACGCACCACGGACTGGACAAAACGCTTGCCCATCAGTAAAAGCCCGATAGCGCTCACCTCTACTGGCACGACCGTGCCGTCGGTTTGCCTGAGAGCCCCGTGCATGATTGACTGGCGCTCCGGAGTGACATCCGCGAGGATTCCTTTGGGCTGGCCGGGCTCGACAAAAAGCTCGAAAAGGTTCCTGTGTAAAAGGTCATATTTGCTATAACCGGTCAAACGCGCCGCCTGCTCATTCGCAAAGACGATATCGCCATTCTCGGCGAGAACGAAGATGGACTCGCAGGCGTTCTCGACTAGGGTCCTATAGCGCTCTTCGGAAGCCCGCAGTTCCTCGGTTTTCTCCGCCACCCATTGCTCAAGCTCCATATTCATCTTTCGGAGCTCAAGTTGCATCTGCTCGTTTTGAACGGTCGTGGCAATGATACCTGAAAGGGTCGTGAAAAAGTTTATTTCCTCATCGGTGAAGTTCTTCGCCTTGCTATACAACACCTCCATGACCCCTACGAGGGCGCCGTTAGAATACACATAGAGAGGGAAGCAATAGAGCGAAGTAAAACTGGCGAGGACAAACCCTGATATTTCCCGGAACCGTGCATCATGCAGGAAATCCTTCGACATCACCGGCTCGAGCCTCCTCCCGACCCAACCTTCGATACCCTCGCCCAGCGGTATGCGGACATTACCCTCCTTCTCTTCATAATCCTTGTTTGCTGCCTGGAGCACAAGCTCATCCTTTTTTCTGTCGTAGAGAAAGATGAAACATGCATCGGCCTCCATGACCCGGGCCGTAATGTCGGCAACATCTTGCATACGGCTTTTGAACATGCGCGGCGAATTGGCAGCGTAGTTTACGTCATAGATGCCGAGAAATTTTATGAACAGGTCATCCTTGATATCGAGAAGTTCCTCGTGCTTAAGATGCAGTTCAAGGTTCGAATCCTCCAACCTTCGATAGTAGGGGAAAATCATCTTCTTGTAGAGAAGATATGACAAAAGAGGGACAATCGGCAAGAGAGCTATGATCAGAAGAAGACCGGCTCCGTTCCCGCGAGAAAAGGAGAATCCGGCAGCAGCTCCGATTGTGACTGCGGCCAGCAGCATGGATATTATCGAAAAGATCAAGATACCCTTCCTGTGTTCAAAACTCCCGTTCGGCATTCTCCTTACCTCCCTGTTAGATACAGGCTGATCCCTCACCAGTTTATCGGGCTTTCATAAGTCGGACTAGGTCGTCGACTGCTTGGTCCACGTAAGCCGGCATACCAACAGCTAATCCCCGTTCCCGCAGCTTGAGAAAAAGCTCAGCCAGAAGCGGCGGATCGATGTTCGAAGCCCTGAGCGCTTCGGCCTGCAAAAATATCTCGGCTGGCGTACCGGCCGTCACCACTCCCTTTCCTTTGGACAGCACATATACCCGGTCGGCGAAGCTTGCCACCAGGTTGAGGTCGTGGGTGGACATGACAATCGTCATGCCTTCCCGGTTCCGCTTGTTCAAGAGCGTCACCAGTTCCGCCCGGGAGCGTGAGTCGAGCCCCTCGAACGGTTCGTCCAGGATCAGCAGTTCGGGGCGCATCACAAGCGCCCCCGCGAGCGCCACTTTTCTCTTCTCTCCGCCGGAGAGGTAATGACAGATCTTATCACGCAAGTGCCGAATCCCGAGCTCAGCCATGACCTGCTCGACCATCTGCGCAATCTCTTCCCTATCATAGCCGTAATTCCGAGGAGAAAAGGAGATATCATCCCACACTGTCGGGGACAGAATCTGCTCGTCAACGCTCTGAAGGAGCACGCCGATACGCTCCCGGATGGCATTATAGTGTGACGACGGGTTCACACCGAAAACGGAAACCCTGCCCTCGTCCGGCGCGAGCAAGCCGAGGACATGGTAGAGCAGGGTGGTTTTACCTGACCCGTTTCCACCGAGTATCACCACCCGCTCTCCCCGCTTCACGACGAAATCCAGGCCGCAGATTTGGATCTCCGTAGTGTCGGGATAGATATGTTTAAGACAGCTTACCGTTACAAGGGGTTCCATAAAATCCTGAATCCGGATAGGCCGGAATACAAAATTTGATCAAAAGTAGGCGCTTCTAAGCGACACAAATTTCACGAATTATGAGCAGATTATAACGCATGAAAACTCGCACATATATTCTATTCGCGTAATGCTTCCCCTTCGCGCCATTCGTGATGGTACCTCTTGAATTTTTCTTGCCAAGTTGGCAGAAATACGAGTCGTAAGTTACCACTGTCTACTGCCTACGCCTATCCTTAGGTTCTACTTCCAGATAATTGCGAGCAGAAGTACGACACTGCCTGTTGCTAGCGGGAGCCAGTCTTCCCGGCGAAGTCCATCCATGCCTTTTTGCGCCATGCTCCCGCTGTAGCCCCGGACCGCCATGACAGCGTAGAGCCGCGAGGCGCGCTCCACGGCCGTCACCAGCAGCATGCCGATGCCTTTCGAGATGTTGGAACTATTTTTAAAGAGACTCCCTGGCGAGAACCCGCCGCGCAGCCGTATGGCAGCGGCAAAATGGCTCATCATGTCGAGGAGGATAAAAAGCGTGCGGTAGGTCATGAACAGGCCCGCGGCCAGCATCTCGGGAAGTGCTGTACTGATTAGGGAAAATATTTTAGGATAAGGGGTGCTCACAATGAGCGCAAGCATGGCAAAGGATGGTGTAATCGCCTTGAAGATCAAGAGTGCATAGACCCATCCCCCTCCCCGGAGGCTGATGCCGTAGAGAAGCGCGAATATAGCCGCATAGAGAGAAAGCACTACCATTCTGATCCAGGGCAGTCGTGAACCGGAGGCCACCACGAGGATTACGACATACCCTGCCATGAGCGGGTAGGGGTTCTTTGCCGTTACCGCCCCCCCTACCACGAGGAGCAGGAAGAGCATCTTGGAGAATGTCGAGGCCCGATGAAAGGGTCCTGTTCCGCTCGCCGCCCAGTGGTCAATCCTTGCGACATCGATCACGACCGTTTCCTCATTGTATTCCCGAATCCTTGCCCTTATGCAGCACATGCCCGAGGAGGTCGGGCTTGACCTGGGAAATGAATTTAACCACTGCGCCGGTGATCGCAGCCTCTATGATCCACCCAATGGCGCCTATCGAGAGCACCACGAGGGCAAAGGTCGAGACAGATCCCTGCTTCTGCAACCCATGGCTTGGCTCCTCGCCATGGTGGAGCATTTCCAGATCAATATGGGACATGGCAACGATCCCGATCAGAATCGTCGTAGTGATGAACAGGGTCACCATCGTGGCAAGCGCGGCCCGCGAGAATACGGGCAGACGCTTGAACAGATAAAAGAGAGCATGGCCCAGAACAGCTTCCGAGCCGAGAAGCAGGGTGTTGAGGCCGATGACGGTGATGCCGCCGTGGCCCATGAGGGAGAGAATGAGATTGGCGATGAACGCAGCAACGAATCCAAGGCTGGGCCCGATTAGAATGCCCGTCACGACTGAAAGATTAATGTGATATCCGGGAAGAATAGGAAGACTCATGACCACCAGCATGGCGGCAGACAGTGCGCCGAGTAGTGGTATCTTTTTCTTCATATCGATTGCACGGAGCCGGTACAAACTGAATGCCAGCGCGAGAGCCATGATGATGAACCCGACCACCCAAAGCCAGATCGGCAAAATGCCGTCCGGTATATGCATGTGTGTCATATCGTATCATCCCCGATATTCTTGTGCGTGCGCACTTCCGTCAGCGCCGGTCGCCGTTCTTATTTACTCTCTTGATAAAGACCACCTTCCCGTCCCCACCTACAAAAATGTTCAGCGTCCAGCTGACAACGCTGACAATGAGGGCACCGAGGAATGCAGCCGCGAAACTCTCGATAACGAATCCCGGCACCACCATGGAGACAAGCTTGAGCATGGCCGCATTAATCACCAAGGTAAAGAGTCCAAGGGTAAGGAGATTGATGGGGAGCGTGAGAACGAGCACGACTGGCCTGATCACGGCGTTCACGATACCGAGGATGCCAGCGGCGAGAATTCCCATCTCAATGCTTTGCATGCGGATCCCTTTTATGAGGATCGCTGCCGTTACCAAGGCCAGCAGATTTATGGACCAGCGCAGCAAAAATCCGAGCATGCCACCTCCGAAAGTAAAAAAATTCTAGCATACTTCAGGTCCATTTGCAACCCATGAATAAATCCGTGAATAAATCCGCGAGTAACTTTGTGAAAACACGATTGTGAGAACGACAATCTCTAGTTTTTCCGTGCTGTCGCCAAGAATCTATTTGACTTTACCCTGTGTATATGATAAAAAATTTTACGGTCAGCATACTTTATGATGGGTGCAAGAAAGGTTTTTTAACGAGCATGGGAATTGCGAAAAGAGCCTTAGCGATAAAGCCTTCCCCCACGCTGGCAACAGCGGCCAAAGCCAAGGCAATGAAGGCACAAGGGATCGACGTGGTTGACTTCGGCGTCGGCGAGCCGGATTTCGACACGCCGGGGAATGTCAAAGAAGCCGCCAAGAAAGCGATTCAAGCCGGGTTTACTAAATACACTCCCGCCTCGGGCACGGATGAGCTCAAGGAAGCGGTCGTAGAAAAATTCAAAAGAGATAACGGGCTCGCATACAACAGATCTCAGGTCCTCATATCTTGCGGGGCGAAACACAGCCTGTACAATATCGCGGAGGCGCTGTTCGATCCCGGGGACGAGGTGATCATCCCTTCACCGTACTGGGTCTCGTATCCGGACCAGGTCATCTTGAACGATGCCACGCCAATCATTGTGGAAACCACGGAAGATGAAAGGTTCAAGCTTTCGGCGAAAAAACTTGAAAATGCGGTGACCCACAAGACCAAGGCGGTTGTCCTGAACAGCCCTTCCAACCCTACCGGCCTTGCCTATGACAAGAAGACCCTTGAAGAGATCGCTGCCGTCGCGGTGAAGCACAAGCTCTACGTTATCTCAGACGAAATATACGAAAAGCTTATCTACGACGGCTTTCAGCATTTCAGCATTGCTTCGCTCGGTCCGGAGATCAAGGATCTGACCATTGTGGTGAATGGGGTGTCCAAGTCGCACGCCATGACCGGCTGGCGCATCGGTTATGCCGCAGGACCGCAGGACGTTATTACAGCCATGGCCAATATCCAGAGCCAGAGCACCTCGAATCCCGCATCCATATCGCAGAAGGCGGCAGTGGAGGCGCTCCGTGGTCCGCAGGATTTCATTCAGGTCATGAACAGGGAGTTCGACAAGAGAAGAAAGTACATGGTTGAGCGGCTCAACAGGATAACAGGCATGTCCTGTCTTATGCCCGTGGGGGCGTTCTACGCCTTCCCCCGCGTGTCCCCCCTCTTCGGTAAAAGCGTAAACGGCAAGCTCATCAGGAATTCCTCGGACCTCGCTGCATACCTGTTGGAAGAAGCGAAGGTGGCCCTTGTATCGGGAGATGCGTTCGGTGCTGATGCGTACATGCGGCTCTCCTACGCCACCTCTATGGAAATCATCGTCAAGGGACTTGACCGAGTCGAGCGTGCAGTCAATAAGCTCACGTAACCACAAGCACGCCGGATGTCGGTATTCTGAATATTATATTGTTACCGGGAGGTTCATATGAAAATCGTGACATACCTGTTAGCAGCCTTGCTTTGCGCCGCTCTCGGAGCTGCAGCCATCTTTTATTTCTTCACATTCCAGCCCATGGCCGCTGACTACGCACGAATAAAGGCCGGCATACCGGAACTCGACAAGGCAAAAGCCGAGTTGAAGAGATACAAAGACAAAGAAAAACAGGAAAGCGCCTGGATAGCCCCCCTTGTCGAAACATTCAGTAACGGTCTGAATGATGAGATAAAGGCCGGTAAAGCAGAGGTCGTTTCTGCAGGGAACGCCATAATTGTGAACATTGCGGAAGATGTGCTCTATACTCCGGGCTCAAAAACCTTTGCCAAAGACACCCAGACACTCTTGAAGCTGGCCTCCCTCCTCAAAAAAGAAGGGCTGAAGGGAAAGGATATTTTCATAGGAAATGCCACGGAAGCCGTTGCCGCGCGTGGCAAGGGCAGGAAAAAGGTCCCGCCCAAGGACGCATTGACGCTCGCATCAGAACGGTCAGAAGAACTGGTAAAGTATCTAGAAAAGTATGGCGCACCCCAGGATTCGTTAGCTGCACTCGCGTATTCAACAAAACTGCCTGACCGAGGTTTCAAGATAAAGGACAAGAAGACCATAGTCATGATCAGCGCGGTGCCGACTGCCAATGCACACGAGGCCGCCGCAGCCCAGCCCGAAAGTGCGCCTGCGCCCCAGTCAAAACCAGCTCCTCCTGTACAGGGAGGCGTTCCCAAAACAGCGCCGAAGGCGATACCCATAAATCCTGCACAACCGCATACGAATTAACAAAGCAGGAAGAGGAAGAGAATGAGAACGGCAAGGGCACGCCAGAAGAAGCGCCCCACGCCACACCATCCCTCCCTCCGTAAAAATCCCTCCCCTTAGACCGTTTATTGGCCTACCTGGCGAATGAGAACAGGAAATACTCGATAAAATATTTTCCAGCGGGCTTGACATTAAGCAGAAGGAATTACAGTAAATGGGAGAAGGGACTCCCGGCAGGATAGCCGAAAACGGTGAACACGTCCATACATCCGTTGTGTTCACGCTGATCGCGGGCGTCATCGCCGCCAGTGCGTATTGCTGAGCATTGGCTGTTGTTGCCCTCCGCAATATGCCGGTATGATCGTATCGACATATTCCTTGCTTTCACGAAATATGACCTAACGATACAGGAAGTCGAGGGAGAAAAGATCGGATTGACTGTCTACGGCCCACTGCCGCCTGATGACGGTTTCCTCAGGCTGTTCATGATCAGAAGGGCTCTTTGCCTGCCAGCGGGGTCCGGTTCCATCGCAGCATACCTGTTCATATATTGATATGCCATGTCCGGTTTGCCTGCCTTCGCCAACGCCAGGGCCGCATTCCAGTATTTATTCTTGTCTTCCGGCGCGTTTTGGATCGCCGTGAGAAAACACTCCGCAGCCTTGTCGTACTCTCCCTGCGACATCAAAACTTCTCCCAGCGTATTCAGGGCCTGCGGCATGCCGGGAGCAGCAGAAAGCGCCATACGGGCGTTTGCTGCGGCTTCGTCAAGTCGTCCCTTCTTTAAAAAAGCTATGGAAAGGTTATTCAGGAGGCTCGCATCGAAGGGAGCATACCGTAACCCCGTCTGCCATGATGTGATGGCATCGTCAATCATGCCCACCCGGAAATAGACCACGCCGATCTCCCGGTAAAGGTCACGGAGAGGCACGCTCCCGTCGTCTCTAAGGGCGAGGACTGTCTTGAACTCGCGCATTGCATCATCGTATAAGCCTGCGGTAGAAAGAGCCTGACCTAAGTTCTCGTGCACTCTCCGCTTTATAGGCGATTTAAGAGCAGTATCCGTCCACATGGTGACCGGTGTTTTATAGATACCGTTACGCACGTTTGCAGCAATTACCAGACAGATGATTATGCATAGGGACAAGATGGCGGACGCATATTGGTAACTTGATTTCTGCGATTGAACTTCCTCAAGAAGAGCATTACGGCGAGAATGTGTTCGGGATGATTTTTTCCCCATGGCTAAAGCTCCTCTATCCTCTTCAAGGTCGTCCCCGGATAGTAGTGCGAAAGAATAGATTTAAAATCAACACCATGACTCGCCATTTCCTTTGCGCCCCACTGACACAGACCCACGCCGTGTCCCAGGCCCCTTCCGGAGAAAACAATTTCATTCCCCTCCAGTGCTGGCTCAAAAAAAACGCTCGGGAGAAAAGAATACCCTACCGCTGCCCGTAGTGTTTCGGCAGGAATGAACGTGGTTCCGCCCGCGTGCCGTATCATGACCTGTCGCACCCTGCCTGCCGGAGTGATGCTGTCCATTTCTATTCCCGTAATCCCGTTCAGTTTGTATCCCTGCCGGACGAGCAGGGTCGCAAGCTTGGTGGCGGATATCCTCTTTTCCCACAGCCCATATCGCGAAATTTCCTGGCATTCGCAGTCAACGCCCCTGAGGTACGGCTCATCTATGCCCCAGAGTTCCGCGGCATTCTCCGTATGTCCGCCGCAGCTCGCATGATAAAATGCCGGAATCACCTCTCCGCCATACGTGATGACGATCCCCCTCGTCTCCCTCACTGCTCTCTTAGCGTTCTCGCGTTCCACGTTTTTCCCCGAATAAACCTGACCGTCAACCGTGGCAAGGATGTGATAGAGTCTTTTCCCTGAGGTTATTTTCTGGTACAACGCATAGGTCCTTGAAGCCACAGCCTGGGCTTTCAACACTTCAAATTCCCAGTCATGAGGGACTTCTGCGGCTATCACCCCGAGGAGATATTCTTCTATATCCAGTTCGTTGATAACAATGAGAAGCCCGTTCTTCTTTTTCCTGAGCTCCACCCGGCCCCGATAGTCCTTGCCGTTTACTCGGATAAATTCTCCTGCTGCTCTGATGCGTACGGGCTTACCGTTCACAGAGGCGGACCCGAAAATCATTTTCTTTTCCCGATGTCCCAATGGAACGCCCTCCCCGATAAAGCCGGTCGAGGATTTGAGCGTCACGGTCCTCTGGTTATCCGCTATGGCAACTCGGATGTTTTCAGAGGCGAATGCGGCGAGGGGGAGAAAGAAAAATATAACACACGATATCTTCAGCCCGATTGTTCTGAAAGACTTGCCCATAATGACTAAGAATTTGAAACGACCCTATATCACCTCGTCGTGTCTTTTGATTTTGTGCCTCGGTCTCCGGCTTTCCAATAGCGATCCCGCTCGCTGTAGATGCAACCGCAGTACTGCTGGCGGTAAAGCCCCATGGCCTTTGATTCTACGATTCCTTCGCGCCAGCCTCGCCGAAAGTCCTCATAGTAGAATTCGATGCCGTGCTCTGATGCCATTTCCATGGCAATTCCCCTGATGAGATCATGCTTCTGATATTTACTGTACAGGAGAGAGGTTGTATAGGCAGTGAGCCCGAATTCCCGTGCTGCCGCACCTGCGGCATCCAGCCGCATCCGGTAGCACTGCTCGCACCGCAAAGCCCCTTTGCCGGCAACACGCATAAGGAATTCGTCCAAATCATAGCTATCGCGGTAGCGGACCTCGAGCCCCGCACGGAGCGAAAAGTCTTTTACCGTATCAAGCCGTTTTTTGTATTCCGTGTAGGGATGGATATTCGGGTTGTAAAAATAGCCCATCGGTTCCATACCATCTTCTTTCATTCGGTAATAGGGATAGAGAGCGCACGGCGCACAGCATATATGGAAGAGGATCTTCATGACAAAAGGGAATAAAGCCGGTTTTCAGTGCCCTGCGTTTCCCGCTCCTCGAGAAAAGTGTTTAACGCGATTATAAGGAATATTGTTGTGCATCGCCTTAGAGGACGACGCGGTCTTGTCCTCTTCTCTGGCCTTGAATGGTTTCTTGAAAAGTTTGTGACAATTACTGAGATAATATGCGCCCCCGAATCTTCGGGTATATCTTTACCGATGCATCGTGCTCTAGGGACAGGAGCCTGTGCTGCACCGTGCTCTCCTGTTATGAAGCATTCGCAAGCAAAATCAGCATCATCATCGCAGCAAATATTCTTAAAAAAATAGCGTGTTCATCTCTCCGAGCATCTGCTTGCAAAGCTCGGGAAACGAAAGAAAGTATCATCGTGTTCGATTCCCGTTCTCATCCCCTGTATGACCTGACCGGGAGCCTGCCGCCTACAATAGCCGCTCCTGCATCGATGATGGTTTCTTTCTCCCGAAATATTCATAGGAGAGCCGCGTCGCCTGCCTTCCGCGGGGAGTGCGATCAAGGAACCCTTCCTGGATCAAGTACGGTTCGTACACGTCTTCAATAGTGTCTTTCTCTTCGCTAAGCGCCGCAGCCAGCGTCTCAATCCCTACCGGTCCTCCTTCGAACTTGTCGATGATCAGAAGGAGAAGCCTGCGATCCATCTCGTCGAATCCCTGTTCGTCCACCTCAAGCCGCTTCATAGAGGAAACAACGAGCTCCAAGGTGATCATCCCGTCACCCTGGACCTGTGCAAAGTCCCTTACCCGACGGAGCAGGCGGTTTGCAATCCTTGGCGTGCCCCGGGATCTGCGGGATATCTCTGCGGCAGCGCTTGGTTCGATCTTTGTCTCTAGCAGGCCGGCTGAGCGCTGGACAATTGTGCGCAGTTCCTCGGTGGAATAGAAATTCAGCCGGTCGATCACGCCGAACCTGTCCCTGAGCGGTGACGTGAGCAGCCCCGTTCTCGTGGTCGCACCCACGAGCGTAAAGCGCGGCAGGTCGAGCTTGATGGACCGTGCTCCCGGCCCCTGGCCTATGATGATATCGAGCTGGAAATCCTCCATGGCCGGATAGAGGATTTCCTCCACCACCCGGCTCAGCCGGTGGATCTCGTCTATGAACAGAACATCGTGCTCCTGGAGATTGGTGAGTATGGCGGCAAGGTCTCCAGCACGCTCAAGCACGGGACCGGACGTACTCTTGATGCCTACTCCGAGCTCATGGGCAATGATATGGGCGAGCGTGGTCTTGCCGAGCCCCGGCGGGCCGCAGAACAAAACGTGGTCAAGCGCCTCGCCCCTGCCCTTGGCTGCATCAATGAAAACACGCAGGTTCTCCTTGATCCTGTCCTGTCCCACGAAATCCTCGAAACGGACCGGTCTCAGGCTCGTGTCGAGTTGCACGTCATCATCATTCTGTTCAGGCTTTATGATTCTATCCGGCATGAGCGTTTGCTGCCCCCCTTGACCCTCTGCCTCACGCTATCTTCTCATCAAAACGGACAGCGCTTCTCTTATCAGTTCTTCGATCGTCAGGCCGGGGCGGCCACACCTGACTTTTCTAACTGCTTCTTCCGCCTGCGGCTTCTTATACCCGAGGTTTACGAGGGCCGCTATCACATCTTCGCAATCATCGGATAGGACTGCAGCCGTAGACGGAGGTGCTGCCATCACGGGCATCATCAACGTTATCTTATCTTTTAGCTCAAGGACCATCCTCGCAGCGGTCTTTTTGCCGATGCCGGGTATGGCATACAGTTTGGAATCATCTGCGGCCTGGATGGCGCTTGAAAGGTCCGCCACCGGCAGACTGGACAGGATAGCAAGGGCAAGCTTCGGGCCGATGCCGGAGACCCCTATGAGAAGGAGGAACATGTCTTTCTCTTCCTGGGTAAGAAAGCCGAAGAGCGAAAGCGAATCCTCGCGCAGGTGGGTATGGATATGAAGGCTGACTTCCTCACCGTCATCAGGAATGCCGTAATACGTTGAGAGCGGAACCTGCACCTGATAACCGACGCCGGCGACATCAATGACCAGATAATCGGTCGCTTTGCGTCTGAGCCTGCCCGTGATTGAAGCGATCATCGCATCCTGCCCGTGCCCCTGAGGGTGTTCATTCCCCGGCCCGTTTGACGGAGGGACGACGGGGTCTTGAGTATTTCTCTGAGCCTCGAAGAGTGGATGTGGCAGATCGCTGCCGCCAATGCGTCTGCCGCATCAGCCGGGTGTGGCACCTTGGGTAAGTCGAGCAGTGCCTTGACCATCATCTGTACCTGCTTTTTCTCGGCCTTTCCATTCCCGACCACCGCTTGTTTCACTTCCAGAGGAGCATACTCGAACACAGGCAGCCCTGCGTTCATGGCCGCTAGGATGGCGACCCCCCTCGCATGTCCTAGTTTGAGAGCTGATTTGATATTCTTTGAAACGAACAAATCCTCGACAACAACCACGTGCGGCTTGTACTTATCGATGATTTTTTCAAGCTCTTCGTATATCTTTTTGAGCCGCTTGGGGAACGGCTGCTTGGCGGACGGACTGATACCGCCCGACACCACATGGAACAATTTATGGTCCTCTTCCGCCACGATTCCGAAGCCGCTCGTGAGCGTACCCGGATCAATCCCCAGCACCCTCATACACCCTCCCCCGCCTTAATACCGAATATCATTAAAAATGCAAATGAGATATTGGAGATTTGAAATTCGCAGGACCTGTCACTTTGCACTTTGTTAAGTATCAACTTTCAACCTACAATTCGGCATGCCGCCGCCTACACCGCATTCATAATTTCTTCAGGGATGTCGAAGTTCGCATACACATTCTGGACATCATCATTGTCCTCAAGTGAATCGACAAGTCGCAGCATCTGCTGAGCTTCCTTGCCATCGAGTTTAACATAGGTCTGGGGTACCATAGTGACTTCGGAGACCTCCAGGGCAACGCCGGCGTCCTCAAGAGCCTTCTTCACTTTCTCAAAGTCGTTCGGAGGCGTCATAATCACGAAGTTATCGTCCTCCGTCTGCATGTCCTCGGCCCCTGCATCCAGGGCCAGCGTCATGAGTTTATCCTCATCAATCTTTGCGCTTTTGACCACGAAATACCCTTTCTTATGGAACATCCACGAAACGCAGCCCGCTTCACCCATGTTGCCACCGGCCTTACTAAAAATATTACGAATCTCGGAAACGGTCCTGTTCCGGTTGTCGGTCATGACTTCCGCCAGGACCGCTACGCCGCCCGGTCCGTATCCTTCGTAAGTTATCTCCTCGTACGAAACGCCAGGAAGTTCGCCCGTTCCCTTCTGGATCGCGCGCTTGATATTGTCAGCAGGCATGCTGACCGCCTTCGCCTTGGCGACCGCTGTTCTGAGCCGGGGGTTCCCATTGGGATCGCCACCGCCGAGCTTGGCCGCGACCGTGATCTCTTTGGTAATCTTGGTAAAGATCTTGCCGCGCTTTGCATCAGTAGCTGCTTTCTTGTGTTTCGTTGTTGCCCATTTTGAATGACCTGACATCGAGCCTCCTAAAATTGAAACCCCAAATCCTCAATTCCAAATAACATCCAATTTCCAATTACGAATTACTGAAACTTCCGCCTCTTGGTGCTCGGAGCTTGGTGCTTGTCCCACAGCTACCGTTCTGCACTCTGCAGTTCATGTTCCAAATCTTCCTTCAGCTTCGTGAAGATCATTCTTCCCGCGGCAGTCTGAAGCACGCTTGTGACCGCCACTTCCACGTTCTTATTGATAAACCTGCGACCGTTTTCCACCACAATCATCGTTCCATCATCGAGATATGCCACGCCCTGACCAGGCTCCTTGCCTTCCTTCAGAACGAACACCCGCATACTCTCCCCTGGCAATGCCACAGGCTTGACAGCATTTGACAAATCGTTGATATTGAGTACCTTGACACCCTGGAGCTCCGCAACCTTATTGAGGTTGAAATCGTTCGTAATCACCTTGGCGCCGAGCTTCTTCGCCAATGCGATCAGCTTGCTGTCCACATCGCGGATCTTGGGGAAATCTTCCTCGGTGATACGCACCTCCATGTGGCTCATCTTCTGGATCCGGTGCAGAATATCGAGGCCGCGCCTCCCCCGCGCCCGTTTGAGGGAATCGGATGAATCAGCAATGTGCTGAAGCTCGTGAAGAATAAACTGCGGAATGAGTATCGTCCCGTCCAGAAACTCCGTCTCACAGACATCGGCGATCCTGCCATCGATGATCACGCTCGTATCCATGATTTTGATGTTCTCCTCCCCGCTTCCTTTGAAGAGCTTCTTGATATTCGCGGGGTTGAACTTTTCACCCTCCCTGATTCCGATAGTAATGCCGATGTATCCGAAGAAGCCATTCATCAGGAGGAGGATAAAGTTCACGATACTCCGCTCGAGCGGTACGAGTTTGAGCGGTGCCGCAATAATGTTTGCTGACATCAAACCGAGGATAAATCCAAGGATACCACCGACGATGACTTTTAATGAGACCCTTCTGAACAGGAATTCGGTAAGAATGATTAGCACCGCCACGCCAAATCCGATCGCCATGCCTTCCGTCTTGCTGACCTGGTCATAGAGCTGCGTAGACACATAGTACCCGAGCAGGGTGCCTAAAAAAACAAACAATATACGAATGAGGATAAGTCCCATCCATTTCACCTCCTTTGAGTGATATGAAAGAAAAAACGAATATTATAATAAATAATAGTATGGATATACCGCATGGATACCGGGGGAACAACGCACTCCGGAGAAATGCAAGCTATTCCGGCCTGACCGAAACAAACAGGTCTTCACCCTTCCTGCGTATGAGAAGCAGCACTCTCTCTTTTGACCGTATCTTTGACGCTGCCTTCTTATAATCCTCTATCGTAGCAATGTTCTTCTGGTTTATCTGGAGGACGATATCCCCGGGTCTGATACCGGCCTCAAACAATTTGCTGTCGGTGTCAACCTTCACGACCACGACGCCATTTTCATTCTCATCAATGCCGAGGCGCGCGGCAAGATCGGGCGTAAGCTCGCGGACGACAAGCCCGGTGAGCGCGGTGCTTTCTTCCTGGTTTTCCTCAGACTCCTCGGCGTTTCGTGAGGGCGCTTCGGCCATTTTCTTCGGCAGTTCGGCGATGACCACGTCGACCTCTACTTCTTTCTTCTGGCGGAGCAGTTTGACATGCACCTTTGTCCCGATGGGCGTCTGCGATACCATGTTCCTGAGGTGTCCCGTGTCCTCGACAACCTTGCCGTTGTACTGCAGGATCACGTCCCCTTGTTTGATAGCAGCTTTTTCCGCAGGGCTTCCCTTGATGATACCACTCACGAGCGCACCCTTCAGGTCCTTCACCCCGAATTCTACCGCCAGGTCCGAAGTGACCTCCTGGATGCTAACGCCGAGCCAGCCCCGCACTACTTTCTTGTACTTCACCAGGCTGTCCATAACTTGTCTGGCCATGGTGCTCGGTACGGCGAACCCGATACCCTGATACCCACCGGTCCTCGAGAGAATGGCGGTATTGATCCCGATGAGCTCACCATGGGCATTGATGAGCGCCCCGCCTGAGTTGCCCGGGTTGATAGCCGCATCAGTCTGGATAAAGTCTTCATAGTCCGCAATACCCACGTTCGCCCGTCCAACGGCGCTGATCATGCCCATGGTCACAGTCTGGTTCAGCCCGAAGGGGTTCCCGATCGCGAATACGATCTCGCCCACTTTCAGCTTGTTTGAATCGCCCCAAGGGAGTGCCGTCAGCCCTTTTCCGTCAATCTTGATGACGGCGATATCGGTCTTCGGGTCCGCTCCAATGAGTTTGGCATTATAGTCCTTCTTGTTCGAGAGCAAAACCTTTATTTCCTGAGCTTTTTCTATGACATGGTTGTTCGTGACGATGTACCCGTCCTCTGAAACGATAACGCCCGATCCAAGGCTCTGCTCCTTATGTTCCTTTGGAATATTGGGATGCGGGAACTGATCTCCAAAAAATCTCCGGAAGAACGGATCATCAAACAGGTCGAAGGGGGCCTCGTCTCGCGACTTGATGACCCTCATCGTGGAAATATTTACCACCGATGGCGTAGCAATTGCGGCGACCTCGGACTGTGCATCACTCAACTGTGTCAGGATATCAAGGGACTTTGATGAAATCTGGCTCTTGGCCGGGAGTGGAGAGATAACGCCGAGGTGAGACGACAGGACAAGGCCGACAAAGATGCCGAGAACAAGAATGAACCCGGCAGAGAGATAGAATCTCTTTTTATTAGTCATGATTTAAAAAAATCCTCCTGGTGGATCGTGTTTTCATTGAAGAGAACAAATTGTATTGTACCAGAAAGAAGCGAGGCTTTTCAAGCCCTTTTTATCATTGACAAAAAGGGGGGATAAAATATAATACAATCATCACGGGGAGCAAGAAACGGAGAAAGAGTCCTTGTCATCGAAATACCCTGCCGCAGTTCGCCTTGAAAAGCTCGACAAAAAATATATCTGGCACCCCTTCACCCAGATGCTTGAATGGGAAAAGGATCAGCAGGTCATCATCGAGAGCGGCACTGGAAGCATTCTCTCCGACATCCGCGGGAAGAAATATATTGATGGAGTGTCATCACTCTGGGTCACGGTCCACGGCCACCGGAAAAAGGAGATCAACGAGGCCGTGTCCGCCCAACTGAGGAAGATCGCCCACTCCACGTTGCTCGGACTTTCGAACGTGCCTGCGATTCTTCTTGCGGAAAAGCTGGTCAAGATAGCACCGAGAGGCCTCTCAAAAGTCTTTTATTCCGACAGCGGTTCAACGGCAGTGGAGATTGCGCTCAAGATCGCGTATCAGTACTGGCAGCAGAAAGGGAAAAAACATAAGGCCAAGACCGGCTTCATTTCCCTCAAAGAGGCATACCATGGCGATACCATCGGTTCCGTGAGCGTCGGCGGCATCGACCTCTTCCATTCCACATATAAACCCCTCCTTTTTCATACCTGGAAGATCGAGTCGCCTTACTGCTATCGATGCAGCTTCGGCAGGACCTACCCTGTGTGCGGAACCGTCTGCGCGGAACAGGCTGAAGAAGTGATCCGCACCCACAGCCATGACACCGCAGCACTCGTGATCGAGCCCCTCGTCCAGGGCGCCGCGGGCATGCTTCTGCAGCCGCCGGGATATTTGCGGAAGATCAGGGAACTATGTACGAAGTACAATATCCTTATGATAGCCGATGAGGTCGCAACGGGTTTTGGGAGGACGGGCACCATGTTCGCCTGCGAACATGAAAAGGTCCTTCCGGACATCATAGCAATGGCCAAGGGCATCACCGGCGGGTACCTCCCACTCGCTGCAACACTCACAACCGAGGATATTTACCGGGGGTTTCTCGGCGAATACCGGGAACTGAAGACATTTTTTCATGGCCACACGTATACCGGCAATCCTCTCGCCTGTGCTGCAGCTATCGCGAATATCGACCTTTTCAAAAAGGAGCGGACACTCCAGAATCTCCAGCCAAAGATCACGCTTCTCAAGAAAGAACTGAAACGTTTCGCTGAACTTGAACATGTAGGCGACATCAGGCAGAAAGGATTCATGGTCGGTATCGAACTCGTGAAGGACAAGGAGACGAAGGGTCCATACCCGCTGGAAGAAAAAATCGGCATCAGGGTGATCCTGGAAGCAAGGAAGCACGGCCTTATCATCAGGCCCCTGGGAAGCGTCATCGTGCTCATGCCGCCGCTTTCGATCTCGATGAGGGAGTTAAAGAGGCTGATTGAGATCGTGTATGGAGCTATTAAAACGGTTACGGAAACGTACTGAGGACCAGCCACTAACTTTTCCTTATCCACCGGTTCTGTAACGGGAGTTTTCTGCGCTTTCGAGCTTCTTCGAACAGGGCATCGAGCGAGTTGATCGCCCGGGCTGCCTTCTTCCCTTTTTCCTCTGAATGATGTTTCACGTCATCTATGGCAAGGCTGGCCATGCTGAAAACACCTGCCACATCCCTTACATGAGCATAGACAAAATATAGAGACGCCTGGGTAATGGATGCGGCGCATTAAAGAAAGGAATTTCTTGTTTTCCCGCATATCAGTACGCCTGCTGACGATGAAAAAAATGAAGAGAGAGCTTAATACGACGCCCAGGGATATCAACAGCCTGCTGCTAAACGAAGCCGGCTTCTTACCTGCTGCTTTTCCCGACGGACTCGCCACAGTCGCTGTCGGCGCTTCTCCCCCTTCATTACATAAAAGGCTTCGTTGTGGCCTTGCCTCATCATCGCCTGACTCCCTTAATATATGCATCCCCCCTCGCATTCCGAGCATAGAGAACATCTCTCTCTTGCAATATCAAAATTTTTGCCCCATAATGCGCCTATGAACAAAAAACAGATCATCAGCTGGTGCCTCTTCGACTTCGCGAACTCGAGCTACTCCGCAGTCATCGCTGCCGTTGTCTTTCAGGTCTACTATATCAACGTCATCGTGGGGAACGCCGCAGGCAGGGGAGATCTCTGGTGGGGACGGGCCATCTCCTTGAGCATGCTCGTCGTCTCGCTCTCCTCCCCTTTTCTCGGCGGCATCGCGGATTACGCCGGCCTGCGAAAGAGGCTTCTCGCCGTGTACACCTTCGCCTGCGTCGCTGCCGTGGCCGGCTTCGCCCTGCTCTCGCCCGGTGCAGCCATCCTCGGATTCGTCCTGATCGTCCTCGCGAACATCGGCATGGAGGGCGGCCTAGTATTTTACAACTCCTTCCTGCCGCAGATCGCGCCTGTGGAGTACCAGGGTAGGGTCTCGGGCTGGGGATTCGGCGTGGGTTATGCCGGTTCGATCTTCTCGCTCCTCATTGCACTCCCGCTCGCGAAGGCCGGACAGTTCGATCTGATCTGGATCATGGTCGCTGTGTTCTTCGCTCTGTTTTCTCTTCCGGCCTTTCTGTTTCTACCCAGAGACACCCCGACGGATAACACCATCATTCAGGCAGGGACAAGCGGGAGCAGAAATGCCCTGGCCACCTTGCGGGAGATATGGAAACGCAAGGAGCCGAGGAAGTTCCTCCTCTCCTACCTCATCTACGAAGACGGGGTTAACACGGTCATTGTCTTCTCGAGCAGCCTGGCGGCCACGACCTTCGGCTTCAGCCAAGGCGAGCTCATCGGGCTTTACCTCGTCGTTCAGATCACAGCACTCGCCGGCGCATTTATACTTTCCAAACCAACGGATACCTGGGGGCCGAAAAAGGTCGTGACCATCTCTCTCTTACTCTGGTCGCTTGTAGCTATCGCTGCGTATTTCGTACGGACCAAAGCCCAATTCTGGCTCATCGCCTGCACTGCAGGGTTGGGGCTCGGCACAGTCCAAGCCGGGACACGCGCCTTCTATACGCAGTTCGTACCGACAGGAAAAGAGGCCGAATACTTTGGCGTTTATTCACTGGTGGGGAAATCTTCCGCTATCCTCGGCCCACTCGTTTTCGGCCAAGTGTCAGCCGCGTTCGGCAGCCAGCGTCCGGCAATCCTCTCCATCGCGGTGTTCTTTATTTCCGGGCTTGTGCTGCTTAGCCGGGTACAAGGAGGAGGTCCAAATATCCGGAGGTAGTAAGGCGTCATCAGACGGGGACGTGAAAAGGGCACGTTGCATGCTTCCGGACCTGAACCCTTAGTCCTAACCGCGCATAGCATGTACACGGATACACGGTCTTTTCTCTTGACAAAATGAGAGCTCCTCTATATAATTCGAAGCTTACAGCCCCGGAATCAAATAAAATGGCTATCAAGATCAATGACATACCGCCAGAGGGGCTGACACTAGAGCTTGAGCAAAAGCTTGATCTGTTCGACAAAGGAACGGCGTCCACAGCGTTCACAGCAGCTCTCAGCATCAAGCCGACAGGAGCGGGAATTCTTCACTATAACGGGTCGGGTACAGGCCGAGCTCGTGCTTGAGTGCAGCCGTTGTCTGAAAGAACTTTCCGTACAAAATTGACACGGAACTGAACATCGATCTCGCGCCGATGAGCTCCCTGGGAACGTCTCCGGAACATGAGCTCGAGAGGTCCGAGCTTGATACGGAGTTCTACCAAGGAGACGAGATCGACCCTGTAGAACTTATAAAGGAGCAGTTGCTTATCTCCATTCCCATGGTTCCGCTCCACGGTCCTGACTGCAAAGGCCTCTGCCCGGTCTGCGGAACAGACCTGAATGAAGCGGACTGCGGTTGTCAGAAAGACGGCCGGGAGAGTTCGGAGCGTTTTCCGTTCTGAAGGACTTATTAAAAAAATAAAAGGAGTAATACACGAACATGGCGAATCCAAAACACAAAACATCCAAATCCCGCAGGGACAAGAGTCGTACCCACAAGCACCTCAAAGCCCCAAACCTCATCGGTCTGTCCGCAGTGCCAGGAGGTCAAGAAGCCTCACCATGCCTGCCTGTCCTGCGGCACCTACAACGGCCGTGAAATTGTAACTGTTCAGCAGATATAATGTCCGCGATGCTCAAAGGCAAAGGGATGATACTGTCTTTTTCGGTATGCCCCTTTGCCTTTTATATTGCAGGGAGCAGGTTATGAAGATAGCTGTTGATGCCATGGGGGGAGACAACGCGCCTCATGCCGTCGTTGCCGGGGCTGTTGCAGGCGGCGAAGGAGTTCGGGACTGGCATCATCCTCGTCGGGATCGAAGCAACTGGTTCAGGCAGAGCTCAACAAGCACCCCCAAGCAAAAACACTCCCGATAGAAGTACGGAACGCCACCGAAGTGGTGGACATGCTCGATTCTCCGGCCACGGTCTTCCGCAGAAAGAAAGACTCATCCATCCGCGTGGCCAATGAACTCGTCAAGAGCGGCGAAGCAGTCGCCGTGATCAGCGCGGGACATACCGGTGCAGCCATGGCCACGTCGCTCTTCGTCCTGGGACCGCTTGAAGGGGTCGAACGTCCGGCCATCGCGACCTTCATGCCGACCATCAAAGGGACCTGCATCGTGCTCGATGTGGGCGCGAACGTAGACTGCAAGCCGAACCATCTCCTGCAGTTCGCCATCATGGGTGAGGTGTACGCAAAGTATCTCCTCAAGAACCCCAACCCCAGGGTGGGCCTGCTCTCCATCGGCGAAGAAGAGACCAAGGGGAACGAACTCACCAAGGAGGCCTTCAAGCTCCTGACCGAGACCTCGCTCAACTTCATCGGCAATGTCGAAGGTCGCGACGTGATGAGCGGCAAGGCAGATGTCGTCGTCTGCGACGGTTTCATCGGCAACGTCGTGCTCAAGCTCTCCGAAGCCGTGGCGGAGACCATCGGGCTCATGATCCGGGAGAACATCGGCGACAACCTGATCCGGAAGCTCGGATATTTCATGATGCGGCCGGCCTTCCGAGCGCTCAAGCGCCGCATCGACTACGCCGAGTACGGCGGCGCCCCGCTCGTCGGCATCAACGGCATCAGCATCATCAGCCACGGCCGGTCGTCGGACCGGGCCATCAAGAATGCCATCCGCGTAGCCGCGGAACTCGCGAAGAGCGAAGTCAACAAGCACATACACGAGGACATCGAAAAGAATATGGAGCTGGACTAAAACCAAATGATCCATGCACGCATAACAGGGACCGGATCGTATGCGCCCAAAAAGATCATCACCAACCATGATCTGGAAAAGCTCGTTGACACCAGCGACGAATGGATCATCGAACGTACCGGCATCAAGGAGCGCAGAATAGCGGAAAAAGGCCAGACCACCTCCGACCTCGCCTATGAGGCGAGCCGGAAAGCGCTCAAAGCCGCCGGGCTCGGAGCGGACGAGCTGGACCTGATCCTGGTAGCGACCATGACGCCGGACATGATCCTGCCGAGCATGGGCTGCGTGCTCCAGGAAAAGCTCGGCGCCAAAAAAGCGGCCGCCTTCGACATCTACGCAGCCTGTTCCGGATTCATCTACGGGATGTCCATCGCCAGACGCCTTCATCAAGGCCGGATGTTTACAAGAACATTCTCCTCGTGGGGGCCGAAGTCCTGTCGCGGTTCACGGACTGGGAGGATCGCACGACCTGCATCCTCTTTGGAGACGGCGCCGGGCGCGGTCGTGATCCAGCGACATGCGGGCAAGCGTGGGATTCTCTCGACCCATCTTCATTCTGACGGTTCACTTGGAGATTTAATCCAAGTTCCTGCCGGCGGTGCCCTGCACCCTGCGTCGCACGATACGATCCGCAAACGCATGCACTTTGTCAAAATGAAGGGCAACGAGACCTTCAAGGCTGCGGTGCGGGCGCTCGAGGGAGTGGTGCAGGAAGCTCTCGAGCACAACAAGGTGAAGCCGGAAGAGATCGACTTCCTCGTTCCGCACCAGGCGAACCTCAGGATCATCCAGGCCATGGCACAACGCCTGAACATGCCCATGGAAAAGGTCGTTCTCACTCTTCCTAAATATGGCAACACATCGGCGGCCTCCATCCCCATGGCCCTTGACGAAGCAGTCCGCGACGGCAAAATAAAAGAAAACCACCTCCTCCTGTTCGAAGCTTTTGGAGGCGGTCTTACCTGGGCATCGGCCCTGGTGCGGTGGTAATGAACAAAGCGCATCTCTGATTGCATTCAGATTTCTTTTCACAAATGGAACTTGGAGGACTAATGGACTACCTGCTGACAGAAGAACAGATAATGATCCGGGATCTCGCCCGACAGATCGCCGTTGAAAAGATCGTGCCGGTGCGTGCCGAACTGGATGAGCAGAACAAGTTTCCCACAGACATCATGAAGGCCATGGCCCAGGCAGACCTCTTCGGCATCTACATTCCCGAAGAGTACGGCGGCCTCGGGAAAAAGAGCCTCGAACTCTGCATCGCCGTCGAAGAGCTGTCCAAGGCCTGTCTTGGCGTTTCGACGAGTTACGCTGCCAATGCCCTCGGCACCTATCCCATCCTTCTCTACGGATCTGATGCGCAGAAGAAAAAATACCTCCCGGATATCGCCATCGGCAAGAGGCTCGTGGCTTTCGGCCTTACCGAAGCGAACGCGGGCAGCGACGCCAGCGGCATTCAGACCACGGCCAAGCTCGACGGCAATGAATACGTGCTCAACGGCACCAAGCAGTGGATCACGAACGGCGGCGAAGCAGATGTCTACACCATCATCGCCATCACGGACAAGTCCAAGGGCGCCCGCGGTGCATCAGCCTTCATCGTGGAAAAAGGCACGCCCGGTTTCACCTTCGGCAAGAAAGAGAACAAGATGGGCATCCGCGCCTCATCCACCACCGAGCTCATCTTCAACAACTGCCGCATCCCCAAGGAAAACCTTATCGCCAAAGAAGGCATGGGGTTCATCGTGGCCATGAAGACCCTCGACTAGTTCCCGGACCGGTGTGGGAGCCCAGGGCGTCGGCGTGGCGCAGGGTGCCATCGACGAGGCGATCCGGTTCGCCAAGGCACCGGGTCCAGTTCGGCCAGCCCATCACCTCCTTCCAGGCCGTCCAGCACATGCTCGCCGACATGCAGACCCAGACCGAAGCGGCCCGCGTCGCTCGTCTACTCCGTCGCGCGCTTGATCGACAGCGGTGCGAAGGACTTCTCCCGGGCCTCGGCCATGGCCAAGCTCTTCGCCACCGACATCGCCATGAAGGTGACCACCGACGCGGTACAGGTCATGGGCGGTTCGGGCTACATGAAGGAATACCCCGTCGAGAAGATGATGCGCGACGCCAAGATCCTCCAGATCTACGAGGGCACGAACCAGATCCAGCGGAACGTCATCGCCCTCGACATGATCAAGGAAGCGACGAGACAGAAGTAATGAAGATGCAGGAAACAGAGGTCACGGCATGGAGAGCACGAGACACCTGTGTGGCTTGCTCCACGTTGGGAGGAACTATAGAAGATGAACATCATCGTTTTGGTCAAACAGGTCCCGGACACATCGGAAGTGAAGATCAACCGAGAGACGAACACCCTGATCCGCGACGGCGTCCCGAGCATCATCAACCCTTATGATATGTACGCAATCGAAGAGGCGCTCCGCCTGCGCGAACAGCACGGCGGCAAGGTGACCGCCGTGACCATGGGGCCGCCGCAGGCCGCCGAGGCGCTCAAAGAAGCCGTATCCATGGGTGTAGACGACGTTGTGCTCCTGTCTGACCGTGCCTTTGCCGGAGCCGATACCTGGGCTACGTCGTATACCCTCGCGAAGGGCATCAAGAAGATCGGGAATTTCGACCTCGTGATCGCAGGCAAGCAGGCCATCGACGGAGACACGGCACAGGTAGGGCCGGAAACCGCGGACATGCTCGGCATCCCCTTCGTCGCCTACATAAGGAAGATCGAGAAGGTTGAAAACGGAAAAATGACGGCAGAGCGCATGATGGACGAGGGCTATGACGTCGTCGAGACATCTCTTCCCGCACTCATCACCGTAGTGAAAGAGATCAACCAGCCCCGGTTGCCGTCGCTCAAGAGGAAAGATGAAGGCCAAGAGCCTCAAGGTCACGACCTTGACGGCAAAAGACATCGATGCGGACGAGAACATGATCGGTCTCAAGGGTTCCCCCACGAAGGTCGTAAAGATCTTTCCGCCTGCCCCTCGCGGCCAGCGTGAGATCCTAACCGGTAGCATTGAAGATCAGGTTGCAACCGTCGTCAAGAAACTGAAGGAGCAATCGTTAATATAACCCCGACACTTTGTGAATGCCGAAATGAAAATTGAAGACTGAAAATTATAAATGCGATCACCTTCATTTTCCACTTTACAGTTTCCAATCTGAATTGATTTTAAGGAGTTCCCTGTGAGCGTAAAAGTCATACCCGATAAATGCACCGGCTGCGAGACATGCGTCACTGCGTGCCCCTTCGGCGCCATCGAGATGCGCGACGGCAAGGCCTTCATCACCGAGGCCTGCACCATGTGCGGCGCATGCGTCGAGGTCTGCGAGTTCAAGGCCATCGAAAGAACGGAAGAGGCCGCTGCGCCTGCCTCCGACCTCTCGGCATACAAGGGTGTGTGGGTCTTTGCCGAACAGCACAAGGGCGGCGTTGCCAGCTGTTGCGCTTGAACTTCTCGGAGAAGGCAGAAAGCTAGCTGATAAAAAGAAGACCAAGCTCTCAGCCGTTTTCATCGGCCATGGCATCAAGGATAAGGCAAAAGAGCTCATCGCCTACGGGGCGGACATCGTATACGTTGCCGACGACCCGGCGCTCAAGGACTTCAACGATGATTCCTACGCCGCGATTCTGACGACGCTCGCAACGCAGCACAAACCCGAGATCATTCTTGCAGGCGCAACGGCCATCGGCCGGTCATTCTTTCCCAAAGTCGCGTCTGCGCTTCACACCGGCCTGACCGCCGACTGTACGGTGCTCGATATCGACACTGAAAGCGGGCACCTGCACCAGACCCGTCCGGCGTTCGGCGGAAATATCATGGCCACGATCGTCATCACCGAATCACCGCCCCCAAATGGCCACGGTCAGGCACAAGGTCATGAAACCTGCACCCCGCGATGACTCCCGGACCGGAGACATCGTCGAGGTGAGGTACACGCATTCCGGCAACCTTCGCACGAGGGTCATCAAGACCATTGAAGAACTGAGCGAGACCGTGAACATCTGCGAGGCAGACATCATCGTGGCCGGCGGCCGCGGACTCGGCAGTGCTAAGAACTTCCAGCTGATTGAGGAGCTGGCAAAAGCGCTCGGTGGCGCTGTTGCAGCAACGAGGGGTGCAGTTGATGAGGGATGGATCCCCTACTCTCACCAGGTTGGTCAGACCGGAAAGACTGTCTGCCCCAAGCTCTACATTGCCTGCGGCATCTCCGGCGCGATCCAGCATGTCGCCGGCATGCAGTCATCGGACGTCATCGTTGCCATCAACAAGGATCCCGACGCGCCCATCTTCAACGTCGCGACCTATGGCATCGTTGGCGATGTCCATGAAGTTCGGCATGATCAAGAAGTCGAATGCGGGGATAGATGCAAGAGACAGGATCAGGGACGACTGACGACGTATTGAGGACATATGAAAATCGCCTTCATCTTTCCCGGTCAGGGTTCGCAGTACGCGGGCATGGCCAAGGAGTTCATAGAAAATTTTGCAGAATCCAAAGAAGTCTTCGACACAGCGAGCTCGGTGCTCGGATACGATCTTGTGCACCTCTGCCTGCACGGCCCTGTGGAGAAGCTGAACCTCACGGAGAACACGCAGCCGGCCATTCTCGCTGCGAGCATCGCGATCCTTCGTCCTCTTGAACGACGCGGCCTCACCGCAAGCGCTGCAGCTGGCCACAGCCTCGGCGAGTATACGGCGATAACCGCGGCCGGCGGCTTCGAGCTCAAGGACGCCGTCGCGCTCGTCCAGAAGCGCGGCAGGTACATGCAGGAGGCCGTTCCTGAGGGAACAGGGCTCATGGCGGCCATCCTCGGCATGGAACGGCAGGACGTAGAAAAAACTTGCCATGAAGCAGCCAAAAATGGTATAGTTGCCCCTGCAAATTACAACTCCCCGGGCCAGATCGTGATCGCCGGTGAGAAAAAAGCCGTGGAAAAGGCCATGGAACTGGCAAAGGGCGCTGGCGCGAAAAAAGTGATCCCCCTCGTCGGTGAGCGTTCCGTCACACTGCAGCTATGATGAAGCAGGCCGGTCGAGCGGCTGGCACGGGAACTGGAAAAAGTGAACGATCAGCGATCTTCGCATCCCGATCGTGAACAACGCAGACGCGAAGTTCCTGCGGACGGCAGCGGAGCTCAGGCCGTCGCTCGTCAGACAGATCAGCTCCCCGCTCTACTGGGAAGACTCGATCAAGAACATGGCAGCGACGGCTTCGATACCTTTATCGAGATCGGCCCCGGCAAGGTGCTCTCCGGCCTCGTGAAGCGGATCGCCAAGGACGCAAAGGTCCTGAACGTCGAAGATCAGAAGAGCATGAGCGACAACGCTCGAGCGCGCTGGGAATGTAAAAACACAGTCTCTCGCAAAGACGCAAAGGATGCAAAGTTAAGGATTCAAGAATTTAGGTTTTTTACAAGTTTTACGCCTCTGCGAGACATAGAATCTGTTTGAATTTATTGTGGAGAGATTAATGACCTTATCGGGGAAGATAGCACTCGTCACCGGCGCAGCACAGGGCATCGGCAGGGAAATCGCGCTCGCGCTCGCGACCGACGGTGCCGATGTCGCCATCTGCGACGTGAACCTCGATGCCGCGCAGAAGACGGCGGCGGACATCGAAGCAAAGGGCAGAAAATCCCTGGCCCTCAAGGCCAACGTTGCGGCGTCCGCCGAAGTGACGGCCATGATCGACCAGGTCGTCGAGAAGTTCGGCAGGATCGACATCCTCGTGAACAACGCCGGCATCACCCGGGACGGGCTCATCCTCCGGATGAAGGACGAGGACTGGGACCTGGTGCTCAGCATCAACCTGAAGGGCGCGTTCCTCTGCACGAAGGCGGCGCTCAAGTACATGACCAAGCAGCGCGGCGGCACCATCATCAACATCGCCTCGATCGTCGGCGCCATGGGCAATGCAGGGCAGGCGAACTACGTGGCATCCAAGGCCGGCCTCATCGGCCTTACCAAGACCATCGCCCGGGAATACGCGAACCGCGGCATCACGGCGAACGCCGTGGCGCCGGGATTCATCGACACCGCCATGACACAGGCCCTTTCCGAGAACGTCAGGGCCGAACTCGCAAAGCAGATCCCCCTGGGCAAGCTCGGCACGCCCGAGGATGTGGCAAACGCGGTCCGATTCCTCGCTTCACCGTGGGCGTCGTACATCACCGGCCAGGTGATCCATGTGAACGGCGGCATGTACATGTAGAATCAAATGATTCACGCATTCAACGTTCAAGAAAACCACGATTTTGCGCAGAGAACATAATCAGAGGAGGATGACAATGGCAGATGTAGAGGCAAAAGTAAAAAAGATCATTTCCGAGCAGCTCGGCGTACCGGAAGCGGATGTGAAACCCGAGGCATCGTTCGTGAACGACCTCGGCGCTGATTCACTCGACACCGTGGAGCTCGTGATGGCGCTCGAAGAGGAATTCGGCGTGGAGATCCCCGATGAAGATGCCGAAAAGATAGCGACCGTTCAGAACGCGATCGACTATATCAAGGCAAAGGCGAAGTAACGGCGTTCATGACGCGCAGTCAACAGTTGCATCCACACAGGAATTTCCGAAAGCCAGAAGACCTCTCCCGCAGGTGCGGGAACGGGTTTTTTGGCTTTTCGGATTTTTTAAGCAGGAGGTACCCTCTTTTGAAAAGAAGAGTTGTTGTCACCGGTGTCGGGATGATCACCCCGGTCGGCCTCGATACGGAAGCAAGCTGGGAAGGCCTGATCAACGGCAAGTCCGGCATCGGCCCCATCACGCAGTTCGATGACAAGACCATTCCGACGCAGATCGCGGGCGAGATCCACGGCTTCGAGCCGGAGAAGTACATCGAGCCGAAAGAGATCAAGAAAATGGACCGTTTCATCCATCTGGCGATCGCAGCAAGCCAGATGGCCATGGACATGTCTGGGCTCAAGATCACGCCGGAGAACGCCGAGCGCGTCGGTGTCATCGTAAGCGCCGGCATGGGCGGGCTTCCGGCCATCGAGAAATACCACAAGGTCTATCTCGAGCGCGGTATCCGCAAGATCACGCCCTTCTTCATCCCCATGCTCATCATCAACGAGGCAGCGGGACATATCTCCATGCGCTTCGGCGCCAAGGGTCCCAACATCTGCGTGGTCACGGCCTGCGCCACGGGCACCCATTCCATCGGCGATGCCTTCAAGATGGATCCAGCGCGGCGATGCCGATGCCATGATCGCCGGCGGCACGGAATCATGCATCTGCCCGCTCGGCGTCGGCGGATTCAACGCCATGAAGGCGCTCTCGACCCGGAACGATGAACCACAGCGCGCAAGCCGTCCCTTCGATGCGGAACGAGACGGGTTCATCATGGGCGAGGGCTCCGGTGTCGTCATCCTCGAGGAAATGGAATCCGCGCTGAAGCGAGGCGCCCGCATCTACGCAGAGGTGCTCGGCTACGGTGCCTCGGGTGACGCCTACCATATAACATCACCAGCGCCGAACGGTGAGGGAGCTGCGCGGTGCATGAAGATGGCGATCAAGGACGCAGGCATCGCTCCAACGGAAATGGGCTACATCAATGCCCACGGCACCTCCACCAAGTACGGCGACGAGCTCGAAAGCATTGCCATCAAGACCGTGTTCGGCGACCATGCCTATAAGATACCGGTCAGCTCCACAAAATCCATGACCGGTCATCTGCTCGGCGCAGCCGGCGGCGTAGAGGCTGTCATCTCCATTCTTGCCCTGGACCGCGGGATTCTTCCGCCGACGATCAACCTCGAGAATCCCGATCCGGAGTGCGATCTGGACTACATCCCGAACACGGCGAGAAAAGTACAGGTGGACGTGGTCATGTCCAACTCCTTCGGCTTCGGCGGCACGAACGCCTGTCTGGTCTTCAGACGATTCCGGAAGTAATATGCCTCCCCTCGCGGACATCCAGCAACGAATCGCTTACCGTTCAGCAACATCGAACTCCTTGAGCGAGCCCTGACGCACAAGTCCTACGCGAACGAAAACAGGGTCCCCTATCACAACGAACGGATGGAGTTCCTCGGGGACGCCGTCCTTAATCTCGTCGTGAGCGAATATCTCATGAAAACCTGCCCTGACTCGACCGAAGGAGATCTCTCGAGGCTCAGGGCAGCCGTCGTGAGCGAACCTGCCCTCGCCGCGATCGCCCGCGAGATCGGACTCGGCAGATATATCTCTGCTCGGCAGGGGAGAAGAACAGACCGGCGGCAGAGACAAGGACTCTCTGCTCGCAAACTGCCTCGAAGCGCTCATTGCATCCATTTACCTCGACACAGGGCAAGGAATCGGCCGATGCGTTCGTCATCCGGTTCTTCGAAGACATAATCAAGAAGACCTGCACCTCGCGCGGCACCCTCGACTACAAAACAGAACTCCAGGAACTCTGCCAGGAGCGTCTCAAACAGCTCCCGGAATACCGGGTCGTGTCCGAGTCCGGCCCCGACCACCAGAAACAGTTCGAAGTGGAAGTGTGGATCAAGGGCCAAGTATGCGGCCGCGGTATCGGCAAGAACAAGAAGGAAGCAGAACAGCGTGCTGCAAAGGAAGCGATAGCGCGACTGACAGAGGACGTGCCCTCATCATAAGTTGCGCCGAGTACATTATGTAGAAGAAGTTTGATCATTCTGTCCACTAATTTTCAATTTCCAATTTACTATGCGAGCACCGTGAGCATGATCATCCCTTTCTTTATCCCCCACGCAGGCTGTCCTCACCAATGCGTATTCTGCGATCAAAAGAAAATCACGGGACAGCATAAGCCCCTGGACGCAACCCGGCTTCCGCAGAAGATAAATGAATATCTCAAGAACGACAGGTCCGATTACCCTGCGCAAATAGCCTTTTACGGTGGGAGCTTTACAGCCTTACTGCAGGATACACAAAAGTCTTATCTGGGAGCAGTTAGCCCTTTCATTCGATCAGGCCAGATAAAAAGCATTCGACTTTCCACGAGACCGGACTGCATCAGCAGAGAAGTCCTCGATCTCCTCAATGAATATCATGTCGAAACCATAGAACTCGGCGCTCAGTCCATGGACGACCGCGTGCTCACGCTCTCCGGTCGGGGTCATACCGAAGCCGATACGGTGAATGCAGTAACATTGCTCAAGGAATACAGCTTCACGGTCTGCCTGCAGTTGATGCCCGGTCTGCCGGGCGATTCAGCGCACGGCTTTTTGAATACGGTCAATAAGGCAATCGCGCTCAAACCTGACTTTGTGCGCCTCTATCCCACGCTCGTGATCAAAGATACCCCCCTAGAAGAGCTCTACCATGCAGGCCGGTACGCACCGCTTTCGTTTGATGAAGCGGTTTCTCTCTGCCGGGACGCGCTAACCAGATTTGAACAGAAAGGAATTGAGGTAATCAGGATCGGGCTCCAGCCTACGGAGGAATTGCTAAAACCAGGCACTATCGTTGCCGGACCATACCACCCTTCGTTCAGGCAGCACGTGGAATCTTCGCTATTCTTGGATAAGATGCGTGCCGTCTTAACGGGCAAGGTATTCCTTGAGCATAGAGCAGTGATCCTGGTCAATCCCAGTGATATATCTGCTTCTATCGGTCAGCAACGTTCCAATATAAGAATGCTAAAAAAAGAATTCAGCATTCACGTTATTATCCAGTCTGACCATAATATCCCGAAGAAGACCGTAAAACTCATGGAGTGACAAAAGCGGGAAATACAGAGCAAAGTCAAATAGCTGAACAGTCCCTCTTACGCTTCCAGCACAACCAATCCGGCATTCCCATGCCTTAAAACATATTGACATCAACCGGAGTTACAGGTACTATCGTAAAAAATTTCAGAGGGGATACGGTATGACCATCACCTACAAAGACGCGGGCGTTGACATCGACGCTGGAGACCTCTTCGTGCAGAAAATAAAACCGTACGTAAAATCCACGTTCAGGCCCGAGGTCATGACGCACATCGGCGGATTCGGCGGGCTCTTCGCGCTTAAGAAATACAAAGAACCGGTCCTCGTCTCCGGCACCGACGGCGTTGGTACGAAGCTCAAGATCGCCTTCCTCACAAAGCGGCATGACACCGTCGGCATCGACCTTGTTGCAATGTGCGTGAACGACATCATCGTTCAGGGGGCAGAACCGCTCTTCTTTCTCGACTATTTCGCCACAGGCAGGCTCAAACCGCTGGAGCATGCTGATATCGTCAAGGGCATCGCAGTGGGCTGCAGGCAATCGGGATGCGCACTCATCGGTGGTGAGACGGCCGAGATGCCGTCGTTCTACGGCGAGGATGAATACGACCTGGCAGGCTTTGCCGTCGGCGTGGTGGAGAGAAGAAAGATCATCGATGGTTCGAAGATCAGGCCCGGCGACAGGCTCATCGGCCTTGCCTCGTCAGGCCTGCACAGTAACGGCTACTCCCTTGTACGCAAAGTCCTGCTCGAGGCTTCGGGGTATACGGTAAACGACATCCTGCCGGAACTCGGGAGACCGCTCGGCGACGTGCTGCTCGCTCCCACACGGATCTACGCGAAAACGATAATAGTACTCCTGAAGGAGTTCGATATCCGTGGCATGGCGCACATCACCGGCGGTGGAATCACCGAGAACACGCCGCGCATGCTCCCGAAAGGAGCACAGGCATTGATCCACAAGGGGGCCTGGGAAGCTCATCCCATCTTCAACCTGATCAAGAAGAAGGCCGCAGTGGACGATAATGAAATGTACCGCGACTTCAACATGGGTATCGGCATGATCCTCGCCGTGCCTGCAAAGCAAACAGAAGCAGTGATGAAGCGCGCAAAGAAGCTGGGTGAGAAGGCATTTCTTATCGGCGAGATCGGCAAAGGGAAACAGATTGTGAAATATTTATGAAACGGTTTTCTCACAAAGTGCGCAGGGAAAACAACGGCTGGATCTTTTCTTAGAATCTTAAATCTGATGATCTCTTTACCCTCTGCGTCTCTGTTTTAAAAAGGATTCCGACATGGAAAAAGTGCGTATCGCCGTTCTTGTCTCCGGCCGGGGGTCGAACCTCCAGGCGATCATTGACAACATAGAAAAAGGTTTGCTCTCTTCTGAGCTCGCTGTCGTCATTAGCGACCAGGCAGACGCTTATGCCCTGGAGCGCGCGCGCAAGCATAACATCCCGGCCGTGCCGGTGATCGCGAAGGGTTATAAAGACAAGCGGGAGGAATATGACGCTCTGCTGATAAAGGAACTGCGGGAACGAAATGTGGACCTCGTCTGCCTGGCAGGATTCATGCGCATTATCACACCGGTTTTGATAAGGGCCTTCCCCAATCGTATCCTGAACATTCATCCCTCTCTCCTGCCGGCCTTCCCCGGTCTCCACGTGCAGAAGAAGGCGTTGAATCATGGGGTGAAATTCTCGGGTTGCACCGTACATTTCGTGGATGAAGGCATGGATACGGGTCCGATCATCATCCAGGCCGTGGTGCCGATTTTGGACAGCGATACCGAAGACAGCCTGTCTGAACGCATCCTCAAACAGGAGCACAAGATATACTCACGCGCGATCCAGCTTTTTGCCGAAGGAAGATTGAAGATCGAGGGCAGAAGGGTCCTCGTATCCAACGCAAGAAATGCGGGAGATGCCTTCCTGATGAATCCGCAGTGAAGGCTACATTTGACATCCTCCGCGCCCTGCAGAGACAGAGTTTTACGGCGCAAATAGATAAAATTGGCGGACGAGGAAGAATGCTCTCCTTGCCTTTCAGAACGAGTGCACCCTTTCTGACTGGCTAACGGGGAGGATTATTTTAAAAACGGCCCCTCCGCCGGGGTTCGGTGCAATACCGATCCTTCCCCCATGATCCTCGATCAGCCGTTTCGAAATCGCCAGCCCCAATCCCGTTCCCTTCGGCTTAGTCGTGAAAAAAGGCTGGAAGATCTTAGCCATCACCACAGCGTCTATTTCCCTGCCGGTATTGGATATCTCAATCTGTACAGCATGAGCCGCTGCGTCGAACCGGGTTTTCATGACCAAGGTGCCGACGTCCTGCATGGCGTCAACGGCATTCAAGAGCAGGTTCATGAATACCTGCTTCAGTTTCATTGGATCAGCCGTGATTGCCGGAAGATGGTGGTCGAAATCCCTCACAATCGCAATTCCGCGCGAGGCCCCTGGGGTATGGGACGGGTTTTGCAGCACCAGGTTTGCAACGGAGTCAAGGACTACGTTCATGTCGATATCGTCGAATTGGGGCCGGGAGGGTCTGGCAAAATTGAGCAGGCCCTTAATTAACATTTCTATTCGTTTGATCTCCCCGATCACTTGCACGAGAATGCCTTTATCCTCCGCCGGCAGGTACCGTGCCGTGGAGAGGATCTCGATCGACGCCTTGATGCCGGCAAGGGGATTCTTGATTTCGTGCGCGAGTCCCGTCGCCAGCTCTCCCGCAACCTTGAGCTGTTCAGTTCGTCGCAGTGTTTCCTCCGCCTGTTTCCGCTCACTGACGTCGCGATCAATCGCCAGGATATATCTGTGGTTACCAAATTCGAGCAGGCCGGCGTTTACCTCAACGGGGAAAACCGTTCCGTCTTTCCTTCTATGATTGACCTCCATCTTGAGCCACTCTCCGCTGAATATGCGCCGGATTCGGCCCGATACTTTGGCCGCTTCATCAGGGGTATCAATGTCTTTTATGTTTAATGTCAGCAGTTCATCAAGCGAATAGCCGTGCATCGCTACAGCCGCCTTATTAGCAGTTACGATTTTACCCAATTGCTCTCCCTCACCCTCCAGGATAAAGATGGCATCTGCGGCGCTTTCGAACAGTAGACGGTAGCGCTTCTCGCTCTCCTCTATTTTTTTTACCTGCTCTTTCAGCGAACTCGCCATCGCATTAAATCCTACGGCCAGCTCGCCGAACTCATCCCGCAGCCCTTCGACCCTGTGCTCCAGATTACCCGCCTTCAATTTCCTCGTTGCATCGAGGAGAGCCTGGATCGGTCCCGTGACGCCCCTGATCACCGTGAAGGCCAATACTGCGACCAGCATGGGACCTGTGGCAACAAGCATGATCAGAAAGATTCTCGTCTGATGCAATTGCCGTTTCGACGTTTCAGTCCGATCGATGAGTCTCTTGCTGGTCAAGACGATCATGGTATTGACTTTGTTGATAAGAGAATCGCCGATGAGGTGGGCCTTTTCCTGTTCAGCCCGAAACCGGCCAGCATCCGCCTTCACGCTCAATACGCTGTTTACCGCATACCCATATTGATCGATCTGATGACGCAAATCATGGAGCCGCTCCAGCACGCTCTCCTCATGATGACAGTTAAAACAGGTATTGATCGTTTCCCCTAGATCAATTACATGGCTTTCGACCGCATCGCCGCTCTCCGGCCGGTCCGTGCTTTGCGAGTACATATCTGCTTCTACCCCACGGATATTGAGCAGGAGGTTCTCTCTCAGTATCTCAACTTGATGGAACATGATTATTTCATTGAACCTTGATGCGTTGGTATCAATCGCTTTGATGAGGTAAACACCGCCTAGAAGCAAGAGCAGTGACACGACACTCAGGACTATGATGATCTTCTTCTTCATCTTAAATGGGCATCTTCCTGGATACGAAAGTTCAGGCCGATAGCTCGCGCATACTCCGCACACTCATTGACAGTTCGGAAATCGTTGCCGCTTGTTTTAATAAACTGACGCGCGCCAAGTTCTTTCAATGTCCTGTCCCCTCCGTGTCTTTCTGCATGGTCAGAAGCATTGCTTCGAGTTTCACTTTGCCTGAATCGTCGAGATCTTTTCGCACAGCTGATGGATGCCGGCTGGGATATTCCTCATGTAGGGCGCCAGAATTGTACAGTTATTGTAACGTGGATGCCAAATACTGTCAATATCCAAAAATTGAACTGTCAAGCTAAGGGAGCATTTCTTTTCAAAGGAGATTCTTCGCCTTCAGCGTGGGGGAAAAGGTGCATAATTACGTTACTCAGGTAAATACATCCGGCCCTTCAATGAACAGGTCTTGGGGTACGAAACGCAAGCTACAAGTTTAGCTCAATCAAGTCTGATCATGTCATTTACGTGAAGAGGACGGCGAACTGGACGGCAGAAATGTTCTGGGGGATTTCCATAACAGCTGTTGAAGGGCAAAGATTGCACGTTGCAGGTTCCATGATCTGAGCCATACTTTGTGACCAGGCTTATTCAGGCAAGTGTTTGATCATTACAAAGTGCACAAGCTGTTAGGACACAAATACCCTATCATGACGCAATGATATGCGCATTATTATTCGGAAAGTTTGAGGGATGGGGTTGAGACACTGGACAAGATTAGCACAATTTTAGCGGAGTCCAGCAGAATGAAGGTGGATGACATCTTGCAAGCTATTGAATAACTTGGTGGACGAGAAGGGATTCGAACCCTCGACCCCCGCATTGCGAACGCGGTGCTCTCCCAGCTGAGCTACTCGCCCCCTGCCGTAAACGCGGCTATAATCTAATCTATCGGGCGGAATAAATCAAGAAAAAAATCAGATGCAGCAGGGAACAGAAGCAAGAATGCAGGAGTCAGAATAACTTTTCTAAGATACATTGATGATGACGATTGACCGCTGGATACTTGTTGCCACATCTTCATTTCATTTTGTAGTTATTGACAAATAAGTTCATCTTCGCTATAGTATTCAGTCTGAAACATCATTCGAACCACTTTTGAAAGGAGAAACCATCCCGTGCGTGAAAGACAGCGTGAACTGCGCCGCAGGCGCAAACGGAAAGAAGAGACCCTGAAGACAAAACGCAAAGCGGCAAAGGCTGAAGCTGCCGCCAAGAAAGGTAAATAACGGATGCCGATCCGGCGTATACTCTCCTCAGCAACCGTCATCCTGGTCGTGCTTGCATGTCTCGCCGTGCTCCTGCCGGCAGGCTGCGCGCCCACGCTCCCTCCCGAGCCTGAGTGGGAAAAAGACGCTAGTGTGATCCTGGACCAGGCAGACGGCCTTTTTGCCAGGAGACAGTATGACCAGGCCTCAAAAACACTGGAGGCCTTCTTCACCCGATACCCGAAGAGCCGGCATGCGGACCGGGCGCTCTTTCTCATGGGCGAAATCCGCTTGACGGGGCGCGATTACCGGCAAGCGCTCAGCTACTATAAAGAACTCATCGAGAGATTTCCGGCCTCCACGTTTATTGTCGAATCAAAATATAAGCTCGGCCTGTGCTACTTCGAGCTGAAAGAATATGACCTGGCCATTTCCAACCTCGAGGACCGGAGTAAAATAACTGACACGGCCCGCCTCAGGCGAATCGCCGAGATGCTCTCCGCCGCGTACATGGTCAAAAAGAACTACCTGCCGGCAGTGAAGGAGTACACCTATCTTGCGGAAACTGCGCAGAACGAGAAACAGAGAGCTGGCTACCGTGACCGCATCCGGGAGATCGTCGATAAAAGCCTTTCCGAAGATGAGCTTAAAACCCTTACCAGCGGCACGGCCTATCCTTCGGACATCGCCATGCTGCGGTACAGCGGCCTCCTGATCGAGCAGAGGAACTACAATGATGCGATCAGGATCAGCAAGACGTTTCTCGAGCGCTTCCCCGGCCATCCTGAAAAAACACGGGCGGAAATGCTCCTGAACGAGGCCACCTCCAGGCTTACCGCGCCCCGGTACTATGTCGGGGCGCTCGTGCCTCAGTCCGGTCAGCTCGCCTTTTTCGGCGACCGCATACTCAAAGGCATTCAACTCGCCGTTCATGCCTATAATCTTCAGAATCCCGACAGCCGTGTAGAGCTGCTCGTGAAGGACACCGAAGGTTCGCCGGAGAAGGCAGCAACCGCGATGAATGAGCTCGCCTCCAAGGGCATAGTTGCCGCCATCGGCCCCATCACGACCAGAGATGAAGAGGCGCTTGTACCGGTGCTCAAAAAACTTCAGATCCCTGTCATCAGGCCGGCCGCTTCGCGCGCAGGGTTCACCGAGAAAAGCCCCTGGATATTCAGGAACGCCCTTACCATCGACAGTCAGGCACAGACGGCCGCTCAGTATGCGTTCAGCCTGAAGCTCAGGAAGTTCATTATCATGTATCCCGATGAACCCTACGGGAAGGACCTGTCGCACCTGTTTACGCGTGATTTGGAGCGGAAGGCTGAGATCCTCGCAACCATAGCATACCCCGCGGAGACCAAGGACTTCGGTCCTTACATACGGAAGATCATCGAGATCGACCTCCGTTCCCGCCGGATACCCATTCCCGACGATGATGCAGAGAGGAAAAAGCTGTTCCTCGAATATGTCCCCAGCTTTGACGCGCTCTATCTTCCCGGATATGCCGAGAAGGTTGGGTTGCTTATCCCCCAGCTCGCGTTCTACAACATAACCGGAAAAGCCATGATCGGTTCGGACAACTGGCACTCTCCTGATCTGATCGAGCGGGCAGGACGGCATGCCGAAGGGGCGGTCTTCGTCGATGGCTTCTTCCCGGAAAGCAGCGAAGCATTGATCAGGTCCTTCGTTGATAGCTACCGCTCCGCATACCAGGAAGAGCCGGACATCCTATCTGCCCAGGCCTATGATGCCGCCATGATGGTTTTCTCGCTCTTACGGGAGCATAAGGACACACCAGCAGCAATCCAGGGAGGCCTCCTGGGGCTCAAGGACTACCCGGGAGTCTCCGGATCCACCACATTCCAGGGCAGCAATGAGGCGCTGAAACAACTGTACCTCGTCAAGGTCGAGGACGGCAAGTTCGTGCTCGTCAACAACTAAAATCGAGCCGAAGCCTCATTTTTTCTTGACACACCCCCTCCTTTCCCTTAGTATCAAATGCCGCGTTTGGAACTTGGTTACATAAAGACAGTATCGCTTCCGGCGTGTCGCTGGTGGTAAGATAACGGAATTGCAATGCACAGAGAGTCTGGCGCATGGTGCAAAGCGCAAAATGCCTTCCCACCTTTTGCCCTATGCTCCATGCTTAATGCCCGCTGTTGATAACGACTTCGTAACCGTTGCCGTCAACCATCATTCAATAGGTAAACTAATGGAAGAACTGAACACCATACAAAAGATCGCAGTCATGGCTCCACCTTTCGTATTGGCCGTCATACTCCACGAAGTCTCTCATGGATGGATAGCGGAAAAGCTTGGTGACCCAACTGCTCGCAATGCTGGCAGACTCACTTTGAACCCTATTCCACATATTGATTTGATGGGCACTATTGTCATGCCACTGGTGCTCTATTTTGCCACAGCAGGACAGTTCGTTATCGGCTCAGCTAAACCCGTGCCGATCAACCCGTATAACTTTAAGAATCCAAAAAAGGACATGGCACTTTCCTCTCTTGCAGGGCCCGGCGTGAACTTGCTCATGGCTATCTCTTTTGCTTTCCTGCTCAGGGTCGTCCTGCCCATTTTACAAAGAAGCACTCCAACAGCGCTATGGGAACCAATGGCACTTCCCGTTGCGCTCATGCTTGGCTCCGGAGTATTTATCAACGTTGCCCTTGCCGTGCTCAACATGATCCCGATACCACCTCTCGATGGTAGCAGAATTCTGTATTGGCTCTTACCAGATAAACTTGCTGCAGCCTATTACCGGCTTGAACCTTTTGGCATATTGATTATTATAGCCCTTTTAGCTTTTCGAATACTGGGCGCAGTTATCTTGCCGATAATAATCTATTTATGTTATTTTCTTCTCGGCAATGATATTCTTATTTTTATTTTCGGATACCTCTTTAAGGGACAATAGCATGTAGGATGCACGTTTATCAGCTGTGCTCATTCGCAGTTAATGAAGGATTTTCCAGTATGATGTTAAAAAAACGTGTTTTAAGCGGAATGCAGCCGAGCGGTCTGCTCCACCTCGGCAATCTCATGGGAGCACTCGACAACTGGCGAAAGCTGCAGGACCAGTACGAGTGTTACTACTTCATTGCCGACTGGCACGCGCTCACGACCAACTACGCCGACACCTCCAAGATCCGCACGTATATCAAAGAGATGGTCATCGACTGGCTCGCTGCCGGACTCGACCCGGAGAAGTCCGTGCTTTTCCAGCAGTCTCTCGTGCCCGAGCACGCCGTGCTCCACGTTCTTCTGTCCATGTCCACGCCGCTGCCCTGGCTCGAACGCGTGCCGACCTACAAGGAAAAGATGGAACAGATCCAGGACAAGGACCTGCACACCTACGGGTTTCTCGGCTACCCCGTGCTCCAGGCCGCGGACATCCTCATCTACAAGGCCGATTTCGTGCCTGTGGGCATCGACCAGCTCCCGCACCTGGAGCTCACGCGAGAGATCTGCCGCCGGTTCAACGAGTTCTACGGCGAGGTCTTCCCCGAACCCCAGCCGCTCATGACCGAGTACCCCAAGCTCCCGGGCACCGACGGCCGCAAGATGAGCAAGAGCTACAACAACTGTCTCTACCTTTCGGACAGACCCGAAGAGATCACCAAGAAGGTGATGCAGATGGTCACGGACCCGGCACGGATGCGGAGGCAGGACCCCGGCAACCCCGATGTCTGTCCCCTCTTCGCACTCAACCAGATATTCGCACCCAAGGAATGGTGTGAATCATGTGAATGTGGAATGCCGGCGCGCCGGCATCGGCTGCGTTGACGACAAAAAAGAGCTCCTGAAACACCTCCTCGCCTACCTTGAGCCCATGCAGGAACGAAGATTGGCACTTGCCGAAGACCGCAGAGGATCACCGAAATCATCCGGGAAGGTTCGCGCCGTGCCCGAGTCGTGGCCGCACAGACACTAGCCGAAGTGAACGAGGCGATGAAACTGTAGCCCTGTCTCTCGGGAGACCGCGTACGCACGACGCAAAGGACAACAGCTTCTTGAGACAGGATTCGGGAGATACGAAGGACAGTTACAATACAAATCCTGGAGACAGAAGTAATTCTGTCTCCCTTTTCAGAGATTCCGGATAGATTCATCACAGCCCGGCACATACTAATACTAAGGTTTCGACCCTGGAAATCGTATTCAAAACCCTTTCTCAGTAACTCCGATCACGCCTGCTCTGCCATCATAGCGTACTCTGCGTTGAACGCCCGTGAAACAGAAAAAACCTTGACAATATTGGGCATCTCCCCTATTATTCTTTTAAGGCTAATCCGGAAAATAATCGCATGATAACAACCCTTCAGGACGTCCTTAAAGAGTACAAATCCGACATGGAACGCATGGAGCACAGGATCCATGAGAGCCTGGGCACCGACGTTCCGCTCATCCAGCAGGTCAGCAAATATATCCTCGGCGCTGGCGGCAAGCGGTTCCGTCCCCTGCTGCACCTGCTTTCGGCGCGGCTCTGCGGATACCGGGAACACAACTGCCGAATATATCCTCGGCAGCGTCGTGGAATACATCCACACGGCATCGCTCCTGCACGACGACGTGGTTGACGAGGCGAAGATCCGGCGCGGCAGGTCATCGGCAAACTCCCTCTGGGGCAACCAGGCGAGCATCCTCGTCGGCGACTACCTCTACTCCAAAGCGCTCTACCATGCCGTCCGTCTCCAGAACCAGCGCGTCATGGACGTCCTCTCCGAAACCACCACGACCATGTCCGAGGGAGAGGTCCTCCAGCTCATGCAGATCCAGAACGCCGACATCACCGAGGCCGACTATTTCCGGCTCGTGGAATGCAAGACCGGCGTGCTCATCTCCGCCTCCTGCCGGCTCGGCGCCATCATCAGCAAGGCCCCGCTTTCCCAGGAGGACGCCCTCACGGCCTACGGGAAAAAACTTGGTCTTGCGTTCCAGATCACCGACGACACCCTCGATTATGCCGCTGACCAGAAACAGCTCGGCAAGGTCCTCGGCAAGGACCTGGATGAAGGCAAGGTCACCCTTCCCCTCATCTACCTTATCCGCAAGGCGGACGCCGGAAGAAAAGGAACACATCTGAGGAGCATCCTGCACGCCGACGCGGTCACCGAAGACGACCTTACCTATACGCTGGGGTTGATGGAGAAGTACGGAACCGTCGATGAGGCGCTCGACGTTGCACAGTCACTTTCCGAACGAAGCGAAGGCGGCCTTGGCCGTGTTCCCCGATTCAATGCCGCGCCAGGCGCTCATGGCGCTTGCGGACTACGTGGTGCAGCGGGAGATGTAATGCACCCTCTTGTCAAGCTGGCAAAGGACACCGTTGAGCTCTACATCCGGGAAGGCAAAATACTGGCGAAGTCCGGGAAGAAGACCTCACGCCGGAGCTTAAGCGGCAGGCGGGGGTGTTCATCTGCCTCAAAATTGACGGCACTCTCCGGGGGTGCATCGGTACATTTCAGCCCGCGGAGCCAACGATAGCCCACGAGATCGTTCGGAACGCGATTAGCGCAGCGACCTGCGATCCTCGATTCACCTGTGTGCGTACCGACGAACTGGACGCCATCGAATATACGGTGGATGTTCTCACCCCGCCAGAGCCGGTCAAGGACAGGAGCGAGCTCGATCCGAGGCGCTACGGCGTGATCGTCCAGGCCGGAGGGCGACGGGGTCTTCTCCTGCCGGACCTCGATGGCGTGGACACCGTGGACTTCCAAATCAGCATTGCCATGCAGAAGGCCGGGATCCCGCCGGGGACACCAGTAAGCCTCTTCAGATTCGAAGTAAAACGATATCAATAGCAATAAATCATAATGGAAAATGAAGGAGGCCAGGAAGACAGAATGGAGAGAACGGACAGGAACGAGAAAGACGACGCACAGAAAGCAAAGCTCATATTCATATTGCTCGCCGCACTGGTGACGATCCTCTTGATCGTGACCTTTGTTTATGCGAACAAGGCACGGACCGAGCGGAACATCGCCCGGCAGGAGCTCGAAGCGGTGAAGCAGGACAACGCCAAGCTCGAGCAGATGCTCAAGGACCAGAGCCAGGAAATCGACGCCCTCAAGAAAAAAGTCCAACAGCTCGAATCAAAGCCGAAGGCCAAACCCGCAGTAAAAAAGAAGGCAGCTTCCAAAAGCACTACCAAAAAATCATCGAAGTCCACCAAGAGCAAGTAGCTTGGTTGCTTTTGAGATCGTAGACAGCAGGAAGACAACCGGTTCATGAATCTGTAATCTGTAATACGTTCCGGTCGCCATCCATATGTATTCCCATCGATGCCTGTGCGATATTCAATAAAGATCGGAGCCCACTTTGAAGAAACCCCAAGCCGTACGTTCCTACGAATACAAAAATGATTTCCTGTACATAATTATCCGCGAGGCGCCAGACCTGGGGCCAGGTGCTTACCTGTACTGCTGCGGGATAAATATATCCCGGTTCGATCCGCTCTGTTGGGGAAAGGCCGGCATTTGTTCGAATCCCGCGTTCAAAGGGCTCCAGCTGATGCGGGCCGATGTCTCGGCCTTCGCGAAAAAAATAGCCGTCCAAACCAAAAACGCCGAACATATTCCCTGCGGACCAATGACTCCTCGTGGCAATGGGTGGTACCGTGAGAACGCACTCATGATCGACAAGGCAGATCCCAAGGCCATCCAGCGGATACTCGAGTTCAGCGTCAGAGATCTGGTCCAAACGGTCCTGACCGTTTGCGCTCCCGATGCAAAGCTCCCGGCCAAGCTTCCGAACCCGCCGGCTTTGCAGAAGTGGCTTGAATCGTTCAGCGTAAAAGATTACATCTCAGCTGCACCGCCGCCAATTGCGAGAATGCGGGACCAGAAATAAGAATTATCGTCTCACTGTCTGCTAAAAAAGATCATCATGTCAATCTAAATCCTTCGTTTCGCTCATCCTGAGTGAGACGAAGGATCTTGCTTTCATTACATCTGCATCCTGAACATTTGACTATTGCTGTCAAAGGTTGAATGAATGTCCTCCGTCGCCATCATCAAAGACGACCGCTATCTGGAGCACAACCCCGGTGAAGGCCATCCTGAGAGCCCCAACCGGTTACGCGTGATCCATGACCTCATTGATAAGGAATTCGGCAGCCTCCCGCTTATCCCGCCCCGTCTGGCCACGGAGATCGAGCTCGCCCTGGTTCATGACCCTTTCTACATACAGACCGTAGCGAACACCGCAGGCAAGCTCTTCTCACAACTCGATCCCGACACCGGACTCTCTGCCCGGTCGTATGAGATCGCCAGGCTAGCCGCAGGCGGCCTGCTCCAAGCGGTGGACGCTCTTGTCAATCCGAAAGCTGCAATCCTCAATCCGAAATCAATATTCGCCTTTGTTCGCCCCCCCGGCCACCACGCGGAACCAGCGCGGGGCATGGGTTTCTGTCTGTTCAATAATATAGCGATAGCCGCGGAATATGCGAAAGAAAAGTACGGACTGAAAAGGATCCTCATCGTGGACTGGGACCTGCACCACGGCAACGGCACCCAACGCGCCTTCTATGGCGATCCCGGCGTACTCTTCTTTTCCTCCCACCAGTATCCCTACTATCCCGGCACCGGAGGGTTCGACGAAGTCGGGAGCGGTGATGGCGAGGGTTTTACCGTAAACGCGCCCTTTCCCACGGGATTCGGAGACGCAGAGTACATCAATGTCTACAGCAGGATCCTAAAGCCCATAGCCCTCGAATACCGGCCTGAGATTATCCTTGTCTCGGCCGGCTTCGACCCCTTTGTTCAGGATCCTCTCGGCGGCATGAAGGTTACTGGGGATGGATTTGGCGCCCTTGCCGGCATCGTTCAGGACATAGCGCGAAAAACATGCTCCGGCAGAATCCTGATCACCCTTGAAGGAGGATACAATCCCGAGGGATTGCGGAACGGCGTCAGAGCCGTGCTCCTGACCCTTATTGAAAAACAGAACTCGCCTTCCGTTCTTACTCCTTCTCCCGCTGCAGAGCAGGTGATAGAAAGAATCGCCAAGGTGCAAAGAAAGTACTGGAAGAGTCTCACGTAGAATACAAGTCCCGCCTGAGTACATTCAATCCTGCAATCAATTTTATTTTTTTGTCATTCGATATTATTTGGAAATCAGGCGTTCGGATTAATACCTCATAACAGCTCACCAGATATACGTTTATTGACTTGTGCCGCTATATTCTGGTATTATCAAACCATGCCCCTGTTTGCATACAAGGCTGTTCGTGAGGACGGGACATCTACCAGCGACGAGGCCTTGGCTGCCGATGTCGGCGATCTCCGGCGTGACCTTGAGGGCAGAGGCTACCTGGTCCTGAACATCGCGGGGGGAAAAGCCGGTTTGCGTGGCGGCCGAGGAAGCGCAAATGACTTCCTCCTCTTCAATCAGGAGTTCATCACCCTCGTCAAGGAGGGATTGCCAATTCTTCAGCCCCTTGAAATCATCCAGAAACGGACCGAAAAGCCGGGATTTCGCACGGTCCACGAAAGCATCCTCAAGAATATCAAAGACGGGAAGGCCATGTCAAAAGCCATGGCCAATCACCATCTGTATTTTCTTCCGCTCTACCTGCCGATCTTTGAAATGGGGGCACGGCTGAAATGACATCCTTTAGGAGAAAACGAATAGGCGATATTCTTACGGCCAAAGGCATCGTGACCCAGGAGCAGATTGACGAGTTCCTTGCACGGGCCGACGGACGCGAAAAACAGCTCGGAGAACTTCTCGTTGCCGAAGGTCTGGTGAGCGAAGAGGCCCTCGCCCAAGCGGTGGCCGAACAACGCGGCCTGCGATACCTCGACCTGACGGAATTCCATATCAATCCAAAGTACTTCGAAAAGATACCTGTAGACCTCATGCAGCGGTACCAGTTCGTACCCGTGGAGGACGCGGAAGAAGGCAGTCTCACCGTCGCCATGACCGATCCCAACAACATTCCAGCCATCGACGAGCTCGAAATAATCCTCAATCAGGGGCTCGATATTTGCGTGAGCACACCCTCGGCTATCCAGGCGGTCCTGCAACGGAGCGGCTCATCAGAACAGGTCCTCCACGCCATCTCCGAGGACTTTAAGTTCCATATCGTAAAAGAGAAGGAGGACGGCGAAGGCGAAGAGATCCTCTCGCTCGAGACCATCGACAAGGACGAGAGCCCCATCAGCAAGCTTATGCATACCACCATTTTTGACGCCATCCAGCGGCGGGCGAGCGACATCCATATCGAGGTCACGGACAAAAACGTCTGGATCAAGTACCGTATCGACGGCGTCCTCTACGCTGCCACCGAGCCCATCGACATCAAGTTCCACAGCGCCATCGTCTCGCGCATCAAGGTCATGAGCGACCTCGACATCGCCGAGCGCCGTGTGCCCCAGGACGGCAGGTTCAAGCTCCGAACCGGCGGCAAGACCATCGATTTCCGCGTATCGATCCTGCCCGAGCGCCTTCGGCGAGGACGTGGTCATCCGCATCCTGGACAAGGAATCCATCACCGCCGGCGTGAACACCCTCAGGCTCGACAGCCTCGGCTTCGACGAGAACGACCTCCGCCGGTTCCGGAAAAGCATACGCGAAGCCTTACGGCATGGTCCTGGTGACCGGGCCGACGGGAAGCGGCAAGACCACGACCCTCTACGCCGCCATCTGACCGAGATCAACACGGCGAGGACAAGTTCATCACCATCGAGGACCCCGTGGAATACCAGCTCCGGGGCGTGGTGCAGATCCCGGTGAACGAAAAGAATGGACTCACCTTCGCGCGCGGGCTCCGTTCGATCCTGCGGCACGACCCGGACAAGATCATGGTCGGCGAGATCCGCGACGCCGAAACAGGCCAGATCGTCGTCCAGTCCGCGCTCACCGGTCATCTGGTCTTTACCACCGTACACGCAAACAATGCCTTTGATGTGCTCGGCCGTTTCCTGAACATGGGCATCGAACCGCTACAACTTTCGTCGCATCGCTCAACTGCATCCTGGCACAACGGCTCGTACGGATGCTCTGCCCCCGCTGCAAAAAGCAGGTCAGGCTCTCTCGCAAGGAATTCGAGGACTCGTCCTTGGATTACGAAAGATACAAGGACCACGCGTTCTACGAGGCAGGCGGATGCAAGGAGTGCAACTACACGGGCTTCCGGGGCAGAAAAGCCATCACCGAATTTCTGGACCTTTCTGACCGCATCCGTGAGATGATCCTCGCAAAACGACCATCGTCCTGGATCCGGAAGGCTGCTATCGCCGAAGGCATGACGCCCCTCCGCCAGTCCGCACTTGCTAAGGTCCTGGCAGGCGAAACGACCCTGAAGGAGATCAACAGGGTAACGTTTATAGAATAACGCAGGGAACGGAACGAGGCGACGGCTGAATGAGAAGTTCAAAATTCAAAGTCTAACACTCAATGTTTGCGGCAATCCGCCTTCCGCAATTTTAAAGACTTCACATACATGGCGCTACTTGCAGATATCGTGATCATCGGGATCAGCTTCGATTCCGACACCAGGTACTGGCAGAACATCCCAGGGCAAGCGGTATCTTCGCCTGAAGTATAAAGACCCCTTCATCGGAGAGGATTTTGTCAAGATCCGGGACCTCCTCACCAACGAAATCACCGGCGTGTACAGCTCGAGCGGAAAAGAACCGCTGAAGCAGACGAACTTCCCGGAGCAGCACCAGGACTTTGAGGGAAAGAGAAATACAGCGATTGGCGGTTTGTATATGTCCCGTCGCAGGGACAGATACCGCCGGGACAGTTGACAATCCCGTCACAGCAATCACCCGTGTCACCACCTGAGCCCCGCAAGCTCTCGTGGTAGGAGGGCTCTATTGATCAGGGTTCTTGTCATGGGAATCATGTTGGGTGAAAGGTTCTTCGGTAAACAGGAAAGGGAAGTCTGCGGTCGGCATAAAAACAGCCATAGAATCATTCAAATTTGAGCCCTGACTTGTAGAAGTCCTCGCGCTCTTTTTTTATCCAGCAAATAGTCGCAGCCCTGCCGCCGGCAGGGAGGGCGTTCTGAATGATTATCGTCTGTCCTTCAGGAAGCGGATCAAATAAATAGAGACCAAGCCCGGTGTCGCTAATATCTATGGTAACGCCTTTATGAACTTCAGCGGCAGAACCTCGAAGCAAGAGGTAGTCTATCGTCGAATGAAAAGAATAACGCCGCTCTCGTCTTTTTTCGGTCTTGGCAGCCGACATCGTCGTATCACCTCTTGGTATAAACGGATGCCTCTCTTGCTGTCCTAATGTAATGCCGTCCTACAAATTTGTCAATGGCTTTCCCGTCTATGCTAATTAAAAATTGAGCGGCCTGCATCATCGTTACACTGCTGTGAAGACCCTTCTCCCGCATGCCCGCACAGGGATGCAGATACGTCCCGTTCTTCTTTTCTATGTTAATCCCCTGCCTTAATCGGTATTGCTGTTAAAAAAGTAATACGTACATCCCACCTGTGCTGTGACGCCTGCAAGCCTGACATTGCACTCATCAACGTAGAGGCGGAGACTGGAGAGATCTCTCTGCAGAGACAGCCGAAAATAATCCGACTATGGGGCAATGATATCCGAGCACTGGTTTTTTCGCAAGCAGTAAATGCGTACTGTTCAAGGAATTTGCAAAAAAAGGGAGGGACAACGTATTGTTCAGTCGAGCATTTTGATGACAGGATCTTTATGAGCAGAATAAGGCAGATACTCCGATGAATCATGCGAGGGGCAGGTATCGTCCCAGCTTTCCTTCTTATCCTGCTTCCTCTGGCATCGTGTATCTTCAAGAGTGATTCGATTCAGAATAGGATCCGGCTTGCCGTTGCCGAGAAGGCCGGCAAGGCTGTAAAATTTCAGCACGTTGTCCTTTAGCTTCTCCCACGCCCTCACCTGACCGTGCGTAAGCTCGCCCTCTCGATCCCTGGAACGGTCTCCGGAACCATCGAATCAACACATATCTATCCGGCAATGACGATCCTGGTCGCCCTGTTCAAAACCGTAAACTATGTATCGTCAGCAGGATACTGGTCGTGAGGAATATCCTTGCGGAAACTCTCATAACCGTCCTTATCAAGGTTACGGGGAATCTCAGTGATCCAACGGTACCCCCCTTTCTCCCAAAGCAATCGGAGCAGGGGTCCTCGGCATCATGAAGAGAACGCTGGAACTTCCTCTTGAGATCATCCAACCGATCATACCCGGGGAGAAGGAGAGAGAGCATCTGCGCGATGAATAACCTCATTTTCCCTTTTACTTTATTGCCTTCTCAGTATGACTTGATGTTGGACGCAGTCGGTAGGGGGTTAACAAGCTTTTGCTCTGACAGCCTCCTTACGATAACCTTGACGAATGCCCGTATTTGGCTCTCTGCAGACGTGGTATCCTTTATCCAGGTCTCTGATGAGGCGGTCCAGATCAGTTTGCCCGACTTCACGTCATAAATATTCGTCTTTGTATCGATGTAATCGTTCGGGTAAACCCCCCAGAGAGATTCCGTGGTTCCTGTCCTCCTGCCAACGGTTTTCGTGATGAGCACAGTGTCTGCCCCGACTTTCTTCGCCTTTGCGTTAATGGCACCCTTGTCCGCCACGGATTGGTCCGGCAGTGCAGTATAACTAACGATGGCATCGGTCTCATAGTCCTTCAATTCTTTCACGAACTCATCTTCTAAAAGCCTCCTGATCGCCGGCGTGTTCGATACGGCGATGACCATGATCTTGGCAGGATACCCTTGGTATGTATCATCCATCCAGACACCTGTGAACTTCGTTGCGGCGCACGCGGTGAACAGGATCGAGACCGCGACCATCAAGGCCCAGAAGCATCTCTGTATGGTTCTCATGGTTATCCCTTCTTTCAACGAGCCTGCTTCAATACTAATGAAATATACAGGATACAGCGGTTAAAATCTATCATTGCACTGACACCTTTTTAAAGCCGCTAATGTTAGCTGGAACTCTGGATGCTCTCCACTTCTAGGTTAGATCAGCACCGCAGTATCTTATGCTACAATACGTCGCACACGGCAACAATTGTCCTTAAATTTTATGATTTAACTTTTTATTCTAGATGAGTAAGTTCCTTTTGATAACATACAAAATTACCAGCCTAAACTCATACCTGTTCACCGCCGTTGAAAACTACAGAGACAGATCCATGAACTACCCGCCACTAAATCGCTGTTACGACTTACGACTGTAGTGGGGGTTTCACGGTTCAATGAAGGATGCGAACTAAAGGTATTTCCTTTAATACGGCTTATCTCCTTCTCCCCGTGCGTTACTTCGGCCAGTTCCTGGCCTAGGTGATGCTTTCTCTTTAACCGCATGACACGCTTCTTTTGCTTTACTGAAATTTCGCCATCTAAAAGCATCCTGATCCCCGTTTTCTTTATCACGAGGGATGCGTTATAATCGGCGTTTTCGGTAAACCCGCAGTTCTGGCATACGAACAACGATTGCGATATCCGGTTGTCCGGGTGAGTGTGCGAACACTTCGAACACTCCTGCGACGTGCCGTCCGGTGGAACAGCGATGACAAGCTTATTTGCTTTGCTGGCCTTGTAGGGGGTAAGTTCATTGCTTTTAAACTGTGAGTATTGCTGATCTATAGGCGTTTGGGTACCAGCCAGAGAAAGCGAATGCTTAAAAAACGTCCGGAAATAGCGGTCTTCGCTGACCTTCGCGTTATAAATAAAGCGTTGGCAACCCATCCCTTGAGACAATATCTTCTGCTGCTGCTCTTCTGTCGGATAGCACCTGAATTTTACACCGCTTGACAATGCCATGTATCTATTATATAGTAGGCTGCATGAAATATCAACCAGTAAAATCGCCATCACATGCTGTTTATATGCTTAGGCTGCATATCGTCCTGGTAACCAAATACCGGAGGAAGGTTCTGACGCCAAAAATCCTTTCTTATGCAGAAAAGGTGTTTTCCGGTATCCTCGAGAGTTGGCGCTGCAGTTTGATTGAATTCGGCGGCGAAGAGGACCATGTGCAGTTGCTGGTTGACATCCATCCCGCGCTCAATATATCGACTCTTATTAACAACCTCAAATCTGCAAGCTCAAGGAGGATTCGGAACAAATTTCCTGGCCATATAAAAAGATTCTACTGGAAGCCTGTTTTCTGGCATCGTGCGTATTTCGCAGGGACCGTTGGCAAGGTGACCCTTGAAACAGTTCGACGCTATGTTGAGCAACAGGGCACAAAAGAGAAACCACGAAGGCAATCACCAAACCTGTCCGCTTGACCCGCCTCCTGGTAACTCGCCAAGGAGGGGGAATGCGCGGACATTAGTTCAAGTTTGTGGACCTGTTTATTTGACATCCTCCCCCTAAGCGGAGCGAAGAATCTCGCCCTTCCAAATACTGGTGATCTTTCACTTCGTTCAGGATTATAGGTCAGTTTAGTTTCTCAAAAGCCTGCTCAATCAGTGAGGTAACATGATCGAAATCCAGGGATTGCTGTTCGATGAGCAAACCATCGCAAAGAAGGTCAAGGAACTTGCTGATCGGATATCGACAGACTACGCAGGTAAAGACCTTGTTCTAGTCTGCATCCTGAAAGGCGCAGCCGTGTTCATGGCGGACCTGATGCGCTGCCTCTCGATGCCAATTATGGTCGATTTTGTTCGTGCTGCGAGCTATGGCGCATCAACTGAACCATCGCGAAATATTGTCATCACAAAAGATATCGAAACCGATATAAAGGGGAAACATGTGCTCCTCGTCGATACGATCATCGATACGGGAGAAACGTTGCACTGCCTGCTCGAAAAGATGAGGGGAAAGGGCCCCGCGAGTCTCGAAGCTGTGGTCCTGCTGGACAAGAAACCGCGGCGCACAGTCAAAGTAACACTCGCGTACAGGGGTTTTGAAATCCCGGATGTGTTTGTGGTGGGCTACGGTGTGGACTGCGCTGAGCAGTACCGAAACCTACCATATATAGCAGTGGTCAGTATGATTCCGGATGCATAATGCACGTTATACGATGCAGGCAAAGCAAGCGATGTGTCTCTCATGCCTCGCGTTTCTTCAAGGATGGCATCAATCTCGGCACGTGCTGCATATACGTCCGATACTCCTCACCGAATATTTTCAGAAACCGTCGCTCTTCAATGAGCACACCGAACAGGAAATAAAGGTCGGCCAGCACCGTGATCATGAGGCTGTTTATGGTGATGTTCGGATTAAAGGTAAAGATAATGATGCCCGCCAGGTACATGGGGTGGCGCACGATCCCATAGACGCCGGTCGTGACGAGTTTCTTGTCCGTCAACCCTTCCATGCCCCCTGCAACTTCTCCCCGTGTAAGATACCGCCACACCTGCTTGAAGCCCATGAACTCCCGCATATTGAGATATTCAAAAGCAAGAGCGCCGAATGCAAGGCCCGCAAGCTGGATGAGATGAAGCATCCAGCGAAACCACAGGGGCCCCTCCCATAGGACCCGGTCAGGGACCTGCCAGATGAGATATATGGCTATGGCACCAGTGATAAAGCTCATAGCGTTGTAGAGAAACCGGTACCAGACTCGCATGAAGGTATCGCCGAGCGCTCTTTTACAGACTTGTTTGAACCATCTGGCAACCGTAATGCTGTGGATAAATGCGAATATGAGAAAAATTATGATGATTTTGATCATGGAATTGAGTCCGGGAAGTACAGCTCAGGTATCGCTCATCCGAGTCTCATAGGAGGAGTCTTCTCTCGTATCTACTTCCCTGCGACCAGTTCCGCCGCAGCCCGCTGGATCTGGTCCATCCTGTCATAAGCTGCAATGAGGACATCGGACTCTTTAAAAAGGTCGAGAATATAAGGACTATCAAAGGATATCACGACTGCTTTTGCCCTTGCCGATTTTGTTCTACGCAGAATATCCATGGCCATGTCGCGAAGCCCATCGCTTATCCCCGAGCGGCCCTTGGAGGCGGAAATCTTAGAAAACACTGCTAGGATAACGGCGCCGGCTCCCTGAATGCTGTCGTTGACCAGCGACGTCGGCATACCTGAATCGGGCGTGAGCACGATCATCGAAAGATTCGTCACCCTGTCTTTCAATGCGTGGATAAAGGAATCGCCTGATTCCCGGTTGTTGTCGTCATCGAGGATGAAACACGCCACTCCGCCATCATGGTCCAGAGGGAGGGTCCCCTTTAATCCGGATATGATACGGGGCGCCTTGCGCCCTATTTCTCCGGCGATCTGTTGATGCTTTGTATAATCTATCCGCAAAGCAGCTGGCCTCTCCTTGTCAAACAGCCCCAACCTCTGTTTTGCCACCAGGATCCTCTCAACGGATTCGTTAATCCTTTGCCGGGTCAGCCTCCCCTGTTCCACAGCCGAAACCACAGCGTCTACGGTGATGCGCGCGTCCTGCGGATGGAGCAGAATGTCGATTCCCGCCTCCACGGCTCGAACGGCGACCTCTCCCTGGGAATACTCACCCGCGAGCGCACCCATGTCGAGGGCATCGGATACGATCAGTCCATTGAACTCCATGCCTTCGCGAAGAAGGGCGGTCACGGTCTTCTTGGAAAACGTCGTCGGTTTTGACGGATCAAGGGCCGGGACGAGTAGGTGGGCCACCATGACCATGCCGACGCCGTCCTTCACAGCTTCCCTGAACGGCGGAAGTTCCACCCGGTTCAGCCTCGGCTTATCCGCCCGTATCACGGGGAGCACGGAATGCGAATCCTGGTCCGTATCTCCGTGACCGGGGAAGTGCTTCGCGCAGGCCAGCAGATCGAGTCTGTTCTTCCCATCAGGTTTCTGGAGGCCCTTAATGTAGCGCGAACCGAACCACTCGACTACCTCGGGATTGTCCCCGAACGCCCGGGTACAAATGATCGGGTTTCCAGGATTGTTGTTCACGTCAACGACCGGAGAGAATACCGCATGAATTCCGACGGCGTGCGTCTCAATTCGGACAGCGTCGAGCATTTTGTCGAGGAGTTCAACGTCCTTTTTCGAACGGCGGTTGATTGCGGACGCCACGGCGCGCTGGCTCGGGAAATGGGTCCCTCCATCAAGCTGCTGACCGAGGCCCCTCTCGACGTCCGAGGAAACAAGCGGTGGAATCTCCGCCGGCTTCTTGATCTCTCCAAGATAACGTGGCGTGCTCTCAATGTCACCGCCGAACAGGATAAACCCGCCGATACCATCGTGAACGAGTTCACGCACCTGCTCACGGTATGCGGGATCGCCGAGTTTCGATCCCTCGATCCTTGGCATCACCATCTGCGCTACGTCTTCTCTGAGCGAGCGGATTTTCATGGGCGCATTGTCGCTTTTTCCCTGACGTATTGCAAGCATTTTTTGCAGCAGAAAATAGTCATTTAGCCGTTGACAAAGGCTGCACCTGCGATATACTGATTATACGAATAATATTATTAAGGGCGGAGCCGCAGCAAACATCATGAATACCCTCGCAAAGATCAAGCAGTATCTCGATCAGAACAACGTCCCCTACCAGGTCATTCTTCACGAAGAGGTGTACACTGCTCAGGAACTCGCTCAGGCGCTTCACGTGCCGGGGAAGGAGCTTGTAAAGGTCGTCATCATAAAAGCTGATGATAGGTACTGTATGGCCGTTTTGCCCTCTATCCGGAAAATAGACCTCTCGGCGCTGCAAACGCAGTTGCATGCAGCAACGCTGACCATCGCCACCGAACAGGAGCTCAAGGCGCTGTTCCCCGAAACCGAGATAGGCGCCATGCCGCCCTTCGGGCATGTCTCCTCCATGGAGGTGTGGGTGGACGTTAATCTCACGACTGACGAATATATTACCTTTAACGCCGGTACCCACTATGAGGCGATCCGCATGCATTACACTGATTTCGAACGGCTGACGCTGCCGCACGTGGCCTCGTTCAGCACCCGCATCTGACCGAAGGCGCTCTCTGAGGTTTGCGGTATCTGACGATTACTGGCAAATTGCCCCTCTATTTCCCACTTTCATCTTATTCTCGCGCATGGTATACTTAACCGCCAGTGCGAAGAAAACCCCACTTCATTCTTCACGGGAGTTGAAGGTTGGAAGATCTCACGTACGAAAACAATACATACAGAACGTCTCCTGCCCGCATTTCCCTGCCGGCAAAAATGTTTCCTTCGCTCATCTTTTACTACCAAGAAATCATGATCGTCCTGCGGGGGAGCGCCAAGGCAAAACGAGGGCACTATGACACTGCCGACTGGTCTAAAAGCAGTCTCGCCGCACTCCGTGCCCTCGAACGCGTCGGGGTGGACATAGAGATAACAGGCATTGATTCATTTGTTTCTGTTGCTGGGCCCTGTGTGTTTATTGCAAACCATATGAGCACACTTGAGACATTCCTCCTCCCCGCCATTATCGCGCCTGTGAAAGACGTCACGTTCGTGGTCAAGCAAGGTCTCGTCGATTACCCGATTTTCAAACACATCATGCGTTCACGGAACCCCATAACCGTCGGACGGGAAAACCCCCGTGACGACCTGAAAGCAGTCTTAGAGGGAGGGACCGAGCGGCTGAAATCAGGGAGGTCGGTCATCATTTTCCCCCAGACCACGCGCACGCCGGTCTTCGACCCGAGCCAGTTCAATACGATTGGGATAAAGCTGGCGAAAAAGGCGGGGGTGCCGGTAATACCCATAGCGCTCAAGACCGATGCCTGGGGTAATGGCAAATACCTGAAGGATTACGGCAGGATTGTTCCGTCGAAGCGCGTGCACTTTGCATTCGGAAAGCCGCTCATGATCAGAGACCGCGGCACCGAAGAACACAACGAGATCATACGATTCATCAGTGAAAAGCTCAAGGAATGGGAACGGGAAGCGCCGCGTGAGGTTGAAATAAAAATACCGCGTATCTGAACTAGGGCAGCACGCTCGGTTGGGGCTGCTCTTGATGCGGCCGTCAAGCTCTGCTGTTAATCGTCATGAACTACCCGCCACTAAATCGCTGTTACGACTGTAGTGGGGGTTTCACGGTTCAATGACGGAAGCGTTCCGTAGGCAGTACCAACAGAACGTCTTATTTCCTTCTCCCCGTGCGTTACTTCGGCCAGTTCCTGGCCTAGTTGATGCTTTTTCTTTAACCGCATGACACGCTTCTTTTGCTTTACTGAAATTCCGCCATCTAAAAGCATCCTGATCCCCGTTTTCTTTATCACGAGGGATGCGTTGTAATCGGCGTTTTCGGTAAACCCGCAGTTCTGGCATACGAACAACGATTGCGACTTTCGGTTGTCCGGGTGAGTGTGCGAACACTTCGAACACTCCTGCGACGTGCCGTCCGGTGGAACAGCGATGACAAGCTTATTTGCTTTGATGGCCTTGTAGGCTGTAAACTGCCTTACCTTACCCCAGGCTGATTCGAGAATGGATCTATTAAGACCTGCTTTGGCTGCGGAGCTGTTTGGGAGATATCTACCGTTTCCCGCATTCTTTGGCTTTGGCGCCATGGTCATATTCTTTACTTTAAGGTCCTCAAACACGAATACCTCGGCTTCCGAGTCTACGATCTTCCTGCTGGCCTTATGAGCAAAATCATGCCGTACGTTGGCGGCATAGGCATGGCAAGAGGCGGCTTTTTGTGCGGTTCTTTTTTGACGGTTAGACCCCTTCTCGCGACGCGCCATCTGCCGCTGGTACCTGTTTCGCCGGATCTCCTGTAGGGAGAGCCTGTGTTTCTGCTCGCCGGTAATATCATAGGAACTGCCCTTGACGCTTGTCGCGACCGGAATAGCCACCCCTCTATCCATGCCGAGAGCGATCGTATCAAGCTGTGTCTCCGTCATGGCGCCATAATAGGCGATAAGTTCTTCTTCTGACACCGCGGCCAATGCTTTATCATAGGAAAAAGATACGAACCACTTGCCGGCGGATCGGGTTATGGTGATGGTAGCCGGCATACCGTATTCGCTGTGTGCTTTGAACTTGAGTTCGCCCAGACTCTTCGTCTTTGTACCAAGCATCAGCCTATGGTCGGTGATGGTTTTACCCTGTTTTCTAGAATTGGTGCCCGTGGGCTCGAACAGGAACAGTTCATTCGTCAGCCAAACTGTCTGCCGACCAGCCTTCTTTTTATATGTTGGCCGCTCTGCAAGACCTTTAAAGTAGCGCTGATAAGCGCCCATGAACCGCGTTGCGCCGTTCCGAAGAACCTGGGAACGGGACAGCATACAGAAACGGGGTAAGTTCATTGCTTTTAAACTGTGAGTATTGCTGATCTATAGGCGTTTGGGTACCCGTTAGGGAAAGGGAATGATTACGAAATGTCCGGAAATAGCGGTCTTCGCTGACCTTCGCGTTATAAATAAAGCGTTGGCAACCCATCCCTTGAGACAATACCTTCCGCTGCTCTTCTGTCGGATAGCACCTGAATTTTACACCGCTTGACAATGCCATTTGTCTATTATATAGTAGGCCGCATGAAATATCAACCAGTAAAATCGCTGTCACATGCTGTTTATATGCTTAGGCTGCATATCGTCCTGGTAACCAAATACCGGAGGAAGGTTCTGACGCCAAAAGTCCTTTCGTATGCAGAAAAGGTCTTTTCCGGTATCCTCGAGAGTTGGCGCTCAAGTTTGATTGAATTCGGCGGAGAAGAGGACCATGTGCACTTGCTGATCGACATCCATCCTGCGCTCAACATTTCGACCCTTATTAACAACCTCAAATCTGCCAGCTCAAGGAGGATCCGGAACGAATTTCCTGGCCATATAAAAAGATTCTACTGGAAGCCTGTTTTCTGGCATCGTGCGTACTTCGCAGGGACCGTTGGCAAGGTGACTCTTGAAACAGTTCGACGCTATGTTGGACAACAGGGCACAAAAGAGAAACCACGAAAGCAATGACCAAACCTGTCCGCTTGACCCGCCTCCTGGCAATTCACCAGGGACGGGGAATGCGCGGACATTAGTTCAAAAAGCGGCCGGTCTGAAGGGACCGGCCGGCCTGTCTATCTACTATTTCTTAATGGAAATCAACTCGACCTCAAAGATCAAAACAGCGTTCGGTCCGATGGGACCTCCTCCTCCACGCTCCCCGTAAGCAAGATTCGATGGGACAAACAGCTGCCACTTGGAACCTTCCTTCATCAGCTGCAGCGCTTCGGTCCAGCCGGGGATAACGCCGTTCACGTTAAATGTTGCCGGCTGACCTCGTTTGTACGAGCTGTCGAACTCCGTCCCGTCGATCAACGTGCCCTTGTAATTAACGGTCACCGTATCGGTTGCCTTGGGAGACTTCCCCTTCCCGTCGGTTAGTATCTTATACTGCAGGCCGCTCGGCATGGTGATCACGCCCTGCTTTTTCTTGTTCCCGGCGAGGAAGGCTTCCCCTTCCTTCTTGTTCTTTTCAGCGAGCACTTTCACCTGTTCCTGCTGTTTGACCTGCAGGTCCTTCTGCAAAGCCGTGACGGTTTCTTTCATTTCCTGTTCGGTCATGAGGGGCTTCGCTCCAGAAAGGGCGTCCTTTATCCCCCTTACGAGAATATCTATATCTACGTCTACCATGTTTTTCTTCAGGCTGTTTCCCATGTCCAGCCCGATGACATAGCTAGCTTTGTCCTTCTGCGTTTTCAGCTCCTCCTTTTCTGCCGCTACGACCGGGGTTGCCACGAGTACAGCGCATAGCACCAACCCAAACATTAATTTCATGGTATCTCCTTTCGATATTCGACAGGATCGATGCCGAGCAGCAATTCTGGGTGCTGCATACAATCTATCCTGAAAATAATTTACCGTAGACTATCAGCGTTCAGCTTTTTTGTCAATAAACAATTCCAGAAATATTACAAACGCTTGACTTTCCAGTCCCCTGTGATATTCTTTTACCATGACAGATTATGCGCCAACAAGTGCGGCGCTCTGGCCTCTGGCTGTATACTTCGCTGCTGTCGCCATCCTCGTGACGGTAATGATAACTCTGTCCTACGTCCTGGGGGAAAGGCACCGGGAGAAACAGACGGCTGAGCCCTATGAGTCTGGGATTGTGTCCACAGGCACAGCGCGGATGCGGTTCGATATCAAGTTCTACCTCATTGCCATGTTCTTCGTCATCTTTGATGTTGAGGCTGTCTTCATCTTCGCTTGGGCAGTCTCGATTCGCGAGGCTGGCTGGACGGGCTACGCGGAAATGCTGGTCTTCATCGGCATCCTTGCCGCGGCGCTGGCCTATCTCTGGCGGCTCGGGGCCTTGGAATGGGGAGCATTCATCGGAACAAAATCAAAATGAATATTCACAACCAATGCTGGTGGTGACATTCTTCATTTGTACTTTGAACTCAGTATTCTGAGCTACCTTGAAAGGTTTTCATCATGCAGTGGACACTCACGAAACCTGAAGGCCCTTCTCACGACCCGATCGAAGATGCAGTGCGCAAAAGCCTCCTCTTCACCCGTCTCCAGGACATGCTCGCCTGGGGCAGAAAAAATTCCATCTGGCCTTTTAATTTCGGACTCTCCTGCTGCTATGTCGAAATGGCGACGAGCCTAACGAGCAAGTATGACATCGCGCGGTTCGGCGCCGAGGTGATCCGCGGCACGCCGCGTGAAGCGGACATGATGATCATCGCCGGCACGGTATTCATCAAGATGGCACCGGTCATCAAGCGGCTCTATGAGCAGATGATGGAGCCGCGGTGGGTCATTTCCATGGGTTCCTGCGCCAACTCCGGCGGCATGTACGATATCTACAGCGTGGTCCAGGGCGTGGACAAGTTCCTTCCGGTAGACGTCTATGTTCCCGGCTGCCCTCCCCGGCCCGACGCTTTCATGGAAGGCCTCCTTATGCTCCGCGACCTGATCGGCAAAGAGCGGCGGCCCCTGAGTTGGGTCGCAGGGCCGCAGGGTGTTGAGCGGCCGGAGATGCCATGCATGCGTGACCTGAAGCGCGAAGAGCGGAAAAAGGCGACGATCCTGCGTCCGCCTGATGAAGTGTAGGGAAAGAAGTTCAAAGTTCATAATCCAATATTCAAATCAAACTCAAAGAACAGAATGTCGCATGATATTTTTATTTGTCTTATTTTATCATTCCATTGAGCTTTGAGCTTCGTCATTTGCCATTCGTTATCTCTTATGACCCAAGACCAACCCATCATCGATGATCTGAAATCCACCTTCGGCGAAGCAGTGCTCGCTGTGCAGCTCACCCGAGACACCATCCCCACGCTCTGGGTAGATCGCGGCCAAGCGCGCGATGTCCTCCGTTATCTCAAAACGGCTATCGATTATCCCTACAAAATGCTGTACGATCTCACGGTCATCGACGAGCGTGTACGTTGGCATCGACAGGACCAGCCCGAAAGCGACTTCACCATCGTGTATCATCTCCTTTCCTATGATCGGAACGAGGACATCAGGATCAAAGTCCCGCTCAAGGTGAATACCCGTCCCTTCCTTCGATCACCACTCTCTGGAAATCGGCAAACTGGTACGAGCGCGAGGCATGGGACATGTTCGGCATAAAATTCGACGGCCATCCTCACCTGAAAAGGATCCTGATGCCGCCGACCTGGAAAGGCCATCCCTTGCGGAAGGACCATCCTGCGCGCGCCACCGAGATGGGGCCGTTCCAGCTGCCTGACGAGAAAGAAGAGGCGGAGCAGATGGCGCTCCAGTTCAGACCTGAGGACTGGGGCATGCAGCGCGAGACCGAGGACACGGACTTCATGTTCCTGAACCTCGGGCCCCAGCACCCCGGAACGCACGGCCTCCTCCGCTTCATCCTCCAGCTCGACGGCGAGGAGATCACGAACGCAGTGCTCGATATCGGCTACCACCACCGCGGCGCTGAAAAGATGGGTGAACGCCAGTCCTGGCACACCTACATCCCCTATACCGACCGTGTCGACTATCTGGGCGGCGTGATGAACAATCTCGCCTATGTCCTTGCCGTCGAAAAGCTCGCCGGCATCGAGGTGCCGGAGCGGGCGCAAGACCATACGTGTCATGCTGGCCGAGCTTTTCCGCATTGCCAGCCATCTTGTATGGTACGGTACCTTTGCCCAGGACGTCGGTGCGCTTTCTCCCGTGTTCTATATGTTCACCGACCGCGAGCGCAGTCTTCGACATCATCGAGGCGGTATGCGGCGGCCGCATGCATCCCGAATGGTTCCGGATCGGCGGCGTGGCGCAGGACCTGCCCAAGGGGTGGGACAGGCTTGTAAGAAATTTCCTTACGTACCTTCCTCCGAGGCTCAAAGAATACGACACGATCGTGATGCAGAACAGCATCTTCAAGGCGCGCACCAAGGGCGTCGGGAACTACACGCTGCGACGAAGCGATCGAGTGGGGCGTGACCGGGCCCGGGTCTTCGGGCCTGCGGGCTCGAATGGGACTTCCGCAAGAAGCGACCATATTCCGGCTATGAGAACTTCGAGTTCGATATTCCCACGGCTGATCACGGCGACTGCTACGACCGCGGACGTGGTCCGCGTCGAAGAGATTCGCCAGAGCCTCCGCATCATCGAACAGTGCGTGAACAACATGCCCTCCGGCCCCTATAAGTCAGCTCAATCCTCTGGCTACGCCTCCACTCAAGGAGCGCACCATGCACGACATTGAGACGCTCATCAACCATTTCCTGAGTGTAAGCTGGGGCCCAGTGATCCCGCCTGGCGAGGCATTCTTCGGGATCGAGGCGACTAAGGGCAATAACGGATACTATCTGATCAGCGACGGGAGCACCGTATCCTACCGCACGCGCATCAGGACGCCTTCGTTCCCGCATTTGCAGATGGTGCCGAAGATAAGTAAAGGACTGATGATCGCCGATCTTTTGGCGATCCTCGGGAGCATTGACTTTATATTGGCGGACCTTGACAGGTAAAGACAGATGCGGAGACGGAGAGACAGAGAGGCGCGGTGATTGTATTTTTCTTTGTGGCTCTTTGCCTCAGTGGCACAAATCAATTATGCTGACCGAAAAAGAAACACAGGAAATCAACACGGAACTGGCTCATTGTGCGACAAAGGCGTCCGCTTCCGTCGAAGCACTGAATATCGTCCAGCGTCATCGCGGCTGGGTGTCTGACGAGGCCGTTAAGGACGTTGCGGCAATGCTCGACATGACACCCGATGAACTGGATGCCGTAGCCACATTCTACAGCTTCATCTTCCGGAAGCCAGTGGGACGGCATGTGATCCTGATCTGCGACAGCATCAGCTGCTGGGTCATGGGATACAATCCACTGCTTGACCTTCTGAAGACCAGACTGGGAATAACCTTCGGCGGTACGACCGAGGATAAACGTTTTACTCTGCTACCCATCTCGTGCCTCGGCGCCTGCGACCGCGCACCGGCCATGATGGTTGATGATGACTTGTACGGTCCGGTGTCACCGGAGATGATGGATGAGATACTGCGGAAATATGGGTAAAGAGATCTCTCGCAAAGACGCAAAGGGCGCCAAGAACATATTTCTTTGTGTTTTGCGACCTCTTCGAGCGTTACGCTAAAAAGACCTTTTAAACTATGGAACAACCGCTGACAAAGAACATACACCCTGGCCAATTGCCCCTGTCCTTGAAAGAATATGAAAAGGCAGGAGGTTATCAGGCCGTGCGTAAAGCACTTGCTATGTCGCCTCTAGGACGTGCAGAACATCGTCAAGGCGTCTAACCTGCGTGGCCGCGGCGGTGCCGGCTTCCCCACGGGCATGAAATGGAGTTTCGTGCCGATGGGCGATAAAGCACCACGACCAAAATATCTCATCGTAAATGCCGACGAGATGGAGCCAGGCACGTTCAAGGACCGGCTGCTGCTCGAAGGCGACCCGCACCAGATCATCGAGGGCATGATCATAAGCGCCTTCGCCATCGAAGCAGAGCAGGCCTTCATCTTTGTGCGATGGGCATACAAGCTCGTGGTAAAGCGGCTGGAACGAGCAATTGCCGAGGCATATGCAGAATAATTATCTCGGCAAGAATATCCTCGGTTCGGGATACAATCTCGAACTTCGCATCCACGGGAGCGCAGGCCGCTACATCTGCGGCGAAGAAACAGCGCTCTTAAACGCCCTTGAGGGCAAGCGCGCCACGCCGCGCGCGAAGCCGCCTTTTCCCCAGGTCTGCGGCCTCTTCGGCAAGCCCACGATCGTGAACAATGCTGAGACGATCGCGAACATGCCGCATATCGTGAACAACGGCGCTGAATGGTTCAAGGGTCTGAGCAAGAGCACCGACAGCGGGACCAAGCTCTACGGCGTAAGCGGCAGGGTGAAAAAGCCTGGAGTCTGGGAACTGCCCATGGGAGTGACGATGCGAGAGCTCCTCGAAGAACACGCGGGCGGCATGCAGGACGGCTATCAATTCCGCGGCGTGATCCCCGGCGGTGCGTCCACCGACTTTCTTATTGAAGACCATCTTGACGTGAAGATGGACTTCGACTCAGTGATGAAGGCCGGCAGCCGCATCGGCACCGGCACCATGATCGTGCTCGATGACAAGACCTGCCCGGTCGGGTTCGTCCATAACCTCATTGAATTCTTTGCCCGTGAGTCCTGCGGCTGGTGCACACCCTGCCGCGAAGGTCTGCCGTGGATCGGGAAAATGCTCCATGCGATCGAGAACGGTCACGGCGAGCCTGGCGACATCGAGATCCTGGCACAGCAGTGTAAATTGCTCGGCCCGGGCAATACCTACTGTGCTCTCGCACCCGGTGCCGTCGAGCCGCTCCAGAGCGCGATCAAGTATTTCCGGGAGGATTTTGAGAAACATATTCGGGAGAAGAAATGCCCGTGGAAACATGAATATTCGACCGCAAAGACGCACAGGACGTAAAGAGAGGCATAAAACAACATCTGACTCATGAATTCTCGTGCGCGTGCAGCATCTTCGCGGTCCACGTTACTTTTTTTAGTGATTAGGATAATTTTATGGTCACAATCTTCATTGACAATAAACCCTACCAGGTGCAAGAAGGCCAGAACCTCCTGCAGGCCTGTCTGTCCCTGGGCTTCGACCTTCCCTATTTCTGCTGGCACCCGGCCATGCACTCCGTGGGCGCCTGCCGCCAGTGCGCGGTAAAACAGTTCAAGGACGAGAAGGACACGCGCGGCAGGATCGTCATGTCCTGCATGACCCCGGTGGCCGAGGGCATGCGCATCTCCGTGGACGATCCCGAGGCGAAGGCCTTCCGGTCGAGCGTGATCGAATGGCTCATGCTGAACCATCCGCATGACTGCCCGGTCTGCGACGAAGGCGGCGAATGCCACCTCCAGGACATGACGGTCATGACCGGCCACACCTATCGCAGGACCCGGTTCAAAAAACGCACGCACCGGAACCAGGACCTCGGCCCCTTCATCAACCACGAGATGAACCGCTGCATCCAGTGCTACCGCTGCGTCCGGTTCTACCGCGACTACGCCGGCGGCCGTGACCTCGATGTCTTCGCGTCGCATGACCACGTGTACTTCGGCCGCCATGAGGACGGCGTGCTCGAAAGCGAGTTCAGCGGCAACCTCGTCGAGGTCTGCCCCACCGGCGTCTTCACGGACAAAACGCTGAAGCGTCACTACACGCGCAAGTGGGACCTCCAGACCGCGCCATCGATCTGCGTCCACTGCGGCCTCGGCTGCAACACCATTCGCCGGAGAGCGGTACGGCACGCTCCGCAGGATCCTGAACCGCTACAACCATGACGGTGAACGGCTATTTCCTCTGCGACCGGGGCAGGTTCGGATATGAGTTCGTGAACAGCGGTCACAGGATAAGAAAGGCACTATTAAGACAGTCCGACCAGACACAGATGGAACCCGTGAGGAGAGAAGTAGCGATCTCTCACATTCTCCACATCCTGTCCAAGAGCAAAGATGTGATCGGTATCGGTTCGCCCCGGGCATCGCTTGAGTCCAATTTCGCGCTCCGTACGCTCGTAGGGCCGAAAAACTTCTATTCCGGCATTTCGAAGCAGCAGGACCTGCTTCTGTCCAGGATAATTGAAATACTCACTAAAGGCCCGGTCCGCACACCTTCCCTGCACGACGTCGAGATGGCAGACGCTGTGCTCGTGCTTGGAGAAGATGTCACGAACACGGCCCCTATGCTCGCCCTTGCGCTCCGGCAGTCGGTACGACGGAAGTCGTTTGAAATAGCCGATAAGATAAAAATTCCAGAATGGGACGACAACGCGGTCCGCAACGCTGCCCAAGACGAGAAAAGTCCGCTCTTCATTGCTTCTGTCGTCAGCACAAAGCTGGATGATATAGCAACAAAGTCATACTATGCTGCACCGGACGATCTTGCCAGGCTCGGCTTTTCCATTGCCCATGAATTGAATCACCATGCTCCTGATGTCGCCGGGATCTCTGATGACATTCTCTCTCTTGCCAAAGAAATCGCCCAAGCGTTCAAGGAGGCCAAAAGGCCTCTCATCATCTCCGGCACGAGTCTCGGCAGCGAGACCATCATCCAGGCCGCAGCCAATATAGCTTGGGCTCTCTATGAAGGTGGTCATTCGGCGGAACTTTGTTACACGGTGCCGGAGTGCAACAGCCTTGGCGTAAGTCTCATGGATGGGAGAAATCTGGATGGGGCTTTTGATGCGGCTCTAAAAGGGAAGGTCGAAACGGCTATCATTTTAGAAAACGACCTCTACCGCAGGGCGGAAGAAAAGACAGTGAATGAGTTCCTGAGTTGCGCAGGACATGTCATCGTCATTGACCATCTGCTTAATCCAACGACAGCAAAAGCGGAGATCGTTCTTCCTGCGGGCACCTTTGCTGAGTCCGATGGCACGCTCGTGAACATTGAAGGCCGTGCACAGCGTTTTTACCAGGTCTTTTCACCCGATCTTGACATTCAGGAAAGCTGGAAATGGATCCATGATATAATCACAGCATCCGGGCGAAAAGGAGCAGGAACGTGGCTGAATCTTGATGAAATAACAAAGAACATGACCTCTACGCTCCCCATATTGAAACCCGTTCAGGATATAGCGCCGCTTGCAGATTTTCGCGTCGCAGGAATGAAGGTCCCTCGCCAACCGCAGCGCTACAGCGGTCGAACGGCCATGCTTGCGAATATCAGTGTACACGAGCCCAGGCCGCCGGACGACCTTGATTCTCCCCTATCGTTCTCGATGGAAGGATACGAAGGCCAGCCGCCCGCGCCGTTCATCTCTCGCTACTTGTCGCCGGGATGGAATTCCGTTCAAGCGCTGAACAAGTTTCAGCAGGACGTTGCTGGTCCGCTTCGCGGCGGTGATCCCGGCAAGAGATTGATTGAACCGGCGGGAGAAAAAGCATCATATTTTCATAATATCCCTGAAGCCTTTAAATCAGAAGAAGACGAATGGCTTGTCGTGCTTCTCTACCACATCTTCGGCTCTGAGGAATTGAGTATCCTCTCTCCCGGTATTGCGGAGCGTAAGCCCAAGCCTTATCTCGCGCTCAATCCCGAAGATGCGAAGCGTATTAAGGTACATGACGGGGAAACGGTGGAGCTATCATTGGGGGCTCTAAAACGTCAACTTAATGTTAACATTTTATCGGGATTGCCTCGTGGCGTAGCCGGATTAGGCGCAGGCTTATCCGTGGCATTAGAACATGTTCCTCTTGTTTCTGGTAACATAAGAAAAATTTAATAATGCCCATTACAATCTTACATCTCGTGATTCTCTTCAGCATCCTCTTCGTGGTGCTGACCATCGGCGGGCTGCTCATCTGGCTCGAGCGCAGACTGCTTGGACTGTGGCAGGACCGGTACGGTCCGAATCGCGTGGGACCCATGGGCCTCCTACAGGTGCTGGCAGACATGATCAAGGTTATCAGCAAAGAGGACTGGATACCGCCCTTTGCAGATAAAGCCGTGTTCATCATTGCGCCTGCAGTAATCGTTGTAGTCGTTCTCATGTCATTTACCATCATCCCCTTTGCGCCGGGGATCGAGGTGATTGACCTGAACATCGGTCTTCTCTTCTTCCTGGCCATGTCGTCACTCGGAGTGTACAGCGTGGCACTGGCGGGATGGGCATCGAGCAGCAAGTATTCGCTCCTCGGCGGCCTGCGCGCATCGGCGCAGATGTTGAGTTACGAAGTGTTCATGGGACTGTCGCTCATGGGCGTGGTAATGCTCGCGGGTTCCTTTAACCTGCGTGAGATCGTCGAAGCGCAGCGCCACGTTTGGTTCGTGGTGTCGCAACTCATCGGGTTCGTGGTTTTTTTCATCGCGGGCATCGCAGAAACACACCGCCTGCCTTTTGATCTTGCCCGAAGCCGAGAGCGAGCTTGTGGCCGGGTATCATTCGGAATACTCGGGAATGAAGTTCGGCATGTTCTTTGTCGGAGAGTATCTCGGTATCACGCTCATCTCTGCGCTCACCGTAACGCTGTTCTTCGGCGGATGGATGGGGCCGGTGCTTCCGCCCTTAGTCTGGTTTTTGATAAAGACCTTTGTGTTCATCTGTTTCTTCATCCTGCTCCGGGCGTCGCTTCCGCGGCCGCGGTATGATCAGCTGATGTCCTTTGGATGGAAAGTGATGCTTCCGCTGGCGCTGGTGAACCTGATGGTGACAGGAGCGGTGGTGCTGTTAAAGACAGGATAAAAGATTAACTTTGAACCACGAAGTACTCGAAGCCCGCAATGAATAGCACCAAAGAGATTTATTCCCAGTTTCTGATCATTAATTCGAGCTTCGTGTTCTCGTGGAAATGTCTCTTTAGATATGATTAGCCTTCTGAAAACAATCTGGACGGTCTTCTTGACCATGTTCCGGAAGCGGGTGACGATCCAGTACCCCGAGGAGAAACCTTACATCCCTCCCCGGTGGCGCGGACGGATCATCCTCTCCCGTGACCCGGATGGCCAGGAGCGCTGCGTTGCCTGTTACCTCTGCGCAGTGGCATGTCCGGTGGATTGCATCTCGCTCCAGGCAACGGAAGACGAGCACGGAAGACGGTATCCCGAGTTCTTCCGCATTAACTTCTCACGCTGCATCTTCTGCGGGTACTGCGAAGAGGCATGCCCGACCTACGCCATCCAGCTTACGACCGACTTCGAGATGAGTGAATACAAGCGGCAGAACCTCGTATACGAAAAGGAAGACCTGCTCATCAGTGGCCCGGGAAAGTATCATGATTATAATTTCTACGCGTTGCAGGGTCTGTCAATCAAGGGAAAGGACAAAGGCGAAGCGGAGAATGAAGAAAAACCGGTGGACGTAAAGAGTCTCATGCCGTAAAAGCCCGGTCTCCCGCTAATGCCGCCAAGAACGCTAAAATATATGATAAAACAACGGGATAATTTGATCTACGTGCTACTTGGCGTGCTTTGACGATATGAGAATTCTTTTATGAACTTACTTTTCTATATATCAGCCATCGTGGCGGTCATCTCAACGCTCCTGGTCATCACCAGGACGAACGCCGTGCATGCGCTCCTATACCTCATCGTATCGCTCCTGGCTGTGGCGCTCATCTTCTTCTCGCTCGGCGCGCCTTTTGTGGCAGCGCTCGAGGTGATCATTTACGCCGGGGCGATCATGGTGCTCTTTGTGTTCGTGATCATGATGCTGAACCTCGGTGCACAGGCGGCGAAGCAGGAATCGCAACTGGCTGAACCCCGGGATATGGATAGGGCCATCGATCCTGTGACGATTCTTGCTGCGGAGCTCATCTATCTTTTCACTCAGAACACGCCAGGATCTCCACCGCAGGTGTTGTCGGCGCCCAAGCAGGTCGGCATCGCGCTTTTCGGCCCCTATGTGCTGGGCGTTGAGCTGGCGTCCATGCTGCTTCTGGCAGGGCTCGTCGGGGCCTACCATCTCGGCAGGCCGCATAAGCATTGAAATTGTTGCCACAGAGACACAGAGAAGGAGTAACTTCTCAACAGCAACACCACAAATCTAATACTGACTAAGCTCCGACATGCAAGCGATATCGCATAGGGTATTGGTGATTATTTGTATATCGGTATCTGACGTTTGGTGCTTCATTTTTTCCGAGCATCTGCGTCTCAACGACTGATCATAAAGGAGTGCCAATGATCACAAACATCCCCATGGAACACGGCCTCATCCTCGCGGCGATACTGTTCGTGCTCGGGCTTCGTCGGGCGTGCTCGTGCGCCGGAACATCGTGTTCATGCTCATGTCCATCGAAATCATGCTGAACGCCGTGGGTCTGGCCTTCGTGGTCGCCGGTGCGCGCTGGGGACAGGTCGACGGCCAGGTCATGTTCATCTTCATCCTGACCATGGCAGCGGCCGAAGTGTCCGTAGGTCTGGCGCTCGTGCTCCAGCTCTACCACAGCTTCAAAACGCTGGATGCCGATGCTGCGAGCAAGATGAGAGGATAGATAAACAATAATGTTACCATGTCTGTCATTCCTGCCGAGGCTGGCGTCCAGCAGCTTTCAAAGTCTCTGGATTCCCGCGTTCGTTGGAATGACGAGCAGTAGAGCCTTCTGACAGATAAACTATGTTAACTTTATTTACCTCATACCCGGCCTTCCCTTTGCCGGTTTCCTTGTCCTGGCACTCATGGGCCGTCGTCTTTCGAATGCAACCGTTGCCTTCGTGGGTACGGGCTCTGTAGGCATGTCCGCACTTTTGTCTGTTTTAATGGCGATTGGGTTTATCTCGAATCCTACCGGAGGCCGTGAATTCATCCAAACACTCTGGACATGGATGGAGGTAGACGGGTTCGCGTCATCGGTCTCTCTCTTTATCGACCCGCTCTCGCTGATCATGATCCTGGTCATAACGATTGTAGGATTTTTCATCCATCTCTATTCTGTCGAATTCATGCTGGATGAAGAAGGCTACAGCCGCTTCTTCGCCTATATGAACCTCTTCGTAGGCTCCATGCTTACCCTCGTTCTCGCTGACAACCTGCTGCTCCTCTATATCGGATGGGAAGGCGTTGGGTTATGCAGTTATCTCCTCATCGGTTTTTGGTATACAGACCCGGCCAATGGTAAGGCAGCGCGCAAGGCCTTCATTATGACACGCATCGGCGATACGGCAATGGCATTAGGCCTCTTTCTTCTGTTCACGAATTTTGGAACTCTCAATATCCAGGACCTGATGCAGAGCGCTACGAAACAGTGGGCTCCTGGGGACTCAACAGCCGTACTCGCTGCAGCACTCCTGCTCGGCGGCGCCCTCGGCAAATCGGCACAGCTTCCTCTTCAGGTTTGGCTTCCGGATGCCATGGCAGGCCCCACGCCGGTCAGTGCCCTGATTCATGCCGCGACCATGGTCACCGCCGGCGTTTACCTCATCGCCCGTACCCATGTGCTGTTCACGCTTGCTCCAGTTGTGCAGGCTGCTGTCGCCATCATCGGTGCCGCTACGCTCCTGATCGCCGGTTGCAGCGCACTCGCGCAGCGGGACATCAAGCGCGTCCTGGCCTATTCCACCATCAGTCAAGTCGGCTACATGTTCCTCGCTCTCGGCGTTGGCGCCTGGTCGGCTGCCATCTTCCATCTTGTGACCCATGCGTTTTTCAAAGCGCTCCTTTTCCTGGGTGCGGGTGTCGTGATCCTAGCTCAACACCACGAGCACGATATGTTCAAGATGGGTGGCCTGCGAAAAAGACTTCCGCTCACATTCTGGGCTTTTCTCATCGGCGCCGCTTCCCTTTCAGCCCTGCCGCTCGTGACCGCTGGTTTTTACAGCAAGGATCTCATCCTTTGGCACGCCTGGTCATCTCCGATTGGAGGCAAGGGTCTCTGGGCCGCGGGATTTTTGGGTGCTTTCATCACCTCGATCTACGCTTTCCGCATGGTATTCATAACCTTCTTCGGTGAAGCGAAGATAGAAATAAGCAGTCAGCCAAGGGCCCGCATGGCAATACCGCTCATAGTACTCGCCATCCTGTCGATCGTCGGTGGCTTCGTGGAACTGCCTGAAACGCTCGGCAACCTGCCGCTGTTCTCAAACTTCATGCAGAATGTATTCCCCGGAGAAAGCGTTAAGCATGCCGGTGCAGCCAGCGAGCTCATGCTCCAGATCATAGCTTCGGCAGCTTCTCTTGCGGGCGTATTCATTGCCTATGCATTGTTCATTAGTCGACCGCAGTATGCGGAATCGTTGTCGAGAACTCCTGCTGGCTCGGTAGTAGAGCGCTTCTGGTTCTCGGGTTGGGGCTTCGACTGGCTGTATGACATACTCTTTGTCCGGCCATTCATCTGGCTGATACAGATCAATCGAGACGATTTCATTGATCTTATCTACACAGGGATAGCAGCCATTAGCCGGATCCTTCACGCTGTCTTGAGCGCTACCCAGACGGGCAATATACGCTGGTATGCAATGGGAATAGCCGCGGGTGCGGTCGTGTTCTTAGGGATCGTGGTGTTCTTTCATTAATGAATAACCCCTCCTCAGGGGGGAGAGTTAACAAAAAGAAAAGAGTTTCATTTATGATCCTCGCATTACTGATTCTCATACCTCTGACCGGCGGACTGGCTGCCTGGTCCCTGGGCAGCAAGTACAGCGACTGGTCTCGATGGACATCGCTCGCCTCGCTCGTCCTTGACGTGATCCTGCTTCTATACTTATGGCCGGGATATTCCGCAGAGGCTGCGCTTGGTCGCAGCACGTGGCTCATCGAATACAACCAGCCCTGGATCCCTCAGCTCGGTATCAACCTCCATCTTGGTGTGGACGGCCTTAGCCTACTGCTGGTCGCGCTCACCGTGTTCCTCGGCATCATATCCGTAATATGCTCGTGGAACGAAATCCACGAGAACGTTGGGTTCTTCCACTTCAATCTCCTCTGGATACTGGCCGGAATCCTCGGCGTTTTCATGGCACTCGACCTGTTCCTGTTCTATTTCTTCTGGGAACTTATGCTCATCCCCATGTACTTTCTTATCAGCATCTGGGGCCATGAGAACCGGGTATACGCCTCGCTCAAGTTTTTCATCTTCACCCAGGCCGGCGGTCTGTTCATGCTCCTGTCAATCCTCGGTCTTTACTTCATCCATGGAAGCCATACGGGTTCCTACACCTTCGACTACACGCTGCTCCTCGGCACACCCCTGTCCCCGACCTTGGCAATGTTGCTCATGCTCGGCTTTCTCATCGCCTTTGTCGTGAAACTTCCCGCGGTTCCGTTCCATACCTGGCTGCCCGACGCCCACACCGAGGCGCCCACTGCCGGGAGCGTGATCCTTGCCGGATTGCTCCTCAAAACCGGCGCGTACGGTCTTCTGCGCTTTGTCCTGCCACTCTTCCCGGGCGCGTCGGCCTCCATCGCTCCGATGGTCATGATCATCGCCGTCATCAGCATCATCTACGGCGCCATGCTCGCCTTCGGCCAGACCGATCTGAAGCGACTGGTGGCCTACACCAGCGTCAGCCACATGGGCTTCGTCCTGCTCGGCATCTTCGCCGGGAACCTGACCGCCCTCTCCGGCTCGGTCATCCAGATGCTGGCCCATGGCGTGAGCACAGGCGCGCTCTTCATCACCGTCGGCATGATTCAGGAGCGAATCCATACCCGCGAACTGGACGGAATGGGCGGGTTCTGGGCCGTAGTTCCCCGCCTGAGCGGCGTGGGGCTCGTCTTCGCGCTGGCCTCACTCGGCCTTCCGGGTTTCGGCAATTTCGTCGCAGAGTTTTTGGTACTCCTGGGCTCGTACCGCGTGAGCTTTGTGATCACGGTGCTTGCGGCGACAGGACTTGTCCTTTCAGCGATCTATTCGCTCTGGGTCGTCCAACGCGTATTCCACGGAGAGAAACAGGAAGGCATGCAGATGCCCGACCTCTCGACGCGCGAAACGGGCATGATGGCAGTCTTGATCATCGTAATACTCTGGATCGGTCTTTACCCACAGCCCTTCTTGAACATGTCCGAGCAGGCACTGAACGGTATCGCGCATGGCGACTCTTCAACCCAGACACCGGTAGGAGGAGGAGTGCAATGAATGTTTCTGATCTCGCCGCACTTCTGCCCCTCATCGTCATCGCCAGCACCGTAATCGTGGTCATGCTTGTGATCGCCTTCTACCGGGATCACAAGCTTACGGCTGTCCTGACCCTTGCAGGACTCGCCTTTGCGGAGGTCTCTCTTACTGTGGTCTTTCCCATGATGCCGCGCAGGATAACTCCGCTGCTCATCCTCGACCACTATGGGCTTTTTTACACAGGACTGATCATCATCGCGAGCTTTGCCGTTGCCGCGCTTTCCTATTCTTATCTTGAAATCCACGAAGGCCACCGTGAAGAATTCTACCTGCTCCTTCTCCTCGCAACGCTCGGATGCGCCGTTCTCGCCGGAAGCATGCATTTTGCCTCGCTCTTTCTGGGGGTCGAGATCCTGAGCATATCGCTTTATGCTTTGGTCGCCTATCTGCGTCACAGCGACCGAAGTATAGAGGCGGGCGTTAAATATTTGATCCTTGCCGCGGTATCGTCTGCGTTCATTCTCTTCGGCATGGCCCTGGTCTATGCTGAAATTGGCAGCATGGAGTTTACGCAAATCGCTTCCCGTGCCGCGTCCCCAGGGGATTTCGGCCTGTCGTTCACAGCCGGCCTTGCGATGATCATCGTTGGCCTGGGTTTCAAACTGGCCGTTGTGCCGTTCCACCTCTGGACTCCCGATGTGTATGAAGGAGCACCCGCTCCGGTAACAGCATTCGTGTCCACGGTCTCGAAAGGAGCCGTCTTCGCCGTCGTTCTGCGCTATTTCAGTATGGTGGGCGTCCCTAACTCCGGGCCGATATTCGTAATCTTCACCATCATTGCCATTGCTTCGATGTTCACCGGCAATTTGCTAGCCTTGTTCCAAAACAATGTCAAGCGCGTCCTGGCATACTCTTCAATATCGCACCTCGGCTATCTCCTGGTGACACTGCTTGCAAGCGGGGCCATGGCCGCGACCGCAGCGGCATTTTACCTGAGCGCATATTTCATTACCACCCTCGGCGCTTTCGGTGTTGTTACGGTTTTATCAGAACAGGACAGGGATGCTGACAGCATGGATGATTACCGCGGCCTTGCCTGGCGCAGACCCTGGCTTGCAGGCGTCTTCACTGCCATGCTGCTCTCCTTAGCAGGCATTCCACTGACCGCAGGGTTCGTCGGGAAATTCTATGTCGTCGCGGCAGGTGTAGGGTCAGGTCTCTGGCTCCTGGTAATCATCCTTACAGTAAATAGCGCCCTTGGGCTGTATTATTATCTGCGCATTATCGTCCCTTTGTACACACGAAGAGACGAGGAAATGACGGCAACACCGAGACTATCACTCTCGGGGAGCGCTGTGCTCGCGGGACTCACAGTCCTCCTCGTCTGGCTCGGAGTGTATCCTGTACCGCTGATACAAATGATTCAGAAGTTGGTGCATGGTCTGATCTAATTTTTTTTTAATAGGATTACTGGATATGCAGGAGAAATGATTAAGGAGGGAAGGGGAGAAGCTGGGACAATAGATGCATTTCTGTTTTTTTGTCTCTCTCTCTTCCTCCATGTCTCCTTTTCTCCAGCTGTTTTTAATCCCTGCACCTGTTAATCCTGTCTAAGGAATTGGGAGGTTCTCATGAATAACCTTGAAGCAATCGCCAAGCTCATCCGCTACTACAGCCTCGTCATGTCCACTGAGGCAGGCTCGGGACATCCCACCTCATCTCTGTCCGCCGCGGACCTGATGACCGGGCTCCTGTTCGGTGGGACGTTCAAGTACGATCTCGACAACCCTCGCCATCCGAACAATGACCGGCTGATCTTTTCCAAGGGCCATGCATCGCCCCTCTTCTATTCTCTCTGGGCCGCAGCGGGCAAAGTCACGGAACAGGAGCTCATGAGCTTTAGAAAGTTCGGCAGTCCCCTCGAAGGACACCCGACGCCGGCCTTCCGCTATACCGAGGCTGCGACCGGCTCGCTGGGACAGGGGCTTTCGATCGGCGTGGGCATGGCCATGAACGCGAAGTACATCGATAAGCTACCGTACAGGACCTATGTGCTGCTGGGGGACAGCGAGATGGCAGAAGGCTCGCAGTGGGAGGCAATGGAGATCGCTGCCTACTACAAGCTCGACAATCTAATCGGCATCATGGATGTGAACCGGCTTGGACAGCGCGGAGAAACCATGTACGGCCATGATCTCTCTGTATATAAAGAGCGGGTGTCATCCTTTGGCTGGGAGCCGATCGTCATAGACGGGCATCACTTCCCCCAGATCCTGACTGCCTATAGGCAGGCCCTGCAGGCCAAGGATAAACCTGTCATGATCATTGCCAGGACCATAAAAGGCAAAGGAGTATCCTTCATCGAGGACAAGAACGGCTGGCACGGCAAGCCGCTCAAAAAAGACGAACTTGCTCGCGCGCTCGAGGAACTTGGTGAGGTCAACAAATCGTTAAGGGGTGAAATAGCAAAACCGGACAACGCGTACCCGCCTGCAGAGGTAGGCGAGAAGGCAAAACCGGTTTCGTTCGATCCGGCGAAGCCAGTGGCCACACGCCACGCCTACGGCACGGCGCTCGAGCGTATCTTCCCCCAGTTCCCTGACATGGTGGTGCTGGACGCGGAAGTGAGCAACTCGACCTATGCCGAAATATTCAAGGCGAAATATCCCGGCCGTTTCTTCGAGATGTTCATTGCCGAACAGAACATGGTCGGCACGGCCCTCGGCCTCTCGATCCGCGGCAAGATGCCCTTTGTCTCGACCTTTGCCGCGTTTCTGACCCGCGCCTTTGACCAGATACGGATGAGCCAGTATTCGCACGCGAACATCAAGTTTTGCGGGTCCCACGCAGGCGTGTCCATCGGCGAAGACGGTTCGTCCCAGATGGGCCTCGAAGACATCGCCATATTCCGGACCCTTCTGGACAGCGTGGTATTCTATCCCTCGGATGCCGTATCCACGGAAAAGCTCGTCGAGGAGATGGCGGAGCATAAAGGGATCTCTTACCTGAGGACGACGAGAAAGGAATTGCCGATCCTTTACCGGAACGATGAGGTGTTCCGAATAGGCGGCAGCAAGATATTAAAATCTAACAAGGCTGACGTGGCCGCGGTCGTGGCAGCAGGTATCACGGTTCATGAAGCGCTCAAGGCGTATGAAGAATTGAAGGCAGCGGGTATTCTCATACGGGTGATAGACCTTTACAGCGTGAAGCCTGTGGACATGTCGACACTCACACAAGCGGCAAGCGATACCGGCGCGATCATCACGGTAGAAGATCACTTTGCCGAGGGGGGGATCGGTGAAGCCGTAGCCAGTGCTCTCGCGGGCCATTTGGCTCCCGTGTATTCGCTCGCCGTACGTAAGATGCCGAAGAGCGGCAAGCCGGATGAACTCCTGGATTACGAGGAAATATCTAAACAGGAAATCATGAACAAGGTGAAGGAGATCATGAAGGGGTTCAAACGATCATTAAGGGAAAAACAAACGCGAAAAAAGAAATATATCTAAGGCGGCTGGATAAGCCGTTATTTGAATAAATAATGGTATCATTCAGCTGACATTGCTTTTTGGGAGCTCTGCTAAGACTCTACACGATATTGATGTCTTGGTTTTTTTATTTTTCTTTAAAAAGACCATCAAACGATCGCTCATCAATAATTCGAGCGATTCCACAAACATCACATTGGAGCATCACTATTGGCGACGAGTCCTTATCAAATAAGTGTGCATGCTCGAGGTCCCGCCTGGCTAATTCTTTATATTTTTTATACGTCATAGTGCTATAGATGTGATTACACGAAGGATTACTGCAAAATATATTTGCGCACAACAGTTCCTCATCATTCTGTTTGGGTGATAAGAACATGCCAAAACTGCTGCTTCGAGGAATTGGTGCGGGACGCGGAATGGGATTCGGGGTCCCATCCTCTATAACAAAAAGGCATAGCTCATACTTTCCCCTTGGTGCACCCTTTACGTAGTTCCCATTTTTCAGTGATGGAGCATAGGGAGATGTCGATTTAAGGGTACCATACCACGTTTTATTTGGTTCGGTATGTAATCGTTGTACGAGCACCCGGTCGCCCACAAATGCACGGTTATCCACACCCTTCCATGTATCCAATTCAAGCAGGATAAATGCCCAGAAATAATCGTGGGGCAATGGCTTCGGACGTCCCTCCGGAGGGATGAGGCTGATAATTTGCTCATCGCTATACTTTGTCCGCCTTCCACATACATCACATTCCAGGTTTAGGGTAAATCGCGGATTATACCGCAATTGATATTCACATATTGCGTGCGCGGTCTTCGCCGTAATATCACTAGGAGTATTTTCACAACCGGGTGTGGCGCAGGGTAGATAGTCGTCTGATATCATATTTTTTTGACATTGATGCCTTTAATTATATTGCATCAGATTATATTATTAATCACGTATTTATTACAAGTAGTTTTATGGAGTATTTCTGCTAGTGCAGAAACCACGCAAATTGGTCGTGGCAAGGGAAATGTCGGTATCTATATTAAACTGCCTCACCGGCGTTCATCGGAGCACCTTCTCGGATGCCAACAACAAACGGAGCTTTCAGATATTTGAAGATCTGTTTTATCATCTTCTTTCTCGCTGCAAGGACTTGACGCCGAAACATCGGTTCAAGTTCAAAAACGAGTTGTATTCGATCGATGCTTCAGTTATCGATCTTTGCCTCTCGGTCTTTCCCTGGGCTAAGTTCCGAAAGACCAAGGGGGCGATTAAAATGCATTGCCTCTATGACCACTCGGGGGCACTGCCGTCGTTTGTAACGATCACCGATGGTAAGAAGCATGATGTCACGGTGGCTAAGGATGTTGGTTTCCCACTCTCCCCGGACAGCATCGTTTCCATAGATCGGGCGTATATCGACTACAAATGGCTGAATTCACTGGATGAAAAGCGCGTCTGGTTCGTTACTCGCGCCAAGTCTAACATCAATTGCGTCGTAACCGGACAGCATCCGGTTACCGGAAAAGGGGTCCGGAAGGACCACATGATCCTTTTAACCGGAACCCGTACAAAGAACTATTATCTCAAAGAGCTTCGGATGATCGAGTTCTACGATGAGGAAACCAAGAAGCACCTGACGTTCCTCACCAACAATATGAAACTTGCGGCTTCCACGATAGCTGCAATCTATAAGTCCCGATGGCAGATCGAGCTGTTTTTCAAATGGATCAAGCAAAACCTGAAAATCAAATCGTTCCTCGGGACCAGCAAAAATGCCGTTATGACTCAAATGATATATAATATTTATACAGCACGTCATCTGGGTTCTTCACTCCCCATAAGAATCGTCGGAGAAATTATTCCGTACCAGCTGTCAAAGTCCGTCATGAAATCAGGTCAGGAGCAGTTGATTCTCCTTTGACCTGCTCTCTCCCACGCTCGACACATAGATCGCCGGCCTGCCGAGCACCGGGCACTTTGATTCGCAGATGCCGCAGCCGATGCAAAGCTCGAGGTCTACGTGCGGCTGCTGCAGCATCACGACTTTCCCCTGGCGGTCGCGCACTCGTACTTCCTCGAACCAGATGGCCTTCTTTGGTGTAGGGCAAACCTCCTCGCACATGATGCACGGCCTTGCATGGGCCCAGGGCAGACAACTGCCCTTATCGATCATGGCGAGACCGATCTTGACCTTGGCCTTTTCCTCGAGCTGCAGACTTTTGATCGCGCCCGTGGGGCAGACCTGTCCGCAGAGCGTGCAGCGGTATTCGCAATACCCGATGCGCGGCACGAGCATCGGCGACCAGATGCCCTCAACGCCTGCCTCGAACAGCGTGGGCTGGAGCCCGTTCGTGATGCAGACCTTCATGCACTCGCCGCACTTTACGCACCGTTTGAGGAACTCCTTCTCCTTGAGAGATCCCGGTGGCCGTATAAGGCCAGGGTTCTGAGAGTTTGTCCTCGAAAGGGGCGTTATGCGCAGAAGCGGCACCGCGACGATTCCGCTGAACGCAGACGTGATGACCCGTCTTCTGCCGAGGTCCATGGCTGCTGACGCCTTCTTTTTACTGAAACCGAAGCTCACCGCGTTCTGCGGGCAGATGTCATCGCAGTTCCAGCAGTAGAGGCATTCCGTGTCCTTCCATTTCTCCTTCTGGTCAGGCGATGCATTCCCCTGGCAGACCGTGGCACAGGCCCCGCATTCCGTGCAATCCTCGCTCACCGACCGTTTGAGGAGCGAAAAGCGCGAAAGAAGGCCGAGAAAAGCGCCGAGCGGACAGAGATACTTGCACCAGAACCGTTTTTCGATAAGATTCAGGCCGAGAACGGCGAAGAAGAGGACCCCGATGAACACATTCTGGTTATAGAAGGACTGCTCGAAGGATAGCACGGTCTTCTTCAGGACCGAGTACAGCGGTTCCGTGACGGCCGCAATGCCGAGCGGATTTAAGCTGAATAGAGTGTCGAAAACAGACCGCACGCTGTAGTTGAACAGAGGATATACGCTTACGGAGAATGATCGTATGAGGAGCGAGAGCGGGTCCATGATCCCGACGGGCTGGAGCGTGAAGACGGCCGAGGAGATGATGCCGATGAGAATAAAATACTTGACCCGGTACCAATCCCTGCCCCGGTGGGCTGCCGCTTTTTTCCTGACAGAGCCGACGAGGTTGTTCAGCGTGCCGAGCGGACAAGCCCAGCCGCAGAAAACCCTGCCGAAAATTATCGTGATGCCAATGGTGATAATCGAAAGATAAAAAGCCGTCGCTGCAGCATGGGCGGACAGGAGCGTGGTCACAAAAATAAGCGGGTCGAAATCGAGAAAGAGCCGGACCGGATAGCCGAGCTCATCATTTCCCTTGGATTCTGTCTGAATGAACAGAAAGAGGAATAAAAGAAGGAATAGTCCCTGTGTGATCCTGCGAAGATTTTGAATGGTAAAGAGACGCATATTCTGAGTCATTCATGAAAACTGTACAATGATACCGTCATTGCGGGCGACGAAACGGCAAGCAAGGTTGGATGTCAGTTTTCCGCGCTCATCGTGAGCGCTCGCAATGGTAACATAAAATCACCAGCTTTTGGCCAATCCGGCTAAACCTGTATCTTTTTAATCTTCAGCTTGCTTAAATTCATTTTTCCTAAGCCAAGTTTGTCGCCGATCCGAACATACCCGAGATCGCTCCCTTTCATGCCGAAGAGCGTGGCGCCGTAGGAGTCGATCGCAACCGGGTCGATGCCCACGATGACCGTATCGAGCTTCTTCACATCCGCGAGGCTGCCGCCCTGCGGGCCATTGGCCGTAAGGATGCGCACGGCATCAAGGATCGTGAGCGTGGGCTTGATCTTCATCGAGAGGTCCACGAGGCTCTCGTCCAGCTTCTGGTGGATCTGTCGCCGAGACCCGCCCATCACACCCATCCAGTTCTTCATGGACATGGTGAGCTTCGCCAGCCCGTGGTGCTTTGCGATCGGGATGTTGATCACCTTGTCCGCCTCAAAAATCTCGCGTATAGAGCGGCCAGGACTTGAGCGCTTCGCCCATTGATGTGCCATGTCCTTGAACTTGCGTTCGTCCACATAGTCCACATCCGCGCCCAAGCGCAGCGGCAGCCGGCGCGATCCCGCTCTGGACATAGCACCGACGCGGATCGTTCACCGGCCGGTCAAAGACCTTCACCTTCTTTGCCCCTGCCTCGAAGCAGAGCTTGACCACGGCAGCGACCACCTCGGGATTCGTGTTCCCTGCCTGCTCAGGCGTCCGGTCCCAGCCGATGTTCGGTTTGATGACCACGATGTCGCCGCGGGAGATGAACTTCTTGATGCCGCCCATGGCGTCAATGGCCGCCTTCACGATCTGTCTCGGGAGACGCGCCGTGCGCCACGACAAGGTCAGGCCGGGCAGCTGCCTCGGCTGCCTCGGCGAGTACGTTCAGTCCCTGCGGAATCGAGAGCCCCGCGCCGGCTCAATGCCGCAAGTTTTAGGAATTTCCTTCTGTCCATACGTTCACCTCACCTTTCCCCTCGCGAGCGACGCGAAGATGCCGCCGAAACAGAGGGCAGCGAAGATCATGAACGCCGTTTTCATACTCGTCAGAAAGAGCGGATAGTATTCCGGAGTGATGCGCGCGCTCCCGATGTGGAGCGCGAAGATGACCATCGCGATGCCCATGCTCAGCATCTGGCCGGTCAGGCGCATGGTGCCGAGCGTCGCACGAGCCCACGCCGTAGAACCGCTTCTCGATGGAACTCATGACCGCGTTCGTGTTCGGCGACGAGAAGAGAGCAAAGCCGAATCCCAGCAGCATCAGGCCCGTGATGATGAAACCGAGGTGCGTATCCCGGTCAAGGAACGTGAACAGGAAGAGTCCTGCTGCAGTAAATCCCATGCCGACGGACGCGACGACCCTTGGTTCTATTTTATCAGAAAGTCTGCCAGCAAACGGTGAAAAAATCGCCATCACCACCGGCTGAGAGATAAGGATCATGCCGGCGTGCTGCGGTGTAAAACCTTTGATGTACTGCAGGTAGAGGCTCAGGAGAAACGTGACGGCGAACGTGGCGCTGTAGTTGATCAGCGCAGCGAGGTTAGAAAAGGCAAAGGCCGCGTTATGGAAGAACAGGTTCATGTTCAGGAGCGGGCTCGCCGCTTTCATCTCCCAGAGAACGAACAGCACCACACCGGCAATGCCGGCAATGATGAAAGCGATCCCCGCTCCCTGCCGGCAGAAGCGAAAGCCCATACATGAGCGCGACGAGCATGGCGCTGTAGATGATAGAGCCGACCAGATCGAACTTCTCGCCCTGTGCTTCCGCCCACTCCATGCTTCAGTTTCGTAGAAACGAAATAGATCACAAACAGTCCCGAGTGGCACGTTTACGAGGAAGATGCTGCGCCACCCGAACTGATGGGTGAGGAAGCCGCCGAAGACCGGGCCGAGAGAGAGCCCGAGATAGACGGCCGCCACGTTGATCCCGAGCACCCGTCCGCGCTCGTCGGCCGGGAACACGGAGGTCAGGATCGCCATGCCGGTCCCGAAGATCATTGAGCTTCCAAAACCCTGAAGAACCCGGAGCGTGATGAGTGCCGCAGCAGACGGTGAGAAGGCAAGCAGAAATGAAGAAATAGTGAATATCCACATGCCGTAAGCGAATATTCGCTTCCGTCCGTAGATATCCGCGATCCTGCCGAAGGGCACAAGGAACATGGCCGCGGCTAGAATATAGGATGTCGGGACCCAGCTCATGAGAACCGCGCTCATCTTGAATTCCCCTCCGATGGCGGGGAGCGCGATGTTGATCGAAGAGACCATGAAGGGGGTCAAAAAGGACGCGAGTGTCGCGACGAGGAGTGCGGATTTTTTTACAACGTCATCATACATACCTGTTCCTGATGGATGTTCCATAGAGTATGCAGGCATGGAGAGGCAGGATTTTTTTTGGCATCACCATCCTACCTGAACTTGCTGATGAGACACAGAATGAGAGAGACGATGATGCTGACGACGATACTCGTACTAAACGGTAAATAGAACGTGAAGTTCTTTTTTTCGATCAGGATATCACCTGGGAGCTTGCCCAGAAAAGGAACCTTCTGGAAAAAAAGAATAGCGAGGCCGGTGAGGACAAGCACAACCCCGATCATGATGATGATTTTCGCCATTTCTCCCATGCAATCGTCAACCCCTGTCTGGCCGACAACGAGACGGGCGCGGTTATCCGCGACCACAACAATTACTCGGAGAAGAACTCTAAAACCTTCCCCAGCATGGCATGCATCTCCCGCCGGGGAACGATCATGTCGATCATGCCGTGCTCCTGGAGGAACTCCGCCCGCTGGAACCCGGCCGGGAGCTGCTGCTTGATCGTCTGCTCGATCACGCGGGGACCGGCAAAACCGATGAGGCTCTTCGGCTCGGCGATGATGATGTCACCGAGCATGGCAAAGCTCGCCGTCACCCCGCCGAAGGTCGGATCCGTGAGCACGGAGATGAACGGGAGGCCCGGCCTCGCCCAAGCCGGGCCACGGCTGCCGAGGTCTTGGCCATCTGCATGAGCGAGAGGATCCCCTCCTGCATCCGTGCGCCGCCGGAGGAAGCCACCGACACGAAGGGCGTCCGTCTTCTCGATGGCCCGCTCGACGGCCCGGGCGATCTTCTCGCCCACCACCGAGCCCATGCTGCCGCCCATGAAGTTGAAGTCCATGACCACGAGCGACACGGGCCTTCCGCCGATCTTTGCCTCGCCGGAGATGACCGCGTCCTTGAGCCCGGTCTTCTTGCGGCTGCTCTTGAGCTTGTCCTTGTAGTCCTTGAAGCCGAGAAAATCCTTGGGCGAAAGGCCGTCCTCCACCTCAAGGAAGCTGCCCTCGTCGACAAGGTAGGGTAGCCGCTCCGATGCCGAGATGCGGAAGTGGTAGTCGCACTTGGGGCAGACCTTGAAGTTCTTGTCCACCTCTTTGCGGTAGATGATCTCCTTGCAGTTGTCGCACTTGACCCAGAGCCCTTCGGGGATCTTGACTTTCTTGGGCGGCGCCTCGGGAGCATTGCTTTCGGGTCGTTCTTTTTTAAACCAAGCCATGATTCTCCTTAATAAAAATTCAGATTCTAAGTCCAGATGTCGTGCTTTGCATTTCGAATTTCAAAATATGTATGTCTTCCCTTCCTGCAGAATCTTCACGTTTTTTCTGCCCAGGGCGCGGAGCTCGTCGATCACCTTTTTATGGTGAACCGGTTTTATGTGGTAGATATAAGATCGGCACGCTGTTGTCGAGCCTTGCCTTTATGAGATCATTGTGGAGCTGGGCCGGCGTAAAGTGACCGCTCGCATCGGCGATCATCTCGAAGCTGTTCGGAAACGACGTATCGACAATGATCGCCTTAAGATTCTTTGCCTTTGCAGCCTCTTTCCAGAGCCCCTCATTCGGCCCGGTATCGGCGCTGTACAGTGATCGAAGACTTTTCCATCGCTCCACCAGAAACCCGACGGTAGGAACAGGATGGTTCATGGGGATCGCCTTTACCTTTAGTCCGCCGATCTTCACCGGTGTTCCCACCTGCATCGGCTTATAGGCAAGCACGGGATTTCGGGAAGTCGGGATCTTGGTGAAGTCCGGCCAGATGATGCCGTTCATCAGGTGCTTCCTGATTGCGTCGATCACTTTGGGGATCGTCCGGATGTTCACCGGCTTCCTGATACGGCCGATGATGTTGTCTGCAAGGAACAGGATCGCCTTGATATGATCAAGGTGAGTATGACTGATCAGGACGTCGGTTATCCTGCTCTGCGGCTCGATACTCAGCGCCGCCGTGATCGTACCTGCATCCAGCATCATCACGTCATTCACGAGGAAACCCGGGGGCATATGGCCTATCGTCTCCGACCCCGAGCAGCCCAGTACCTTTACCTTCATTCACCCCTCTTACTCAAACAAGTTCAGGTCTCGGAATCATGAATCCTGAACAAATCCTGAATTCGTATCTTCAAAATTTTGATTTTTTATTCTAAGTGTTCGTGTTTCTGTGTTCAGATATTCGTATTTTGTATTTCGTATTTGGAACCCTGTTCCTTCATTCCTACCAGATCATAAATCACCACGGGGTGCTGCTTGCCCTTGACGGTCACTGATCCCAGTTCGTTCACCTTCACGATGTCCTTCACCCTGTTATAGGTGATACTCCGATATGATGATATGATTATTATACTGTCTTGTCAAGCCCTCTAACCGCGCGCCCAGGTTCACGTTGTCGCCGATCACCGTGTAATCCATCTTTTTGCCTTCGGCGCCCATGTTGCCGACGACCATGTCTCCCGTGTTGATGCCGATTCCGATATCGATGCCGTACTTTCCCTCGAGCGGTCCACTTTTTCTGCAGTTCTTCAAGCTTTTCAATCATTGCAAGAGCGCACCGGCACGCTCGCTCCGCATGGTCCGGCTGGCCGACGGGTGCACCCCAGAGCGCCATCACGGCGTCTCCTACGAACTTATCGAGCGTACCTTCATAATCGAACACGATGTTCGTCATCGCGCCGAGGTACTCGTTCAGCAGTGACACCACCTCTTCAGGCTCATGCTTTTCCGAGAACGAGGTAAAGCCGCGAATATCGGAAAAGAGCACCGTGATCTCCTTGCGGTCGCCACCGAGCTTTGCCTTGCTCGGGTCTCGGATCAGCTCATCCACGATCCGCTTCGAAACATAGCTTGAGAACATTTTACGGATATCCCGGGCGCGGCGCTCTTCCGTAAAGAACCGATAGGCGGTCTGGCTCGTGTAGCCGAAGAAAAGAGCGGACGCGGGATAGACGAGGTTGAACCATATACCCTTGGTCACGAAGAGGCAGTACACGGTACCCGCATAGCCGGCAAACAGCACGAGGAACAGGGCGGCGCCGGCCTTGGCCCCGAGCCGCGGGATGAAGATGCCGAGCACGACCGCGAACAGGAAGATGAGGAGTATGACCGATGTATCGGTGCGGTAGATAAAATCGCCGTGCAGGATATTGTCCACCACGCTCGCATGCTTCTCGATCCCCGCCATGTTGGGCGAAAACGGTGTGACGCGCAGGTCATAGATACCGATGGCCGTGGCGCCGATCAGCACGATCTTGTCCTTGAACGTTCCAGCAGGTGTTGTCCTGTCCAGAATATCGGAGATGGAGTATACGGGGAACGTTCCGTTCGGGCCGCGATAATTGATCAGCATACGACCGTGCTCATCGGTGGGGATGGTCGTATTCCCGAGATGCACGTTACCCTTGAAGTCGAGCGCGAGGTCTTCTTTCTTCAGGCCGCGATAGAGACATGCGGCCTGGAGCCCGATGGGGGCATAGTAATCACCCTGGTATCCTATCGCGAGCAGCTCCCACCGGAGGGTCCCGTCGCTGTCAGGGACCATATTGATATGGGCGACGGAATTGGCGACCGATGAAAACCGCAAAAGTGTTGGCAGCACCATCTTTGCCTCGAACGGATGGAAAGGCTCGTCGGTGTTCTTAAACACGGAATAGGCTGAAGGGGTCATGAAATCCAGCTTCTTGTCGGTAAAGCCCGATTCCTTATAACCCGTCTCGGTAAAATCGAACACGATCGGCAGTATCACGCGGCCGCTCTGCATGATGGCCTTTTGGAACAGATCGTCGGAATCCACGTTCTCCGGCTCCGTGAAGAACACATCGAACACGATCACCTTGGCGCCCTCTTCCGTGAGACGGTCCACGACGCGGCCCCAGACCGAACGGGGCCACGGGAAGCGGCCGAGCTTGTTGATGCTCTTCTCGTCAATGGCGGCGATCACGGTCTCCGGTCCCGGCGCGATCGTTCCCCGAATGAGGAACCTCATATCAAGCGTCTTCTGCTCGAGAATCTCGAAAAAACTGAAGTTCACGAGGTGCAAAACAGAAAGCGTAACGGCAACCATAAGGGCGATAGCGATACCTGCTCTATTCCCGGTTTTCAGTTTCATGTTAACTCAGCTCCGTCTCTCAAGAATACCTGTCGTCTGTCTTCCCAGCAGCCGCTTCTGTTCTTGAACCATGTCCTCTCATGCGCCTGCGCCATCTTTCCGAATATCTTGCAAAATTCGAGAGATGGTAACAGCGTCTATCTAAGCGTTGCGCCTGCTAATTCAACTCACGAATAAAAAAGATAACAATGTTACGAAGATGGGAAGTTGCGAGTTAATCCTCATCGTTCTCTTTTCGTATCGTCATATTTTCTTGATTTTCGTTCCGGCCTCTTTCCCGCTCACAGGGATATCGATAGTCTCAAATGTTTTCAGAAAGGCCATATCGAGAACAGGCTCGAAACTCCATGCTGGAAGATCTCGTGGTCGGACATTATGACATTATGAGACACCTGTCAGGGTGGGAATGCCATTGAGGTAATAGGCAAGGAGAGTTTCGGCTTCTGCAGCACCGTTTTCCCCTGATGGACGGCCCGAATCGGCTTTACGGCTCGCCATGTCCTGCAAGCACACCCTGTTTAAGTGCCTTCACGAAAGCTACGGCGTTTGCTATGAGCTCCGGCGACCCGATGTTATCTTCGACCACCTTCACAAGGGCGCTGCCTACAATTACCCCGTCCGCTCCCCAGAGCGCCACCTGGGCAGCCTGGTCAGGCGTCGAGATGCCAAAACCAACGGCAACGGGTTTGTCCGTTACTTGTTTAATCTTTTTGAGTGAATCCTGAATGGAACTCTGAACTCCTGCCCTTGCTCCCGTCACGCCGGTAAGCGAAACGTAATAGACAAACCCCTGTGATACCTTGCATACAAGCTTGATCCGTTCATCTGTGCTGGTGGGCGCAAGCAGAAAGATGGTGTCCAGCCCTGCCTTCTTTGCCGGTGGAATCAGCGTCCCCGCCTCCTCTGGCGGGAGATCGGGAAGGATTATCCCGTCCAATCCTGCCGACACCGCGTCGTTTACAAACCGCTCTTCTCCGTACTTGAAGATAAGATTGTAATAGGTCATGAGGATGAGCGGTATCTTGCTCTCCTTGCGGACATCGGCAACCAGGCTGAGGACGTCGGATACGCTTGTATGGTTCCTGAGCGACCTGATCGCCGCCTTCTGGATTGTCGGCCCGTCCGCCAGGGGATCGGAAAAAGGTGCGCCTAGCTCGATTATATCGCACCCCGCCTTTTCCATCTCGAGGATGAGAGTCTTTGTGGTGGCGAGATCCGGGTCTCCCGCCATGATATACGGGATGAGTGCCGTCTCATTTCTTTTCATGAGTCGGTTGAATGTATTTTTTATTCTATGCATAATCTCAATTTTGAACCTTGACTTTTAAATTTTGCATTCTCTTTACAGCTCCACTCCCTTGATCTTCGCCACCTGCATCACGTCCTTGTCGCCGCGGCCCGAAAGGTTGCACGATGATGACCTTGTCCTTGCTCGAGCGTGGGCGCGAGTTTGAGACAGTAGGCCACGGCATGGGCGCTTTCGAGCGCCGGGATGATGCCCTCGAGGCGCGACAGGAGATCGAATGCCTCCATGGCTTCTTCGTCGATGGCATAGGTATATTCGATGCGACCGGAATCGTGATAGAACGCATGCTCCGGTCCAACAGCGGCGTAGTCCAGACCGGCGGAGACGGAGTGTGTCAGTCTCGATCTGGCCCTGTTCATCCTGAAGCACGAAGGTCTTGCGAACCCTGAAGCACGCCGAGGGACCCGCCGGCGAACCGCGCCGCATGCTTTCCCGCGTTCGATGCCGAGACCGCCGGCCTCGATGCCGTACATCTTCACCGATGGGTCATCAAGGAACTCATGGAACAGCCCCATGGCGTTCGATCCGCCGCCCACGCAGGCGACAAGGCAGTCCGGTAGCCTGCCTTCGAATTTCATGATCTGTTTCTTTGCCTCGCGGCCGATGACGGACTGGAAATCCCGCACCATCATGGGGAAGGGATGGGGGCCGAAGACCGTGCCGAGCACATAATGCGTGTTCGCCACGTTCGTGATCCAGTCGCGCATGGCCTCGTTGATCGCGTCCTTGAGCGTCTTGCTGCCGATATCCACGGGCCGGACCATCGGTGCCGAGGAGCTTCATGCGGAAGACGTTCAGTGACTGGCGCGCCACATCGTCGGTGCCCATGTAGACCTCGCAGTCGAGGCCGAACATGGCGGCCGCCGTTGCAGTGGCAACGCCGTGCTGGCCGGCGCCGGTCTCGGCGATCACGCGGGTCTTGCCCATGCGCTTGGCGAGCAGGACCTGGGCCAGTGAATTGTTGATCTTGTGGGCGCCCGTGTGGCAGAGGTCCTCGCGTTTCAGATAGATCTTCGCACCGCCCAGATGCTCGGTGAGCCGCTTTGCGAAATAGAGCGGGGTGGGACGGCCGATGAACTCCCGGAAATAAAACTCAAGCTCGGCCTGAAACTCCTTGTCCTTCTTCGCCGCAAGGTAGGCGGCCTCAAGTTCGGCAAGCGCAGGCATCAGCGTTTCCGGAGCGAACTTCCCGCCGTAGATGCCGAAATGTCCCTTTTTATCCGGAATGCTCATGGCCGTGATGCCCTCCGGACCTCGATAATGAATTTTTTTATCTTTGCATGGTCCTTGATTCCCTTTTCCTTCTCGACGCCGCCCGCCACGTCCACGCGCATACGGCTGGACGAGCTTCACTGCCTCAGCCACGTTCTCGGGCGTGAGCCCGCCAGCAAGGATCACCTTGCCGAAGGTCTTGGCCACAACGGCCAGATGCCAGTCGAAGGCTACGCCCGGTGCCTCCCCGCAGACCGTCCCGGTAGCTGTCGAGCAGAAAAGCGCTTACCCGGTAGTGCACCATATGCTTGAGACTTTCCTTGTCCTTCACCTGGAAGGCCTTGATCACGCGGCTTCCGAAGCCGAACTGCGCACAAAACTCCGGACGTTCGTCTCCATGGAGCTGAAGGACCTTGTATGCCGGTCGTGAACTGGATGTCCCGGATCTTTTCCTCACGCTCGTTCACGAAGATGCCGACGGGCACGACAAAAGGGGGCAGCTGGGCGATGATCTCAGCCGCCTTCTCCGGATCGATGTAACGCGGGCTCTTCTTGTAGAAATTGAACCCCAGCGCATCGGCTCCGAGCTCCGTCGCATGGAGCGCATCATCTATTTTGGTTATGCCGCAGATTTTTATTTTTATCATATTCTTGAGTTCCACCACAGAGGCACAGAGTACACAGAGATAAGAGATAAATTCAAAATCACCGTTTAAAGATCCGCCCTGTATCCGTTTTTTCAGTGTTCATCTGAGTCTTACCGTTGTTTTCAACGTGCTCCTCTGTAATCTTTGTCCTTCCGAGGCAAAGATTAATCCTTTCCCAAAAGTTCCTTCACTTTCTTCCCGATATCCTTCTCCCGCATCAGGCTCTCCCCTACTAGAATTGCGTCCACACCGGCCTTCTGAAGCGTCAGCACGTCCTCGCGCGTCTTGATCCCGCTTTCGCTCACCACCGTGCGATCATCAGGAATCTCCTGTAAAAGATCGATCGTGGTCTGCAGACTCACGTTGAAGGTCGAGAGGTCCCGATTGTTGATGCCCACGAGCGAAGCGCCTGCAACCAATGCACGGTCCAGCTCCTTGTACGTATGTGATTCGACGAGCACATCGAGACCGAGCTCTGCGGTAATACCGAGAAAGTCCTGAATCTGCTGTCGATCGAGACAGGCCGCAATCAAGCAGCAGCGCATCGGCACCCGCAGCACGTGCCTCGTAGATCTGGTATTCGTCGATGATAAAATCCTTGCGAAGAAGCGGAAGCTTGACAGCCGTCCGGATTTGGCCAAGGTATTCGAGCTTTCCCTGGAAGTACTTTTCTTCCGTCAGCACCGATATACATGATGCCCCGGACTTTGCATAGATCCTCGCGATGTCCACAGGATCGAAATTCTCGCGGATCACGCCTCTTGAAGGTGATGCCTTCTTCACCTCAGCGATAAGTCGGATCTCGCCTTCAGCGGAGAGTGATTTCTCAAACCCCCGTGGTCGGTTCAGCATCCCATGCTTTTGCCTTAATATCAGAAAATGGTACCCGACGTTTTGTCTCCGCCAGTTCTTCTTTTTTATGCGCGATGATCTCGTCTAAAATCATTCCGTCACTGTATCGTTGCCGCAGGGACAACGGCGCGCCGTGTCCCTACCCTGCCCCTTAGAGTCTATTCGTAAACGCCTTCAACATCTCGAGCTTTTTGAGCGCTGCCCCGGAATCGATCGAATCAGTTGCGAGTTCGATGCCTTCCTTAAAATACGATGCCTTGCCCGATGCCACAAGTCCGGCGGCGGCGTTCAGAAGCACGATATCGCGACGGGCCCCCTTCTGTCCTTTGAGAACGTCAAGAGTGATCCTGGCGTTGTCCTCTGCATCGCCGCCGCGCAGGTCCCCGGACTTCCCCACGGGGAAGCCGAAGTCCGAAGGGTGGATGAAAAAGTCCTTGACCGCACCGTCTTTGAACTCGGAGACCTTGGTCCGGTCCGTGACGTGATCTCGTCCAGGCCGTCCATGCCATGCACGACGAACGCATGCGTTGCGTCGAGATTGCCGAGGGCCCGGGCCAGCGGTGCCGTCAGATCGGCGGAATATACCCCCATGATCTGCGACTTCACGCCTGCGGGGTTCGTGAGAGGACCGAGGACGTTGAAAATGGTGCGGATGCCGATCTCCCGCCGCGGCCCGATCGCGTACTTCATGGCCTGATGCATGAGCGGCGCGAACAGGAACCCGATACCCACCTCTTGCAGACACTCCTCCACCCGGGAGGAGGGGATCTCGATATTTATGCCGAGAGCCTGGAGCACATCGGCGCTTCCGCTCTTGCTCGACACGGAACGGTTGCCGTGCTTAGCCACGGTGACACCCGCGCCGGCTACGACGAAGGCCGCCGTCGTCGAGATATTGAAGGTATGCGCCATATCGCCGCCCGTACCGCAGGTGTCCACCTGGTACGGAGCGGAGAGTTTCACGTGAACGGCCTTCTCGCGCATGACCCTGGCCGAGCCCGTGATCTCCTCCACGGTCTCGCCTTTCATGCGGAGCGCGGTGATGTACGCGGCGATCTGTGCGTCCGTGGCCTCACCCTGCATGATCTCGCGCATCACAGCTTCGGCCTCGGCCTCGGTGAGGTTTGTCTTCGCGACTGACCTTTGCGATGGCTTCTTTGATCATTCGATCTCCGAACTTCTTGTCGCAACGAATTAACACGAATCAAAAGCTTAAGAGGAAAAGGGAATATTGGAAAAACGGGGTGAAAAACATGACCTGTTCATTTCTTCTCCATTCCCCTTCTGATCCATTTCTTCTCAGTCTTTCGGTTTTTTTCTTGAAGTTCTGTGATAATTCATGGTTAAAGATCCCTACAGCTTCAGGAAATTCCTGAGCAAGTCTTTCCCCGCTCCGGTCAGGATGGACTCGGGATGGAACTGCACGCCTTCGACCTTGAACTGCTTGTGTCGCACGCCCATGATGATGCCGTCATCGGTCCAGGCCGTTACCTCGAGCACTGCCGGAAGTGTCTCCCGCTTGATGATGAGCGAATGGTAGCGCGTTGCCTCGAAGGGATTCGGAAGCCCGCGAAAATGGTCTTGTTGTCGTGGTGGATCATCGAGGTCTTGCCATGCATGAGGTACGGTGCGCGGATCACATCTCCGCCGAAGGCCTCGCCGATCGACTGGTGGCCGAGGCAGACGCCGAGGATCGGCATCTTGCCGGCAAAGTGTTTGATCACGTCGATCGAGATACCCGCCTCCTTGGGCGTGCACGGTCCAGGTGAGATCACGATGCGATCAGGCCTCATCCTCTCGATCTCGGCGATCGTGATCTTGTTGTTCCGGTACACCTTCAGGTCCTGTCCCAGCTCGCCGAGATACTGGACCAGGTTGTAGGTGAAGGAATCGTAATTGTCGATCATTAAAAGCATAAAGAACCTCTAAACATCGTCTCTCGCAAAGGCGCAGAGGGCACAAAATCTAGATCTTAAATCTCGAATTTCAAATTTTCATGTTTTCTCAGCATTCTTTGCTTCTCTGCGGGGAACAAGTTCCTAATCCAACCCTTTCTCCGCCATCTCCACGGCACGCATCATGGCCTTGGCCTTGTTCACCGTCTCCTGGTACTCTGCGGCCGGGTCGCTGTCGGCCACCACGCCGCCGCCTGCCTGGATGTACGCAACACTGTCCTTGATGACGAGCGTGCGGATGGTGATGCAGGTGTCCATGTTGCCCGAGAACCCGAAGTATCCGACCGCGCCCGCGTAGGGCCCGCGTCGTGTGGGCTCAAGCTCGTCGATGATCTCCATGGCCCTGATCTTGGGCGCACCCGAAACCGTGCCCGCCGGGAAGCAGGCACGGATCACGTCATAGGCATCCCTGCCGCGAGACAGCATTCCCGCGCACGTTCGATACGATATGCATCACATGAGAGTACCGCTCGATCACCATGAGTTCGCTCACGTTCACGCTGCCGGGGTCGCTCACCCTGCCCACATCGTTCCTGCCAAGATCAACGAGCATGATGTGTTCGGCCCGCTCTTTCGGGTCAGCGAGAAGTTCCTCAGCAAGCGCTTTGTCCTCCTCCTCGGTCACACCACGGCGGCGCGTGCCCGCAATAGGCCTGAGGTCGATCCTCCCACCTTCGAGCCTAACCATCACCTCCGGCGAAGCGCCGACTACCGTCGCATCTCCACAGCGCAGAAAATACATGTAGGGAGAGGGGTTGATCAACCGAAGTGCACGGTAGATCTCATAGGGTTCTATGTTGATCTTCGTCTCGAACCGTTGGGAAGGCACGACCTGGAAGATGTCGCCTGCCTTGATGTACTCCTTTGCCTTGAGCACTGCCTGTTCGTACCGTGCTTTGGTGAAATTGGACGTAAGCCTATGCTTCTTCGCCTTCTTTCTTGAACGTTGAACGTCGAACCTTGAACGTTTCCCCTGCTTTAGTTTCTTGACCAGGGCATCGATCTTCTCCGTCGCTTCCTTATATGCAGCCGTCACCGATTTCCCATTGATATGGGCGTTCGACACCACCTTGATCCTGTGGGTAATATTGTCGAAGATCACAAGGGTGTCAGTGATCATGAAGAAGATGTCCGGGATGTCGAGACCGCCTTTTTCACGGTTCGGCAGATCCTCAAAAAAACGGACCACATCATAGCCCATGAAGCCGACGGCGCCTCCGAAAAAACGCGGCAGCGAGGGATCGGGAACGGGTCTGTACTCAGAGAGTGTGTTTTGTACCGCCTCGAGCGGGTCCCGCTCGAACGATCGTTCCTCGGTCTGTCCGTTTCTAATGATCTCTACCCTGCGGCCGTAGCTCCTGACCACGACCGAAGGCCTGCTGCCGAGGAATGAGTACCGTGCCCACTTCTCTCCTCCCTCCATGCTTTCAAGGAGGAAGGAATGACGACCATCATCGATCCTCAGAAATGCCGAGACCGGCGTTTCCATATCGGCAAGGATCTCGCGGTGCACGGGAATGAGATTGCCTTTTTTCGCTTTCTGTTTGAACTCCTCAAGAGAGGGCCGAAACATAAAACTCCTTGCAAAATAAACGATTTTTTTACTATACCAAATAGGAAGAATAACTGTCAATCAAAAAACCACAGGACTTCGCTGGGCGTAAAAAAAATGATATTTTCAGGCTGCTTCGTCCCTGGGAAAGATGAGATAGGAATGATGTTCAAAAGATGGGCGAATGATATCCCGTTCCGATGTCAAAAAAAAGCTTTGTCGAACTTGGTCTTATTATATTCGTTCATGTTCTTGATAACAGAGTCTCTGTAAGCATTTTTCAGCGACAGGTCCGATTGTTCAAACGTGATCAAACCCGAGTCAAAAATGCTCAGCGAGCGCTACAGCGAATCCTGCTGCCAATGGCGGAGCGGCCTTGACCCTTATTTTAGACCGTGGTCACTGGCACGGCCTCTTTCCTAGCCTTGCCTGCATCCCAACCAGACCGCGGTTGACAGCATACCGGCTGCCCTGTTATATAGACCGACACCATGCTGCTAGAATGCCGATGCACTCTTTCCATGGCCTATTTTTTCATCTTCATCGTATCACAAAACCCTCTTCCGGATAGTCCGTTGATGTTCGTTGATGCTGCTTAATGTATTTTTTCGCTGTTCGCTCTATATTGCCACGGTAGGGTTGTTGCTTTTCGCCGACTTCCGCCGGCACTGCAGTGATCAAAAGATATTTTTGTCAAATTTCGTCCGGTGGTAGTTCTCTCGTTGCTTGAAGACCTTGTTTCGGTACGCATCGAGCAGAGAAGTATCCGACTGCTCAAACGTGATCAGCCCGGAATCGAAGATCTCCAGCTTCCGGGTGCTCGCACCGCTCGTCCATTGTGCAACCATGCTGTCCTCCCGCGCTTCGATCTCATCGGGCGGGCCGAATGTCCTGGAGAACTGATCGAGCTTCCCTGCCAATTGCCTGTAAAGATGCTGGCCTTTGAACCTCGTCGTTGAAAAGAAACTAAAGTATAAACGACCGGTCAACCTGTCACCTCGGCCTGCCTGCTCTCCGGTAAACTTAAGCACAATCCGGCCGGGCTCCGCGCCCTCGAACACGCGCAGATTGGGATCCAGGGTGTCGAAGTTGTCGTGCTCGGCGATTGTCAAAGTTATGATGTTTTGTTTTGGATATTGTTCAGCAGGAACCGCTTCCACAACCGGCTTGGCCTTATAAAAAGAAATATAGGCCTTATGGGCAGCGTTCAGTGTCATGCCCGGTTTATATTTTTGAACAGCTCCGACCCACTGACTTATCCACGCAAGGATCTTTGTTCGTCTCTGTGAAGCGCAGGCCTGTACGAGATGATCGTTCCGAAGGGTCACCACAAGCTTCCGCTTTCCTTCGGCGGTATCCATAGTTCTGGCTTCGAGCCTCGTCCCTGTTCCCTTTCGCTGACATTGTCCCCAGCAGTATGTGAATTGTTCACCGTGGGATTCCGCAAGAGACGGTTTGCCGTACTTCGATACCATCTTTTTCTTGTATTTTGCTACGGCAACGGCGGTATCTGCCGCATCGTATGTAGTGGCCAGTTGGACGGTGCTTAGCACGGAACGATTTGAGCTGCACGTGAATGAGAGGCTGATTTCCGTATCAGGCTCACTGTCATAAACAAAGAAGTCCGAGTACCCTGTCTGGTAAGCCTTGACGCCTCTCTTGCGTAAGATCTGTTTTACCTCGTCGATGGACATGCCGACATAGTACCCTTGAATGTTCAAGACAGGCACAGTTTTCTTATTGGTTTGAGTCGTCACCGTCGAGACTGCAGACATGCGCTTTTTTTTGGGCTTGGCCATTTTCGTCCCGTCCGGAGCCATAGCCTTCTTCTTGGCCTCGTCCGAAAAATCTGGCTTAGCGGTAGGTGCAGTCTCTATCTTAACTTTATCCGCTTCTGCAGGAGCCGACGGTGGAGCTTCTTTCTTGGTTCTATCGCCACCTGCAGTAACAACAGGTGCAACTTCTCTCTTGACCTTGTCCGCATTACCGCACGACTGCGGTTGGCAGCATAGGAACAGTGCAGTAATAGCCACAAGAGGTATTCCGCCAATTTGCCTCGGATATCTCTCCATTCTCCTGTTCTTCTCTTTTGACAGCATCATAGACAGGCTACACCCCCTCCAACACCGCATTCTACCTTAAGGGCGCCGATTTATCAATCTTTAGCGGTGTGGGCCCAGCTTCGATGTTGCCCCGGACCACCCTGATCACAACGCGACGGTTCAAGCGGTCGCATACTGTTGTTTCTTCAGTGCAGACCATCTGTTTCCTTCCCAGGCTCTCCACCTTTCTGATCTGCTGCTGCTTCACTCCTGAACGGAGCAAATACGTCTTCACAGCCTCTGCCCTCTTCATTCCGATCCGCACGGTAGCCGCCTCGGACCCGTGCCGGTCTCCATGCCCTTCGATCTCGACAGATAGCTCGGGATGGTCCCTCAAGAGGCGAACAACATAATCGAGCGCCTTCCTGTCCTTACTGGTGACCGGAACACCTGTTTTATCAAAATTCGCCTTAATGACCACTGTCTCGGTGACAGCTGCAGACTCGGGGATCTTTTTCTTTACTTCAGCTGGAGCTGCCGGCACCGCGGGGGCGGCAGGCCTTACCGGTGCCGTTTGTGGAACGACACCGGCTCGCGGCGGTGATGGCGCCTTCAGCGGTTCGCAGACCACTTCTCCGACATCGGTCAACGCGTCCTCCGTCTTCGGGAAGGTAATGGAGAATATGCATGTCCCGCCCTCATAGTCCACCCTGGCGCGGTAGGTGCCCGGTTTGATCACGTGCCCGCCGGATTTTCTCCGTTCCGCTATCGTCCGGCAGCTCTGGTTATCGACAACACCGGCTTTAGGATCTTCGGGCAGGCTGTCTTCAAGGTAAAATTCGCCGCCCTTTCCTGTGGGGAACGACACTTCCTTCTCGCCGACTTTCATCATTATATCGACATATTCCAGCGGCGATTTTTTATCGCCTTTTTGCACATACAGGGTCCCGGTAAGCGCCCGTACTTGTTGCGCATCAAAGGAAACGCAGGAACCGCTCCAGAGCGAGGGAGAGATCGTTTTGTTCACGTCGGATATGCTGTAATCGATCGGGATGTTTTTCGTGTCGAGCGTGATCTGGTTCCGGTTGTAGGACGCAAGCGTCGGCACGACCATCGTGCCGGAAGAATCCGTCTTACCGATATCCTGGCCGTTGTTGAATACCGTGGCGCCAGGCACTTTGTCGACCATCACAATGCTGAAGCTGTCGCTAACTGGTCTCGAGATCTCGTAAAATCCTCCTGCATACACAAATGACCCGGCGGCTGACAGGCTATACAACTCGGAAGTGACCCCGCCAGTGTTCTGTATGCTGGAATCGAGAGTATAGGTGCCGTACCTGGCGTTATACTGGACAAAGGGGCTGAAGGACTTTGTGGTCGTTGTCCCCGTGTCGGACCGATTGAGGGTAGCCCGATAGCCTAAGCCTTCCCCGACAGGCGTGTCTTTTTGCAGTTGCACGGTTTCCGTATTCATGTTACCGCTGCGGCTGACCTGTACAGAGCCGCGGAGGTTCCAGTCGAAATTGAAATTAAGGGAGACAAACACGGCGTAGGTCGTATCAATTGACCGGTTGGCCGAAGCGGTCGCAAAGAAACTCGTAGTTTTTGAGAGCACCCGTGAATAGGTCGCGGAGGTGACGCTCGTATTGACGCCACTGTACATTTCGGTCGAAGCATAATCCAGGGAGAAACTCCCCAGAGGATCTATCATGAATCCCGCTCCAAGCGCCATTGCATATTTGGTTTTATCGGACAGGAGGGTGCTGCCGATGGTCGCGTAGTCCCGGGAAAATCCGCTCAGCAGCACATTCGTGTTGAAGCTGCCGAGCTGATAGGAGTACAGGAATAAGCCCGCAGACCCCTTGTTGCCGTTCGTGGAACTTCCGGCAAGGGACAGGGTGAATGCGCCGGCCCGGGGGACCAGAAAGGCCGTGGAGAATCCTCCGTTATAGACGCCATCGCTGCCTTCAGCCCGGGCCCCGATGTTCAGGGCGTTCGTGATGCCGTAGCGGTGGAACGCGGAAAAAACTGCCTTACCGTAATCATTGCTTTCGACTCCGTACTGTTCCCGCAGGAAACCAACATTATAACTGTATTCATGCAACCCTTCCCGCAGCAGTTGAGTGCTGAAATACGCCGGATAGGAAATTCTCTGCACGTTTCCGAAGGGGTCCCTGAGCACGACGTCGACATTATGGGCGCCGGTGTATGAATAGAGGTTCTTCAACTCGAACGAACCGGGAGCAATGGCCTGTCTCCCCACCAGCGCACCGTCCATATAGATTTCAGCCTGAGTTGGAAAGGTAACTGTGCCCCTGAGGTTCATCACGGGTTGGGTGATGAAATAGGGGTCCAGCTTGTATACCTTCGAAAAACCAACGCCCCCCATGTTGACGGTGCTGCCCAGATCCCCGGAGTTCGCAAACTGGTCTCCCAGCACGAGCCACTGGAGATCGTCCCGGCGTTCGTAGGTAGCGCTGCTCTGAAGCCGCACGAAACTATCGATGGATTCTGTCTTGGTGTAGAGAGAATCGGAGGTAAAGAAAACATCCCCAGACCTCATGCCCACTTTGTTCGTGGCCGTAAAGGACTGGAACCCGTCGGTGCTGGTAAACGCATAGGTCAGCCCGTAATTGAGAAAGGCGCTTGTCTCCCGGGGATAGTAAATGTTTTTGGGCGTCGCCTGGAGCGGAAAAAGATCGAAGGCAGTCTTCTGGTACTCCGTGGTCTTCCCGATGATAGCAACGGTCAGATTCTTTTCGTCAAAGGTACACTTGACATCGAGAACGGCGTTCAGGGGAACATATTGCTCGTCCCGGATGAGGACGATCCGGTCTTCGGCGTATTTCAGGTTCAGGGCTTTGAGATCCTCCACCCTGATAAACAGGTTTCGCTCATTATCAAGTTCGACGAAGAAATCGCCCTTTGATTCCGTGTTGACGATAACGTTCACGACAATTTGGGTGGTTGCTTTCGGGGATGGAGGGACAGCCGCGCTGGTTTCCGGCTTTGCCTTGCCGGACGCAGATGCTGCCGGAGCGGGAGTCGAAGCAGAGACCTTCTCGCCTTCCGAGGATGAGGAAAGAGCGGGAAAGTGAGTAACCAGGACGATCGTGAGCGCAAAATAAAATATCCCTTTGCTCAACACCGTTCGCCCGGAACGGGTCTTGGGCAATGCGGCGATGTTATTGTGCGCACATGCTCTTCTGAACATTCAGTGTCCCGTTGATGTTGATGTTCTCCGTTTGAGCGCTCACATCGATCGTCGCCAGTTTTCCGCACAGCTCATTCGGGACGGCCGCTTCGTAGGGGAGCGTCAGGCCATGCAGGATATACCAGCCGGCGACTTCCTTGGAGTACAGCTCCTTTCCGTCGGCGGCTTTTCCGCTGAACTTCACAGCGAGCAATTTAACATGAACATTTCCCGTGTTCTTGACGATCGCCCTCACCGCGCCCTTGGACATTTCGATCCGGTCGATGACATAGCTCTCCTGCGGTCGGACCGGTTTGACGAAGATCGGCGTCGCGAACCGGAACGCTATCGTGAGCCCTGCCCGTATGTTCCCCTTGAGCTTCACGTCCGGCTCCTTTTTCGGCGATGGGATCTCTTCGACGAAAAGGCGATAGGTCTTTTCCTTTTGAGAGGGCGGGGCCTTGACGCCTATCCTGATGGCCCGTTGTTCAAATGGCTCGACGCTCATGATCTTCGGGAAGAACACGATGTCCTTCGTGTCTTCATATACATCTTTGCCCCCTGCGTCCTGTGTCCATTCCTTGACGGATATTTGAAAATCTATTTTCTCCTTGCCGTTGTTGATCACGGAGAATACGCCGCTCTTTGCACTGCCGCCCAGGTCCAGAGTCGTCGGCTGTATTTGAAAGTCCGCTGCAAATGCCCGGGAAACGGAGATCGCAATGAATAGCAGACCGGCCAGCAACCCTATGCCCTTTTTAATCGACGGTGCAGGCCCCGCCCAACGCTTGGTTAACAATGTACTGCCATGACATTTTTTTTTCATCACGCGACTCCTATTATTGGTTGTCAGTAACTAATGCCAGTACGCATGGTAACCGTTTGAAGATCTCCGCAAGTCCCAGGAGCCGGGCGCCCGGTTTAATACGTGACCGTGACGGTAATGGTATCGGAATGAGCGCCAGCCCGCGCATCCTGATACGCTGCTTGGAGAATCGAGATGCCGACGGGAATCGGTGTTGCCGTCGAGAACCCGCTTCCCGTGAGGTTCGCGGGGCAGCCCGTGATCGTATAAGCGATGGGATCGGTCGAGCCGTCGTTGCCGATCGTCAGCCTGTTGGCGTGCGCCGATGAGCAGGCAACGGCATGCACGGCGTTCTTGGTGCACTTCACCGACGGCGAAGTGCCGTTAGCGGTCGTATTCGGAGTGAGCGTCACTGAACCCGACGGATCGATGTTGAAAGACATCGAGCCGCTTACCGCTGAAGTACATGTGTTTGAAATACTGGCGGTAACACCGGTAGTAGCCGGTATCGTCGCATTAATGACATTCGGAGCGCCGCAGGTGGGACAGCTAATTCTGAGTGTCACCAAACCACCAGCTCCATTGTTATAAGCGCCGCTTGGAGCGTCTTGATAGTTTGACTGGAGTATCTGGGAAGTATTCGTCAGCAAAGCTATTGGCGTAGCGTTCCCTCTACCTGTGCCGCTTGCTATGAAACCTAACGTATAAGGCATAGAGCCTGGCCCGGTCAATGTCCATCCTCCCGCGGGAATTGCCGTAACGGTGAAGGCACGGTTATTGTTACAGGTAAAATTTACCTGTGTAGCCACGGTCCCGAGGGCAGGGCCCGGTGAAGTTGATGGATTAATAGCGCCAAAAGATATTACCCCGGTCGAACCTCCGACGAATGCACACCTGGCCTGGGCTCCGCTCGCTGTGCAGGCTAGTGCAAACGATAAGCAGAAGGAAATGATACGTGCTTTATGAACGCGTCTTGAGGGCATAATTTTTGTCCATTATAGTAAAAAAAGCAGCCTGCTACAAGCCTTAATTGTCGGAAATCTTTGTCAACATACAAGGCTTCTAGGCTGCATTGACCAATGTACAGGTCGTCGATCTTCTTTCATACTAATAAGAAAGCGTAAGCGTCACCGTGTCCGAATAGTCGGCATGGGCAAGGGCGGCCTGGGCATTAGCAGCCAGGACCTTTATACTGATACCGAAAGCCTTCGCGATAGTGTTTCCTGCGCCCACGAAATGGCCCGCGCCGTCGGTGTCGCCGGCGCACATAAAGGTGTATGCGATGGTGTCTCCCGGCGCTCCCGCGGATCTAAGCGCCATGCTGCTTATGCCGCTCGACGTGCAGGCCTGGCCAACGGCGGTCCCGTTAGCGCTAGACACTTTAACCGTGAAGAGGGTGCCGTTGGAGCATCTTACGGCCTCATCGATGGTCGGTAAAAATGTCTGATCGGAACCCGCCAGCGTGTCGATGGTGATCGGATTGGGGAACGAGACGTGCGAGGCTTCCTGGCAGTTCGCTGTTATTTGAGCGTTCACCACGATGGCTGTGGAAGCGAATCCCGTCGGCGGTGCCGCGCGTGCCTCGCCCCCGACAGCCAGAACGATAATTACCACGACCGCGATTGAGAGAATCTTTTTCATAAATTCCCTCCCCGTTGCTTACGCCGCACTAATACGTGACCGTAACGTTAATGGTATCCTGGTGCGCGCCTGTTGCCGCATCCTGATAAGCGGCCTGTAAAATCGAAAGACCGAAGTTGATCGGCGTTACCGTCGAGAACCCGCTGCCGGTAATAGTCGGGGGGCAGCCCGTAATCGTGTACGCGATTGGATCGGTCACACCGTCGTTACCGATCGTCAGCTTATTGCCGTTCACCGATGCGCAGGTAACGGCATGCGTTGAGTTCTTGGTGCACTTCACTGACGGCGCCGTGTTCCCCGCATCCCCCGTTGCCGGAACGAGCGTTCCTGAACCCGATGGATCGATGGTAAAGGAAATCGATCCGCCCACTGCTGAAGTGCATGTGGTGACCACTGTCCCTGTAGCAAGCACCGTCGGTGTTAAAGTTGCCGCCAAGGCGCCGCTTGCCGCGGCAATGACAATCGCTATTGCCGCCAATACTATCATATACCTCTTCATAATTACCTCCTTAACTTACTGTTCCCTGGTTTTATTTATTCGCCTCTCAGCAGGGAAAGCCCCCTGCTGAGGGCCACGTTCCGCATCATTGTCTTTTCTATTTCTAATAAGTAACCTCTACCGTCACGGTGTCCGTATAAGTCGCAGCAAAAGCGTTTTGAAACTGGACCGGCGTGATGGTTCCGTTAAGAACGATAGCAATGGGATTTGTGAATCCCAGGCCGGCATAGGGGCCGCCGGCGCAGGTGAGCGCATAGTTCAACGTGTGCCCGCCTCCATCCGTCATTATGCCGTTAAATGAGGCACATGTCCCTGACGTGCTGGAACCGCCGGTTATTCCCGTAATGTTAAATGTCGTACCGTTCGAGCAACTGTAGGTGAGACCCAAGGACGAGGCAGTAACATTAGCGACGCCGGACGGATCGATGGGAGCGAAGGTCAATGTTCCGTTCGTGCCGTTCTTACATAATCCCAGCACTTGTGCAGTCGTGTTAACTGTTTGTGTTGTTACTGCTGCCCAAGTGCTTCCTGCCATTGCCACGACCAGCATCACTACTGCTACTACCAATATATATTTCTTCATACGCTTCCTCCTTTACCAAGGTGAAACCATGGTTTCTATGATATGCAACTGAATCCTAATTAATTTTTGAACTCATAACCTTTTTTTGTTTTGCGAAATCAAGACTAAAGCATAAAAACTGTAGATAAAATTTTGATAGAATAATCACCCCCTTGGAATGGCAAAATAGAAAGATTTTAATTTTAATAGTTTAGTTGCAAAGTAAATACCAGACGTTAACTCATTGAAATAATTTATATTCTTATTAGAAACAGTGTCAAATTGTTTGTTTTTTTGTACGACATCCGTCATAGGGATGACGCTTTATGTCATGATCATGTTGAGCTATCAAAAAAACGAATGGGTTTGAAGTGCTATGAATGCAACAGAGAGGTAGGATGATGTTACCTTAAATTCCATGAAGTACTGCGATAAGCGCAATGAATGATTTAAACATCTTGAAACATCAAAAATGTTCGCACGACGACCCAAAATAAAAAGGGCCTAGATATCCAGGCCCCGGGTTGCACGGAAGAAATCATCGCTTTTTCATTTTCTCCGTACCGAATATACGCACGTCAATTTTTCTTCACCTATTTTTTTTCAGACCCTCATTTCTTATATATCCAGCTCGGCAAATTCCGCCCGTTCCTTGATGAACACGAACCGGGCCTTGGGGTCCTTGCCCATAAGCCGCTCGAACACATCGCCCGTGGCCTTATGGTCCACCACCTGCACCTTCATCAGCGTTCGGGTCTTGGGATTCATCGTGGTCTCCTTGAGGGTCTCGGGGTTCATTTCGCCTAATCCCTTAAAGCGGCCCACTTCGTACTTTCTCCCGTTCAGCTTCGCGAGGATCTTCTCCTTCTCCATCTCGTCCATGGCGTAGAAGACCTCCTTGCCCGCCTCGATCTTGTAGAGCGGCGGCATGGCCAGGAACACATGACCATGAGCGATCAGCTCCGGCATGTACCGGTAGATGAAGGTGAGGAGCAGCACGCTGATATGCGCACCGTCCACGTCGGCGTCGGTCATCAGGATCACGCGGCTGTAACGCAGCCTGTTGATGTCGAAGTGCTGCGCCTACACCGCAGCCGAGCGTGGCCAGGAGATTCTTGATCTCGTTGTTCGTCTGGATCTTTTCGAGTGACGCTACCTGCTCCACGTTCAGGATCTTGCCGCGGAGCGACGAGCACGGCCTGGGTCTTCCGGTCCCGGGCCATCTTCGCGGAGCCGCCGGCCGAATCGCCTTCCACGATGAAGAGCTCTGTCTCCTCCACTTTGTTCGATGAGCAGTCGGCAAGCTTGCCCGGCAGGTTGAGTTTCAGCGACGAGAGCTTCCGCGTCACGTTGTCCTTGGCAGCACGGGATGCCATGCGCGCCTCGGCAGCAAGCAGCACGCGCTTCACCACGGCATCGGCCATGGTGGGGTTCGCGAGCAGATAGGCCTCGCAGGCGTTCTTGACCGACGGTCTCGATGGGCGAGGATATCTCGGGGTTGTTCAGCTTCTCCTTGGTCTGGCCCTGGAACTGCGGGTTCTTCACGAGCACGCTCACGATGCCGTAGAGCCCCTCGTACACGTCCTCGGGAGCGATGGTCTTGATGTTCTTGGGGATAAGGTTCTTGCGCTCGGCGTAGGCGCGCACCGCCTTGGTAAGCCCTGCCCTGACCGCCAGCTCGTGGGTGCCGCCGTCGGACGTGTTGATCGAGTTTGCGTAGGAGTGGATCTCGGTCTCCGTGGCAAGTGGTCCAGTGCATGGCGCACTCGATCTTGAAGTCGTCCTCTTTCTCGAAGTAGAACGGTTCGGGGTTCACGACCGTGGTCCCGGAGACGATCCGCTTGATGTAGTCCTGGATGCCGTTGTCGTACCTGAACGTGACCGGCTTCTCCCCGTCGCGCACGTTCTCGATGGTGATCTTGAGTCCCTTGTTCAGGAACGCCTTGCTCTCCGACACATCGAGGATGGTCTTGTAATTGAAGTTCGTCTTGGCAAAGATGTCCGGGTCGGGCCGGAAATAGATCGGACGTGCCGTGCGCCTTGGTCGGTTTCCCTTTTTTGAGGTTACCCTTGGGCTTGCCGCGCGAGAACTCCTGGGTCCACTCGTACCCGTCGCGCCAGACCGTGGCGATGAATACCTCTGACAGCGCGTTCACCACCGACGCGCCCACACCGTGAAGGCCGCCCGAGGACCTGTATGCCGTGTGGTCGAACTTGCCGCCTGCGTGGAGCGTGCAGAGGATCGTCTCGATCGCGGGCCGCTTGGTCTTCGGATGGATGTCCACGGGGATGCCGCGGCCATTGTCCGTAACAGTCACGCCGCCGTCCTTCTCGATGCGTGAGCGTGATCGCCGTGCAATAACCGTTCAGCGCCTCGTCCACGGCGTTGTCCAGCGTCTCCCACACGAGGTGATGAAGGCCGCGCGACGTCCGTGGAGCCGATGTACATGGCCGGCCGCTTGCGGACCGGTTCCAGCCCTTCGAGAACAGTTATATCTTTTGCGGTATAGGTCGCTGCCAAAATGAAACCTCCTCACATCTTCTAACCGTTATTCCTGCCCACACTTTCGTGAGGGGAAACATCGTTAAATCCCGTCCGATTCGTCTCACGGGGTAAAATCGAACATGAATCCAGAGACTCTATAACCAATTTTGATGGAAATGACACAAGAGGAAAAAATTCAGCCTTATTCCTTTTTTCGGTGGGGATTATAAATCATGAAGGACGATAAAGCAACATGAAGTTTTATTTACTCCTTAGAGAAAGCGGTTACTCCTTCCGGCTCTACATGCCCTTACGTGTGAATACTGTTATAAGGCCTTCATTTGTAATCGTTAGAGAAGGCTGTTCTCTCCCGAATTGTAACGCGAAGAGATCGTTGTTTCACAGAGACTAGCCTCAACAAAAAAATAATTTCTTCTCCTGTGTTCTTTGTGATCGAAGTTACCGCATCTACAATCAGGGCCTCCTTATCCTTCGTGGCGTAAGACGTTTCCGTTTTCTATCCCAGTGATAATAAGAGGCTGACAGCTGTGCTTAAATTGACTTTCTTTCCGATTTCGCGTTATGATGCATAAGAAGGTTTTTAAACTGATCTTTGGAAAGGATAAACTCCCATGGACAAGAATTTTTTAAAAAAAAACCAGGAATTTACCAGGCTCTGGGGCGGGTTCAGGGCCTCGCGCGTGGTGCTCACCGCGAACAACCTCACGGTCTTTGAACACATCCGGACACCGGCAACGGCGAACGATGTTGCCAGTTCCGTAGGCCTCGACCTGCGGGCAACGGAGATCCTGCTCGACGCCCTTACTGCCCTTGGCCTGCTCAAGAAGACTGGCAATAAATACCGGAACACGGAAATGGCGAAGCGGTTTCTCGTTAAGGACAGCCCCATATACCAGGGCGACATGCTGCGCCATGCAGACTCTCTCTGGAAGTCCTGGTCCGGTCTCGATGAGGTCGTAAGGAGTGGCCAGCCGAACCGTTCAGGGGGCCGCGACCACGAGTCGTTCATCAGGGCCATGCACAACAATGCGGTGTTCCGCACCACGGACGTCATCAAGGCCATTGATGTCCGCAGTGTGAAAAAGGCGCTCGATTTGGGAGGCGGACCGGGGACCTACAGCATGGCGCTTGCCCGAAAAGGGGTCACCGTGACCCTCTTCGATCTTCCGAACACCGTGGACATCTCCGAAAAGCTTATCACTGAATCAGGGATCAGGAACATCGATTTCATACGCGGTGATTTTCATTCCGATAGCATCGGTACGGGGTACGATCTTGTGCTCATCAGCCAGATTTTCCATTCACTCTCGGTAGATGATAACCTCATGCTTATCAAGAAGGCACGGAACGCGATGAATCCCAAAGGGAAGATTGCTATCCATGAATTTCTCCTCGAGAAGAACAGAGCCTTCCCGGTCCCGGGCGCGCTCTTTTCTGTGAACATGCTGGTCAATACATCATCGGGCAGATGCTACACCCCGCAGGAGATGAAGGCATGGCTTAAACAGACGGGGTTCGGTGGCATCAGGACAAAGGTTCTGAACGACACCATCGTGCTGACAGGTATAAGATCATGATGGCCAGTAAAGCACTATGAAATTTTTTGCGGATTCGCGATGGTGTCGCAACGCTATCTTGTCTCAGGGAAGAATGGCATCCTGCGAGATCAGTGTCGGGTGGACACCACCGCATCATTTTGGAACCGGACAGGCCACAGACCCTGTCCGTCTGCGTACGATCTCCCGCAACGTTTCCTTCATGGCTGGGGAGAGGCCCAGGCTGTCCAACTCCTGTGCAAGGGCATCGTACGAGCCCTCGCCCCCCAGATACCCATTCAAGCGTGCCGCTGCCGTTGAATCAACGAATTCCCGGTTAGAGGGATAGACCCGACGGAGCTCCTTCATGAACTCGGGATAATGCTGGAGGCTGTGCTTCTGGTGATAGTCCTCTGCGAGCGTGAAGCCGGAGTAAGGAACGATCTCCGTAAAGACGGTGCCGCGAAGGCCCGAGGCGACCCGTTCCCTCGACTTCTCTGCCAAACGTTTCTGCTCCTCGTTGTGATAGAAGATGATGGCGGCATACTGGCGGGACCAAGACCGGTAGGCCGGGTTGTGGCCTTTCCAGAATACATCCAGCAACTCCCCATAGGTTATGCTCTCCGGGTCGTAATCGATCTGGATCGTCTCGGAATTGTCTCCCAGGTCATGATAGGTCGGATTTTTCTTCGTCCCGCCGGCATACCCTACGCGTGTGCGGACGACGCCCTGCAGACTCCCGAACTGGGAGTCCGGTCCCCAGAATCAGCCCAAGGCGAAGGTCGCGGTCTCTGTCCGCGTAGGAACGTTCATATCAATAGGAGGTTTAGCTGCAAGACTGCCTGCTGCGTAGATTGGTTTTCCCATATCGGATTCCCCCTTTTTTAGCAAATAGGATGTTCCTTCTTCGGACAGAAGAAGAAGAAGAAGAAGAACCGTGATCCTTATGCCATTCACTTTTTTTCTCATATGCCTTACGTCTCGTCAGGCACGAATATAAGGGCAGCCGAATTCATACAACACCGCTTGCCCATAGGTTTCGGCCCGTCATCGTACATGGCCTCCTGAAGCTGATGTTCCCTCCCGGCTGTCGTACGCATTTTACAATATAACTCCATGTACAAGGTGTCGGCCAGCATTTTCTGCTACGGTTCAGGAGTATCCATGCTGAGAAGCATGCAAAGGCAAGACCAAAATCAAGACTGTAATTGTCCTGAATAATCAGGGGATTGCCAAAAACATTGTCGAGAACGCTTCACGATCTGAAGGATTTGAGACAACGCGTGTAGGATTACCATGTAAGAAACGCGGAATCTTGAAGAACGGACCACGGCTCTGGAACGAAGCAGCACTTCGGAAACGATGCCCCGGGTCCCCTCCCCCTCTCACCTGACGTCCGTTTTTTTGAAGCTTCGGTACAAAAGCAGGTCATAGACGATCTTGAGCCCGCCTGCCAGGAGAAAGGGAGCGCTCAGCATGACCGGATAGACGAAAAAGACCCCGCTCAGGACCGGCGAGATCGACGCGCCCACAGAGCGGGCGATGCTCGTGACCCCGGATGCCGCGGCCCGTTCGTCAGGGGCCACCACGGCCATGGTATAGGACTGACGAGTGGGAACGTCCATCTGGGAGATACTAAAACGGAGAAGCAGCGCGGCAATGGCCAAATTCAGACTGGGCATGAACGGCACGAGGCACAAGAGCACATTCGACGGGATGTGAGTAAAAACCATGGTATTAATCAACCCGATTCGGGAAGCGATGCGGGCGGCGAGGAGCGCCGAGATGCCGGCCAGAATGTTTGCGCCGAAAAAGATGCTTCCCAGGATGCCGGCGTCCACGCCGAATTTGACGTGGAACCAGTATGCTACCATGCTCTGTATCACGAACCCACCGGCAAAGGCATCGAGGGCAAAGAGGCCGGAGAGCTTCATCACCACACGCTTCGACTTATGGAGCCCGAGCACGCGATGTGCAGCGGGAACAGCTACCGCTGCTTCCACAGCCGGAGAAAGGAGGAGGAAAAGGACGATGAGCGCTACTCCGCATCCGGCATAGCCCATAATAACCGCCCGGTAGGATGCGAGCTCCGAGAGCCCCGCGTGCCAGAGGCCCTGTGACAGGAACCCTCCGCACAGGGCCCCGGACGCTGTCGCTAGCGAGCCAGCGAGGTTGTACCAGGCAAAGGCACGGGTGCGCTCCTCGGAAGGTAAAAGCTGTGAAAGGGCTGCCTGCTCGAGTGACAGAAAGGGCCCAATCTCATTCCCGCTCGGGCTTATAACGCCTACGATAGCCGCGATCATGAGGAGCAGAATATTTCCCGTAATGCTGAACACGACACCGGCCAGGATCATGAGCCCCGCGCCAAGGATAAGCATCCGCTTCCTGCCAATCCGGTCAGCCGTGGTCGTGATCCAGAGAGAGATCCCCGCGTCCCCGGCGAGGGTGAGGGTAAAGATCAGGCCGATCTGGGCTTCGGTCAGTCCAGCGTCCGAGAGGTATAGGGCCAGGACCACCGAGAGTGCACCGTAGGCAAAGAGGCGCACGCTTCTAGCGCCGAAGAGAAGTGCAACATCACACCGTAAATGCGCCATGGGGCTTTCCCTGCTTTACCATCTCTTTGCAATAGGCATAGAGCGCGTCATATACTATCCATTCCGCCTTGTTGATGGCATGGTCGTCCGCCAAACCCAGATGCCGGAACCCCGCGGCGACCGCTGAAAGACCAGGGCCTTCGGGCTGGCTGTAGAGGGTGTTGTCCGTGTCCGCACCGTTCACGATCCTCGCAAGGAGCACCAGTGCCGGGTCGTTGAAGAGGTTATATTTTTTCATGATCGCCTCGAAGGAGCATTCCTTATTGCGATGCCCAAGTTCCGCGCCCGGCACATCAAAGGGAATTGCGCCCAGGAACGCGGCCTCAGCCTGCACCTGCTCGGCAGGGACGAAGGTGAATTCTGCGTCCTTGTCCACGAACTTCTTGATTAGCCAGGGACAGGCAACGCGATCCACCTTGACTCTGGCACGAGTGATCCATTTCATGGCTCCTCCTCCTTCTCCCGGTGTGTTTGTAGACTTTCTGGGGATTTGATCCTATTATAAAATAAAAGAGCCCTTCGCAGGGTATTAAATGACCCAGAATGAAGAGCGATGCCGAGGATAATTATACGGTGAAAAGGTAGATTCAGCGGAGAGACGAAAACATCGGTGAGAAAAGATCATTGTTCGATAAAGCGAGCCTTGTGATTTGACAAGGGCTCTTAAATAAAACAGGTGATCTTATGTGGTTCTCCCCGCCCCCGCCCCAAAACATAAGATCACCTTTTATACATCTTTTTATTCAATCCCGGTGAAATGACCAACCCCTATGGGGAAATCCCTCCAGAGTTCCATCATTTCATTTGAACTGTTTACCAACCCCTGCCCAGGCGGCTTCATATCCAACCACCGTTTCTTCATTCCCCTCATCCCCTTTATAGAGAAATAGTGATGGATAACTAGCTGATAATTTGGATAAAAAAGCAACTCTCGCTTTTGCGGGCAACGCCTGATACAGTCTGGAATCCAGTAGCAGAGATGCTATCATTTCTTTCCTATGTTTATCCATATTATCACCTCCATACTTAAGTATTAGCAAGGTGCGTGCCAGTTAGTGCCGGGAAAAAAGACGGAGAAGACACGAGAAATGATTGCGTAATGTAAAGACGTAACCTCCAGTAAATGACGCCTATTACAAAAGATGGTGTGATGTATTATTCATTCAGATATAGGCTGAGATAATGAAAGAAATTCGCCATTCGTCCCTAGTTGAATCCGAGCTCTTGACAAATAATGAGACCGGCGTTATTTTTGAAATACAATTAGGATACAAATTGTCTTTAATCATCCCAATAAGGCAGGACCTTTCGCGAGAAGGGGGGCGTTAAGTCACCGGTATTCTCTGCGGATAAGACAGTCGGACTGCCTAAGAGTGGACAATCTTGATGCTTTGAGGAGTGGGAGTCTTTTAGTCTATCAGGAGAACATCATGGCAAAAGTCACTTTGACTCTCGCAGCGGCAATCCTTGCGCTCATGAACCACGCTGTCTATGGGGCTGATGCGGGGAGACAAGAAAATAACAAGAAGATCGTGATGGAGTTTTACGACAAAGCCATCAACCAGAAGGATTTTGAGGCTGCCTCGAAATACCTCGGTCCGGTGTATATCCAGCATAACCAGAACGCTGCTGATGGGCGCGAGGGGCTGAAAGGATTCATCCGGTACCTGCACGAAAAATTCCCCAACGCACACAGCCAGATAAAAAGGGTGTTCGCTGATGGCGACTACGTGATCCTGCACGTACGCGCCGTCAGAGTGCGTGGCACACGCGGCGTCGCTATCGTTGATATTTTCAGGCTCAAGGACAGCAAGATCGTCGAGCATTGGGACGTTCATGAGGACATCTTGGAGAAAGCGGCCAACACGAACGGAATGTTCTAGGTCAGGTGGGAAAAGTGCCCATTGCTCCTGAGCATAAGCATATGTGACTAGTGCTGTTGAAGCATGGATGCAAATTCCCATCCACATAAAAAAAGAGACCTTCCGCTCAAGTAGTCTGTTAGTTTGCAGAGGAAAGTGTCTCTTCTGATTAATGAACTACCCGCCACTAAATCATAGGGACAATTGTAGTGGGGGTTTCACGATTCAACGACGGATGCGCGACAAAGGTATTTCCTTTAGCGCGTCTTATTTCCATCTCCCCGTGCGTTACTTCGGCCGGTTCCCGGCCTAGTTACAGATAATTCTGTAACCGGATGGCACAAAAATTTATGCAGTATTAGGTTTTCGGATATCGATTAGCGTATCCGGTTGAGTGCGCGAACACTTCGAGCACTCCTGCAACGTGCCGTGCGGCGAGATAACGATTCCAGCCCGGCAATGCCGGCAGGCTTATGCCGCGAATCATTTTTATTAAAATATCGTAAACATTGATGTTTAACAAGCATTAAAATAACGTTGCCCGCTTAACCCCCTCCTGACGCTTCGCGCCTAGCAGGGGGAATGTGCGGGCATGAGTTCAATGTTGATTTTGAGCGAACACTAGAATTACTTAACTATTGTGTTAACTTCGGCCCCTCTCGGCAACAAGATGCTGACTGCGACCCGTGTATTAGCCATGCCTGCATTGACGACTGAATGCTGATCGCCAACATTTTCAGTCCAACTCTCACCGGTCTTCACTATTCTCTGCGTGCCCTTCTCGGTCAGGGTCAACTCACCGCTCAGTACCGTCGCTAGCACCTGTCCGCCATGAAAATGCATCGGGATCCCCGTCCCTGGCGGAAAATCCAAGATAACGGCGAGAAGATCATAATCACCGCCTCGTACGGTGATCGGGAACTTAGCCTGGTAGGCCGTGGCCGGGCCAGCAGGAGCGGTCTGCCCCGCTTTCTCTTCAGCTATTGCTGCAGAAGCCAGGAAAAGAGCCATAAGGATCACAAACAATGGTTGTTTTATCGTTCTCATCATACACCTCCTCTAGCTGAAACTTGTTTATAATGTAATTATGACACAAGCGGGTGAATTGTCAATTTTGGACGATATTAATCTTGTTTTCGAGGGTCTTATGCATTCGGATGATGACTATTGACTTATGTAAGCGCCTGCCGTTCTCTTTGATCCGATGGGAGGGAGATGTCTAGAGAAGACTAGACGAGGGGATTTGAGATACCGATACAATTATCTATTCCTGGACACCTTCGCTGAAATCCATCGAAGCACATGAAGAGAGAACTTGAAGCTAAGTTGATTGAACACTTTACTCCTCTTTCATAGGGGCAGCCTCAATTCCCTATGTCTTGACTTTCGTGAGAAAATGGATTTGTCATGGCCGCAATGTCGCGAGCATCTCTTCCTATCCGCACGCCGCGATGTCAATGGCTATTCGGCAATATATCTAGATAGCCCCGCAGGGCCGGTGAGCGGCAGCTCCAGCACCATTTCGATCCTGCCACCTTCCAGTTCACGTTCGCTGACCACAGTGTAGCCCTTGAGAAAGCCCTGGATCTTTGAAGCGACGTTTTTGCTGCGCATGGCGTCCTTCACGTCCTGATCGTCGCTTATCCGGATCTGCTCTATGGTCCTGAGCATATTTCTCTGTGCATCTGCAAGAGCCGCACGTTGTGCCATTGCCCGGCGCACGCTGTCGTTCGCGGCGTTCTCCGGCGGCATGCCGATACCGGTGGCGCGGATTTTCCCTGCAGCCCAGTCTACGCCATCGATGGAAACGATAGGAAAGAGAACAGCAGTCTGCTCTACTTTCTGATCCCCGGTAATGACAACCTGAGCTGTATCTTCGGCGTGTCCTGGCGACTTTGCCTGCACGACGTACGTTCCCGCAGGCAATTCCTTAAATTCATATTTCCCCTCGCGGTCGGTTTGTACGGTAGCTCGCTCTCTTCCTTCATACAGGAGTTTGACCTCGCTGCCGGGACGCGGGGGTATGACCTTGCCGGACAGGCTTGCCTTACCCGCTGATGGCATGAGTTCAATAGGGGGAAGTATTGTCGTCTCTCCGGATTTTACTACAATGTTGTCTAAATTAAGCGGGTAGGGAGAACCGGGAGTTGTAACGTTGATCGTATAGGTCCCTGCTGCGAGCGTTAGTTTGAATTTCCCGTCCTGCCCCCCGGCGGGGACCGTCAGAATATTTTTACCATCTTGCATTGCCGATATGCGTGCTGAAGTTCCCAGGGGGACGATTATCCCCTCGATGGTCCCGTCTTGCTTTGCGCGACAGGAAAATAATAAAAGAACGGACAGGGCCAGAACTATCTTATGCGCTGTATGCATACCGGCCTCCTTAATTTGTAAGATTATATCATAAGAGGCAAAATTCATTTTCTGGATCATCGAGAGGGAGTAAGAAATCGTTTTTGTATTATTTTGACATTTTTATTTTGACACGATGCCAAACCCAAAAAATGAATGGTCCCTCATTATTCGAAGCCGAAAACCAGAATTAACATCATACTCAAGCATTTTATATCGGTTATTTATGTTGCCCCTTTCGTGTATCCATTTTTGCCTTGCACTCAGGGGAAAGCTCGTTCTCATTCTCCTTGAGGCATTTGATGATCCTACCTCCGCCGGGTTTGACTCCCGCGCAGAGTCTTAGGACGTCGTCCTCGCACGCTTCGCGGAACTCATGCACTCCCTTCTTCACTTCTGCCATCTGCCGCTTGCAGGCAAGCGACAGGTCATTCTCGTGCTCCTTGAGACATCTCGCAATGCGCCCCGCGCCCGGCTGGACGTCCTTGCAGAACTTCTGCACATCGCCGGCGCATGGGCCCTGTCCTTGAGCTTCTACCACGCGTACTTCGGCCAAGCTCATCAAGAACGCTGCTACGGCGATCATTAACACTACGATCCCCGGTTTTCGAAAATGATATGCATGTGCCATGTATTGTTCTCCTCTTATTCATGATAGCTACGTCGTGTGCGTTTTCCTGTTTCATTCACCTCCCTTCGCTGGAGCTTGCTGCTTGAGCTGATAAGACACATTGATCGGAATTTGCTTGCATGATTATGACTTTGAAGATCTATTTTTACTCTTAGCATTTCTTCAAATCATCGGCAGCAGCGATCATATAACAGAAAAATACGCAGCGTCATTTACTTCCCTCCCCACTGCTCGTAAAAGCAGACCTCCTGAAGCGGTTTCCGCGCAGGCCCTTCTTTTTTACCCTCTAACGCATATCCCAAGGGAAAGAGCCCCACGATCCTAATCGCAGCCGGGATGTTCAGGAGGCTTCGGAGCTTGTCCTCATCATAGACCCCCACAAAGACCGTGCCGAGCCCCAGGCCGCGGGCAGCCAGCATCATGGTCTGGGCCGCGATCCCAGCATCGGTAAGGTAGTAGTTCTGTCCCCAAATAACACCCGACTGCGCGGGATCGGCGCAAAGAACGATGACCATGGGGGCTTCAGCAAGGGCCTTCATCGAGGGATTCGACTTGTATCCCTTGGGCGCAAAGAAAGACTCCACGTAAGACAGCTCGCTGATCTTCTCCTTCATGGCTTTGTCCTTCACCACCACCAGTCGCCAGCACTGCATGTTCGCCCACGACGGCGCCATGCGGACCGCCTCGAGAACTGAACGGAGTTTCTCGTCCTCCACGGGCCTATCCGAATATTTGCGGATGCTCCTGCGCGTTTTGATCGCTTCGAAAATATCCATATGTATTCTCCTGAAAATACGGGGTCATAGGTTCAGGATCAAGTAATACTGATACCTGACACCTGATGTAAGAGGCAAGACTTACATCGTTAGAGAGGAAAAACGCTCGATCTATTTCTTTCCATAACGTTTTCTCCCCATGGTATGGCCTAGTATCTTGCACAATCCCGAACAGGTAAAAAAGCGGCACAGAGTAGTTTCTCCGTGCCGCGATGCGGAAGTGAGTCCTTGTCCAAGTTCATGTTGCCAGCTTCACAAGCCTAGCCCGGAGCCTGATGTCGACGCCGGTCAAGGCCATGGACACGGGGCATCCCTTCTTGGCTGCCTCTGCCTTTTCCCCGAAGGTCCGCTCATCAATGCCCGGCACCTTGCCTTCAGTCTCCAGTTCGATGGTCGTAATTTTGAACCCCTCGCCTACCTTATCGATATGCACCCTGGCGATAGTATGGATCTGCTCAGCCTTATACCCTGCCTGATCCAGGATCATCGAGAGTGCCATGCTGAAGCAGCCTGCGTGCGCCGCTCCGATCAGCTCTTCAGGGTTGGTACCCGGCGCGTTCTCAAAACGGGACCCGAAGGAATAGCTGCCTTCGAAAGCGCCGCTGCCGAGCTTCATTTTTCCTCTGCCCTTTATTAAGTTCCCTTCCCACTTGGCTTCCGATGTACGTATCGGCATAATATACCTCCTTCAGGATAGTGATTTTCGCTCCCGTTCACGCTCTTATCATATATTTATATTTTACCACTCTAACGCCGGACAGACATCGGACAAAAGTACTCTTTTACCAGCAGACTAAGGGGAATGACGGGGGAGCCGCGGGGGACCATAGCTGCTTATAATGCAAGTTATAATCAATTATTGAACTAATGTCCGCGCATTCCCCCTCCTTGGCGAATTACCAGGAGGCGTGTCAAGCGGACAGGTTTGCTGATTGCTTTCGCGGTTTCTCTTTTGTGCCCTGTTGCCCAACATAGCGTCGAACTGTTTCAAGGGTCACCTTGCCAACGGTCCCTGCGAAGTACGCACGATGCCAGAAAACAGGCTTCCAGTAGAATCTTTTTATATGGTCAGGAAATTTGTTCCGGATCCTCCTTGAGCTGGCAGATTTGAGGTTGTTAATAAGAGTCGAAATGTTGAGCGCGGGGTGGATGTCGATCAGCAGGTGCACATGGTCCTCTTCTCCGCCGAATTCGATCAAACTTGCAGCGCCAACTCTCGAGGATACCGGAAAATACCTTTTCTGCATACGAAAGGATTTTTGGCGTCAGGACCTTCCTCCGGTATTTGGTGACCAGGACGATATGCAGCCTAAGCATATAAACAGCATGTGACAATGATTTTACTGGTTGATATTTCATGCAGCCTACTATATAATAGACAAATGGCATTGTCAAGCGGTGTAAAATTCAGGTGCTATCCGACAGAAGAGCAGCAGAAGATATTGTCTCAATGGATGGGTTGCCAACGCTTTATTTATAACGCGAAGGTCAGCGAAGACCGCTATTTCCGGACATTTCGTAATCATTCCCTTTCCCTAACGGGTACCCAAACGCCTATAGATCAGCAATACTCACAGTTTAAAAGCAATGAGCTTACCCCGTTTCTGTATGCTGTCCCGTCCCAGGTCCTTCGGAACGGCGCAACGCGGTTCATGGGCGCTTATCAGCGCTACTTTAAAGGTCTTGCAGAGCGGCCAACATATAAAAAGAAGGCTGGTCGGCAGACAGTTTGGCTGACGAATGAACTGTTCCTGTTCGAGCCCACGGGAACCAATTCTAGAAAACAGGGTAAAACCATCACCGACCATAGGCTGATGCTTGGTACAAAGACGAAGAGTCTGGGCGAACTCAAGTTCAAAGCACACAGCGAATACGGTATGCCTGCTACCATCACCATAACCCGATCCGCCGGCAAGTGGTACGTATCTTTTTCCTATGATAAAGCATTGGCCGCGGTGTCAGAAGAAGAACTTATCGCCTATTATGGCGCCATGACGGAGACACAGCTTGATACGATCGCTCTCGGCATGGATAGAGGCGTGGCTATTCCGGTCGCGACAAGCGTCAAAGACAGTTCCTATGACTTCACTGACGAACAGAAGCATAATCTTGACCATAAAGAGATCCGGCGCAAAAGGTACCAGCGGCAGATGGCGCGTCGCGAGAAGGGGTCTAACCGTCAAAAAAGAACCGCACAAAAAGCCGCCTCTTGCCATGCCTATGCCGCCAACGTACGGCATGATTTTGCTCATAAGGCCAGCAGGAAGATCGTAGACTCGGAAGCCGAAGTATTCGTGTTTGAGGACCTTAAAGTAAAGAATATGACCATGGCGCCAAAGCCAAAGAATGCGGGAAACGGTAGATATCTCCCGAACAGGGCCGCAGCCAAAGCAGGTCTCAATAAATCCATTCTCGAATCAGCCTGGGGCAAGGTAAGGCAGTTTACAGCCTACAAGGCCATCAAAGCAAATAAGCTTGTCATCGCTGTTCCACCGGACGGCACGTCGCAGGAGTGTTCGCAGTGTTCGCACACTCACCCGGACAACCGGATATCGCAATCGTTGTTCGTATGCCAGAACTGCGGGTTTACCGAAAACGCCGACTACAACGCATCCCTCGTGATAAAGAAAACGGGGATCAGGATGCTTTTGGATGGCGGAATTTCAGTAAAGCAAAAGAAGCGTGTCATGCGGTTAAAGAAAAAGCATCACCTAGGCCAGGAACTGGCCGAAGTAACGCACGGGGAGAAGGAAATAAGACGTTCTGTTGGTACTGCCTTTGGATCGCTTCCTTCATTGAACCGTGAAACCCCCACTACAGTCGCGGCAGCGATTTAGTGGCGGGTAGTTCATAGGCACATCTTTTAAGCTGCTATAATATCTTAAAAAGGAGGTGTTAAATATGGTGGATATTGTCAGGAAGGTGGCGTATTTTGCGATGGAGGTGCCGAACAAGCCGGGTGAGGGTACCAGGGTCCTGGGGGCTTTGGCAGATGCGGGCGTGAACCTATTGGCATTCTCGGGGTTTCCAAGCGGCAGGAAGGCGCAACTCGATATTATCCCAGAGGATGTGGCAGTATTTAAGAATGCCGTCAAGGCGGCGAAGATCAAGACGCGCCCGCAGAAGTTCGGCTTCCTGATCCAAGGCGATGATCGGAAAGGCGCCGTGGCGGATCTGCTCAAAACACTGGCGACTAAGAATATTAACGTAACAGCCATTGACTCTGTGTCGGCTGGCGCAGGCCGCTATGCTGCAATCCTCTGGGTCAATCCCAGGAGCGTGAACAAGGCGGCAAAGGCGCTGGGTGCGAGCTAAATACATTTTTTATCAACAACTTGTGAATTGCTCCGAACAAAGCGAAGGGCCTGCCGGTTGCGACATGCCCTTCCTCTATTATGACTCCTGGCTGAATCAACGATGCTGGGCCTGCCTTTCTTCACGTTTTCTGCCTGTAACCCGGTCCAATTCGCCGAAGCTTCCGGCTCAATTTTATCGTTATGGATATTTATATTAATAATCCTCAATAGTTTCTATGCCATAAAACTGCGAAGTAGTGTGTAAATTCTACAATCGTCAGCAAATCTTTTTGTTCTGTCTTGCTTAAAATGCATAGATACTCTTGCCAGTGTCCAGATTTGTCATCTTTGGGGATAAGGAGACAGAGGATGATAGGGCGGGGCAGGGATTGAGCACTCCGAGAGAAACAAGCGGGCGCTATCTCCCATAAACATGCACGACATCTTCCTGCCATATACCGAAGAGTACGCGCAATTTTTCAATATCGGCATAATAGACGGTCTCGATCCCATGCTTCCTGGCAACATCGCCAATCCCGTTGTTTCCCCAGAGGATAGCAACCCGGAACTGTATATGACTGATATCGCCGTTCGCCTGCAGCATGCTTCGCTCCACTTCCGTCGGATTCCGGTTGAAGGTGAGCGGCTCCACGGTGTGTGAATACAATCCACTGTTGAATAATACCCCATTGGAGCATCCTGCCAGGAGAAGGGTGAGTGCCAAGACAACAGACATCCGACCGATCGTATTCATCATGGAGCACCTGTCAGTCGCCGTAGACGATTGTGGTATGCCGCGAGTAGATGCCGAATAAAACAGAGTACACTTCCCGGTCCATGTGTGTCAAAATGGTGATCCCGCCATTTTTCGAGGCAGCAGCAGCCCCCGCATCACCCCAGGCAAAGAGCCACAGCACGGAATACATGGACGAGGTCCCCTTTTTGTGGCCCAGTTCCGTCCTGTTGAGCTCGGTTCCATAAGGGAGCGTAATGTTGGAATAGAGGCACCCGGTCAGCATGATCGCGATAAGCACCAGTGTCATGATCAACACAGCAGGTTTCATAGCATCCTCCTCGCCATGGCATTCATCCTTCATATAGAATATACCATGCAACGGAAACTTTCAACAATCCTCGTTTTATGATTGCCTCGTCGCTTCTCCCTCATATTGAGATAACGCCCCACCTCTGGCGCCATGACCCTGGACCCTAATTTTGCCCACTTCTCCTTCCCTTCCTTCCACCCGGATATCAATGTCTATGAACTGTTTTACAACCCAGATGTTCGTGAGCAGATGCTGCGTGACACGACTCGTGGTAAATTCCGAGGTGCCTTTGCCAAAAGCAGCATAAGGGATAATCTGGTCTGCAAGGTGCGGATCGAGGGCTCCGTTCGTGTCCTTATATTCAAACAACGCGCGACATGCCTCGTCTGCCACTTCCTCAGCGCGCTTGCCGATCGCACCGAGAGCGTCGAATCCCGCCGAGATGTTCTCGAACTCTGCAAGGATAAAGATAAGCGTGCCTTTGCCCGGCGAAGGAGCGCCAACGATATCTATGTCCGCAGCAATGCCTCGCTGTGAAAGCATCTTGAGCGCCCGGTCACGCTGACGGACGCCGATGTCTCGCGGGAGATTCGAGATCGCCGAGGTCCCTGTCACACGGACAGGTTTCCCCCTATCGGGAATAGCAACTGGCTTCAACTCTTTCCCTGGAATGATTCGGGCCATGACCTTCCCGCCGCCTATTGGATACCAGCCCCACTTTTCGATGTCGAGGTCGGGACTCACTCCGATAAAGGTAAGCATCGGTAAGAAAACATTCTTAAGATAGTGGAACGATGGGCTCCAGGGCACATGCGTGCCGCCGATCACCGTAACGGTGGAAGGACGTCCTGCAAAACAAAGCGGTAGCAGAACCGTCTGAAGAACAAGAGAGGTGCTCCCTGCACTTCCCTTTTTCTCGGACACGTCGAAAAAATAATCACCACCCGCGATTACTCCAGGTGAGAACCGAAGAGCAGTGGACGAAAGCTCCGCCCCCTGTACTTGAGCGTGGCTGATCGTGGCAGCTGCCTTGACTGCGGTAAGGTGTTGCGGCTGGAGTCCCGGCTTCGTGCGAGCCCTGCGGATGTTGATGATCTCTACGGCTCTGCCGAGCATGCACGAGAGCGTGAGCGACGTCCGGAGGATCTGTCCGCCGCCTTCGCCGTAGGAGCCGTCTATACGTATGATGTTTTCCCCATGTGGTGGCGACATATTTTATTGGCTACTGAAAAAGACTAAAATGCCGGCGCTGTCATTTCCGCAGGAGCATGATATAATAAACAAAGAATATATATGTCGGACAGTTCAGTCCTCATACGCTGTGGTTCTTGCAAGACGCTCAACCGGGTCCCCTCGGAGAAATTAAAGAGCAGCCCCGCCTGCGGACAATGCAAGACGCCGCTCGAGTTCCCTCGTGCGCCTATCAACGCAACGGCGGCTACATTCGAGCGCGAATTATTCGACTGGCCGGAATTCGTGCTCCTGGAGTTCTGGGCCAAGTGGTGCGGCTTCTGCCGGATGGTCGAACCGGTCGTAAACGACCTCGCGTCCTGGAACGCCGGTCGCTTGAAAGTTGTCAGGGTCGACGTGGATGCGGAGCCCGGCCTCGCGAGGCGCTTTATGGTGAAGGCCACGCCCACCTTTGTCGTCTACAAGAACGGAACGCAGATCGCTCGCATGGACGGCGCTCCCAAGGAAAAAATTGAACTGGTACACTGGGTCGACCAGATACTGAAGCATTGACCACCTTCCTGCCATCATCCTCTTTGCAACCTGCTACCGTCATGGTTTACATGATATCCTTTTCATCATGGCCTGCATATAGACAGTACAGTATGGAAATTTGCGGTTGTCATCTTCACCCGCTCCGGCTTTCACCCGAAAGTGAACTGGGCCGCCGAAATGGTACACCTGTGGTAGTTGCTCATGACGCTCTGGCTCCTCTCGCTCGATGGCGGATCCGGCTACCGCCCGCTTTTCACTCCTCTGGATAAAGCGGTCCCAGCACAGCCTGGCGTCATCGTTGCCCAGGGAGTCGGCGAGTCCAAACGCGGCCTTATCGAGTATGATGCAGGAATAGGGACGCGTTGCACCGAACTCAATAGATATATGAAGGGTGCCGACCTTTTTCTGATCGAATGCGGAAGCGAAACAAAGGATCCGCCCGCTGAAGCAACGTGGCGTTTGATCGGGGAAGGCAAGAAGCCGCGCGAAAGCCGCCCGAAAGAAATGCTTAGGCTCTTTCTCCTGACTGGCGCAAGCGAAGCGTGAACATGACAGGTACCAGGAAGCATGTTCTTGAGCACGATCACATCAGCCGTGAGCTGATATTCTCCTCATGCCGATGGGATTCGGCGAGCGCCGTTGAAACCCTTTTTCCTGCACCACAATATCAAGAGGAAGGCTCATAAGGTCGGCAACCTCGCTGCCCGTCCGGGAAAGCAGGCCGGCTTCAATGGTCTTTACGTACGACTTGCATGCATCGCACGTATTGATCCTGAACTCCTCCTCCCCTTCGAACAAAAAAACATTCTGTTTCAGCCCATCATTGTTCTGACAGATCACGCATCCCATACGATCGTAATACCCAGCGGTAGAGCAGAACGAACAAAAGATCTGACGCCGGCCATCCTCACCGACCCATGACAGGGATGGCTGTGCATTGCACACCGGACATCTCCCCCCTTCCCAGTTCCGTTTGCCCAAGCGGCACGCTTCCCGCAGGCCGAGAAAATACGGCTTGCTGATGAGGAACAGGAGCATGGTCAGGTCGTCCTCTGGATAGGGGAGCGAGAAAGCGGGGGTCTCGCTCAAGGGAAGCCGTGTAAAGTCTATTTCGCCCAGCTCCATCGCTCGTTTCAAAGGAGAAAGGTTCCCCTCCGGAAGCTCAAAGGCGACGGAGAAGATCTCGAATATCCTGTCTATGGATTCACGTGGATAGGAATTCATCTCCGGACGCGTCGGGAGATGGAGTTCTCTTACCGATTTCGTGAATTTCACGGCCCTCTCATAGAACCGAAACGGATCCGTGAGATGCGGTTTTTTCCTGATAATGTCTTCGATGGTCTCTTGCACCTGATATTCCTCTCTTTTCTTTTGAACGGCATAGCGGGATAAAATATTATTATTCATGGTTCGATTACATCCCAGCTTCGTGCGGTAACCCCTATCAAAAACCTCCCGTCTTCAGGTGAAATTCACTGAAACACCGTGTCCTCACTACGGCAGTTTCGGATACTCTATGACGACAGGCTCGCCGGTCAGTGCTTCGACGAGAAACGTCTTCAGATATTGTTTCTCCTTGGCGCTGAGCCCCAAAGGCTTGAGCACCGCATTCCCCTTCCCTCCTCCTTTATCGAAGAACTCGATAACGTCATCAAGCGTCGGAAAGATACCGTTGTGCATGTACGGAGCGGTCCGTGATATGTCGAGTAGCGTTGGGGTCCTGAACGCCTTCCAGTCTTTCTTGTCCTTGGTGATCAGATATCTGCCGGGATCTTCCGTGAGTGTCCGATACTCATCAAAATGATAGACCTTGGCCACGAACCTCCTTGTGATGGCTATCCGTGGATCGCTCTGGTGTTCCGGATTTTCCGGCACGAGCAGCGCATAGAACTTGTCATCGGACAGGCTGAAGCCATAATGGCATTCTGCGCACTTTCCCTTTTCCCTGAATAGTGTCAGGCCTTTTTTCGCGTCGTCCGAGAGCGCCTTCTTGTCGCCCTTGAGATACCGGTCGAGCAGCGTGTTCCGGGAAACGAGCGTCCGTTCGAAGGCGGCAATCGCCATGGCCACGCGCTCACGAGTGACCTCGCCGCCGAAGACCCTCTGGAACGCATCTACATACTCCGGCACCGATCTGATCACCTCCTCGACAAAGTCGAGGTTTCTGTTCATTTCAAACGCAGACATCATCGGGAAGAGCGCCTGGTCTTCGAGGGTCTTCGCCCGGCCGTCGTGGAACAGGTACTTCTGAAACGCCACGTTCATGAGGGTGGGCGAGTTGCGCCAGTTCCTCGTCGTGGGATAGCTGAGCGATATATCGAGCCCGTCGCTGAACCCATGGTCAGGGTCGTGACAGGTCGCACAGCTCATGGTCCCGTCTCCAGAAAGCCTCCGGTCGAAGAACAGTTTTTTCCCAAGTTCGACCTTCTCCGGGGTCTGGGGGTTCTGCTCCGGCACGGGAATATCTTTGAACGGCTCAAGGTCCCCGGCGAAGACACTGAGCGGCGCCATCGAGAATATCAACGCGGAAAACACTACCGTCATCGCGAACCGAAGGCTAAGCAATGCTCCGGATGACAAATCACTAAACCCAGACTCGCGCAAGCCGGAACGGGGAGCAGGAACACAAATATCACGACCCATTCGAGGACCAGGAACGAGATCTTCCACATCTGTTTTATTCGTGGAATCCATCCGTTTCTCATCATTCGTGTCATTGATTATAAGGATTTTCTCGCTATGGTGACAAGATCTCTGCATACGGCTAGAGATGAGGGCTTCTGATTCAGAATTTCTTCTCATTTTTCAACTCCTCATCGATGATTTTCTTGAAATATTCGAATGGCCGTTCACCCACGACCTTGCGGCCGTTGATAAATATCGTGGGCGTGTTGTAGAGGTCCATATCCGTTGCGAGCTTCTTGTCCCGTTCGATTTCCTGCGCATGCTTTTTACCGTCAATCGACGCGGCGAACTTCTTCGTGTCTAGCCCGAGCTCCTTCGCGTACCCGATGAGGCTCTCACGATCGAGTTTCGGTGACCTTTTGAGCAAGAGGTCGTGCATCTCCCAGTACTTGCCCTGGTCCAGGGCAGCAAGCGATGCCTCGGCCGCAATGTGAGAGTAGTCGCGGTACTGATACGGGTAGTTCTTGATCACAAGCCGTATTTTGCCCTTGTAGGTATCCATGATCTTCTTGACGGTCGGACCGGCCGCCACACAGTGAGGTCACTGGAAGTCGAGAAATTCTACGACGGTCACCGGGGCGTCCAGCGGTCCGAGGGTCGGCGAGTCTCCGAGAGGCACCGGATACCTCTTCTCTTCGGCTGAGGCAGAAACGGCAAGAATAAAGAACGCCATAATGAGCAGGGCCTTTTTCATGAGAGCCTCCTTAGGAGTTCGGCATTCCACTCCGCAGTTCAAACAGCTGGATTTACGGCAGGAAAAAAAAGCCCATTTGCAGTCTATGAAACTACAAATGGGCTTTTCATGCTTTTTTCACCCTCCCAACGGCCATAATGCAAGCGCTCAAGACATGGTTCAGGATGACATACTGAATATATTATATTTTCACATCCCCATCCTGTCAACCTGAAATTCCGGCACGCCCCGAAATGACCGCAGAAATCGGCGTAACAATATTATTTCACTTAACTCTCCCTTTTACGAGCGAATCCACTACGGACGGATCGGCAAGCGTTGATGTATCCCCAAGGTCTTCCAGAAGGTTATGGGCGATCTTCCGCAGGATACGCCTCATGATCTTGCCGCTTCGCGTTTTCGGTAGACCGGGAGCGAACTGGAGCTTGTCAGGCGATGCGATCGGACCAATGACCGAACGTACATGTCCGACGAGGATCTTTTTCAGATCATCGGTCGCTTTGAAGCCGTCCTTGAGGGTCACATATACATAGATGCCTTCGCCCTTGATATCATGGGGATATCCGACCACTGCAGCCTCCGCAACCGCCTCATGGCTGACGAGGGCAGATTCGACCTCCGCCGTCCCGAGCCGGTGCCCGGAAACGTTGATCACGTCATCCACGCGGCCCATGAGCCAGTAATCGCCGTCCTCGTCGATGCGCGCGCCATCGCCGGTGAAATACACGCCGGGGAACCTGCTGAAGTATACTTCCTTGATCCGCTTGTTCTCAGGATCGCCATAAGTGCCGCGGAGCATGCCTGGCCAGGGCTTCTCAATCACCAGATAGCCGCCCTCGTTCGCGCTGGCAGGTGAGCCGTCCTCCTTCACGACACTGGGCACCACGCCCGGGAACGGCCGCGTTGCCGAACCCGGCTTCGTGGTCATGGCGCCGGGCAGTGGTGTGATCAGGATCCCGCCGGTCTCGGTCTGCCACCAGGTGTCCACGATCGGCAGCTTTCTCTTTGCCCGATGTTCTTGTGATACCACATCCATGCCTCGGGATTGATTGGCTCGCCGACCGTCCCGAGCACCTTGAAGGAAGAAAGGTCGTGTTTCTCGACCCACTGATCGCCTTCCTTCATAAGTGCGCGGATCGCCGTCGGCGCAGTATAGAAGATGTTGACCTTGTGCTTGTCGACGATGTCCCAGAACCTGCCCGGGATTCGGGTAGGTCGGGATGCCTTCGAACATAAGCGATGTCGCCCCGTTGGAGAGCGGGCCGTACAGGATGTAGCTGTGTCCGGTGACCCACCCGATGTCGGCGGTGCAGAAGTGGATGTCCTCTTCATGGTAGTCGAAAATCCACTTGAACGTGAGGTTCGTGAAGAGCATGTACCCGGCCGTGGTATGCAGCACGCCCTTGGGCTTGCCCGTGGAACCCGATGTATAGAGGATGAAGAGCGGGTCTTCCGCGTCCATCTTCTCGGGCTCGCAGTAGTTCAGCCATGTCTGCAGCGTTCATTTCATCGTGCCACCACGTGTCCCTGCTCGGCTCCATATTGACCTTGCCGGTGCCCGCACGCTGTACCACAATCACGTTCTTGACCGTAGGGCATTCATTCAGCGCGTCGTCGGCGTTTGCCTTCAACGGCACGAACCGCCCGCCGCGCACGCCCTCGTCCGCGGTAATGACCATTTGACGACGCACAGTCCTGTATGCGGTCCATGCAGCGACTTCGCGGAGAACCCGCCGAACACCACGCTGTGGATCGCGCCGATCCGAGCGCAGGCCAGCATGGAGATCGGCGAGTTCCGGAATCATGGGGAGGTAGATGGTAATCCGGTCGCCCTTCTTGATACCCTTTTTCTTCAGGACATTGGCGAACCTGTTCACCTCGTAGTAAAGTTGCTGGTAGGTGAAGGTCTGGTAGGTACCGCCGTCAGCCTCCCAGATGATCGCAGCCTTGTTCCTCGTAGGGGTGTTTATGAAGCGGTCAAGGCAGTTCACCGAGGCGTTCAGTTTCCCGCCGCTGAACCACTTGATGAAGGGCTTGTTAAAATCGTACTCAAGCACCTTGTCCCACTTCTTGAACCAGGTGAGGTTCTTTTCGGCCATCTCGGCCCAGAACTTATCGGGGTCATCGACCGACCGTTTGTATAACTGCTCATATTCCTTCATGCTCTTGATATGAGCTTTCTGGCTGAATTCCTTTGACGGAGGAAACATTCTTTTTTCCGTCGACAGGACTTCGAATGCTTTCCTTTGCCATTCCTCGGCCCTCCTTCTCGCTGCTGAAAATATGAATTCCACTGCCGGAGCAGCGGAAAAATGTTGATGCCCTCTCTCCCTATAAACTCTAGGGGAAATAGGGATATTTGTCAAGAGGCAGGGGTACGCAAAATGCGGCGTCCCCCCGCCTCCCGACGGATGCGGTATTCTACTCCGCGCCGATGCCGATGTACTCCCGGACCTTCTCGTCCGCGAATTTATCTCTGCGACTCCTTGTCAGGTGTCATCAGGGAGACGAAGAATGCCGATCAGGAATGCCGCGGCCATGGAGTAAATGCCGGGGTTCTTCAAGGGGAAGATCGCCTTCGGCATGGCAGCGCCTGCTTCCTTCTTCTTCGCCGCAAGTGCATCCTTTTCCCCCGTCTTTGCGGTTACGGATGCCTGCAACTCCGCGTTCTTCTTCTCTGCGGCAACCTTTTCCTTCTTTCTTCATTTTAGCAATCGCATCAGCTGCGACAATCTGCTTCTGCAGGTCAGCGATCTGCATGTCAATGCCGCCCGATGCGGCGTCGATTTCCTTGATCTGCGCCTGCACCTTCGCAACGTCATCCTTGTGCACAATATCGACCCACACGGTAGGGCTCAGGATGAGGAGCACGACAGCAACGGCGAGGCCGGTGTAGATGCTCGTCACCGCACCAGCGGTCGTGAACTTCTTCCACATGATGGACATGAGCAGCGCCGGGAAGTTAGCGCTCGCCGCGATCGCAAAGGTCAGGCCGACCAGGAATGCGACGTTCTGTCCCTTGAACAGGATGCCGAGCAGGATCGCGCATGACACCGAGGCCGACGGTGGCGATCTTCGCCACCTTCACCTCTTCCTTCTCATTCGCGACACCGCGTCGGATCACGCCCACATACAGGTCATGGGACAGGGCCGATGCGCCCGCGAGCGTGAGACCGGAGACCACGGCCAGGATCGTGGCAAAGGCCACGGCGGACAGGAAGCCGAGGAAGATGTTCCCGCCGAGCGCCTCGGCGAGCAGCGGGCCGGCCATGTTGCCGCCCTTGTCAATGCCCATGATGACCTTCTGGCCCACGAGCACGGCTGCGCCGAACCCGATGGTCACGGTCAGGATGTAGAAGTAGCCGATGAATCCGGTTGCGTAGAACACCGACTTACGCGCCGCTTTCGCGTCCGGCACGGTGTAGAATCGCATGAGGATGTGCGGAAGACCCGCCGTGCCGAACATGAGGGCAAGCCCGAGCGAGAACGCGTCAATGGGACTCGTGACGAGACCGCCCGGCTCAAGGAACTTGTTGCCGTACAGTTTCTCGGCCTGGGTGAAGAGCTCACCGTAGCTGAACCCGAATCTGTTCAAGGTCAGGATCACGAGGAGCGTTGCGCCGCCCAGGAGCAGGGCCGCTTTGATGATCTGGACCCAGGTCGTCGCGATCATGCCGCCGAAGAGCACATAGGAGATCATGAGTGCACCCGTTACCACGATGGCGAGCTCAAAGGGCAGGCCGAACATGAGCTTGATCAGCGTGCCGGCGCCCACCATCTGCGCGATCAGGTAGGTGAGCACGACGACGAGCGAGCCGGCCGCCGCAGCTGCGCGGATGGGCCGCTGCTGCAGACGGTAGGCAACGACGTCGGCAAAGGTGTACTTACCGAGGTTCCGGAGCGGTTCGGAGATCAGGAACATGATGATCGGCCACCCCACGAGCCAGCCCACGGAGTAGATGAGACCGTCATAGCCCTTGGTGGACACGAGGCCGGCAATCCCGAGGAACGACGCGGCGCTCATGTAGTCGCCGGCGAGGGCGAGTCCGTTCTGGAAGCCGGTGATGCTTCTGCCGGCGGCATAGAAATCCTTCGTGGTCCTCGTCCGTTTGGCCGCCCAGTAAGTGATCCCCAGGGTGGTCAGAACGAAGAGAACAAAGAACATGATCGCGACCGGATTTGTCTGTCCAATGATTGTCTGATGCATGGTTACCCTCCTATCTTATCTTTTACTTTTTTGACGAGTACGTCGTACTTCTTATTCGCCCACCAGATGTAAATCCCGGTCAGCACCCACGATAGTATAATGGTGCCGACGGCGATGGGGATGCCTTTTGTTGCGGAGCCTCCCTCGCTCAGCTTCTGCGCCAGGAACGGTTTGTTATAGGCGATCAGGGCGATAAACCCGAAGTAGAGTAACCAGCTCGAGGACCGTCAGTATGGCTGATATGGTGTTCTTCTGACTGGACAGGTCTTTGAAATCCGGGTCATCCAAGATGTCTTCCTTTTTTAACTTACTCATGATTCATCCTCCTTTGTTTTTCGTTTCATTCTAAAAATTGCTGAACTCTCCTGATAATCTGAAGCGATCACCCCCTTTGAACGGTATTCCTATCTTGAGCAGATCCCCGATTTCCTTCGCTCCCGCTTCGATAATCAGCGGGAGAAACCTCTGGAACAACTGGGCCGTAATAAAAGCATCCATGAGCGCGTTGTGCGCGCCGTTGACCGGGATGCTGAAACATTTTACGATATCATAGAGTCGATACCCGGCTTGCGGTTTGGCTAGGCAGTCGCGGATCTTCTGCCGTTTCCGGAGCCATTCGTACATGCTGAAGGTGTCGAGCGCGGAAGCCCTGATTTCCTCCCCGTAAATCCTCTTCATCTCGCGGTTAATGAAGCCGAGGTCGATCGATATGAAATGACCGACAAGAACATCATTCCCGCAAAAACTGAGGAACTCTTTGAGGACGGCATCAATAGCCGGTTTCTCTACCACTTCCGAAGGCATGATCTCGTGGATAACCACGCTCTGTGCCGAAAGCTGCGTTTTCGGGCTCACGAGTTGGTAGAACGTTTCGCCCAGGTCGATCTTTCCGCCGTGCATGCGCATTGCGCCGACGGATATGATGGAATCTTTTTTTTCGTCGAGGCCGGTGAGCTCCGTGTCCAGGACGACGTACGGGACATCCGTTATCGGCGTCTTCGGGTCGATCCCGGGCGGCAGTTTGCCGCATTCTCTTGAGCAGTCCGCAACATCATCCTCACCAGATCAGCGACTTGTACCGCTCAATGATCAGATCCTGGACCTTCGAAACGAGCTGGAACGCTTCCTTGATCGACCGCTTCTCGAGATTGCTCAACCGGTTCGGGTTGATGAAGTTGTTTGGCGTCTGGCCCGAGCTGATCTGCGCGTACTGGTGATGGATCCGGAGGAGCGTGATGAACTCGAAGGCCTGCTCGAAGTCGTCTCCGTATTCCTCGACAATCGTATGTTTGCTCGCGCAGCGTCTCGATCCGTTCGAGGGTCGAGGTCTCGCGGATCCCCTTCTCGAGCGCGAAAAGCCGAATGATGTCCACGAGCGGCGCGATGCCCTTGACCTTGAGGTTGAGTTCGTCCTTGTGCTCCCCGCTTTTTTCGACCACGAAGGACTTGAAGAAACCGATGGGCGGCGTGTTCTTGATCGCCATGTTCGCAAGGTAACCGAGAAACACCTTCTGGTCCTTAAGGATCTCAATGAGATGGTCTCGCAGCATGTCCGCGAGCCCGGAATCGCCGCACATGGGCCGGAAATCGAAGAACGCCACAGAGTTCATGACCGCGTCCGCGGTAGGCGTATTCACCCAGGAGGAGAAATATTTCTTCCAGGCCTTGAGCGGCTGGCACCACGTAGGGTTGCTCGCCATGTAATTGGCAGGGCATATCGGGAACCCGCACCGGATGAGGTCGTCCCGCACGAACTGGGCGAATGCCAGGAAGTAATTTTTCGCGGCTTCTGCCTCCGCGTCCGTGGCCGGATCGGCATAGATAAGGGCGTTATCCTGGTCCGTCTTGAAGGTCTGTTCCTTGCGGCCTTCGCTTCCGAACACGATCCAGCAGTACGGCACCGGCGGCCGGCCGAACTTCCGTTCGGCGAATTCCATGATCTTCCGCACTAGCCGATCATTTATCTCGGTGATGACCTTGGTGATGTTGCTTGCTTTGGCTCCCTCCTTGAGCAGGAGCCCGACGATCCCGTTGATCTTTTTCGAGACGGGGATGAGCCCCTCGATGGTCTGCTGGCTCTCGATGTCCTTGGTGAGCGAAAGCGGCGACGTGCCCTGTAGCATCATGAGATCGTGGTTCGTGATCACGCCCGTGAGCTTGCCGTCCTTGATGACGAGGACATGGTGGATGTTGTACTTGAGCATCCTGAGCACAGCCTCGAAGCAGTAGTCGCGGGCGTCCACCCGTATGAGAGACGTGGTCATGATGTCCTTGACCGATTCCTGCACGTCCCTCCCCTTCGCGACCACTTTTTCACGCAAGTCCCGGTCCGTCACAATACCCGCCGGAAGGTTGTTCCTATTCATGATGATGAGCGAGCTGATCCGGTTCTCGGACATGATCTGCGCCGCCTCGCGAATCGTTGTCTCCTCCTGGACGGAGACAACCTCTTTGATCGCCGTATCCTCCACGCGCGTCGTGAACAGGAGGCGGTCGCTCCCGCCGTAGAACATGCTCTTGTCCTGCATCTCTCGGTAGGTCCGGTCGATGTACTTGGTGATATGCGACTTCAGGAAGTATTCGGTGAAAGAAAGGTTCGAGTCGAGGAGCTCCAGGAGCATCTCTTTCCCCAGGAGGTAGCAGAGCGTGTCATCGACAGCCGTGATGTTCGACCGCACGCGATCTTTGCCCACGAGCGATAGGAAACCGAAGGTATCGCCTTCGCCGCGGTAGTCGATCACCACCTCGCCGCCGTCCTCGGACACCATCGAGACCTTCACCCCGCCCTTTTTGATGATCCTAAGGGCATCGCTCGGGGGGCCATCCTGTTCCAGGATGACCATGTCCTTAGGATAGAACTCCATAGACAGGTTCCTGGCAATGGCCAGCAAGTCATCCTCTTCGAGGAACTGGAACGGGGGGACCTTTTTCAAAAAGGCCACTACGTCCTCGAGAATCATATTGCTTGCGCTGCCGGGCTTTATCGCTGACCTCATGCCTCAAAAATAAGCAAATTGAATACCACTTTTAGGATATATAGGAACATCAACCGCTCTTGGAATGGCTATGAGATTATTTTGTGTTCATCCACAAAAGAGCAGTCTAATGCAAATCGGTAAAACCTCAGGCGCAAGGCACACGGTCCCACCTATAACCATCATGAAATCAATATGTTTCTATTATGCTGTGCATTTTCGAATGTGGAGCGAACCGTAGGATGGAACAGATAATAAAATTGTGATTTATAGAAGATTACATATTATAAATAGGTAGTTACATAAAAAATTTCTATTCGATCTCATGAACTACATCCCATACAACTGCTTTCCCAACATCAGTGTAACGAAAAGTAATTTTTATATGAGGTCAGCAGATACGAAAAGTAACCATATGTCGTATACATATTTTTCAATGAAAGTTGCAGAAAGAGGTTTTTTTAGCCTCTCAGGCGAAGCCTTAGTTCACGCGTACTGCCCGGCCGCGTATCCCGACGCCCAGGCCCAATGGAGGTTATATCCACCGAGCTCACCGGTCACGTCAATAACTTCGCCGATGAAATAGAGCCCGGACACCTTCTTCGCTTCCATGGTCTTTGACGAGAGTTCATCCGTATCCACACCACCTGCGGTCACCTCTGCGGTCCCGTACCCCTCGGTCCCTTTGGGAATGATCTCCCATGCATGAAGCGCGTTTGCGATCTGATTCAGTTCTCTGTCTGAAGTTTGATTGAGCGGTTTTGTAGTCATCATAGTATCGCACCAGACCTGCGCAAAGCGCTTTGGGAAATATCCGGCAAGCAGGTTGCTCATCGCCATTTTGCTTTGACGCCGGGAAAAGAACACGCCGAGGATGTCCGTTTCAGGGAGGAGGTCGATCTTGAGCGATGCTCCGGGCTTCCAGGTGAGCGAGGTCTGGAGAGCAGCAGGTCCGCTCAGTCCCAGGTGCGTAAACAGAATGCTCCCGCGAAACCTTTTCAAACCGCTAGACACTGTCGCGTCAAGAGAAATGCCTGCCAGTTTTCGAAAAACCTCCTGGTCCCAGCTAGAGAAGATGAAGGGAACTAGCGCAGGCATTAGCTCCGTGACCTTGAGCCCGAACTGACGGGCCATATCATAGCCGAAGCCGCTCGCCCCGATGTTGGGGTACGAAAGCCCCCCGGTGGCGATGACCAGCGAATTCGAATAAAAGGCACCCTGGTTCGTCGTAACGGTGAAATTTTTTGCCTTCCGAATATCTACCACGCTGCATGTGAGTCGCATCTCCACGCCCGCCTTCTCGCACTCCTTCTCGAGCATGGAGATGATGTCGCTGGAACTCCTGACGCAGAATATCTGGCCTGACTCTTTTTCATAATATGCGATACGGTGTTTCTCAACAAGAGCAAGTATAGCGCGGGGTGTGAAGCGGGCCAGGGCCGACTTGCAGAAATGGGGGTTTCGGGAAAGGTAATGGCCGGCGGTTACGTTCAGGTTCGTGAAATTACTTCGTCCGCCGCCGGAGATGCGGATCTTTGAGCCGGTCCGCTCCCCGTGGTCCAACACGAGCACCGAGCGACCGCGCTTTCCGCATTCAGCGGCGCACAAGAGACCTGACGCGCCTGCGCCGATGATTATGACGTCTTTTTTAGTATCGCTTGTTATGCACGGCCTCATTTCATTCAATCCAAATTACTATCTACTCAAGTCAAGTAGTCCGCTACTGGGTGCCGCAGCGGCACTTTCGACAATATGTCGCAGGGTATGGGTAGTATATCTCCCGGTCGCCGCATTTTCATGTCTACTTTAGTATATGGCAGATCAGACATTGTTCCTTCGGCGGATGATTCTGCTTCAAGGGAGCCTGTTTTCCCGGAGCGTGGCACTCCGTGCAGGCGGCATTCGTCGTCACGTTCTTATGCAGATCATCAGACGGGATCAGCGGCGCTTTCTTGCTCGAAGAGAGAAAGAAGAGGACGAGAAGCACGGCCAGGACGAAGGCGATGAACGTTAATGTATTTTTCATAATAATTTCTCCTTGCGTCAAAATTCAAGATTTAAAACTCGATGTTCGTAATTTAATGATCGTGGTTTATTTTGCATATTGAATTATCTGACGATTATTTTCTGTTCTTCATTCGTTATCCCGCAGAGTTCATAGACAATATCATGATCTTTTCATCGATGACCGTAATCTCGTGTTGGTCGGAAGGCGACTGGCCGGTCTTCTTTTTTGTGCAGGCTGAGTCGAAAAGCAGCCCTGTGTGGTTGCCCATTATTCTCGGCCAGACAGGACTTTTTTTACAACAATCCAATTTAGGATATCATCAATCTTTTTTAAAGACAAGAGGCATTGAGGACGCCCAGGTCGACTGAGACATGACTATGAGCGCTCACTGGGACGATCTGCATGAAGACATAAGGACAAGACGCTTTGGGAACAGATTTGTTCTAACGATGCTGGCGGTCGATTTCTTGGTAAATGAAGCCGGAAATCTCTGCGATGGTAGTATCCAGATATTCAGGTACAGGACCTGAGGTCATCACACATAAGAGGTAGGGATGATCCGGATAATAAACAATTCCGCAATCATGCAATTGTTTTATCCCGTTTATCTTCCGCAAACCGAACTTGTGCGCGACTTTGATAATGGGAGGCACTCCAGTAACCAAACCTCTTTTGTAATCAGTATTTGCTAAATATTCTAAAGCCTTTTCGGACATTTCTCTATTTAGGTATGAGGCATTGAAAAGAATGCGGTAAAAAGATGAATATAATTCTACTGAGAGCATATAACCACTTTCGTCGTTCAAATAATAAGGGTCGGGAATGCCCAAGTCATCATATGTCTTTCTGCGGTCAATTTTACTTACTGCTTCTTCAAGGAGTATAGAGGAAACATTATCAGAATAATCAATCGTTCTTTTCAGTAAGTCTTCAATTGTATAAGACCTGCCAAACAATAACTTATCAGCTACATCATTATTCTGGTATGATTTAATGTCAGGATTGTTATAGGCAATTCTTTTAGTCAATATTTGTGGGTTCGTTTCTGCCTTTTTCAAGACAGAGATCATTTCAGGCACTTTCAGTAAGCTTGCCGGATAGAATTGTGAATCTTTCCCTATGATGAAAGCAAGTCCGTCGTTTAGTTCACGAAAATATACCGAGACTTCATCGCCCCATCTCTGTTTTAAGTTTTCTCTTATAAATTTTTCAACATGATCTCTCATCGGTTTGAGCTCAGGGTCCGACAGCAAATTTTGAGCTTGCTCGCATTCCAACAAAGGGTTTATATACTTCCAACCTCCCTGCCGGATCTCGAAAACCTGAGGCTTTGATTTTTCCGGGATGAGACCTCTAAGCATAAACCCGACGGATAACCCGGCGAAAAGGGCCAGCGCCGGTATCAGAAATTTGCGGAATGGACTTCTCGATTCAAGATTACGATTCATAACATTATAAAGACTGCCGATCAACTTTCTGCAGGCCATTAGGAGGAGTTTGGCCAGCCGGGAAATCAGACTTTTTCTGTATTTCTAACATGTCCCAAACTACAATGTCAAGTTCGTTCATCCAGGCAAGGTTGATCTTCTCCGATTCTCCATTTATTGAAAACCGCCTCGCGGTGCATTGAATAACGTTCTTCTCTTCGGCTTCTACCCTGGCGACCGTGTTTGCCGGTCTATTTCTTCATAAATAAGCGTAGTGACGTCACGAATGACGTTCGTTAACTTCCCAGAATCTTCCCCGCGGGCCATGACCCCCATGAGATACGGACGGTCTGGGTAGTAAATGATCCCGAACTCATGGAGCTGCTTCATTTCCTTTTCAATGCTGCGGCCCGCATCGGCCTGCATTGCCCTCTCTCCGGACTTGATAGCACAGTCGACATTCGACGGGATGCCCGCGACGATCCCGTCCCTAAACGCGGACCGGGAAAGATAGCGGAGGGCTTTCTCGGACAGCTCATTGCTCAAATAGGAAGAGTTGTAAAGCACGCGAAAGAACGAGGCATAGGCGCTGAACGTCACGTCGTCATCCCTCTTTGCCGGATCATAGTTGGCATAGATATCCTTAAAGACCCGGTCAAGGTAACCAGGCGGAAGATTGGCCATCAGCAGTGCATGCGCCTCGATATCGTCGTATGCGATCATCCTGAGGATCAGATCGTCAACCGTATATGATCTGCCTTTCTCGAGAGGCCTAGCTGCTTTTGTGCTCTGCAGGCCGCTTTTTTCCTTGTCACTGTCATAGGGTATTTTGTGTTTCAGAACGTGGGGGGATGACTCCGCCCATTTGAAGTAGGCGACCATGAGGGGCAGTTTCAACAGGCTTTCGGGCGAGAACGGTTCCTGCTCCCGGATGCCGAACCGGTGCCCGCTTTTTAGATCCTGGAAAAAAACGGATACCGTTGATGCCTCGCCTGTTCTCAGTTTGCTCTGAATAAGCGCGTCTACCTTATAGCGGAACGGCTTCAGTTCACCGGGCGTGCGCGCTCTATCGGGCGTCATGTGCCCACGCGGGGGCCGTATGAACCTGAATGCGCCTCCCGTATCAGCCGAACGCTCATCGCTGCTGTCCTCGTATATGCTGCCGAGCATCCCCGTTCCTCTGCCGATGAACGCCCCGAACGAAAATGCCGCAAGCAGGAGGACCAGCAGAAAAGACCGTTTGATGGTTATATTTTTCTTATCGGTGTCTTTCTCAGACATCGTCGTCCCTCTCCAGGGCAATGGACCGCGCTTCAACGTCTAGAACGTATACACTCCCGCTAAAAAATTCTTCGCGTACCGATCAACGGCGGCATCATCGTGCAGCACGGCATCCAGCTGCCGGGCATAGGAGATCAGCCTCCCCGTCTGGTCGAGCACCGTCTCCATATCTTCCTGCTTGAGGCCCGCGAGGCGGGCAATGAGGAGGTCTCCCTTGATTTTGATGTTGAAGCCGTATTCCCGTAAAATCTTCGAGATAAGCTCCACCCTCCTCGAGCGCTTTACCATGTCCGTTGCGCCGCCCACGAAACGGAAGTAGATGTGGTTGTTCTTCGCGTTCTCGCCGCAGTAGCAATCGATCATGTTGAAATGGTACCCGAACCTGATGCTCAGGTTCACATATTCGCGGGATATGACCGCCACATTATAACCGGCAGGGTTCCCATTGTCCGAGACGATGTCCGGCATCCGCATCATGCTCGAAAGAAAGTCATGGGCTTTCAAAGCGACCGGCTCGGAGTGCCAGGCGCCTGGATGCATCATGCCCCTGATGATTGCCCGGAACGGCACCGACGTGACCTGTTCAAACGTCGCCCGCCCGCTGACCCCGCTGTTCAGGCCGCCTCCCATGTCCATGACCAGGATCCCGGCGGGCACGGGAAGTTCCAGCGGCGCAAGTGCGCCCTGTTTCCTGAACTTTAAGTTCCCCTCCCGCGCGCTGTCCACGAGCTCGGCAACCGACTTTTCATGTATGAACCTCAGGATGTCGTGCAGCGTCCTGCATCCATCGGGCGTAAACTCGTCCATCAGCGGGTCGACGAGGTTGAGGAGGGAGATGTACCTCAGGATATACATCTTCCTTCGATATTCATAAACATCCTCCATCCTCGCGGCCTCACGCCTGGCCTGCGTGATGATATCCCTGACTATCCCTTCGTAGACGGTCGATGTGCCGTCGTCTCCGGCAACGAGGGTGACGTCCTGTCCCGGCGCCAGGATTTCCATGACGCCGGCGACATTCACGATTGCCGGAATTTTCAATTCCCTGCAGAGCGCTGCCATGTGACTGGTCTGCGTTCCAGTTTCGGTGATGATCGCGGACACGAACGGCATGACCCGGACGTACAGCGATGAATCGTGCTTCGCCACCAGCACAGCTCCCTTCGGGAAATCGCTCAGATCGTCCTTTTTCCGTGTGATAAAGACCTTTCCTGCTCCCGTTCCTTTCTGGACCACACTGCCCCTGTTCCGGATTAAGACCAGATGCGCCGGTTCGGGACCAGGGATCTGGCGCTCCGCGGAAACATCGCCTGAATTCTTGGCAGCAATATTCAACGGGCGTGCTTGGAGAATAAAAACCCTGCTGCCCTTATCAATCGCCCATTCGATGTCGCGGGGACTCCCAAAGTACTTTTCGATCTTCACCGCCAAAGAGGCCAGCTCCGCTGCCTGCTCAGAAGTCAGACACGGTTTCCCCCGGAGATCATCCGGCGTTGCGACCTCGGCTACTCCTCCCTGGCTCAGGCCGGCGATCATGGACGACTTTCCCCCGATCGCCGCGTCAAGCATTTCATGAGGTTGATCCTTCCTAACCGTATAGAGGTCCGCATCGGTCCGCCCCTCGACTACGGCCTCTCCCAGGCCCCATGCGGCGCTGATGATGAGGGTGTCCCCATTGCCATCAGGCGCGATTGTATACATGACCCCGCTCGACACCGCATCCACCATGACCATGCACCCCACGGCCATCTTCAATCGACCCGGTTCGTAGCCCATCTGCCGTTGATAGGCCACGGCCTTTTCCGAAAAGAGGCTCGCGATTACCTCCCGGTAAGCTCGCTCAACGTGCTCCGTCTCGAGAGGGACGTTCAGAATGCTTTGAAACTGCCCTGCGAAAGAACGGCCGCTGTCCTCCTCCTCGGCGCTGCTCCGTACGGCGAGAAAACATTCGCCATTGCGACTCCTGATGGCCTGAATCGCCTCTTGAATTGCCCTGTTGAGGGAGGGAGGAACGGTCCCGTGAATAATTAGCTCCTGCAGTTCTCGGAGCCCTGTGTCAGATGGATAGGGGTCACTTACGATCCGTGCCACCTGATCGTCGAGCCCGTTGGAGCGTATGAATTCGTCAAAAGCCGCTGTCGTGATAACGAAGGCGTCAGGAACGCGCAGGCTCAGCCGGTTCTTGACCTCCGAGAGATGGGCGTTTTTGCCGCCTACTTCCCGCAGCATGCCCCAAGGGATGTCCTCAAAAAACAGGACCGGCTTCTGCGACACCGGCGGCGCACCGGAGATCATCTGCTGGATCAGAGAGTCAATTCGTCCGAACACATCGTGAAGGCGCAAATATCGGTTCTGCGTGAGCGTGTCGAAATTCCGCATGGAATACTCGAGATTGTTCCGGAGATGGGAATAGGCCTTCTTGATATAATTTACATCGAACAGGTAGTCCCCGCCCAGTTTCTCTCCCATGTCCGTAATCGTTTCGAGCGCCCGGTTATTGCTATCGAGCACTTTCTTAAACCGGTCGAAAACGGCCTTGAATTCCTCAGGGTCCGCGGGATATTTCCTGAAGGCCGACGCCTTGGCCACCGACGCGAGGAATGATCTTAATAAACCACCGCTTTTCATGTTCTGCTCCCACCCATCATCGTAGTCGAGACACTCTTTGCGGCTCAGGCATTCTGTATACATCCGTACCGAACCACTCAGCACCAGTGTCTCACCGTGTGTATGCTGGGTACTAAGGCCTGTTCAATGCGCGCCGTATCGATTCCTTTAGTTCTTTGATCTTTACGGGCTTCGGGAAGAAGTCGTGCACGTCCCCCCGCAGCGCCTCGATGGCCGCATCGAGGTTGGCGAAGGCCGTGATCATGATGACCTTGGTCTCGGGATACAGCTTTTTCACCGTTCTCAGCACTTCCATCCCGTCGATGCCCTTCATCTTGTAGTCGGTAACGACGACGTCAAATTTTTCCTCCTTCAGCCGCGTCAGTGCCGGCTCAGCATTCAAAAATGTTTCGACCTGATAGCCCTCCTGCTCGAGCGACAGCTTTGCCATGTCACCCACGATTTTTTCGTCGTCAATGACCATGATCCTGTGACTATTCATTGGTTCTCTCCTCTTTTTTATACAGGGGCAGCTCGATGGTGAAGGTCGTCCCGACGCCCACCTTGCTGTCCACCCTGATGTCCCCTTTATGGTTCTTGATGATTCCGTAACTGACCGAGAGCCCGAGGCCGGTTCCCCCGTCGCCCTTGGTGCTGAAAAAGGGATCGAAGATATGCGGCAGGAACTCTGGAGGGATGCCCTTTCCGGTGTCCGCCACACCGATCTCCACGGAATTCCCGTTCTTCCCCGGCCTCGATGAAATGACAAGCCTGCCGCCCGAGGACATGGCCTGGACCGCGTTGGTGATGAGGTTCACCAGGACCTGCTGTATCTGATGCTCATCGACATACACATGCGGCAGTACATCGGTCGAGATGAAGCGTCGTTTCGATATTCGACACATCGATCATGTTCTGCACAAGCGTAAGCGTCTTCTGTATCACGGAGTTGATATCCGCCTCTTTCGGGTTCGCATCCTTTGGCTTGGAAAAATCGAGGAGATTCTTAACGATCTTCCGTATCCGCTCCGTCTCCTCCTCTACCTTGCTCATGAGCTCGACCCGGTCCCTACCGCTGAGCTTGTCGTATAGTTCCGCATAGGTCTGGGCGATCATTGAAATGTTGTTCAGGGGATTCGTGAGCTCATGCGCCACCCCCGCCGTAAGAATGCCGAGGGAAGCGAGTTTCTTGGACTGGATGAGCTCCTCTTCGCGGTGGCCAAGTTCCTCGGACATGGAGTTGATGGCCGCGATGACGGAGCCAAGCTCATCGTTGGATTGGAATACTTCTATCTTTTGAAAATTGCCTCCGGAGATGGATTTCGCCAGTTTCTCGATTTCCCGCAACGACCGGAGAATCTTCTGCGAAATAAAATGTCCCACAAAAAGGGCGGAAAACAGGATGGCCCAGAAGGAAAAGATCAGTATCCGCTTGGAGCTCAGGATGATATCATTCACCCGCCTTCGTTCAAGGTGCGTGATGGAATCGGAAAATTCCTTCAGCTTCTTGCCCTCGGCCCTGAGCCGCAACTCCAGGTGCTGGTCCGTGGAGCTGCCTGTCCGCGCTTCTTCGATGACATCCGAATAGGCTTTGAGGCGCGATTCGAGCGTCTTGAGATCGGTCTCGCCGATGGCCCGGATGATGTCATCCCGCACCTCCCCGATTGTCCTGACGGTATAATCTATTTTTTCCCGTATCTCGGCGAGCGCTTTCTTATCCTTGTAGAGAAAATAGTTCTTTTCCGAAAGCCTCATTTCGAGAAATGACGCATTCAGATCATCGGCGATTTCCACGAATCTGAGCTTGGTAAGGACAAGGTTCATATTCTGGAAGGCAAAAAAACCGATCAGAATAATGAATGCGCCGTACATGACGTTGGAGAGGATGAGCTTTTTTTCGATCTTCATGACAATAGTCGGAACCAAATGATTGAACGCAAATTGCGCGTATTAAATGCTTTAATGAATTCTCGTCCTTGTGACGACAATTTCTTACATCCGCGCCTCACCATTCACATCGGTACCGGGCACCTCGGGATCTCCGCTTGTTCCTTTCTGACCGGCAGGTACCATAGGAGGCCGTCTATGGCCATCAAAATTCCCGCTAGGGCAAGCAGCGAATCGAAGAGGGTAAGCAGGCTGAACCCGAAATAGTGCATGAGCCCGAACCCGACGCTGGTAAAGGACACGCCGGTACGAATAAATGCCAATCCCGTCCGAGCACGGGCATAGATCGTCCGGTAGCAGGCGGCTATGGTTCGCTGTGCCGCAAGCACGTTCCGCTCGCGCGCGAGATGCGTGCGCTCCTTGCTGGCTGGTGAGGGAAAGAGGATAGTGCTGTAACTGCCGAGACAATCGCCGAGCCGGGCGAGCATGGTCCCTTTCGTCTTCGTGTCGATACCACAGTAATCAAGGTAGTGGTAATTCTCAAGGAAATGCATGGTGGCCGACGTAACCTCAATGAGTGTTTGATGGCCAGGTGTCTTCATTCTTGTCCTTCGTACCTTGAGATAGCCGATCAGCCCGAAGAGACCGAGTGAGATGCCTGCTGCGATCATCGACCAGTAGAAATAGACGATAACGCCCGTCGGATGAGACCGCAGGAGCACATCGGACAGGACGATGAACCCGAGCCCCCACCTGAGGAATGCAAGGTCTGTTCGGCCCTGCGCAAGGTCGTTCCTGTAGCAAGCGAGTCGTGTCCTCCAGTGGGCCATGGTGTTGCGCCAGAAGGCTAGTCCCGTGCGCTCCGTTCCTATCAAGGCTCCCGGTTTTGCATGGAGGAAGTCCTGAACGAACCACTGAATGTCCTCCTCGAGAGCAACCCAGAATTCGTATCGTTCGGCTTTGATGGAATTTCTGGCCTCGTCGAAGACCGCTACGTCCTGCGGGTTGTGAGCTGCAATAATGACCGTGTTCCCGTCACGGATGATCGGAAACCACTGCGTCAGGGACAGGCGTTCATTGTCAAGACTGGTCAAAAGATCGGGAGGGATGGGCATCCTCTCGTCGTATTCCACAAAAGGACACTTATAATGTGCCGATAGTGCGGCCAGCACGGTCTGTTTCGGCACACCGAATTCACGGATGAGGATTTGCTCAAGCTCAACACCCCGCGCAACCGCTGCTTGCTCCGCGCTGCGCAGCTCTTCCCGGGTTAGCGCTCCCCACTCGAGCAGGATAAGGAACCGCTCGTCCTGCTGCCTTGTTTCGACGTCATAGGTCGTTTTATATGTCATCGTGGCTAAAAACCACCTTTTTCCAGTAACGGGCTGGCGTGCCGTAATCAGGGACTGCGATCTCCATCTCTCCATAACAATACGGGAACTGTTTTCTCGTGTTTTCGGCAGGAAGATACCAGTAAAGTCCGTCAGCAATGAACAGCAGCCCGGCCAGGATCAGAAGAGCATCAAATGTGGTCCATACTGCATTCCCCGCGCCGAAATACACCAGAAGCCCCAGACCCACCGCGGAGATGCTCATTCCCGTCCGGATGAACGCCATGCCCGTTCTCGATCGCGCCATGATCGTCCGGAGCCTGGCCATCACGTTCCGCCGCTCCGCGAGGAGCGTCCGTTCAAGGGCGAGGCCCGTTGTCGCCCAAATGCCTGGAGTAGCGAAACCCTTGACCGGGGGAAGAGACATTCGACCACTTTCAAGACTCTTTTGTTCGACCCGGGGAGGGAATACAGCATTCCATATGCTCGGTTTGCTTTCTGAACTTTTTACGGCTTGACTACTTGTTTTGCCGGCTCGTCGGCCGGGGAGGTACCAGTAAAATCCTTCCGCCACCATCGCGGCGCCCGTCATGATAAGCACCGCATAGACCGCGGTCCATGGAGGACCGTCAGGGAATTGTCGCAGCATAGCAATGCCGAGCCCGATAAAGGCGATCCCGGTACGCGTGAACGAGAGCCCTGTCCGCGCCCGCGCCATGAGAGTCCGGGAACACGCGAGGACCGTTCTTTCTTCGGCTAGATCCGTTCGGTCGCTCGCAAGGAACCTCCGCCTCATGACGGGGGTAAGAGTATCCCAGCCTTGCCGAAGTGTATTCGCCCCGGGAACCTCGGCTGTGCGGGTAAAGACCGGATCGTCTCCTGGGTTTGACACTTCGAGGACCGTTGTCCCACCAGTCGCTTCCGTTGATACGCAATCAAGAGGTTTCTTCCCCACCCTGCGGGCAGACTGATACCATTTCATGCCGTCTATCGCCATCACGACTCCTGCTGCGAACAGCAGCCCTTCGAAAATAGTCAGATATCCCACACCGAAGACCCGGAACAGAACTAGGGCGATCGCGATGAATGAAATACCGGTACGCAGGAAAGCAAGCCCCGTCCTTCCCTTTGCGAGTGACGTGCGGTAGCAGGACAGCATGGAGCGCCGGTCGGCAAGGAACGTCCGCACCTTGGCGAGCGGCGTCCTGCCTGCTGAAGGCGGGAATCTCGGGTTCAGGTCTTGGTTGTGCTCGATGATCCTTACAAGGTCTGAAGAAAGGGAAACTCTGAATACAACCGTATGTACACCGAGTGTATTCCTGACATCCGCGAGGACCGAGGGGTCATCGGGAGAACAGGCGATCACCTCTGCCGTGTCTTCCCTGATGGAAAGAGGGAGCCAGAGGGCATGTTTCAGCCGCTCCATGTCCATCCGCCGGATAATCTGTTGAGATACGATGACCCCCTCGTCATACTCTACAAAAGGAAGACTGTAGTATTCCGAGAGGCAGAAAAGGATCTCATGCTTTGGCACGCCTTTCCCTTGCAATCGTTCTTCGATCGAAACATCCGACCCCTGTGATTCGCGGACGAGCTTCTCCAACTCTTCTCCGGAGAGCAATCTTCGCTTCACCAGTCTATTAAATTTTTTGTGTAACATATAAATATATTATACCGCGAGGGAGGGAAACAGCCTGACAGGATAGAGGTTTATCGGGCCGAATACGAGAATAAAAAAGCGATGGAGGCGTTATCCGCCTCCAGTCATATGCACAGGACGGGTTGTTTGAAGTCCCTATCACCTGCTCCCTGTGAAAAACAGAGTATAATGTCTTCCATCATACCACTTAAGTATGTTTCATCGACCCAAGTCCCTTTTCATCAGTCGCCCTTCTCCTGCTGTAAGCGGATCAAACCTTCTTTTCTTCTTTGTGCTCTATCGCTGTAGCATCCTGCCCTTCTTTTAACGCTTTTTTGAACTCTTTGATGCTCTTACCGAGTCCCGCGCCGAGCTCGGGGAGCTTCCCCGGCCCGAATACGATCAATACGATCAGCAGTATAAGGATCAGGTGCATCGGCTGAAATAATCCCTCGAACATGATTTACACCTTCTTTCTAGGGGCTGCCAATCTTTTTTGCCGTATTGACGAGTCCTCCGCCGATCATGCTGAACGCATGCAAAGAATTCCGTACTGCCCGTGAGGTCTTTCACTTCGTTCAGGTTGACGCTTAAAACCCCGGTTGGCGGCCCAGTTTATATTTACTACAACCCGACTACATATACGGGGCACGGCGCACGGTCGATGACCTTCTCTACGATGTGATCACCAAAGAGCCTGCTGAGGATACTCTTTTTCTTTTTCGACCCCATGATGATAAGATCGCATTTTTCTTCTGCGGCGACCTCCACGATCCTGTCCGGCACGTCGCCGGCCTCCAACCGCGTCTTGACCAATGCACCTTCGGCCTCAGCAACCTCATTGATAACGGAAACGGCCTTGGCCGCACCATCGTCCAGAACATCGTGAAGGTTCTTGATGCCCGTCAGGTTGAGTTCGCCATCAAAAGGCTGGACCACTTTCACGACCGTGATCCAGGTCTTTTCGTCCTTGGCGAGTTTGATCCCCTGTTCCAGGACCTCTCTGGACCCATTCAATGCGATAAGAACTTTTCTATAACCCTTCATAATACATCACGCTCCCTTGCTTGCTAAAGTGTTTACTTTGAATTATGCGTTCATCAACTTGACATCTCACGTCATCAGCGTTCCATTCGTTCGCAGGTCATCTACCTCGCAATCAGTATGGGACAGGAAGCATAGGCAATGATACGCTCCGCCGTGCTCCCAATGATAGCCTTGTTCACGCCCCTCCATCCGTGGGTTCCCATGACGATCAGATCATGTTTCAGCGTGTCGGCGATCTCCACGATCTTGTCACCGGCATGACCCTCCTGCACGACCGCCTTGATCTGCACTCCCAGCCCTGCGGCGTGCTTCTTTGCTCCCTCGACGATCTTCTCCGCCTCCCGGAAGAGGCTCTTCTTAATGGCCTCGGTCTTGAAGAAGTCCATCATCTCCTCGTAGCGGGGGATCACGTAAAGGACCGCTACCTCTGCGCCGTCAATCTTTGACAGTTCGCTGGCCCGCGTCAGCGCCTTTTTGCTGGACTCGGAGCCGTCAAAAGGGACCAGCAGGGAATGGTAGCTTCCACGTGCACTTCGAGCACGGTTTCTTGACCACAAGCACATCGCAGGGCGAGTTCAGGATGACCTGCGACGTCACGCTACCCATGAGCAGCCGCTTCAGTCCCTTTCGTCCATAGGTGCCGAGAGCGATAAGGTCGGCTTTCTTTCCCTGGGCAATGTCCACGATCACGTCGGGCGGCTCACCTTCGCAGATAATAGACTCAACGCTTCCGTTCAGGCCGTAATCATCATAGAGACTTTTCTTCGCGTCCTTGCAGACCTTCGTCCCGACCTCGAACCGCTTCTCCATCTGAGACGGCAGAATAACGAACTCCTCCTGGTCGAAATAGACCGCATGGACAAGGAAAAGGTGCCCCCCGTGGTTTTTTATCCAAAGCGAAGTTTCTTTCAGTGCCGCCCTGCTCGACAATGACTCATCGTATCCGACAACAATTGAGCTGTACATTAATGAGAACCTCCGCCTTTCCTAAACACCAGGCCGACGCCGAAGCCCGCGCCGAGCGCAATCCCGATCGAGAGAATACCGTAGAACGCCGCGTTGTTCTTTGCCATGGTCGCAAGCGTCTTGACGAGGCCGACCTGCTCGACATTTACCTTCGCTTCGGCCTGCTCAACGACCTTTCCGTTCTTCACGGCATAGACCGTCACCAGGTAATCTCCCGGTGCTGCCTGGTAAGGCCAGTCGGTCAGAATGTAATACTCTTGCCTACCGTCGGCCTTCGCCGTTATCGATATCTTCCCGAAAGAGGTTACATATACGTTTGACGCTTCCTTATACTTAACGAACTCATCGAACCACTTGGCCTTCTCTTCCTCATTTGCGACCGGCGTTACCTCGACGTGTTGTTCGAGCGCTGGATAGCCGATCACATATTTCCCCATCTCTTCCTTGCTCAGCATCTCATCAAGCTTCTTCGTGCTGATAGACAGCGTAGAAATTCGGGGTGTGCTCGAACTTGAGTTGCCCCACGTTCATCCACAAAAGACCCGCCGACCTTCCCCTTCTGCTTCAGGACCTGATGCCCTTCGGGGGAGGTTATCTTGATGACCAGGTCGACGTTGGGGTCCGACTCTCCACGAACGCTCACCGTGCTGCCGTGATAGAAGAAGTCGATGGTGATATGGTCATGGTTGGCCTTGGCCGTCAGCATGGCGGAAGCATTGCTAGTGAAGATAAGGATGAAAATGAAGGCCAACGCGGCTCTCATCGCGATTCCCCAATCCGCAATTCGCAATCCGAATTTTTTCATTAGTGTCCTCCTGCCTGTGAAATGAGCAATGACGGCGTAAGCGTCAGTTCGAAGATGATCTTGACGGTCACCACGAGCACGATCCCGGCGAGCAAGTATCTTGAGCTGATCGGCCTTGAGCTTCCTGCCGAAGACCGCGCCGACCTGCGCCCCGATCGTCGAGCCCAAGAGCAGCAGCACCGCAAGGAGGAAATCCACACTGTGGTTCGTGTATGCCTGGAGGAACGTGACCTCGATGCAGGTGAACAGGATCTGGAACAGGCTCGTCCCGACCACCACGTGCATCGGCATCCTGAGCATGTACACCATGATCGGGACCATCAGGAACCCGCCGCCCACGCCCATGATGGCGGCAAGAACGCCGACAAAGCCGCCGAGGACGATCGGCACGAAGACGGAATGGGTGATCCCGATTTCTCGAACCGGGTCTGGAGCGGCAGGGATTTCAGGAACCGCCCAACGGCCGATTCCTTCTCTTCGCTCGCCTCTTCATCAACGGACGGCTTCTTTTTCTTCCTCATGCTCTGGAGGCTCTCGATGAACATGTAGACGCCGACGATGCCGAGCATGAGGACATAGGTCATCTTGATCACGAAATCGGCATTGCCCATGGCATGGAGGAGTTTGATCGCCTGGACGCCGACGATGCCGCCGAGAAACCCGCCGACGAGGAGGTACAGTCCCATCTTGAAATCCACATTCCCGACCTTCCAGTGTGCATAGGTCCCGGAGGTGGATGCCGCCACGATCTGGTTGGAATCCGTTGCCGCGGCAACGGTCGACGGGATGCCGAACATGATGAGAAGCGGCGTCATGAGAAAGCCGCCGCCCACGCCGAAGAGGCCTGAGAGCAGCCCCACGGCCAGCCCGAGCCCAACGGGGATCAGGATGTTGATACTGGTCAATGCTACCGGTAGATACAGATACATTACTCATCTCCTTTTCGTATTTTTTTTATTTCTTTGATATCATTGCGTGGGGACGCAGTCCCCGAAGCAATCTGGATATTCTTCAACACGATACACGCAACCTGAGATTGCTTCGCCTTCGGCTCGCAATGACAGGCTAAGCGTGTTTACGCTACTGTGCAGGCTTGCCTGGTCATGGTCACGATGGGACGCGACGCCGTACGTACGAGTCGGTTCAAATCCTTTGCCGAGATATTGTCGTTCCCCGTCACCGCCGGGCTCAAAACGACCTTGTCGATGCCTGTGTGTTCTTTGAGAAATGTCCGTATGCCTGAAATTGCGTCCAGGTCCGTGGTATGGACATTCACCTGGATGCCTTCCCGGTGACATTTTTTCACAACTTCCGCGAGCTTTTTCTCATGTCTCTCATGCCTGTCTTGAGAGCCACCCTCCATGATCTGCCGTGCCGTGTCATGTTCATCGACCTCGGCAAAGCTTACGGCGGTCATGAGGTTCTCAAGCTTTTCCATGAGGTTGCTTTTTTTCTGGACCAGCAAAAGCGTGATGTCCTCATACATTGCCTTAGCGAGCTCAACAGCGTACGAAACTCCCTCTTCAATATTTTCATCACGATACGTGACGAATAAAAGCTGCCTCTTCCCCATTGCTTACCTCCTTAGTGATTTATTTCTTTGCCATGTATAGTGCAACAGGAGTGCCAATCCATAACATGTTGTTTTTATTATAAAATAATTAAATTAAGATAAATGCTACTGTTTCAGAATTGAACGCATATGAACACTTATAGAGGAGAGGCGACCGGGCTAAAAGGTTAATATATACGGAAACCCTTTATTAGCAGGCCTGTGATCATACACCATAGTTGTCTCTGCAGAGATCTGCGTACGAGATAGGAGAAGTCCAGGTGTTTAAATCTGGAACACAATTCTGCTTTTAAATATAGAAATAATCTGATACTATGCGAAGCGAGAAAATTTTAACAAGTATTCATATTTTTTATCATGGCGATTGATGAGCGGAGCATGACGATCTTGTTTCAGGACTTCGAGACTACTCTTGGTTGCACGGCAATGACACTCTTTGATGAAGTTTAAGAGGAAAGTATGACGGAAGCGAATAAGCCTGGAGAGGAGAAGGCATGGGAGATCCTCGCGACGCTGGATGTTGATGATGTCTGCAGGGCTGCGGCTGTGTCTTATGACCGCGCAATGAAACAGTACGTCGTGAAATCACTCGGCATGGACTTTCTTGTTGCGGTAAAAGACAGGACGATCTCGAGCGCTGCGCCAGGGAGCGACATGCTGCTGAAAAGACTGGGGTATTTTTTCAAGCTTTCGATTCTCTGGTACCTGGTGAGTGCTAAAGATATCGCCTGTACCGGAAGGATGGTGAAGCTCCAGAATGTAAGAGGCGGGGAAATTTTCACCATGGGGTCTCATATACTGCCGCTTGACAAAGTGGCTCAGAGATTCGGGAAAGATAGGGAGGGATTTTTACAGAAAGGCTCAGGCCTTGGAGGAGAGCTGGTGAAATACGGCGATGCATCCGTGAAGCTCTATCCCTTCCCGAGGGTCCCGGCGATTTTGACGCTCTGGCTGGAGGACGAGGAATTTCCCGCTCGCGCGGACCTTATGTTCGATTCCACCTGCGACATGCATCTGGCCACGGACATCATTTGGTCCATCGCCATGATGTGCGTGCTCGTGATGCTGTAAATCAGCTTCAGGGCTTCCCACCCTTATCGTCGAACGGCCGGTATCGCACGTTCACGATCGTGATCACGGCGTCGCCCTTTGGGCGTTTGACCACGACCTCGTCCCCTTTGGTCTTCTTCATCAAGGCCTTTGCCATGGGCGAGTCCATGCTGATCAGGCCTTTGGTGTGGTCGGACTCATCGGGTCCCACGATGCGGTACTCGGAGATACTTCCCTCTTCATCCTCGAGCCTGACCCATGCACCGAAAAAGACCCGCGATTCATCGTCGGGGCTTCTGTCGACAACGACAATATGCTCCAGCCGTTCTTTCAGATGGTGGATGCGGGCATCGATCTCGCGGAGCTGTTTCTTGCGGTAGATATACTCTGCGTTCTCGGACCGATCTCCCTCGGCTGCAGCGGCAGCAAGTGCGGCCGTCACTTCCGGACGTTTGACCCTCCAGAGGTGCTCGAACTCATCGCTCAGGCGCTTCTTTCCTTCGGGCGTGATATATTTAGAACCCGGCTTTTGATGCTCGCGATACCTGCTCATGACGGGAAATAATAGCGCATTATCAGGAATTAGCAAGTATTTTTAGCAATCACTACAGTATCTTTTCCCACTTTGTATCTCTTGCCCTCGTCCAGCAGTTTTTCAAAGCTTACGATATTCCCCCTCTTCAAGGCTCCGAATACTTCATTCGCTGGTGACTTGTCTTTATCAAGCTTCATGATCAATCGCCGTCCCCCCTTGCCGCACAGATAGAACTCGATCTTGCCTTTTGAAATGATCGGCTCGCTTACGATCCTGAATGAATCGGGGCCATAGATATCCGTCAGGGAAAGATTGTCATTTTTGAGGACCACATAGGAAAACTTGAGCGAATCCTTTCTCAATCCGGCGAGCTTGTCTATTTCCTTGATTATAGCAGGCGGTTCCCAAGGCACATCCTCGTGGCACCAGTCCTTTGGATTTACAAGAGCAGGACAGTTCTCATTCATGAGACAGGGGGAATAGATATGGAATCCTTGAGCCAGAAGGCCGTCCCTGACCAAGAGCATCTCGCGCGAGGTGTCATGGAGAGCCGGCTCGATAATGATGCAACTCCCGTCATGCGTAAGAAAGCGCTTCACGATCTCATTCAGGATATCGATACGTCTGGTGATCCTATCCTCGTCATTGCGGAACAATTCATTCAGCACGTTCGACAGGATGATCAGGTCATAGTGCCCTTTCAAAAGCGGCTCCAATTTTTCTATGCTCGTTTTCACCGTATGCAAAGAAGCATTGATGCGACAGCGCTCCCGGTACGATTCGAAAAACGCTGCAGCGTCCTTCAGGTTTTCGGCCACATGGTCTGCGACCGTGAACTCGAGAACCGGCTTTTTCCTCAGCCGGGAAAAGAACTCCAGCACGCCGAGCGTGGCAGAGCCTGGACCGCAGCCGATATCAAGAATTCTGAGATGTTCTTTTGAAAGTATGTTTTTCTGATGGAGGGAAAGCTCTTTGAGTGGAAGGTGAATTTTTAAAAGGTTCGAGGGCAGATAGTATGACAGGTATGCCTTCCGCAGACCTTTGTCTTTCATATACGCAACGGGAATGCTTGCCCGCTCTTTCGTGAGCAGCCTTGAAAGACGGACGACTTCTGCCGCCAGGGAGGTCAATTCTTTGTTCGAGGACTTCTTCATGAGATTATTTTATTTGGAATCATGAGTCAATCTACACGCATATGTTATTGAGGCACATTGAAGGCCCCACCGCTCCGCACTTATTGGAAGTATAAACAGGACCGGATTACCTGGAGGGAAATCACGGACGATAGCGTTTTGTCGAATATCGAAGTAGGAGATACTCCCTAGTTGCCAAAATACTTGTGCATGAGAATTTGGAAATCGACGAGTCCACGGAGGCTATCGAGGGCCGCATCATTCGTGATATTTTGGAAGTCATTATATCCCATTTTAAAAGCGGTCTCAAGGCGCGCTAAAGCCTCCCGCGGATGACCGCTCAAAGACTCAACGCTCGCCAGGCCATATTCCAGATGCGCCGTGCTGCCCCCCACTTCGATCGCTTCTCTATAATACCTCCTGGCCATCTCAAGTTTTTTCATCTTGAGATAGACATCACCTAGACGTGAGAGAACATCGGGCCATTGGGGCCTCAACGCCAATACTTTTTTAAAAGTCAGTTCAGCATTCCGGAATTCACCGGATAGGTAATAATTGATCCCCATGTTCATCATACCATTAATATTGTCAGGAAATAAATTCACGACCTTCTGCAAAAAAGGCCGGGCTTCCGATATCTTACCCCGCCTATTGTAAAGGGCGCCGATATTATTAAGAGCATGCTCATAATCAGGGTCTATTGATAATGCTTTCAAGAAGGCGTCGGCTGCTTCATCAGATCGTCCCGCACCAACGTAAGCCATGCCGAGACCATTCCAGGCAAGCGGGGAGCTTGGTGCTTTGCGCGTTGTATCCATCCATAAAGACCAGTCGTTACTCCAGACAGAAGCTCTCTGCCATGAAAGCCAGGGAAGCGGCATAATCAGAAGACAAAGCATAAGAGACAGGCCTATCTTTCGAAATTCATAGGTATTGTAGGCAGAAGGGAGCGCTATAAGCCCATAAAATGCTGCTGCCCCTAACAAGGGGAAATACAAATAACGATCATTCATTAAAGTAACTATGGTCACGATCTGGGAAACCGGCAGGAGCCCGACGAAAAAAAGCGCATACCAGAAAAAGAGCTCTTTTCTTCTTCGATATAGATAAAATCCCAGGACAACTAATAGAACGACAAACAATGCAGACCACGCAACTGCGCCATCTATTCTCACTTTCATGGGTGGCATATACATGGCACTTAATTCCGTTGGCCAGAAAATGATCCTGAAATATCGGACAAGAACCGTGAGCATGGTATAGAAAACGCCAAGAGGCCCTTCAATGGCGTAAGAAATCCGCCCGCCATCGCTTTCGGGCAACTGGCTTTTTAAGGCAATTAATAGTGCAGCGCCTGCAGCAAATAAAAATGGGATCTTATTGGTCATCCAAGACTTTCGGTTGGACTTTTCATGATAGCAAAGGTCATAAAGAAAAAGAACAAGGGGGAGTATGACCGTGACTGATTTTGACAGAAGAGCGAGAACGAACGCCAGAATAGAAGAGATGTAAAAGAACTTGCTCTGGGGTTTTCCGGCAGTCCGATAGGATATGTAGAAGTGAAAAGATAAAAGGAAGAAAAACATTGCTAGAAGATTTTTTCGCTGAGATATCCATGCGACTGATTCAACCTGAACGGGGTGGAACAAGAAAATGAAGGCGGCGAGAAAGCCGAGTGCACTTCGTCGATTCATGCGAAAAAGCAGCAAATAGAATAAAATACCATTAATAGCATGAATGAGCACATTGGAAAAAATAAAACCACTGGGACGCAACCCCCACAAGGTATAGTCGATCATATAGGAGATGATATGAAGCGGCGCATAATTCCCTATGTAAAATCGAGTGAATGCGTCCTTCAAATGTTCGACCGTGATGCCTTGTATTGTTTCATTATCTACGACATACAAGCTGTCATCCCAGTTCATCAGAAAATCGTGGCCGAGTGTGTTGGCATATACCACAAAGGTAAGGCCGGACAGGACAATTACGGGGAGAAGGTGAGGTCTTATTTTTTCAAAAATGGTCTTTCCCATTCTTGCTAGCCTAAGCAGAAACGACATAACGTAGTGATAGTGAGGCCGAGAATATTCTGTATTAATCTATGGTACAAATGCTTCATATACATTTTATTTACCCTGTCAGGGTTCGTCCCAAACCTTAATTTCAGATTTTTCTTAACGCTTTCTTAAGCGGTAAATCAACACAGTTTTCCCCCCTCTCTGTCGAATAGGGGTGATTGCAGCAGGCCTGTCTTCTGCAAGACGAAGCGCCCCGCTGTAGCGAGGACGCCAAATCCATACTTCATGCTCCTGATAAAATTAATTGAGGAGGCGTCTTCGAAATATTTTGTCGGGCAACTTATTTCTCCGATTTTAAATCCGAAGTAAACAGCCTGAGCCAGCATTTCGTTGTCAAAAACGAAATCATCGGAATTTTTCTCCAGCGGCAGCGTTTCCAATACCTGCCTGCTGAACGCACGGTAACCGGTGTGGTATTCAGACAGCTTCACGCCGAATACGAGATTTTCAAGAAAAGTAAGAATCCTGTTTGCGATATATTTATAGAAGGGCATGCCTCCTTTGAGAGCTTCACCTCCGAGGATCCGTGATCCCAGCACGACATCGTAATGGCCTGACGTAATCATGGAGGACATGGCCGCTACCAGCTTCGGCGAGTATTGATAGTCAGGATGGACCATAACGACAATATCCGCTCCGAGGCGCAGCGCCTCGCGATAGCAGGTTTTCTGATTGCCTCCGTAACCCTTATTTTCGGTATGGATGATTGTCCGAATGCCCAGCTCCTGTGCCAGTGTTGCGGTACGGTCCCGCGAAGCATCGTCAACAAGGATCACTTCGTCCACGTATTCGTGGGGCAATTCCTGGTATGTCTGAATAAGCGTCTTTTCCGCGTTATACGCGGGCATCACCACGACGAGCTTTCTCCCGAGGATCATTTCATTTCCTTTCCGGATTCAACCTCGCAGCACACTGAATGAGGAAGCGGCTCCAAGGGGCTTTGAAAACGACCGGTGTTGATTACACCGGCTAATCACCATTTCAAGCATAGTCAAACAGCTGTATACGCTGCAGGAAGAAAGAACCACGTCACAAATTCACTACTCTTCTTTCAATATCCTCCACAAACTCGTCCTCGAAATCCCGAGCACTTCAGCAGCTTTGGACTTGTTGCCGCCGAACATATCGAGCACTTTTTCGGCATACTCCTTGTTCAATTGCTCAATGGTCTTGACCTCGTCCGGCTCGAGAGTTTCGATCTGGAACATCTTGATGGTCTGCGGCAGGCTATCGGGCGTGATGAGATTCCCCTTCTCTAGGATGATCGCTCGCTCGACGATATTCTCGAGTTCGCGCACGTTCCCCGGATAGCTATAGTGCATAAGCACGGTCATCGACTCTTTGGCGAAGCCTGTGATCTTCTTGCGGGAACTCGGGAGATGTTTCTCCAGAAAATATGTGCAGAGCGGCGGTATATCGTCCCTGCGATCGCGGAGCGGCGGGATGAAGATCTCCATGATGTTCAACCGGTAGTACAGGTCCTCGCGGAATCTACCTTCGGCAATGACAGAGCGTACGTTCTGGTTCGTCGCAGCAATGAACCGAACGTCGACCTTGATCGGCTTGGTCCCACCCACGCGGTAGAACTCCCCTTCCTCGATCACTTTAAGGAGCTTGGCCTGAAGGTTCGGGGCCATCTCGGCAATCTCGTCCAGGAACAGCGTGCCAGTGTCCGCGATCTCCACGAGTCCCTGTTTGGTCTTGACGGCTCCGGTGAAAGCGCCTTTCTCGTGGCCGAAGAGCTCGCTCGCGAGAAGTTCCTCGGTAAGCGTGGCGCAATTGATGGATAGGAACGGCATGGTCAGTCGCCTGCTTGTGAAGTGTATGATCCTAGCCAGGAGACTTTTTCCCACGCCCGTCTCTCCGGTCAGAAGCACATTGCAGTCCGTATCCTTCATCCCCTCGATAACACCGAGGATGTTGTTCATGCTCTCGCTCTTGGCGATGATCGAAACCTTCCGGTCCAGGCCCGCGAAGGCCTTGAGCGCTATGTTTTCTTTTTTCAGGCTCCTCTGCTCCCGGATCTTCCGCACCTTGAGGACGAGCTCGTCGAGGTTGAAGGGTTTGGTGACGTAGTCGTAGGCCCCCTTCTTCATGGCGTCTACCACCGAGTCGATGCTGCCGAAGCCGGTTATGATGATCACCTCAGTCTCAAGCTGCTTCGCTTTTATCTTTTCGAGAAGTTCGATGCCCGTGAAACCCGGCATCTTAATGTCCGCGATCAAGAGATCGAAGTGATCACTTTCGATCTGCTGGAGGGCGTCCTGCCCGTTCTGCGTTCCGATGGTCAGGTAGCCTTCCTTCTGGAGGGCGTTGCTGAGATGTTTTAGGGTTATTTCCTCGTCTTCGGCTATCAGTATTTTAAATGCCATGCGTATCTTTCCTTTAATCGAACGATCTGGGATCGAAAACAATCGGAACCCCAGAGGCGCAAAGTACGCGAAGGTTTTAATCTTCGTACCGCGTTACTTTGCGCTCTTCGCGACTTCGCGTTAAATTCCTGATTCAGGCTCTTATCTTCCAGTCGGCAGCGTCATGGTAAAGGTCGTTCCTTTTCCCTCTTCGCTCTCGACAGTAATATCGCCGTTGTGTTTCTTGATGATATTATACACGATCGCCAGCCCGAGGCCCGTTCCTTTGTCCTTGGTTGTGAAGAACGGCTCAAAGATCTTCTCTATCGATTCCTGCGGGATTCCTCTGCCCGAATCCGATACGGTGATGACGACCGATTTTTCACTGCTCCTCATCGTCACGAGTAGGTCGCCGACGCCCCCCATGGCGTCAACAGCGTTCGCAAACAGGTTGGCAAAGACCTGTTCCACCTGGCCCTGGTCCGCGAGCACGGTTGCCTGCGAAGAATCGACATTGAGCGAGAACCGGACTTTTTCAAGGTTCCTTGAACTGCCGAGATGTCGGTAAGAATCCGTGATCAGGTCTTTCAGTTCCACCTCTCGAAGCCGCGGCTCCCTCCCGCGTGCGAATTCCAGGAGATCGCCCACGATCCGCTTGACCCTCTCGGTCTGGCCGACGATGTCGCCTACTGCCTCTTTTACTTCGCGGGAACAGCCTTCACCGGCCTCTTTGGCAAGCACCTGTGCAGAGAGATAGATATTGTTTAACGGATTATTCAGCTCATGGGCAACGCCCGAAGCCAGGGTGCCGATGGCAGCCAGCTTCTTGGTCTGCATCAACTCCTTGTTCTTCCGCTCGAGCTCCTCTTCGTGAAGGGCAAGCTGGTCCTCCATCTGGTTGAACTTGTCGATCAGTACCCCAACTTCGTCATGAGCACTTCCTTGTGAGAGCGAAACGGGCAGATGGGGATATGAACCCTTTCCTGTTTTTTCAACCATGTTGATCAGGAGCATCAACCTCCTCACCACGTTCGTGCTGATAAAGAAAAGCATCCCGATGCCGACTATGAAAAACAGCGGAAAGAAGATCAGAATGGCCATCTGCGATACTCGGATAACAGTCTCCGCGTTTTCCCGTGCGACCTTGTCAAGGTCCTTTGATATGACCATGATGTCCTCGCCGGTCTTCCTAAGTGCGGTAATATCGGTATCGAGCTCCCGGAGTCCGGTAATGAGTGAGTGACCTCGAGCAAGGAAGAACGTTTTTTCGAGAAAATCTGCGGATTGCGCCGGTCGCTCAAGAAAGGTTGCTTCCACGAGAGAGAAGAACTTTTCGTTTTTCCCGTAGGATGCTTTGGTCTCTTCGAAGATGTCCGTAAGGCGCTGTGCCGAGGATTCAATGGTGTTAAATCGTCGCTCGTATTCAGCGATGCTGCTGCGCAGCGCCAGTTTGTCCGCCTTATCAATGTCGGGATTCTGCATCAGGAGGGTTTTAAGCTCGCCAAGATAGGCACGGACCGCGGCAGACTCTACGTTCGCATTCTGCTGGCTGTAGAGAAAATAATTCTTCTCATGCCTCCGGAGCTGGAGCGACTTGCGGTTGATCGTGTCGGTTACCTCCAGATAGCGTACCTCTTTTTTGAGTTCGATAAAATTGATATATTCGAACGCTGCGAGGACAGCGATAATGACGGCGCTGATCAAGAAGCTGATAGCAATTTTTTTCTTTAGAGACATGATTAATGATGACCTGCCGTAGAGATTCGGAGACACGGCGGCTGAATATGTTTAAACAACGTATAACTTACTCTTTTCGCTCTCCCGTTTCCAATTCCTCGATCTACCTCTCCTTCACGATCCCCCACTTCTTTCGTTTCTCCCAGAGGGACTTCCGGGTAATCCCGAGCATGTCCGCAAGCTGCTGCTCGTTGCAATCGCCCTGATATCGTTGAATGAACGCCTTGGTGTAGTCTCTCGATTGAGAGCCTTTTGTCAAATACCTGATGCTGGAACGGCGCTTCCGCTTTCATTCCCACAGGCAGGTGTTCTGGTTTAATGAGATCACCGTCGGAGATGAGAATGGCCCGTTCGATCACATTCTGGAGCTCACGAACATTCCCCGCCCATCGGTAATTCATCATGATATCCATGGCCTCCGGAGAAACATCCTTGACCGGCTTGCCCATCTCGTGTGAGTATTTCCCGAGATAGTGTCGCACGAGCGCTCCGATGTCTTCTTTACGCTCCCGGAGCGGCGGAATCTGCAAGGATATCACGTTGATGCGGTAATAGAGGTCTTCGCGGAACGTACTTTCCCTCACTGCCGCCCTCAGGTCCTTGTTCGTCGCGGTGATGAAGCGGATGTCGACCTTCGTGCCCTTGGTGCTTCCCACAGGCCGGATCACCTGGTCCTCGATGACCCTGAGCAGTTTCGCCTGGAGCGAGAGGCTCATGTCGCCGATCTCGTCGAGGAACACGGTGCCGCCCTCGGCCTCTTCGAGGATGCCCTTCTTGGTCGCAACCGCGCCGGTAAATGCGCCTCGCACGTGGCCGAACAGCTCGGTCTCGAGCAGGTTCTCGGGGATCGCCGAGCAGTTGATCGGCACGAATGGCATGTCCCGGCGAGAGCTGTTGTGATGGATGACCCGGGCAAAGAGCTCCTTTCCCGTCCCGGTCTCGCCGAGGAGAAGCACGCTGCTCTTGGTGTCCGCTGATCTTCCTGACCTCATCGAGGATGGCTCTTGAGCGACGCGCTTTCGCCGATGATGCTGCTGAAATCATAGTCCTTTCCGATCTCCCGCTTGAGCAGCACGTTCTCGGCCTGAAGGCTCTTCTGCCGAAGGGCGTTCCGCACGATCTGCTTGATCTCCTCATGGATGATCGGCTTCATGATGTAATCATAGGCCCCGGCCCTGAGCGCCTTCACCGAGGTGTCGAGCGACGCGTAGGCCGTGACGACGATGAAGATCTGGTCTGGGATCTGCTCCCGCACCCTGATGAGCATCTCGATCCCGTCCATCCCCGGCAGGATGATGTCCGAGATGATCACGTCGTAAATGTTCGTTTCAAGCAGGGTGAGGCCTTTTTCGGCGCGAGTCCGCGGCATCGACTGCGAATCCCTCTTTCGTGAAGATCCGCTTGATGGACTCCCGCAGAGTCTCCTCGTCCTCAACGATCATAATGCTCTTTGACATAAAATCCCGTTCAGTTCAGCGGCATGTGCCGCCGAACAGCGTGGTAAATTGGAAATTGCAAAATGCAAATCTAAAATGTGATTACAGCAAAGCAGTGCCACAACAATTTAAAATTTCCAATCCGCATTGCTCGATCAGTCCTACACCTCTACAGGTATCTTAATAATGAACCGTGTTCCTTTTTCCTTTTCGGATTCAATCTCGATCGTGCCGCCGTGGTCCTTGATGATGCTGTAGCAGATGGAGAGACCGAGGCCCGTGCCCTTCGTCGGCCCCTTGGTGCTGAAGAAGGGATCGAAGACCTTGTCCTTGACCTCCGCATCGATGCCGTGTCCCGTGTCGGCAAAGACGCATCTCCACGTGGCCGTTCGACTGCTTGACCGAGATATCGAGTTTTCCCCCGTCCGGCATGGCGTCCCGTGCGTTCAGGATGAGGTTCAGGAACACCTGCTGGATCTGGTCGGGGTCGATCTTGAGCCGCGGCGTATCGTGCACATCTGTGTGGATCTCGATCTTCTTGAAGTTCTTGTCGTACCGGACGAGGTTGAGCGTGTTCTCGAGGATGTCCCGCAGGCTCGTCGGCATCTTCTGCCGCGGGTAGAGCCGGGCAAAATCTCCGAGGTTCCGCACGATCCGTGCGATCCGGTGTACGTGCTCGTTGATGGTGGACAAGGACCCTTTCACGAAGGGGGACATGTCCTCGGTCAGCAGCTCCTGCACCAGCGACGAGATGGAGGCAAGCGGGTTGCCGATCTCGTGCGACACGCCCGCGGCAAGCCTGCCGACGCTCGCGTGCTTGGTCGCCCGGAAGAGCTCCTCCTCGATCTTCTTCTTTTCGGTGATGTCCTCGAGCACGAGCACAAATCCCTTCTGCGCGCCCGTGAGCCTGCTCAGGTGTCCCTTGAGGATGATCTGCGGCTCGAAGTTCCGCTTGCACGTGATCTCGCCCTCGCGCATGTCCGGCGTAAAGAGACGCGGTTCCAGACACGTGAGCAGGTCGTTCGGCCTCGCCGTTGAGGGCATCCGACTTTTCCACGCCGGTGATCATCTCCATACCGCTGTTCCAGTAGGTCACCCGCAGCGACTCGTCCAGCGTGGCCACACCGAGCGGAAGGCTCTCGATGATGTTCTCGCTGAATTCCTTGAGCATGGCGAGCTGCCGGTTCGCCTCGGCGAGCTCCTGCCGCGACAGCCGCAGGCTCCGCGATATCTGCTGGATGGAGTTCGAGACGCGGAGCGCTTCGTCGTGCGTCAGGACCGTCCGGTCCTGGAACACGAGGGTGCTGATGGACGGCCCGAGAGCGCCCGAAAGGATCCGTTCGGCCTCTTCCCGGAGCTTCAGAAGCCACTCGTTCGACATCGATTCCCGCGTTCAGCCGTTCTTTTTCAGAAAACTTCACGACCGCCTCCCGGGCTTCGTTCCGGCCGATGTACTGGCCGAGGATTGTCCTCGATCTCGGAAACGTTCGCCGGCCGGTGGGTGGGCGAAAAATGAAGCGGCGAGTAGGAATCCACGAAGATGATGGCCTGGCGTGTCTCTTCATCCGACTGCCTCGTGAAGAGCGAGACCCCCACGTAGAAGAGCAGGTTCAGGAACAAGCCCCAGAACAGCGAGTGGCTCCAGCGGTCAAGCCCCTGGAGGCCGAAGAGTGCCGTGGGGTTCAGGAGCGTCGAGTTGAAGATCGCCCCCATGAGCCCGCCCGGTTCGATGATCCCGGCGCGCATGAGCGCCGGGATAAGCAGGGTGTAGATCCAGACGCTGAATCCCGCGATAATGCCCGCGATGGCTCCTTTTTTGTTCCCGCCCTTCCAGTAGAGCCCGAGCAGGAAGGACGGGGCGAAGATAGTGACCGCCTCGAAGGACTTGAGCCCGATGTCCACGAGGCTGTAGAACTCTCCGATGTAGACGGCGAAGATGTACCCGAGGAACACGCACCCGAGGATGACAAACCGCTTGATGTTCAGCATCACCGCGTGAAAATTCTTGATCGCGGACAGGTCCCAGAGCGTCGGCATGACGAAGCTGTTCATCACCATGGTGCAGAGGGCAAGGACTCCACGATGATCATGGCCGTGGCCGCGGAAAACCCGCCGATGAACACGATGATCGCGAGCAGCGGGTGGCCGTAGTGCATCGGGATGCTGAGGACGAAATAGTCCGCCGCTCGACTGGATGTCGTTGAGTAGCAGCCCGCCGTAGGCGATGGGGAGGACGAAGATGTTGATCAGGAACAGATAGAGCGGGAAGAGCCACATGGCCTTCTTGATGTGGTCGGCCGAATAATTTTCGACCACGGCCACGTGGAACTGGCGGGGCAGGAACATGATGGCCATCATGGAGAGGAACGTGAGCGACGTCCACTCCAGGAAGCTGACATTGGAACCCGTCGCCGATCTTCATGAGCGAAGCATAGGGCCCCTGCTTGTATCCTGCCAAAGATGTCGCCGAAGCCGTTGAAGAGCCCGTAGGTCACGAAGATCCCGACGGCGAGGAAGGCCACGAGCTTGATCGCCGACTCGAAGGCCACGGCGAAGACCAGGCCGCCGTGCCGTTCCGAGGCATCGAGCCTGCGCGCGCCGAAGATAATGGCGAAGACGCCGAGAAGAAGCGAGATGAACCAGCCTGCGAAGTGGCTTCCCTCGGGCCTGCCCGAGAGCAGGGAGAAGGTCGTCATGATGGCCTTGAGCTGGAGCCCGAGGTACGGGGTGATGCCGATCGACCGCCACGAGCGTCACCAGCACCGAGAGCGAGACGATTTGCCGTACCGGGACGAGATGAAGTCCGAGATCGTGGTGATCCGGTTCTCTTTGGAGATATAGACGATCTTTCGGAGAACGATCCACCAGAGCGCGGCCATGAGCGTCGGGCCGACATAGATCGTGAGGAAGCTCAGGCCCGCGTTCGCGGCCTTGCCCACGCTGCCGTAGAACGTCCAGGAAGTGCAGTACACGGCCAGGGAGAGCGAATAGACATACGGGTTCGATACGAGGCTCCTCCCCTGCAGTTCCTTCCGCTCGGCGAAATAGGCCACGGAGAACAGGAGGAGAAGATAGGAGAGTATGATGAGAAGTAATGTCCAGGGAGAAAACAATTAGCCTCCGCCGTCCTCTCGTTCTCTGAAAAGATCGAGGTTACGAAAATGAGGATAATGAAGAGAAGCCAGATGACGAACAGGGAAATCACCAGGCTGTCCTTAAATATGCTCATGAGCGGCCAGCTGAAAAACAAAAAGCCGAGGAGGAACAGAAATATCCAAATCTCTCTTCTCATATTGCCGTTTTAACCTCCTGAATCGCAAGTTTTCAGTATGGGGCATTCAATACGCTGCTACCGCAGGTTACAACCATATGTGTAATTTTGTATCATATCACATTTCATGTTCAATTTCCATATGATAACATCGTTACTGTAAGAAGGGACAACTGGTTTTACAAGAGACAAATCGTATCATGAAATTGTTTTTCGCTGTATCGACCATTACAGGCGCGATCAACCGATAATCAGGGCTGAACGAAAGAAAAATTGAGACGAGCTATAGATGCAGGATGGATGAAAAGAGGAAGTGCAACCAGATGTTAAAAAAGCCGCCAACCAATGTTTATTTCAAAGGGCCAAATTGTTCCGTCTGTAAGAAAGCATTCAACCAATGTGTCATCTCTTTTGATAACTTAAACATAACATATTTGCACGATCAGGACACAGATCAAGAACAGGATTAAAGGCCAGGGTATTGCCGTTAATAGTATAAGTATAAGAGCCACTTATGATCTGCCCGCCGTCTTTCCGGCCAGAAGAATCGGAAAATATTACCACGTTACCACTTATCACAACACTTCCCCAAGCCTCTGGGATGCCATCGCGATTTGTACCACTGAAATATGTATTGTCCGATTTGAAAGTTAGACTGTATCCCCCGCTGACCCAGGTCCCGATAAGTGGATTCTCAGAATTTGTAGTTGAACTTAAACCCTCACTTGGAAGGGGATTCTGGCCATTTGAACTTGCATTGTTTCCTCCACCCCCCCTGCCACACGCAAGCATGGAAACCATACAAAAAATAGACAACAATTTCGCTAATGTATGTATGATCCTCATGATAGACACCTCATGATAGTCACCTTTATTATGTCCGTTTAATGTTATACTATTCTGATATTCGCCCAAATCTTCTTTGTAAACAAAAGTTTTACCCGATGACCTTCTCACCGGAACCCCATACTTTTGGTTTCAAAGAACAAAACAGGGATCGTTCTCCTTGTAGTCTTGCTTACTAAAATGTATCGACTGGCCAGCTGCATTAGTCGGTCGTCACAGCGCAGCGTAAATTGTCTTCCGGGACTTCTGTCCCACTGTATTTTATTTGCCCCTCGTTCCGTTTGATGTCCTGCTGTCCGCCGGATTACCGGGGTCCGCTCTTTAATACTGACACCAGTTCCACCTCGAATATGAGCGCGGCATTCGGCCCGATCTGATACACTTTCCGATCTCCGTACGCCAGCTCGGCGGGGATGAATATCTGCCACTTGGAACCCGGAGACATGAGCTTCAGGGCTTCCCGCAAACCCGGTATAACGCCGTTCATCTTCACGATGGTCGGCTCCGCCTTCTGGTAAGAACTGTCGATCTCCTTTCCGTTGATCAACGTGCCGCGATAATTGACCTGCACTGCGTCTGCTTCCGTAGGTTTGTCGCCTTTGCCGGCCTTGAGAACCTTGTACTGCAACCCGCTTGGAAGGATTACAACACCGTCTTTCTTGGCGTTTTCAGCCAGAAAAGCCTCCCCGGCTTTTTTGTTTTCCTCGGCCATTTTCATATCGGCTTGTTCCTGTTTTAACCTCAACTCCTGCGCGTATGCATCCATGGTCCGGTCGAGATCTTTTTCGGTCATGAGGAGCTTCGCACCCGAGAGCTCGTCTCTCAAACCCTTCAGGAATGAGTCAATCTCAAGTTCTACGCCCCGTCGTTTGAAATCCCGTGCCACACCGACACCGATGCCGTAGCTTATTTTTTCCTGCTGGTTTTTGAAGACCGGCGCATCCTCGGCGCCTGTCATCACAGGGAGGAGCAAGCCAATGCCCAGAACGCCAATACAGTTCATCATAACCATGACCCATTTTCGCCTCATATCCATCTCCTTTTTTCGCGATATGTCCTCATCTTCAAGTCTGCCGTCTTTTCTTCAGTAAGCATCATATTCTTGCCTGCTCAATAACCGTTTGTGACTTCTTTTTGATTTCAAAATTCCATTTCCACACCTCGTAAATCACCGGGTAAACCACCAGTTCCAGAAGAAAGGACGTAAAGATCCCGCCGATCATGGGGGCGGCGATCCGTTTCATGACATCGGAACCCGTGCCGGTTGCCCACATGATCGGAATGAGCCCGAGGGCCATTGTGGCGACGGTCATGAACTTCGGCCGGAGACGCCTGACGGCCCCGTTCATGATCGCATCGCGCAAATCGGCAAGGTTTTTGAGCCTCCCCTCTTTTCTTGCCTGCTCATAGGCAATATCAAGGTAAAGGAGCATGAATACGCCTGTCTCTGCGTCGACACCGAGCAGCGCTATAAGGCCGACCCACACGGAGATGCTCATATTGTAGCCGAGGAAGTAGAGAAACCAGATAGCGCCGACGGCTGAAAAGGGGACCGCCAGGGCGATGATCATCGTCTTCGTAAAAGACTTCGTATTCATGTAGAGGAGCAGAAAGATCATGAACAGCGTCAGCGGCAGGACCACGGAGAGCCGCTCCTTCACTCTCTGCATGGCCTCATACTGGCCGGTCCATAATAGTGCGTATCCAGGCGGCAGCCGGAGCTTCTCCTTCAAGAGGCGCGACGCTTCCTCGACGTAGCTGCCCGGGTCCCTGTCAGCCAGATCGATGTAAACGTAACCGGTCAGCAGACCATCCTCGTCCCGGATCATCGAGGGACCACGAACCGTGCTGATCGTCGCGACCTCACTGAGCGGAATCTGGCGCTGGCCCCCAGACGTGGGTACCAGGACGCGGCCGAGAGCGCCGAAATCCGGCCTGAAGTCGGCTAGGTACCGGACGTTCACCGGGTACCGCTCACGGCCCTGGATTGCCGTCGTCACATTCTCGCCGCCTATGGCATTCTCGACGACCGCCTGAGCCTCCTCCACGTTCAATCCGTAGCGGGCTAGCTCTTCCCTGTTCCAGACGATGTCGAGGAAGTCGCCGTTGCCCGTCCTCTCAGCAAATACACTTCGCGTCCCTTTGACCGTGGGCAGATATGCCTCAATCCTCGCGCCGATCTCTTCAATGACCTTTGGATCCGCTCCGGTTATCTTGATCCCCACGGGCGTCCTGATGCCGGTAGTGAGCATGTCGATGCGCGCCTTGATCGGCATTGTCCATGCGTTGGAGACGCCACTTATCTTCAAGGCCTCGTTCATCTGACTGATCAGTTCCTCGCGTGAAAGGTGGTCCGGCGTCATTCGGCGAAAAAGGGGCTTTAACCATTCGGGCGCCCAGGAGGAATACCAGGTGTCCGTCCTGCGCCACTCTGATTTCGGTTTCAGGATGATCACCGTCTCGAGCATTGAGAGCGGTGCCGGGTCGGTGGACGTCTCGGCCCTTCCAGCCTTGCCCAGCACGCGTTCCACTTCCGGGAATCGCTTCATGACGCGGTCCGTTACCTGAAGCAGCTTCCGGGCCTCCGTTATCGATATGCCCGGCATGGTCGTGGGCATGTAGAAGAGAGCCCCCTCGTCGAGGGGCGGCATAAACTCGCTGCCGAGCCTCATGAAGACAGGCACGGTGATGATGACCAATGCGAGGGCGAGGCCGATAACTACCTTCTTCCGGCGCAAAGACCAGCGGACGACGGGATCGTAGAGACGGACCAGGAAGCTGCTGACCGGATGCTTTTCTTCAGGGTGGATAGTACCGATAAGGACGGCATTCGCCGTTTTGCAAAGCCACAAGGGCCTGAAATTGAAATTCTTCAGGTTCGTGACGAGTAGCCTGAGCGCCGGGTCGAGGGTGATCGTAAGGACGGCTGCCACAATCATCGCGAGGGTCTTTGTATATGCCAACGGCTTGAAGAGACGTCCTTCTTCCGCCTCAAGTGTCAGCACGGGCAGGAACGAGACAGCGATCACAAGGAGCGCGAAGAAGCTGGGACCCGCCACCTGTTTGATTGCATCGACGATGATCTCTCGGGGCCCTCCCTGCTCGCCCGAACGTTTCCACCCTTCGAGCCGTTTGTGTGTCTGTTCGACCACCACGATTGAGGCGTCGACCAGGGCGCCCACGGCGATCGCGATTCCCGCCAGCGACATGATGTTTGCCGTGATGCCCATCGCCCTAAAAGGAATGAAAGAGATAAGAACGGCAATCGGTATGGTGATAATGGGTATGATGGCGCTCGGCGGATGCCAAAGGAAGATGAAGATTACTAATGAGACGATGATGATAACTTCGATTATGGTCGATTTAAGCGTTTCGATCGCTCGCCTGATGAGGTCGGAACGGTCGTAGATCGGGACGATCTTCACGCCCTCGGGAAGGCCGGGCTCTATCTCTTTGAGCTTCGCCTTCACACGGTCAATGACCGTGAGAGCGTTCTGTCCGTGACGCATAACAACGATGCCCGAGACGACATCGCCCTGCCCATCAAGGTCGGCGACGCCCCTCCGGTAATCAGGCCCAACGGACACCTCGCCGATGTCCTTTACTCGGATCGGCGTCCCTGCGTCATTCGCCTGGAGGACGATGTTCCGGAAGTCTTCGATCGACTTTGCATAACCCCGACCGCGGACCATATACTCGGTGCCGCCGAACTCAATAAGCCTGCCGCCCGCCTCGGCGTTCCCGGCACGGACCGCCTCGACAACCCGGTTGATGGGGATCCCGTACGCCTGGAGCCTGTTGGGATCCACGTTCACCTGATATTGACGGACAAAGCCGCCGAGGGGAGCGACCTCTGCCACGCCGGGCACCGATTTCAGATGGTACCGCAGATACCAGTCCTGCAGGGAGCGGAGCTCTGCGAGGCTATGTCTGCCTGACTCGTCAACAAGGGCGTATTGGAAAACCCAGCCAAGACCGGTGGCATCAGGACCTAGTTCTGTTGTGACGCCCTGGGGCAGACGCTGGATGACACTCGAAAGGTATTCGAGCGTGCGTGACCTGGCCCAGTAGATGTCGGTACCGTCCTCAAAAATGACATAGACAAAGGAGTACCCGAAATCAGTTACTCCCCGGACAGCCTTGACATGCGGAGCGCCGAGCATCGCCGTCACGATCGGATAGGTCACCTGGTCTTCAATGATATCAGGGCTTCTGTCCCACTTTGAGTATACGATTACCTGGGTCTCGCTGAGGTCAGGGATGGCGTCTAGGGCGACGTGCCTCATAGACCACCATCCAACTACGCAGGCGGCCGCGACGAGGACGAAGATGATGATCTTGTTTTTTACCGAAAAATCGATGACGCGGTTAATCATTACCGCCTCCTGCGGAGGCAGCGCGAGTTATGCTATGGTTTGCTCCCGGTCCTGCAACGTAACCTTCCGGGTCCTTTTCGAATTGCCCTTTGCATAAGTCGGAACAGAAATAGTACTTCTTCCCGCGGTACTCGCTTATTCTGCCGGCAGCTTCAGCTGCATACTCCCCGACATCCATGCCACACACGAGATCCTTATGAACCAAAGCCTCGCGGACCGTCTTCCTTTTCGTCTTCGCAAACGCCCCCTGATTCACCCTGGCGCGTGGCTTCTTCAGGAAGTGCTCAGGATCCCTGTCAAACTGCTGTTTGCAGGTTATTGAGCAGAAATAGTATTTCGTGCCGCCGTATTCGCTCGTCTTTCCTTCGGTATTCGCCTTACCCTCATCGACATCCATGCCGCATACGGCGTCTTTCTGCATGGGGCCGAGGACGCCGGACGCTGCCGCCCTCATCCGGCTTTCTGAGTCGATAAGAAAGTTGCCCGAGACAACAATCCGCTCACCGGGCAAAAGCCCTCTGACGATCTCGACGCGGTCCCCAAAGCGCCACCCTGTTTCGACATCCCGGGGTTCGAAGAAGCCCTTTCCGAGATCCATATAGACCGTTTTCTTCATCCCCGAGTAGCGGACTGCATCAACGGGTATGGTTATGGCGCGTGGGAATGTGACCGGCAGTTCCACATCCACGAACATTTCTGGCCTCAGAAGGAAACCCGGATTATCCACTTCAAGACGAATCTTCAGGGTCCGGGAGGCGGCGTCGAATTGCGGAATCGTATTGCTCACACGGGCGTGAAATGCTTTTTTCTGATTAGGAAGAATCACCCGTGCATTAATGCCTGGCTTGAAATATTCAGACTCATTCTCGAACACGTCAGCAAGGACCCAGATATGGCTCAGGTCCGCGATCCGGTAAAGCTCGGTCCCCCTCTCGAAACGCTGACCGAGCGAAATGTTTCTGGCAATGATAAAGCCTTGCTCTGTCGCCCGGATCTCGATTTCGTCCACCCCCTGACGGGTGCGGGTCATTTCATCTATCTGGTGCTCGCTCATGCCCAGGTTGCGGAGAGATACCCGGTAGCTGTCGATACTTGCATTGGTGACTTCGATCTGCGCCTTGGTCTCCTTTTCACTTGACTCGAACCGGTCCAGGTCCGCATCCGGCCCCGATCCACTGCTGGACACTCCAACTGCTTCCGTTGTGGTAGGCCGAGTAGCTGGCCGTCGTGGAAGGGTTATAGGCGTAGCGGCTGACCGAGCCGGGAATCGTGGCCGTGGCGGCCGTCATTGCCCCTCCGACTGGGAACGTGGTGGCGCTGCCGTTGAGCGTGGCGGTCCCCACGGCGAGGATGCCTGCGGACTGTCCCAGGAAGGCGAAGGTGTCCTGCGCACCCGCCGCGGGCGGCAGGTCGCACGTTCCAATGATGGTTGGCGGCGAAGATGGTATTCAAGCTCGTAAGGGCCGCTGCGGTGGACGGAACGGGCCATTCATAAATGGGATCACACCCCCTACGAGCTCGACGGCGCAAGCGACTTGGGAGAAGGCGACCCAACGATCTGGTTATTGCCGTACTGGATGGGTCGATATCATCGACTAATCGAGTAGCTTTCCATGGATTCCCAAATGATTGACTCACGAAAGATTCTCGTTCGCCACGAAGGCGATGCACCCCGTGAACGAAGCGCGTGTGGATGGCGCGACCGACTGATCAGTCGCGAGGACGCAGAGCTCGAACCGGCTGCATGGGCACACGCCGTCGACATTGACGGCGCAAAGCCACACTTTCACAAGGTGGCGACTGAACTTTACTACGTTTTGGAAGGTGGCGGATCGGTAACATTGGACGGAGTCGAGCACGAAGTTCGCAAGGGTTCACTGGTCCACATCCCGCCTGGCGTCGTGCACAGTGCTCACGGAAAGATGCGCGTCCTCGTGATTGGCATTCCAGATATCTCCGACGCCGACTATTTCGAAGTGGCCGGCGACTGAGAACCACAATTGAGTGGCTGCGCCAACCAGCGATCGAAAGGGGTTGTAAGTCGATGCCGTCCATTCACCGCCGAGTCTGGTTGGTTATTTTGGCGACGGTCGGTTGTGCCCCAATATGGCTACGCCTTCAGAAGCTGCCTGCGCCGCCGGAATTACAGCCGCAGCTACTGTATACAACGCAGGGCAAAACCGCGCGGATCAATGTCGATGGAACGGGCCAACAGTACTTCGACTTCCAGGTCCCCAATCAGGCCACGTGGCAGCCGGGCCCGATCTTTCCGGACGGGCAGCGCTTGATCTTCCTCAGCATGGAACCGCGCCGAGATGGCCCCGGCAAACCGTTCGAAGAGTACTACACGCAGACGCCAACTCATCTTTGGGTCCACGATCTCGCGACCGGCGACCTCAAGGAAATCTGCACGAAAGACCGTTTGGCCGTATTCGTCACGCCCGCACTGCTGCTCGGCGACGACCGGATGTTGATTCAAGTCGTGCGCGACAAAGTGGGCCAAATCTACAGCGTGCGAATGGATGGTTCGGACGCCGCGCGAGTTCACGCGCGCCGGCGAAGGCATGCCGTACGGGCTGAGCCTGAGTCCAGACGGACAGCGTGTTGCCTTCCACCTGGCCAGTCCGACCGGATACCAGGTCTGGACTTCCGACGTGAACGGCGAAACAGCGTCAAGCTGATTGCCGCCGATCCTGAGCATCTTTACTTCGGCACGAGCTGGTCGCCTGATGGCGAATCGGTTCTGTATGTTGACTGCCACTATCACGACGATCCCGGGCACGACTGGGCGGACGTCTGCGTCGGCAAAGCCGATGGTTCGCAGCACCGCGTTCTCACAACGGACCAGGCAATGTGGTTCGCGGCAACGTACGGCAATCGCGAGACGCGCGGCGGCGGCTCGAACCTTGCCGGCGTGGACGCACGACGGAAAAATCCTCTTTCCGCGACGACATCCCGATTCCAAAGTGGCCTGGGAGTACCAGCCTCAGCGGCCCGATGTGGATCATTTCAATCGCGACTACAAGCCGGAACTGGCTCGCGGCGGGACGGAAATCTGTCGGCTCGACCCGCGCGACGGATCATGCGAACCGCTGACCCACAATGAACCGGGCGTCTGGGATTTTCGGGCTATTGAATCGCCCGACGGTCGGTGGATCGCCTTTTGCCGCGCCGCGACCGGCGAGCCGCCGGCGTTGTGGGTCATGGAGTCCGATGGCAGCAATCCGCGTCAACTTACGCGCGGTTGGCAGGACCGCGGCGCGGACCACCCGCAGTGGCTTTCGCACGCCGATGCTCGTCACTAAACTTGCCGCGGCTGATGCGAAGCCTTATTTCTCGGGCAGCTTAATAAGCCATACTTCGGCAATCTGGCAACCGCGACCAGCGTGGCCACGCTCTGGATTGGTTAGCCAGGTCAGTGTCAGCTCGCCGCCGGACGTGGCCTGGGACGGAATCTCAAATTCGATCGGTTTCACAGGCTGTGGTTTTAATTGAAACGGGTGAACTTCAATTTCGCGGTTGGCCGATTCTGCCGATGCTGGGGAGGCGACAAGCCTGACTCTCACCTCAAAATTGTCTCCTGCGTAAACGACGCGAAGCCTGTATCGCGCCTGCGGATCCAAATCGGGATAGTGCAGCGTGACCGGCGTCTGGTAACGCCCGTCCACATGCGTGCACCAAGAGCGGCGCCAGGCAGGTTCCCAGCTGAATCCCGTAAAGGGCGTGCTGAGGAATCCCGGATCCTTGGCATACGACCCGGTGCGAACAAGATGAGGCTGGAGTGAAGGATTACCCAGGTCGTCGTAGAATCCTCCCGGTCCCGGATCGGTCCAGTGAAGGATTTCTTGGATGCCATCGAGTGCTGCGGCTTCGTTGTCACGTTTTCGCAATTCGGCGAAACGATCTTTTAACCACCCGCGGTTATTCAGCGGGACATTCAGCTCGTCGAGATTGGCTCCCCGACCAACTTCGATCGCTCGATACTTGTCGACCGAGAGCTGCATACCGATGCTTTGAAACAGTGCTTCGGCCAGTTCGTTCACGCGAGCTCAAGCTCGTCGGCATTTCCCGAGGCTTCGGCGCGATTGAGCACCGCTTCCGCATCATCGATTGCCTTCGAAGCGCCAATCTCGTTTGCCGTCGCCAAGACTTTCATGGCCTCAGTTTCTTGCGCGGTTTCCTTCAACAATCGCCGATGCTGATACGCATCGTAATTTGCCCGGTAAAGGGCCTGCTGGAATCGCCAGTTTCGCAGCGTCCTCGGCTCCGCGTTCTTTTCCAGCGAGCTGAACCGTTGCAGCGTAGTCTCAACGGTATCGTTCGTCAGCAGCGGGCCGCGCCAGTTTCGTTCGAGGGCCAGCAACCCTTCGGCGAAATCATCGGTGTATTTGGCTCCAATAAAGTACCGGCTGTAATCGCGAAGCGTGTCGCTGGGCTGAGCGTTGGGATCCCAACAAAGGGCACTCCAGATCATCTTGTTGACATCGTCGTTGCAGCCTTCGGAGTACGTGATCACTCCGCGGGTATGATCTCTGTAGAGCTGAAAAATAGTCGATTCGTCGAGCGGTGGCGGATTGATGACCTCGCGTCCCTCGGTCAGTACGTAGGCCAGGTCCCAATCGGGAACCGGATATTCGCACCGCATGCTGTGCGTAATATCGGGATAACCGCGAATCGGATATCGGCGCGGCACGAGCTCGCGCAGTTTGGCGACGCTGACTCGTGTTTGCGGACCATGGACGATTCCGCCAAGCCATTCGGGTTCCTGCTGGAGGATTTTCAGCATCTCGTTGAATTGCGGCTCCGTGAAACTTTGCATCGAAATCCATATCCGAGCTTTTGGATGGAGCCGCTTCAGTTGTTCGGCCTGGGCTGCGAGCATCGCCATGAGCTCGCCTGGCGGCGCGTAGCCCGGATCGCCGGTCGGCACGAACACCGCGTCGACCCGCGGAAGCTTCGAAAGCACTTTGCCCCATTCCTTGACGGCCGCACGGATGGCTTCTGGGCTAGCGTAGCTCGACTCCATCGCCGGATACCAGATCCAGACGTCGAGCCCGTATGGTCCGCGAGCTTCGACATGCCGATCATCGTCTCCATCGGCGGCAACGGAAAATGCGGACTGTCCGAGTCGTCGTCGGAACGAGGAGGAATGAGCTCGATCGAATTGCAGCCGAAGACGGCCAGGTCGCGGATGTACTGCTCCCATTGGGGCAGGTCCCAGGCATCGTAGGAATTCGTTTTGGGCCGATAGCCAAGTTGATGACCGCGAATCGGCATGGCCGGCGCGGTCGTCACCTGCAGCGGAGCAGGCAACACGATCCGATCGCGAGACATCTCGAGGGTGCGAAGCAGTTTCCCAACGCCGAAGAGAACACCGCGAGAATCGTTGCCGGTAACGAGAATCACCGGGCCTCGATCCTGTGTCGCCTCCGTCCGGATGCGAAACCCCTCGGCCGGGAGTTGTTGATTATCGACGTTCAGATTCGTTGCAAGTTCGCCGACGAGCCGGGTTAACTTAGTAACGCGACCGACCGCGATGACCGGAACGCCGGCGTCGTCCGGCCAGGAATGAATGACAGGCAACCGCAAACGGGTGCGCAGCGATTTCATCAACGAGTAGCTCGATTGACTTTTTTTCAGGCGGGCTCAGGTCGTCCGGCACGAGAATCTGAGCCGAACGAAGGTCGATTGAAATAGAATCCGAACTTTCGATGGCCGGGCACTTAAGTGGGAAGAAAACAATAATGCGCTAAAACCAGTCTTGGAACCCTCTCCCTTTGGGAGAGGGCGGGCGATTTCGCAGTCCTCGCGAAGTTCAGAAAACGGATCATCGAAGTTGACACCCTTATGTGAATCTGGCGGCTACCGACTTGTCAGATGCTCATCGACAAACGCGAATGCTTTTGCATACGCCGCATCGATCAGCTTCGGGTCGCCGCCTCCCAGGCCGTGCTCGCCGCCGGGGATGCTGATGAGTTCGTGAGGCACACCGTGTTGCTTAAACTGTTCGTCCATCATCACCGATTGCTCGTAGGGCACGTCGGTGTCGTTGGTCCCGTGGATCATGACGGTCGGCGGATACTCGGCAGTCACATTCTTGACGGGCATAAACGGATTAAAGCGCTCGGGCTCCTTGTTCGGATCCCAGCCCGAAACCGCCTCGGGCCACGAGCCGGTCTGGCGACAATATTGATAGAACGCGCCGCCATCGCCTTTGCGGTCGCGCGCAGTCCGAAATCGCCGGGCCGCTGACCTGGCGATAGGCTTCTTCACGCGTCATCTTGCTTTGCTGATGACGCGGATGGGGGCTCGGCTTGCTGTACCAATCGCCAATCAAATCGCCGTATCCCCACAAAGATAACAGCACGGTCGGTCGCGGATTGACACGAAAACCGGATGTCAATGTAAGGTAGCCGCCGGCGGACCCGCCGATGACCGCTATCCGATTTGCGTCGATGTTGAATAGTCGTGGACCATCGCGCCGAATCCAGCCAAAGGCGTCCTCGACGTCCTGGATGATCTCGGGGAGCTTTGTTTCGGGCGCGAGCCGATAATCGAGCGAGACCAGCGTATAGCCCGCGTCCAGCATGTGCTTCTTGACTCGACCGGGAACCTCACCCCTGTGTCCCCCGATCAATGCGCCGCCGTGAATCCATACAGCAGCCGGCCTGGACTGCTGACCCTGTTGGCGATAGACGTCTGCCTTGATTGCTAAATCGCCGACCGTTTTGTAGGTGTGGGTTTCAGGTCGGGCTTCGGTCGACTGTCCGCGGGAATGCCGATCGATCAACAGACTCGTTCCCATGACGGTCCCAAACCTCAACAACTCACGCCGCGTGATTGATAATGGCATATCGGTTCTCTAATCCGTAGTGTTGCGCGAATCCGACTTGTCGATTCGCGACAATTCGGCGTCGATATCGTTACCTTCGTAGAAGGAGAGCCAGCCGTGAAGGCGCTGAGTTTCGCCGGGTGCGCAATACGTAGCTGAACGGCGCCACACAACAC
>CAVPKD010000009.1:0-154478 GCA_963705595.1 Nitrospirota bacterium | reverse complement strand
TTCATTTTTATAATATAGTTTTCAGTCATTAGCACCTTCCTGTAGTTGTTGTAGTTTCCATTCTTAACAACACTTCAATTATCAACCCGAATCCTGCAACGTTACTCATTAAAATACCCTTAAAATGTCATATTGATCCCTAAAGTCAATCAAAATCGTGACGATAAGATTTTTAATAATCCTTGTGGTCCGATATTCAATGTAATCTGTTAATAATGACCGCGGGTTTCTTATAATTCACTAACCCTTTGTATTTATAGGACTATCAATACATGGTCAGTCGGTACAATTAATACTATATTCTTTTAAGGTTATTTTTTTACAAATACTAGTAAGTTCTGGACGGGCAGACCCATGAATTCCTCGCGGGACGAGTACATAGAGAACCAGATCAACGTGAGCTTCCGACATTGGCTCTCAAAGGCAGCGCTGTTCGGCTCGCTGCTCATTGTGCTGGACGGATTGCTGGATCTCATGGTCGCTTCGGAGATCTTCGCACGATCGCTTCTCTACCGCCTGGGCATAGCAGTGTCTCTGCTGTTCGGCTATTGGCTGATCAAAAAGAAGTTGTTCATACGTTCGACCGCTCCGCTTGCGCTGCTTTGGGTTGCCACCATCACGCTGTTCCTTGAGTTCGAGATCCTGGGACAATCACGGTCCGAAGTCCGGTATGTCATCGGTAATATTGTTCTTTGCGTAGTTGTGATAGGCTTCATTCCCGCCCGGCTCAAGTACGTCGCCGGGATGGCGGTCATCATGTACGCTTTATTCCTGCTGCCCATCGGGTTGGGCACGGTCAAGCTCATGCATTTCCAGCTCGGTCTCGTCTGCATATACCTTCTCATAATAGTCCTCAGCCTGCTGCTCATGCGTTACCTCAGCGAGAAGAGTGTCATTCATGAACTCGGGATGAGGTACGACCTGGACCAGTATCGCAACGAGCTCGAGAAGGAGGTTGCTTTAAGAACAGAGGCGATGGCGCGGACTGTTGAAAAAATGCAAGAGGAAATCAGCGCACGTAAGGTTGCCGAAGGTCAGCTCCAACACGATGCTCTCCACGATGCCCTTACCGGCCTCCCGAACAGGGCGCTGTTCAACGATCGCCTGTCGCATACGATTTTAATGGCAAAACGACGCAAGGATTTTATCTATGCCGTGCTGTTTGTGGATCTCGACCGTTTCAAGGTCATCAACGACAGTCTCGGTCACGTCATCGGCGATCAACTGCTGATCGCGCTCGGTCAGAGGCTGGTGACCTGCCTCAGGCCCCACGATACCGTCGCCCGTCTCGGTGGAGACGAGTTTTCAATCCTCCTCGAGGACATCGGGGGAATAGGGAATGCCACATATATCGCCGACCGTATCGGGGCCGCGATGCGCGCTCCTTTCAAATTAACCGACCATGAGGTATTTGCCACGGCGAGCATCGGCATCGCGCTCTGCGCTGGGGAGTATGAGCATCCGGACCAGGTCCTGCGAGATGCCGATACCGCGATGTACGAGGCAAAAGCGAACGGCCGGGCGCAATATGTGGTATTCGAGCCAGGAATGCACGCTCATGCGGTCGCACGGCTGCACCTGGAAACTGACCTTCGGAAAGCGATTGAACGGAATGAATTTGTTATTTTCTATCAACCAATTTTATCGTTAACGACAAACTCTATTGTCGGGTTCGAAGCGCTGGTCCGATGGCAGCACCCGGAACGCGGACTTCTTAACCCGGGAGACTTTATCAAGATGGCGGATGAAACCGGTATGATCGTGTCTATCGACCGGCTGGTGCTCCGCGAGGCATGCCGTCAAATGAAGGAGTGGATGGAGCAGCATCCTTCTGGCGGTCTTTCCTTTATCAGCACGAACTTATCGAACAAACAAATGGTCCAGCCCGACCTCGTTGATTATGTTGAACGGGTCCTCAAGGAGACAGGGCTGAATTCTAAGAACCTAAAACTTGAAATAACGGAAGAGGTTATCATTGAAAACCCTGATAAAATGGTCTCCCTTCTTACCCGGCTGAAGGCGCTGGGGGTGCAGATTTACATCGATGATTTCGGGACAGGGTATTCGTCACTCAGCCACCTGCATCGCCTGCCGATCGACGGGCTCAAGATCGACCGTTCCTTTATCAAGACTATGGGCGATCATGGTGAAAACCAAAAAATCATTAGGACGATCATTCTGCTGGCCCATGATTTGAACATCGGTGTTATTGCGGAGGGAGTGGAAACAGCGAACCAGATGGGGCATATCAAGTCGCTGGGCTGTGAGCAGTGGCAGGGATACCTGTTCTCAAAGCCGGTAGATGGCGACAGTGCAAGGACCCTGTTTGAGAAAACCGAAACAGCTCATGCATAATCATCAGCCACCAGTCTAACGTGAGAAATTTCATTATATAAACAACAACTGAAGTGGCTGCCACTTATAGCTTACCAAAGGAGGGCCATGATTATGAAAGAACATCCTTCCGTTTTGCAGGCAGAACATTCCAGCAAGACGCACAACAGCGCACATTCCAAAAAGATGAAGCCTGTCGAATATTTTCGGCAGGTGAAGGCGTATTTACGGAAAGGCAAACTAAGAGAGGCATTCGAGCTATCACAGGCAGCGGTGATGCATTGCCCGAATGAGCCGACTTTATTATCATATCATGGGTATCTTTTGGCCATTGTTGACAGGAAGTACCGTATGGGAATTGAATCTTGCCAGAAAGCAATCGAAAAACTTCGGGTAAAGGGAAATTGCGATGAGGATATGGCTTATCCAGTATTTTATTATAATCTAGGCAAGGCATATTCAGCTGCTGGCAAACGGAAGGAATCCTTGGATGCATTTAATAAGGGGTTATCTTACGATCCTAGCAACGACGATATCCAGAAGGCATTGCGAAGCATGGGAGTGAGAAGAAACAAGCCTCCGATACCGTTTCTCGATCGTTCACATCCGCTGAATAAATATCTTGGAATCGCGCTGTATAAGCGTAAAAAATAGCAATACTCGGGTTGCAGTAACACGGTGACGATGCCGACTGCGCAAATATAAACCGTCAATAGTAGCCGAAGAAGCGCGGGCCCTAGTCGATCATCATCGTGATATGTTCCATGGCGAAACCGATCTGCTCCAGGTGCTGATTTCGACAAATTCTTCTACCACAAATGGAGTAAACTTCCCATCTAATCCGGTAAATCAGCCAGTCATTCCGGATCTTGTACTGTGCTTTTAAGATTTCCAAGACTTGTTCATTGAAGAGCTGTGTATCATTACCCTTGTTCTTTTATCTCCTGACAGCCCTTCCTCTTTAAATACGATGTTGCCTTCGTATTCTTTATCATGTACCATAGATATATCCAAAAATCAAAGATGGAAACCCACATATAGAGGGTACTTTTGTCCAAGGGGTCATTCTTTATGAACAATCGCAATATCCCTGACTATGAAAAGAAAAATCCTGCAAGTTCCCAATTAGACGGCCAGAACCTTTATGACTGCGTAAAAGAAATATTCCCCGATACGAGACCGAAAAGGCTTCGAGAATGGCGAGAAATGATGCAGAAAAACTCTGTCGAGCCGGAGCTTCTTCTTTTTATAGCATCGATATGCGGGACACATTTCCGGATCATATCCCCTGATTTGCAGTTAAAGGACGTTCAGGAATATCTGTACCGCTGGCTGGCTTGGGGAGATGATATGCATCGTATGCGTCCTGATGTCGCTGAGTTGGTAGTTGCAGCCGTGAGCCCAGGGATTAGAAGAGAACTTAATGCGAGGGGCCATCAACGCGGGTTGCCCGATGGAGAGCATTTCCATAGAAAAGGCAGAGTACCACAATTTCGAGGGGCATGGGTTGCGGCGTTAATTATCGAAAATCATTTTACTCAGGTTGGCATGGAATTGACCCAGGCCAAGGATCAAGTTGTGAAACTGATTTCAGTCCTTTTGGAGAAAAAAGAAGAAAACGCGCTTCGAGAGTTCAATCGGCTTTATAAAGATGCACCCAAAGACGTTATATCCGATTTAACAGGAGAGCTTATCAAAGAATATGAATTCTGGGTGGCACAGGACGGCGTATACGGAGGAGATGTAGAGCCCCCTCAAGATCAAGTTGAGAAGTATTCCGAGTGGAAATCTCGGCATAAATCTCTTCAAAATCTTTTTAAACAAAATGGATGTGAGAGGTTTTGCGATCTCGTAGTAAGCAGGATAAAATATGGCCTATGGAAGCCGCTATGGGATATGAAGGCAGAGCAAATTGACAAAGAAGAGGAGAGTGAATAGACTAGATTAAATACATTACTGAGTAAAGCTGGGTTAACCAGATGAGCTAGCTTAATCTCTGATATAGAATAATTCCGAGTTTATATTTTTTAGTAAATTTACGCTTTCAAACAAATTTGCATTTTTCTAAGGATTAGAATTACTTCCTGTACTTCGCAGCAGTTGCAATTTGGGGAAGTCATGATAACAAGATGAAATACACCTTCATATTTTCCCTACTCATGCCATAATAAAATTGTTGGCATTTGTTCGATCAAGTGCTGCCTTCACGATACGGTCTAATTCTTTTCCCGCGACTGGCTTATTGATAAGTTCAAACACTCCCAAGCTAGGCTCTATCTCCACAGCGATATCCCCAGTAAGCATGAGTACCGGCACTGATGGCAAGATTCGCCTGAGTTCCCTGACAAATTCAACACCATTCATTCCTGGCATCCGATAATCTGTAATCACAAGGTCAACATTTACTCCTTCCCGAATAAGGAAAAGAGCAGATTCGGCATTGGATTTTAGGACAACTATGTACCCAAATTTATTCAACAATAATTCCAGAACCGTTAAGATTGCAGGCTCATCATCTACCAATAGTATTTTCTTCATATTCTTCCTCTATAATTGCCTTATCCTAACTTAAAGCATATTTGATACCTTTTTATTACTATATATTTATGAACAATGGATTAAAAAATTACGATTATTTTCAATTACTTATATAATTAAATCTCTAGCCAACCGTTTATTATGATTAGATCGAACTAACAACTTGGGACTTTAACTATAATTTAATGTAAAAAACACCATATTTTGGTAAATTAAAAAGCCGCTGAATTGTAAAAATTCAGCGGCTCAAACATTGACGAGGTACGATTGCCATCCCTTGTCTAAGCACGCTCTTTCAGGCGGCGCGGGGCTATTGGTTGCGAGATGGGGACCTGTTCCAGCATATTTCACTTTTGCAACAGCACGAAAAAATCATGCGCAGCGAGCGGCTGACTGAACAAGTACCCTTGCATCTCATGACACCCTAGGTCCCGCAGAAAGGTTCGCTGTTCCTCCGCCTCAACTCCTTCGGCTATAACTCGCAGCTTCAAGCTTTGCGCCATGGCAATAATTGCTGTGGTGATCGCCGCATCGTCGCTGTTGGTGGTGATGTTCATGACGAAGGAGCGATCGATCTTCAAGGTGTCGAGGGGGAATCTTCTCAGGTTCCCCAGGGAAGAGTATCCAGTCCCGAAATCGTCGATTGACAGGCATATCCCCATATCCTTCAATTTCTGCAGTGTTGTGGCGGCCTTTTCCGGGTTTTTCATGATGGTGCTTTCAGTGATCTCCAGTTCCAGATACCGTGGATCGAACCCGGAGTCGTGAAGTGCGTTGGATACAATTTCTAATAAGCCCTCCTGGTCAAACTGGCGGCTCGACAGGTTCACTGACATGCGCAAGGGTTTGTTACCGGCATCCTGCCATGCTTTGTTCTGAATACAGGCTGTACGCAGCACCCACTCACCGATCGGTACGATAAGGCCGGTCTCTTCGGCTAGAGGTATGAACTCCACGGGCGAGATCATCCCCTTCTCCGGATGCTTCCAACGGACGAGCGCTTCTGCTCCTATGATCGCACCGGTCTGGACATCCACAGTCGGTTGATAGTAGAGCAGAAACTCGTTGCGATCCAGAGCCTTCCGGAGGTCGTTTTCGAGATCTAGGCGTTGAAGGGAGGTGGCATTCATAGATTGTGTGTAAAACTGGTAATTGTTTCGCCCCTGATTCTTTGCATGGTACATGGCGACGTCCGCATTCTTGAGTAGGTTCTCTGCATCGTTACCATCCAGAGGGTAGAGGGCGATGCCGATGCTGGCAGTGACGAACACCTCATGGCCGGCCAGATTAAAGGGCTGCGCAAGCTCCTTGAGGATGCGCCTTGCGACCCTGGAGGCATCCTGACTATGGGCAATCTCATTCAGGAGCACGATGAACTCATCCCCGCCCAAGCGCGCCACAACATTTTCCAATTCGTCCTGTTCTGAACGGGCGATGAAGTCGCTCTTGCGAATGCACGTCTTGACGAGGTCACCAACAGTACGCAGCAACTGATCTCCGATATCGTGACCAAGGGTATCATTGATGCGCTTGAAATAATCGAGGTCGATGAAGAGGATGGCTATGGTCCAGTGGTGACGCTTTGCCAGGAGGAGAGAACGGCTGACGAGTTCCTTGTAAAAAGTGCGGTTCGGAAGTCCCGTCAGGCTGTCATAATAGGCCAGGTAGCGGATCCGTTCCTCTGCCTCCTTGCGTTCGGTGATATCACGGATAGCCGTGATCCGCAGCATTCTTCCTTCATACGGCAGAGACTTGCCCTGAATCTCGACCGGGAAGATTGAGCCGTACTTTCTCTTGGCAAAGAGCTCATCTCGTTCTTCAGATCCTGACCGAATGTGGTTTTCAAAAGACACCAGGGACTCCGGCGCCACAAAATCGGACACTTTGCTGCCTATGAGATCCGAGAATTTGCATCCTAATATCTGGGCCATTCTTGTATTTGCGTCAACTATGACGCCCTCTTCGCTGATTATAATACCTTCAAAGCCCGCTTCAGAGAGACGGCGGAACCGATCAATACTTTCATCCAGCTTTTGCTCAACCTTTTTTCGTACGGTAATGTCCCGGAAGACTCCTTGAAGGACCTTTTCCCCTTTGAAGGTAACCATCTGCGCCAGAACCTCCACAGGCACTTCAGTGCCATCGGGACGGAGAATGGTCATTTCGCTGGGATACAGTCCCTTCTGTTCTCTCGCGTCTTCGACATGCTTGGTAAAAGTCTCGCGAGAGTATTTTTCCTTCTGCGGTGGATGGATTTCGGATTGATGGAGGCCGACGATCTTTGCCGAGGGACGCGCGAGGAGCCTGCTCGCGGCCGGATTTGCGTCAAGAATGATCCCTGTTTCCGGCTCAGCGAGAAGGATGGCATCCGGCGAACCCTCGAACAGGGCCCGATACTGAGCCTCGCTCTCTTGGCCAACTGCCTCTGCGCGCTTGCGCTGAGTAATTTCCTGCTGAAGTTGCTCATTGAACTTCTTCAGTTCGGAAGTATGTTTCATAAAATAAATAATAATGGGCGCTACGATCAAGGGGACAAACATCGCATCAAGCGCGCCTATAATAAGTAAGTTAGGTGATAATTTGCCGTACCAGATGAAGCTCTGGATGGTATTCAAGGATGCAGTGAACAGTTCAGAGAACACTACGGAGAGCCAGAGAAAATGCCAGGGATTGATTAGTTTTTGGTTAGAAAGTAATTTTTGGGTCATTTTTGGGCTTTCCTCCGAATGGCAATTGCTTGACTTATTTTATGCATATATGGAGTATGCGTAATGTCAACTTTTGATAGTTATCGTCAGCTACTCACAGTGTCAAATGCAAAAAAAATCAGGAAAAGTTTTTAATTAAATGTAAAAATAAATATAAAAAATATAATTAAGGCATATTATTACCATGACAGTCAAAAAAGACTGAAAAAATAATGTAAGAACTCATGAGCTTCAAAGAAATCGAAGCGAAATGGCTGCCCTGTGCGGCCCTTCTTGCCGACAGCCTGATCGCCTGCTTGTTCTCCTTTCGCATTAAACTTCCGTCGCTGCCAGGTAGTCTATGAATGTCTTAAGCGAGGTTCTATCCGTATCCGTCAAATCTTTGAACTCCACCCCTATTTCATAGTGTGCCTGCCCCTCAGCTTCCGTCCTTCGGCAGGAAGCAACTCTTCCGATAAAATTGACAGGGCTGTCAGCCTTTAAGGACAGCCCCATGGGGATCATGCTTTCTATTTCCAGGGCCTGATCGGTTTGGATGAGCATGCCGCTGAGGCTGATCTCTTTCACCTTGAACTGCGCAGGAAAGCACAGGGTCTTCTCCCAGGGAGTGGTGATATAAAACCTGACCGTGAGCCTCCGGTCAACCATCACCGGCATCGCATCTTTTTTGTCCTGCTCAATTGAATTAAGAAAATCGGCGATCGTATCCGGCGAGATATCTTTAAACATCATACCGGCCGTGTATATCGAGACCCTTTCCCCGCTGCTCCTTTCCTCAATTTTGCTTAATTCGCAACGGACGATAATGCCCTTCACATCGATGCTTTTCCCCTTGTCTCTCAGCTTGATCAAATATTCTTTGCCGACATTCAGTCTCCTGTCTGTTTTCAGGGCGACTCCGCCAAGGCTAATGTCAATGATCTCCACTCTGTCGGCCAAGATCATCTTGCCGTTTATTTCCATTATGTCCAATCTGAATCTCTTATGCCGTCTCTTGTCCTGCACCATGTGTTACCTCCGGTATCCTTATATGAACAAATGAAACATACAAAATAGCCTGTTTAAAAAGTGTATGCTCCAGGAAGATGAAAACACGGCGTATAACATCTGTTAATCCGCATCCCCGTGCCGCCTGAGAATCGTTTGCGCCATCTGAGGATCCGCATCTCGACCTTATTTGATATGCTCCCGCTGCCATTACAGTTTTTACCCGCTACTTCTTTAAGCGCTGTGAGATATCATTCAGAAAAAGAAGTACTGTGTTAAGTAATATTCATATCCCATTGGCCAATAACGAAATGCCGATCACCCCTCCGTTAAATACGATATCGCTTGCGATGTAATATTTTGCCCCGTGTTTTATCGCACCTCATCCAACCTGCTCCATAGCAAGGCACTGCCACGGCCAGAACGATAACGATGATCACCCCGATCCTCTGGTTGCGATCGCACCGCTTCGTGCTCTCTCTACACTCCTCAATTTTCCGTACGTCCTCCTGAGCTAAAGTCCTTCTGCCATGATATTCCTCCCGTGTTGTGTTTTTTTGGGCTCACTTTCGCGCTTCACTGAATCGAAACCGGGTGGCGGGATCTTCCCGGCCACCTAAATCTGATTTGTGCCGATAACTTTGCATCAGACTGATCCGCGAGAAAGCCACGGCTAGTCCTAAGTAGTTTTCCGATTGGCTTGTTTCGCTGTCCCGATCTTTCCTGCATGGCACAAAGGAGCATAAGGATGCCGCTGACCCGTCACTTACTGTCCCGACGCGGCGGGTAAGCTGACCGGCGTCTCACCGGATATTCACCTTCTTATTAAACCCCCTCAGCAAAGCGATGATGATCTTGGTCGGAGGGAGGTTCATTGAAGGGATTCTCTCCGGCGCCCGGACCCCCTCGAAAAAAGTGGCACTATGGAGCGTATAGTACTCGACGATATCAAGACAGTCGCTTCCAGAGGCTGAACCGTAACGCATATGATAAATTTCTCCGTTCTTGAAGTAGAGCCTGAAGAGGTCTTCACTGGCCTCCACCGTGCTCACGTAAAGGGCACCGGTCTTTTTTCCCTCATGGATGCCCTGGATCAAGTCGGCAAACAATTTTTCTGTAGCCATTCCTCCCCTCCGCTGGAAATGAGTTGAACAGCAAAAGCGCCTAGCATTTATCAGTAATAATTCCTATCTCGAAAGAATTAATTAGTATATATTATACTATACAGTATGCTGCAATGCGCTGAAAATAAATGATAAATCCTATATATTCCTACCATTACACCACAGGGTCGCAGGTTCAAACCCTCAATCGTCCACCACGGGAATCAAAGGGTTAGCAGTTGATGCTAAATCAATTTTGATGTATTTTTAAATCCCCGTCTTTTGCTCTCGCCTCTGTTAGGGAAAAACTCTCTATGTGGCCACCAAACTGCCTATCATTTTATGGGACTTCTGAAGTGATAATTTAAAATGTTTACGTGCCGCAGATAGCAACAGAAGATGTATACAAAGATTTTTTCGGCAACTTTCAATTATACAGGGTGGTACTGTGTAAAAAAAAGTTTTTTTGTATATTATTTTGATCATTTCTAAAACTCTAGGTCAGGGGTGAACCCTGTTGGAATATGTCGAAAAATCAAAGAATTTTTTTTAGTTAGCCAATGACGTGTAGGTGGGATGATTAGCTGTTCGCTGCAGATTTCCTGCCCCGCGATGCGGCGCCGGGCACCTACATCCATCTGATCCTTGCCACTGACAGAGAAGTGCGAGCAGGTAGTTGCTATCATGAATGCACACAGGACGAATCATTTTAACGCGAATTCCGATAAAAGGTGGTAAAATATTACCTGAATTATTTCAGAAATAGAGAGGGCAGGCAAGGCATGATAATGCGAGACAGACAAAAAATAATCGACAAACTATTCCTAGGCGTCAGTATGGCAGGCGCGATCTTCATCCTGACGGAAATGATCCTTCAAACCTTTGGCCGCAGTATCTGCGCTAACGTAGGATGCAAGGTGGTCGCGCACTCTGCGAGGTTTGGGGATATTTCCATTCTGCTTGTCGGGCTTTTGACATTCTCCCTGCTGATCGTATTTGCTATCATGAGCAGGTATTTCTACAGGCCGGTATCAGAGAAGTATATAAATTTCACTCTCATCGTCTCGTTGGCATGCGAAGGATTTTTCACGGGATATCAGGCATTCAGAGTATACACGCCGTGTATCTTCTGCCTTATTGTCTTTGGACTTCTGGTTACCTTGGGCCTGCTCAGGCTCCTCTCCAAGGAACAAGAGGTCATCGTCGGATTTGTAGCCATGGCTGCGGTCTTCAGCCTTTTCTACCTCATTCTACCGGCTGAAAACATGGTGACCATTCCTGACCATGAGCAGCTGGTGCTGTTTTACAGCAAAGATTGTAAATACTGCGCGCAGGTCATGAAAGAACTCGAAGAGAGCAAGATACCGGCGGACCATGTGCTCGTTACGGGATACTCCGTCTTCTTGAAAGGTATGGGCATAGAACATGTGCCCACATTGTACGTGAACAATAAGAATGAAAAGATCTTTCTGACCGGAAAAGATGAGATTGAACGCTATCTCACTTCCCGGGCGACGGCAATAAAGGCCGCTAACAAGCCGAATAAAGTAGCATTACAAGCGCAAAAAACAACCAGCTCCGCGGAAAAGGGTGGCGTCGCCTCGACGAACGATCACTTCGGCCTCCATGATAAATCTATCAAGATGATGTTCCCACCTTCCGAAGAGGGAATGTGCAAGGAAAACGAAAAATGCCAGTGAGCCGAGAGCAGCCCTTCCTCGGCTGCATCAGCAAAGGGATCCCACTTCCTCAATACAAATGGAAAAGGGGTATTGTGGGCCTCCCCAAAATGTCATTTGTCTAAAGAACGAAGTGCCTGTACTCTTTCCTACGTCCCTATCGTCAGCGTTGGAGGGCCGACGTGTGGGATGAATAGTTCAATGGGCAAATATTAAGCGTTTCAACCCATCTAACCTGAAAAGTCGTAATGCAGCAATCATCTTTATAGAAACATGAGCGCATCAGATTAACAGATGAAATATGCTGTGTTGCTTTCTCCCTGTAATCTCATCTTTAAAAACTGTTATAATCTTAAATAGCACAACTGGCAATTGTTATGAAAGATATTTGAATCGTTCTCGCGAATTTTGCTCATTCATCAACATAATCTGCGGTATGTTGAGTTTACATAACATCGTTCATGGGAGGTAAAATGAAAATATTGCTCGCAACAGACGGCTCTGAATACTCAAAGCGTGCAGCTGAATTTCTGACTCGTATGAATTGGTCCCCGGACGACTCTATTAAGGTTTTTCATGCAATATACGCGATCCCTTTTCGGTATGATGAGAAATTTCACTTCAGTACGCTCAAAGCCATAAAAAAAGATATCGCACCAAGTGTTCTTGATGCAGCAGTGGCTGTTCTAAGATCTGTTCAAGCAAGCATCAGCGTTGAGATTGAAGAAGGTTTACCAAACCAATGTACACCTGAGCAATGTATCATTGATGCGGCCGAATCTTCGGGTATGGATGCTATCGTTATGGGTGCAAGAGGAATAAAAGGAATTGAGTCGGTCTTTATCGGGAGCGTAACGAGGTTGGTTACGATTAAATCATCTAAGCCGGTCCTTGTTGTGAAACCGACAGTACGTATAAAATCTGATAAGATGAAAATCCTTTTTGCCACTGACGGCTCAGACTATTCCCGGGCTACCGGGGAGTTCTTATCTTCCATTCCATTTCCTGACAACTCAGAAGTTACCATATTGACTGTAGTATCGTCGAACTTCTCTGACATCCCTGAAAGATATGTTATGGAGATAGATGAACGAATCAAGGAGGTCGTGGCCAGTACCAGGGCAAGAGAATTTACAGAATCTGAAAAGATTGTTGAGCAGGCCCGAGATAATTTAAACAAAAGATTTAAGAATATCCCTGTACTATCAAAGGTAGGAGACCCCTCGACAGAAATACTAAAAACAGCTGAGACAATGGAGGCAGACTTAATAGCTGTGGGCTGCAGAGGTCTGAGGGGAATGAAAGGAATAATGGGAAGTGTCTCAAGGAATATCCTTACCCATTCAAAGTGTTCTGTTTTAATCGGCAAGCCGCGTAAAGAGTAAAGCATTCAATCTCGTCCTGTTTTGCTTCTACAGCCGCCTAAGAGCAAAAAGACAGAGAGGAGGATCGCATGCTTACACGAGAGCATTTGTTCTTGGCGGAAATCAGCTTCCTGGTCATTCGTGCTGACCATATTGGCTGCTCAACCAGGATTTTTCATGATTAGGCTGAATTTGATTTAAAAAATATTTTGAAAGTCGAGTGCCTAGTACATGATTAATTGCGGAGTGCCAAAAGACAAGTGACGAGGTCGATGACATAAGGCATAGAATTATAGTAAGAACAAGCACAGCTTATTAAAGATACTAAAGGTTGTATATCGAATTGCCGAGGGGATATAGTTCTTGATACATTGTTAAATGGATTTTTGGGATGTCAAAGACAACTCATGATCCTCAAATGGCCATAAAGGGCTTGGGTAATCAAGCTCTTTTATTTATTACGTTTCTAGGTTGAAGCAAAGCTCCAGAAACGGTCTCATGGTATATCGTTTTCACTCGATCATTCAGACGAGATCCTTGCCATCCTATGCATAACACTCTATAGCAGTTTTGTTATATCGTCGCATTATGCACCGGAGCCGCTTTATGGCCTGATTCTCGATCTGCCGGACCCGTTCGCGAGTAATACCAAGTTTCTTGCCAATCCGGTCAAGGGTCATAGGGTCCTCTCCGTTCAGACCATAACGCATCTCGATCACGTTACGTTGCCCGGCTGGCAGGCGGGAGAGCCATGTGTCGATGCATTTTCGCTGGCTGATGTCATCCGAAAGTCGCTCGGGAGAAAGAGCGTTTTCATCGGCCAGGACTTCGCTGAGCGTGTCGTCTGGGTGATCGCCAATCAGCATATCGAGGGACAAGGTCTCTCGCATCACCTGCGAGATGCTTCGCACCTTGTCAATGCCCTTGCACATCTTCACGGCGATCTCTTCTGCGTACGGCTCTCGTCCGAGTTCGTGAGACAGCTTCCAGACGGTGCGTGTATAGAAGCGGACGCATTCAGCCATGTGTACGGGCAGGCGTATGATCTTGGTCTGGTTCAAGATCGCGCGTTCAATAGCCTGCCTTATCCACCATGAGGCATATGTGCTGAATTTAAAGCCCTTCTGATACTGGAACTTTTCCACGGCCCTGATCAAGCCGATGTTGCCTTCCTCGATAATATCCTCAAACTGCAGCCCCCTGTTGATATAGTGCTTTCCGATGGCAACGACAAGCTTTAAGTTTGCCTCGATCATTTTCGCACGGGCTTCCTGATCGCCAGCGGTGATCCTCTTTCCCAGTTCCTGCTCCTCCTCAAATGTGAGGCGAGGCGTTTTACTGATTTCCTTCAGGTACAGGGCAATGGAGTTGAGGCTGGGACCCTTCGGCACCGCGGTTTTTTTCTCCAGCATCTCTTCGTCTTGCCGTTCCCCATTCTCCAGCAGTTCGTCCTCTCTCGTGGAGTTCATCAGAGTATCGACTTCCGGCTCTTCGCTGATCATCAGAGCATTATACATATCGCCTCCTTGAGAATTGACCATCCCTCAATCAATACCCGAATTTAACCATGCGAATTGGACAGTGGCTGTTCATGTATTCGCTCGTTTGCCCGCTGTCTAGGGATTGTTCGGCACCAACTGATGCGCCTGCTGCGAACAGGATTCGCGACCTTCTCAAGGGTATTAAGAGAGGTCTTTTCATCATCGACAGGAGGGACATCCTTTGTGACTACTTTAGTAGCAATTACTTTGCCATATTAAAATAATATGTTTTTCATTTAAATTCAGACAATTATCGTGATTACTATGTGAGAGGGTTGGTAATTTCACCATATGCTTCACCAATGATGCCAAGAGTGCCTCATTTGCTTCCTCACAACCAAAAACTTTAATTCACGAACGGGTACAATACTTGGGGGCGGGTCACCAGCCAATGAACATTCTTTAAAAAACCGCAACACCGCTTTGAGCTCAATTTTTTTCATTGATGACTCAAATGAAGACGGATACATGGTGTACAGTCTGTGTGCTGCGTGCACGGAATACACCAAGCTGAGGAAGGCCTTGATTAAGTCAAGGAGAACAAGGGATATGAGCATAGAACCGAACTCAAGCTATGATTTTACCTCGGAGCGATTGCATTCCGCGGTGCTCTCGTATCACGTTAGGAATTGGGTTGAACTGATATACTCTCGGGGTTTTTCGGGTACGAAATGGGCGAGGTTATTCTTTCCTTCTGGTTGTTGCCCATGTATGAAACAATACTCTCATAAACCTGAATTAATACTTTACTTTGTGTTTATTATCTGCTATGTTCATATTACTGAAGTAACTGCCTGCTGCCCCCACTTATTCTACCCAAAAATATTTTATTCGAGTTTTCACGGATTTTTTAAAAATCGGGATCACGGTATTTCTGCGTTTAGCAGGGTACAATATATCCTTACGTCTTTCATTTTACTCAGAAAGGGAAGAGAACATTTCGACTAAACCCGGGAACCACGTATGCATGAGCGCGAACGTTTATTTTATTCCTTAATTCAGAATTCCTCCGACATCATCACCATCCTCAAGGAAGACGGCATCATATCCTATGAAAGTCCTTCCCTTAAACGCGTGCTCGGATACGCACCGGATGCGTTAATTGGCAGGAATGCTTTCGAGCTGGTGCACCCTGACGACGTGCAAAAAGTAAGGGACGCATTCGCCGAGGTCATCCGGAACCCGGATGTCCTGCTCTCGACCCAATTCAGATTCCGGCATAAGGACGGCTCATGGCGTGTGCTCGAGGCCACGGGGAGCAATCAACTTCAGAATGCCATGGTTGCGGGCATTGTGGTTAATTCGCGGGATGTTACCAAACGTATCAAGGCCGAGGAATTGCTGCAGGAAGCAATAAAACGTGCAGAGGATGAAAAAGTAAAGACAGAAGCAGTCATTGCAGCCGTAGGCGACGGGATCAGCATTCAAGACACCAATTATAGAGTATTATATCAAAACCAGCTTGCCAAGGATATGGTAGGGGATCACATAGGAGAGTATTGTTACAAGGCGTATCAGTGTGAGGACGAAGTATGTGAAGGCTGTCATCTCGCTATGTCTTTCAAGGACGGAGGGATCCACAAAAAAGAACAAGACAGGATAACTGATGAGGGAATCCTGCACTATGAAATTATAGCGTCGCCCTTAAGAGATTCAACAGGGAAGGTCGTAGCAGGCATCGAGGCCGTGCGAGACATAACCCAGCGCAAGAAGATGGAAGAGAAACTGCGTGAAAGCGAGGAACGGTTCCGCAGAATTTTTGAAGACGGGCCTCTTGGCATGCTCATCGCTGACCCGGACTTTAAGATCCTTAAAGTCAACAGAGCAGTCTGCGAAATGTTGGGATACACCGAAGCTGAACTGAGGGGACGCAGCATCGGAGAAATTACCCACGCGGAAGATATGGGAAAAAGTGCGGGTCTATCAAAACAGCTCCTGCATGGTGAAGTCCCACTGTTTCGATTAGAGAAGCGGTACGTAAAAAAGAACGGGGATCTGCTCTGGGTCAATCTTACGGTCACTGCAATCCGGGGGCAAGAGGGCAAGGTGCTCTATGCCTTAGGGATGGTTGAGAACATCAGCAGGCGCAAGCTGGCTGAACAGGAACGAGAAAGACTGGTTCGTGACCTGCAACAGGCACTCGACAAGGCTAAGATGTTGCATGGCTTGCTTCCTATGTGTGCCTGGTGTAAAAAGATACGCAATGACAAGGGGTATTGGCAAAAAGTGGAGACCTATGTTCAAGAGCATTCCGACGCTTCGTTCACCCATGGAATATGCCCTGAATGTTTAAATAAAGTTGACCCTGCAACTGCCGCGGAAGTCTATGAAAATGACAAAGAAAGGAAGAGATTGAGGCCGGAAAGGAGACGGTTCGAAAGAAAGCCGTTCACGGAAGCCGGCAATTATCGTTTCCGGTTAAAAGAGGCAAAGGGTCAATCGGTTCTGAATGCCGTGATCCACGATATCAGCGATGCAGGAATGTGCATTCGGACCGATTATCCTTTAGAGCACTCCTGGGTGGTCATATTCAACGATGAGGCGGGGGAAAAGACAGGCATTGTGAAGTGGAAAGAAAAGGTCAGTGTTGACGATAACACCTGCCGGGCTGGTATCGAGTTCCTGCGGAATTGAAAAGCCATTTAATGCATTATATGATTATTGATCAAGAGGAAGCAGCAAGAGCAAGGTGTCAGATGACATGGCACTTGGTAAAAAAATACATACGTTGATGTGCATGGAAACATCAGCTTCGGATTCGGTTAACCTGCATGGATCTTCTCTTCTTCTTCCTGCCGTGTTTTACAATCGATGCAGAGCGCAGTCACGGGCCTGGCCTCCAGCCGTTTGATGCTGATCTTTTCTCCGCATGACTCGCATATTCCGTAGGTACCGCTGTCGATCCGCGAGATCGCTTCTTCTATCTTTTTGAGTAGCTTCCGCTCCCGTCCACGCAGCCTGAGGAGGAAATTGTTGTCCAGCTCCGCCACAGCCTGGTCCGTGGGATCGGGGAAGCTTTCCTTTTCCTTGCTGAGCTTGTCGTTCAGCGTGTGTTCTGCTTCGGAAAGAAGTTCTTCCTTCTGCTTCTCGAGCTTTTTCTTGATCGCTAACAGTCTATTGTCCATTCCAACAACCTCTTAACGCAGTATGGAGGGTCCTGCAGGTACCGCCTACATGAGACGGCCCATTTGCAAATTAATATGGTACTATATCAAAAAAGCATGAAGGAGTCAATTAGTAAAATAGAACGAAGCCATGAAGAGAATCATCCTCCCGTGATGCGGCTTCGGTTTCGCAGATTGACAAAACCCGATGACGCGGGTAATATTGCTCAAGGTGAGCGAAAAAAATAAACTCACAAAATTATGGAGCACGGCGTCGAAATTACTGAGGTGAAGGATATCTACGTACTTCTGGAGTATATTCTCAATAAGGTGCGTAAGCTGATAAAGGCTGATGCCGGATCCATTTATATTTACCTATGAAAAAAAAGAAAACTCAGAAACGAGGCCCCCTCAACTTCGACAACAATCCTTTCAAGTCCCTCAAAAGCTTTCAACCCGCAGCCGGTTCCGACCAAGGGAAGAAGATTACAACGCCTTTGAGAAAAGAAAAGGTCGACGACGAAGCCGCCCTGTTTCTAAGTGCGGTTCACGGGGCGCGAGTGATCGACCCTTTGTCCGAGATTCAGCCGAAGGCGATAAATGGAATAGCCGCCGAAAAAACTCAGGCTGGAGACCGGGACGAACAGCAGCTTTTTCTTCGAGCCATACGGAGGATTGGCACGACATTCCGCGATGAATTGCCGAAGGCCGATGGAGATGAACCTGGGCGCCGGTCTGCAAGCAGCCGGATACGGCAGCTGAAGCGGGGAACGATCGCCCTGTCGGACGAGCTCGACCTCCACGGATATGTGAAAGACGAGGCACTTAAACGCCTCGAAGAGTTTATCGCGGGAGCATACAGCAAGGGGCAGCGGGCGGTCCTTGTCATCACCGGCAAAGGGATCAATTCTGCTGTAGGTCCCATACTGCAAGGGGCCGTCGCAGCGTGGTTGCGGGAAGAAGGAAGAGGAATGGTCGCGGAATTCGCACCCGCCCCGCGCGACAAGGGCGGGAGCGGTGCATTCGTGGTGTTTTTAAAGATCCGATAGAACTTTCAACGGGATCAGATTTCGAGCAAAGGCCTACTCTGCATTAAGAATGTTTTGTTGACAATTCGCCCGCCTCACATTACAATCCCTTCCATTCGGCGTTCAGAAATTGTAACAACTAAATCAGCTTGTACGCTATTTTACAAGAGTGAAGAATCTGCATGCTCCACACGTACAGAGACCCCTGGTGCCGTTCCTTGTAACAAGCATGGACCGCTCTTGCAAATAAGATTATATGATTGCAGGAAGGAGAGAATGCTGTGGCGATTGTCGTAAAGAAACCCGTCGTTGAGATGGACGGCGACGAGATGACGCGGATCATCTGGAAGATGATCAAAGAAAAACTGCTCTTGCCTCATCTCACGATGGACCTCAAATACTATGACCTCGGCATCAAGCACCGCGACGAGACCGATGATCAGGTAACGGTCGATGCCGCGAATGCCGTCAAGGAAGTCGGCGTGGGCGTGAAGTGCGCAACGATCACGCCGAACGCGGCACGCGTGAAAGAATATGGCCTCAAACAACAGTGGAAAAGTCCGAATGGGACTATCCGTTCGATTCTTGACGGCACGGTCTTCCGCAAGCCAATCATCGTGAAGAACATCCCTCCGGCGGTGCGGAGCTGGAAGAAACCGATCAGCATTGGCAGACACGCTTATGGCGACATATACAAGTCCGTAGAATATAAGGTTTCGGTAGCTGGCAAGGCAGAGCTGGTGTTCTTGCCCGTGGGCGGAGGCGAGAAAGCATCTCTCCTTGTCCATGAATTCAAAGGACCCGGCGTGATCATGGGCATGCACAACACAGAGAAATCCATCCGGAGCTTCGCCAAAGCCTGCATAAATTACGCGGTTGAAGACAAGTCCGACCTTTGGTTCGGCGCCAAGGATACCATATCCAAAACTTATCACGCCTTTTTTAAAGAAGTCTTTGATCAGGAAGCATCAGCGCGAAAGGCAGATTTCGAGAAAAAAGGCATCAAGTACCGCTATATGCTGATTGACGATGCTGTGGCACAGATCATGAAAGCCGAGGGCGGCATGCTCTGGGCGTGCATGAACTACGACGGTGATGTGATGAGCGATATGGTGGCATCCGGATTCGGGAGCCTGGGGCTCATGACCTCGGTCCTCGTCTCGCCGGAAGGGGAGTTCTTGTACGAGGCCGCGCACGGCACCGTTATGCGCCATTACTATGAGCACCTTAAAGGAAATCCGACATCGACAAACTCGGTGGCCTCAATCTTCGCATGGACCGGTGCGCTCGGACGGCGTGGCGAGATCGACGGAACGCCGGCGGTGGTCGAGTTCGCGCGCAGGCTCGAGTCCATCGTGGTCAAGACCATTGAGGACGGGATCATGACCAAGGATCTTGCCGCAATTGCGGAACCGAAACCCACGAACTACGCAGGCACAGAGGAATTCATCGATAGGATAGCGGTGCGATTGTAACTTTGGCGTTTCTGCTCTGGGACAGGACTGATGGCGGATCAACAATTTTTGTTTTTTTCTGACAGGATCATCTGTTGACAAAGCCTTTTGCAACATGCTAATATTTAAAGGAATTTAACGGACCTTAACGCATGGGGAGATCAGGTGGCAGGCGAAAAGATACTAGATATTGACGATAGTCCGACTGTACAGAGGCTAATCGAGATGATCCTGTCCTCGCAAGGGTACAAGGTCGTTCTCGCGTCCGACGGCGAGGAGGGCATTGCAAAGGCGCGGGCCGAACGCCCTTCGGTGATCCTCGTGGACTTCGTGATGCCCAAGATGAACGGGTTCCAGGTCTGCAAGACGCTGAAGGAAGACCCCGAGTTCAAGGACACCCCGATCATCCTCGTAACTTCCAAGGGCGACAAGGTCGGCAGCAAGTTCGTTGATGTACTCGGGATTACGGAATATTTTACCAAGCCGTTTCAGCCAGAAGAACTGCTCGCCAAGATCCGTGAAGTCATCGATAATAAGCAGGAACCGCCGTCCACACCCCAACCGCCAGCTGAACCTGCACGAGAAATCAAGCCAGCCGTCTCGCCGTCTATAGAGTCGGGTCCGCCATCTGCGCCAACCGGGCTTGAGACCATGGTCCGGACCATAGTCGAGAAAGTGCTGGACGAATTCATCAAAAAGACTGTGCCTGATATGATCCAGCAAAGAGCTGGGGAAAACGCATGCTATCGAGAGCGTCGGCATTCAGGGAAATCTGGCGAGCTTCAGGATCGTTGAGGTGCTACAGATGCTCGGGCTCCAGCGCCAGACGGGCAGGCTGGCAATCTCCCGGAGCGACGAAGACGCCGAGATCTACTTCAAGGACGGGATGATTGTGTTTGCATCGTCGAACTCCGGCGGAAGCAAAACCGGCCTGGAAGGATTGCTTAGAAGGTCCTGCAGGATAACGGATGACGGCATCCGGCATGTTCTTCGCATTGCCGAGATGACCAGCCAGCCGATCGACCGGATCCTGGCCCAGGAAAAAATGCTAGATCTCAAGACCTTCGCAGACTGCCTCAAGCGCCACACGGAGTCAACAGTGTATAAGGTCATGGCCTGGAATGACGGGGACTTTCTTTTTTGAAAAGGCCCCCCCGCCGGTATTCGCCACGCCGATGCAGCTCAAGGTGGACGACCTCCTCCTCGAAGGCGCACGGCGCGCCGACGAATGGACGCTCATTCAGCAGAAGATCCCGAACTTTACCATTGTGTTCGAACCCATGATCGGGAATGCCGATGAACTCACGACGCGTGGCATGAGCGATACTGACCTGAAGGTCTTCTCGCTCATCGATGGCAAACGAACGGTCCAGGACTATTATCGATGACTCCTCTCTGAGCGACTTCGAGGTGGCAAAGAGCATGTTCATCCTGCTTTCGGTAAACCTGATTCGGAGGAAGCGTTAACAAGCAGCGCCAAGCGGGCAAAACCAACGAAATAAAAGGAAAACTTGACAGTACAAAAGAAATATGTTAATTTTCGACTATTCCCCTCGTTGTGAAAAAAGGAGAAAACAATGGCCAAAATACTCATAGCGGACGACAGCCTGGCGGAGCTCCAGATTTTCCAGGCAGCTCTCCAGCCGACGGGCCATACGCTCGTAACAGTCATGGACGGTGAAGCGGCGGAAGAGAAGGTAAAGTCCGAAAAAATCGACCTGATCATCCTTGATGTTATTATGCCCAAAAAAAATGGTTTCCAGGTCTGCAGGGACATCAAGAGCAATGACCAGTTCAAGAACATTCCGATCATCATGGTCACGTCGAAAGATCAGGAGAGCGACAAGTTCTGGGGGATGAAACAGGGAGCCGATGAGTATTTAACCAAGCCGTTCAAGCCCGAAGACCTGCTTAAGGCCGTAAAAAAATATATCTGATCCCTGGAGGTGTGCCCGTTTGGCCGAACTTGACAATGACGTCACCGCCGATGTGGTTGATGTGATTCCGGAGGAGGAATTACGGATTTGCCTCTTCAGTATCGGCGAAGACCTCTATGCCATTCCGGTCGAAATGCTGACCGAGATCATCGTTCTCCAGAAAATATTTCCCGTCCCAACCACACCTCATCACGTCCTCGGAGTAATCAACCTGCGAGGCAACATTGTTCCGATCGTCGATATACGACCAGCGCTTGAGTTACCACTTCAGGGGACACCCGGCCAGATCGCGATCATAAAGCGCGGATCTCTCTATGTTGGCATCATCGTTGATAATGTATATGAAGTGGTCGCCGTGCCTGAGAGCAGGATCCTTGACCTTCCCTCCGATACAGGGACACAGGCCGGCAAGGACCGCAGCCGTTTTCTCAAAGGTACCGTCCAGCGGGAGTCCGGTGATGCGGTGCTCCTGGATATCGTGCAGATTGTTGAAGAGATCAAATTGACTTGATCTGCGTGAGCCGTGGCGAAGGACGCCTCTGCGCTACTGACGGCACTACCTGTGGAACGAAGGAGCAGAATCTTATGAAGATCAGAAACCCATTTTATCGATTGAGCTTCAGGACCAAGATCGTGCTCATGATTATGGGCATGTCCGTAATTTTCGGGACCGGTATCCTTGCCTTCATCTATGTCCAGATCCAGAACACACTCCGCGATGAGGCAATCAGCAAGACGCGTATCCTGGCCGACGGTTTGAGCGTTAAAGCGGCTGAACCGGTGCAAGTCGAAGACCTCAACGCACTCCAGTTTATCCAGGGCGAGGCCATCATCCAGTCCGACGTCGCGTACTGCTTCATCAAGGATGGCAGAGGTCACGTGATCTCATCCTCCTTCGAAGGGAATCAAGTCCCTCCCATCCTCCAGAGCATCAATACTTTACAGCCCGGGACGCCGCGGGAAGAGGCCGCAGTCGTGAAGCTCAAAGGCGGTGTTGTCGAGGTTATCGATGTCGCATCGCCCATCGCTGGCGGAACACTCGGCTCGGTGCATGTGGGACTGAACATGTCCAAGATCAAGGATAACATCAGAAATCTCCTCATATTCATCATGGCCGTGGGCTTTGTCTCGCTCGGCATTCTTTCTGTCGTCACCTTGGTGCTTTCCGCCGTCACCATCGCTCCGGTGCGGGACCTCATGCGTGTCGCTGAAGCACTGGGCCGCGGCGATCTTTCGAAGAAGGCGAACGTGACCACCGGTGACGAGCTTGGTCAGCTGGGAGACACGCTCAACAGCACGATCGACAGGCTTCAGGGCCTGATCCAGACCGAGTCCGACCGAGACAAGATGCAGCATCAGGTCATGGACCTACTCTCGGTCGTGAGCACGGCAGCGGAAGGAGACCTTACCGTAAAGGCAGAAGTGACCGCCGACGCTCTCGGTTCAGTGGCCGACGCATTCAACCTCATGATCACCGGTCTTACCACCCTTGTGACACAGGCGAGCAATGTGGCGTCAGAAATCCAGCGCTCGACGTCGGAAATTCTCCACTCGTCCGAGCGAATGCGGCAGGGTGCCGAGCAGCAGGCAGCACAGATTCGGACTGCATCGGATGCGGTGAACGCCATGTCCCATACCACGCAGCGCATGGCCGAGAACGCCGAAGCAGCCACCCAGACCTCGCTTAAGGCAACGCAGGCGGCGGTCAAGGGCGGCGCGTCCGTGGCAGAAACCATCAAGGGTATGCAGCGCATCCGGGCCACGGTGCAGTCCACCGGGAAAAAGATCAAAGGTCTCGGCGAACGCTCTCTCGAGATCGGCGCCATCATCGAAGTGATCAACGAAATCGCAACCCAGACGAACCTGCTTGCGCTGAACGCCGCAATCGAGGCTGCCCGAGCCGGCGAGCAGGGCAAGGGTTTTGCCGTGGTTGCCGACGAAGTGCGGAAACTCGCAGAGCGCGCCGCCCGCGCAACGAAGGACATCACCGGCCTCATCAAGGGCATCCAGGTTGAAACGAGCGAGGCCGTGACCGTCATGGAAGAAGGAACCCGCGAGGTGGAAGAAGGCACCAAGCTGGCCGACCAGGCCGGCGCCGCGCTCCGCGAGATCGAACAGATCGTCAAACAGACCGCTAGTCTCGTGACGGACATTACAAGGGCGGCGGGCGACCAGGTGAAAGTCGACCGAGAGCGTGGTGAGCTCCATGGACAGCATTCTCAAACTGACCCAGGAGACCACCCACGGCGTCCAGGATACCGTGACGACCATCGGCAAGACTGGCGGAACTTTCCAAACGGCTCACCGACGCCATCGGCAGATTCAAACTCGGCAAGGAGATGGGCGTTCGGCCGAGCGAGGTAGCGCAACCCACCCTCGAAAGATTTCCGCCCATCGCAGAGCAAGTGACCACGAGTGACGAGGAGATCAAGCTCGGCTTCATTGAATAGACCGTATGGCTGCTCCGTTCGACAAATCAAGCATCATTGAGTTCTTCCTCGTGGAGGCTGGCGAACACATCCAGAACCTCAACAAGGGACTTTTGTCCCTTGAGAAGGACCCGACCGATAGCGCCCTGATCGATGAGCTGTTTCGTGCCGCGCACACGCTGAAGGGCTCTGCTGCCATGATGGGTTTCCAGGGAATCAGCGATGTGGCGCACAAGGCCGAAGACATGCTCGGCCAGTTCCGCTCCGGCGCCATTCCTATCCTGAAAGAGACCCTGAATTTTCTGTTCGACAGCGTCGATGCCATCAAGCTCATGGTCGACAGCGTGGCGGCAAATAGGCCCGAAGACCCGCTCGTGATAGACAGCATTGTCCAAGCGTACAAAGATGTTATAGAAAAAGTGCGTTCCGCCCCCGAGGGGCAATTCGTTGCGGGACCATCCGCTGGCGTGTCAGCAGTGCATATGGTGGAGCCCTCGCAGCCTGCGACGTCCTCCAACGCGACGCAGCAAGAGGAAATGGACATGGCGCGGGAACAGACCTTCGACGCAGAAGAACAGGTGTTCGATGTGGAGCCGCTGCAACTGCAAGAGGAGCCTGGGCCTGCCGAGCGACCTGTGGATTCGGTTACCTCTTCTGCGCCGGCAGCTGCCACAGTGCAGGAGCAGCCAGAGCAAACCGCACCGGAGGCGCCGCCTGCTGGTGCTGGTGGCACGCTCAAGCGGGAGATCGAAGAGTCAAAGAAAACCGGGGTCCTAGAAAAGCGTGGCGTCGGCCGCCGGGCCGCGGACGCGCCTGAACTGGAAAAGCAGTTCATCCGAGTCAATATCGAACGGCTCGATAACCTCATGAACCTCGTCGGGGAGATGGTCGTGAACAGAAACCGGCTCGCCCGCCAGGTAGAGTTCATCAAAACGCTCCGGGAAGAACTTGCCTTCAGTCAGAGCCGACTGCTCCACGAGATCAAGAAATTCGAGGAAAAGTACGAGTATACCCTCAACTACGGCATGCCAGCCTCGCAGGTTGTGGAGCAGGCCAACGACTTCTTTGAGCTCGAGTTCGATCGGTACGACGACTTCAATCTCCTGTCGCGCAAACTAACGGAGATCACGAACGACACGAACGAGATCATGACCGAGCTTGCCGGGTTCTTTGACTCCTTCGAGCTCGATACGGTCAAGATCTCCACCATCACGACGAACCTCCAGGACGAGATCACCATGGCCCGCATGGTCGAGATGGACAGGCTCTACCAGATGTTCCAGCGGCCGGTACGCGACCTTGCCCAGAAGGAGAAAAAGCAGCTCAACATGGTGGTGTCGGGCGGCGAGACCAAGATCGACAAGACGATCTTCGAGATCATCTCCGACCCGCTCATGCACATGATCAGGAACGCCATCTCCCACGGCATCGAGGCGGCGGAAGAGCGGCGGGAACTCGGGAAAGACCCGACAGGGGCGCTCATTCTGAAGGCCCGCCACGAAGGGAACAGCATCATCCTCGAGATCGAGGACGACGGCCGCGGCATGGACCCTGCGACCCTCAGGAAGACCGCAGTGGACAAGGGATTCATGAGCTCTGCTGAGGCACTAAGCTTAACCGATATCGAAGCCATCAATCTGATCTTTCGACCCGGGTTCTCCACGGCGCAGTCCGTGGGCAAGATATCCGGCAGGGGCGTGGGTATGGACGTGGTCTCTACCCATCTGGCCAAGATCAACGGCAGGATCGAGATCAAGACCGAAAAAGGCGTTGGTACGCGCTTCGTCATCAGACTCCCGCTTACGCTCGCCATCGCACAGGCGCTGATCGTCAAGCTTAAGGAGCAGGAGCTGGCCGTTCCCATGAACCTTGTGGAAGAGACGACGCGGTATCTCATTCAAGGAAATCCAGCGGGCCGCCGGCGAAGAGATGGTGAACCTCCGCGGAACGCTCATCAGGCTCATCAGGCTGAACGATATCCTGGGCGCGGGCAAGTTCCCGAAGAAAGAGGAGACCTACCGCCATCCGACCCTTATCTTGGGCACGGCGGAAAAACGCATCGCGCTCATGGTGGAGGATATCATCGGCCGGGAAGAGATCGTGGTGAAGTCACTCGGCGAATACCTGAAGGGAGTTAAAATGTTCTCCGGCGCAACGATCTCGGGCGAAGGCAACGTCCGTCTCATTCTCAACATCTCATCGCTGTTCGGTGAAGAGACAGTGACGATGAAGGCTAGCTATGTTGCGGCAACGAAAGTGGCGGCTCCCGAAGCGGTAAGGCGGAAACCGAAGGTCTTGGTCGTTGACGACTCGATCAGCATCCGGAAGTACGTGCAGCGGTTCCTCGACCGGACAGGATATGAAGTTGAAGTGGCCCCGGACGGCATGGAGGCGCTCAACATTTTGGGCAAGACAAAGTTTGATGCAGTGATCACCGACCTGGAAATGCCGATCATGCACGGCTATGACCTGATTTCCGAAATGAAGCGGAAGCCTGAGCTCATGAACATCCCCGTTATAGTGCTGACGTCGAGGGCGGGAGAGAAGCATCGACAGAAGGCGATCAATATGGGCGCGCAGGACTACCTTGTTAAGCCGTTTGAAGAACAGGAAATGCTCGGGGTGCTAAAAAGAATTCTGAGCGGGACCGCTCTCGCAAGTCGCGCATAATCACACGAATATATGGACGAACGTACCACTTTTCTGATATTATCAAGTGCAGGCGAGAGCGATGCCATCCCTATTCTGCTCGAGAAGAATAAAGTCCCTTCGGCATCGTTGTGGACAGCGTCGTCGGTTTACGAAACTGGAGGATCCGACGTCGCATCCGGCTCCGAACAGGACACAGGACATTGACCCAACATTTGTAAAGGGATATATATACAAAGTTGGCCAGACAATCATGATCCTCGATTATGAAAGGCTGCTCCATGTCAGTTAAACTTTTATTAGCGGACAAGAGCATCACCATCCAGAAGGTCGTGGAGATGCTGTTCTCAGGTAAAGAATACGAGGTCGTTTGCGTGAGCGACGGCGAGAACGCGCTCTCCGAAGCGTCGCGAGTGGTTCCTGACGTGGTGCTGGCGGATGTCGACCTGCCGCGCATCGATGGCTATAATTTCGCCGCCAGGATCAAACAGGTTCCCGCGCTCGCACAGACCCCCGTGATCCTCATGATGAGCAGGGACGATGTGTATAACGATGCCAAGGGTCGGGAATCGGGCATTATCGACCATATCGCAAAGCCCTTCGAATCACAAGAGCTCATCGGTAAGGTAAAGAAGGCGCTTGCTGCGGCGCGGATTACCGAACCTGCTCCCGTTACGCCGCGGCCGGCAGCAGCCCCCACGCCACCAAAGTCGCCATTGGTGTCAACCCGTCCTGCCGCACCGGTGGTCCCCCCTTCGGTGCCCAAAGCAGCGTCCAAGCCCAAGCAGCCCCAGCCGCCCACAGACATCTTCGATATTATTCATGAAGCGCCGACGCAGGCTGAACTGAAGCATGCTTCTACGCCGACGCCTCCCGGAGAAGATGAGGGCGTATTCGAGGTCGAGCCTGTCGTGGAGGTGGAAGAGCCGCTTGCCAGCGATCTTGAGCAGACACTGCCTCGTGGGGAGAAGGCGGTGGAAGAGATGCGGGCCGGTTTGGGCCTGACCGACAAGAAAGAAGAATCGCAGCCCGAAATCATCACGTTTGAATCACTTGATATGGCTACGCAAACTCTGGAGGACTTTGCGCCTTCGCCGAAGCCCCTGCAGCCCGCTGCAGAACCGCCCCGGTCGACGACGCGCCCGGCTGACGCGCGGCATAAGGAACCGGAGGTCGTCACTCCGTCGATGCCAATGCCGCAGATATCCGAGGAGATGGTCCGCAGGATGGCGGAAGAGACCATTGCCAAGATGGCGAAAGATATGTTCGCAAAGCTTCCGCCAGTGCAAGTGCCGACGCTTCCCGAGAGCGAGCTCCGTAGCATGGCGGAAGCGGCCATCACGGAGCTGGCGAAAGAGGCCATTGAAATGCTGCCACCTCCTCAGCCGCCGAAGGTGTCCGAGGAAACGGTTAGGAGAGGGATCGAAGAGGCAGTTTCCAAGATCGCAAGAGAGATGGCGAGAGAAGTTATTGAGAAGGTGGCATGGGAAGTGATCCCGGAGCTGGCTGAGCAGCTGATAAAACAGGAGATTGAGCGTTTGAAGGCGGAGACCTAGAGCCTCTTGGTAGGAGTGCAGAGTGCTGAACAGAACGACGAGGGGACTTGCTCCCCTCTTTTATTTGGATGGCGGTGCAGCGTTAAAGGAGAGCGTACTCGATGTCAGGAAAAGAATTGCCCAAATCCTATGAACCGAAATCGGTAGAAGAGCGGTGGTACGCATTCTGGCTCGAGAAGGGATATTTTCACGCCGATGAGAATGCCGGCGGAGAGCCTTTTTCGATCGTGATCCCACCGCCGAATGTGACCGGTTCCCTCCATATCGGCCATGCGCTGAACTCCACGCTCCAGGACATCCTCGTGCGCTGGATGCGCATGTCCGGCAGGAACACGCTCTGGGTGCCGGGCACGGACCACGCAGGCATCGCCACGCAGAACGTGGTAGAGCGGCAGCTTGCCAAGGAGCATATCGACCGGCATGCCCTCGGTCGGGAAAAGTTCATCGAGAAAGTCTGGGAGTGGAAGAAGGAGTACGGCGGCCGGATCATCAGCCAGCTTAAACGGCTTGGTGCGTCGTGCGACTGGCAACGGGAGCGTTTCACCATGGACGAGGGGCTTTCACGCGCCGTGCGCGAGGTCTTCGTCACGCTTTACGAAGAGGGGCTCATCTACCGTGGTGAGAGGCTTATTAACTGGTGTCCCCGCTGTCACACCGCGCTCTCGGACATCGAGGTAGAGCACGAGGACGAGAAGGGCAAACTCTACCACATAGCCTATCCCCTTGAGCCACGATCACAACATCCGTCTAACCGTTGCCACGACGCGGCCAGAGACCATGCTCGGCGACACCGCCGTTGCCGTGCACCCGCTCGATCCCCGCTATAAGGACCTCATCGGCAAGACCGTCGATCTGCCGCTCACCGCACGCAGGATCCCGATCATCGGCGACTCCGTTCTCGTTGATCTCGAGTTCGGCACAGGTGCAGTGAAGGTCACGCCGGCTCATGACTTCAACGATTACGAGGCAGGTCAGCGACAGATACCTCCGTTACCCCTAATCAAGTATTCTGAATGAACAAGGCTGAGATTCTTCCAGATATTCCTGATGTCTATCCCGATGTGCAAAAGCAAATAGCATGGAAACCTGCAAAAAAAGCTCGCGGTATAGTTGTCGAAATGCTTAAGGAACAAGGCTTCTTGGTCAAGACAGAAGATCACGCCATTCCATTGGAAAATGCTACCGTTGCAAGACTGTAGTAGAACCCTATCTTTCGCCCCAGTGGTTTGTCAAGACCGGGCCACTTGCCGAACCAGCGATCAAGGTCGTCGAAGACGGCAAGGTGCAATTTTATCCCAAGGGTTGGGAGAACACCTACTTCGACTGGATGCGGAACATCAAGGACTGGTGCATTTCGCGCCAGATCTGGTGGGGCCATCGCATTCCTGCCTGGTATTGTGAAAAATGTGACAATGGCACACGTGAGACTTCGATTGGAGTTGGTGCTGTTGGAGAGGACGGCGCCATCCCTTCGAGTGATGAGAACACTACGACGGTTGCGATAAATGCTAAACCTATTGTTCAGAGAGATGAACCTCGGGAATGTCCGCATTGCGGATCTACTGAGCTTATTCAAGATCCCGATGTGCTCGATACATGGTTCTCATCGGCGCTCTGGCCTTTTTCCACGCTTGGCTGGCCCGACAAGACCAAGGAGCTTGCGACCTACTATCCCACGTCGGTGCTCATCACAAGCTTCGACATCATCTTCTTCTGGGTCGCGCGAATGATCATGATGGGTCTCCACTTCATGAAAGAGGTCCCGTTCCGGCACGTGTACATCCATGCGCTCGTGCGCGACGCCGAAGGACAGAAGATGAGCAAGTCCAAGGGCAACGTCATCGACCCGCTCGTGATGATCGACCAGTACGGCACCGACGCATTCCGGTTCACGCTCACGGCCTTTGCCGCCCAGGGCAGGGACATCAAGATGTCCCCGGAGCGCATCGAAGGCTACCGGAACTTCGCGAACAAGATCTGGAACGCAAGCCGGTTTGTGCTCATGAATCTTGAGCAGGATTTTGTACCGAACGCGGAGCTGTTGACCAAGGACTACGTCGCTTGCCGACCGCTGGATCCTCTCGCGCCTGAACACGGTGAGCAAAGACGTCCAGGCATGCGCTCGCGGACTACCGGTTCAATGACGTGGCCTCCAGTGCTGTATCAGTTCATCTGGCATGAGTACTGCGACTGGTATCTCGAATTATCCAAGCCCGCATTGAATCGAGGAAAAGGGCATCGGCATCACGAAGCGCAGCGCAGACCGTGCTTGCCCATGTGCTCGAAACCTCGCTCAGGCTACTACATCCGATCATGCCGTTCATCACTGAGGAGATCTGGCAGACGCTCCCGGAGAAGGTAAGAGCTCAGGGGCCGGGGGCCAGAGGCAAGGGCGAATCAATCATGGTATCAACCTATCCTGTTGCGGATGAAAAGCTGATCAACGCCGAGATCGAGCAGGATATGCAGATGGTGATGGATCTGATCCTTGCCATCACGGAACATCCGCGGCGAGATGAACATCGCGCCGTCCATGCAGATCAATGCGAATCGTTAAAGTAGAGACCGAAGAGCTTGGCGAGCATCTTGAGAAGAGCGCCAGCTATGTAATGACCCTTTCACGCCTCAAAGAGCTTCGGATCGGCGTGGAAGAGAAGAAACCAAAATCAGCCGCAACCGGCGTGATCAAAGGGGCCGAGGTGTATGTGCCGCTGGAAGGCCTTCTTGACCTCACGCAGGAACGCGACCGGCTTCAGAAAGAGATTGCGAAGATATCCAAGGATATCGATGTGTTCTCTAAAAAGCTTTCGAACAAGGATTTCGTTGACAAGGCGCCGAAGGCGGTAGTAGAGAAGGACACGACGAAGCTTGAAGAGTTTAAAGCAAAGCGGGATAAGCTTGAGCAGAGCTTGCAGATGCTGGGATAATTTAACCAGAGCATAACATACGGGTCCCTTTTAGAATTATACTGCGGCTTCTGGGCGTAGCCGTGATTATAGCTGGAGATAGGCTCCTAAAAGTGAAGGAAGGGATATTAACCAACCTTATCTCTTTACCTCCGTTTTTAACAAAACCAGTTAAATGGATGCCTGGTATTATGTTGATTTGGTTCGGTATAGCTTCAATTATAAAGTGATACTGTTATGGAACTTTATGTTAGAAAAATGATAGAACAGGCTCTTTCCGAGGATATCGGCCCTGGTGACGTGACTTCCGAGGCGACGGTTCCTGCTGGGGCCACATCCATGGCGGAGATGCTGGCAAAGCAGGACCTTGTTCTCGCCGGGCTTGATGTGAGTCTTGAAGTTTTTCATTATCTCGATGCCGCTATTCAGCTCACGCGATTTGCGCAGGATGGCGATAGAATAAAATCGGGGAAAGTCATTGCGCGGGTGTCAGGCAGCACACGAGTTCTTCTTGCTGGAGAGCGCGTTGCCTTGAATCTCCTTCAGCACATGTCAGGCATTGCAACCTTAACGTCAAAATATGTCGAGCAGCTCAAAGGGCTCAAGGCGCAGGCGCTGGACACAAGAAAAACGCTTCCCGGATTAAGACAGCTTGAAAAGTATGCTGTTCGTATGGGTGGCGGGACGAACCATCGGTTCGGTTTGTATGACGGCGTGCTGATCAAGGATAATCACATCAAGGCTGTGGGCAGCATCGCGAAAGCAATCGAAAGTGCGAGAAGGAAAGCCCATCACCTGCTCAAGATTGAAGTCGAAACCAAGACGCTCGATGAAGTGCGCGAGGCGCTGGCTGCAAAAGCGGACATCATCCTGCTCGACAACATGCCGCTCGACATGATACGCGAGGCGGTAAAGTTGATCAATGGTCAGGCGTCCGTCGAGGCATCGGGCAATGTAACATTTGAGACGATTCGCGAAATAGGAGAGACGGGCGTGGATTTTATTTCCTCGGGAAGCCTGACGCATTCGGCGCCTGCTGCGGATATCAGTATGAAGATTAAATAACAGGATCAAGGGGCATGGGTCCAAGGTCCAGAAAAGGCGAGCCAAAATTCACTTATTGACCCTCGCCCACCGGCCCATGACCCTATGAGTCTATGTATAAGGATAAAATCCTGAAACTCCTCCGATCATCCCAGGCCGGCTTTATTTCCGGAGAGGAGTTGGCGAGAAAGTGCGGCATCTCGCGCACCATGGTGTGGAAGCATGTCAAGTCGCTCGAGCGCGATGGATTCGGGATCGAGGCAGTGCCGTCGCAGGGATATCGCATCACCTCGGTGCCCGATATCCTTCGACTGGGCGATATTAAGCCGGGGCTGAAGACAAAGATCATCGGAAAAGAAATCGAGCTCTTGCCCGAAGTTGCGTCAACCAACACCCTTGCCATGGAGATGGCGTCGAACGGCGCGCCAGAGGGTACCGTTGTGATCGCCGAGACGCAAACAGGTGGCAAAGGGAGGCTGGGGAGAAAATGGATCTCGCCCAAAGGGAATCTTTATTTCAGCCTGATTCTGCGACCCGACATCCCTATGTACAAGGCGCCGCTTATCACGCTGATGGGTGCGGTGGCTGTTGCCTCGGCGATTAGAAAGCAGTGTGCGTTAGAAACCGCCATCAAATGGCCGAATGATGTCCTCATCTCCGGTAGAAAAGTGAGCGGCTTGCTGACCGAGATGAGCGCGGAACAGGATCGAATTCGGCACATTGTGCTAGGCATCGGTGTTGATGTGAACATGGATCTGGGGATGCTGTCTCCTGATGTTCGCGAACTCACGACGACCCTTGCCGTTGCGGCCGGTGAGAAGATCAATAGAACAGCTTTACTTCAGGAGATCCTTCGAGATCTCGATCATTGGTATCAGGCTTTTCTCTCGAACGTGCAGGATGTACTGAGTGCGTGGAAGTCACTCAATATGACTATCGGCAACCGGGTAACGGTGAGCGGCGCGGGAGAGACGCTCGAAGGCTTGGCGCAAGGGATCGACAACGAAGGCAGGCTTATCATGAGGCTGGACGACGGCGCAATCCGCACGGTTGCTGCCGGAGATGTTACAATGCAAAAAAAACTTTAAAAACGCTTTGCCGCACAGGGCGCAGAAGTCGCGGAGAGAAACAAAGACACGGCATTATATGATAGCGGTTTAAGGAATAAGCGGCTTTAAGTTTAAATCGTTTATTATATACGAAATCTGCTGCTAAAATGTTTTTGTATTTACCAAGCACTATTTTTTCCTCTGTTTCCTCAGAGGTGAAAATAATTCGGGAGTTCAAATGCTTCTCGCCATAGACATCGGCAATACGAACGTGGTCCTCGGCGTGTTCGATAAAGAGACGCTCGTCGAGAACTGGCGCGTGGGCACTAACACGCAAATCACCCCGGACGAGTACGCAATTATCTTCAAAGACCTGTTCGGCTTTGCCGGGCTTGAGTTCAAGCAGATTACGGGCGTCATCATTTCAACGGTGGTGCCGCCGCTCCTGCCAGTCATGGCCGAGATGTCACGGAAGTACTTCCGCATAGAGCCAATGGTCGTGACACACGAGATCAAGACGGGCATGACGATCCGCTATGACAATCCCAAAGAGCTCGGGGCAGACAGGATCGTGAATGCCGCGGCAGCATATAAACTCTACGGCGGACCGCTCATCATCGTGGACTTCGGCACTGCTACCACGTTCTGCGCGGTCACGAAGAACGGCGAATATCTGGGCGGCGCCATATGTCCAGGTGTGAAAATCTCTGCAGAGGCCTTATTTCAGCGCGCATCAAAGCTGCCTAGGGTGGAGCTCTCGAGACCGAAGAAGGTCATAGGCTCTGACACCATCAGCGCCCTGCAGGCCGGCATCATCTACGGCTACGCAGGTCTCGTGGACGGAATCGTCGAACGGATGAAGAATGAACTGTCCGCAGATGCCAAAGTAGTAGCAACCGGAGGTCTGGCCGAGCTGATATCTCCAGAGACGAAAACAATCCGGGAAATACGACCGCAGCTGACCCTTGAAGGTCTGCGCCTTTTGTACGATATAAACCACTTAAATTTCAGCAGGCTATGAAATGCGCTTGCTGATCCTCTCCCGCGCCATGGTGCAGAATAATGTTATCCGCGTAACCTTGACGACTCAGAGATTTTGTGATATTTTTGGTTTACAAAGTTTTTCAGGGAGAACGGATGAAAATCCTTGTTGTTGATGACGAAGAGGGTGCACGCGAACTTATTTAGTACCATACTGACCGACGAAGGCTACGAAGTCACCCTTGCCAACGAGGGCGAGGAAGCACTAGCCCTGTTCAAGAACACCCCATTCAACCTTGTGATTACGGACATTAAAATGCCGGTCATGGACGGTCTTCAACTCCTGCAAGAGATCCGAAAGATCGGCTCCAAAACCGATGTGATCATGGTCACCGCATACGGTGAGGTGGAAAGCTATCTTAAGGCCATGAGCCTCGGTGCCGCAGAATACATCAATAAGCCCATCCGTATCAAAGAACTGAAGCGGATCGTCCACAAGGTACTGACTGAGCAGAAGGCGAGGTCGGGAAGCTGATGTCTCGACTTGCGCAAGGACCCCATCGTCGGCCGTTGGATCATCGTCTCCAACGAGCGTCCCAAGAAACCCGAAGACTATTCCTTTGAAGAGCCCGAAGACGATGTAACACCCGCGGAGTGTCCGTTCTGCGGAGGCAATGAGGCAAAGACCCCTCCGGAGATCGCTTCGTTCCGTGCCGAGAAGACTCTTGCCGAATACAGGCGGTTGGTGGGTGCGCGTGATCCCGAGCAAGTTCCCGGTTCTGCATGTCGAAGGGAACCTGGAGCGAGAAGGAAGCGGCATCTACGACTGGATGAACGGCATCGGTGCGCACGAGATCATCATCGAGAGCCCAGAGCATGCCCTGCGGCTCGAGGAACTTCCCGAGAGCCAGGTTGAAAAGGTCCTCTGGGCCTACCGTGACCGGATCCTCGATCTTGAGCGCGATGAACGGCTTCGTTATGTGCTTGTCTTCAAGAACCAGGGCTGGACGGCCGGTTCTGCTCTCAACCACGCGCACTCTCAGATCATTGCCACACCGGTCATTCCCAAGGTCGTGAAAGAAAAGCTGGACGGCGCCAAGTCATACTATGACTATAAAGAGCGCTGTATCTTCTGCGACATCATCAGGCAGGAGCTTTCAAGCCCTGAGCGCATAATAGAGGAGACGCGCCACTTCCTGGTCATGGTGCCGTTCGCACCCCGCTTCCCTTTCGAAGTCTGGATCTATCCCAAGAAACATCTGTGCTCGTATGTGGACGTCACGAAGGAAGAGATCATGGATTTCGCGCGGACGCTCCGTACGACACTCCTGCGTCTCGGTAAGGTGCTGAACAACCCGCCGTACAACTATATGCTCTACACCGCGCCGAACCGGGTTCCGCGTCGCGGTCACTGGCACACGCTGAACGACGACTTCCACTGGCACCTCGAGATCATGCCGCGGCTTACGCGGGTCGCCGGTTTCGAGTGAGGATCCGGGTTCTATATCAATCCTACTCCGCCTGAAGATGCGGCAAAGTACCTGCGGGAAGTAAAGCTATGATGCGGTCACAATGTATTTTTGCCGGCGAAAGCCTACGGCTCCCCAAAGGATGGAGAGAACAAAAAAGCCGCACCTGTTCAGATGCGACTTTTGAATTTTTTTGATTGTTCGGCGCCTGCTCAGTTTCTCTATTTTGCCCGCGCTTTCGTGTAGTTAAGCATTCCACCGGCAAGCAAAATTTCCCTTTGCCGCATACTCAGCGAATACTTGAGAGTGGCGGTCTTTCCACTCGTCGCATCCGTGAGCGACAAATCCGCACCCTTCTCCAGTGCTGCCTTGACCCCGCCGATCTCGATCTCGTCATCGGCGCCAATCAAATCATAGTCCGCCTCGTTCTCGAAGATCAGCGGAAGGATGCCGAAGTTGATGAGGTTCGCCGCATGAATGCGCTCGAAGGACTTGGCAATTACAGCCTTGATGCCGAGATACATGGGGCAGATTGCGGCATGTTCGCGGCTGGATCCCTGGCCGTAGCTTGCGCCGGCGATCACAATATTATGAATACCGGACTTCTTATTATCGAACGCTTTCCTCGAAAAGGCCGCATCCACGCCTTCGAACACGAACTCTGCATATTTGGGAATGTTCGAGCGGTACTTGAGTCGTGAACCAGCGGGCATGATGTGGTCAGTGGTTATCTTGTCCCCGACCTTGATCGCGACTACACCCTTGATGGTCTCAGGCAGCGGCTCTGCTATCGGCGGATCGCCGATGTTCGGGCCGCGATAGATTGTTATGGACAGGGGATCCTTGGACGGTGGCAGGACCATTGAGTCGTCGATCCAGAACTCCGTAGGGATTTCGATCTTGTGGATAGGGAATTCCGAGGTCGCGCGGGTCTATAATCACGCCGGTGAGCGCCGCGGCAACAGCGGACTCAGGGCTTGCGAGATAGACCTTCGCGCTTTTGGTGCCGGAGCGGCCTTCGAAGTTCCGGTTGCTGGTGCGGATCGAGACAGCATCGGTCTTCGGCGCCTGGCCTGCGCCGATGCAGAACCCGCAGGTGGATTCGAGCACTCGCGTACCGGCCGATATGATGTCGGCGAGCGCACCGTTCCTCGCGATCATCTCAAGCACCTGGCGTGAGCCGGGGGCGACACCAAAGCTCACGATCGGGATATACCCGTCTGCCCTTCAGCATTGATGCCACGATCATGAGATCTCGGTACGATGAATTGGTGCAGGAGCCGACCATGACCTGGTCAACTTTTGTTCCTGCCAGATCCTTCACGGTACCGATGTTGTCCGGAGAGTGGGGCTTGGCCATGAGCGGCTCTACCGAACCGAGGTCCAGATCGATAACCTTTTCATATTTTGCATCATCGTCGGCAGTGATAGCAGTCCATTCCCTCTCTCGGCGCTGGGCCTTGAGGAATGACCTCGTGATCTCGTCGCTCGGAAAGACCGAAGTGGTAACGCCGAGTTCTGCGCCCATGTTCGTGATAGTTGCACGCTCGGGCACCGAGAGCGTCCTGACTCCTTCACCACCGTATTCGATCACGGTGCCGACGTTGCCTTTGGTCGTCAGCATCCTGAGAATCGAAAGAATGACGTCCTTCGCCGATACCCAGGGCTGAAGCTTCCCGGTAAGGTTCACCTTGACGACCTTAGGACAGGTGAGGTAGAAGGGACCGCCGCCCATGGCTACGGCCACGTCGAGGCCGCCCGCGCCGATGGCGAGCATGCCGATACCGCCGCCTGTAGGCGTATGCGAGTCAGAGCCGAGAAGCGTCTTGCCCGGCCTGCCGAAGCGTTCAAGGTGCACCTGGTGGCAGATGCCGTTTCCTGCTTTTGAATAATAGATGCCGTATCGCGACGCCACGGTCTGAAGGTAGCGGTGGTCATCGGCATTCTCGAACCCATCCTGGAGCGTGTTATGGTCAACGTAACTGACCGAGAGCTCGGTCTTTACCCTCGGCACGTCCATTGCTTCGAACTGGAGGTAGGCCATGGTGCCAGTCGCGTCCTGCGTCAGGGTCTGGTCGATCCTGATTGCGATCTCGCTTCCCGGATCAAGCCTGCCCTCGACCAGGTGAGCTTCCAATATTTTGAAAAAGAGATTTTTGCCCATGTTCTTTGATGCTCCTTCAAGCGATTAATGTCCGCGACATTATATTGCAAGAACCTTTGCAAGGCAACAGGAATTTGCATGGACGACATCGAAAGGTAAAAACCACCGAGTCACGGAGTTCACAGAACTTGTGAATATCCTGTTCTCAGGCCTACGGATTGCAACATCGGTTTTTCTATGATATAGTTAAAAACGTAGGGAGCGCATTCAACGATAACGAACAAGGAGGAACATCATGGTACAGAAAGCGAGTCCGAAACTGACGGAGATGATGAATCAGGCAATAGCCGGAGAGCTCCAGGCGATCGTCCAGTACATGTGGCACCATATCATGGTGAAAGGATTGAGCTCATCCTCTCTCATGGATGTGTTCGAGGATATTTCCGAGGAGGAGATGAAGCACGCAGAGAAGATTGCGGAGCGGCTTTTCTATTTTGATGTAAATCCCACCACCAAGCCCAACCCCATCGCCGTGGGCGGTGACGCTACCCAGATGCTCAAGGCCGACGTGAAGGCCGAGGAAGAGGCTATTACGCTCTATAAGGACATCATCAAGCAGGCCGCTTCTGAAGGCGATGATACCACTCGACTCCTCTTTGAAGAGATCCTTGCTGATGAAGAGCGGCATCACGATACGTTCACAACGCTTCTCGGTCAGTAATTATATCATATAGTTATGAACAGAAAGACGGGCTGGAGAATTTGCCAGCCCGTTTAATTATCGTTGTTTGCCTCCGGGGTCTTGCCACCTTGCGGTAGAACTGATATGTTACGGCATGGTGAATTCCTTCCCTGCAATGCGCACCGTGAGCACAGGGCACGCTGCCTTGCGAACCACCTTCTCCGCGGTGCTGCCGAACAACATATGGTCGATCCCGGTTCTGCCGTGGGTGCCGATGACGATCATGTCCGCGTTCCTTTCCTTTGCCGTCTTGATGATCTCCACGAAAGGGACACCGCGCACGACCAACTTTTCCACATCCTTCACCTTGGTTGCAATCTCCGCAGCCCACTTGTTCATCTCCTTCCATGCACTCTTCTGCATATCCTCCACCAGGTCGGTCACGGAAAGGGACGAGGGGATGTACCACTCCGCGATGCTGATGTCCTGAATGACATAGAGGAGAATGAGCCGGGCATCATAATCACGCGCCAGAGAGATGGCATGGTCCATGGCAGCGCGCGCACCTTGCGAAAAATCAGTAGGAAAGAGGATGGTCTTGATCTGCATAGCAACCTCCCGTGATTGATCTTTATTTCTTAATAATATCTCCGGGATCGCATCCTGTCAAACGATATGATTGGTTATTGCTTCGGGTGAATATTTGCTTGACTCCAGAAAATTGCACACTTACAATACTTCTTAACGCAGGTTCAGCATCATCCTGATATTGCCGAGGAGTGCAGCGCATTCACATTTCTGCTACGAAACAATAGTATTCAATATTTTTTAACTTATGCTATTATTTAATTCCGGTATATTGAAGGGGCATCCGTTTTCTGGAAAAGGACGTTCCAGCAGCATCTATCTTCACTGGGCATGATTTGTAAGCTCCGCATGCGAAGCAGCCGGACCGATCAGGAGGTCGGAAATGAACAAGTTTGAACTAATCGGCTATCCATTATTGTTCATTTCAGCGGTCGAATTTCTATTGACCTTTATCCTGCTCAGGGAAAAACTAACAACACCCCTTCATAAAATCACCGCCGCCTTCTCCTTCTTAGCCGCCTCCTATTGCCTGTTTGCGGGGATTGTGTATGTTCGGGCTTCTCTGGGCTTGGATTATGACATTTTCTATCGCGCCTGCTGGGTTGGGTGGATTGACATCGCTCCGGGATTCCAGCTCCTCTTTTACATAAAAGAGGATAAAAGCCGCACCGCTCGCAGAGTCGTCTTCAGCCTTTACGCTTTCTGGATTATTATTTATATTCTCTGTCTCTTTACCGATCTTGTAGAGACAGGGGTTTATTCCTTGCTGCCTTATGTTGACCGCAGAGGACCTCTTGAGATCCCGGTCCGTTTGGTCGGGGTAGTGTTAATCTTCTGGTTTATCTATGAGCTTGACAGGTTAAGAAGAGATAGCAAGGGATTAAAGAGGACACAGGTCAATTACTTACTCGTGGGTGTCTTGATTTACGGTGCAGGTGTTGCGCTGGCTACGGGGTTTTTCCAGCTTTTCTGCGGCTTCGGCTTCGACCCAAGTTTGGGCTCATATTTTAGCCTCCCTTGGGTGGCCCTCACCTTCTACGCCATAACGCGCTACCGGCTGTTCGATATATCGGTTATTATATCACGAGCGCTCATGATCGTGTTCTTGTCGCTCCTCCTGTCCGCCCTTCACATCGGGCTGTTCAGGCTGTTCGAACCGGCCATGGGCGCATCGCTCGCGATATTGATTTCGCTCTTTCTCATTGGCACGGTTTTCTTCGGGACCCACCTCAGCAGGAAGGTACAGTGGTGGATTCTGCAGTTCATCGAAAAGCACAAATATGACTATCAAAGTATTCTCAAGGAATCAATCAAGGGGATTATTACCATCCTGGATCTGGACGAATTACTAAACTACATCACCGCCAGCATTAAAAAAGGTCTGAAGGTGGAAAACATATGTCTTTCGCTGAGGGGAAAGGGCGGAAATTACTCCTTGCAGTATGGCGATGGCATAGATCGAGAGAGGGAGAGCGAATGTCTCCTCAACAACACCGCAATCGACTGGTTGCGGCGGAAAGGGCACGTTGTCGTGCGGACAGAGCTTGAGAACGTATCCTATGACGACGACAGTCTGATCATGAACGAATACATGAAGAAGATAGGCGCTGAACTTATCATTCCGCTGGTTTACAAAGGAGATATCAAGGGGTTTATCATGCTCGGACAGAAAGGCAACGGAGAGCCCTATGCCCGGAGCGAAATCGATCTCCTTGAATTGCTCGCTGCCCATGCGGCAATCGCGATCGAGAATGCCCGGCTCTATGAAGAGGCCAAAAGTTCGAAAGCCTCCTTTCAGGAGAGTGAATCGAAATTCCGCACGTTGGCCGACACCGCCTCCATCGCAATATTCATCCACCAGGGAGGGAAATTCCTCTACGTCAATCACGCTGCAGAGATCATTGGCGGATACACGGTTGATGAATATCTAGCCATGGATTTCCTGCACCTTGCCCACCCCGATTATCTGGACACGATCAAGGCGCGGTCGCGCGAGCCCCAGGGCGGCCAGCCAGCCATTCAGTATGAGTTCAAGATCGTAAGAAAAGACGGCAAGGAGCGGTGGGTGCTCATGACGGCCGGGATCACGGAGTATGAGGGGAGATCCGCGATCGTCGGAACGCTTGTTGATATTACTGCGCGCAAACAGGCTGAAGAAGAGACGGAACGTCTTTTCAGGGAGCTCGAAAAAGCCACGCGCTCCCTCAAGGAGAGCGAGGCTAAGTTCCGTACATTGGCAGAGACGACGACCGCCGGGATCTTCATCCATCGGGGAGAAAAGTTCCTCTATGCCAACACCGCCGGGGAACATCTTACCGGCTACAAGCAGGATGAACTTCTTTCCATGGATTTTTGGAATATCCTTCATCCTGATTATCGCGGGATAGCACGTGAACGCGGACAAGCGCGTCTGGCCGGTGCGAAGTTTCCTCAGGAATATGAATTTAAGATTATCACGAAAAAAGGCGAGCAACGCTGGGTCAATATGACCGCAGGAGTTATCGGGTATCAAGGTGCGCCTGCGGTCATGGCGACACTCTTTGATATTAATGCACGCAAACAGGCGGAAGATGAAAAGGAGAAATTCTACGAAGAGAGCGTAAAGCAGTACCAGAAAAGGATCGAAGAAGAGAAGCGGTACCGGATCGAAAAAGAGAAGATCCTCATGGACCTCCATGACGGCATCGGAGGTATCACGACGAACATAAGCATTCTTGCCGAGCTTGCACAAAAGACATCGTCGATTCCTGAAATCAAGAAAACCGTCTCCGTCATATCCCGGCTTTCCAAAGAAGGGATATCGGAGATTCGGGGTTTCATGCACAGTCTTGACAACACTGATCTGAACTGGAGGACCCTCGCAGTAGAGCTTCGAAATCAGGGTACCAATATGGTCGAACCTCACGCGATCACCTTTGCTCTGGAAACCTCCATAGATGAGACGCACGATCAGCCCGGCAGCCTGCTTTGGGTAAATCTTTTCAAAATCTACAAGGAAGCGCTGACAAATGTCATAAAACATTCGCGGGCTAGGAACGTTAAAGCGAAGCTGCAGATCAACCAGGGAAAACTGTTGCTTTTGATAGAAGATGATGGTGTGGGGTTGGGAGAAGGCATGCACGGCAGAGGATTGTCCAATATGAGGATTAGGGCAGAGGAACTGGGGGGGAGGGTAACGATACTATCCAGTTCTGGTACCCAGGTGCGCGTTGAGCTTCCACTGCCTGTAAATTAACACGATCAAGGGATAGTATTGTAGGAGATTTTATGATAAGGTTAATCCCATGCGAATAGTCATTGTTGAAGACGATCCCCTCTTGTTGGAAAACCTCAAACTGCTCCTGAGCGGTGAGTCAGGAATTATTGTTGGGGGCGCTTTCAGTTCGGCGGAGGATGCATTGCACGCCCTCAAGAAGGCTGCTCCGGAAGTCATGCTTGCCGACTTGGGACTGCCCGGCATGTCCGGGATAGACCTCATTAAAAAAGTTAAGGAAGAAATGCCCGGAGTAGAAATCCTGGCCCATACCGTGTTCGAAGACCGGGAAAATGTCTTTTCCGCAATAAAAGCCGGGGCATCAGGATACATCCTGAAAGGAAGCAGCCCTCGCGAGATCGTTGAAGCCATCCATGAACTTCATAAAGGCGGCGCGCCCATGAGCCCCAAAATAGCACGCAAGGTAATCCACGAATTTCAGGATGAGAACATTGCCAGTGAGCAGTATATCTTGAGCCAGCGCGAAAAGGACGTTGTAAGGTGTATTGAAGAGGGGCTAACTTATAAAGAAATATCGGAAAAATTGAAAATAAGTTCGCATACCGTGCATACCCATATCAAGAATATCTACGAAAAGCTCCATGCCAAGGACAGGGGCGATGCTCTCATTAAGGCCAGAAAAACCGGTATTATCTGACACGAACGCAATTGACCATAGAGCACTACAAAATTCTGCGGACGTTACTCTCCTGTCCTGCTGTTTAATAGCTTTTTCCTATACCCCGAATGAAATTTTTCCACATACCCTAAAAATACCCATATCAGGCGATTTACTTTGATGAGAAACTCCGATAACCTTTATACAGATATACAGATTTTACAGCCCGTTGCTTGCAAGGTCCTGCAACCAAAGAGCCGGTAGAGTGATAAAAAAAGTGCTTGTGCTCCGTGTCGGACACGCGCAAACGTGAACACGCTTGAGCACATCCCGAGGTGATTGCCGTGGAAGCTGAGCGCGCATAAAACATGAATAAAGAAGATAAGAGAATAAGTCTGGAAAAATACCTTCTTATGAGTGACCAGGAAAAAGACGCCGAAATTCAAAAAGCTGTGGCCCGCTTGCAGAAGCGTATCCAGGAAATACTCTATTTGCTCGAAGTAGAAAAGGTTCCTGATGTGGTCAAGCAGGAATCCCGCGAGAAAAATGAAACAACCGGCTAACATTACAATCGTTCAAAACGCATTCATCCCTCCACTAACATGCCTACCAAGGGCCTTGGCCTCGCGTCAATTCACATGGACACTCCCCCGCTAACAGTAATCAGCTGATGCCTGTGCCTCAGATAGGGGGGAGTGGATGCTCAAAATCGCACAACGCAGACAAATGTGGGGACGATATCATGTTTATAATAAAATCTCATGCGGGTCGAGGCCGGCTATATAGACGCCAGCAATTGTGGTAGGTTCGAAGGTATCGCTGCCTGTGACAGGGATTTGCCAACCCGGGAAGAAGGTTATTGATGGAAGGACTGCGGCCTCGCGGATACGTAGGAGATGGACTCACCGCATGTGATCATGAAGTAAAATCAGTCTATATATGCTCCCTTCTTTCACCCTCCACTTTGTCCATTGTGAGATAGGATTTTTAATTTTTCCCTTTCTCTCAAGCACCATCCTGTGTTCGCCGGTACGCGATGTTTCCACTGTTAAGAGGCTATCCAAGGTGCGCCGAAATCCAATTCAAACGCTTGGAAAAAGCGGAAAAAAACGATTGACAATTTTGGCGCAGGCTGTTATAAATGTCGTCTATGCTTCAGGCCACGGAAAAAATATGGATGAACGGCGCGTTCGTGAAGTGGGACGACGCCAAGGTGCACGTCCTGACGCACTCGCTTCACTACGGCACGGCTGTGTTTGAAGGCATCCGCTGCTACAAGACCGATGCTGGATCGGCGGTGTTCAGGCTGCAGGAGCATGTGGACCGGCTCTTCGATTCGGCGCACATCTTGCAGATGCAGATTCCCGTTCACCCGCGAGGCAGTGACCGAGGCCATCCTTGAAACAATCCGCGTGAACAAGATCGATGCGTGCTACATCAGGCCGCTGGCCTACATCGGCTACGGCGCCATGGGGGTCTTTCCCAAGGAAAACCCCGTCGACCTCGCGATTGCGGTCTGGCCCTGGGGCAGCTACCTGGGCGAAGAAGGGATCAAGAACGGCATCCGCGTCAAGATTTCGTCCTTCATCCGGCCGCACGTGAACGCGACCATGGTGCGCGCCAAGACCTCGGCGAACTACGCGAACTCGCTTCTTGCTAAGCGCGAGGCGCTCAAGGACGGCTACGACGAGGCCATTCTGCTCGACACCGACGGCTACGTCGCCGAGGGAAGCGGCGAGAACGTGTTCATGGTGCGCAAAGGGCTGATCAAAACGCCGCCGCTCACGGCCATCCTTGAAGGCATCACGCGGGACACGATCATGCAGCTTGCTGCGGAGCGCGGCATGCGCCTCGTGGAAGAGCGGTTCACCCGGGACGAGCTCTATATCGCCGACGAGGCGTTCTTCACCGGCACGGCGGCGGAGATCACGCCGATCCGCGAAGTGGACAACCGCAACATCGGCAATGGCAAGCCCGGCCCGGTCACCACAGAGCTGCAGTCCGCGTTTTTCGATATCGTGCACGGCAGGGACAGCCGGCATAGCAGACTGGCTCACCTCTGTTTACGCGACGCAGCCGGCGATGAAAAAATAGAATACTAGTCACGAACTTCACGGGGCAACGATCCATACAATAGAATCAGATTTGACCCACTGTGCTTCCTCGGGCGTCGTGACCGACATCGATAGGCAAGTGCCGAAGTGGTGGAATTGGTAGACACGCACGTTTGAGGGGCGTGTGGGGCAACCCATGGGGGTTCGAGTCCCCCCTTCGGCACCATTTTTTCCACCGTGAACAACAGCAGGCAGCGCAGTATTCCATCTCGCTTTCCTGACTTCATCCGATGAAAAAACTTCCCTATATAATCGTTGTCCTTTGCATTGCGCTGCTGTTTCCCGCGGCTGCTTTTCCTCAGGAACCCGAAAGTCAAAACACTACGCTTGGTATCATATCCGTACCGCTCGCTAATGTGCATGAGGAACCTCTGCCCAAATCCAGCCTCGTGACGCAGGTGCTCATGGCCGATGAGGTGCGCATCCTGGAAAAGCAGGACTACCGGTACCGGATTGCCATCCCGGGCCAGGACAACCGCGAGGGCTGGATCCAGCAGGAAGCTGTCTCACATCCCCAAGGACAAGGGCCGATCACTATCTGAACGCAGACCGTCAGTGGATCGTGATCGCTGTGCCCAAGACCGAAGCGCTGATCCTGGACAAGACCGGCAACCACAAGGTCCCGCTCTACGCCGGCACGCGTCTGCCGGTGCTCGAAAAAAATCCGGACGGCGTCACGGTGCAGTTCCCGGACCGCTCCATCGCGATCATCGATCCAGCGGATGCACATGCCCGTTAAGCCCTCTGACCCGGTCATAAACGACACCACACCCGAAGAGATTGCAACGACGGCGAAAAAGTTCCTGGGCGTGCGCTATCTTGCCGGCGGGCTTACGGCCCAGGGCATGGACACCCGTGGCCTCATCTACCTCGTATACCGGATTCACGGCATCCCATCAGGCACCGACGGCGCATCGTTTAGGGCAAAGGCCGAGCATGTGTCGAAGAAAGAACTCCAGCCAGGTGACATCCTCGTTTTCCATGGCGAGAGTGCGGGGCTCTTCCTCGGGAACGGCAGGTTCCTACAGACTTCGAAAAAAAATAGCGTCCAGCTGGTCGGCATCTACGACCGGCAGGTATGCCAACGCCCTCCAGTACGGGCTGCGCATCATCGGCTCCAGCCCCGATCAAAAGAAAACAATGGCAGAGATGACGGCAGACGAAATCCTCCTTGCCCAGGCGCGGGCGTCGAGGCTGCCGCTTGGCAAACGAATCGCGTACTGGGCTAGCCGCTTCATCGGCACGCACTACGACGACGGACCCGCTCGGCCTGTACGTGCGCACGAACCGAATCGTCGCAGACGAAAAGGTCGACTGCATGTACCATACCTTCCGCTCCGTGGAGCTTGCCCGGAGCAGCACGCCGGGCGAGGCCATAGAACAGGCACTCTCGCTCCGGTTCATAACCCAGGGTAAACTCGCCGATGGCCTCGTCACAAACTATGACGAACGCTTCCAGTACGGCGAGGACATGGTCTTCAGCAACAAGTGGGGCAAGAACATCACCGCCGAGCTCGGGACTCCGAAAACGATTCCTGGCACCCGCGGTAGGGACACCGTGGACATCCTCCCGAAGTCTGTTCTCGCGATGCGCACATTTCAGAAAAAACTTCAGGACGGCGACATCATTTACTGGGCCAAGGATCCGAAAAAGCGCGCTGCCGAGGAAATCGTCGCTCATCTCTCGATCGTCCACATCAAATCCGGCAAGCCCTACCTGATCCATGCTGCAGGCAGCAAGGAAAAAGAGGGATCCCCCGGCGGAGGTGTTGTGAAGGAGGTTCCCTTCGCAGACTATGTGCATTCGATGCGCTTCATCGGTGCGTTCGTAACACGAATTGAGCAGTAGAGCTCCGCAACCATTTTTGGTTTGACAATTTTTTGCTCCTCTCTAGATATTCCCTGCTCTAATAATTTCAAATAAACGATACGTGAGCCATGATGCACGATGCATGATGTAAAAAGCTATTTACTAGTATCATGCTTGTTGTCTCCACTTTCAAAGAAGCCCTAATGCTCTCCAAGGTCACCAGCTCGACGGTACTTGGTATCGACCCTTACCCTGTTGAAGTTGACATAGCGAGCAGAGGACTTCCTCTCGGTGCGCGCTTACATCCACGTGCTTAAGGCCGCCCGCACCATCGCAGACATTGAAGAAAGCGGGAGTTCATGTCTCCGAGGCCAATCAGGACAGGAGGTTGGAACGGAGGGTTAATTAAGGCCCAAATAATAACTTGACAAATACCGGTATTCTCAAATATTATAAGCCTCACCTGTAGCGGTGCGCTGCCGATACAGGCATATCTTCAGCCTGCGGACAGGCAATCATAAAGATGCTGTCCAGCGATGCTGTGGACTGGGGTAGTTTGACAATCAAGACCTTTGCCGGGGTGAATAGAAGCGTACCTGCTATTCATCGGGTAAAGGTCTTTTTTTCTGATAGGTACAGGGACAACGATGGACAGAAAAATAAGTAAAATCTTGATTGCGAACCGAGGCGTCCCCGCGGTCAGGGTCATGCACACCTGCAGGGACCGGAAGATCCCGACCGTGGCAGTCTACAGCGACCCAGACCGTCTTGCCCACCATGTGTTCATGGCGGACGAGGCCGTCTACATCGGCGACGCGCCGCCGGCCGAGTCCTATCTCAACATGGACAAGATGATCCAGGCTGCCTCCGAGAGCAAGTCTGATGCGATCCATCCGGGCTGGGGATTCCTTGCGGAGAACGCGGAATTTGCGCAGAAAGTGATCGATGCGGGCCTCACCTGGATCGGTCCGTCTCCCGAGGTCATCAGCCTGCTGGGGGACAAGATCGAGGCCAAGGCGCTGGCAAAGAAGGCCAATGTGCCGACCATTCCGGGCATCGACGCGGTCACCGACATCGAGCAGATCAAGACCTGGATGAAGAAGGACGAGGTGGCCTATCCCATCATGATCAAGGCCGCGGCAGGCGGCGGCGGCAAGGGCATGGTCAAGGTCGAGAACGACGAGGAGCTGCCGCAGGCCCTGGCCCGGGCCCGGTCCGAGGCGAAGAAGTCCTTCGGCGACGAGACCATCCTGGTCGAGAAGTATATCGAGCGGGGCAGGCATATCGAGGTCCAGATCGTGGCCGACGAGCCACGGAAATGTCGTCCACCTCTACGAACGCGAATGCACGCTCCAGCGCAGGAACCAGAAGATCATCGAGGAGGCGCCGTCGCCGAGCCTCGACGAGAACCTGCGGAACGAGATCTGCTTCACCGCGACGCGGCTGATGCGCGAGATCGGCTATACCACGGCCGGCACCGTGGAGTATATCTTCGATTCCGCGACGAGGAAGTTCTATTTCCTCGAAGTGAACACCCGCCTCCAGGTCGAGCACGGCATCACGGAGCTGATCACCGGCCTCGACATCGTCGGCATCATGATCGACGTGGCCCTGGGCAAGAAGCTGCCGTTCAAGCAGTCCGACATCCGGCCGAACCGGTGGGCCCTCGAGGTCCGGCTGAACGCCGAGGACCCGAAGACCTTCAGCCCCTCCTTCGGCCCGATCACCCGGCTCCAGGTCCCGATGGGCCCGAACGTGCGCGTGGCCTCGGGCGTGTACGAGGGCGGCGACATTCCCGCATACTACGATTCGCTGTTCATGCTGCTCATGACCGCGGGCGCGGACCGGAAGGACGCCATCCAGGTCATGGACCGCTCGCCTCGGCAGGAACCTCAGGGTCGAGGGCGTCAAGACGCTGCAGCCGCTGCTGCTCTCCATCATCCGGCACCCGTCGTTCATATCCGGGGAATTCTCCACACGATTCATCGAAGAGCACATGGACGAGCTGATCTCCATGTTCAGCGAAAAGAACAGCGAGGACGAGGTGCTCAAGATCGCGCGGTATGTGGCGGAGATATCGGCGCTCGGGCCGCAGAAATGGATGTGAGGTGCTGACGGATGGCAGAGGACAGAAGACAGAAGACAAATACAATAAGTTCCGATACGGGCTTACGGAGGCGGGGCGGCATCCTCGTGCGGCCCGGGATGTCGCCGAAAGAGATCGTCAAGACAATCCGCGCACTTCCCGGGGTTTGCCTCACCTCAGTGGGAATGAGGGATGCCGGGCAATCAGATTTTAAGAATCGCCACCGCATCCACGACCTGAAGACCCTTGCCCCCTATTATAACAACATGGGACTGTTTAGCGCCGAATGTCACGGCGGCGCACGATGGCATGTGGGTATCATGAACAGAAGAGAAAGCCCTTTTGAAGAGACCGCTCTCCTTCGCGAACTCATGCCGAACGTGCTGCTCCAGACCCTGATCCGCGAGACGAACCTCTGGGGCTACCGGCCCTATCCGAAAAACGTCATCGAGCACGCCGTTGCACAGGTGGACATCGATGTCTGGAGATGTTTCTCGTTCCTGAACGATGTACGGAACATGCGCAGCGTCGCGGAAGTCGTCATGAAGAGAGGACGGCTTTTCGAGCCTACCATATCTTTTACAACCGCAAACTGGGCCACCAACGAGTACTATCTCAGGGTAATTAAGGACATTGTCGACCTGTGCTCAGGAATCGATGAGATCGTCCTATGCGTGAAAGACATGGCCGGTGTCGGAGACGTGACCCGAATCGGCAACCTGATCGATGCGATCAAACAAGTCTATCCCGGGCTGGTGATCAATTATCATCGGCACATTACCGATGGGCTTGCAATCCCGGCCCTGCTATCGGCAGCAAAGGCAGGCGCAAAAATATTCGATGTGGAAGAAGACTCCCTGGTACGATTCTACGGGCACTCGCCCATACTCGGCGTTCATGCGATCTTTGAGGAGTCAGGGATCCCCGTGCATCTCAACCGGTCAGAGGCAGAGGTCGCGGTCCGGAAGGTGCGTGAATGGATCGGCCATTATGAGTGGGCAGAATCCCCGTTTAAAGGGCTCGACCACACCGTAACGCTCCACAAGATGCCCGGCGGCGCATTCCCCAGCTCCTTTGAACAGGCACAAAAGGCGGAATTCCTCCATCTCATGCCTGCGATACTGAACCTCATGTCCCTGTACAATAGGATCGTGAAATATTTTGATGTTACGCCCGGCTCCCAGATCACATGGGTCACCTGCAGCGGGATCATCAACCGTTACGCCAAAGAGCGCGGTGACGCAGGGGTAAAACACATCATCGAACTCATGATAAAGTTTGTCGGGGGAAAGGCCCAAAACTTTGATGCAATAACTAACGAGGAGCAGGAAGAACTGCTTCTGCTCTTCAGGAGCGCTCCAGGCGATTTTAAGAATCTGTTGCTCGGCAATTACGGAAAACTCCCGGTCGGCTGGCCAGCGGAATGGGTATATCGCAGCACTTTCGGCGAAGAATGGGAGGCAAAGATCAAAGAAAGGAAAGAACTTTCTCCTCTCGATTCGGTAGCGGACGACGACCTTGACAGGTTAAGAAGGGAGCTTTCAGACAACCTCGCTAGGGCAGCGACAGAAGAAGAGTTTGTCTTGTATCTTATGCATCCGAAAGACGCTCTGGAGTTCATTGCATTCAGAGATAAATACGGTGATGCACCGATAGCCCTTCCAACAGATGTCTGGCGTGAAGGTCTTAAAAAGCCGGGAGACCGAGTGAATTTCGATCTCTGGGGCAAGCCCTATTCCCTGGAGCTGGTATCGATTGGTGCTGAACATGAGGGCTTTATCTATGTTGTGATGAGAGTGAATAATAAGACAAGGGTCTATACCGTTGCAACTCCGAGAGCCAAGAAAGTTGAAGTAAGAATGGCGAAGGGCCTGAACGATGTCGGCGCACCGATAAACGGCAATATCTGGAGAATCGGTAATCCTGAAAGAGGGGCCATTAAGGTCGGCGATATTGTCCACAAGGGAGAAGAGATAGCCAATCTCGAGGCCATGAAGATGGAGAATGCAATTCTTGCTCCCTGTGACGGTCAGATTGCCGAGCTCTGTGTTAAGAACAATGATACTGTTCAGGAGGGCCAGCTTCTTTTTGTAATTGAAAAGCAATAGGTCTTGATCTCGAGGTAAGAAAGCAGAAGGAACTCCAGTATATTTCTGAAGTCATTCAGTATTGAAGCTTTGAGACAAGGGTGAGGTCGAGTCGAACGGATGGAGAAAAATAATTAATCCGTTAAGGATATATCTTGGAAATTCCACAAAAATTTGCACGCCACATACCCCAAAATTTTAAAAGTACTTTTTAAAAATTTACCTAAAATTGTCGTAAATCTCACCTCGCAAGCCAATCAAAACTATTGTGATTTGACTATCCTGATATCCGCAGCATGTGCTGCAAAAAACTGCACCTACTCTCTCGCATTCTCACACATTATTTTTTCCCCTGCGCTTATGTAATTTCTCCGTATACCCCAAATATACCCCTATCGGGCGATTTTATTCGATCTCAATCTTTGGTAAATTAATATCGTCTATTACTAAAGAACGATATTTTATGATGGCAAAATGCCAATATTTTTCAGCCGAGAAGAGCAAGATGTTGATAATTTGGGGGAAAATTGTCAAACTGATCTGTGAGAAGTTGTCTTTTGCTGCCGTAATTGTTCCCGTGTTTTGCTTAAGTCTCTGTATCAGCAGGGATGTGATCGCAGAAGAGCATGAACATGGAAGCAGTGCAACAGGGCTTGATTTCGAAGTCCCTATAGAGATGAGCATGATTCCGTGTGGGTCACTTGCAGCGAGAGCCCAGGACTTCAATCGAACGAAAGTGCGCCTCAGCGATGCCGACTATGACGGCAGTCCGCTTTGGTTCTTTGAGATAGTCACGAAAAATTCTTCCAGTAGTGACAAGATTATCACGCTAAAGACCGGATCCGGGCCCAAGGCGACCATAACGGTACCAGCCAACACGGCATTTCCAATGCGGTTCAGGACAGCATCATTCACGCCTGATAGCGGATGGTCGGTATACTACCTGAACTTGCCAGCCACCACATCGGATTATCAGTTGATCGTATGGTCAAGCAGGATCATTATTCAGCAGACTCATGCCACAAAGACGAGAATACAGATACCTCTGTTCGGCCGGCCAGGGGACCCACACCTGTACAATTGGGCGATATACAGCGAGGGCCCACCCGTTTGGCCTCGTGTTACAAGCTCTGTTGGCTCGGGGGTATGGGAAGAGCTTGGTCATTCAAGACGGTGGAAAAAAGAAGGAAATACGTATGCTGACCTCGCTCCTGGCGCGTGCTGGACGTTTGAGGCAGTACTGCAAGTTAACGACGAAGGAAAGTATCCGAACTATTGTACGCTTTGGAATGAGACAACGAATCAGCAGGTTGCATCATCAGAAGTATCAAATACAAAGAGTACCTATACTCTGCATTACGCTGACTTTCCTGACAACACAGCCCAGTTTACGGATGGCCATGAGTTTGGGATCAGGACGAAGGGGTATGCCTCCAATCCGCCGAGAGTGGCTGATGCAAGGCTGTATGTAAGACTTACTAACTTGAGCAAGGTTCAGATTATATATACTGTAGGCTATGAAGACGTGGTATACGCTAAACAGGAGAGATTTAATGACTACTCCAGAATATTGATTGATGTGTCAAAGTTCAGTTCTCCCAAGTTTTATTTTGAAAGCTTTGGCTCAAGTACTGACGATCAGCAGGTGCTCTTTCTGCGCGACGGCGGTATGAACGATTCGGGTGCAGAAGGGAAAGATGTTCTGGAAAGCGGAATAAGCTTCATGAGTAATCAAATGGTAAGAAAACGTGTAGGGCCAATTCCCCTAACTGGAGCGAGAAGATATCACGTACATTGCCCTGCTTCTCCCAAAAACGTCAGCAGCAGAACAAACTGGCTTATTATAGAAGTGCAGCGGTCCACACTTTCTGTTAGCTTCTAACTCGCAACGTACGATTCAACAGCGTCTTAATAAGAATGAAACCATCAACCAATTTGTCACCGGTAGCCCTGACCGCTTTCACTTCTGAACCGGACTGGTATATGCTCCATCGATATATTCAGGGACCGCTAAAGTTTCCTCCACTCCCACCGATAAGAATATTGTGAAACACGTATCTCATATAGCCAGCGACATTCTGCATCTCCTCCTGAGGCTGGTCCACCTGGGGGCCGAGATTCAGAGCGACACGGATTTCCTCGGATATGAGGCATATTCCTCTCTCAATATGGTCGCCTCCAAGGGGCTGTCGCAGGGAAAGGGCGCCGTAATTGATAAAAAGGCTAAATTCGCTGGGTCCAGCAAAGGGTCACTTCCCCTGAAAGCAGCCTGAATCTATCCATCTGTTGATTAGGTTTCTCCTTGATATAAGGAGGTGTAAAAATGGGCTTGGATAAATCAAGTCCTTTTATTAGGTCCTTCCGCAATGAGTGTGGGTAGCCCCAAAATATAGCACTAGAAACAGAGCATAAGCCCGGGCTTTTAAGAGGAAAATGCCAGAAACATCAGTTGGTTACATAACCTGATATCGTAATATGCTTACTCTACCTATGGTGGCATTCCACACTCAACCCGGAAGCGGCTTTTATTATAATCATTTTGTGCTCATGAGCCATTCTTTCTGCTTATCTCTTCTACTGTATACCACGTGCTCAAGAGGATATCCGCCTCTCTGAGCTTCCTGATGATTCGCTCGATGTTAATCTTTATATACTGTTACCCACGATTACCCTTTTATCGCCTTTATGCTACGACAGGTCCAACTCAAAGGGGGGCAGAATTTTTGAAAGCAGGTCAGCTATTATTGAACCGGATTTGCCGGACACTTATCGCACTTATTGAGGGGAAAGCGACGCGGTTATGGCACAGACCACCGTACTGGCCATTTGCTATTTCAAACATTGAATATTTGGACGTTCCTTTCTTGACGTTCGGAAATATATCGGGATGACATCTCTCGCAGCCGTTCCACATGACATGCTTTTGTGGAGAAGATGATATCCGGCATCCGTGTGCTCCGCTACGTAATGGGAAAATCCTTCTGCGTATTTAGCTGTTGTAGCTGCATCTACACTCCTATATGGAAGCCAAGAGGACGCATGAGCCCGCAGGCTTCGATTTCTTCTCAATCAATGAGCCCTCTCGATTTACTTTTCGGCAGCTTGTCAGCGAGCGAGATATAGTCATATTCTTTTTGAACGTTCTTCCCCACAGAATGGCACCGGCTCCACCGTATGCTCTCCTCAGGTGTCGCGTTCAATGAGCAGGGTGCGAATATTTTTTTCTCTCCATAGGTCTCGTTCCGTTGTGGCATGACTCGCAATAGAAGCCCTTCATGTTCATATCAGCAGTCATCCTCGTGGCATTTTAAGCTGGTATGATGTGAAAATTGCTATTCTTGATTGTTTTACGGTTTTTTTAAAGGTTGCAGCAATGAAAGCTCAGGAAAAGAGCGGCCTCCAGCACCAGAGAGATGAAACTGGCAATCAGTTTGCAACAGTGTCAGTGTTGTGCGGCTCCACAGGTGATTAAAAAAATGGAGATAGAAATTCATCCTGTTTCCTCGAAGGTCAACTCCTATAAATATAGTTTATCTGAAAATAATCAAAAATTAACTGACAGTTTTTATATGTTAAAACCCTATGCTAATACACCTTATCAGTTGACATACGCAGCAAGAGATATTATCATTATTTTACCTATCTGTTTCATTTTGCAGTCAGGCCGTTGTATTTTAAATCGGTTCATCCGAGCATATCCAAACCACGAAGAAAAACAGAGGAGGGCATTTGCATGGTGGAAATCTGTCCAACAACACGAGTAGAAAATATACTTCTTTCCACAGACGGTTCGGAATACAGCGAAGGAGCCATCCGGGAGGCGATCAAGCTCGCGAAGAAATGCTCGAGCAAGCTGACGGTGCTGTCGGTCATAGACACCAACCCGGAATTCGATGCGCTCGCGCCTCAGCTCATGGAGAAGAAGGAGAAAGAGGCGAGACAAAACCTTGATGCTGTGCAGGCCCGTGCGAGGCAAGAAGGGGTTGATTGCGATACCATAGTCCACGAAGGCGAGGAGCCCTATAAGTACATTGTGGACGAAGCGATAAAGAGCAAAAGCACGATGATCGTCATGGGCCGGAGGGGAAGAACGGGGCTGAAGAGGCTCATGATGGGGAGCGTAACCGCGCGCGTCATCGGCCATGCCCCCTGCAATGTGCTCGTGGTGCCGAAGGCCGCGCAGCTCGAATTCAAGAACATTGTGGTCGCGACGGATGGCTCGAAATACTCGGTTGCCGCGGCGTCCGAGGCCCTCGGACTGGCGAAGCGGAACGGGAGCGCGCTGACGATCATATCCGTGGTTCCTTCGGAGCTTTTGACGCCCACGGACATCGATTTCACCATAACCCAGCGGGAGCACATCGCGGAAAAAGAGATGCACGAAGCGGAGAAAAGCGCCAAGGCAGTGAAGGAAGCAGCGCAGAAAGAAGGTGTCTCGGTTAGGGCATTCGTGCTCAGCGGAAGACCGGCCGATGCTATTATCGAGACCGCTCAGGAGAAGAAAGCAGACCTCATCGTGCTCGGCAGCCACGGTAGGACGGGCGTGGAGAGGCTCCTCATGGGCAGCGTGGCGGAGCGGGTGATCGTGCTTGCGTCCTGCCCGGTGCTCGTGGTGAAGGGAATGTAATATTTCTGCCACTGAGGCACAGAGGCTTGGAGAAAACTTTCACACTGAAGGTTCTGAGCAAAAAATGATATTGAAAGACACTATCTTAATCTGTTAGAAAAAGGATAAGCATAGACGTGAAAATCTGTGCCAAAGAATAAGATTATCTATGTGCCTCAGTGTCTCCGTGGCTGACCTCATGTAATTATGCTGAACATTCTCATCATTTCAGACGAAGCCAGAGAACTCTATGCGCTGTTTAAAACCGCGGGGTTCGAGCCGGACATCCAAGGCCTGAAAAAGGACACCGTTCAAGCCGGGACGGATGTTACCGAAGACGAGTCGCACGATATAGCCTTCCTTGACCTGGATACGGACAATTGGCAAGAGCGGCTCCTTGACATACGGCACCGCATGCCGGTCATTGCCTTTTCGCGCTCCGATCTTAAGAGAGCCGTGGAATCCCTAAGGCTTGGCGCCGGCGATTACCTGGAAAAACCGCTGACGGCCGAGATCCTCTCCGAAGTGATCAACCGTCATAAGAAAAAGATACTGAGCCACAAATACGGCTTCGACGAGATCATCGGCAACAGCCCTGCCATGCAGGAGGTGTTCGGTCTTATCAAAAAAGCCGCGGTGAGCGAGAGCAACGTGCTCATCACTGGAGAGAGCGGGACGGGCAAGGAGCTCATAGCCCGAGCCATCCATCGATGGAGCCCGCGGAACGAGCGGTCCTTCATGACCATCAACTGCAGCGCTATCCCCGACACGCTGCTCGAGTCCGAGCTCTTCGGCTTCGAGAAGGGCGCCTTCACCGGAGCGCAGTACCAGAAAAAGGGGCTTCTCGAGCAGTCCGACGGCGGAACCGTGTTCTTCGACGAGATCGGCGACGTCTCTCCCCTGTTCCAAACCAAGATCCTGCGCGTTCTCCAGGAAGGCGAGATCATGCGGATCGGGGGAATGCGCCAGCTCAAGGTCGACCTGCGATTCATCACGGCTGCGAATCGGGACCTCAAGGCCGCATGCCAGCGGGGCATATTCCGCGAAGACCTCTTCTATCGCCTGAATGTTATCAACATCCACCTGCCGCCGCTCCGGGAGCGTATGGAGGACGTTCCACTCCTGGCAAAGCATTTTGTCCAGGAGCACGCGCATAAGAGAAAGGACATCCTGATCAAGTGCATTAGCGGTGAGGCTATGAGTATCCTACTCGAGCACTCCTACCCCGGCAACGTGCGTGAGTTGGAGAACATCATTGAGCGTGCGATTTCGTTCGCGAATACCTCCGAGATCCTGCCGTCAGACCTACCCGCCTTCTTGCTGCAGACGCCAGCCACGCTCAAGCCGCGGCCGGCTATCACCCGCTTGAAAGAGGCCTTGACAACAGTAGAGAAAGAAACTATTACTGCCGCCCTCGCTGAAGCACAGGGGAACATATCCCGCGCTGCATCCGCCCTTGGCATGTATCGACAGCAGCTCCAAAGAAAAATCAAGCAGTATAAAATAGCAACATAATACATAAAGTGCAACTTATAGATGCACCAGAAGTCGCTAAAACCAGCGGCTTTTTTGTTTTTTATGCAACCTAGAATTGCACCATATGCCACGTATATAAAATTTAATCTATTTTATCAAATATTTATATTATGGCACGGAGCTTGTAAATACTAATACAAATATGAACGGAGGATATCATGAAAAAACTTTTGAAAAAGCTCGAAGATATCATGGTTGCCGTAACGTTCGCAGAAGCCGGTGAGTACGACGAGGTAAGCAAGTATTCAGGAGATGCTCTGCAAGAGGACATAAGCAAGTCGATGCAGAGTTTTACGAAAACCGCACTCGAAAACGCGAGGAAATAAGTCAAGCGCTGACGAACAGGCTTGGCCGCCTCATGAGCAATCCCCGGTTGTGTCCTGTGACGGGCGTGGAGCGAGAGCAACTCCTGTCACGAAGCGCATGCGTCCCGAATTTTTTTTTGAGCTTTTTAAAACATTATAAGGACATAAAGAACTATGCATATGTTGACGGAAAAAACAGTTGATAGAGACAGCCTGCAGAAGCTTTACGTCCAGATGTATTCCATCATCAAGGAAAAGATAGAAAAACGGGATTGGCCGAACGGGTCGCAGATCCCGACCGAGGATGAGCTCTGCAGGGCCTACGACGTGAGCAAGGCTACGGTGCGGAATGCCGTGTCCGAGCTTGCTAAAAACGGATATCTCAAGAAACAGCAGGGTAAAGGGACCTTTGTCACCCATGTGCTTCAGGACCTGGGTGTTACGATGAAGACGAAATTGACTGAAGACATGTTCGGGGAGGGGGTGAAAGCGAACAAAGAGGTGCTTGCAAAAGGCCCGAAAAAGCCGTCAGAGGAAATGAGGTCCGTTCTCCAGTTGAACGGGAATGGCGAGGAGGACAATACCCTCTACACTATCCTCTGCAAACGGGTAGTGAACGGCGAGACGGCATACCTCGAGGAGTCGTATGTTCCTCTGTCTGTATTCCCTGGCATCGAGGACGAGGATGTCTGCCGCAAACCCTTCTATGACCTAATACAGGAAAAAGGAATAAAAAAGATCTTCAAGGTCGTGCAGACCATCGAAGTTTCGGAGGTCAGGGGCGAAGCCGCCGCACTGCTCAAGGTCAACGAGGGCACTTCCGGGCTCCTGCTTCACCGGCTGCTCATAGGCTCGGACTCAAACCCCATCGCCTATACCCGGCTTTTGGGTATTGGGAAAAAATATAAGCTCATGACCGAGTTCGAACGCATTAAATAAAATCCATACCAATGCATAAGGAGGGTACCATGAATGTAGCACGAAGAGTTTTCGAATTTCTGAAACTATCGTCACAAGCCCACGCCCGCTGGGACTACGAAGTGTCGATGAGCATCCTGAAGAACAGGAAGAAGATGCTGATCTTACTTGTCGCGCTTCTGCCGATCCTGGTCATCATGTTCGCCGAAGCTGGAGACATGCTTGGCAGCAAGACCGCATACGCGCCGGCCTTCTACTCAACCAACATCTTCCTGGTCTCCATCGTCATCGGCCTCTGCGCGGGACTGATCACCGGATGCATCGGGGCCGGAGGCGGGTTCATCATCACGCCGGCGCTGATGGCAGCCGGCGTCAAGGGCATCCTCGCGGTCGGCACCGACCTCTTTCACATCTTCGCCAAGGCGATCATGGGAACGTCTGTCCACAAGAAGCTCGGCAACGTTTCGGTAAAGCTTGCGGTCGCGTTTCTCGTCGGCTCAGCCGGAGGAACCTTCATCGGCGGTGCGCTGAACAAGGCGCTCTATGACAAGGACCCGCTGCTCTCGGAAGCCTTCATCAGCCTTGTCTACGCGGTGCTGCTCGGCTTCCTCGGATTCTACGCCCTTGCCGACTTCCTGAGGTCCCGGAAAGGCAAGAACACCGGCGACGCGCATGGCGGTTCGTCAGGCATGACCGAGCTTTCGCTTAAGGTCCAAAATATCAAGATGCCTCCCCAGATCGTCTTTGATGAGGACTTCGTGCCCGGCGGCCGGAAGATCTCCGGCGTGATCGTGGCCCTCGGCGGCGTGGTGGTCGGCATCATGGCGGCCATTATGGGCGTGGGCGGTGGGTTCATCACCTTCCCCATGTTCGTCTATGTCTTCGGTGTCTCCTCCATGACCACGGTGGGCACCGACATTCTTCAGATCATCTTCACGGCTGGCCTCGCTGCCATTGGCCAGTACGCGATTTACGGTTACGTGTTCTACACCCTTGCGATGGGCATGCTGCTCGGGCTCGCTCATCGGCATTCAGGTCGGCGCACTGACGACCAAAGTCGTGAAGGGCATCCACATCCGCGGCTTTTATGCCGTGTCCATCCTGGCCGGCTTCATTAATCGGGCAGCCACGCTGCCGAAGAAGATGGTGGAGCTCGAGATGATCAATCTTTCACAGCCCGTGGTAAAGGGCATCGAGACCTTCGGAAATATCGTCTTCTGGATCGTGGTAAGCTTATTCGCCATGTGGGTTATCGGTAAATTCATTGCCAATATCGGCACGCTCAGGGGTGAAGATGAGCGTGTGGAGCCCGCGCTTGTAAAGGAGGAGGTATAACATGTTGATCAAAAATTCAAAACCGTTTAGCGTCGGTGCTCTGTTCGCTGTAACCTTTCTTGGCGTGCTCTTCATGATCTTCTCGCCTGTGTTCCAGGGTAAGAACGGGCTCGAGTTTGCTGACGAAAGCTTTAACAAGCTCGCGAAGGGTTCTTCCTATTTCATTCCCAAAGTCGCGAAGTCGGTCGAAAAGTTCGGCGGCAAACCTATCGCGGTCAGCATCAGCCTAGAGAAGAGCGATGACGCGATCAATACCGAGAAGATCCTGACCCTGGCTGGTGCAAGGGTCTCCCGGAACGACGTTACGCTCAAAGTAGAAGGCGACCTCGCGGTCCTGCTCCAGAGAGCGCTCAAGGACGCCGATGCCATGTACAACAACGACGGCAAGGCCGTGAGCGACCGCTACGGCATGGAAGAGAAAAAGGCGCTTAAGTACTGGTGGCAGGCCCTGAGCAAGATCGAGAAGCAGATGAAAAAGGACAAAAACATCGAGATGGCGAAGATCATCTCCGAAGTGAATAAAAAGGGGATCGAGCCAGGCTACAATTTCTATAAGATCGACGCCAACAAGGTGATTGATCACGCGGGAATGATGTCCGGCCTCCTCGTCTTCTACGTGTTCTACACCATGTGGTGGGGTTATGCCATCTTCTATCTCTTTGACGGGATCGGCCTGACCATGAAGAAGGCAAAGGTGAAGAAAGAGGCGTAACGAGCGTCGTGGGATCCGGGTGCCACTTAAGAGGATTCCCTTTGCAGTGCACCTGAAAATATGATAAGGTAAGAGCCTGACAGAGAGACAGGGAGAGGGGCGGACCGATCGGTCCGCCCGCCTCTTATCAAGATGCCGGACAAGTGGCATACCGGATAACACGATTACCATGAAAATACGGGATAAACTGTTCCTCGGCTTCGGCCTCTACATTTTCCTCGCGGTCATACTCGGGTTTTTTGCTTACAAAGAGCTCCGGACAATCTCTATGAGGCTGGTTCTCGTGGAGACGGCAGACGACATAACCAATACCATCCTGGAAGTGCGGCGGTACGAAAAGAACTTTCTTCTTTTCAAGGACCTCGAAAGCCTCGAGGAGCTGCAAAAATACCTCGGCACACTCAAGAAAAACATCGATGATATCAAGACGGAAATCGTTGGCGAGATCGGCGACGATAATGCCGCCATGATGAAGCAGGCCATTGCCGATTACGAAAGCCTAATCCGTCTCATTGCGGACAACTTCACCGCACAAAGAGAGACAGAGTATCTCATACGGGATAAAGGAAGAAAAGCGGAGCGGGTACTCGGCAGCACAGAACTCCAGGCGTTCCTCGTTCTAAGGCGGTACGAGAAGAACATCATGCTGTACAGGAACGACGACGCCTACGCTGTCTTCAAACGGACCTACGATGCGTCAACTCTTGCTTCCCACCCCGAGATCCAATATTACCAGGTCCTCGTGACCAAGCTCTATCATCTCTATGAAGCGGAAAAGGCTGCAGTTGATAAAATGCGCATTACGGCGCGGGACATCCAATCCTTTACCCAGAACCTCTCAAAGAAAGAAAGGTCGGACATCGCTACGACGATCAAGATGTCGATCAATCTGCTCCTCATTGCACTTGTTTTAATCCTCGTCCTCGGTACGATCATCAATATCAAGCTCGCCACGAGCATAGCAACGCCTATAAGGACCCTCGAGAAGATAACAAAAAAGATCGCCCAAGGCGACTTTTCAGAAAGTATCGAGGTTAAGGGCAAGGACGAGCTTGCCTCGCTCGAGATCGCCTTCAATCAGATGGAGGAACGTTTGAAGAACGCGCTTTGGTCGCTCGAGCATACGATCGAGAAGCTGCGGGAGAAGCAGGCACAGCTTGTGGAAGCGGAAAAGCTCGCCTCGGTCGGCATGCTCGCGGCCGGTATTGCCCATGAGATCAACAACCCTCTCACCTCGGTGCTCACGTTCTCGCACCTGATCCTCGAACAGTGCCCCAAGGACAACCCGTGGTGCGAAAAGCTCAAAATCATGGTGCGGGAGACAGAACGTGCGCGGAACATCGTGCGACAGCTCCTCAACTTCGGAAGAGAGGCGAACATCAAGCCCGTGAAAATCAACATCAATCGGCCGGTGAGCGAGATCATCGATTCACTCATCGCGCAGGAGGCATTTCAGGGAATCGAGCTTGACATGAACTTGTCGGAGAACCTTCCCGAGGTGTACGCCGATCCGGCGCAGATCGGCCAGGTGGTCCTGAACCTCGCCCTGAACGCCATCCACGCTATCACGCCGCCGGGAAGGTTTCAGGTCAGCACGCGGCTGAACGAGAAGAGCGTCGAGATTGTCTTTTCAGACACCGGTGCTGGAATCCCAGAGGAGAACATCCACAAGATCTTCGACCCTTTCTTCACCACCAAAGACGCAACGAAGGGCACGGGCTTGGGCCTCGCTGTAAGCTATGGTATCATTAAGAAGCACGGCGGCGACATCGATGTTGCGAGTACGGAAGGACAAGGAACGACATTTACGGTGAGGTTGCCGATTTATGAACAAGTTTAAAGCGGTCGTTGTCGACGATGAACCGAGCGTGTGCGAGGCCGTGAAGGCCATCCTCGAGATCGAGGGGATCGAGGTGACAACCTTCACGGACAGCGTGGCCGCCGCCGAAGACATCAAGAAGAACGGCTACGATCTCATTATCTCTGACCTCAAGATGCCGAAGATGACCGGGCTCGAACTCTACGATGCGATCAAGGACGCTGCTCCAGACAGCATCTACATCATCATCACCGCCTTCGGAACCATTCCCTCGGCCGTGGACGCGGTCAAGAAAGGGGTCTACGACTACATCCCCAAGCCATTCACCCCGGACGAGGTGCGCATACCCATCAGGCGGGCACTCGAGAAGCGGAAGCTGGAGCGGGAGAACATCGCGCTCCGGACGCAGATCGAAACGCGTTACTCGTTCCAGAGCATCATCGGGAACAGCTCGGAGATCCGCGAGACCTTCCGCGTCATGCGCCACGCAGCATCGAGCGAGAGCAACGTGTTCGTGACCGGCGAGAGTGGGACCGGCAAGGAGCTTGTGGCGCGGGCGATCCACTCGAACAGCGTGCGGACGAGGAGAAGGTTCGTAACCGTGAACTGCGGGGCCATCCCCGATGGCTTGATCGAGTCCGAGCTCTTTGGCCACGTCAAGGGCTCCTTCACGAGCGCAGTCGGGGATAAAAAAGGGCTTGTCGAGGAAGCGGACAAGGGGACTCTATTCCTCGACGAGATCGGTGAACTCTCGCCGCCGCTCCAGGTAAAGCTTTTGCGAGTTCTGCAAGAAGGGGAATTCACGCGCATCGGCGATACACAGCCGAGGAGGGTCAACGTGCGCGTCATCGCGGCTACGAACAGGGACCTGAAAAAAGCGATCGCCGACAAGAGCTTCCGGGAAGACCTCTACTACCGATTGAACGTAATCCCCATCGAATTGCCGCCGCTACGCAGGAGGAAGGATGATATCCCGCTCCTCGTGAACCACTTTATCGACAAACACAAGGGAAAGGCTCCGGAAAAGAACATCACCGGCATTTCAAAAGAGGCAATGCATGTACTGCTCGTCTACCACTTTCCCGGGAACGTGCGGGAACTCGAAAACTCCATCGAGTACGCAATCGCCTTCACCGCTGGCCCGGTTGTGCAGAAGGACGATCTGCCGAAATATATCCTTGAGGAAAAGAAGCTGAGCCAGGAAGCGCAGAAAATCCCTATCATGCCGCTTAAGGACGCAAAAGGACAGTTCGAGAAGAGCCTCATTATAGCGGCACTCATCGAATCAAGTGGCAATATCTCCGAAGCTGCACGTCTTCTGAACGTACACCGCCAGAATCTTCAGCAGAAGATCAGGCTTCTGGGCATCGACCTCGCATCCATATCCCCAGCACGGTAATATATCTCATGAAATCATTGAATCACCCCGTTATTGCTGCCTCTTGCAGCATTATCTTGCGTACCCACCTGCAGTAAAGATACTGCACTACTCATCACAACTATTTGTAAAAACAAGAAATCAAGTTTTGGCATATACCATGCATTATAATGAGCAAAGACGTTAAACAAAATTTATCTCAAGGAGGCAATACAATGAAGATCATGGTTGCTTATGACGGGACGTTGCAGGCGAAGGAAGCTCTGGTGTATGGGATGGAAAAAGCACGGGAAAAAGGCGGCGAGGTTGTTGCGCTGCATGTGTTCAATAACAGAATGTTCATCGATTACGACGCGAATGTGGATGCCGAAGCAATGGCGCGGCTTGAGGCCGCACGGTTCGTAGAAGAGGCCAAAGCACTAATCCGCGAGAAGGGTGCCGGTGTCCGGACGAGCCTGTTCACCACGGATGGGAATCCGGAAGAGGAAATGATCAGTTTTGCAAAGGGAAAGAATGTTGACGTGCTGCTCTGCCCCTCCAAATACAAGACAATTATTAACAAATACAAGAAGGCTTTGGGAGAGTCAGAGCTGAGCAGCGATGCCGCGAAAATGAACCTTACGGTACTCTCTACGAAAACGATGTAGGTTAAATTCAAAGCCTTGATCACGGATGATACGAGGAGGCGAATTGCACGGATAAAACCTTGCTTTCTTCGTGAAATTCGGGCAATGCGTGCATTTCATTTACAGGCCCTTATCGTTAACTGTGGGTCCGGCGTGGCCGGGATATGAAATTCGTTTTAGACGGAGAATTACTATGGAATTAGAGCATGTATTTCAGCAATCAGGATTTCTGGTGGCGTTCCAGCTGATGATCTTGGGAACGTTGATCGCGCCCGGCGTGCTGGGAGGGAGCACTCTGTATCATCGGTTCATCAAGGCTGCTGCTTCCTATATCGTGAGCTTTGGCCCGGTTGCTCTTCTGGTCTACGTTCTGTACAAAGTGTCGCACCTGAGCTGAGCAGGAGGAAGAGAGGTCAGGGTTCAAACTTGGTCATGTCGATCTCCCAGAACCTCTCCTTCTTTGCCTTGCCAGTCGGTTTCTTGGGAAGCATCGTGGTATTGAGTGACTTCCAGATCTTCAGAAGCTTCTGGTGGATCTGTAAGGCATAGCCCGGGACCACAATGAGCGTGAGGAACTGGAGGAGCAGGATATTTCGAATGACGATGGATGTTTCTGGGGCGAACATGATGGCCTCCTCGTGATTAACAGGACCTTTCGCTGCTCAAGCGGGCAATTATCTGGAACTGGAGCTGAGGCTTTTTCATGGTCATTAGTGCATCATATACATCGGCTTCTGCGAATGCTGCAGCAACCCAGATCTCCTCGAGCATCATGAAGAATTTTTTCAAAGCAACCTCCGTGAATGGGTTATAGATTTTATAAGATATAACAGCAATGAATATGCCAATACATAACTATATGAAATATGACAATAATTAAACTAAATAAGAGTTATTGGTGCAATTATTTATTGCTGCGTAGTATGAGTAACAATGGCTATATTGCTCTTAATTCATATAAATTAGGGCATTATTAGTGCATCAAATTATTGCTGTAAAATATTTTGTTGCAGAGGCGGTGGTAAATATGAAAATCCTTACATTATATGATGGGACGATACAGTCCAAGATGGCTTTGCAATACGGGCTAAGCAAAGCACGGGAAAAATGCGGGGAGGTCATTCTCCTGCAAGTGTTCCAAAGCGGTCTGTTCGTTGATTACGATGCGGGGCCCCGTGCCGAGGAGATCGCCCGCGCAGAGGCGAAGCGGCATCTGAAAGACGCTGAAACCATTATCCAGGAAAAAGGTCAGGGCGTTGCGGTCCGCATCATATCCGAAGAGGGAGACCCGGAGGAGGAGTTCTTGCATGCTACCATGACGGAGCATGCTGATCTTGTTCTTGCCTCACCGCGTTACAAGGCAGTCGCCAAGAAGGCCCCCTGTCCGGTGTACATCATGCCCGGCACCATACTTGTGCCGGTGGACAATTCTGAAACCATACTGGCTGACAAGGAGAACATCATTCAAGAAGCGCGGGCAACAGGTTCGAATATCCTTCTGATGGGGGTTGTTCCTGTGCACCTCTACAGTCCGGCGGAGAAGCAGGAATTGGAGCAGGTAAAAAAGGGAACTGCTGCAACGGTCAGAAGGATCAAGAACGCACTGAGCGAGCAGGGGGTTGACGTGTCAGAGATCATCCGGTCTGGTTATCCGGACGAGGAGATCCTTAAAACAGCAGAGGAATATTCCGTTTCTCTCATCATGCTGCCCGCAGGAGGGAAAACTCCCTCAGAGTTGACCAAGGCAGCGGCCATCCTGCTCGATGAGCCGGAGCGGCTACACATGCCCGTCCAGCTCCTGCAGGAAGCAAGGTAATGCTGATGATAGTCGAACGCCATGTAAATAAAGACAGGCCTCGAATCGGGACTTTGCGGTTTCGAAGTTATCCGAAATGATTCTATCCTCATGTATCCCAGAGTGTTCTCGATTGCTATGTTGTTGATCATAACCAGGAGTTTGGCCTGACGGACCAAGAGGGCGGATTTCCCGAATCGAAGAGGCCGAAAATGGACGTCAGACCATTCTCGAAAAAAGAGCACCGAAAATTTCTATTTCCCTTTAATGAGTTTCTCTAGCATCGGCTAAAATTCAATTTAGCATTCGCATCTTCTTCGGTCCATGGAGAATAGCCTCTAGTACCCGCTGACTTGATTAGTCAATATCGTCTTTCTGCTCTCAAGGGTAGTTATATCCATTTCAACATTTTTTCAGCGATTTTATATGGATAAATTATGTACGTTCCGGCTGTAACGGATTCCTTGATGGCCTGCACCCTGGCTTCCCTGACTTCGAGCAACTGGCTGGCTGATACCATGATATCGGTACGCTCCCTGCTGTTGTCAAAATTTTCGACTTTATCGGTCGAACTGCCCTTTTGGTCCTTAACAACCTTTTCCCGTGTATCCATACAAGAAATCCGTCTATTGTTCTGAGCGGTCCAGCTCGGTGCCCGTCCTACCAGCGGTTTATTGGAATGGACTCTCATAGATCCTCCGCAACGAGGCAGAATTACAGTATTTCTTATCGGTAGATTTCCCACAATCTTTACCTTATTATTCCCTGTAGTTTGGATCAACTGGCAATCATGGTTTGGATGTAGATGTTATTGAAAGTACCAGGGAAACGGCAAATAAGATACAATCGATATCAAAAAAAGAGATAGAGTATCTAGAAATGAATAGGAATCATGCTCATTTGACGTCAGGCCAAAAGTATTCACTTATGACGTATTCCGGGAGATCGAGAGGATGATGGGAGTCGCTGCTCGGCAGCCGAGAATACCTATGGACCGCACGGCGCTAAGAAACCTAGAGATCTTATCCGGATAATCGAATCGTAGGAGACGATGTCGCCATAAGGTCAATAGCAAATATGCCGAGTACATCGCTCTTGTCCGCGAGCAGGGAGTGCAGGAGCGGAACCGACTGACAACAGTATGAGTTAGAATGATCTGCGGGGTCTTCTTAATTCAGAGGCCTTCTTGAAGCAAAGGAAGGGCCGCGTCTAGACCGACATCTCACTAGCGAGGGAGATTATAGACCTCATGATGGCGTTCGGGACGGTCATGATAAAGGGCTATATAGCCCATTCATCCGAGCTGGTAAGGGCAGGTGGCGTATTTCTCCGATTCATCGAAATACGAAAGATCTTGGATATGCTTTTGTAAGCTGCATGGTTTGCCGGTCAGGAACATTGCTCCTCTCCTTGTATTGCTCTTTTGTCGTCACTTTCTAGGAAATGCTTCAGTGTGAAACGTGGACTTCCATCCGCGCCTTGAGTCTGATGAGCGCCTGACTATGGAGCTGGCATACGCGACCTTCAGTGAGGTTCATTACTTTTCCGATCTCCTTCATGGTCAACTCTTCCCAGTAATATAGTGAGAGAATCAATTTTTCTTTTTCGGGAAGATCATTGATAAGATGGGCAAGCGCCTCCCTGGAGCTGTTCTCTTCCATGAGTTCGAGCGGGGTTTTCATGGTGGGATCGGGGATACATTCCATTATATCGATTTCTTTTTCCTCTTTCATCTTCCCCCTGAAGTCCTCAAAGCTGAACACCACCGCGTTGTTTGCGGTCTGGAGTGTGCGATAGTAATTGTCAAGAGTTATGTTCAGGCTTTTCGCGACCTCTTCCTCGTCTGGCAGCCGGCCGAGCTCTTTTTCGAGCTTGCGGTGGGCATTCTTGATCTGGTTAATTTTGTTTTTGAGTGACCGTGACACCCCGTCGTGCGATCGGAGCTCGTCGAGCATAGCGCCTTTGATCCGGTACTCAACGAACGTTTTGATCTTTACCCTCCCTTCAGCATACCGCTGGAGGGCGTCGAGCAGTCCCATGATCCCAATGCTGACGAGGTCATTCATGGAAAGCTGGGGAGGTAGCCGCTGTCCCAGCCGATAAGCGGTGTATTTTATGAACGGCAGGGATTCGTTGATGATCTTCTCTTTCTGTTCTTCACTCCATTCCACTTTGTATTCCTGCATAGTACATACCTCTCGATCTATGATTTCCGGCTGTGGACGTCCTCACTGCGCTGAATCCGCTGATGGCTTTCGATAAAAAACTGGAGCGTACCTTTTACCCTCCCCGGTTGTTCCAAGAACCTCTTCGCGATTTCTCGGATGCGTTTCGATATAGGTTTTCTGGGAAACATGTCAACGAAGGCCTTCTGCGCCAGGACGGCCGAGTGCACGGACTCATCGAAGGGAAGATAGCCGAGGTAATCGAGTGAAATGCTGAGGAACTTTTCGGCCGCTAGCGAAATTCTCCGGAAAACCTCGAATGCCTCGTCGGCGTCCTTCGCCGAATTAACGAGCACATGGAATGCCCTCTCCTGGTAATGGGTGTAGAGGACTTTGATGAGTGCGTATGAATTGGTTATGGCCGTTGGCTCCGGCGACGTGACAATAATGATCTCCTGGGCTGCATTGCAGAAGAAGGCGACGTTTTCCGATATGCCCGCCGCCGTATCGATCAGGAGGACATCGATATCGTCGTCATAAGCATCGAACTCCTCCAGTAATTTTAACCGCTGAAAATCATCGAGAGCCGTAAGCTCCTGAATGCCGGAGCTGGCAGGGATGATCTGTATCCCGTGAGGACCTTCCACGACAATGTCCTTGAGCTTCATACCCCCGTTCAGCAGATGCTGGATATTATGCTTCGGTGCCAGGTGTAGGAGTACATCGATATTGGATAGGCCCAGGTCCGCATCCACGATCATAACCTGTTTGCCGAGCTTGCTCATAGAAATGGCGAGGTTCGCAACGACGTTGGTCTTGCCCACTCCGCCCTTTCCGCTCGCCACGACAATGGTTTTAACGTTTTTCCTTTTTTTGACTGCTTCCTTCAGCATTGTTACTCCTTCTTCTCGATGAGGCTTACCAGTCTGTTTGCCGTGGAATAAAGTCACTCGCCGTTCCGCGCCCAAGAAGAGATGCAGCCTCAGAGAGATCACATCCCTGCACATTTCCGTCATGGAGTTGATGTAGGACTTGTTCTTTGAATTCCGGAAGTGGCAACGATAAAGGCAACGAAGAGGAAGTCTCCACTTTCGAAGAATTAAAGTAGACTCTTCCGGCATTTTGCGATGTCCGAGGTGGCCGTGATGGGGGTGCTAAAGTGCAGCATAAAGATAGGCTATCCATGTTGACTTCTTATACAAATACCATGCCTGAGCTAACTCTTTGTAAATAAATAAAATTATATTCATGGTCCGTCAAAGGAATGACTATAGATTTATGTTCGTTCGAATTCCTGACAAAATTCCATAAATCAGGTCTCTTTCTTTCGAGAGCCTGTATCTGTCAAACAGTTGACACAAGAGAATTTATCTGTTATGGTAGTGCAAATATGGAAAGAATTCTTGTCATAGAAGACGATGAAAGCGTACGGGATGTACTCCGTCCATTTCTCCAAGAAACAGGCTTTGAGGTGACCACCGCAGAGAGCGGAGTGACGGGTATCGACATACTCCGGGCGGAGAAGTTCGATCTGATCCTGACCGATCTTAAATTACCTGGCGGCATTGACGGTATGGGTGTGCTGCGGGAAGTCACCGCCAACAAGATCAATATCCCCGTCATTGTCTTGACCGGCTTTGCCACTGTCGAGACCGCGGTGGAGGCCATGAAGAACGGTGCCTTCGATTACATCACCAAACCCTTCAACTTCGATGAGCTCATGATCATTCTTAAGAAAGCGCTGTCTGTTTCCAAGCTCCAGAAAGAGAATGTGATGCTCAAGATGCAGCTGAAGAAAAAGTACAACTTTAAGGGACTCATCGGCGATTCTCCCACTATGCAAGTGGTCTATGAACTGATAGAAAAAATCGCTGATACGGACAGCACCGTTCTAATCACCGGCGAGAGCGGTACTGGCAAGGAACTTATCGCAAAGACAATCCACTACAACAACAGCATGCGCGCAGGCGGTCCATTTGTTCCCCTCAATTGTGCTGCCATCCCCAAGGACCTTCTCGAATCGGAACTCTTTGGCCACGAGAAGGGCGCGTTTACCGGGGCCATCAATACGCGGATTGGTCGATTCGAGCTTGCACAGGGCGGTACGCTCTTTCTTGATGAAGTGGGGGAGCTTGACCCATCGCTTCAAGTTAAGCTGCTGCGGGTCCTCCAGGAGCGTGAGTTCGAGCGTGTCGGGGGGGTGAAGACGATTAAGGTGGACGTGCGGATACTTGCAGCCACGAACAAGGACCTGGAAAATGCGACAAGGGAGGGCAAGTTCAGGGAAGACCTGTTCTACCGGCTGAACGTCATCCCACTTCACTTGCCGCCGCTCAGAAAGAGGGTCGAGGACATTTCACTGTTGCTGGCACACTTTGTTCAGGAATTCGCCAAGAAGAGAAAGCGCGAGCCTTTTACGGTCTCACCGGAGGCCATGGAGTGCTTGATGAAATATCGTTGGCCAGGTAATGTCAGAGAACTTGAGAACCTGATTGAACGCCTCACCATCCTCGTGAGTGGCAATGTTGTTCATGTATCGGACCTACCAGAGAAGATAAATCAGATATCATTTCCGCACATGGAACATCACCATCGTTGTGTGGATAGCGGAGCAGAGCCAGAACGGGCCGCAAGCATCTCAGAAACCCCGCTCTTTGGTCGCTCAGGCTTTGAGATCAGTGATTCCGGCATCGATCTTAATGAAGCGGTGAGCGCCATGGAAAGGAACCTGATCCAGAAGGCCCTCAAGAAAACCGGAGGAGTGCGGAGCAGGGCTGCGCAGCTCCTCGGCCTCAATCGGACGACACTGCTCGAAAAGATGAAAAAAATGGGAATCGAGATGCAAAAGAGATAGTCTCCCGCCAACCGACCTTAACATCGCTACCTTGTACTTCCCCGCAGCTTGACACGGTTATTTCCCTTTTAGCCGACTATGTGTACTAAAGATTCGAGGTTGAAAAAGTACTAATTGTGCGCGGCAATCTCATTATTATGACGCAGTGTTTTTGGCAGAATAAGCGGTTGCTTGTGAACGGACACACATTCAGACAGCGATGGCGTTTTTCGGTTTTGCGTCTAGGATCCGTCGTACTACCGAGAGTAGGTACTGAGATTCAAAGGGTTTCTTCAGAAATCCATCGATTTCTCGAATCCCGTCCTTGTCCGCAATATATTTTGTGTGCCCTGACATTGCAAGGATTTTAATTTCGGGCTTTATCCCTTTTATCTGCTTGATGAGCTCCTTGCCGTCCATTTTTGGCATGGCGATGTCGGAAATAACGAGCGCTATCTCTTGAGGAATTCTTCTGAAAATGTTCAGCGCACTGGGAGAATCGCTTATGGCGAATACTTTGTAGCCGTGGCTCGTCAGTGCCTCCCGGACAGCGTTCAATATCGCATCCTCATCATCGACAATGAGCAGCGTCTCGTTTCCGCTCACGGACGTAACCGGTTCCTTCTCCAGGGCGGGAGCGGCCGCACGCGAAGCGGGCAGGTAGACAGTGAAGGTGGTACCTGTGCCAGGCTCACTTTGAACGGTGATGTATCCCTTATGCTCTTTGATTGCTCCATACACCATGGAGAGGCCGAGCCCAGTGCCCTTTCCCCGCTCTTTCGTGGTGAAAAAAGGTTCGAAAATCTTATTTAAAATGCTTTCGGGGATTCCCGTGCCCGTATCAGCGACGCTGAGAACGACGTATTCTCCAGGTAGGATGTAGGTCGGGATGTCCGGCATTCCTTGCTTAACGTACACAACGGCGGTTTTAATTACGATTCTCCCTCCCCGCTGCATGGCATCACGTGCGTTAACCATCAGGTTCATGACAATCTGCTCTATCTGGTTGGTATCACCTTGGATGAGTGGAAGATGGCTGTCGAGCTCCACGGTCATTTCGATGTTTTTATCGATGACCCGCTCAAGAAGCTTGATCGTATCATACACCACGTCATTGAGTTGAAGCGGGACGATCTCATACTTGCTCTTGCGGGCAAAGCCCAGCAGTTTTGAGATCATCCTGCCTGCTCTCCGCGAAGCGTCTTCAATCACGCCGAGACTGTTCGTTGACTTTACATCTAACACGGAGTTTCTGCGAATGATCTCCGTATGGCCGAGGATCGCGGTCAGAATATTATTGAAATCATGCGCGATACCACCCGCGAGCACGCCTATGGACTCCATCTTTTGTGACTGGAGCAGGTGCTCCTGGATTTTCTTCCTCTCCGTAATATCACGGTAAAAGGATTGAATGAATAGCTCATCGCCGATAGTGATCGCCTTGGCACTGATTTCGAGATCGACGAGGGTGCCGTCTTTTTTATGATGTCTGGTCTCATACACGAGGGACTCACCCTCGATGATCTGGCGCATCCTCTCCGCCATTTTTTCCTTACTCTCACTGTCCTCGAGCAGCTTTATATGAGCACCTACCAATGCATCCCTGCTGAAACCGTGCATCTCGCACGCCTTTTCATTCACATTCACAATAATGCCGTTCTTGTCGAGGACGGTGATGCCGTCCGTAGCGTTCTCAAAAAGCGATCGGTGCCACTGCTCGGACTTGTTCAGTTCTTTCGTTCGCTCTGTAACGAGGTCTTCAAGTTGTAATGAGTATTTTTCAAGTTGCTCCTTTTCTCTAGACAGGTCATATTCGAGGGATAGCTTTCTTGTAAAAAGCTCATCATTATAATATCTCCATGAAATGGCGATGATCGCTGTAGCTATTAAGAAAACGTTATTGTTAACAAATGCAGGGATATTAGTAATCTTATCTAATAGTAAGATAGGTAGTAAATAAATGGAATATATCAAGGCAGCTACTGAGAGGGTGATTTTTATGGAAAAAAGAGGAAGAAATCCAAGACAAAACATAAAAACAATAATCATACCCGCATAGTAGCTGGATTGATGGCCTCCAAAAGAAAGAATCATTAACTCAACCATGATTGTCACAAAAATAGCGGCTAAAATACTGATACCCATTTGTAGATATTTATTTGTTTTTTTTCTATTCAAAACAAGCAATATTACTAACAAAAAAGCTGTTATTGATCTGTATAATAAGAATTTAGAAAAATTTTCAGGAGTAACAAAATAATCTAAGATACTTAACGACCAGACGACTACCGCACCGGCGCCAAAGGCGATGGTCCCCCAGTACTGGAGTAATTTAACGGTTTCCTGTTCTATATACTGTTTTTTGTCCATAGGCGTGTTAATTATAACACAATTTCCCCTTTTTTATTATCAAGTTTGCGGTATTATAACCAATGTAGGCAACCCCTGCTACTCCCAACCCCTGTGTCGTCCAGTGGCCTGTCAAATAAAGATTTTGACAGAATGAGGGCTTTTTAAAGTCAGAATCTGCGGATTGGGGGAGTATACTTTCCCAGCCGTAGGCTGCCCCCTTATAGTTCAGGGTATATCTGTATAATGTCTGTGGTGTTGCCGCATCTTTATACACGATATGCTTAGATAGTTCAGGCGTTGTACGCTGTTCGATATTCTTTATAAGAGCTTCTAATAATTTATGTTTATTATTTTCCCAGTATCTCTTATTTCTAAATGGTGCCAGCACCATGGCCAGTACAGATTCCCCATCTGGCGAAACGCGTAGTAGGAACTCTTCTAAGTTACTTGCATTCCTTTTTTGAGCTGAAAGATACATATCTTCTATATCATAATGAGGTAAAAACCAGGCAGTACAACCACGTTTTGGGAATGTAGCCAGGTCATTATTCATGCCTAAGTATAAAACGAACATCGATAAGGATGGGATCATGGTATCGAGCTTTTGTAAAAGTTCTTCATTGATTACTCGTCTGCCTAAGAGTTTGAGAAATGTCTGCCTTGCGTCACAGTTTGAAATTACATATTTTGAACGAATAAAATCGCCCATCTCAAGGACTATCCCTGCCACAGAATCGTCCTTTATCTTAATCTTTTTAACACTGCAGGACAAGAGCAGTGTTCCTCCCAACTCCTTAAACCGTCCCGCCAATGCATCCGGCAATGCTTGCATGCTACCGTCGGGATAATATCCACCATCAAGGAGAAATTCGGAAAAAATCTGTGATCCTGTGAAAGCACTTAGCAATGATGGCGGCAACCCTCCATTTATTAATAAAGCGATGGAAAGTATTGCTTTCAGTCTATTATCAGTAAAATATTTATCTAATAAGTCCTTGAATGTCTTGTTCCTTAACGCAGCTATTTCCACAGGTTTAGGACTGGACATAAAGTCAAAGAACCCTCTAATCGCTGTCTCATGAGGAAAGGCTTTTTGTAATTCTTTAATTGTTTTATTGAGGTCATTCCAGAAAGAAATTTTATAATCAGGCGTTATAATAATATCGGAAGGGTCGTATCTCTTAATTTTGAGGCGTTTATCTAAATCTAACTCCTTAAAAACCCTGTTCATACTGCCGCTTTCACGATAACTTCCAAAGGAGTGGGCAGCGGCATCAAAGGTAAATCCTTTTCTTTTAAAGGAAGTGCAGTAGCCTCCAGGTTTAAAATGTTGCTCGGCAATAAGGACCTTCATCCCTGCTTTTGCAAGATAACAGCCGCATACTAGGCCACTTACACCAGCACCTATAATTACAGCATCATAAATATCTCTATCGACTTTTACCATTTACTATCTTTTTTGATTTAATAAGCTAGTTACGAGCTCTACCGCCTCCTTCACGGTTGTAATTTTAGGGACGTCCTCATCTCTTATGGACACTTTAAATTTTTTCTCAATTGCGACCGTGATCTCTATAGCTTTAATAGAATCTACTTCCAGATCCTTGAAAAAATTTTTTTCTGGAGTTATATCTTCTGTATCCAATCCCGATACATCCGATATTATTGAAACTATTTCCTGTTCCACATTTTCCACCATTGTTATCCCCTCACTGTCATTAACCGGTAAATTTTTTTAGGACCAGGCAGGCATTGTTGCCGCCAAACGCATACGAGTTATTTAAGGCTATCGTGACGGCATGTTTTCTTGAATGATTGGGCACACAATCAATATCACATTCAGGGTCAGGTGTTTCATAATTGATGGTTGGAGGTATAACATCATTTTTGACAGCGAGCGCACAAGCGATCGCTTCGATCGCTGAAGCTGCACCCATAGTGTGGCCGAGCATGGATTTGATGGAACTGACGGGAATCTTGTTGTAGCGAGTCCCAAAGACTTCTTTAATGGCAGCAGATTCATTTCGGTCATTGGTAAGCGTTCCTGTCCCGTGAGCACTTATATAATCTACATGCTCGGTGGCAATCCCTGTCTCCCGAATTGCTTTTCTCATACATGCGGCTATCCCCTCCGTGGAGGATGTGGTCATGTGGAATGCATCACAACTCAGACCATACCCCAAAACCTCGGCATAAATTTTAACTTTTCTGCTCAATGCAGTCTCAAGAGGTTCAAGGACCACTATTCCTGCACCTTCGGCTACCATCATGCCTTTTCTATTCTTATCAAAAGGCTGACACCTTTCAGGAGCCACTGCTGAGAACTGATTAAACCCTGTGAATGCAACCTTTGATAGCGGATCTGAGCCACCTGTAACGACCATATCTGCCCTACCAAACCTAATTAAATCAAACGCATACCCTATTGCATAATTACCTGCTGCGCAGGCAGTAGAGAACATCATACTTGGACCGCAAATGCCAAATTCCTTGGCCATTGCAGAAGGGGCGGAGTGTGTCGGTACCTGGCATATCAGTTCATCACCGAAATCCGTCCTTCCATGAAGTACAATGAGTTCATTAATTATCTCACACGTCTGCACTGATCCCATAGTCGTTCCAATACAGGTACCAACCTTCATTCCTGACATTTCATCTTTTGACAGGTTGGCATCACTTATTGCAAGCTTTGTAGCTGCAAGTGCCATCTGGGATGCTCGGCTAAGGGATTTAAGTTTATCTTTTGAAATAAATTGTTCAGCGTTGAAATTCTTTACCTGTCCACCATTGTGAGTAAAATGATTAGCTGTATCAAAAGATGACACGGGGCTTATGCCTGATTTGCCTTTGAGAAGGCCATCCCAGAATTCTTCCCACCCGATACCAATTGAGGATATGACCCCAAGTCCTGTTATGACTACTCGTTTATTCATCTCTTACACTAAATACAAGCTCTGCCTCTGATATTTTTTTGTCGTCGACAAATACCTCGCCCGACACATAGGCACCGTTCGGCAGGGATTTGACATTTTCAACCTTTATCTTCAACTGGTCACCTGGTACCGCGGGGTGGAGAAAGCGCGCCTTGACCGATCCAAAATAATAAATCCGCTTTTTGTCTCCTTCTTCCTTCTTTTTATTAGTCGCAAAAAGGACTATAGCAGTCTGTGCCATTGCCTCTATTATTAAAGCACCAGGCATAACCGCTTTTTCAGGGAAATGGCCGAGGAAGACCATATCATTGCCTGAGATATTCTTTACCGCAACTGCGTGTTTCCCGGGTTCGATTTCCAAAACCCTGTCGATCATGATGAAGGGAAAACGCTGGGGCACGAGCCTTTTTATTTCTTCAAAGTCAAGCTGCATTCGTTATCCTTTGTAGGCGCCTACAACGACGGCTGTGTTCTGACCGTATGGGTCAGTTGAGGTTGTGAGTACGGTCTTCACGCGTTTTTGTCTCGCTTCATTCGGGACATAATCGAGATCGCACTCAGGGTCTCTTTCCTTATAGTTTACCGTGGGAGATATTAACCCATTCTGTATCGCACCCACCCCAGCTGATAGGGAAAGAGCGCCGGAAGCTGAAAACGACTCACCTACCATGGATTTTATCGAACTGATCGGGACCATGTAGGCATGCTTTCCAAAAACCTCTTTTATCACCCTTGTCTCCATCCTGTCAAGACCGATGGTCGAATTGGCACAGGCACAGATATAGTCGATGTCTTCTGGATTGAGAGAGGCGTCTTTTAATGCAAGGATAATGGCGTTTTTTAAACCTTGTCCTGCATGATTGAAGTGGTTGCCGGCCGAAGGATCAAAAGCATTACCATATCCCAAGATCCTTGCAAGAATGGTGACGCCTCTGTTTACTGCATGCTCCTCATCTTCAAGTACCAGCACTGCTGCGCCTTCAGAAAGCAGTATTCCGTTCCTTCTTGCATCAAAGGGGCAACAAATAGGCTCTGAGTCGTCTGTCCCCGATAAAAAACCAAGCTTATGAAAGCCCAAAAAAGTTTCCTCGCAAAGCTCTTCAACCCCGCCTGCAAGTACGATATCCGCCCTGTTCAATCGGATGAAATCAGCAGCATAGGCTACGGCATCAAGGCTGGCGCAGAATCCTGTGGATATGGTGGTATTGAACCCTTTGATTTTTGCCCGGATGGATACATGGCTTGCTGGAGAATTTATCACGGTGTTTGGAAAGTGCGAGGGATTGACAAAGCGTGGACCTTCGATAAGGCCAGTACGGTCAAATTGGAAGATGCTGTGGAGACTGCCGAAGGTTGTGCCGATGGAGACACCAGTAGAATGAGCGTTTTCGTCGGTGATCTGGAGCTGGGCATCATCAAGGGCCAGTTTAGCGGCAGAGCATATCAATTTTGTGCTTCTGTCAAGATCCCGCAGCCCTTTCTTGCCGAGAATAGGAAGAGGGTCAAAGTCGGTAATTTCACCTGCACAGTGGACTTTAAAGGGCATCGCATCGAACAAAGTTATCTTCCCGAATCCCACTTTCCCCTGTGATAGACTTGCCCAGTAGTTATCCCTGCCCATACCAATGGGTGAAAGGACCCCTATGCCTGAGATTACAACTTTTCTATTCATCTTGACTTATATCCCCAGTCCCCCGTCTATTTGTATTACTTGCCCAGTGATATACCGAGATGCCTCGCTCACCAAGAACATTACAGCCTGTGCCACTTCATCGGAGGTGCCGAATCTTCCCAGGGGAATCATCTTCATGGCCTTTTCTCTGTATGTCTCACTGAGAGCCGCTGTCATGTCAGTATCCACAAAGCCGGGAGCGACAGCATTTACCCTTATGTTATGTGGCGCTACCTCTTTTGCAAGCGATTTGGTAAAACCTATCACCCCTGCTTTGGCTGCTGCATAATTAACCTGGCCAGGGAGCGGATGAATGCCGCTGACCGATGAGATATTCACGACGTTTCCGCTCTTTTGTTTCAGAAAGGTGATGATGCATGCGCGGGTTGTATTGAAAACGCCTGTGAGGTCTGTATCTATTACCTCGGACCAGTCTTCCTTATTCATCATCATAAGAGATTTGTCGCGAGTGATGCCTGCATTATTGACAAGGATATCGATCCTTCCGAATTCCTTTTTCACCTCTTCTACAAACTTTTTCGTACCTTCAAAATCCCTCACGTCCAGTTGAAAAGGCATTGCCCTCCTGCCCATGCCCTGTATCTCTTTTGTCAGCGATTCTGCTGCGGCTGGATTTTTCGCATACGTGAATGCACAATCAGCGCCTTCTTTGCAGAGAGCGAGAACGATCGAACGGCCGATGCCCCTCGTCCCTCCTGTTACGATCACTACTTTATTGAGAAATAACATTTCCCCCATAGGTGCCAAGCTAAAGATTAACATACCTCCGAACTATAATCAATAGCAATCACGAAACAGGGGCCGAATAGTTCGGAAAATGAAGCTTATTTAGACGCGATTATAGGGAAAACACCCCTTCGGGCAGTACGACATCATCACTGCAAGATTGTTGTGCGTTGAACAGAATTGTATCCTTGCCCTTCCATCATCTTCTTGAAAAATCGACTAACTTGGCGTGAATGTGTGCGGATAAACTTTATGCAGTGTGGTTTTTCTTGAGAAGGGCCTTTTGGTCATGAGCATCATGCTTGCTCAATCTCATTATGTTTTTATGGAATCAACAACCGCCGCGCAGAAAAGAGAAGGACTTTCCCGGCCACCATCCATCTTCCAGCAAGGAGCATCCATTCCATTACCACGGGCTGAACATTCTGTCAATGTCTCGTTGCAATATAAAAGATTATTGAACCCGATTTTACACGGGTCATTGTTAATGCGCTGCTGGGGATTTCAGCGCGACGGAACAATCTTTCGAAATCATCATCAGTACGCTGCAAGAAGCCATCCCAGTCAGCGAACCAATGATAAAGTTGCGACCGGTAACGGTTTGCATCCTTGAAAGCCGCTATGAGCTTTCCACCGGGGTTAAGCAGCATATAAAGCGTCCGCAGCAGTTTTATGAGGAAATCATCGGCCAAGTAATCGAAATATCCAACGCTATAAATGATATCCTGCATGCCGAATGCAGACACCGCGGTCTCGTAGTCAAACAGTCTGAGGGCATTATATTGGATGAATTCTGCTCGATCTGTCGAGAGTCCGGCATAAGATAAACGATTGAGAGCGAAATCGAGGGCATCGGAGTCTAAATCGATGCATTTGAAGTGGGCCCGAGCCTTTTCAATTTCCGGTACTATTTCATGCAGCTCACGGCATGAGCCGCAGGCGATGTCGAGGACCTTCGGATATTGTCTGCTGATCATCTCTGTTTTCAGCAGCTCAGCCAGTTTTCGCATTCTTTCTCGCACCCCTACCGCAAGGGTTGCAGAAAGTACATATTTATCGATATAATAACCTATGCCCTCCGACATCGGCGTATTTCTGTATATGAATTCTATTGTTTTATAATCTCCCTGGTATCCTTGAGGCCATGTCCGGACTCGACTTGCACCGTAGCTTTTGGATATAATAGCTTCCGTCTTATCACGAAAGGCCACCTGTGCAGCTTTGATCGCCGCCTCGTCGTTAACGAAGTCCTCAAATTGTTCGCAAACCTGAAGCATCGAATCGGTCAGCACCGTAAGTTCCTGGTAGATGCTGTCAGTGTCTTCATCCTGTTTTGTGCATCTGCGCTCAATATCTTTGAGAGCATCCACGTACTGATCGGCTGCAGCTTCAAGGTAGCTGATATATTTTTCGCTCGCCTCACGGACAAGCAATTTAGATTCATTGATCTCTTCATTTTCGTAATTCAATGAATTTTGCACTTTCCCCTCCTGAAAATCCGTTTTTTCGGGTGCTGTGAAATATGCTCCTAGCAAACCCAGAAAAACGCGTTTCCCCCAGCCTCAAGAGACTTCAGCACCAGCTGAGACGTATGAAGTCGGGACGATGGCAGCCCCCCATTAAAGAACGCTGCCAAATCATGCTTGGTTTTCTATCAAGCGTTACATCGACAATAATGACCAGGTAGCGCTAAGAAAAAAGTATTCAATTCTCTTGAAAAGTGGAAGAATTGCTTCTAATGCACTAAAATAAATCATCTTTACGATTCTGTCAAGAAATATCGCAAAATAGATGTTCTCATATTAGATGTATTTTCATTAGCAAGAACGCGCGCAGGATCATCTAATATAGCTTTCTTAGTGATGGGAGTGTGACAGCTTCAAAATCTGCGATTTCTTTTTTAGAGAAACATTTGAAGAAAACGTGATGTCACCTCCGCTTGTACAGCCCAATCAACTCGCCTTGGGTAACGATGTGTCCCTTCATAGCACGTTCGAGCTCGGTTTTGTTCGCCTTCGGGCCGAGACTCAACATCATGTCGAGCGCATAGAGCTTAAAGAAATAACGATGGGTTCCGGAAGGAGGACAAGGGCCCCCATAGTCGTGTTTTCTGAAATCGTTGATGCCCTGCAGGGCTCCGGAGGGAACCGTATTTTCCCTGATCTCGTCGGTGGTCGGGTCTATGTTCCATACAACCCAGTGGACCCAGTTCCCAGCGGGAGCGTCAGGGTCGTCGACGATCAATGCGAGTGACTTGGCGTTGAGCGGGGCATTTTCTATCACGAGGGGAGGATTTACGTCCGCACCGTCGCACGTATACTTTGAAGGGATAGAGTCACTGTGTCTGAATGCTGGACTTGATAGTTTGAGCGTACCCATGTCTTTTGCCTCCGTAAAAATGATGGGTAATACGAAGACGAACATGAACAGGAGCACTGTCCTGGTAATCTTTCTGTGCTTCACACCGGCTTGGGTCTCCATGTCGATATTGATTGACCCCTCCTGCTATCTAATGATAGCACAAAGAGAAGGCACGCTAGCGTCTCGAACGAACGGTGCCCGATTTCAATAAAAAAGGGAGGAACGGCTCATTCCTCCCCAGATACTTTAATATGACAATTTATGCAAATGACGATATTCCATAATGCTGAGCGACTTCGGTCAGCGGTTCTAAGGTTAGGCCAAAGCCTCGCCTGACCCTGATACCTCTGTGACTAATGTGCAGCGGCAGGGGTCTTCTCTGCCCTGAGCTTTTCAGCCTCGTCTTTGATTTTCTGGAGCGTTTCCTTCATCGGCGTCCAGCCGTACCAGTGCATGTAGTCTGGGTTCATATGGAAGGCTCCCTCGAAGGTCCGCATTCGGTATTCAAGGAACATAACGTACAGCCCCTGTTCGGTCCATGCCAATGATGGGGCACCAGCACAAAGCCATTGCCGGTGAGGGCTACAAGGGTTGCTCGAGCTGTAACATCCCGCATCTTTGTAAAAGTGCGTACCTCCTGCAAGACAATTCGCCGTCCTTCTCAGAGTTCTTTGCAAGGGATTTCGGTAGCCTGTCCCGCCGCGCCGTGCACGATCAAGACTATGGTACCCTTTCCACTTTCGGGATTATATCTTGTGTCACGGAGATTGCAGGACTGGTCCAGCAGTATGTTTGGGGCTGTTCATCGGATGGGCCTGAACAACGAGTATGACGCACATCATAGAAACAGTGCATCCTTTCTATTAGAATGAGATCACCAAAAGACATAAGGAGGTCTATTATGAATACAAAGCTTACTGTTGACTGTCCGTCCTGCTCATCCGTTGACCCCTCTCCGGCTGCAAGTGACAGGGATGTCCGACTAACGCAGTGGCCGATCCAGATCAAGCTTGTCGGCACTGTTGCGCCGTTTCTTCAGGATGCCGACCTTCTTGTTGCGGCCGACTGCACAGCCTTTGCAACACCTGGCTTCCACGAGAAGTTCCTGCCTGGTAAGAAGGTCCTGATCGGGTGCCCCAAGCTTGATGATGCCATGCAGTATCTTGCAAAGTTCACAGAAATCTTCAGTACCATTGCGATAAAAAGGGTGACCTGTCTCCGGATGGAAGTCCCCTGCTGCGGCGGCATGACGGCTGTATTGAAAGAGGCGATCACGAGGTCAGGGAAAAATATCGACCTGATCGAGACCATCGTCGGCGTGAAGGGCGACGTGCTTTCGGAGAAGAGTATTTTCAATTAATAAAGCGTGACTTTGACTGAGCCCCGAGAATGGTATTCGAACCGCTATGGCCATTGGCCATATAGTGCACAACGTGTGAGTAGCTTTTTTTCATTTCTAATAAATGTTGCTTCCCTGTGAGCTGTTATTGCCTCTGAGGTATATTCCCGTTGCGCTTTTACGACTTGACCCGTCAGCTACTATCGTATCGGCGAGGATTGATGTCTGATTTTTACGTGCTCCGCCGGTCGAAAACACAGCATCTCTCATGCGTTTTTTTGGCCAGCTTCCTAAGTTCCGCAGTTACTTGCCGTAGTGCTGGATAAGGGTTTGATGTTAGGCGCGACGGTGATAGATATGCCCAGCAAGGGGATCTTCTGCTCCATCCCTCGCCGGTTCATCGCGACATAGTGCCTCCTGCTTTTTCTTTTTCCCCGAACGGGTCAAGCACGATGATGTTGAAATTCGGGATAAGGGTTTTGCAGATAGGCTCTGCCTGCTCCATCGGGAGTATGAAGACAAAATCGTCACCGCCGATATTCTTACGAAGTCCCTTTCTTTTGATTCCTTGAGCGCGTTCGACATTAACAGGGCTAACGTACAGATGACCTCATCGCCCTGACAAAAACCATACCTATCGTTGTAAGGCTTAAAATTGTTGGAGCCGATGTGGCAGTCTGCCAGATCCAGCGATATGCTCTTTACCCCATAATATAAAAAAATCTATGGAGATTTGTAAATTTTTTTGTAGCATTTGGAGCGGTGTGGAGCGATGCTGAAGTGCTATCTGAAATTCTTTATCAAAGAATGAAAGCCCGAATACTGACAAGGGGGGCGCCTGTGCGTCTCGAAGCTTAAAAGCAAGCATGAGACGCGCAGGCGTCGGGGGGGTAAGAAGATGCCACAGCCGCTTGAATCTCTTCCACGGGGCGAGTGGCCAAGAATGCATGTATGTACATAAGGGTAAGAGTTGATTGTTACGTACTTTGTCCCATGATGAGGACTATACTTCATTATTAAGCAAAATCCTTGCCAACAAATTATTCTCTAATAATCCAGTATGTTAATGAATAAGGCAAGTACAGGCGCGTCAGTTTTGTGTACGTTTTCCGCCTGTCTATTCACCTATAATATGACAACCAATTGAAATCATGATATTTCACAAATTGTTTTGTTTCGGACTTAGAGCAGGCGATGCGTCATACTGTTGACATCCTTGTTTTGCCGTCTCTTACTTCGAACGGCTGATACGTGAGATCTTCCGGCCCCTGGTACGCAAACCTGGGTCTGACCAGCTTGTTGTTGTCGAACTGTTCGACAATATGCGCCGACCATCCCGCTATCCTGCCTGCTGCGAATATTGGCGTGCAGAGATCCGTTGGTATGCTCAGCATGGTGAGAATCGGACCTGCATAAAAATTAAGATTGTGGTGGAGCCCTTTTTCCCTGAACACAATCTCCTCTATCTTCTCGCATAGGATGTGCAAGCTTGTATCACCGATCTTATTTGCGAGGTATCTGCTGAGATCTTTCATGATTTGTGCCCGCACATCGCCTTGCTTGCAGACCCGGTCGCCGAACCCCATGATCAGCTGTCTCTTCTGGAGTGCATTTTTGACCCATTCCTCAGCTTTGCAGACCTCATTGATGTTCCGGAGCATCCTCAGAACCTGCTCACTCGCACCTCCGTGGAGCCTGCCCTTGAGAGAACCGATGGCCGCGAGAAGAGCAGAGTGGTAATCAGTAAATGAGGATGCGGCGACCCGCGCCGTAAAGCTAGAGACATCGGCTTCGTGTTCCGCATACAGTATGAGCATCCTATCGAGGGTATTTACGGCCTCCTCATCCGGCTCATAACCCGAAAGCATATAGAGCAGGTTCTGTGCATGGGTTAGATGACGCATGGGGTGGATCGGCTCCAGGCGCTGTGATATACGCCAGCTTGAAGCTATTATCGTAGGAAGTTTGGCTATAGTCTTGATAGTCTTACGAAAGACTGCCTCTCGTGAATGATCGCGAACTTCCGGATCCACCGTGCCCAGGAAGGCAACTGCTGTACTCAAAACATCCATGGGGTGTGCTTTAGGAGGTATGCGTCTGAATACATCTAGCAGATCATTCGGCAGTTCTCTGTTGTTTGCAAGAACACTGAAAAAACGTTCGAATTCATCAACGCGGGGTAATCTTCCGTAGAGCAGGAGAAACGCGACCTCCTCGTACGTTGATCGTTTCGCAAGGGTACGGATATCGTACCCTCGGTACGCCACATCACCCTGCGTCGGCTTAATGTTGCTGATGGATGTTATAGCGGCAATAACACCTTCCAAACCCGGGCAATATAAAGTCCCCATGGCACGCTCCCTTCGCATTGCATATTAAATTCGCAATCTTCTTGCCAGGCATTAACACTTTGATTTTTTTGGGTTCTGATAAGGGAAAAATTAAAAAGGGGTCGGAATCGGTCAATCAACAATATCATGGTTAAAAAAAGGGTCGGCTCACGGACATGATTGGACAGGCGATTAATCTAATAAAAAAGCATTACTCACTATGATTGCTCTATAATTGCCGCAGCGAGCAGGGGGAACATGATTTCATGATGGCCAGTGATTGCATAGCCTCTCCCGCCATCCTGGGTGGGCCGGCACACCACGTTCGTAGTCGGCCGATAGTGCTGAACAAAGTCCATGTTCACAGTCGTGAAGTGCTGAAGAGTATTGCCGAGATTTCTGCAAAGAGTAACTGCCTTGAGGAAGATCTCGGGCAGGAGCACAGCAGAGCCGAGATTGATGTATACGCCTCCTTCTAGATCGGACACAAGAGAACAGAAGGCGAGAAAATCACGATGCGCCGCAGCTCCAGTTGCTTTGCCATCAAAGGAAGGGTGCATGTGGATGATGTCTGTCCCTATCGCAACATGGACCGTCACCGGAACCCCTAGGCGTGATCCCGCTGCGAGCAGGCTTTGGTCTTTATATGGAAAATCCCCGGCTTGGATCATCCTGCCCACTGCAGCACCGATTCCCTCGTCCTCGGCGGCGGACTTGATCGCCTGATTCAGCATGCTGCCTGTCTCCTCGGCCATGCCGAAAGCGCCCGAGAGGATCTCTCGGTCTACGTCCTCAGATGTTTGACCGATGAATGCAAGCTCGAAGTCGTGGATGATCCCAGCGCCGTTGAGCGAGAGGCTTGTGATGATTTTACGTTCCATCAGGTCGATGATAACGCGGTTCAGACCCACTTTTATGGAATGGGCTCCCATGCCGAGCATAACAGGCCGCATATCCTTCCGCGCCTGGACCACGGCGGCAGAGACGTCTTTAAGGCTTTTTGAGGCAAGGATATTCGGGAGGGATGAAAAAAAGTCTCGGTAGCTTCCGTACTTCTGATGCGGTTTGGCAAAGTCGTCAAGCCGGACTTTGCTTGTGCGCCCCTTTACCGAGTATGTTTTTATTTTAGAGGGATCTATCTTTTTCATGTGGCCCTGCTCACCGGGGATGGCCGAACAGTTCCTCGTCAACCAACTGGCAGATGGTGTGACCGAGCGTGATATGAGTTTCCTGTATCCGCGGCGTATGCTTTGTCGGCACTGTGAATGCATAGTCTGCCATGTGCGCAAGCTTTCCGCCCATCCCGCCGGTTAGCACCACGGTCTTCATTCCATTCTTCTTTGCCACGTCGATAGCCTTGATCACATTCGGAGAGTTGCCGCTCGTACTGATGCCAATCACCACATCGCCTTCATGGCCGAGGGCGGTGAGCTGTTTCGAAAAGACCTGAGAATAGTCATAGTCGTTGCTGATGCTCGTGAGCACAGCGACATCGGTGTTCAGAGCGATGGCGGGAAGAGGCGGCCGCTCCATGAGAAATCGGTTAACGAATTCAGCTGCAATGTGCGAGGCGTCCATAGCGCTCCCGCCATTGCCAAAGATGAGCACCTTTTTCCCATCGCGGAAGGCCTGTGCAATGAGCTGAACCACCTCGATGATCTTCAGGGCGTTTTCCCGCGCGAATTTGACTTTTATCTGGGCGCTCTCTTCGAATATTTTTATGATTGTGTCCTGCATGTCGGTACATAACAAAAACAGTATGTGATTCTATCTGATACAATAAACGGTTGTCAAGATGAAAAGAGTCTAGCGAAAACCGTCAACATGGTAAAGTCCTAGAATCATAACTAACTTGTAGGGCTTTTGAAGAGATCGCTTGGCAGTTATTTTTTGTCGTAGGAGCCAGGACCGACAGCGGTTTCCAAGTATTAGCGAAATTATTGAGTCGGCGTCGTAATCTTCTTTGTAGGCAAAAGTTTTACCCGGTTACCTTCTTACCAGAACCCAGTACTTCCGTTTCAAAGAACAAAACAGGGATGGTTCTCCCTTGTAGTATTGCTTATTAAAATGTATCGAATGAACTGTTATTTATCAACAGTAAAACATTGGCCCGATTCGGTTTCGAACCACATTGGACCGGCGCCTTATATCCCGGCCCTGAGGAGACGGAGTTTTACGGCGCAAAGGGATAAAGACAAATCCAGGATCATTATACACGTTCTCCGTACAGTCGCGTAATTGGTGTTCAGGGGTCATTGCTTTGGTTTGAGGTCGTCCGAATCAAGACGATAAATGATCAGCCAACAGGCCGAACTCCTTGACGGTCAGTGTTTCAGCACGACGGCTGAGGTCAATACCCGTCTTGTTCAGAACCGTTGCCATCTTCTCCGCAGGAACGTCAAGCTGTTTAAGGGCGTTTCTGAGCGTCTTGCGGCGCTGAGAAAATGCAGCCTTGACTACGCGCACAAAATATTTTTCGTCCGAGATGGCAACTGCAGGATGATCCCGGACCGTGAGGGTTATAACGGCAGAATTTACCTCAGGCTTCGGTGAAAAAGCGCCAGGCGGCACCATGAACTCGATTCTCGGTTCTGTATAAAGTTGCACGAGCACCGAGAGATAGCCATACTCCTTGCCGCCCGGCAGAGAAGCAACTCGCTCCGCAACTTCTTGCTGGAGCATGAGCGTGAGGGTCGTGAATTTATCTCTGCAGGCAACCATCCTTTGAATTATCGGTGTGGAAATATTATAAGGGAGGTTGGCAACAACTTTCCATCGGTCCGAAAGGGCCTCGTAAGGATAGTGGATCGCGTCGGCCTGAACGATCTCAACATTGAGAAGCATGCTGAATTCCTGCCGCAAGAGTGGAATGAGTCTCTCGTCGAGCTCAAGGGCAAGCACTTTTCTGGCCCGCGAAGCTAGCACGCGCGTGAGGTGGCCGAGCCCTGGTCCAATCTCGAGCACTAGGTCCTCGGGACCGACCCGCGCTGCGTCTACAATCTTTCTGAGATAGTGCGGATCCTTGAGAAAGTTCTGGCCCAGGGATTTTTTTGCTCGGATAGTATTGTCCATGGATTCAAAGGGCCAACATAAAAAAAGACCGATAACGTATCATACGACTTAGCGAATTGCACGAATAAGGCTACTTTTGATGAAATTTGCCTTTTTAAGTCGGATTCGTTTAATGCATGTTAATCTTTGACGAATGAGCGATCAAGTTAAACTTGCATCCTCGGGTCGAGTTTGTCACGCAGAAAGTCGCCGAGGATGTTAAAGCTTATCACCGTGATACTGATGGCAAGGCCCGGGAAGATCACCATCCAAGGCGCTGAGTTGATGTAGGCGCGGTTCAAGCTGATCATGGAGCCCCAAGTAGGGGTAGGGGGCTGGACTCCGAGTCCGAGGAAAGAAAGCGCTGCCTCGAGCAGAATGAACCCGCCCACGCGCAGGCTGCCGGCCACGATTATCAAGGGGAGTGCGTTCGGCAGAATGTGCCTATACAGAATTCTTGCGGGTGTCGCGCCGAGAGCGCGTGATGCTTCCACATAAGTCTGCTCCTTGAGCGAAAGCGTTAAGCCGCGTACGAGGCGGGCGAACCCTGCCCATCCCACGAGTGTAATCGCAAGCATCGCCGAAACAAGTCCCGGTGGCATAACTGCACTGATTCCGATAGCGAGCAAAAGGCTCGGAAAGGCAAGAAAAATGTCGAATATTTGCGAGAGAATGATGTCTGTCCTTCCGCCGAAGTATCCGGCAATCAAGCCGAAAAAAATGCCGATACAGAGTGATAGTGTCGATGCAATAATCCCGACGGCAAGAGATATGCGTGTCCCGTACACTATGCGCGAGAAGATGTCCCTCCCCTTGCTGTCCGTTCCAAGGAGATGTGCTTTGCTTGGCGGTTGCTTCAGACTGTCGAGGTCCATGGCAAGCGGATCTTGGGGGGCGAGATAAGGCCCAGCGATTGCCGTAAGCACGAGTAGAACAAGCAAAATCACTGCAATCAGGGCGGGCGCATTGCCGGTCAGATCTTTAAGCGTTATATCATTGAGCATAATTGTTCGGCTACAGTATCTTCTCTATTTTGCTGCTCTAATCCTCACCCGAGGATCGAGAAAGTGATATGAGATGTCCACGAGCAAGTTGATGCTCACGAAGATCACCGCCCCGAAGAGCACCACTCCCATGATCACAGGGTAATCCCTCTTTAGAATTCCCTCAAGTGCGTACCGGCCGAGTCCATCCCACCCGAAGATGGTCTCGGTAAGAACAGCACCGTTCAAATATGAGCCTAGGTCAAGGCCGATGAGCGTTACCACCGGGATGAGCGAGTTCTTGAGTGCGTGCTTGAGCACAACGTTGGCTTCGGACAGGCCCTTGGCACGCGCTGATACCACGTAGGGCTGCGAGAGCGACTCCAGCATGGCTGAGCGCGTCACCCGCGTAATGTACGAAAGTGAGAATGTCCCGAGTGTTATCGCCGGAAGGACGATGTAGACAAGATTCCCTTTGCCCATGCCGGACGGTGGGAGCCACTGCAGATAGAAGGCGAACACGAGCATGAGCGCAAGGCCGAGCCAGAAAACAGGGATAGAGATGCCGCTGACCGAAATGAGCGTCACGACCCGGTCCCAGCCAGTCCCGCGCTTTACTGCCGCGAACACACCCATTCCGATGCCGATGACCGAGGCGAAGAGCAGTGCCGCGAGCGCAAGCTTGACGGTGTTCGGAAATTTCTGAAGCAGATCATCGGCGATCTTCCGGTTCGTGTAATATGAGCGGCCGAGCTCCCCGGTTGTGAGAAGCTTCAAATAGCCCACATACTGAAGGGGGAGTGGCCTGTTCTGGCCGAGCTCGGCGCGTATGCGCGCGATGGTCTCGGGACTGGCCCGTTCGCCTGCCATGCCTGCAACCGGGTCTCCGGGCAGAGACCGCATCAGAATAAAGGTGATGAGTGTGATGCCGAGAAGGGTAGGGATGAAGAGAAGAATCCTTTTCAGAAGATAGAGCAACATGATTACAGAGAATCTTACACAATCTTCGAAAAAACCGCAACCAGTAAAAAGGTTCACTGCTTACTTTAGGTCGATGGCATGTTCTCAATCCTGCCGTGTTTCATGACCAGCAAGCTGTCGGCGAGCCGTTCGGCCTGCTCCCGGTCATGGGTGGTCATGATTACGGTGGTGCGGCTTTCCTTCTTCATTGCGTGCACGATCGATTCGATGATCTCGGTGTTTTCCTGGTCTACTGACGCCGTAGGCTCGTCGAGGAAGAGTATCTCCGGCTCGATGATGAGCGCCCGGGCAATGCCGAGCCGCTGTGTCTCTCCGCTCGAAAGGGTCAGCGCGTGCTGCTTCTTTTTATGCTCGAGACCGACGAAGGCGAGAGTCCTGGCGACCTTCTGTTCGATATCTGCATGGAGAGCGCCCCGGATCTTGAGGCCGCATGCCACGTTCTTGAAGACGGTAGTATTGAAGACTCCGATTCGGGGCAGGACCAGGGTTATCCGACGTCTGAGGCTCACATCCTGTTGGAGGGGAGTATCTCCTGCTATGTATCCTATCTCTCCGCTGTCTGGTCCTTCGAGCAAGGCGCAGATCCTGAGAAAGGTGGACTTGCCGCTACCGTTTGATCCCATCAATACGTACGTTATGTTTCTGTCAAAGCAATAGGAACAGTCTTTCAGGATGGCTCTACCCTGATATGATTTCATGATATGTGAAACCGAAAGTTTCATGCTCTATTGGCCGTTCCTTTTTTCTGGATGACATGGAGCAGCACGTTTATAACGAACGAAATCGATAGAAGGATAATGCCCAAAGCAAGGGCTAGTTCGAAATTTCCCTTGTCTGTCTCAAGGGCAATTGTGGTAGTCATGACACGGGTATAACCGGCAATGTTCCCACCCACGATGAGGATTGCTCCCACTTCTGCCATGACCCTGCCGAATGCGGCGATGATGGCGGACATAATTCCATATCGCGCTTCCCTGATTATCGTAATGGTCACCTGGCCGGGTGTCGCACCTAGGGTGGCCGCAGCCTGCCTGATGATCGGATCAACATTAACGATAGCCGAGTGGCAGAGAGATGCTATGATCGGGAAGGCCAGGATCGTCTGGGCTAAGATCATGGCGGGTGGGCTATACAGGAGCCCCATAAACCCCAATGGGCCTTTGCGAGATAAGAGAAGATAGACGAAGAGGCCGACTACGACAGGCGGCAGACCCATAAGGGTATTCATCACACTTACAGAGGCCGACTGGCCCGGAAAGCGTGACAGGCCGAGTATTGCTCCCGTTGGAAGCCCGCAAAGGGTCGCCATAACCAGGGCCAGACCGGATACCTTGAGGGAAAGAAAGATGATGCCAAAAAGCTCAGGGTTGAGATGAAGGATGAGTGAGAATGCTTTTGTTAAGCCGCTAATAAAGGAGTCCATAATTCAATGAGAGAGTCAAAAGAAGCGAGAATAGAAAAAAATGTCATTGCGAGGAGTGCAGCGACGACGCAATCCTGAACCATTAAAGCCGAGATTACGGCGCTCTTGTCGGCAGCTCGCAATGACAAAAAATTATTTTAAGTACTCATTCTTACTTCGCGTTCGGTGTAAAGAGCTGGTTCCCGTTTTTATCCTTGAATGAGGCGATCGTGTCCTGACCTTCCTTGGAGATAATCCAATTCACGAACTCCATGGCCTCTTTGTATTTTACGGTTTTGAGCTTTTCCGGGTTCACGGCCATGACACCATATTGGTTGAACAGTGTCGGGTCGCCTTCGAGAACGATGATCATATCTAACTTATCCTTATCTCTGGTGGCGAGCCACGTGCCCCGGTCCGTGAGCGTGTATGCCCGCTTTTCGTCGGCGATCCGCTGAGTCTTTTCCATCCCCTGTCCGACCTCAAGGTACCATTTCTGGCCCGTTGGTTCAATGCCTGATTTTTTCCAGATCGAGAGCTCCTTAGTGTTGGTGCCGGACTTGTCTCCCCTCGAGACAAAGAGGGCGCCGGACTCTCCGATGTTCTTGAAGGCATCAGTTGCCGATTTTACTCCCTTGATCTTCGCCGGATCGCTTGTTGGACCGATGATGACGAAGTCATTGTACATCACGTCATGACGGTTCACGAAGAAGCCTTCTTCGACGGCCTTAAGTTCCTGTTCCTTGGCATGGACGAAGACGACATCTGCGTCACCACGCTTCCCGATCTCGATGGCAGCACCTGTACCCACGGCGACCACGTCAACTTTTATGCCGGTCTTTTTCTCGAATATCGGAAGAATAAAGTCAAATAATCCGGAATTCTGGGTGCTCGTCGTGGACGCGCAGCGGATGCGCGTTTCGGCGGCTGCAGGGGCTGTGACCGCAACGAACAGGTTAAAGCAAACCATCAGTATCGCCACCATTCCTTTGAACAATCTCATTTACCCTCCTCCTCTTTCATAGTGATTATTATTTTTTCCCCATCACCGACGGGACTGCGTCGGGAGTAAATAGGCGGGTACCGTGCTTTATGTATTTGGCGATGACTGACTGGCCCTCGGGCGATGTCACGAAGGCAATGAAATCCATGGCCTCACGGTACTGGACAGCGGGGAACCGACCGGGATTGACGGCTATGACACTGTACCGGTTCTTGAGAGCTGGATCGCCCTGCAGAAGGACCGACAAATCGATCTTCTTCTGGTAGTTCAGGAAGGTCCCGATGTCTGTGATCGTATAGGCTTTCTTCTGGCTCGCTATGAGTAGCGTATCGCCCATTTTATCGCCGGTCTCATAATACCAGCCTTTGCCCTTGGGGTTGATCCCCGCGTCATCCCACAGGTCCAGCTCCTTGATGTTCGTGCCGGAATCATCTCCCCGGGACACGAAGGGAGAACCTGTCTCGGCGATAAGTTCCAGAGCTTCTGTCGCTTTTTTTGTCCCCTTGATTCGTGCCGGGTCTTTTGCCGGGCCAACGATGACAAAGGCATTGTGCATGACTTCTCGCCTGTTCGTGCCGTACCCTTCGGTAACGAACTTCTCTTCACGGAAGGGGTTATGGACAAAGAGCATGTCAGCTTCGCCCTTCTTCGCTATTCGCATAGCTTTACCTGTGCCGACCGCGATGACCTCGACCTTGACACCGTAACGTGTTGATTTTTCGTAGGCCGGGATGAGGATGTCGAAGAGTCCCGAGTTCTGAGTGCTGGTGGTCGAGGCGATGATAAGCGTTCCATTCTTTTTCTTCATGGCTTTGACCTCCTGAGATTGTATATAAAAATATTGTAGTGTGAACAATACTAAAAGTAAAATGCATTTAATTCATATCATATATGAATGATATTCATTGACAACACAGGCACCGCTGTATAGAATTATCGAATTCGCGAACTCTTGCGAGGGCGGGGAAGAATTCTTATGGAAGACCACCGGTTAAAATCGTTCTGCCTCGTGGTGGAGACGAAAAGCTTTTCGCGGGCCGCCCGGGCCAAGCGCGTAACCCAGTCTGCCATGAGCCATCTTATCAAGAACCTCGAGGAGGAGTTGGGCGTTCAGCTGCTCCGCAGGGAGGGTAGGGAGGTCACCCCCACACCTACAGGCAGGGTCTTGTATGAGCACGCGAAAAAAATCCTGGAAGGCTACGCCAGAATGGGGCATGACCTTTCTACCTCTCTGCGCACAATGAGGGGATCGCTTTGCGTGGGAGCGAGCAGGACGCCTGCCAGCCATCTTCTCCCCCAAGTTCTCTACAACTTCACCAAGGGCCACCCGGACATCGAGATTGATCTTGTGGTATCAAATACAGAGAGTATTGTACAGGGCCTCCGTGATGACAGGATCGACATCGGGATTGTCGAGGGGAACATCAGCGACAACAAAATCCTTGCCGAGGCCATTGCAGAGGATGAAGTGGTCATCATTGCTCCTGAAGACCATGTCCTTGCTAAGAAAAAGGCCGTTACTGTCCAGGACCTTGCGGCACAGACATTTATCCTACCCGAATCGGGATCAGGCACACGAGAGCTTGTCGATGATTTTTTCCACAATATGGGGATGGACGAGAAAATAATCAAGGTCCGCATGACCCTCGACAGCCCAGAGCTGATCGTTCAGATGGTACAAGCCGGGCTTGGCGTGGCGTTCGCTTCCAAATGGTCGGTGTTCACAGCGGTCAAGGAAGGAATGGTGATACCGCTGAAATTGTCCAACAAAAAAATGAAGCGGCATTTTTGTCTCATCAGCATGGAACGAGACCCAGAATCCACATCGGCTAAAACGTTCAAGGAGTTCATTAAACAATACAGATTTTTTGTGCCGTTTTAGACGGCAGCGAAGGCCACTGTCGTGTAGAGTGCATTCCCTACGGCGTTTCTATGATCCCTCCGCCCACTACAACATCGCTATCATAAAACACCGCGGCTTGGCCGGGGCAGACGCCTGTGACTGCCTTGTCGAATACGACACGGATGCGACCGGCTCCCATAGGTTCAATTGCAGCAGGGACGAAGGGCGAACGGTAGCGTATTTTCACAGCAACATTCATTGGCGTGCGAAGTTTATCAAAGGGGATGAAATTCAGGCTCGACACGGTCATCTCTTCGGTCTGGAGCTCAGACAATTTCCCGACCACGACCCTGTTCGTCTCTGGCTCGACCCTCACGACATAGAGTCGCTCGCCTGCGGCCACGCCAAGTTTTCTTCGCTGTCCCACGGTGAAAAAGGCAATGCCGTTGTGCCTGCCAACAACTTTTCCATCGGTCATAATCATGTCGCCAGGACGAAGCGTCTCCGGTGCATGCTCTTTGAGAAAAGAGCGGTAGTTATTATCTGGCACGAAGCAGATTTCCTGGCTCTCGGGCCGCTCTGCCGCAGGGAGCGCGAGCTTGAATGCAAGTTTTCGTACGTCTACTTTGCATATCTCACCGAGTGGAAAGAGAATGCTGTGCATCTGCTCCTGTGTCAAACGATAAAGAAAATAGCTCTGGTCCTTGCCGCTGTCGGTGCCCCTTTTGAGCAAAAGGCGGGAAACGGTCTGATTCTGGGCAATGCGAGCGTAGTGACCGGTGGCGAGAAAGCCAAAGCTGTTCGAGCGGGCATATTCCAGCAACAGCTGAAACTTGACGAGATCGTTGCACCTGATGCAGGGATTGGGTGTGCGGCCGCGTCGGTATTCGGAAATGAAATCCTGAACAATGCCCTGGGCAAATTCCACCTGGGCATCGACTATGTGGTGCATGATGCCAAGATGATGGCACACGGCCTGCGCGGAGCCGATGTCGCAGCACAGGCCGGCGGTAAGCTTCATAGTCACTCCCTCGACGTCATATCCCTGCTCTTGAAGGAGCGCCGCGGTAACGGAGCTGTCAACCCCGCCGCTCATGGCTACGAGAACGCGTTTTTTCATAGGAAAACCTTGTGATCAACTACGGATGAACATGATAAACACGGATAGGCAAAGAAACAACCAAAATGTCTCTGTATGAATCCGTGTACATCCGCGGCTATCCCCGTCAAAATTAACTTTTCTCCCACTTCAGCGCAAGCAGCGTCACGGATCCAAGCGTGAAAAGGACACCGCCTACTAACGCCCAGATTGCGCCGGGGTCCTTTGCAATAAGCAGGAGGGCCGCCGGTCCCCGATCGAAGTTCAGGCTCTTGAGATAAATCCCAGTCCCTCCGTAAAAAAGCGGGGAGTTTGGTCCAAGCGTTCCGCTCCGCACGAGATGGTTGTTCTCGTACAATGACGCCTCGATGGACCAGTCTGTCATAAACCCGAGCGCATCGGTCTGCACGTGAATTTTATTGAGCCGCAGCGCCAGGTCCTCGGGCAGCGGAGCATAGGCCCCCTCAGGCATCATGCCGGAAAGTTTGTAGCCCCAGCCGGCGCCGAGCAGGTGCGCGAGAAGGATGAACAGGAACCCGATATGTATGACCTGGGGGGAAATGCGAAGTAAAAAGTCACTGCGCGACCATTTCCCCCTGACCGACTGAATGCTGCAAGAAATTGTGTTAAGCGTGAGGAGGACGAGCCCGGCCAGGGCCGCAAAAAACCACCACGTTTGCCAGACGTTGTCCGCAGCGATGTCCTTAACCCAGTGAAAGAGGAGATCGTTATTCATCGGGCCGAAAACCGTGCGATGCATCGGCAACATGTAAGAGCCGATGAAAAAGAGGCAAAGCAGGACGAACAGCGTCCAGACCGCCGTCTTCAGAGAGAGAAAGAAGTTTCTCATATTGTTTAGACTAAGGTAACCGCGTAGCCGTCAATTTTACGCCGAAATGGTCGGCCTGCTCCATACCTTAAAACTCATGCGAGCTTTTCATTAACAGCCCCACACCCACATATGTAAACATCACGATGACAAATCCAATGATCCCCATCCAGACGACTTTCGGTCCGGTCCAGCCGCGCACGAGCCGTGCGTGGAGGTAGAGGCTGTAAAAGAACCAGACAATGGTGGTCCAGAGTTCCTTTGGCGTCCAGAGCCAGTAGGTGCCCCAAGCGAAGTAAGCCCAGATACCGCCGAAGATCATAGCTATCGAAAAGAGAACATAACCGAGAAGCAGGATCCGGTACTGATTGTTTTCTGCTCGCTCTTCGTTATAAAAGAGTGAAAGGATACCGAAGACCGCACCGATTGAAAACAGTGCATAGGACACAAATGACAGGATCACGTGAAGCTCGAACCAGAGGGTCTTGAGCACTGGCGGCAGCGCGCCTGGCATGGCCGGCGATGCAAAAGAGCCAACGAGAAGAAGCAGGATCAAGGGTATCGTTATATATGAAAACAGGTCGCGATTCCGCTTCCAGCCTGCAATCACGGCGACTGCGCCGATGGTGAAGGCAAGGAAGCCGAGAGTCTCGTGAAGGCCGATAAGCGGGATTCTGCCGTACTTCATCGCGGTAGACACGATGAGGACCGCGTGCAGCGCTAGCGCCGGCAGCATAAGCCACAGCCGGTACAAGGCGAAGAGGTAGAGTATGAAAAGCAATATTTCCATGGATAGAGACACAAAAGGCATCCCGGAAAACCGGAATGCCTTTATATTAGTTTTTTATTAAGAGATGGTAAAAAACTATTTCTTGCCGAGGATAGCCTCTTTAGCGGCCTTTGCAACACGGAACTTCACGACTTTCTTGGCCGGGATTTTGATGGCTTCGCCGGTCTGGGGGTTCCGGCCCATGCGCGCCTTGCGATTCACGAGCACGAGCTTGCCGAGACCTGGGAGCGTAAAGGAATTCTTCGCCTCCTTGTATGCGAGTGCCGCCATATCTTCCAGGATCTGTACTGCCAATTTCTTCTTGATGTCAGCCTTCTTTGCGATGTGATCCGCAATCTGAGACTTCGTCATGGCTTTTGCCATAAACCTTCCTCCTTGAAAATGAAATTAAAATTTCTAACTGCCAAAGGCAGATTAGGTGCGCTGTTACGTGAGAAAGTATATACAGTCTAAAATAAAATAGCAAGAGAAATTTTAAATAAGTTTTTATTCAAAAGGGTATTTTCAGAGTAGTAGTGTTAGGAATGGATTAAAGAAGACGGTCTGCAAAAAACATGAGGTGCAAGGAGCGATTTGACCTGGACACTGTTACGAGCGGATGCGAAGCCGCGTTTCTGAAGAATGCGCACGGACGAGATGAATCTTAGCTGCTCTTAAATCCGGATTTAATATGCACAGTGTTGAGAACATCAGGGGGATGATTTCTGGTTCAATGCCAATTCCTCGTTATGTATAGCTCGCGGACATGCAAGTCCCAGTTTCTCAGCGTCACGTATGTTGCAGCTTTGCCTTTATCAAAGTCTTCGTATCGAGGTTCATTGGCGGCGACCTCAAAACAACGACAGGTACTTTGTTGAATCCTGGATCTGAAGATAATAAACGTCATGCATGTTCCGAATCATTGACCAATCGAGATAGACGCATCGGTTGTCCCTCAGACGAGGGAATATGTAAATAACCGCTGTTTTCTGGGTTGACTTGAACGCTGCATTTGTGATAATTTATGCGTGTCGTTCAGCCCCAGGCTGACTATTTTTTAACAGGAGGCACGGTTATGGCCACGAAGACGAATTTTATTCTCAAGGTCCAGGACGCAAAGCTCGCGGATGTGCAGAAGGCACTCAAGGACGCGAACATCAACGTCGTGAGCATCTTGGAGATCCACAAAGAAGAAGCGTAATCAAACAAACATCACCCGGTTTTCCCCGCCATGCGAGGACGCCCCGTTTGGACAGCATGATAGAAATGGTGCAGAACCGGAATCCTGCCTGTTGACGGCGAAGAACAGGATGCCTGACGGCAACCCACAATCCCTCAATCTGCTATACTTAAATCATAAGATATTGTGATGAAAATTACTCTCGCGGATCTTGAAAATATCGCAAAAGCCCTCTCGATAAAGGTATCGTACGATGATCTAAAAACATCGAAAGGCGGCTCGTGCAGGGTCATGGAAACCCGAAGGATCATCATCAATAAGCACCTCCAAAACAGCGAGAAGATAAATCTGCTGGCGAAGGAACTCGGTGGTTTTGATCTGCGTGGGCTCGATGTTCCTGAGCAGGTCCGGAAAAAAATCGAGCAGCAATCAGAAGATCGAACAAAGGCGTAACCGCCGTGGGGAGACTTGTGTGTGTATGTCTCCACGTCCCCGGTCCATGACCGGAGGAGGGGCAGCTCATGAAGAGGATTGTTTACGTAATAGGGATTGCGCTGTTAATCCAAGGATGCACCTATGCTATCTCACCGGAATTTTCTCGCAAAGCCGATAAAACAATTTCCTTCGACAGGCTTCAGGCTGAACCCGATGAATATAAAGGGAAGCTCCTGATTCTAGGCGGGATCATCGCCCAGACTACTGCGCTCAAGCAAGGCACACTTATCGAAGTCGAGCAGAAACGGCTCGATTACTGGGGAAAACCGGAACGCATGAAGAGAACAGGAGGCCGGTTCCTCGCGTTCCATCCCGGCTACCTCGATCCAATGGTATATTCTCCCGGGCGGGACATTACCGTTGCAGGCGAAGTGCAGGGTATTCAAAGCCCGGCGCTCGGTGACAAGCAATACGACTATCCGATCATCCTCACGAAAGAAATCAAGCTCTGGGCGCCGGTAGGGGAATCGTGGAAAAAGCCGCAGTGGATTGACCCACTCTATAACTATGACCCGAGCAGCGGCGGAAGGGGGGAGGGGTGGTAATTCAGCTCCCATGCGGAGTAGCAGGCGATGGTGTGCATGGTAAAGAGATTTATAATGATAATGGCTCTGCCCCTCATTGCAATCCTCGGCGTAGCCAGCTGTGCGCCGCCGTTCGCAAAAGGGACGCTGGAAAAAGTGGATCGGAGCATTTCGTTCCGTGAGTTGCAGAGGGACCCCGATACGTTTAAGGGCAGATGGGTAATGCTCGCCGGGGTCATCATCGAGGCCAGGAACACCAAGGAAGGTACCTCCATCGAAGTGCTTCAGAGGCCGATGGATCGCCGGGGACGGCCGTATGAAACGGATGTCACAGAGGGGCGGTTCATCATCACGACCGATCGGTTTCTGGATGCCGCTGTATATCACCGGGGCCGGCGGATCGCCGTCGTCGCAGAGGTCGCGGGCCGGAAAATACTGCCACTCGGCGAGATCGAGTACCAGTATCCGGTTGTGGTTGCGAAGGAATTGCACCTGTGGGAGCCTTCCTCCGGCCCACAGTTCTTTTTCGGCATCGGCGTGTCAAAGGGATTCTGAGTCGCAGCACTGTTATCGCTGTATACGCACATGCCCTGCAGAAAAAAAGGAGGCTGTGACTTGAGAAGTTGATGACTTCATGCATTCGGATCTTCTCAACTTCTTCAAGGTTTTTCTGCGGCTGGTTCTTCTCATGAGGTCGTCAATGAAAAAAGGATCACAATTATTGCTCTATCTGCTGATATTCCTTGCCTTCATCAGTCTATTCCGGCTGTTTTCCGAACCGCAGACGGAAGCCGTCCCATACAGCGATTTTAAATTGCTCGTGACGGAGAAGCGGGTCAAGGACCTCATGATCACAACTGACCGCATTACCGGAGTGCTCATCCCGAAGGCGGCAGGAGAAAAGGAAAAGCCATTTACGGTCGTGCGGGCAGGGGTTGATGACCCCGATCTGGTTAAAAATCTCATGGCGTCCGGCATTACGTTCCGGGGCGAGGCCAGCACCAATTGGTTCAGGGACTTCTTGCTCACCTGGATCCTTCCCCTTGTCATTCTCATGGTCATCTGGAGTTTTGTCTTCCGGAAAATGGGCGCGGGCGGTGCCGGTGAAACGTTCATGAGCTTCGGTAAGTCTCGTGCCAAGATCTATAGCGAGAGTGATGTGAAAGTGACGTTTCATGATGTGGCCGGCGTAGAGGAAGCGAAGGAGGAGCTCATGGAAGTAGTGGAGTTCCTCAAGCACCCGGACAAATTTACCAAGCTCGGGGGCCGCATCCCCAAGGGCGTGCTGCTTGTGGGACCGCCCGGCACAGGCAAGACGCTTTTGGCCAGGGCTGTTGCGGGCGAGGCCAAGGTTCCCTTCTTCTCCATGAGTGGTTCCGAGTTCGTCGAGATGTTTGTGGGCGTCGGCGCGTCTCGCGTACGCGACCTGTTCCAACAGGCCGTGCAGAAAGCGCCGTGTATCATCTTCATCGATGAGCTCGACGCCATAGGCCGTGCCCGGGGCGTAGGCATCGCGGGCGCGCACGAGGAGCGGGAACAGACGCTGAACCAGCTTCTTGCCGAGATGGACGGCTTTGACCCGCGGAAGGGCGTGATCATCATTTCTGCGACGAACCGGCCGGAGATCCTTGACCCCGCCCTGCTTCGTCCTGGACGCTTCGACCGGCACGTCCTCGTTGATCGGCCGAACATCAAGGACCGCGAGGATATTCTGAAGATCCACGTTCGGGGCGTCAAGCTTTCAAAAGATGTAGATGTCTCAGTGCTCGCTGCGCGCACCCCGGGCTTTGTGGGCGCAGACCTTGCGAACATCGTGAACGAGGCCGCGCTTCTTGCAGCGCGCAAGAACAAGACCGAAGTCGACATGACGGACTTTGAGGCCGCCATCGACCGTGTCGTTGCCGGCCTCGAAAAGAAGACGCGTGTCATGAACAAGAAGGAGAAAGAGATCGTGGCCTATCACGAGTGCGGTCACACGATCGTGGCCGAGCTCCTGCCCACGACCGACCCGGTGCACCGCGTTTCCATCGTCCAGCGCGGCATCGCGGCGCTGGGCTATACGCTCCAGCTCCCGACCGAGGACCGGTACCTCATGACGAAGACAGAGCTCCAGGACAAGCTCTGCGTGATGCTGGGAGGACGCGTGGCCGAGGAGATCGTCTTCAATGAGGTCTCGACGGGCGCGCAGAACGACCTTCAGCGCGCGGCGAACATCGCGCGCAGCATGGTCACGGAGTACGGCATGACCGAGAAGTTCGGGCCACTCACCTTCGAAAAAGAACGCCGTCCCATGTTCCTCGACATCGGCCTGCCTACCGGGACAAAAGAATACAGCGAAGACACGGCACGCCAGATCGACGAGGAAGTGAAGCGTCTCGTGGATGAGGCGTATAAGAAAGTCAGCGAGGTACTCAGGGCCAATCAGGACAAGCTCAAGATTCTAGCTGCAGCACTTCTGGAGAAAGAGACCATCGAAGGAGATGAGATCAGGAAAACATTGGGGCTGCCGGAGAAGAAGGAACAGGCTTAGGCTGGTAACACCGATACGAGCAATAAAAAAGCGCTCATGTACAATGAGCGCTTTTTTATTTACGTGAATCTATATGAACGTCGATTGATTATGCGAATTTTAACGCCTTCACCGCCTTGAGGCCCACGCTGCCGCGGTTCATCACGCCGTACTCTTTCAGATCGATTACCTTTTCTTTACCCTTCTCGTCGATTACCTTCACCTGCTCACCTTTACGCACTGCCCGGAAGAGCGCAACCTCGCCGTTTTTCACGTTCACAAGCTTGACGCCCTTACCTGCCCCGGTGAGAAGCGGGATGTCTTTTGCAGCAATAACGATAGCCTTGCCCTCGGTGGTAAGAAACAGAGCATTCGGAAGGTCGATGATGTCTACGCCCATAATGCTGTCGCCGGGCTTCACGCCCGCAAACTTTTTTCCAGCTCGTGTGGTCACAGTATTGAAGGACGACAGGTCGAATTTGAAACCGATGCCCTTGGCTGATACGGTCAGCGCGGTTACCGATCCGCCGGCAAGCGAGAGCCGTTCCTGCTTATCTTTGGTTTTGGCTTCTGCCGTGGCATCAGCAGAGATTGCACCTCCTGCAATAACGGTCGTAAGGTTCATGGAGGACACGGGCCGTTCGCCATCGCCGAACTTGAACAAATGCTGGACAGGTTCGCCGAAGCCCGATCCTGACGGCAGGTCGTGCGCCTTTAATACGTATACCTTGCCTGCTGAAGAGAATACTGCGATGCTGTCACGGGTGTTCGCCGGCAAGAGGGCTAAGAGTTCATCACCTTCCTTGAATCGCAGGTTCTCTCCCACCGTCTTTACGCGTCTGATCCAGCCCATTTTCGTGAGGATCACCGTAACGTCCTCATGCACGATGAAGTCCTCCTGCGAAACTCCACCTCCTCGGCTGCTTTCATCACAGACTTGCGCTTGTCGCCGTACTTTTCCTTGATCTCAAGCAGCTCCGTCTTAATCAGGCCCCAGATCTTTTTCTGGCTCGCGAGGATTGCCTCGATGTCCTTTTTCCGGCTTGGTCTTTTCGGCCTTTTCCTTGAGGATGCGCTCGATCTCGAGGCCCACGAGCTTGTAGAGCTGCATCTCGAGGATCGCCTTCACCTGCTCGTCATCAAGCTTGAAGTGTTTCTTGAGTTTCTCTGCCGCATCCTCGCGCGACTTTGCCCTGCGGATGATCTTGATTGCCGTATCGAGGTCGTCGTAGAGCACTTCGAAGGCCTTCAGAATATGCAGCCTCGCCTTGAGGAGCCTCAGGTCGTAGTTGAGCCGTTTGGTCGTGATCTCGTGGCGGAAATCGAGGAAGTACTGCATCAGCTCCTTGAGCGACAGCCGTTCGGGTTCCATGTTCGGCTTGAGCGCAGTGAAGTTCACGGGAAACGTGGATTCGAGATCCGTATGCTTGAATACATAGGCCATCACCAGCTCGGGGTTTGTCTCTGCCTTGAGTTCGAGCACCATCCGCACCTCGTCCGTGGATTCGTCGCGGACGGTCGACACCTGCGGCAGTTTCCGGTCCTCCATCAGGCCGATGATCTTCTCGAGCAGCTTGGCCTTGTTCACCAGGAAGGGGATCGAGGTAACGACGATAGCCTGTTTGCCGCGCGGGAGGTCTTCGACGGCGTATTCGCCGCGGATTCTTATTCCGCCGCTCCCGGACTGGTATATCTCCTTCAATTCTTTTTTGGAGTTCAGGACCTGTCCGCCCGTAGGGAAGTCCGGGCCCTTGATCAACTTGAGAATGTCCTTCACCTCAATATTGGAATTATCGATCATGGCCGCGAGCCCGTCGATCACCTCGCCGAGATTGTGCGGTGGGAAGGAGCAGCTCATGCCCACAGCGATACCGGAGGTCCCGTTCACGAGAAGCTGAGGGAACCGCGCAGGAAGCACCGCAGGCTCCTTGAGAGAGTTATCGTAATTTGGCCGGAAGACGACGGTTTCTTTGTCAATCTCGACGAGAAGCTCCTCCGCGATCTTCGAAAGCCGTGCTTCGGTATAGCGCATGGCCGCTGCCGGGTCGCCATCGAGACTGCCGAAATTGCCCGACCCCTCGACGAGGGGATAGCGGAGCGAAAATTCCTGGGCCATCCTGACCATAGCATCGTATGCCGCCTGATCGCCGTGGGGGTGAAACTTTCCGAGCACCTCGCCGACCACCGCGGCACTCTTCCTGAACTTGGCCGTGGGCCCGAGTCCCATCTCCCACATGGCGTACAGGATGCGCCGGTGGACGGGCTTGAGCCCGTCACGCACGTCCGGGAGTGAGCGGGAAACAATGGTCGATAGCGCATATGTGAGGAACCGATTCTCGACCTCGGAATGCAATGCTGTGGTTAGAATCGTGTCGTCTTTAATCGGCATTCAGAACCCCTTTCTTTCATACAAAAAATGGATTTTCCCCTTGCTTTCTGTTTTTAACGGACGGTATATTACCACAAAAAGGATGTGATTTTCAAAGTAAGTTTTAGAAAAGTAGGGTATAATATTTTAATGGTAAACCTGCTGAACAATCAGGCCGAAGCCTACAGTGTTGAAACATTCCAGTGCGGGCACTGCGACCAGGACTTTCAAGCCAAGGTCATCACCTGGGTGGATGTCTCGAGAGCGCCGCAGGCCAGAATGGCACTGCTCAAGTGGGAGTTCAATATCATTGAGTGCACTCACTGCGGATGCCGCCACTTTTCCGGGACCCCCTTTTTTTATGAGGATTTTGAAGAAGGTCTTCTGATTGCTGTGTTCCCTCGGATACCTGATAAGCGCGGAGACGTTGAAAAAGGTATCAAGGAAAAATATGGCTACTATCCCGTGCTCGAATTTTTTTATGACATGACGCAGATCTGGATGCTTATCTACTTCCAGGAACACTATAAGATGAATAAGAACCTGCGAGCCCTCTCGAGAATCGGGAAGGGTGAAGAGCGGCTGCGTAAAATGCTCCGGTTCCTCAAGGAAGACTCGCTGATGATAGACATCCGCGAAAAGCTGACGGAGTCGTTCTTCGGAGATGCGACAAATGACGAGCTGGTAGACATCCTCGGACAGGCTATATATACGCTCGAAGAGATGCTCCCATGGCCGCGGGACAGGCGGTGCAAGTGCGGAGCTGACCTCTCTCACGAATTCAAGTGCTGCGGGAACCGGATTAACCTCGACGAACACGACCATCTGCTCTCGCGACACTATATCATTTACTGTCCAAACTGTAAGGAGTCGCTCTCCGGAGCTTCGTGCAGCGTCTGCGGCAGGGTGTATACTTGGAAACTCGGAGTCGTGGATTCAATCGCTTCCGAGAGCGGCAAGACGCGCAAGGATGCTGCTGTAACTCAGCGCGAACTGGAGGTTTGAACAATATTGCAGAAAATCATTTATCGATATTCCGTGAAATACCTTAAAGTTTTAATACATTTTGTAACATAAAAGTGCATTTTAATTATTTTTTTTAATAAAAGCAATAACTTATACATAAACACATTTTGAATACCAAAGAAGGATTTTTCTTGACGCCCTATCTTTCTTATGCTAATTTCAATATAAGAATATCTCCCCGCTTTACTATTCAAATCGAACACGTTGTTTATAAAATGTAGGTGTGGAAGTGCAATATGCGGTACTCATCGTCATCATGAGCGTGTAACGTCTTCATTTGATTGAATACTCCGTCGCTGCTGCAAATGCGCTCATCGGACAACGATAGTGCTTCGCTGCAACGCACTGCACAAACCGCTCCTGCCTTCATCTCTGTGGAACCAACGAATGCTCTTCAACGGCGAGCGCGCAGTACGTCGGAGGCACCATGTTAAATACGATTGCAGGAGAGCACCTGCCGGACCTCTTCTTGACCGAGAAGTGGCAGGAACTTTTTACGACCCTCTCAGATACCCTCGGATTTACGCTGAGCATTTATTCTGCAACAGGAAAGCCGATCTATATTCCGGAAGGCGCGTATCCTCTGTGCAAGGAGTTCCGTACGCTGTCACCGGATTTTCAGTCCCAGTGCGAAACCTCCTGTCTCCCCTTCATAAAGAACACGCTTAAGATGGGAAAGCCTAACGTCTTTAAATGTTATGCAAAGATCATGAGTTTTGCCATCCCCGTCGAATATATGGCTGAAAAAGCGGTAATCCTGGGGCAGGGTTCTTTTTCTTCCTACGATGACTTCCGTGAATGCATGGACCTCGTGAACTCTTTCGGCATCAATACGATTGCTATTAAAGCACCCCTCACTTTTACCAGTTCCAAAGATGCTTGGAAGGCTTGCGGTTTTGTGGCCGACTCGGTAAATCGGCTTTTAAAAAACACCCAGGAAACCGTTACTCTCAGGATAAAGTTCGAGAGCCTGAAGACCGTCTTTGGAAGATGGGGTGCTGTTGCCCAGGAACAGCCGGAAGTCATGTATCGAGACATGATAAACAAGCTTTCCACGCTGCTCGACATTGACTGCATTGCCATCCTGATCCTCGATCTGCAGCGGGGAAGGTACTTAAGCCTGTATCATCTGTCAAAAGGTGGAGGGCAGGGAGAGGCACTGAGCATCGACGAGCATGATCCAATCGTGAAGGACCTCCTTGGTGGCAAGCCGTTTGTCCTGTCGGCAGAGCCGATTACGGACCCAGAGGCAGATTTCCTGATCGGCATGGGGGCATTGTACTTTTTCCCCATCATGGTGAACAAGAAATTAGAGGCTATTCTACGCGTTGCCGACCGGGTCCTCAAAGAGAGCGACAAACAGATCTTTACAGCATTCTGCAAACAGACCTCCCTCTCTATAGAGAATTATCGCCTGCACCAAGACCTCCATAAGAAATTCAACCGTTTTGCTACTATTTCTGAACTGACAAAGGCTATGGCGCCGATCCAGAATTATGACACCCTGCTCCGGACGATCCTTGACAAGTCTGCCGAGCTTCTCAAGGCAGAGCAGGGGTCCCTGATGCTGCTCGACCAGGAGACCGATGTCCTGCTCCTGGAAGCCAAAAAGGGCATCATCGAAGGCGTAACGGAAAAGCTCAGAATCCATCGGGGCGAGGGAATTGCCGGCAAAGTGGCCGAACTCGGCGAGCCCATTCTCGTTGAGAACCTGGAAAAAGACCCGAGGATCAAACAGAAGAACCGACAGCACTATAAGACACGATCGTTTGTCAGCGTGCCAATCAAGATCGAAGACCGAATCATCGGCGTGCTCAACCTTTCGGACAAGGCTTCTGGGGAAGTCTTCAATGAAGAGGATCTGAATCTCATCCAGTCCTTTGCGAACAATGCCGCCATCGTCATGGAACGGAACGTATTTTATAATAAATCAGAGGAGCTCAAAAAACTGACCATAACCGATCCCCTCACTGGCCTCTTGAACCGGCGCTATCTATACGAACGGTTGAAGGATGAAGTGGCACGGTCCGAACGCCATGGCTACCCTCTCAGCCTTCTCATGCTCGATCTCGACGGATTTAAATATTGCAACGACACCTTCGGCCATCTATTTGGCGACAAGACGCTTAAAGTGATTGCAGAGACCATCTTGAACACGGTCCGGACTATGGACATAGTGGCACGGTATGGCGGAGATGAATTCATGGTCATCCTGCCGGAAACTGATGAGTCATTGGCAATCGACATTGCAGAACGGCTGAGGAACAATGTGGCGAAGAAGGTGGTCCTGACCCAAACCCAAAACTCTGCCGGTGAGGAGCCGCGTACTCTGACGGCCAGTATCGGCATCGCGTGCTACCCTGAGCACGGGGAGACGGTCGAACTCCTGCTCGAGAATGTCGACAAAGCGCTATACCGCGCTAAGAATAAGGGTAAAAACAGGATAGAGGTGTTTTCGTAGAATGCCATTTAGTGCACTCCAAGAACAGGATTTTTTCGGAAGAGCAGAGGTGTTGGCCGGTCTCTCCCGCAGGGTCCTCCAGGCGGGCAAGGGCATGGCGCAGAGCGCTGTTCTTTCTGGTCCGCGTGGCATCGGCAAGACGGAGCTGCTCAAACAGCTCTTCGGTTCCCTGTTCTGGAGGCAGGAAAGGGTCGCTCCTTTTTACTACGCCGTTAATCCCGCCATGCTGTCCGCAACAGCCTTTTCCAAAAACTATTTGACGCAGTACCTTTGCCAGCGGCTCGCCTTTGAAAAAAAAGAGCAGCCTCTCCTTAATCTCGACGGTCTGTCAATCGAAAGTGTGTCCGCTCTCGTTGAAGAACGGGAAGCCGCTTGGGCGAGAGAAATCCTCGACCGATATGTCCAAAACGCCGGTGACCCCTTCGACGCACTTCACGTTGCGCTTAGCGCACCGCATCAGTCAGCGCTGGCTACCGGTATGCCGGTAGCAGTACTGATCGATGAGTTCAACCGGCTGAAGAATCTCCATATCGACGGTTTGCCCGATCCGAGGCTGGTATCCCTGTTCGAAAAGCCGATGTCCTTGAGCAAGACCTCATATGTAGTTACGGGGAATGTGGCTGAGATTCACGAGATGCCCGTCACGAGCGGTCTGGAGAGAATACTGCTCCAACCGCTTGAACCTGATGATGCTTCGTCGAATGTGCTCTCCCTCCTCCGCACATATGAGGCCGAAGGCAAAGCATCTCAGCTGCTCCTGCGTCATCTCGGTGGAAACCCATTTTACCTGATGTGTGTCGTTAGGACGGCAAGCGAGAAGAAGAATCCCGAAGAAATAGACTTCTGGAAGGCCTATGTCCGGGAGATACTCGAAGGGGCTCTCGCCCTCTCATGGTCGTTGGTCCTTAAGGGATTTTTCCCAGACGTGGGGGTGAGGAGAACCGCCCTCGCTATAGCCTATAAAATCTATCACACGAGTGAACCCCTTTCCTGTCAACGAATTGCGAAAGCCTTTGCGCTGACTGACGGTCAGGCAGAAGCGATAGCGCATGCCCTGTATCTCGCGGGCTTTGTACGCGGAGAGTTCGGGGTATTCAGGGCGGTAGAGGATGGGGTGCTGCGGGACATCATTGATTGCGCCTACATGAAGGAGATCCTTGGGAAGCCAACACTTGAATTGGAACAGGAGTTCCTTGGAAGGTCGCTTCCACAGAAGGAGGGGGTCCTCCAATTTGACATGACCCTGCCTATGATCAAAGACGCAGAGCTGGTGGCAGCGCAGTGTCTCGAGCAGATAGGTAAGAACCTGCACATAAGCCAGGAGGATCTCGGTCAGCTTCAGATAGCAGTTATCGAGGCGTGCATCAATGCGATCGAACATAGCAAGGGGGCAGAAAAGAAGATGTATTTGAGTTTTGTTGCGGATGGCGACCATGTGGAGGTGTCAATTGAAAGTTCCGGTCGGGAGTTCGCCGTGCAGGAGACCGGCGAGCCCTTCGGCGACCGGGAGCACGTGAAATCTTCCGGAAGGGGATTGGGCATCAAAATGATGAGGCGCTTCGCTGATGAAGTGAGGTTTGAAAAGACCGCCCGAGGAACGAAGACGGTGCTCATCAAGAATCTCGCAAAAGTATCTGGTGTGCAGAAGGAGGACACAGCAAACCGCGAATAATTTTTCTTTGACCTTGAAGTCGGAATAGGGCGTGGCTGTCATGATGCCTCAGGGGTATAGTAATGACTTCGGGGCAGAAAGTTTCGAGCAAACAAGCTATCAGTTCCTTGGGAAGGGACTGAAAAAGCATGTTGTAAACTTTTCTGATGCGCAGTATATCAACACCATATTCGAGTCTATTGACTCAGGCTGTGTAGCATGTGACCTGCAACGGTGGGTGATAAAAATTCAGTTTTCTTCAAACAAAAGGCGGTGATTTCTCACCGCCTTTTGTGTAGCCCCTGGCCCGTAGATCAGAGCTCATGGCCTTATCTGTTTGCCTCTTGCCTGTCTTACGCCTTTTCTGTAGCAGCCTGCTTCTCCCGGAGCGCCGCGGGGGCAGAGACGATGTAACCCATCACCGTGCCCAGGAGGCCACCGACCACGATGCTCACCGCAGCTGCACAGGCGATCCCGACAACGATTCCCATCACCACCGCAGCCCTGACAATGAGCGTGGGCTCAACTGTCCCACCCATCAGCTTCTGGAGCAGGATCAGGGTCCCGTAGCTCCCGAAGTAGAACCCCGGAACGATCCCCGCTACCACGAACACCAAGCCGCCTACTGCAGCGCCGATCTTCATTCCTGTTTTTACCGTCTCGTTCTTCATGATACTATCTCCTTTTTTCAGCCGTAGCTGTATTTTATTAGATACTAATCGACTCTGCCTTGATATCCGTTTTTACCATCGAGTCTCCCGTTGTTTATCGGGGGCCAGCTTTTGCCTCTTCCTCAACGCCTTCTTTCGCATGCACACCGGATTCGAGCATCTTTCCCAGAAGCCATCCCACCGTCGAGGTGGCCGTGACGATCACGATGCCGGCAACCAGCACCCCGATCAGCATGGATGCCAGAACGATGATCCTGGATATGAGGCCCGGCTGAAGCGGAAGGCCGAAGAGCCAGCCGGCGATATTAATGCCCATGGCGCCTCCTAAAAGGCTGCCGGGCATAAGTCCGAAGAGTGCGAAGAGCGCCAGTCCTGCGCCTGCCCCTAGGTATGCTGTTTTCCGTGCGATTGTGGTCTTCATTGCGATATCCTCCTTTTTAACGTCTCTTGCTTCTGTAAATTGCATCAAGCGTGCCAGAATGTAACTGATTGATTTTATGCGGGACCACACCCAAAATCCTTTTGCACTCGTGAGAAAAGAAAAAAGAAATTGTTAGGAATGCGAAAAAAATAAACCCATAAATTATTACGAATCGACGTGAATGAACATGAAAGATCCAGAAATTGAAATTGGCCGTAAGAAAATAAGTGGCGTAAACTGAAGGGGAAAAGGTTTTTTGCGTAATTTGTTTTTTTTAAAGCAGTTACAAATATTTTATCTTTACATTTATTCACAACAATGAAGCAGTATTATCCCCTCAGGTGGCAGTCAACGAAGTGGCCATTCCCGAGGTCGGTTATACGCGGAACGATCTTGTCGCAGGGTTCGAAGCGATGGATGCAGCGGGTGTGGAACCGGCATCCGGACGGTATCTGGGTGGGGCTCGGGATGTCTCCCCTGAGCAGGATGTGTTTTTTCTTTACCGTCGGGTCCGCGACGGGGATGTCGGCCAGGAGCGCTTCGGTGTACGGGTGTGAGGGATTTCTGTAGATCTCTTCGGCGGGAGCGATCTCGACGATTTTCCCGAGGTACATCACGGCCACGCGGTCGGAGAAGTGGCGGACGAGGTTAAGATCGTGGGCGATGAACAGGAACGACAGCTTCAGTTCTTCGCGCAAGTCTTCGAGAAGATTAATGATCTGAGCCTGAACTGAGACGTCAAGGGCCGAGACTGGTTCGTCAGCAACGATGAACGACGGCGTGCTCGCCAGGGCGCGCGCAATGCCGACCCGCTGACGCTGACCTCCTGAAAACTCATGCGGATAGCGGCGCAGTGCATCGGCAGGAAGTCCGACTTTGTCCAGCAGGGCAGCGGTACGCTCCTCCAGTTCCTTCCCCTTGGCAAGAGCGTGGATCACGAGCGGTTCGGAAATGATGTCCGCGATACGCATGCGGGGATTGAGGGAGGCGAAGGGGTCCTGAAAGATAATCTGCACGTTTTTTCGAAGAGCTCTGAGATCCTCTCTTGCAAGGGTGTTCAGATTGCGGCCTTCAAAAAAAACACTTCCCGCCGTCGGCTCGAGCAGTCTCAGCGCGAGTCTGCCGAGCGTAGACTTGCCGCAACCGCTCTCGCCCACTAGTCCTACCGCCTCCCCTCGAGCAACAGAGAGGCTCACGCCGTCGACGGCTTTCGCTTCAACAGTTTTTCCCAGACCTGCTTTTAACGAGAAGGCTTTGTAGAGGTCTCTTATTTCAAGGAGTACATGGCTCACAGATTTTAAATACTTCCAATAACGGAATAAGGAATCTCAAATAATATTCAAACTATAAATTCTTATTCAACGAGATCGAAAATTGTTATTTGGCATCATTTGTCATCTGGCTTTAAGATTTGGTGCTTTATCCTACTCTGCCTTCCAACATCTCAGCAGATGTCCTGCTTTCACTTCCACCAGTTCCGGTTCCGCCTCGCACCGTTTGGACTTGACCTCGCAGCGCTGAACAAACTTGCATCCCGCGGGGAGATCATGCAGCCTCGGCACCATCCCGGCGATTGTGCGCAATCGTGTCTTTCGCGCTTCATCGGGTTTAGGGATCGAGTCCATGAGACCTCTCGTATAGGGATGCAGGGGATTAGCGAAAAGCTCTGCGGTCTCCGCCTGCTCCACGATTCGTCCGGCATACATTACAGCCACGTCATGAGCCCGTTCAGCGATCAGGCCCAAGTCATGCGTTACCAGGATCATAGCCATGCCCATCTCCTGTTGAATCTGGCCGAGGAGTTCCAAGATGTGCGCCTGGATCGTGACATCGAGCGCGGTCGTCGGTTCATCGGCAAGGATAAGGGAGGGCTTGCATGCAATGGCCATGGCGATCATGATGCGCTGGCGCATGCCACCCGACATCTGGTGGGGATATTCGTGCACTCGCTTCTCCGGTGAAGGAATGCCTACGGAATTCAGAAGCTCAACGGCAGAATCCATGGCTTGCTTTTTCGTAAAGTTAAGATGAGTAATCAGTACCTCGGCGATTTGGTTCCCAACAGTGAAGACGGGGTTGAGCGCGGTCATGGGTTCCTGAAAGATCATGGATATTTTCGCGCCACGGATACTTCTCATCTCCTTCGGCTCCAGAGTAAGCAGGTCACGCCCCTCGAAGAAGATGCTCCCTGACACGATCTTTCCTGGATAGGGGACGATATTGAGTACGGAAAGGGCAGTTACGGTCTTGCCGCAGCCAGATTCGCCAACGAGCCCGAGCACGCGGTCTTTTTGTAGCCTGAGACTGAGATTGTCAACGGCCTTGATCACTCCCGCTCTAGTGAAAAAATGTGTGGTGAGGTCCTTTATTTCAAGAAGATCCAAATGCGGGGCTCCGTTAGGAACTCTGGGGTTTTACGAAGTTGAGGTACGTCCTCACCGCGGAGTTGTTCGGGTCGAACACGAGTGCCTCTCTCCATTCTTCTTCGGCTAAGCCGTAGAAGCCCTGCGAATAATAGGTGATGCCAAGATGGAGACGCGCAGGAATGTAGCGGGGATTGCTCTGTTTGGCCCGATTGAACTGCTCAATAGCTTCATCGTACCGGCCCTTGTCCCTGAGAGCGATGCCGAGATGCGTTATGATGTCCGCGAAGTTCGGTGAAAGGCGAAGCGCTTTCTGATACTCGTCGATAGCATCATCCAGCAGCCTCAACTCGTAATAGATGTTTCCGATTCTCAGGTGTTCGTCGGCAAGCTTGCCCTTGACGAAGGGATCGATTGAGGATTCTGAGGCCTTGTTTGTTTGCTCGGTAAAGTGGGACGCTCTTTCAAAGACCTCGCGGGCTTTCTCGTACATGCCGAGATCGCTGTAGGTAATAGCAAGGTTGAGCGACGCCTCGGTGTATCCCGGGTTCAACTTCAGCGCCTTTTCAAAAGCCTTTGCCGCCAGATCGAGCCTGTTGGTCTGATTGTAGATGATACCTATTTTGTTTTGGATATCCGCAAACGATGGGTTCCTGTCCAGAATCAGTTGGAGGAAACGTTCGGCGTTTTCATAGTCTTTCTTTTCAAACGCCTCGGTACCCTGCTTGTATAGGTCTTCGAGTTTTTGCTGCATTTTTTCTCCATTCAAGGGTGGCTATGCAATTGCCACGAGTATGATGAAAAATTTAGCATACCGCAGCACACCCTGTCAATGAAAAACAGGTCCAAGCAAGCGCGGGACGAATCCATCAAGGGTCCGGTGATTATTGATGCTTCCTCCGCGATCGACTTGCTGCGAGGTAACACGCCAGGTTCCCCCTCCTGAAGAGAATTAGTATACGGAAAGGATGAGTTTGCGCATTACCTCCAACTAGCTTGATACCGTATCGGCCACTTGCTAGGGGTTAAATACATTTGGGGCCACGATAGTATGCAGCTTGCTAGAGGAATATTTTTAATTGAAGTTCGCCTTAGTAGCCCTGTTTTGTTGTGAAATTCGATATCATTCCAGGAATGTGGTATTGCAGCAACAATAGCATAGTGAACTTAGTCTTTTTTACCACAATAGCATTACTGAATAAACTGATAACTTATTGTTTATTAAATATTATATGTTTGCGTACCTATGGCATGTGTATTGCTTTAGAATGGGTTAAGAAAGAAATTACGGCCATGATAAGATTGCAGCGTACCATAAAAAACATTGTCTCCTGCGAAGGTATCGGCCTCCATACAGGTAAGCCGGTGCAAATAGTGCTTAAGCCCGCACCGGTTGACACTGGCGTCGTATTTGTCCGTACGGACCTCGACGGTGCAGAAATTATGGCATCAACTGCCAACATAGCAGCGACCAGCTATGCAACTACGCTCAGCCATAATGGAGCGTTTGTGAAGACCGTGGAACACCTGCTTGCTGCCTTCTCCGGATTGAATATTGATAATGTCATTATAGATATAGATTCGGAAGAAGTCCCAATCATGGACGGTAGTGCCAGGCCGTTCATCCATCTCATCGCAGATGCCTGCATCCAGACCCAGGGAAAGTACCAGCCCTTACTGAAGGTCATAATGCCAATCTTCGTGCGCGAAGGCAATAAGCAGATCGCCATCTGGCCTGCAGAATCACCGTATATTTCTTATTTCATAGATTTCAACCACCCCATGCTGAAGGAGCAGAGCCTTCAATATCTGCCATCGGAAGACGCGTTCTTGAGCGAAGTAGTCGATGCCCGTACCTTCGGGTTCCTGAGCGATGTGCAGACCCTTCAGGCCAACGGCCTTGCCAAGGGCGGCTCCATGAACAATGCCGTGGTCCTCGGTGAGGACACAGTGTTGAACAAGGAAGGTCTGCGGTACAAGGACGAATTCGTGCGGCATAAGATTCTCGACCTCATCGGCGACTTCTCGCTCATAGGCATGCCGATCATCGGGCATATTGTAGCGCACAAATCCGGACATGCCTTGAACGCGCAGATGGTCAGCAAGCTCATGAACAGCCCGCAGCATTGGGTCTTGGTCGGGTCTCCCAAAGAAGTCCCGCACAAGCAGCATGAGATGCAGTATCAGCATGCAGCGCTGTAAGATTTCTCTTTATAATGAAAAAAGCAGACACTGATTAAACGTGTCTGCATTTTTGTGTCCGAATATCCATGCTATAGAAGCAGCACAGTAATTCTCTATCTTTTCCTACTCATATACTCTTCCATGATCGTCACGCTCGAGCTGGTCCCGATGCGCTCGGCGCCAGCCTCAACGAGCGCAGTGACCGAATCGAGGTCCCGTATCGCACCCGAGGCCTTCACGCGGCAGGAGGATCCTACGGCGCTACACATGAGCCGGATGTCCTCCACTGTCGCACCCCGCGGGCCGTAGCCGGTCGAGGTCTTGACGAACTCCGAGCCTATGCGCGCTGCCATGGTGCAGATGGTCGTAATCTCTTCCGGGGTCAGGTAGCCTGTCTCGAGGATGACTTTGTGGACGAGTTTCGGCGTCATGGCGATGATGTTCTTAATGTCGATCTCTACAATATCGAGACGCCCGGACTTCAGCATGCCGAGGTTGATGACGATGTCCAGCTCACTGGCGCCGTTCTTCATTGCCTCCATGGCCTCGACGATCTTGACTGTAGTGGTGTTCGCCCCATGCGGGAACCCCACCACGGCACAAACTTTCAGCAGCGTTCCGGAGAGCATTTCCCTCGCCCTAGCCACGTAGCCGCCGTTCACCACGACCGTCGAAAAGCCATATTGTTTTGCTTCATCGCAGACCCTCGTGAGGTCTGTGATGGTTGCGTCTGGACGGACCAGGGTATGGTCGATCAACTGCGCTAATTGGGCGGCGTTTTCGAACATTTTCGCACCTCATCCCTGTACGCCCGCGCAAGAGCAGCGGTAACGGGACCGGGCTTGCCGTTCCCAACCGGCTTGCCGTTAATAATTGTGACCGGCATGACCTCGATCGTTGAATTCGTGATAAAACACTCATCCGCGTCAATCAGCTCCTGAGGACGGAAAGCCGCTTCCTGCACAGGGGTACAGATTTGTTGCGCAAGGTCGAGCACTAGTCCCCGTGTCACGCCTTCAAGGATACCGATGCTCAGCGCAGGCGTCACAAGTGTTCCGGATTTGACCATAAAGATATTGCATATGGTGCCTTCGGCAACAAATCCCTCCCAGTTCAGCATGATGCCCTCATAAGCGCCGGCCCGGATTGCTTCGATCTTCGCGAGAATATTGTTCAAAAAGTTCGTGCCTTTGATGGAGGGGTCGAGTGCGAGCGGGTGATTGCGCCTCGTTTTTACAATGGCCACGGACACGCCGCGTTTATAATGCTCTGCGGGATAGTCCTTGAACTGTTTGGCCATGATCACCATGGTCGGTTCGGGGCAGAGAGCGGGGTCGAGCCCGATCTCGCCTGGTCCTCGGGAGATATGGAGGCGCACATATGCTTCGGTAAGATTGTTGATCCTCAGGGTTTCTCTGAGCGCCTTTTCAATCCCTTCAAGCGGCATTGGCAGCGCGAGGGAGATGGCTTCTGCCGAGTGGGTGAGCCGCTCTAAATGACGGACGAGCAGAAACGGCACGCCGTTATAGGCTCGCATGGTTTCGTAGATGCCGTCACCGTAAAGAAAACCGTGGTCGAAAACAGACACGGCGGCTTCCTCTTTTGGGACAAAATGGCCATTTAAGTAAACGAGCATGGAAGAAAGTATCATTATCGGAAAGACGTGTCAAGCCGTCATTATGAGGGACCGAGTATGGAGATACAAATGCGGGATAAATGTGATAACAACTTCATGATTTGTCCTGAATGTTGTGAAGGCTCTTGATCAACTGAATAAGTTCCTTTACTTCGTTCAGTGTGGCAGTGATCGTATTCCACAGCCTGCTAAGTGAAAGGTTCACAATCCCGAATCACTCAAAACAAAGATCGGATACTGGGGGGGTCAACTTCCTCCCTACTTATTTCGGCAACGGTGCGTGTATCATTTATATCGCGAGCGACTGGCGCGAGGAACGCATCAAGGTGCCGTTGAATTTGAACTTGTTGATGCAGAAGGCGGCGTGCACGTTTCAATCCAGAGGACGGTTTATATACGGAGAAAGGATGTAAAGTTACGGGGATTTCTGAGAAGTTGACAAAAGAAAAAACGATAGTTACTATTTCACCTCCTGCATTTCTCGCTTGAACTCCGAAGTAAAGTGGAACTTGACCTCGGGGTAGGCCTCGATCATGTTCCTCAGAACCCATTCCGATTCCGCAAGAAACACGATGTTGCCGTCCTTGTCCGTGGCAATGCGGTCCGACTTGAACCTGCAGAACTTGTCCATTTCCTTCTCATCTGCTGCAGTGATCCAGCAGGCTTTGTAAATAGCCATCGGTTCGAAACGGCATTTTGCGCCGTATTCATGCTCCAGCCGGTACTGGAGCACGTCGAACTGCAGCACACCCACGGTGCCGACGATCCTGTCGGTTGCCCTGTTGCTGGGTGAAGAGCTGGGCCACGCCCTCGTCGGTGAGCTGCTCGATGCCCTTGGCTAGCTGTTTCGATTTCGACGGGTCGAGGTTCACAAGCTCCTTGAACACCTCGGGCGAAAAGGTCGGGATGCCCTGGAACATGATCTTTTCGCCTTCGGTGAGCGTGTCGCCGATCTTGAAGTTTCCCGTATCATACAGTCCGATCACATCGCCGGGAAAGGCCTCGTCAACAATGCTCTTTCGCGCGCCCAGGAAGCTCGCCGGGCTGGTGAAGCCGGATGTTCTTGCCCAGGCGCACGTGGTGGAACATCTTGTTCCGCTCGAACTTGCCCGAGCAGACGCGGATGAAGGCGATGCGGTCGCGGTGACGCGGGTCCAGGTTCGCGTGGATCTTGAACACGAAGCCGGTGAAGTTCTTCTCATCTGGCGTTGACGATGCGCTGGTCCGTGGGCCTGCTGCCGGGTGTGGGTGCGATCTCGGTAAAGGTGTCGAGAAGCTCTTTGACGCCGAAGTTGTTGATGGCGCTACCGAAGAACACCGGCGCGAGTTCGCCGCGCAGATAGGCAGTGACATCAAAAGGATCGTGAGTGCCTTCGATCAAAGCCACATCTTCTCTGAGCTTGGACAGCATAGTCGCCGAGATGCTGGTAAAGGACCGGATCATCGAGGCCATTGATCTGCAAGCACACTGTCTGTTATGGTAACGCCGCCGGGACGGAAAAGGTTGAGACTATTATGGTAAAGATTGTACACTCCCTTGAAGGACGTGCCCATGCTGATGGGCCAGGAGAGCGGCTGCACCTTGATGGTCAGCTTCGTTTCAAGTTCGTCCAGAAGCTCGAAGGGGTCCTTGCCCTCGCGGTCGAGCTTGTTCACGAAGATGATGACCGGCGTATTTCGCATGCGGCAGACATGCATGAGCTTCTCGGTCTGTTCTTCCACGCCTTTGACGCAGTCAACGACGAGGATGACGCTGTCCACGGCCGTGAGCGTGCGGTAGGTGTCCTCGGCGAAATCCTTATGGCCAGGCGTGTCGAGCAGATTGATCTTGAGCCCGTTGTAGTCGAAGCCCATGACCGACGTGGCAACGGAGATGCCGCGCTGGCGCTCGATGTCCATGAAGTCCGAGGACGTGCTCTTCCTGATCTTGTTCGACTTCACCGCGCCTGCCACCTGGATCGCGCCGCCGAAAAGCAGAAACTTCTCGGTGAGCGTGGTCTTGCCCGCGTCGGGATGGCTGATGATGGCGAAGGTCCGCCGTTTGTTTATTTCGTCTGTGTAGTCCATATTGATGGTATGCCCGTTTATGAATGAGCTTGGTAACATAACAACTGAGAGTGAAAAAGTCAAGGGTTTTACTGTAAAAAAGAGGACTTGGAATGAGATATTAGTTAGGGACAAATCAATCTCTTGTGAATATGTAAAGCAATCAAAGCTTTGACATCCTCCCCGGCCTCACGGCCGAGGATTCCCGAATCAGGCTCTACAACTACTGAGAGCCAAGACTGATTCTATTTGCAGATGCGGCAGAGATGTTTGCCGCGTCCCCGGTTCCTGGGCTGATGCAGATGACCTGGTATTTCTCCAGGCGAACCGGTTGACTGCAGGCTGTGCCAAACAGCCACTACTCCAAAAACCACCTGTTGGTTTCGGGAGATACTTTTTATACACAGGCGCTAAATATGACATCACAGATTTTTGCTAAACCATTGTTTTTAAGGTTTCCAACGTTGGTCGTTGGGGTGCCGCGAGCATATGCATCGCGAACTGTAGATTTAGCGAAACTCATGAACCGGCGTCATAGTTATTTCTTTGACGGCAGAAGTTTTACCCGGCAACCTTCTTGCCGGAACCTCATGCTTTATGGTTTCAAAGAACAAAACAGGGTTGGTTCCCCTGTAGCGCGGCTACCTCAAATGGATGGGATGAATTATTATTTGTCAAACAGAAAGTAGCGGCCTAACAGTGCATCGAACCATGTTAGGCCGGCGCCTTAAATCCCCGCCCTGAAGAGACGGGGTTTCACGGCGCGAAAGGATAAAATAGAAAGGAATTCGACAGGATTACCGCGATTCACAAGCTGTGATAACATTCATCCACCAGTATCTTGCAATCCCGTCAAAAGCATGGTTTCGGCTTGCCTGAATCAGGATAGGGGAGGCCACGTTGTGTAATGAAGGGCAAGCCAGACGGTTTCCGTCCCTGTCTCTGTCCATTCAACCCGGTGGCGTGTATGGGCAGGGACAAGGAGATAATCGCCGGGCTGCAGAACGCGAATGTCCCGCTCGCCATCAAAGAGCAGGCCGGCGCTTCCGGAGAGAAGTACGACCCACTCGTCTCTGTCCTGGTCGTACCATTGACCTGGCGGCGTTGCCTGTCCTGTTGACACGACACGCTCCAGTTTCAAAGCGTCCGTCTGCAACAGTGTTTCGAATATTTCACTGTCTGAAGCTTGTGTGATATGCGTGAACAGATTATGAATCATCATAGAAACAATTTCACCCGCAGCACCGGCGTCCTGATACCCATCTTATTTTTTTAGGTGTGGTTCTGTCTTTTCATAGGTCGCCTCGAACTCATTCATTGCCACGTTCATCTCGCCGGCAACTTACTCCCATTTCTGTTGCTATTCCTTCCGCATTTCCTTGAGCTTTCGGGAGGCGAGCTTCTGTTTTATCTCTGCCTCTTCGAAGTGCTGGTTCTAATCTTTCCGCGCTTCTACGGCATGGCCGCGGCCTTGGTCTTAAATTCGTTCAGTTCTTTCCCGATTTTTCTGAGGCGCTCTTCCATGCCTTTCTTGTACTGTTCTTTCTGCTGCACTGGCTTCGGCGCTTTCGTACCGTACGTTTGCTCGGCTGCGAGTGCTGACTAGGGAACGGCAATAAGAAGAAGCATCAAAGCGATAAACAGCTTGATTCTTTTCATGGCCAACTTTCGACTAGCTGTGTCGAAAGGTCTGTCCATCGTTTCCTCAATCATTATCTATTCATGGTATGCTGCGTTGATGGCGTTGTGTGCCCGTGCAGCCAGTTCTTTCCGAGAGTCATGCGCAAGTACCCTGATAGTCTCAAGAGGGTGTACTTCCAGGTCAACGGATTGAAGGGCCAGGAGTCGCGGGAAATGCCCGAAGAGGGTCACGCCTCCGTAATAAAAAATAGAATCACGGCTGTTGATTGTTATATGACGGTTATTCACCTTCGTATAGCGCAGACAGAGTGGAAGGATGTCACACTTTGCCTTGATGGCGGACTCGAAAAGAGAATTCTTAAACGGCTGTACATATTCACCGTTCGATGTGGTCCCTTCGGGAAACAGGGCTACGGTGAAACCATGTCCGAGTACGTGCGTAATCGTCTCAATCTCTTTCTTGAGTCCTGACGCTTTCCGCCGCTCTATGAATACGCTCCCGCCGAATTTCGAGAGTGTGCCGAGAAGGAATGTGTTTTTCATCTCCACCGAGGTGATAAAGACTGTTGGCCTCAGCGATGATATTGCCAGTATATCGACGTAGGAGAGATGGTTTGAAACCACAAGCAGGGTGCGCACGTCTCTGTCCAGACGCTCATGGTGTTTCGAGTGAACACGTACTCCGAGAAGCTTCAGTGCCGGCCGGGAAAAGAACGACGTGTTCCGCAGAAGATACAGACGCTTCCTTTGTCCGGAGCGGACGAACATGGTTATGGCAGACGATACGATAAGGTAGGATATCAGCAAGGGCAGGCCTCCCAGCAGTTTGAGTGTCGCTCTTAGTATGTTTGCCATGTGCGCGATGAGGTCAGATCGCTGATAGCACTGTCACCCGGTCGGGGCGACAGCCTCTAGTCTGAAGATGATTATTGCATATGCCTTGCCCCTTTTCAATAGAAAAACGCGGTTTTCTCCGCCTTTACAGCAGAAGCATCCCGCGCTATACTTTAAATAGCCAAGGGAACGAATCTTCAAAGCGTCAGGGGGTACGTTATGAGCATACTCGTAGAGTTTAGTGTAGTGCCGCTGGGAACGGGAGCGAGTGTCAGCCCGCAGATCGCACGGGTTCTCAAGATCGTTTCGGAAAGCGGAGTGAGCTATAAGGCGAACCCTATGGGTACCGTGCTCGAAGGGGAGTGGGACAAAGTGATGGGAGTGATCAAAAAGTGCCACGACGAGGTCATGAAGGACGCTGAACGCGTTCTTACGTCGATAACGATCGATGACCGCAAGGGCAGGGAACAGCGGATCGAAAAGAAGCTTGAATCCGTGGAGCAGAAGCTCGGGATGAAACTGAAAAAATAAGGACGAGACGAGGTGGGCCATGAATAACAGGAAGAATGGAAACGGTACTACGGAACGGCTCAAGATCCAAGAGAAGGCCCTGTCGAACCTTGCTGATACGCTGAAGAAGCATGAGGTTGAAGTCGAGGAGGAGATTAAGGACATCCAGGCGGAGCTTAAGGCACTGAAGATGTTCCTCACAAGGAGCATGCCCGATTTCAAGAAACAGTTCCCGGAGATCCAGCGGAAGCTGAAATGAAGGTCTCGGAGAAGGTCCTGTTTAAAAAAAGGAGGCGGACGTTATGAAGATGGTCGGCAAAGTAGAGAGATCATACAAGCAGACATATAAAAAGAAAACATCTACCTCAGATCCTTATCTCCCGAGAGGCGCAAGCCAGAAGATATCAGTTTGTGAAGGGTGTCATTCCGTTTACAAGAGCAAGCGGTGGTATGCTGACCCTGATATCTACGACGCGGCGCTAAAGATTCCCGATACCACTACCATGGTCTGCCCGGCCTGCATGAAGATACGTGATAATTTTCCCGGTGGCATTGTTACACTCAAGGGAGACTACGTGCTCTCGCACAAGCAGGACCTGATGAACCTTATCAAGAACGAGGAAGCGCGCGCGCACGGGTTCAACCCTCTTGAGCGGTTGATGTCGGTAAAAGAGAATGGCAAAGGCAGCATCGTTATTTCCACAACCAATGAAAAGCTGGCGCAGCGGCTCGGCAGGGCGATCAAGAAGGCCTTCCACGGAGAAGTGACGTACCGGTGGTCCCATGACAACAAGCTCGCACGCGTGGACTGGGTGAGAGAGGCGGGATAAAATAACAGCCCGAAAGAGATACGGTGAGCGACGGAAAAACCACGATGGTTGCTGTATTTTGTCCGTTTCTCGCCTTTGCCATTTGTTGTTCTATGATTTTTCTTTTTTCAGCGACTCCAGATACTCCTCCCACTCTAGTGGGAGGAGATATTTTTTTTTATTATTACACTCCTTGCAGGCGGGGACGATATTTCCATGCACTGATTTTCCTCCGCGGGCAATAGGAATCAAATGGTCCATAGTGAGTACGACAGGATTGAACTTCCTGCCACAGTAATAGCAGATGCCGGTAGATCGTTTTCTTTTCCACCACGGGGAATTCCGCAGCTCCCTCGCTTTTCCTTTCTCTCTTTTCATGTGTTCGTCGTCAACGGAAACAAAAAAGTCGGCCATAGTAGTCATGAATAATACTGTTTTTATGTTAGCTTGTCACGACAAAATTGAACTTCCCTGCACGCTTTTACCCACTATCTAACATCTCAAAAAATTAATATTTTTCTTGACAATAAATATCATGAACGATATACTTTGCCAAGCAGGTGGTATAAAGTGGGAAGCCGTGGGTAATGTTGGGGAGGCTAATGTTTCGCGGAAGCTTTGAACACAGCGTAGACTCAAAAGGCCGGGTAAGCGTGCCATCCAAATTCCGCGATATCATTGCTGACCGTTACGACGGCAGGCTTGTGATGGCCATGGACTTTGACCGGTGCCTTACGGTCTATCCGCTTGAGGAGTGGGAGAAGCTCGAGGAAAAGATCAAGACCCTTCCGATGATGAAGAAAGAGGTCAAGGACTTCATGCGGTTCTTCTTCTCCTCGGCCACCGAGTGTGAGCTCGACAAGCAGGGCCGCATCCTGATCCCGCCGACCCACCGCGAGCGCGCCGGTATAACCAAGAACGTGATGCTGGTCGGCATCATCGACAAGATCGAGATATGGGACGCCGAGGCATGGGAGGCGAGAAATTCTCAGAACGGCGACAAGATCGGCGAGGCGCTCGCCGCACTGGGCTTATAGCATGGAGACGAAACTCAAAGTATATCAGATGAACCTTGAGGGCGAGATCGACGCCGTGAAGATGGCGGAGATCGACCGCGTGATCGGCCAGCTGATCAAGGGAGAGATGTTCGGGCTAATCCTGAACTTTGAGTCCGTTGAGCATATCCATTTTACGATCCTTCCCACCTTCGTGGAGGAGAAGAAGCGGCTTCAGTCGTTCGGGGGCGATATCCGGCTCGCAGGCATGTCAGACTACATTAAGAACATATTCCGCACTACCGGCGTGCTTGAGGAGTTCCAGGTATTCGAAACAGCACAGCAAGCGGCGAAGAGCTTCGGCGTGGCCAAGCCTGCGACGAATTTGCCTCTGGGACTCTGAAATGCGGATTGCAGATTGCGGATTCTTTGAGGTTGCTGGCATGATAGATCGTTCAAAGTCCGAAATCGCAAATCCAAAATTAGAACATGTTCCCGTTCTCCTCCACCAGGCCGTTGACCTACTAGCACCAAAAGCTGGAGGGGTGTATGTGGACGGGACGCTCGGCGCCGGCGGACACGCAGTGGAGATTCTGAAGCGTTCGGCGCCCGATGGGATTCTGATCGGCATGGACCGGGATGCCGAGGCCGTAGAACGTTGCCGAATGAGCCTCGCAGCGTACGGGGAGGTGCGTGTTTTTCTACGGCAGATGAATTACCGGGACCTGCCTGAAGTCCTGTCGGAGCTCGGATATGAGGCAGTGGACGGAGTTCTGCTCGACCTCGGCGTTTCGTGGTTTCATCTTAAGACGCCGGAGCGGGGCTTCAGTTTCATGCTGGACGGCCCGCTCGATATGCGTATGGATGCAAGAAGTTCGCAGACGGCCGCAGACCTGGTAAATACCCTCTCTCGCGAAGAGCTCGTCAGGATCCTCCGGGGATACGGAGAGGAAAGCAGGGCTGGCGCCATAGCGAGGGCCATAGAAAAGGCGAGGGCCCGGGGGCCTATCACGAGCACGGTCCAGCTTGCAAAGATTGTTTCGAGCGTATATCCTCCCTATCCTCCCCGGCGTAGTCATCCGGCCACGCTGACATTTCAGGCCCTGCGGATCGCCGTGAACGACGAGATAGGCTCCCTCCGCGAAGGACTGGATAATATCATGCCCTGCCTGAAGCCCGGAGGGAGACTAGCGGTCATCACGTTCCACTCGCTCGAGGACAGGATGGTAAAGCAGACGTTCGTACGATCCGCAAAAGGATGTATCTGTCCACCCCGGTTGCCGGTCTGCTCCTGCGGCAGGAAGCCGATTCTCAAGGTTCTTACGCAGCGGCCCGTTACCCCCGGGCCCGAGGAAGTGGAAAAAAACCCTGCTGCAAGGAGCGCAAAGCTAAGGGTGGCCGAGAAGCTATGAAATGAAAAACAAAAGCATGTTTTGTATTAAATCATAAATTTAGAATCTTCAATTTTCAACGGTGATGGAGTTCCGATATGACAGCCAGGGCTGGCGACATTGGGTCGTTAATATTCGAGCGGAGCAAACGTGGCAGCTTTCGCAGGGTCCTCATTGCGCTGGTGATCATCAGCGGTTTAATCCTGTACGTCGGCGGTAAAGTGAAAATAGTGCGGCTCGGCTACCAGGTTGAGGCGTTGGAGCGTGAAAGACGGGAACTCGAACGTGCGAACCGGTCGCTTAGAATCGAGGCGTCGAGCCTCTCATCACCGGCTCGTATCGAGGAGATTGCGATCAAGCATCTGGGCATGATCCATCCTCCGAAGGAAAACCAGGTGATGGTCAGAAGAAAGCCGTCGCCCACACAATAATGATTATGGAACGACGAGGAAGGATACTCACAATACTGCTACTGATGGGGCTCGGCTTTGCACTTGTTGCCCTGCGACTCGTCTATCTTCAGGTTTTCCAGCGGGCTGAGCTCACGGCTCGGGCTGAACGGCAGCAAGAGCGCCTTATCAAGCTGGAACCGAAGCGCGGGACCATCTACGACCGCATGCATCGCGAACTCGCTGTAAGCCTGGATGTTGATTCGATTTATGGTGTGCCGGCGGAGATCGAAAACCCGCGGGCTGTTGCCCAGCGTCTGTCCGCTATCCTGCATGAGAATCCGCGTGTGCTCGAACGGAGGCTTGCAGGCGATAAGCACTTTGTCTGGCTCAGCCGCAAGGTGGAGCCTGTGAAGGCAGAAAAGGTTAAGGCGCTCGGTAGTCGAGAAATCGGGTCCCTCCTCGAATCGAAAAGATTCTATCCCAATAAGACGCTTGCCGGCCCGCTGCTCGGTTTTACAGGCATGGACAACGAAGGTCTCGAAGGCCTGGAGCGTGCCTATGACACGGTTCTCCATGGAGTAAGCGGGTGGATGATCGCCGAAAAGGACGCCGTGGGGCGTACCGTGTTCCCCGGCGGCTCCGGTTTCTGGTTTCGGCAACAGACAAAACCGGGAAATGATATTATCCTCACCATCGACGAGGTGATCCAGCACATTACCGAGAAGGAGCTTGACGCGGCGCTCGCGAGCTCTCACGCAAAGGGCGGGGTCTGCATCGTCATGAATCCTGATAACGGTGAAGTACTGGCGCTCTCGGTACGTACGGCGGCACATGGAAGGCAGGCGTTCAACCCGAATGAGCCGCAGCGCTTCAAACCGGCGGATTGGCGGAACCGCACTGTTACGGACGCGTTCGAACCTGGCTCGATCTTCAAGGTGGTCCTTGCTTCCGCCGCTCTTGAGGAACGGGTTGTGCACCCCCTTGAACGGATTGACTGCTCTGCCGGAAAGATACAGCTCGCAGACCGGGTGATCAAGGACGCGCATGAAAACGGTGTGCTGACCTTCACGGACGTGATCGCCGATTCGAGCAATGTTGGAACGATCAAAGTAGCTCTGCGGCTCGGGAAGGAACGGCTCTCCAAGTACATTTCTGCCTTTGGATTCGGGCACAAGACCGGTGTGGACCTTCCCGGCGAGATCCCCGGCCTGCTCAAGGACTACCGCTCTTGGTCCGGCGTGTCCATCGGTTCCATCGCCATCGGGCAGGAAATCGGGGTGACCCCCATGCAGATGGCTGCAGCATACTGCGCCCTCGCTAACGGCGGCATGCTCATGAAACCATATATCGTGTCGGAGATCGTTGACCGTGACGGAGGCGAGGGGAAAAAGTTCGGTCCCCAGCCGGTGCGCCGTGTCATAAGCGAAGAGACCTGCGCAAAGGTAAACAAGATCTTGCATCGGGTCGTCGAATCCGGCACGGGCCAGAAGGCGCGGCCTGCGGGGTATACGGCTGCGGGCAAGACCGGCACGGCGCAGAAGATTGACCAGAAAACCGGCGTGTATTCAAAAAAAGATTATGTAAGCTCATTCGTTGGGTTCGTGCCAGCCGTTTCCCCGAAACTCGTGATCCTTGTGATGGTCGATACCCCCGAGGGGGTGGTCATGGGGAGGCAGTGTGGCCGCGCCAGTGTTCAAAGCGGTAGCGGAGCAAAGCCTTGCCTATCTGCAGGTAGCGCCGGACGATGAGGGAGCCAGGATGCTCCTGGTGACGAGATGAAACTCGGTGAGCTGTCTGACCGTGTTGAATAACAAGGCCGCTCTGCCGCAGGAATGGCTGGACAGAGAGGTGTTTGACATTGCCCATGATTCCCGGAAGGTAAGGCCGGGTTCCCTATTCGTGGCCGTGCGAGGATTCCACTCGGACGGCCATCAGTTTATTCCGCGGGCCGTGCAGGCGGGTGCGGTAGCCATCGTTGCCGAGAAAGGTCACAACGAAGCGGCTTTCCGGACGACGCCATTGATCGTGGTTGATGACTCGCGCAGGGCGCTCGCGCTCCTTGCAGTTGCGTTCTACGGCCATCCGTCGCAGAATCTCATTCTCGTCGGCATAACGGGCACTAATGGCAAGACAACGACCACCTATTTGATAAAATCCATCATCGAGGCTGCGGGAAGAAAGGCGGGGCTCATAGGCACCATTGATTACCGCGTGGGTGAGAAGGTATACACAGCACCTAACACCACACCGGAATCGCTCGACCTCCAGCGGCTTATGGCGGAGATGGTCGGTCTCGGCGCGGAGTACTGCGTGATGGAGGTATCATCGCACGCACTCGCCCTCGGCAGGACCGTCGGGTGTGAATTCGCCGTTGCCGGTTTCACGAACCTAACGCAGGACCATCTGGATTTTCATGAAAGCATGGAATCATATTTCCGGGTGAAACTGCTGCTCTTCGCTGGACTTTCGCCGAACGCCTTTGCGGTAATCAATAGCGATGATGTGCGCGCTACGGAGATCATCGGTGCGACACGGGCAAAGGTGCTGACGACGGGGCTGTCTGAGCGGGCGGACATCCGTCCTTCCGGGAGCATTGGCCACGGGATCCGTGGCCTTTCGTTTTCCGTGGTTACGCCGTCAGGGACGATTTCTGTGGAATCTTCGCTCGTCGGAAGGCATAATATCTACAACATCCTGAGCGCGATCGGGATCGGAACGGCATTGGGATTCGCAAGCTACGACATCGCGCGGGGCATTAGCGCCATGAGGGCTGTTCCTGGACGCATGGAAAAAGTGGACGAGGGCCAGCCGTTCTGCGTGGTTGTGGACTACGCCCATACCGAGGATGCGCTTGTCCGTCTCCTCGAAGCAGTCCGGGAGATAGCAGCGGGGAAAATCATTACGGTTTTTGGCTGCGGTGGCGACCGCGACCGGAGCAAACGGCCGAAGATGGGGGCTGCAGCCGTGAACGGAAGTGACATCGTAATAGCTACCTCCGACAATCCGCGAACCGAAGACCCCTTGAGAATAATCGGCGAGATCGAAAAAGGCATGGAAGCGAGTGGTGTACGATTGCCGGTATGCGATCTCGTGTCCGCTACCGCCCAGGGCAAGACGCCGTATTGTGTCATCCCCGATCGGCACGTGGCCATAGCCGCAGCCATCAACATGGCCGGAAAGGGAGACGTGGTGGTGCTCGCAGGCAAAGGACACGAAGACTACCAGATCATCGGTGATCGGAAGATACATTTCGACGACCGCGAGGTCGCGCGGGAAGAGATTCGGAAGAGGCGAAGAACGTGATACACGGTGCACGATACAGGATGAAAAATTATTTTTTCATCCTGTATGGATCACGAATCGCGTGGCGTTCTTGATGTGCAATGAATGATTCTGAAATAAAAATGCTGAAGGATATTCTGGGAAGGCTCGAGCGCATGGAGATAAAGGGAGTTTCCATAGACTCCAGAACTATCAAAAAGGGTGAACTTTTTGTGGCGATCAAAGGAGCGCGGTTTGACGGGCACGACTTCGTTCCCGAGGTAATCAAAAACGGTGCTTGGGGGGCCCTTGTCGATCGTTCTGAGCTCGATACAAAATACTCAAGTCTCGGCGGCCTGAGGAACATCCTCCCGGTGGAAGACACGATCTTCGCACTCCAGGAGATGTCGCAGATGCACCGAAAAAAATTTGCTATCCCCGTGATCGGCATTACCGGCAGCAACGGGAAGACCACGACCAAGGAAATGCTAGCAAGCATCCTGAAACAGAGAGGATCGGTCCTCAAGAACGAGGGGAACCTGAATAATCACATTGGGGTGCCGCTCACGCTTCTCAAGCTTGACGCGAGCCATAAGTCCGCAGTCGTTGAGATGGGCATGAGCGCCTTGGGAGAGATAGATACTCTTGCCAGGCTTGTCAGTCCCGATGTGGGCGTGATCACGAATATCGGTCCAGCGCATCTGGAGTTCCTGGGGACCATGGATATCGTGGCGCAGGCCAAGGCCGAACTCCTTGGTAATCTGCAAACGGACAGTACTGCCGTGTTGAACGCTGATGATCGGTATTTCACCACCCTCAAGCATAAATACGGTGGGCGGGTCTTGTCGTTCGGGATCGAGAACAAGGCGGACGTGAGTGCCTTCCGTATCCGGCAGGGAAAGAACTTCACGGAAATGACCATCGAGGCAGACGACTCCAAGGTGGATGTGCGGCTCCCTGCGGTGGGGAAACACAATATCTACAACGCACTCGCCGCCGCTGCTGCGGCAACTGCTGTGGGCATGCCGTTGGATGCCGTGAAATACGGACTGGAAGCCTTCTCTCCTGTTGCCATGCGTTCTGAACTCAAACAGATAAAAGGAAGAACGGTGCTTGCCGATTATTACAATGCGAACCCCGGTTCGGTGAAGGCGGCGCTCGAGACCCTGATCTCCCTCAGAGCTGGGCGGAAGTCCGTGGCCGTGCTGGGGGACATGCTGGAGCTAGGCGACATCGCTGCCGACGCGCACCGGGAGGTCGGCCGTACCGTAGCCCACCTCGGGGTGGATGTATTGATCACCATGGGATCGCTCGCGATATACATCAACGAAGGCGCGCTTGAGGCGGGGATGCCGAAGGACCGGGTCATCGCGGCGGGTTCACACGCAGAGGCCGCCGCCCTGCTCAAGGAGCGCTCCAAGAACGGCGACGCCGTGCTTATCAAGGGATCGCGCGGCATGAAAATGGAAAAGATCCTGGAGGAGTTCTGATGCTCTATCATCTTCTGTATCCACTCCACAGCGTATTCAGCGGTTTTAATGTGTTCAAGTACATAACATTCCGGAGCGCCGGTGCAGTGATCACGGCGCTCATCGTCAGCTTTGCCCTCGGGCCGCGGATGATCGCCTGGCTCCGCAGGCTGAAGGTGGGGCAGCACGTGCGCGATGACGGGCCTCAGACCCATCTGAACAAGCAGGGTACGCCGACCATGGGCGGGCTCCTGATCATCGCTGCGCTCGTGAGTTCCGCTATGCTTTGGTCCGACCTCACTAACAAGTACGTGTGGGTGGTGCTCTTTGCAACGCTCTCCTTTGGCGGCATCGGGTTCTGGGACGACTATTTGAAAGTAGTGAAGAAACGATCCACCGGCCTCCGGGCCAAACACAAGTTCGCGCTCCAGATCGCGGCATCCCTTGCGATCGGATTCTTCCTCTACTATAATCCGGCCGACCCGAATATCACGCATCTTTCGGTGCCGTTCATGAAACGCCTGCTGATCGACCTCGGGTGGTTCTATATCCCATTCGTTGTAATCGTGATTGTCGGGTCGTCCAATGCGGTGAACCTTACGGACGGTCTCGACGGGCTGGCGATAGGCCTCGTCGGCATCGCGTCTACGGCCAACGCCGTGCTCGTATACCTGGGCGGGAATAAGATCATCTCTGACTATCTGAAGATCCTGTACATTCCCGGCAGCGGCGAACTTGTGATATTCTGCGGAGCTCTGCTCGGTGCTAGCCTCGGGTTCCTTTGGTATAATACCCATCCGGCAGAGGTATTCATGGGTGACGTAGGCTCGCTCTCGCTCGGCGGTGCGCTCGGCACGCTGGCCGTGGTGACCAAGCACGAATTGATCCTCATCATCGTAGGCGGGATCTTCGTCATGGAAACGGTCTCGGTGGTGCTCCAGGTGGCATCGTACAGGCTGACGGGTAAGCGAATATTCAAAATGGCGCCGATACACCACCACTTTGAGGAGATCGGATGGCCCGAGTCCAAGGTCATTGTGCGGTTCTGGATCGCGGGGATTATTCTGGCGCTGGTGTCGATCAGTTCACTGAAATTGCGATAACAAAGCGAACAAGAAAAATGCACAGTTCAAAGTAGTCGCAGAAGGACAACGTGACAGCGGATTTTAAGGGCAAGAGGGTGACGGTGGTTGGTTTGGCAAGGAGCGGGGTCGCGGCGGCGCTCTCTCTCCATGGGCTCGGCGCCATTGTCACAGTGACCGACAAAAAACCGCTGGACCAGCTTGCTGCACAAATAGAGACACTTGGCAGCAGCCGGATCACGGTTGTGGCGGGCGGCCATCCGGACCGTATCTTCATTGAAACGGACTTCGTGGTGCTTTCCCCGGGCGTGCCGAAGATCCCGCAGATATCGCTGGCCCGGCGACACGGGGCGAAGGTGATCAGCGAGCTCGAATTGGCGTGGCTACTGTCTGATTCACCCTACGTCGGCATTACGGGCACGAATGGCAAGTCTACGGTCACGACCCTGGTGGGGCTCATGCTCGAGCGGGCGAACAAGAAGGTGCTCGTGGCCGGGAACATCGGGAATGCGCTCACCGAAGATCTGCGGCTTCTCACGGGACAGGACTGGATCGTGGCCGAGATCTCGAGCTTCCAGCTCGAAGATATCGAGAGCTTCAGACCACGCGTTGCGACAGTCCTGAACATTACTCAGGACCATCTAGACCGCTATCGTAGCATCGCAGAATACGGAGAGGCCAAGGCGAGAATCTTCATGAACCAGCGGCAGGAAGATTTTCTCGTATTGAATTTCGATGACCCCCTCGTGAAGGCTTTCACCAGCCGTACGTCGGCTACGGTGGTTCCCTTCTCGCGTCTCCAAAGATTCAACCCCGGCGCCTGCGTGGTCGACGGCTATCTGGCGTTTAATGGGCGGCGAATCATCCGGATCGATGAAATAAAGATCAAGGGGGTCCACAACTTGGAGAACGCCCTTGCCGCCGTCGCCGTGTCCCTGTGCATAGGAGCGGACAGCAAGGGAGCGGCTTCGGTGCTCAGAGAGTTCCCGGGACTGGAGCACCGGCTCGAGTTCGTACGCGAGAAGGACGGCATTACGTACATCAACGACTCGAAGGGCACGAACGTGGGCGCTGTGGTGAAATCCATCGAAGGGTTTACGCAGCCTGTGATCCTGATCGCCGGCGGGCTGGACAAAGGGAGCGATTTCGGTCCGCTCCATGATCTTTTTAAAATAAAGGTGAAGTTATTGATCCTGATCGGCAAGGCCGCTGGCAAAATGGCACAGGCCCTCGGTACGGCAACAGAGACAGTGTTTGCGAAGACCCTCCAGGATGCCGTAATGCTTGCTTCCGAACGGGCCCACTCGGGAGATGTGGTGCTCCTGTCGCCGGCCTGTGCGAGCTTCGACATGTTCAGGGATTTCGAGGACCGGGGGAGGCAGTTCAAGGAAGCGGTGAAGAGCCTGTAGGTATTGCGCAAAACGCTAGGTGGAGAGAGTAGCCCTCTCCTCCGAGCTCCATGTTCCTCGCTAAAAAGGGAGTGCAGATTGCAGAATGTGATGAATCATAAAGGTCGTTATGACAGAACACTTCTCTTTTCCGTCCTGTCGCTCCTCGTCGTGAGCGTCGTCATGGTCTACAGTTCGAGCAGCGTTGTTGCGCTCACGACCTATGATGACCCTGCGTTCTTCATGAAGCGCCAGATCTTGTGGGCGATCATCGGGCTTGCGCTTATGGCTATCACCATGCGTATGGACCACCGGATGTTCTATGACCAGCGCATCGCCATCGGACTCGCGGTGGTTGCCCTGATCCTGCTTTCGGCAACGCTCGTTCCGGGAATCGGGAAGATGATCAACGGATCCCGGCGGTGGTTGAGGTTCGGCGTGCTCTCCTTTCAACCGTCAGAGTTTGCTAAGCTCGCGCTCGTTGTCTACTTGAGCTACTTCATATCAAAAAAGGGCGAACGGATCCGTGATTTCATGAACGGACTTGTTCCGGCGTATATCGTGACCGGAATATTCCTGATTGTGGCCATCCGCCAGCCAGATTTCGGAGCGGCCATGACGCTCGCCGGTGTGGCACTTGTCATGCTGTTCGCCGGAGGGGCGAACAGCCTGCATCTGGGTGGCACGGCGGCTGCAGCGCTCCCCTTTGTGTATTTAGCCGTAGCGCACAGCGCGTACCGTGCGCGGAGGATCTTTGCGTTCCTCGACCCGTGGGCAGACCCGCAGGGCGCCGGGCACCAGATCATCCAGTCGTTCCTAGCGTTCGGCAGCGGCGGTATATTCGGCCGTGGACTGGGGGAGGGCAGGCAGAAGCTCCTGTTCCTGCCGGAACGGCATTCGGACTTCATTTACGCGGTGATCGGCGAAGAACTCGGCCTGATCGGGGCGCTCATCGTGCTCGTGCTCTTTCTTATTATCCTGTGGCGCGGGGTGCGGATCGCGCTTGTCGTCGGGAGACGCGTTCAGCCGTCTTGCTCGCGCTCGGCATCACGCTGCTCATCTGTTTTCAAGGGCTGATCAACATGGCGGTCGTGACCGGCCTGTTGCCGACGAAGGGCATTGCCCTCCCGCTGGTGAGCTACGGCGGGTCATCGCTCGTGATCACCATGGCGGCGCTCGGCGTGCTGTTGAATATTTCGAAGGAAGCAGCTTAGAGTCCAGTGATGCGCAAGAGGTAAGAGAATGAAGGTAGTCATCGCAGGCGGGGGCACGGGTGGTCATCTGTATCCGGGAGATCGCCATAGCCCGTGAGCTCCTTCGAGGAGAGCGGTAACGAGGTTCTCTTCGTGGGTACGGAGCAGGGGATCGAAGCCAGGGTGCTTCCGAAAGAAGGGTTGCCGCTGCGCTTCATAACCGTAGGGAAGTTGAAAGGCATGAAGTTCATATCGATCAATAAAAACGATGTTGACTGCTGCCGTGGAGCATGTATCAGTCCCTTCGCTTGCTACAGGATAACCGGCCCGATGTGGTGATTGGCGTGGGCGGTTATTCCTCGGGGCCGATGGGAATGGCTGCGCTGAGCCTCGGGGTGCCTTTGATCATCGTCGAGCCGAACTCTTATGCAGGTCTTGCCAACAGGAAGCTGGGCAAGCTCGCGGATAAAGTCGTCCTTTGCTTCCCGGGTACGAACCGGATGGGCTTTTTCCCTCTTCACAAGACCGTAAGTATGGGACCGCTCGTCAGAAAAGAGATCGAGCGGGGCGACCGGAACTCGGCGCTCCGGGACTTCGGGCTTCGTCCCGAAGGATATCTCGTCTTCGTCATGGGAGGGAGCGGTGGCGCTCATGCTATCAACGTGGCCATGAAGGAAGCAGCCCCGTACCTGCAGGATATCCCAGGCATCCAGATCCTTCACCAGACGGGTGAAAAAGATGCGGCCGAGGTCGGAGCCGGATACCGTGATGCGGGGATAACGGCCACAGTCGTCCCTTATATCAACGATATGGCCTCGGCGTATGCTGCGGCGGATCTCGTGGTCTCGCGTTCCGGAGCTACCACGGTGGCGGAGCTCGCGGTCTGCGGCAAGCGCGCGGTGCTCATTCCTTTTCCCTTTGCAGCGGACAATCACCAGGAGTATAATGCGCGGGCGCTGGCGGCCCTTGGCGCAGCTGAGGTGCTCGTTCAGAAAGATTTGCACCCTGAGTTACTATCAGGGCTGATAAAAAAATATGTCGCACAAGGGCGCAGTGCCTCAGCCGTCGCCCGTATGGAGAACAAGGCGGCCGAGGAGATTGTAAGGATCTGTAAAAACTATGTTCAAAAAAATTAAGCACATCCATTTTGTGGGCATCGGCGGCATCGGCATGAGCGGCATTGCCGAAGTGCTCCTGAACCTCGGTTACCGCGTCTCAGGCTCGGACATGAAAGAGTCAGACACCACCGAACGGCTCAGAAAACTGGGCGGCGTAGATCTGCATCGGCCACCGGTCCGAAAATATCACGACCCCGCACGTGGTGGTGATTTCATCGGCCGTCACGAAGGACAATGTCGAAGTGGTAGCGGCGCGGGAGAAACAGATTCCGGTTATCCCGCGCGCAGAGATGCTTGCCGAGCTCATGCGGCTCAAGTACGGCATAGCCATTGCTGGTGCTCACGGCAAGACGACGACGACATCCATGGTCGCGACGGTGCTCGCCGCAGGCGGTATCGATCCCACGGTCGTGATCGGCGGCAAGCTCAACAGCCTCGGCACGAACGCCAAGCTCGGTCAGGGCGAGTTCCTTGTGGCCGAGGCGGACGAGAGCGACGGGAGCTTTCTCAAACTTTCACCGACCATTGCCGTGGTCACGACCATCGACGCCGAGCACCTCGATTACTACAAGGACATCGACGAGATCAAAGATGCGTTCCTCGCTTTCATCAACAAGGTCCCCTTCTACGGCGTCTCGGTCCTGTGCCTGGACCAGCCGCACATCCAGGCACTTATCCCGTCCGGTGCAGAAGCGATACCAGACCTACGGAATGAGCTCGCAGGCCGACTACCAGGCAAAAGAGGTCTTGCTCAAGCCCCTCGGTTCCCGGTTCAAGGTGCTGCATCACAATCAGGACCTCGGATGGTTCGATCTCTCGGTGCCAGGCGTGCATAACATCAACAACAGCCTCGCGGCAATTGCCGTTGCGCGGGAACTGGATGTCGATCTCGAAATTATCAGAAAAGCACTCAAGGACTTCAGCGGAGTACAGCGGAGGTTCCAGATCAAAGGCGAGACCAACGGGATCATCGTGGTAGACGACTACGGCCATCATCCCACCGAGGTCAAGGCCACGCTCGCCGCGGCTGCATCGGGTCTGGAGCGCAGGGTGGTTGTCGTGTTCCAGCCACACCGGTACACGAGGACGCAGCATCTGCTCGAGGAATTTTTTACAGCCTTTAACCAGGCGGACAAACTTGTGGTCATGGACATCTATGCAGCAGGAGAAAAACCGATCCCCGGTATTTCGGGCCAGGCGCTCTACGAGGGGATCAAAAAATACGGGCACAAAGATATTACCTATATCCCCGACAAGGAAAAGGTCGTGGTCCACATGCTTGAAATACTCCGGAAGGGCGATCTCATGATTACGCTCGGCGCCGGCGACGTGTGGAAGATCGGCGAACAGGTTCTCGAAAAGCTGCATTCACAGCAGAGATCAAAGCGCTAGAGACTTTTTCGGTAAATGGGCTTCTCTGTTGCCGCTGCGCACACCGCGGCAAAAAAATATTTTCCTCTAGAGGAAACATGGAGATTGCAAACTTTAAAGGTGAGATCAAGCGGCATGAACCCCTGAGCCGGCACACCTCATTCGGTATCGGGGGGCCTGCCGATATCCTGGCGTATCCATCGGACCGGCATGATCTCATTGCCCTCTTGTCCGGGATCAAAAAGCAGGGAGCGCGCCATGTCGTCATCGGTAGTGGTACAAACCTTCTCGTCCGTGACGGCGGTTTTCGCGGCGTGGTCATCTGTCTGCAGCGATTTAGCACGATCAGGATCGAGCGGGAGTACCACTCCGTAGGGGGGACATTTTCCGTGGTCTACGCAGAAGCGGGCGCGCTTCTTCCCAAACTGCTGAGCTTCACTATAGAACAGGGACTGACAGGACTTGAATTCGCAGCGGGTATTCCGGGGACGGTCGGCGGCGCAATCTGCATGAACGCCGGAACAACCGCAGGAGAGATAGGCGACGTCGTAGATTCCGTTACCCTGATTTCTTCTGACGGCGCCCTTGTCACCAGAGGCAGGGAGGATATGGGCTTCGGTTATCGTACTTCCCATATTCCTGCGGGGCATCTTGTCCTTGATGCAAAAATCATCCTGCGTCACGATGACCAGGAGCGAATAAAGGCACGGGTGAAGGAACTTCAGAACAATAGGAAACAGCGCCAGCCGTGGGGATTGCAGAGCGCGGGGTCTGTGTTCAAAAACCCGCAGGAGGAGTCGGCGGGAAAACTGATCGAAGCGGCAAAGCTCAAAGGGAGGAAGGTCGGCGATGCGCAGGTCTCGGACAAGCATGCCAACTTCATTGTCAACCTGGGCAAGGCAAGGGCCAAGGACGTCGCTCGCCGCTCATGGAGATTGTGAAGCAGACGGTGCTTGACGTGCACGGCGTGCGGCTCGAACCGGAGATTAAGATAATAGGAGAAGATTAGAGGAGCAAATTCCAAGCGCCTTGGCTGATGAAATTTTGAATATTATTTGAGGCTTGGCATTCGGGATTTGCAATTTCAAATCATGGCTCTCGTCACAAATAAAAAAATCGGCGTTCTCTTGGGAGGACTGTCGTCCGAGCGTGAGGTATCTCTTGCGAGCGGAAATGCCATCTTGAATGCACTGAAGGATAAAGGCTATTACGCCGTTGCCATCGACGTCGGCAGGGACGTGACCGAGAGAGATCCAGGACAATGGTATCGAAGTTGCCTTTATCGCGCTCCACGGCAGGTTCGGTGAAGACGGTGCCATTCAGGGCCTGCTTGAGGTCATGGGCATTCCTTACACGGGCTCCGGCATTCTCGCGAGTGCTCTCGGCATGAACAAGACCGTCTCGAAGCAGGTGTTCAGGTCGCGGGGACTACTCGTCGGCCCTTATGAAGTCATCTATGCCGGTGACGCGGCAAAGGTGAACGAAGCGCTCGAGGATATCAGGTTCCCTGCTCGTTATCAAACCCCATGCCGAGGGCTCGAGTGTCGGCGTCAGCCTCGTCTTTAAAAGGGAGGATGTGGCAGCCAGCAGTGGAGCTTGCATTAAAATATGGAAACGAGATCCTGATCGAAAAATTCATCAGAGGCAAGGAAGTCCAGGTCGGCATCCTCGGTGATCGGGCGCTCGGCGCCATCGAGATCGTTCCGAAGACGGGCATTTTATGATTACACGGCAAAGTATGAAAAAGGGATGTCGGACCATTTTTTCCCGGCCCGGATTCCCGAGGCGGCCTATAAACGGACGCTCGAAGCGGGATTGGCCGCGCACCGCGCGATCGGCTGCCGGGGCTACAGCAGGGTCGACTTCATCATTGATGAAAGCGGCGCGCCCTACATCCTCGAAGTGAACACCCTGCCGGGCATGACCGCCACGAGTCTGCTGCCGGAGATCGCGAACGGCGTGGGGATATCGTTCCCGGATCTGGTGGAGGAGATCCTGAGACTGGCGATCGTGGAGCGCTGACGAAGAGATCCGGAACGAAAGTGAGAGTAAGTTATCCCTTCCGCAGTCGCGGTCGATGACGATGAGAGATTATAAGAATGTAAAAGTGCCGAGAAACTATCGCACCGCAACGAACCGGACCGTGGCAAAACGGATTACGGTGAGACGCGGCCCGTCGAAAAGGGGACCGTAAGGATCAATCATGCCCTTGCGAAGGCACTAATCATGGTCGTTATTGTTTCCGGTTGCTACTTGGGCTGGCAGGCCTACATATGGGTCATCCGCTCGCGAGGCCTTTCAAATCGCCGGCGTGGATGTCGCTGGCGTGAGGCACTTGAGCGAGAACGAGCTGAAGAACATTGCCGGAGTTTTCACCGGACAGAACATCTTCCGTGTGGACCTTGAGGAAGCTGTCCGGCGCGCGCGCGCGAACCCGTGGGTAAAAGAGGTCCGGATCTACCGACGGCTGCCGAACAGGATCAGCATGGTCGTGAGCGAACGGTTGCCTGCAGCTGTCTTGGATACCGGCGTCCGGACAGTATCTGGTCGATGGCGAGGGCGTGGTCATCGACAGGCTGTCAAAGGAAATTGCATCTGCATGGCCGCTCCCCGCGGTGGCGATCAAAGGATCATAAGGCCCGACCTGGGCGATCAGGTGGGTACCGAGGGCATGGCCGAGGCGTTGACTGCTCCTTGCGGAGATCTCGGCCCGGGGCGGGTGGAGGCTCGCCGAGATCACGATCAAGGCGAACTCGCCGGAGACGCTGAGTGTGATGTACGCGGAGCATGAGTTCAAGATAGGCAGCGGGAACTACTCGGAGAAGCTCCGCAGGCTTGCTGAGGTCATGGCTGACGTGAAGCAGCGTGACCTGAACATCGCCTATGTTGACCTCCGTCCCGAGCGCCAGGCCGCGGTAATGGTGGTGAAAAACGGTGTGCAGGGTCCGGGGATAAAGAACAAGGGAAGGCGATGATAGGTCGGACGTGAGGAGCACATACCAATTAACAAGCACCAAATTACAAATCAGTGCCAATTGTCGAACACTACGTTCCAAGCGATCGCCTATTGTAATGCTATCATTGGCTATTCTCATTTATTGTAACTTAGAACTTTAAGTTTTGAAATTGTTTCAAACGGGGGTGTGCCGTGGTAAAAAAACCGGATAATGTGCTCGTAGGGCTGGACCTGGGGACGACCAAGGTCTGTGCCATCGTGGGCGAGGTCAAGGACGGACGGACAGGTCGATATCATCGGGATCGGCATCAGCCCCTCGCATGGTCTGAAGAAAGGCGTGGTCGTGAACATCGACAGCACGGTGGAGTCCATCAAAAAGGCGGTCCAGGAGGCCGAGCTCATGGCCGGTGTGGAGATCAACTCGGTGTATGTCGGCATCTCCGGCAGTCACATCAAGGGCATCAACTCCCGCGGCGTTGTGGCGATCAAGAACAAGGAAGTGGGGCCTTCCGACATGGCGCGCGTGATCGACGCAGCCCGGGCCGTGAATATCCCCATGGACCAGCAGATCCTGCACGTGCTTCCCCAGGAGTTCATCATCGACGACCAGGACGGGATCAAGGACCCCCTCGGTATGTTCGGGCGTGCGGCTCGAAGTCAAGGTGCACATCATCACCGGTGCGCTTACCTCGATCCAGAACATCGTGAAGAGCTGCTCGCGCGCCGGGCTCCACGTGAACGACCTCGTGCTCCAGCCGCTCGCATCGAGCCGAGCCGTGCTCACGGCCGAGGAGCAGGAACCTCGGCGTGGTGGTCGTGGACATCGGCGGCGGGACCACGGACGTGGCGCTCTTCCTTGAAGGCAGCCTGTGGCACACCGAGGTGCTACCCATCGGCGGGAACCACCTTACGAACGATATCGCCATCGGCCTCCGCACACCAGCCTCGGAGGCGGAAAAGATCAAGATCAAATACGGATGCGCTCTCTCGTCGCTCGTCAAGCACGAAGAGACCCTCGATGTGCCGAGCGTGGGCGGCAGGCCGCCGCGGCTCCTATCGCGCCAGATCCTGTGCGAGATCATCGAGCCCCGTGTCGAGGAACTCTTCGGCATGGTGCAGCAGCGGCTCAAGAAGACGGGCTTCGAGGACATGTTCGCGTCTGGCATCGTGCTCACCGGCGGCGTGGCGCTCATGGAAGGGGTGCAGGAGGCGGCCGAGCGCTATCCTCGGTCTGCCGATCCGGCGCGGCACGCCGCAGAACATCGGCGGACTCATGGACGTGGTGAACAGTCCTATCTACGCAACGGGCGTGGGACTCGTGCTCTATGGCGCTGAAAACCAGCAGGAATCGCCGCGGAAGTTCAAGAGCCAGCGGTATGTTCGAACCGGTTCTGGAAGTGGCTGGGGGAATACGTCTAAGAGGAGTGATACGCTGAAAATTGGAAATTGTAAAGGTTTAAGTGCAAAGAGCAAACCCTCAGACTAACTTTGCATTTACAATTGCGCACTATAGCGTGAGCCGAGGAGAATTCGATGGACGACAATCTCGATTTTGGATTTCAGGACATCATGGAATTTGTTGCAGGCGCGGATGAAGGTTCGGCGAAAAGACCCGGTACAATCGGGGAACAGAAGAGAGGAGGGCAAACGGGATGTTCCAGTTTGAAGAAGAAAGACTGCCCGCCGTCATAAAGGTGATCGGCGTGGGCGGCGGCGGAAGCAACGCCGTAAGCACCATGGTGCAGTCCGACATCAAGGGGGTGCAGTTCATCGTGGTGAATACCGACATGCAGGCACTTGAGCTGGCGCGGGCGCCGATCAAGCTCCAGATCGGGTCCAAGATCACCAACGGACGGGGGGCGGGGGCAAACCCAGAGATCGGCAGATCCGCGGCGCTCGAGGACGCGGACAAGATCAAGGCCGCGCATGGCCGGCGCCGACATGGTCTTCATCACCGCGGGCATGGGCGGCGGCACGGGCACCGGCGCTGCGCCGGTGATCGCCAGCCTCGCGCGTGAGGTCGGCGCCGCTGGCGGTCGGCGTGGTCACCAAGCCCTTCAGCTTCGAGGGCATGACCCGGATGCACAAAGCGGAAGAAGGCATTGCCGAGCTCAAGAAAAACGTTGACGCGCTCATCGTGATCCCGAACGAGCGCCTGCTGAATCTGGCAGAGAAGAAAACCACGCTCCTCGATTCCTTCAAGCTCGCCGACGATGTGCTCGGCCAGGCGGTCAAGGGGATCTCGGATGTGGTGATGGTGCCAGGGTACGTGAACGTGGACTTTGCCGACGTCAAGACCGTGATGGCGAGCCGCGGCAGGGCGGTCATGGGCACCGGCATCGGCAAGGGCGAGAACAGGGCCATGGAGGCGGCGCAGAAGGCGATTGCGAGCCCGCTGCTCGAAGACGGTTCCATCAAGGGTGCCCGCGCAGTGCTCATCAATATCACCGGCGGCAATGACATGGGGATCTACGAGCTGAACGAGGCTTCCGCGATCATCAAGGAAGAGGTCGACCCGGGCGCAAACATCATTTTCGGAGCGGTGATCAATCCGGTGATGAGCGAAGAGATCATGGTCACGGTGATCGCCACGGGATTCGACGAAGAGGGCATCCGTGAGCGCGTGAAGCGACCTGTAAGCCTCAAGGAATACCGTGCGTTCTGGAAAAACCGAAACGCAAGCAGGAGTCATTCGACTTCAAGAACGAGGCTCTGGGCATCGACAATGAGGACCTGGACAAGCCCACGTTCCTGAGACGGCAGGCGGATTGAGGTAAGAAGGCTACGCAGATGAAGAGCTATCGTAAAGAACTATGGCTTGAGGTGCCGACTCGAAGGGCTTTTATTAACATCACTCCGAACGTGGAGAAGTGTCCCAGAGAAAGCGAATGTTATTGATATTGTTTGGGAGATTGTGACTTTAAAGCATAACCCTGTTGGAATAAATATTCTGAAGCTTGATAATTTTTTTCAGACATATATATCATTCCAAGACTAACATACGCTTCAGCTGTTTCTGTATCTTGCGGGTAAAGATGAATAGCTTTTTCATACATTTGTTTAGCCTCAGTAATCATCCCCTGCTTTAAAAATAATGCACCCAATTTTACGAGTGGACCAGGTTGAGATTTAATGGTGATTGCTTTATAGTAGAATTCCCTTGCCTTATCTATCTGGTCATGGTTCGCATAAACATTTCCCATCGAGTAATATGCATTCGACAAAATTGCTTCATGATAAGTGTTCAAACCGAACCAGTCCTTATAGATATCTTTGTTTGTCAACCATAGAGAAAAAACCAAGAATACAACTCCAAGCACTTTCACCCCATTTCTTTTAGCCTTTTTGTTATCGAGAAAGAACCACAAACCCTGGCCAGCAAAAATTATTAAAACGGGCACAACGGGGTACCGGTACTCAGAAACTACAAAGAATGCAACGGATACTAAGAAATAAGATAGGAAATACAGAGTCAACAATCGGGTAGCATAATTGTTGCAGCCACAAGTAAACATCCCCCACAATCCAAGCGACACCACTATACCATATGTGATAAGAGGGAGACTTAGAATGGACTTACTCTCCCGACGGAACACCTCGTAATCCAGATTGATAGAATCTTCATAGTTGCTAATAAATATTAATGCTTTTCTTGCCATGAGTTCCAGCCACTGAACAGGTTGTCCACTCATAAAACTCCATGATTCTTTATACCATACTCTATCGGCCTCTTCGGCGGTTAATCTATGTCCCGCACGACGTTCTGCTTCTGCATGAAAACCCTTGATTTCGGCTTCGGGATTGGGATCTGCGAAGTGCAATCCCCAATATGGGCCAAAAGATTGTGGATTATTACCTGTGTAGAAATTCATTCCACCATGCGCTGTGGTCATTACAAATTGTCGACCAACAATGTAGTTGCGCAGACCACCAGCTATTAAGAAAATCAAGATCCCCAATAAGAAAGGTACTAGGCGACCTAAGATAAAAACTTGTTTTATCCAATGGTTCAGTTGTGAAGACGCTCCTGGTAGAACCTCTTTTCGATTTTTCTCACTTAGGAATTGAAAAACAAATACAAAAGGAATGAGAACGAGAACGTTCGGTCGCAGATGAGTGGAATACCCAAGGCATAATCCTGCTGACAGAAAATAAGTCCATTTGTTTTTTTCTGTACCGAGGATCAGAAAATATAACATTAGCAGGTTGATAAAATTAATTAGTGATGCTTTCACAAGCAGTCCCTCATAAAAAAGAGAAATGCCATAAGCGGCTGCAAGCAAGGCGGATATCGTTGCCGGAACATCTACGCTTTTATTGTTCCCGCTTTCGCCAAAAGAATCGAGGCGAAATGTTGCTGCTTTTCTCGCAATAAAGAATACAAGCACACAAGATATGCTTCCAAGAAGCATCTGAACCCCTGCAACCAGCGAGATGTTTATTCCGAATAGTCTATAAATAACTGCAAGAAAATACGAATATCCAGGACTCATTACAAATACACCACGACTGCGCGATAGCCAGTCACCACTCGCTACAATTTCCCTGGCCCAGTCATCATAATATTGAGCATCCATGTAGGGCGTCTGGAAAAAAAAATCATTTTTTATCTGGGCAAAATAAACAAATCTGATGACCATCGCTGTTACGAAAATTAAGACAACCAGCAGCAAAGTCCTGAAAGGTTTTATAGACAGCGACATAATGCCTCCTCGTTCATATTGCGATTATGATTGCAGTCTTAGAGTGCATATTGGCCATGCATGAAATGCAGAAATGTTCACATATCCAGGCTGTAACATTCACCATCTTTTCGCTCCTATCAATGGCGGATTTCAGTTTATATAAGAAAGCTGAAATTAAACAATAGCAAATTAATATATCGTCGGTACTCAATTAAACTAGCCTTTACGGAGACAATAAAAACAGCGACAGATTTAGTTATTTTTTCTGGATCTTTGATGACCTTTCTATTTGACTCAAGATCCCCCTCAGGATGCTGACTTCCCTGCTGTCCAATCTTGACCTTCCGAACAGTTGCCGCAAAGAAAACATCATATGCTCGGGATGTGCCTTATCGATAAATCCCATGTCCTGCAACGATTTCTGAAAATGTTCATAGAATTGCTCGAGTTCGCCGGAAGGAGCGAGGGTGCGGTCGGAAGCCGGGAGCTTTGCCTGCGCAGCGACAAAAAGTTCATATGCAACGACCATGACGGCGTGGGAAAGGTTCAGCGACGGAAAGGCGCTCGACGACGGTATGGATATGAGTTCATGGCACAATGCTATGTCGTCGTTTTCCAGACCGTTGACCTCGTTTCCGAACACGATGGCAAGCCTGTTCTCGGAGAGATACGGCATCAACTTTTCCGCAAGGATTCTTGGCGTATGGAGGTTCTTTCTCCAGCGGCTCTGGTGACGCGACGCTCCGATTACCAACCCGAAGTCTGATACGGCATCCCTGAGCGTGGAAAACGTTTGAGCATTCTCAAGAACACGGTGCGCTCCAGCGGCAAGCTTCAGCGCCTCACTGTTTTGGTCAGCAGGGGGTCTCACGAGAATGAGATTCGAAAGCCCCATGTTCATCATGCACCGGGCCACAGCGCCCATATTGCCGGGCGTCTTGGTGTCCACAAGGACGAAGCTGATATTATCGAGGGGTGACTGTGAGCGCATAGGGAAATGGAGTCCCGTTTCAAGAACACGGGGCTAAACGATCGCGTCCCAACGGTTACAGCATGGCAGGTATTATAGTACAGGTTAGCACAGCCCTCAAGAATAATCTGTGATCATAAGGCGCACCGCATCTTAAGGACCATTTCAGCAGACAATTCATCAATGGCAGGTCACATTTCTAGTGTTATTCTATCTGCACATCATTACCGGTATTGCGGGGTGAAGGCCTTATTCCATTCTGTTTCTCGAGGGCTCGTTCCATTCCGAGCCGTGTATGTGAGAACCCGAGCGGGTCCGGGTTTTCCTCCCGTTTTACGGTATTCATGAAATCGCACCGCCAGCAGTTCAACAGCTTCTTCGCATACGTTCCCTGGATCTTGCCGCCGCAAAGAGACCCCGCCACGACCCAGCATGCCCTCCCTGCGTTCGTGCCACCATGAGCGCCGTTCAGCTCTGAATTCGTGGCCGCAGGGCATACGCCAAGTTCCTGCGCTTTATGCCCTCCGGGCTGCCGTCCGCATTTTTTGTGCTCCCAACAGTTCAACTTCACTTTGACCTCTAACATTCGTTCTTTCCCTCCCATCAGCATTTCCATAGTTCGCCACCTCCTTAAAGATCAGAACGCAGCTATCAGCATGGCAGTTTTCTTGACTCCGTTTGAGCAAGTTGCCAACTCCTGTCTGCGGTTTACATCGCGCGTTGGAGGCCGTGTATGAAGCCACCAGCGATATTCTTTAGAGAACTACGTTTTCTAACGGAACTCACTTTTTGCAGTGAGCCTTATATAAATATCTAGCAAAATTATTGCCAATCGATAAAAGCTTATTTACAATGTGTTAGACAGGAATTGTTTGGCTTTTTTTTACAGAATTTGGACAGGCCAGTCGTATCGTGGACAATAATTATCCGAAATTTAGATATTCTCTAATTATAAATTGCGATTAAGAGAAAGTAAAAGCCGTCCGTTCTCATCTCCCTTCCTCGCACACGGAAAAGATGAGGCGAAAGGAAAGGCGATGTAGCGAAAATGCATTGCTCATTTGCGATTCTGCATTCTTTTCATTCCGGTTGACAATCTTCTGAAGGACTGATACAGTACGAATGACCATGAGCATGATAGCGATCTCGCTTCAGTCAGGCAGCAACGGTAACTGCATTTACGTGGAGACAGGTGGTGTGAAGCTCCTGTTCGACGCCGGTATCACCGGCGTGCAGGCTGCTGAACGGCTCGTTACCCACGGGCGGGACATCAGGAAGGTCGACGCCGTGATCATCTCCCACGACCACGGTGATCACATTCGGCACGCCGGCGTCTTTCAGAGAAAGTACGGCCTCCCGATCTATGTCACGCCAGCCACGCTCGCTGCAGCCTCATCGCGGTGCACGCTCGGCAAGCTAAAGGACGTGCGTCACTTCCGGTCGAGCGACAACCTCCAATTCGGCGACGTGCTGGTGCAGGCGATCCCCACGCCGCATGACGGCGCGGATGGTGCGGCTTTTATCGTAAGTTATGGTTCGAAGCGGCTCGGTATCATGACCGACCTCGGCCACGTGTTCAAGGACCTTATTCATCTCGTCTCGTCCGTCGATGCGGTTTTCCTTGAGAGCAATTACGACCCGGACATGCTCGCAGCCGGACCCTATCCCGCCTATCTCAAGCAGCGCATCAAAGGGCCTCGGGGCCATCTCTCGAACATCGAGGCCGCCGATATTTTGCGCCGTGCTTCCGAGGCAAAGCGGCTCAAGTGGGCTTGCCTCTCCCACCTGTCGGAACAGAACAACCATCCCGATGTCGCGCTCAGGACGCACCGCAGGCTTGGCGCAGAGGATATCATCCTCTACACGGCCGATCGTTACACCGTTTCAGACGTTTTTACCGTATGAGTTGTAAGAGATGCCTGCTTCCTGTCCCCCATCAATAAAGTCTTTCCTTTTGCTTCTGTTGACATATACTTTATATTTTGCTTTCCATTTTGGTATAGCCCTGTAATCATAATATCATCTCTCAAGGGATGGACATGGGAGTTCTTGACAGCATCGGCAACACGCCACTCGTAAAACTGGAGACGCTCAATATTAATCCACGGGTGAAGATCCTCGCGAAGCTCGAAGGCAATAACCCCGGCGGCTCGGTCAAGGACCGGATCGCATATTATATGATCAAGGGTGCCGAGGAAGCGGACCGGATCAAAAAAGGGGATACGATCCTCGAGGCCACATCAGGGAACACGGGTATCGGGCTCGCCATGGTGAGCGCGGCCCTTGGGTACAGAGTGGTTCTCGTCATGCCTGAGTGCGTGAGCCTCGAGCGCAGGAAGATCCTCGAAGCCTTTGGAGCAGAGATTGTCCTGAGCCCGGGCAACGAAGGAACGGACGGCGCAATTAAGCTTGCCGGCAGGCTGAGGGAAGAGTCGCCAGGAAAATATTTTATGCCGAACCAGTTCGACAACCCCGCCAACATCCGGGCCCATTACGAGACAACCGGAAGGGAAATCATCGACCAGACTAACGGAGAGATCGACGTTTTCGTCGCCGGCATGGGGACCACGGGCACACTCATGGGAGCAGGCAAGAGGCTCAAGGAGTTTAATCGTACTCTCGCCGTCGTGGGAGTAGAACCTTTTCTCGGCCATAAGATCCAGGGGCTCAAGAACATGCAGGAGTCCATCGTCCCCAAGATATACGATCCGTCCTTTCCCGATGAGATTATCCATGTGAACGATGACGAAGCGTTCTCGACAACTCGGCGTCTTGCCTTGCAGGAGGGCATCTTCGCTGGCATGAGCAGTGGGGCGGCCGTGTTCGGCGCGCTCACGATGGCCAAGCGCATCGAGCGCGGTACGATCGTGGTGATCCTGCCCGACCGGGGCGACCGCTACCTCAGCACGTCTCTGTTTACATCCGTCTGCGCAAAGTGTCCGCCGTGATGCATCAGGTTGATTTCACAGGATAAGAGGATAAATGCGGATAATAGAGAGTCTCAGGGTCGGCTGAGGCGTCGCAGATTCTTCCGAAACCCATCGACAAAATGGAACAGCGCGAGAAGAGGGTGCTGGTAGGCCATGCGGGGCCGGCATACCTCATAACTCCTCTGACCTTCTCCCGCATATCAGGGTTGTAACAATGCACCGGGCAGTTGGCACAGGTCGTCTTGTTCTCCTGGAATGGACATCGATCTAGGCGCTGGTGCGCATACGTCACAAGAGCCCTGCACTCGGGGCACAATCTCTTTTCTGCCTTGCCATGATGGCCGCGGCAGTAGATGCTGCTCATGGCTTCCATGGTTTTATGTTCCCTGCTCATTCTGAGCGTCTGTCGTTTGTCCATAGCTAATCGGCGCCCTATCCTGTTTCTATTATATTGCTTACGGTAGCACAATGGGATGATTTGTATCATATGTCACTGGAGTAGCGCCTGAAGTTGTCTCTAGCAGCAGAGGACCTAAATTACTTTGCGCAAAGCAGTCAACAATAGTATAATTTCCTTATGTCACGGAAACTCAAGGAAAAAGTTGATGCCCTTCTTGCCGTTGAAAGCGGGACCGTCTATAAGGCACAGGGCGCTGATGTAGAGATTGCGCTCGCTTACCCGAATACCTACCACGTGGGCATGTCGAACCTCGGCGTGCATCAGATCTACGCCATCCTGAACAGCCGCGCAGACACGGCATGCGAGCGGGTATTCCTGCCCGACAAAGAAGATATCGATGAGTACATCAAGACCAACACGAAATTGTTCAGCCTCGAGAGCAAGCGGCCTATAAAGAAGTTCGACATCCTTGCTTTCTCGGTCTCCTTCGAGCACGACTATCTGAACATCCTGGAAATATTGCGCCTCTCCGGTATCCCCGCTCTCAAGCGCGAACGGAGCGAAGATGATCCTCTCGTCATCCTCGGCGGCATCTGCTCATTCTTTAATCCCGAGCCGCTCACGGATTTCATCGATGTCGTAATCACAGGTGAGGGGGAAGAGGTAGTAAACGAGTTTATCGATGCCTATCGAGAGAACAGAGGAAAAGGCCGCCTTGATATGCTCAGAGCAGTGAACCGGACACCTGGGATATACGTGCCGGAGTTCTATGATATTGAATATAATGAAGACGGCACGATCAGGGAGCGCAAGGTAGTCGATCCCTCTGCTCCGGACCGCATCGTCAAACGTACTGTTAAGGACATTAACAGAACGCCAGCAGCGACGGTAATCCTGACGCCGAACACGGAGTTTAGCGACATGTTCCTCTCGGAAATAACACGTGGCTGCGGCAGGCACTGCCGGTTCTGCATGGCCGGCTACATCTACCTCCCGCCGCGGAACCTCAGTATCGAGAGAGCAATGGAGAAGGCGGGAAAAGCGGATGACCTCTGCGGTAAGATCGGTCTGGTAGGTGCGGCGTTGTCTGACTATCCGAATATTAATGATATCTGTTCCGCAGTCGAAGGCGGAATATCCGTCTCTTCTCTTCGTGCAGACTCGGTAGGCGAGTCGCTCATCGACCGTCTGGCGAAGAGCGGGCACAAGACCATCTCGATCGCGCCAGAAGCCGGCTCTGAGCGGTTGAGGAAGGTGATCAACAAAGGCGTTACAGAGGATGATATCATTCGTTCTGCGGACATGATATTTGGCCGCGGCATTCCGAACCTCAAGCTTTATTTCATTCTGGGCTTACCGACGGAAACACAGGAGGATGTAGACGCCATCATTACGCTCGCCGAAAAGGTACGCGAAGTGCAGCTCACGCACGCGCGGCCAGCAGGAAGGATAGGTAGGATCACGCTCTCGGTAAACTCCTTCGTGCCGAAACCCTTTACACCCTTTCAGTGGGAGCCGATGGAGCACGTTGATCGCCTGAATAAAAAGCAGCGGTATCTTGAAAAGGTCGTGCGGTCTATCGGAAACATGAACATCATCCATGACCTTCCGAAATGGGAGTACATCCAGGCCCTCCTCTCGCGCGGCGATCGGAGAATCGGAAGTCTCATCAAAACTGCGCATGAAAAAAACGGAGACTGGAAAACTGCGGCCAGGGAGCTCAAGACCTACACAGACTTTTACGTCACGCGGCGGCGAGCGTTCAGTGAGCTCCTGCCATGGGATTTTATTGACATCGGTGTGCGGAAAGATTATCTTAGGAACGAATATGAGCGAGCGCTTGAAGGAAAGTTCACGCCGCCCTGCAAGGTTGGTGCGTGCAAGACGTGCGGAGTATGTAAAGAACAAACGCCAAACTCGAATCCTAATCTTTAAATAATATCGAATAGTCAAACTTGAAACGGATTTAGATCTTTGAGTTTTAAATTATTCAGGGTTTCGGTAAATATGAGCACCGATACGAAGAACGATATTCATTATATCACTATTCCTGCTCTGGAAAAGATCGGCCTGATAAAGCATGCCTTCACTACAAGGCAAGGCGGGCTTGGGGCAAGGAGCAACGATATCAGGCTGACCGATGACTGGAAAGTATTGGCAGAAGCATTTGGTGTCAATCCGGAACGATTCGTTACCGTGAACCAAGTGCATGGTGAGAATATCGTGAAAGTGGACGGCCAGAACTTTAAAAAGACGAAGACTGTTCAGGCCGACGCCCTGATCACGAATGCGCCCTATATAGCGATCGGCGTCGAAACAGCTGACTGTGTGCCGGTGCTGCTCGTTGATCCTTTAACTCCTGCTATTGGAGCAGTTCATGCGGGCTGGCGGAGCACCGTGAAGAAGATAGTCCAGAAGGCAGTGACGAAAATGCAGGATGAGTTCGGCTCCGACCCGTCTCGAATGATAGCGGCGATCGGACCGACGATCGGGCCCGAGTGCTACGAAGTCGATGAGCCGGTGATGGGGCCGATTCGGGAAGCTTTTTCGCAATGGAAGGAAGTGGCATCCGACCGAGGCAGTGACAAGTGGAACCTGGACCTGGTCAAATTAAACAGGCTTGAGCTCGCGCAAATCGGCCTATCAGCGAAGAATGTTCATTCCCTTGGACTCTGTACCTCGTGCAGGAGGGATTTGTTCTACTCTTTTCGTGCCGAGGGCAGGACCGGCAGGATGCTGTCGGTGATCATGATAAAACCGTGAAGCAAAGCTAAAACAAGGGCGCAAAGGTTGCGAAGAAGCACTTGTATTAAATGTGGAAAAGGCTTTCTTAAATCCTAAATTTTTCGTTGCGGTCTCCTGCGAGAGAGAAGCTCTTGCTCTATGTCGATAGCAGACAACCTCAAGATGGTCACGGACAGGATTGCATCTGCTGCAAAACGCTCAGGGCGCGACCTTCCATATGTTAAACTTGTGGTGGTGACCAAGACCGTCGACGTCGACAGGATCCGCGAGGCTGTGGATGCCGGAGCGTTGATCCTCGGCGAGAACCGCGTGCAGGAGGCGAAAGAAAAGATCGAGAAGCTAGGCCCGATTGCGAGCTGGCATCTCATCGGCCACCTGCAGACGAACAAGGCAAAGTATGCTGTAAAGCTCTTTTATTTGATTCATTCAGTCGATAGTCTTGAGCTCGCGAAGGAGATCGACAAGCAGGCGGCGAAGATCGGCAAAGTGCAGGACGTGCTGATCGAGGTGAGTATCTCGGGTGAAGCGAGCAAGGCTGGCGTGGCGTCAGAGAATGCTGCTGCCCTCGTCAAAGGAGCGGCAAAGCTCAAGAATATTTCGATCAAGGGACTGATGACCATGCCGCCCTATTCTGACAGTCCCGAGGACTCACGGCCCTATTTTAAAAAGCTGCGCGAACTGTCCGAGAGCGTCGCAAGTGAAAATATTCCTGGCGTTTCCATGAAGGAGCTTTCGATGGGCATGAGCGGGGACTTCGAGGTTGCCATCGAAGAAGGTGCGACCATGGTACGCGTTGGCACGGCGATTTTCGGGGGAGAGGATGATTAATTGGAAATTGGAAGTTGAAGATTGTAAATTTATAACCTTCATTATCCAATTACGCACGTGTTGGAGGTTATATGGTGATAGATAGAAAGATCGCATTTCTTGGTGGCGGGAACATGGCCGAGGCGCTCGTGAAGGGACTAATTGCAGCAGGCACGGTAACGCCGGGCCAGATCCTGGTCACTGACCTTTCGTTGGACCGGCTGGAGCATCTTAGGAAGACCTATGGTATTCTTATTCATAAGAGTAACGTGGACGCGGTGCACGAGGCAGGAGTCATAGTCTTGAGCGTGAAGCCACCGGTGATCGAAAAGGTTCTTGGAGAGATAGCGACTGCAGTTGATGATAAGAAGCTCGTAATCTCTATTGCTGCAGGCATCACGATCATGAAGATTGAAAAAGCGCTTAGGGATGGCACCCGCGTGGTGCGCGTGATGCCGAACACCCCGGCCCTCGTTCTTGCAGGAGCGGCCGCGCTCGCAGGCGGGAAGAACGCGACGGTCGATGACCTTGCCCTGGCGCAGAGTATATTCAACTCCGTGGGCAGGTCCGTAGTCGTTGACGAGAAACTTATGGATGCCGTGACCGGACTTTCCGGCAGTGGGCCCGCCTATGTGTTCATGATCATCGATGCGTTGTCCGATGCGGGGGTAAAGGCCGGTCTGCCAAGACAACTCGCGCTCGAGCTTGCTGCCCAGACCGTGTACGGCGCGGCCAAAATGGTGCTTGATACAAAAGAGCATCCCGGGAAGCTCAGGGACATGGTCACGTCTCCCGGTGGCACCACGATCGAGGGACTCCATGCTCTCGAGAAGGGCAAGCTCCGCGCCACGCTTATGAACGCGGTCGAAGCGGCAACGGCACGGAGCAAAGAACTGGGGAAGTAGACTAGGCTTGCTTTTGACGCGGATATGGATTGAGTAAGATAAATTCGACATGAAAGAGCCGTGGCAAGAGAAATCGGTATCGCAATGAATTTCGGGAGGAAGTATGGACAACATCGTCATAGGCATCACCAGGGTTTTGGAAATAGTGCTGAACCTCTATATGTGGATCATTATTATCCGGGCGCTCATCTCCTGGGTGAATCCGGACCCGTACAATCCGATCGTGCAGATCTTGACGCGGATGACCGAGCCGGTCCTGCGGCCGATCAGAAAGCTGGTGCCGCCGTACCGCATCGGGATCGACTTTTCACCTTTCATAGCGATTCTTGTTATCATCTTTTTACAGTATGCGTTGATCAAGAACCTCTATCGCTTTGCGCGATACTTGGGATAGATGGGGAGGAGCGATCCGGCCGAAGGAGGGCAATGGCATGAGTAATGGCATAAAGGTGACGCCAATCGACATACAACAGAAACGCTTCCACGTAGGTTTCCGCGGCTACGATCAGACCGAGGTCGAGATGTTTCTCGATCTCGTGCGGGACGAGATGGAAACGCTGGTGCGCGAGGTCATGGAACAGCGGGAGTTCCGCCAGACCTACGACGAGCGGGTGCGGGAACTTGTCGCGAGAGAGGAAACGGTCAAGAACACGTTGCTCATGACCCAGAAACTGGTGGAAGACCTTAAGGAGAACGCGAGAAAGGAAGGATCATTGATCATCAAGGATGCGGAGGTCCGCAGCCAGCAGATCGTCAGTGATTCTCAGCAGCAGAAGGTCACTCTCGAAGCAGACATCCTGAACCTGAAGCGGCGCAAGCACCATTTTCTGCAGGATCTCAAGAAGGTTATCCAGATGCACCTGGAAATGGTCAGCTTCGAGGAATGCGGTGATGAAGCCAAGGAAGAGCCCGCCCAGGGATAAAGGGGCTGTGGAATCTATTACCCTTTCAATCAGGATCCAGCCCCGCGCTTCGAAGAACGAGATCACCTGGATGGAGAATGGCGGGCTCAAGATCAGGCTCACGGCCCCACCTGTGGATGGCGCGGCGAACGAGGCGCTCAGTCCGGTTCCTCGCTGATACGCTCTCAGTTACCAGGTCACAGGTTGAGATCGTGACCGGCCACACGTCGCGGGACAAGATTGTCAGGATCAGCGGCGTGGGCAATGCCGACGCAGAAAGACTGTTGAATATCAAAGAGAAAAGGAGTAACATAAGCCATAAAGAAAATTGAGCTTTGGACGCAGATTGACGCGGATGATCGCAGGGATAAATTTCCTCCTACTCTATCCTTTCTTGTGCTCGTTAACGTTTATCTGTGTCCAAGCTATCTGAACTTAGTGCGAAAACAGATTCAATAGCATTAGAAAGGGGGCGACAGGCTTCGACGGGGACCGAGAGGTCAGGAGTTGCATGCCGAGGTGCCATGGGGCTCGTAAAACACATGGCAAACATACAACTGCCAACAAACAAGAACTGGCACTCGCTGCCTAATTTAGGCTAGCGCGTCTCCCGGCCGGCGCCTGAACGGCCGCAGAGACGTCAAAAATCAGGCTGGTCTTCCCGACTTCGTCCGGGGCGGGAAGATAAGAAAAACCGGGCTGGCCGATTCCGGAGCTTTCCCCAAGGCGCCGGATGAGGCGAGAGCCTAAAAGAGGGGATAAGCATGTATGAGCTTCTGGCTGAAGGTTTTCGGACGTGGGTTCGATTCCCACCGCCTCCACCATTTAAGTCATTGATTTTAAAGAGTTTTTATGATAATTATCTCTACCCGTGGTGACATTTCCGCGGGTTTTTTTGTTTACAGCATCATCAGTATCAGCTATTCCAACAGGTCTCCGTGATAATCGTGTAGAATTCACCAAAGACACACCGTTCATCAAATCATCCATGTAGCGAATTGACTGGATATCAGTTCAGATGAAATGGTATCTGTAAAAAAATCGCACCCAGAGGAACTCCCGGACCGAGGAAATGTGCCAAGTGCTATTACAGGCATGAGTACCCAGAGGCTGCAAGGTGGAATAGAGACAGTCGAAGCCCGATTGAAAGAGTTGTTCATCTGGGCTTTTTTCTCGATTAACATAATTCAGGTTACAGTCGACATATTTGATTCATTCAATAATTCGCAGTCGTTGCATCTTTTGTAAAGTACGATCTCCACCT
>CAVPKD010000008.1:0-97104 GCA_963705595.1 Nitrospirota bacterium | reverse complement strand
ACAAGCTTGCACCGGCGACCGATGAATAGGAGATGCAGAATACCGGATGGAACTTACACATGAACACCTCGGTACAGCGACGGCGCGGTAGCGCCGTCCGCTGAAACCGAGTGTCACGTGGCGAATCCGACAGTGACCCCGTTCTAACCTCTTCTCGAATGGGTAGATGATATTCCAGTCATTCTTCATGCTGATGATTGTCCAGCCCTTCTTCTTCGCTTCGGCCATAAGTGCGACAGAGAACGTGCCATTCAACACCTCAAGGCTTCAAATCCAACGCCTTGAGTTCCTTCGCCGCCGTGCCGAATTGGCCGAGTTGGTAAACGGCTGCGCCTGTCGGCGAGAAGGTGAACGGCTCAAACGGTTCGGCCAGCATTTGGTCGAGGTATTCCCGGAGGGCGACGCCGGTGGTGACGTGCGGATTGAAATGCTCGCCGGAAGCCTTCGGAACAAACGTCGAAACGTATTCGATCAATAACGGGTCAATAATCGGATCATCGGGCGTGGTGACGAACGCGGAGGAGTCTCCGGTTTCCATCGTGAACGGGGCCACGGCGGCAATCAGGTTCGCTTGCAGCTTGAGCAATTCAGGCGTCGGTTTCACGACAATGCCCGCCACGCCAATGGCCTTGCTCGGGATGTAGTAGTATTTGAAGGCCTCCAGCTTCAGGCCGGTCACGCTGGCGCGGGCGATGATTTTGTTGGCGGCGGCATAGACCTGGTCGAGGTCGGCGGTGCGGACGAAACGCTGAATCATCGTGATGTGCGGACGATGCGTCGCATCCAGGGCGAAGCCTTTCGGGAAAACCGCTAGCAGGCGGGCGTTGTTGGCTTCGGAATGTTGGAGCATCGTGGCGTCCGGTTCCAGCAAGATGTCAATGGCCGTAACAGGGTCCTGCTCGAACGGGAAGACCTTCTTCCAATCGTTCTTCATGCTGACCACCGTCCAGCCGTTCTTCTGCGCAAGCTCATCAAGCGCTGGCGGGAAGGCACCCAGTTTGACGTCCGGCAATCCGCGGGCCGGACCGTAGGCGTATTCACGCGTCGCATCATCGTGCAGCACCAGCAGCTCGAACCGCGCGCCGCTGCCGCCCTGCGTGTATTCCAACATCTCCTGGTCGCCACGGGAATTTCCGAAGGCGGCGATGGGACGGCGACCGATGTGCTGGTTGATGCCGACGGGCTTGTCTGCTCTGTCGTCGTTAAAGTTCAGTTCCGGCAGACGCACGAGGACGGGTTTGCCATCGCGCATCTCGAACTTCGTCTTGATGCTGCTGCCCACAACCTGCTCCGGCGGGAGGCCATACACCTTTTCGGTCCACGGGCGCATGAACTCGATGCCGCCGCCGGAGACGATGAAGTTCTTAAAGCCGTTCGCGTGCAGATAGGCGAGCAGTTCGAGCATCGGCTGATAGACCATCTCGGTGTAGAGCTTGCCTGTCTTCGGATGCTTTGCGGTGGCGATCCAGTCCTTGACAATCTGCTCGAATTCCACCGTGGTCATGCCCGCGTGCGTGGCCATGACGAGTTCCAGGAGCGCGTGGTCACCGCCGGCCAGCGCGGTTTTCAAATCGCCCTTGAGCAGCGAGGCAAAGGGTTCCTTGGTTTTCCATTCAGGATGCTGCGGCGCGAGCGCCTTCACGCGGTCGAGCGCGAAGTATAATTGCACGGGCGCCGGCTGCTCGCACCAGAGCGTGCCGTCATTGTCGAACGTGGCAATGCGTTCCGCGACCGGAACAAAATCGGGAGAGCCTTCTTTCGTCACCTTCTCGACGAAGGTGACAATAGACTTCTTGGATGCATTGTCGTTCCATGAAGGCAACGGGTCAGCCGCCTGTGCGATGGTGGCGGTGAAGAACATCGCGCAAACGAGCGCGGCGGTCATAAAGATTTTTGTGATCCCTGTTTTCATAGTTCTGTTCCTCCATAAGCAATCGGGTATTTTAATGGTAGTCCAAATACAGATGGTAAAGAACAAAGATTACGATATGTACTCCGTAATCATCAAATGCCGCAACTTTTTCAGAGTACAGAGGAAGGACCTCGCACCGCATGCTTCAACTGCGATTCTACACGTTGTCAAGATTTATGTCTATCTTGTCACCACCTACAAACATGCAGCGACAGGAGCGCAGAATATGCGTGAAATTCTAGTTGTAACGTGCATATAACGCCGCGGTTCAGCGGGAGCGTGTCAGTGCCGTACGCTGCAACCGCTTGTTAGCTGGCTACCTTCGTTCACTTCATTTCTAAAATTATATTTTGATGTTTTATCGAAAAAAAAGTTCATTAGAACGGTATTGTTTTTCTAAAAAATGCGCCCGCCGTCGTAAGACAGCGGGCGCAATATCAAATAATGGTGCTCGTGATTACTTCGTGAGCGCTACTTTGATCCGTTGTTTTCCTGCATCTTCTCCATGATTGATTCCAGGTTGAAGGAAGCTGCCTTCTGCCGCTGCGGATACTCCTTGAAGCTCGACAAGAACTGGCCCACATAGGCCTGCGCGGGTACAAGCTGGAAGGCGTGATCCAAAAGCCAGTCATAGTAGGTGTTCGACGTGATGTCCGCGCGTTCGTACGGATCGGTTCGGAGGTTGAATATCTTCGGAACCCGCAAGGTAACAAACGGCTCTGCCCAGACACGCAGCGTTCCCTCGGCCCGCTGCTCCATGAACACAAACTTGAAATTGTCGTACCGCAAGCCGGTCATCTGCTGATCGTCGTTGATATAAATGAACGAGTTCCGCTCGCTCTTCTCAACTTTTCCGGTCAGATAGGGAACGAGGTTGTAGCCGTCTAGATGGACTTTGTAGGTCATGCCACCTACCTTGTAGCCCTTCAGCAGCTTTTCCGTCACTTGGGTGTCGCCAGCGATGGCCAGAAGTGTCGGCAGCCAGTCTAGGTGAGCGACGATCTCGTTGGACACACTGCCCGGCTTGATCTTGCCCGGCCAGCGGACCATAGCCGGAACCCGGTATGCCCCTTCCCAGTTCGAGTTCTTCTCGTTGCGGAACGGCGTCATTGCCGCATCTGGCCATGAATTCATGTGCGGACCGTTGTCGGTGCTGTACATGACAAAGGTATTGTCCGCGATGCCCAGATCGTCCAGTGCCTTGAGAACCTGGCCGACGTTCTTGTCGTGGTCGATCATGACGTCGTGGTAAGGGCTCTGGAAACGCCCCGACTGTCCGATGCTCTCCGGCTTGGGGTGCGTGCGGAAGTGCATGTGAGTAAAGTTCACCCAGACAAAGAACGGCTTGCCGGCTTTATTCTGCCGCTGGATGAAGTCCACGGCCCGGTTGGCGATGTCGTCGTCGATCGTTTCCATCCGCTTCTTGGTCAGAGGACCGGTGTCTTTACAGACCTGCTTGCCGACCTTGCCAAAGCGCGGATCTACGGTCGGGTCGTCCTTGTCTGAGGCCTTGCAGTCCATCACGCCGCGCGGTCCGAACCTTTCGCGGAAGTTAGGGAACGCGGGAGGCCCCGGGTAGTCCGGCAGTTCCGGCTCTTCCTCAGCGTTCAGGTGGTACAGGTTGCCGTAGAATTCGTCAAAACCGTGCACCGTGGGCAGGAATTCATTGCGATCACCCAGGTGGTTCTTGCCGAACTGGCCGGTGGCATATCCCAGTGGCTTGAGCAGCTCCGCGATCGTCGGGTCTTCCTTCTGCAACCCCTGCGATGCTCCCGGCAGGCCGACCTTGGTCATACCGGTTCGCATGCCGGACTGTCCGGTGATGAATGACGCACGGCCAGCCGTACAGCTTTGCTCAGCATAGTAGTCCGTGAACATCATGCCTTCTTTTGCCACACGGTCGATGTTCGGCGTCTTGTAGCCCATCACGCCGTGCGAGTAGGCACTGATATTGGACTGCCCAATATCATCGCCCCAGATAATGACGATGTTCGGTTTTTTCTGCTCTGCCGCGTATGTCGAACTGCCGATGAGCGCCAAGCCGATGACGAGCATGGCAAATAAAACTACAATTCTCGTCCGCATATGTTCCTCCTTGTTAAAACAGTGCCGTCAAAATCAACGGTATGTTATCCCTCTGAGCAATCTTGACTTCTTCTGTGGCTCCCCGTTAGAATAATTTGGTTTAATTTGTTAGTAGTGTTATTAAAGCATGATAATGATATCCCGTCAAGCTATAACGTTGCAATTATTCACCTAATGCATTCATGAAGATGTAAATATGGAATCGAAAAACTTACCTCGGATACGAAAGGCCTACTCAGGGTTGTTGAGGGATTGCTAAATACTGAATGAAACATTGAAAATTGCGTAGAAATGAAACTACAATAAGTATAGGAAGGTATGTGAATTTATTATGGTATCGAATAATCAAGATTACAGATGGAAATCAATATCAGAAATGAATGATGCCGTTTGAAATAAGCATTTGCAGATCGCGTGAGTGCCTCTCAGAGAGCTGTGTAACGTGAATATTAATCAAGCATGAAATGTAAAAAGGGCCAATTTCTCAAGAAATTGGCCCTTTTTTGGCTCTGGCTCCCCGGGCAGGACTCGAACCTGCGACATGGTGGTTAACAGCCACCTGCTCTACCAACTGAGCTATCCGGGGAATTATTCGATATTCATTCAGCGATTCTTTATTGCAGGCTGGTATAAATACCATATACAGCCTATTCTGTCAATGAGTTATTTTTATCTTGACCCTAGGACCCTTGCCCCTGTGGACGTGCTTTTCTACCCTCCTTGTCCTCTCTTCAGTTCCATGATCACCAGCTTGGCGATAGCCTTGAGCGTGTCGAACACGCCGGTGCCCTCCATGGCAACGGCCTCGAAATCGGGAACAGCTCGTGGGGTTCAATGCTTTTTTCATCTCTTCCAGCGGCACGACGTTCGGCAGGTCCCGCTTGTTGTACTGGATGACGAAGGGGATTTTATCCAGATCATATCCCTGTTCCGCCAGGTTGATGCGGAGATTCTCGATGCTCTCGATGTTCGCCTCCATGCGCTCGATCTGCGAATCCGCCACGAACACGACGCCGTCCACGCCCTTTCAGGATGAGCTTGCGGCTTGCATCGTAGAAGACCTGGCCGGGAACGGTGTAGAGATGGAACCGCGTCTTGAAGCCGCGGATCTCGCCCAGGGCGAGCGGAAGAAAATCGAAGAACAGTGTTCGCTCGGTCTCCGTTGCCAGAGAGATCATCTTACCCTTGCTGTCGGGATTCGTCTTTTTGTATATCTACTGCAGGTTGGTCGTCTTCCCGCAGAGGCCTGGGCCATAGAAGACGATTTTGCAGTTGATCTCTCTCGACGAATAATTGATAAAGGACATGGGACGGTAATTCCTCTCCTTAGTGCATTCCGGGAATGATCGAGGTTGGGCTAGCCGAAAAGTTTATCAATATCTTCGTCGGTTATCTCTGCAAAGGGAGAATCGCCGCCTTTGCCCGAACCCTTTTCCGTTTCCACTTTTTGAAGGAGGTTGATCGAATATGCTCCCAAGCATTTCCGCGCTCTTCTTCACCCGGAGACGGACAAGCCCGAGCGATGACCGCTGGTCGAAGATCACGACCAGGATCACCCGCTGGCCGATGATGGAGATATGAATGTTGTCCCGCTGCCCTTCGTGGAAGAGTATGGAAAACTCTTTCTCTCCAAGGAGCTTGGCCATGCCGCCGGTGGCGGCGATGTTTCCCGCGGTAAGCGATGCGAGCGACGTGGTGTCGAGGTTTTCCGTCTCGCCGGTCGCAGCGATCAGCTGACCGTTCTTATCCACGAGGAACACGACCTTCGCGTTTGCCTGGGCAAGGAGACGCTGGAGTTCTGCGTCGATCTGCTTAAACTCTTCGTCATACATCACCAAATCGGAACCCAGCATGTGCTGCATCTCCTTGTTCAACGTTAGTGCCGCTCCGCCTGTAAAAACAAGCGGATGCCGCTATTAAACCATACTGACAGCCAGATTTCAAGCGTTTTTTTAGACGCCACTGCCGTAAGAAAAATAGCCGGGTATTAACTACCCGGCTATGGTTTCTCTGCTGTTTTGCGATATCGAAGATCCGTATCAGCTTTTAGACATCTCCTGAAGTTTTTTGAGGCTCTCCCAGTCGTCGTCCACCAGCTTCTGGAACTGCTCGAGCATCCCTTCGTTGCCCGGTGCGAAGAGGTGCTTGAACCTGCCCTGGGGCTTGAGCCACTCGGTGATCGGCTTCTTCCTGTCCTTGGGATCGTAGTTGATGGTCCACTTCCCGTCTTCCACCTCATAGAGTGGCCAGTAACAGGTGTCGACGGCAAGCCGCGAGAGCAGGATCGAGTCGTTCGTCTGGGTGCGCCAGCCGCGGTTGCAGGGGGAGACAACCCCCATGTATGCCGGGCCGTTCGTGGCAAGAGCCTTTCTGACCTTGGTCATGAGGTCTTTCCAGTTATGGGGCGAGGCCTGGGCAGCGTAGGCCACGTTGTGCGCTGCCATGATGCGGGTAAGGTCCTTCCGGCGCTGCGTTTTGCCCTGGACCTTGGAGCCCACCGGCTGGGTGGTCGTGTCCGCGCCGAAGGGCGTGGCGCTCGAGCGCTGGATGCCAGTGTTCATGTACGCGCCGTTGTCGTAGCAGATATAGAGCAGCTGGTGGCCGCGCTCCATGGCGCCCGAGAGGGCCTGGAACCCGATGTCATAGGTGCCGCCGTCGCCGCCGAAGGCGATGAACTTCATCTCCTTCTTGAGCTTTCCCTGTTTCCGGAGCGACCGGTACATGGTCTCGATCCCCGAGGCCGTGGCCGCCGCGTTCTCAAAGGCGCTGTGCATCCACGGCACCTTCCAGGCCGTGTACGGGAACAGGCAGGTCGAGACCTCGAGGCAGCCTGTGGCGTTCGCGATCACCACCGGTTCGTCGATGGCCATAAGGACCTGGCGAACGATGGTCGGGGCGCCGCAGCCGGAACACATCCGGTGGCCGCCGGTGAGCAGGACCGGCTTGTGCGTCAGTGATTTCAGGGTTAGGGGTTTTTCCTGTGTTGTACTCATGTTCTCTCCTTAGATTCTTAGACAGGATAACAGGGTAAAATCTGTTTTTTTATGCCGTCCATCCTGTAATCCTGTCAAAAGGATATTATGGTTTTGTCTGCGTCCTTTGTGGAAAAGAATATTAGTTTCTGATCGTAATATATTCTTTCACCATCTTGACCTTGCCCGTCTTAGCGACCTCGATGGTCTCATCGATCACCTGGTCTACATCGAGCGGCATCAGGTCCCTGCCGCCGAGGCCGTAGATCTTGTTGAACAGCACCGGTCCCTGACGATAGGGGTAGACGGCCGGGGCGATCTCCATGAAGAGCGGGCCGTAGCCGCCGTAGGAATCCGCCCGGTCCATGACGCAGACGGCCTTGGCGTTCTTGAGCGCAGCGCCTATTTCCTCGTACGGGAAACGGCCTGAACACGCGGGGCTTGAGCAAGCCTGCCTTCACGCCCTTTTCACGGTAGCGGTCGACCTCGTCCTTGATCGTGCCCGCTGCGGAGTTGAGCGCAACGAGAACGACCTCGGCATCTTCAAGCCGGTAGGATTCGAACAGATCATATTTGCGGCCGAAGAGCTTGGCGAACTCCGCAGATACATCCTGATATGACTTTCTTCGCGTTGAGCATGGCCTCGTGCTGGGCGCGTTTGTGCTCCATGTAATAGTCCGGCAGCACCAGTGCGCCGATGCTCTTGGGGTTGTCGAGGTCGAGGAGCGGGTCGATCGCGATATAATCGCCCACGAACTTTTTCACTTCCTCATCGGGGATGAACTGCATGCTCTCGATGGAGTGGCTGATGATGAAGCCGTCCATGTTGACCGCGATCGGCAGCCGCACATCCTTATGCTCGGCGATGCGGTACGCCATGATCGTATTGTCGTAGGCCTCCTGGGCGTTCTCGGAAAAGAGCTGGATCCAGCCGCAGTCGCGCATGCCCATGCCGTCGGAATGGTCGCCGTGGATGTTGAGCGGCGCCGACAGCGCCCGGTTCACGAGGGCCATCAGGATCGGCAAGCGGTAGCCCGAAGCGATATGCAGCATCTCCCACATGAGGGCGAGGCCCTGGGCGCTGGTGGCCGTTGCCACGCGGCCGCCGGCTGCCGAGGCGCCGATGCAGGCGCTCATGGCGCTGTGCTCGCTCTCCACGAGGATCGTCTCGGTGTCCACCTTGCCGTTCGAAACGAACGAGGTGAACGATTCCATGATGCCCGTCGACGGCGTGATGGGATACGCCGGCATCACATCGGGATTCAACTGGCGGAGCGCTTCGGCAACCGCCTGGTTGCCGGTGACCGCCACGGTCTTGGTCGTTGTCACGCCCATGTTATTTGCCCTCCTCTTCCATGACGATGGCCTTGTTGCCTTTTTTGCCCGGGCATTCCATGGCGCAGACACCGCAGCCCTTGCAGTGGTCGTAATCGAAGCCGGTCATCTTTTCGTCCTTCACCGTTGACCGCAGAGTCGGGGCAGTAGATCCAGCAGAAGAGGCACTGAATGCAGTTCTCCTCGATCCAGCGCGGCTTCAGCGACCGCCACGAGCCGGTCTTATATTCATTCGCATTCCCGGCCTTCAGGATCGTGCCGGCATGCGGCAGCTCTTTCCAGTTCATCTGTTTCATCCCTCTTTTACCTCCTCGTACCCGCGCTTGCACCGCGGCGAGATTCCCGTCGATGATCTTCTGCGCGAACTTCTTCCCGAAGCTGCCTTTCACATCCGTCGAGCAGCACATCCATGGCCACGATCGCCGTGGCCCTGTTCACCGCACCGAGCATGGACGAGTTCGGCATGGGCCTGCCGATGGTCTCGATCGCGATCTTGGACGCATCGACGGTGAAGACCTTCTGGGAAGGCTTTGCCTTCAGTTTCGCCCGCACTTCCTTCGGGTCCTTGCCCGTGTTGATGATGAAGACCGCGTCGTCTTTCGCGCCCTCGGCAACGTTGATCGCATCGAGGAGCGTGGCGTCCACGACCGCGACGACACCGGGATTCAGCACCGGGCAATGCATCCGGAGCATCTTCTCGCTGATCCGGTTATAAGCGCGGAGCGGTGCGCCGGCACGCTCCGGTCCGTATTCCGGGAACGCCTGCACCTTGCGGCCGCCGGAGAGACATGCGTCGGCGAGCACCTTGGCCGCGGTGACGGTCCCCTGACCGCCCCTGCCGTGCCACCTGATCTCTATCATTTCTGCCATAGGAACCTCCTGACAAGATAAATCTCAATCTCTAAATGATAATCCTAAATAATAACCAAATCCAAAATATTTTTTCCCAATGCGTTTGTGATTTGATACTTAGTGCTCGTATTTTCGTGTCAACAGTTCCTACATTTCCCGTCGGCCTTCCAGCGCCCGCTGCACCGTGTTCTCGTCTGCGTACTCGATGTCCCCGCCCACCGGCAGACCGTACGCGATGCGGCTGACGCTGATGCCCAGGGGCTTGATCAACTTCGACAGGTATAGGGCCGTGGTCTCGCCCTTTACCGTAGGGTTCGTTGCGATGATGACTTCTTTCACCCCGCCCGCCCTGAGCCGTTCCATCAGGCTGTCGATCTTCAGGTCCTCAGGGCCGATGCCGTCAAGCGGCGCAATGGCACCGAGAAGCGCGTGATAGCGGCCACGGAAGATGCCGGTCTTTTCAAGGATGAGAATGTTGCTCGGCTCTTCCACCACGCAGATGCGGGAGCCGTCCCGCGTTTCGTCGCGGCAAATGCTGCAGACCTCGTCTTCGGTGATGTTGTTGCAGACCGAACAGTAACGACTGTTGTTCTTGAGATCCAGGATGGCCTGCGCGATCCCGACGGCCTCTTCCCGCGGCATCCCGAGCACAGCGAAGGCGAGGCGCTCGGCGCTCTTCCTGCCGATGCCGGGCAAGTTTCATGAAGGACTCGATCATCCTGCCGAGTGTCTTGCCGGAGACATCGGCGGCTTGAGTGCCTGCCTTCCCCTGCCGTCTCGCGTGTAAGGATGCTTGAGGCATTATCTCGCGTTCTTTCACCGCCGCTGTCCTGTCCTGATCGCCGCATTCCATATTTATTAGTTAACGCTCAAATCAGCCCCGGCGGAAGCCCCATACCGGCAGTCAGTTTGGTCATCTCTTCCTTCATCAGGTCCTGCGATTTCCGGAGAGCCTCGTTCACCGCGGCCGTGACCAGGTCCTGCAGCATTTCGATATCCTTCGGATCAACTACCGAGGGATCTATCTTGATAGAAAGCACTTCCTGCCGGCCGTTGGCGACCACCGTTACCATGCCGCCGCCCGAGGATGCTTCCACGGTCTTGCCCGCAGCCTCTTCCTGGAGCTTTTTCACACGCTCCTGCATCTGCTGGGCCTGTTTCATGAGATTGCCGATTATATTTTTTGACATGTTAAGCCTTTCACAATACGAAATAAATTCAACACATGAAAGGGATAATATAATAAAAGAATTTTTATGGTTTTGCAACTAAAAATGCAGGAATTATGGAAGTATAAAAAAATTAAATGGAGCTCGCTGTCTGTGATCCTTGCTTTGCCTTCCTCATTCGTGCGGGTGATCCGGCTCGACGACCTCGCCCCCGAAGATACGGAGTGCATCCTGCACAATAGGATCCTGTTCCTCCGGTTTCTGCTTTTTCAGCATTTTTTGCTTGGTATCGTGCTTTGCAGCTTCCGCAAGGAGCTGAATCTTGATCTTAAGCTTCTTTCTCAGGATCTCTGCAGCAAGATCTTCGATGATGCTCCGGTTTTCCCGCTTCTCGACGAGGTCTTTCTGAAAACTGCTGCCCTTGATACTGATCACGAGCTCCGTATCCGTCATTTCCACAAGCTTGCTATGGGCAAGCGCCGAGGCTAGGCCCGGTTTTTTTGACTTAAGGGCGTTCATGATCCTATTCCAAGCATCATCATGCCCCCCGCTCGGTGCTTCCGCTGGCATCGGGGTGGACAATAATACCGGCGCCTTCAATGAATATTCCACGGACCGTTCATGAACCCCGTTGACGCGGGGTGCGTTCGTTCCGTGGCTAGAGGCGAGCCGCGCTTCGAGCGTCGTCAAGCGCGCAAGCACCTCGGCAAGCGGTTTGAGCGGCGCAAGATTGCTGGCTTTGATAAGCCCTACCTCGAACGTAAATCGCTGATGTAGCGACCACCGCATATCATCGAGCGTCTTCGACAGGCTGTCAAAGAGCAGGAGAAGATGTTCAGCCTCGGCCGCTGCTGCCTGCTTTTTGATTGCCTCGATATCTGTAGCAGGAAGTTCAACGATCTTGCCGGGGTCGGGCGAAATCTTCACAACAAGAAGGTTCCGCAGATGCTCCACTACGCCCGTCAGGAATTGACGCATATCCTGTCCCTGCTTCCAGTAGCGTGTCCACCTGCTTGAGCAATCCCGCGGCGATCCCGGGATAAGAGGCCGGCGGTGAATCTTAGGAGAGCTTCCTGGGCAACGGAACCGAGCGTGACCTGCAGGTCTTCGTCCTTGATCTCCATGCCGCTGTAAGACACTGCCTGGTCCAGGAGACTCTGAGAGTCGCGCATGCTGCCCTCGGCAGCCCGGGCGATCATGGCGAGTCCCTGGTCGGTTATCCTGATGCCTTCGGCGTCAGCAATCTTTCGTAGCCGTTCAATGATCTCTTGTAGCGGGATACGCTTGAAGCCGTAGCGCTGGCAGCGGGAGTGAATGGTCGCGGGAATCTTCTGGGGCTCGGTAGTAGCGAAGATGAAAATCACATGCGGTGGTGGCTCTTCGAGGGTCTTGAGCAGGGCATTAAAGGCCTCGTTCGTGAGCATGTGAACTTCATCGATCACGTAGACCTTGTACTTGCCGCCCACGGGTGCATACTTTACGGCCTCGCGCAGCTCGCGGATATGCTCGATGCCGCGATTCGACGCGCCGTCGATCTCGATGACGTCAACCGAAGTGCCCGCCGCAGTCTCGATGCACGAATCGCACTTGCCGCAAGGCGTCGGCGTGGGGCCCTCGACGCAGTTCAGGGCCTTGGCGAGGATACGCGCCGTCGTTGTCTTGCCCACGCCACGGGGACCGGAGAACAGAAAGGCGTGCGAAAGTCTGCTGGTAGTAATTGCGTTCTGGAGCGTACGCGTGATATGTCCCTGACCAACCACATCTTCAAAAACCTGCGGCCGCCATTTTCTTGCCAGGACCTGATAGCTCATGAAACCCTCTTTAATGCCTGCTAAAAAAAGGACAATCCATTTTAACCATGGATCGACACTGATATTCACTAATGAAAACAAACGTTACTGAGCATTTGGTTTTAATGCGGGCTTATTACGACCATGACAAACTTTTACTTCTCTCTGTGTGCATCCATGTCTTTAGCCAGTAGATTCTGTCTCTCAGCTATCCTTGGCAAAAAACGGAGTCCCTAATAAAAAAGCTCACAAACCCGGGCTCCCCTGCGGCACACCCGGAACCCGCTTACCGCTGCTTCCTTCCGGACCTGACGGGATTCACGGGACCGTGGTTGCGCAGGACCCGGGCTTATGAGCGCAAATTATCTTCCATCACTGGAAAGTGATGCTAAAAATTTTTATTATACATTTGCCGATTATTAATTTACTTCAAAATGGCGGAGAGGGTGGGATTTGAACCCACGTTAGGTTTCCCTAAACACGCTTTCCAAGCGTGCGCCTTCAGCCGCTCGGCCACCTCTCCGTTTTCTACTGCGGATTTCAGACGATTTGAACAATTGAACTGACTTAACATTTGCTTTTATATATGGCGGAGAGGGAGGGATTTGAACCCCCGGTGGAGTTACCCCCACAACAGTTTTCGAGACTGCCGCCTTCAGCCAGCTCGGCCACCTCTCCGATTGCTGCTAACACATGATTGATGACTGACGTGCAACGGATACAACTACAAATAACCTATCTGGTTAAACGTCATGAATTATCAGTTGTCTTAATCCTCAGTTTTTCGAAAAACCTCTGAAGCATGTCGCGACAGTCTGCCTCCAGTATGCCGGGGGTTATTCGATAGGTATGATTCAGCCTGCCGTCGCGAACCACATCATATACTGACCCGAGCGCTCCCGCCTTGGGATCGCGGCAACCATACACAAGCCGATCTGATCCTCGCAAGCACCATAGCGCCCGCACACATGAGGCATGGCTCGAGGGTCACATACACGGTCGCATCCTGGAGCCGCCATCTGCCGAGTCGCGCCGATGCCTTGCGTACAACGAGCAGTTCCGCATGGGCCGCGGGATCCTGCCAGGTCTCCCGCATGTTGTGAGCGGCAGCGATAACCTCCTCACCGATGACAAGTACAGCGCCGATCGGCGTCTCGCCGCATGCTGCGGCCTTCTCGGCCTCCATCAGGGCCTTGCGCATGAAGTCTTCGTCGGTCTTGTTCTCAGCGTCATGCATACAATGACAATTCCCGTTGAGACCATCGCAGACCACAAGGAACAAACGCGTCTTTGCGATTATGAACTCTGCACACTCAGCATACCCTTCGGTGAGCACTGATGAGTGGTGCGCCCAAGAGGATTCGAACCTCTGGCCTACGGATTCGTAGTCCGTTGCTCTATCCAGCTGAGCTATGGGCGCAATACAGAGTGCACAGGTGGGCAACATCTGTGCGTTATCTAACTGGTGCTCTTTCTTCTTTAACCTCTACTTTACAACGCCACCCACGAGAATAATACCCACGTTCTCGTGCTGGAACGGGTGAATGCTGGGCTGCAGAGAGAACAGCCAGTTGTTCCATATCTCCTTGCCATTCTCGGTTACCACAACCAGAGCGGCAGGCATGTTCGGCTTGTCTGATGCAGACTTGAACTCTTTATCAGTCATCTTGAAGTCCGGAAGGAATGCCAGCAACCTTGACGGTCATTTTGGTATTCGGTATGGTCAACTCAGAGCCGATATTCACCGAGTATTCCTTTGTGGTTTTGGCAGACTTGTTTTCGATGGAGAGCTTAACAGCCTTCCATTTCGCCGTCACGTCCTTGGAAACGACAACCTGACGGTCAACCTTCGGCACTTGGGGCATCCCCGCAGGCGGCATGCCGCCTTCCATGCCCGGATGTCCAGCCGGCATTTGCGGCTTCTCTTCTTTCTTCTTACATGCTCCAACTGAAACAGCGAGAACGACAACAACAAATACTGCAAGCACTTTCTGCATCATCGTGATACCCTCCTTGAAAATGTTTAATATATTCAGTTCGACGGCTTTGGTATCCTGTTGCCTGTCACTACCTCTTATTCAGAAAACTGGCGGAGAGGCCGGGATTCGAACCCGGGGTGGAGTTACCCCCACAACTGCTTAGCAGGCAGCTGCCTTCAGCCGCTCGGCCACCTCTCCGTTTAACTTCAGTTCTGAGTCAGATTCAGAGTCATAATTCGAATCCGAACTCTGAACTCTACAATTATGTTATATGGCGGAGAGAGAGGGATTCGAACCCCCGGAGCTTTCGCTCAACGGTTTTCAAGACCGCCGCCTTAAACCGCTCGGCCATCTCTCCGGATACGGTAACTGATAACGTTTAACGTATAACCAAGTCTGCTTCACTGCATCTACTAATAGTTGCTCGTCAACTGTTACGAGTTATTTTTTCCGTCCCGCCCATGTATTTCCGGAGCGCTTCGGGGATAATCACGGTCCCATCCGGCTGCTGAAAATTTTCCAGGATCGCCACCACTGTTCGGCCCACGGCAAGGCCGGATCCGTTCAGCGTGTGCACAAGCTCGGTCTTCTTGCCCCTGTTGGCTTGTACCGGATATTTCCGCGCCGTGCCTGGAAGTCCTCGAAGTTTGAGCACGATGATATCTCACGGTACTTGTTCTGCGCCGGGAGCCAGACCTCGATATCGTACGTCTTTGCCGCGGAAAAACCCATGTCTCCGGTGCAGAGCACGATCACCCGGTACGCAAGACCGAGCCGCTTGAGCACCTCTTCGGCATTCGCGAGTAAGTTTCTCCAGCTCATCGTACGAATCTTCAGGTCTCGCAAACTTGACCAGCTCCACCTTGTTGAACTGGTGCTGCCGGATAAGCCCGCGCGTGTCCTTGCCGTACGAACCCGCCTCGCGGCGGAAACACGGCGTATAGGCCGTATAGAGCACCGGAAGGTTCTCTTCCGGCAGGATCTCGTCCCGATGGATATTGGTTACCGGAACTTCGGCCGTAGGAATCAGATAGTACGTCCCGTTCTCAACCTTGAAAGAGCTCTTCCTCGAACTTGGGAAGCTGGCCGGTCGCGGTCATGCTCGTCTTGTTCACCATGAACGGCGGCAGCACCTCGAGATAGCCGTGCTCCGTGGTGTGAAGGTCGAGCATGAAGTTGATCAGCGCGCGCTCGAGCCTCGCGCCCATGCCTTTATAAAGAGCGAAACGGGCTCCCGTGATCTTGGCAGCCCGGTCAAAATCGATAATATCCAGGTACTCGGCCAGGTCCCAGTGCGGTTTCGGCTCGAAGAGAACTTCGGCGGCTCTCCGCCCTACGGTGACCACCGCCTGATCTCCACGTTGTCGTTCTCGTCTTTGCCGTCGGGGACCGAGGCATGCGGCAGGTTCGGGATAGTGAGCAGGATGTTCCGCTGGGCTTCTTCGACCTCGCGGGTGCTGTTCTCGAGCGCGGCGATCGGATCGCCTTCCGCCGCGCATCTCCGCAACCTTGTCCTCCGCAGGCTGTCCGGCCTTCTTGAGCCGGCCGATCTCCTCGGAGACCTCGTTACGCCTGCGGCGGAGGGTCTCGATCTCCTGCTGCGCTGCGCGCCGCTTGGCATCCAGCGCGAGAAACTCCGTCAGGTCAAGTTGTTATGCCCCGCCGGGACAGCGCGGCCTTGACAGTCTCCGCATTCTCCCTGACAAACCGCAAATCAAGCATTTAAGGTATCATTCTCCTTGTGAGTTGTCAATAACTTTTCTTGATAATCCTGTGTCTCAAGCGCCTTGATCTTGATCTGAATGGCCTCGAGGTTCGGATAGACCGGTTCGATCTCCTTATAGAGCTTGAGTGCATCAGCCAGATTATCGCCTGCCTCAAGGCACCCGGCCAGGGCGAACTTTGCCTTGATGACAAGCTCGCTGTCCGTATTATTTTCGAGTGTCTTACGGTAAAACATCTCCGCCTTTTCAAGCTCGCCCTTGGAAAAGGCCGTGGTGCCGAGCCGGAAGTATGCAAGCGTTATCTGCGGTCCGCTCGGAAACTCCGATACCTGACGCATCCAGGTGTCCCTCGCCTCGATCTATCTTGCCGACACGGAAAAGACACTCGGCGAGACTGTAAAGGCTTTTTTCCCTCACCTCGCGGTTCGAATATTCTGCTGCCTTGCGGTATTCCTCGATGGCACGTTCATAGTCGTTATAGCCGAGCTCATAGATCTGAGCGATATACCACTGCGCGGCAGGCGCCATGTCACGGTGCGGATACCGTTTTAAGCAGCAGCCTCAATGTCTGCAGCGCCTTCTCCGTCTCGCCGAGGTACAGGAACTGCGTCACGCCGGCCCAGTAAAGCGCATCGTCCGCACGCGAGCTGTAGGGATGTTCCTTGACGAGCGCAAAGTACATCTTGACAGCGCTCCGGTAATCACCTACATTCCAGCGTTTTGTCGCGGCTTCGTATTCGTTTATTGCGGTTTTATCGAATGCATCACAGCCTGCCAGAAAAGACCCGAGCAGGAGGATGACCATTAATTTCTTCATCATGGTTAAACATCGTGCGAGGATGGGGGCTCGGGTTCGCTTTTTTCCGGTGTTGTCTCTCTTTCTTCCTCTCGCTCCACGACCTTGGCGAAACTGACCACCTTGTCGCCCTCATCAATATCGAAGAGGCGCACGCCCTGAGTATTCCGCCCCTGGACCGAGATGTCCTTGGTCCTGATGCGCAGGACCTTGCCGTTCGTCGTAATGAGAATGATCTCGTCTTCCTCGGAGACCTGGGCCATGCCGATGACCCGGCCGTTCTTCTCCGTGGTCTTGATCGTGATAATGCCCTTGCCGCCCCTGCCCTGGCTCCGGTAGTCCTCGAGCGTGCTCCGCTTGCCGTAGCCGTTTTCGGTCACGGTGAGGATCGTGGAATCGTCGCGCACGATCTCCATGCCCACGACCTCGTTGCCTTCGTCGAGCCGGATGCCGATCACGCCTTTGCCCGTCCGGCCGATCTCGCGCACGTCGGTCTCGGAGAACCGGATCGAGAGACCGTCACGGGTGCCGAGGAACACATCGCGCTTGCCGTCGGTCACCTCGGCCGAGATGAGCTCGTCTCCCTCTTCGAGGGTGATCGCGATGATGCCCGACGGTCGCGGATGACTGTAGGATTCGAGTTCCGTCTTCTTAATGATGCCCTTCTTGGTCGCCATAAGGATGAAATGGTCCGGTGTGAATTCACGGACCGGAAGCGCGGCGGTGACACGCTCGTCCTGGCTGATCTGGATCAGGTTCACGATCGCCTTGCCCTTGGCCTGCCTGCTTGCCTCGGGGATCTGGTGAACCTTGAGCCAGTACACCCGGCCCTTGTTCGTGAAGAAGAGGATATAGCTGTGCGCCGATGGCCGTGAAGAGCCGCTCCACGAAATCCTCTTCCTTGGTCTCCATGCCGATCTTGCCCTTGCCGCCGCGTTTCTGCGCACGGTAGGTCGTCAGCGGATTGCGCTTGATATAGCCCGCGTGGGAGATGGTGATCACCATATCCTCATCCTTGATCAGGTCCTCGATGTCGATCTCCGAGGTTTCTGGCAACGATCTCGGTCCGGCGCGGGTCGCCGTACTCTGCCTTGATAGCAAGGAGTTCGTCCCTGATGATCTTCATCACGAGCGCATCGGATGCGAGTATCTCATTCAACCGCGCGATCTCTTTGAGCACCTCTTCATACTCAGCGATGATCTTGTCGCGCTCGAGTCCGGTGAGCCGCTGGAGCCGCATCTCGAGGATGGCCTGGGCCTGGATCTCCGAAAGCATGAACTCGCGCACCAGTCCGGTCTTAGCCTCTTCAGGGCTTGCCGACGCCTTGATCAGCGCGATCACGGCATCGAGATTCTCGAGAGCGATCTTGAGGCCCAACAGAATATGGGCGCGCTCTTCCGCCTTCCTGAGATCGTACTTGGTCCTTCGCACCACCACTTCCCGGCGGTGCTGGATGAAGTTCGACAGGAGTTTGCGCAGGTTCAGCACCCGCGGCTGGTTGTTCACGAGAGCCAGCATGATCACGCCGAAGGTGGACTGCATGGCCGTATGCTTGATAGAGCTGGTTCAGGATGACGTTCGAGATCTCGCCCTTTTTGAGGTCGATCGCGATCCGCATGCCTTCGCGGTCCGACTCATCGCGGATCTCGGAGATTCCCGTGATCTTCTTCTCCTGCACCAGTTCGGCGATCCGTTCGAGAAGCCTCGCCTTGTTCACCTGGTAGGGGAGCTCGGTCACGACTGATGCTCTCGCGGTCTCCCTTGCCCTCTTCGATCGTCGCCCGGGCGCGCATCTGGATGATGCCCCGGCCGTTCAGATAGGCCTGCTTGATTCCTTCATACCCGTGGATGAAGCCGGCGGTCGGAAAATCCGGCCCCTTGATCAAGGTCATGAGTTCTGGGATCGTAACCTCGGGATTGTCGATCATCATCACAAGCCCGTCCGTTACTTCGGAGAGATTGTGTGGCGGAATATTCGTGGCCATGCCCACGGCGATACCGGCCGAGCCGTTGATCAGGAGATTCGGTACACGCGTGGGGAGTACCGAGGGCTCGACCGTGGTATCGTCGAAGTTCGGAACGAAGTCCACCGTCTCCTTGTCGATATCGGCTAGCAGCTCTTCCGCTAATTTGGTGAGCCTGGCTTCGGTATATCGGTAGGCTGCTGCAGGGTCGCCGTCCACAGACCCGAAGTTACCCTGGCCGTCCACGAGTGGATAGCGCATGTTGAAGTCCTGGGCCATTCTGACCATAGTGTCGTAAACCGCGCTGTCGCCATGAGGATGGTACTTCTTCAGCACCTCGCCCACTACGCCTGCGCTCTTTGAGTATTTCTTGTTATGCAGGAGCCCTTCGCGGAACATGGCGTAAAGGATGCGCCGGTGCACGGGCTTCAAGCCGTCGCGCACATCGGGAAGAGCCCGTCCCACGATCACGCTCATGGAGTAATCGAGGTAGGAGGTCTTCATCTCCTGCTCGATATTGATTGGTTTTATTTCCTGCGGTTCCATCTTAATAATTTGTCTCTCTGCGATTTCTGCGGAACAACAATTTCACTTTTGCACTCTACACTCGCCACTCAGTACTAACTAAATATCCAGGTTCCTCACTTCCAGCGCATGCCGCTGGATGAAGGCTCTACGTGGTTCTACCTGGTCGCCCATAAGGATGGTAAATATCTCATCGGCCTTGACCGAGTCCTCGATCGTTACCTGGAGGAACGTCCGCTTCTCAGGGTCCATGGTCGTTTGCCAGAGCTGCTCAGGATTCATTTCACCGAGACCTTTGTACCGCTGGATCGCGAGTCCCTTCTTGCCGAGTTCGAGCACATAGTGCACAAGCTTGCCCGTATCATTAAATGATCTTCTCCTCGCCCTTCTCGCGAATCTTGTACACCGGCGCACCGAGCCCGAGGATGGCCGGCGACAGGCTCTGGAGCTCCCGGAACTCCGGGGTGGTAACGAAGTTCTCGTCAACGATGATGCTCGAATGGGTGGCATCGTATTTTGAATCAAACCGGAGCCGCAACGCCTCGTGCTCCTCATCCGGCTCGATGGCCCACTCGGTCAGGGTCTTGGGATGGTACTTGCTTGAGATACTCCTCAACCGACGAGGCCATGGTCTTGAGCTTGTCTTCTTCTTTGAGATATGCCTTGGTGAACGTCTTATCGAGTAGAAGCGCGCGCAGCACCATGACATCGAGCCGCTTTCTGCGGAACTTGTCGAGCGTCTTTTCGAACTGGACAAGCTTCTTGAGCGTTGACGGTCAGCCGCTCGCCGGTGAGATAGGCGTCCTGCTCCGGCGAGAAAAGCTCAACGTCCTCTGCTGCAAGGTCGAGAAGAAAATCCTCCATGCGCGAATCGTCCTTGATGTAGCGCTCGGTCTTGCCGCGCTTTACTTTAAAGAGCGGCGGCTGGGCGATATAAAGGTAGCCCCGCTCGATGATCTGCGGCATCTGGCGGTAGAAGAACGTGAGCAACAGCGTCCGGATGTGCGCGCCGTCCACGTCTGCGTCGGTCATGATCACGATCTTGTGATACCGGATCTTGGCGATATCGAACTCCTCAGAGCCGATGCCCGCGCCGAGGGCGGTGATGAGTACCTTGATCTCGTCGCTCGAGAGCATCTTGTCGAAGCGCGCCTTCTCCACGTTCAGGATCTTGCCCTTTGAGCGGCAGGATGGCCTGGTTCTTCCGGTCCCGGCCCTGCTTGGCCGAGCCGCCGGCAGAGTCTCCTTCAACGATGAAGATTTCCGAGAGGGCCGGGTCCTTCTCCTGGCAGTCCGCGAGCTTGCCCGGCAGCGACGTGGAATCGAGCACGCCTTTTCGCCGTGTGAGCTCCCGGGCCTTCCGTGCTGCCTCGCGGGCGCGGGCCGCGTTCAGGGCCTTCTCCGCGACCTTTCGTGCGACGAGCGGGGTTCTCTTCGAGATATGAACCCGAGGGATTCGTTCACCATGGCCTCGACGATGCCCTTGACCTCGCTGTTGCCGAGCTTGGTCTTGGTCTGTCCCTCGAACTGCGGGTTCGACAGGCGCACGCTCACTACGGCCGTCAGTCCTTCGCGCACGTCCTCGCCCGAGAGCGCCTCCTCGCCGTTTTTAAGCAGCCCGCTCGAGACCGCATAGGCGTTCACCGTGCGCGTAAGTGCCGCCTTGAACCCGACGAGATGCGTGCCGCCCTCCTGGGTGTTGATGTTGTTCGCAAAGGAGAAGACCTGCTCCACGTAGCTGTCGTTGTACTGGAATGCGATCTCCACGAAGATCCCATCACGTTCTTTTGAGAGATAAATAGGGGCCGGATGGAGCGGGGTCTTGTTCTTGTTCAAATATTCAATGAACGAGACGATGCCGCCTTCATAAAAGAAGGTCTGCTTCTTGCCGCACCGTTCATCCTGGATGGAGATCTTCAGGCCGCGGTTCAGGAACGCGAGTTCGCGAAGGCGCTGCGACAGGATGTCGTAGCTGTACTCACGGTCTTCGAAGATCTGAAAGTCAGGTTTGAAGGTGATCTTGGTGCCCGTGGTGGTGGTCGTGCCGGTGACGGCGAGCGGAGCCAGTGGGTTGCCCCGTTCATAACGCTGCTGGAACACCTTCCCGTTCTGCTTGATCTCGAGGTCGAGCCACTCCGAAAGCGCGTTCACCACGGATACGCCCACGCCGTGGAGCCCGCCAGAGACCTTGTATACGTCGCTGTCGAACTTGCCGCCTGCGTGAAGCACGGTGAGCGCGACCTCGGCGGCTGAACGTTTCTGAATGCTGTGCATCTCCGTGGGGATGCCGCGGCCGTCGTCGATCACGGTAACGCTGTTGTCGATGTGGATGATGACATCGATGTTCTTGCAGAAACCGGCCATGGCCTCATCCACGCTGTTGTCCACGATCTCGTAGACGAGGTGGTGAAGCCCGACGCTGCCCGTGCTGCCGATGTACATGGCGGGCCTCTTGCGCACGGCCTCCAGGCCTTCGAGCACCTTTATGCTGTCTGCAGTATATTCCATCCACTCCTCGCAAAAAGAGGGATTTGTCCGTACGCGGATCAATCCCTCACCACCAAAACAAATTTCAAATTACAATAACCAAACACTAAATAATTTCCAATATCCGAAACAACACTTTTCAAACTCTTTTGTCCTTAAGTTATTGGATCTTGGAATTTGGTTGTTATTTGGAGCTTGAGATTTGGTCATTACACACGCATGGGCATGACAACGCACTTGTAATTTTCGTCGCCTTCTTCCTTGATCAGGCACGGGCTAAGCGGGTCGTTCAGCTCCAGCGTGATGTTCTGCCGGTCCATGGCCATGAGCACGTCCATGAGGTAGCGGGAATTGAACCCGATGGTAATCCCCTCGCCTTTGTAATCAATCGACAGCTCTTCGCTCGCCTCTCCCACTTCCGGGTTGTTCGTGGAGAGAATGAGCGTGTCCTTTTCGAGCTGCAGCTTCACGGCGTTCGTCTTTTCCTTGGACAGGATCGAGACGCGCTTTACCGCATGGGTGAACATATCTTTGGATCGACCACGACCTTCTTCGTGCTCTTCGCGGGCACTACCTGGAGATAGTTGGGATAATTGCCGTCGATGAGCTTCGACACCATGACCAGGCCGTCCCGCTTGAACAGAGCGTGGTTCTTGCTGAAACCGAGCCGCAGCTCTGCCTGGGGTGAATCTTCCTCGAGAAGCCGCCGGAGCTCCATCATCGCCTTCTTGGGGATGATCATGCTCTCTTCCTTGTGCTTCGCGTCCACCACCCGGTCGATCATGGAAAGCCGGTGGCCGTCGGTGCCGACCATGCGGATATTGAGGCCGTTCTTGGCCTGGGTCATGTGGACGAACAGCCCGTTCAGCACATAGCGCGCGTCATTCTCGCCGACGGCATAGAGTGTCTTTTTGATCATCTCTCGGAGCGTCTCGCCTTCGATGGCGATCATGCCCTCTTCTGCCACATCGGGAAGCGCCGGATACTCGTCCTTGGGCAGAGCCACAAGCTTGAACTGCGAGTGGCCGGACTTGATCTTGACCCAGTTGCCGTCTTCAACCCTGATCTGGATATCTTCGGCCGGCAGCTCCCGGACGATCTCATACATCTTCTTTGCGGACACCGTGACGGCTCCGGGTTTCTCCACCTCCGCAGCATACCGTCCGCGCAGTCCGATCTCCAAGGTCCGTTGCGATAATCTCCACTCCGTTGCCGTCGGCCGTGAGAAGCATGTTCGAGAGGATGGGCATGGTGTTCTTCTTTTCCACGACGCCCTGAATTCTCTGCAGACCTTTCAGGATTTCTTCTTTATTGATTTTCAGTTTCATCAGGGAAGCCTCCTGTTGCATCCAGAATAGTATCAGAATCCCTGCCAAATAGCAATATATTTTTTTGCTGTTTTGCCTTTTGTTTTCAATATCTTAACTGCTTAATCAACATGTCGATCATTGCCCGTAGTTCTGCGTCCTTTTCTTTCTTTTCCTCGATAACTTTACAGGCATGAATCACCGTACTGTGGTCCTTTCCGCCGAAAAAGTTGCCTGATCTCTGGGAGCGACGAGTCCGGCCAGATTTCTGCAGAGATACATGGCCACCTGCCGCGGGAGGACCACCGTCTTGGTTCGCCGCTTGGACTTTAAGTCGGAAATTTTCACTCCGAACGATTCGGCCACGACCTTCTGCACGAGTTCGTTGGTTATGACCCTGTCCCTGCTGTCGATAAGATATTTAAGTTCATTCTTGGCCAGCTCCTGCGTTATCTCGGTGTTCGTGAGAGACGAAACCGCACCGAGCTTTACTAGCCCCCCTTCGAGCTCCCGAATGTTGTTTTTCATCATGGAGGCGAGAAACTCTGCCACGTCATCGGGCAGTCGGATTCCCCAAAAGTCGGCCTTTTTCATGAGGATGGCAATCCTTGTCTCAAGGTCCGGTGGCTGGATATCTGAGATCAGCCCGGACTCGAACCGCGAGCGGAGCCGCTCCTCAATGTCCGGAATCTCCTTGGGCTGGCGGTCGCTTGTCAGAACGATCTGTTTCTGCGCTTCGTAGAGGGTGTTGAACGTGTGGAAGAACTCTTCCTGCGTCCGCTCCTTGCCGGCGATGAACTGGATGTCGTCGATGAGCAGAATATCCATGTTCCGGTACTTCTGTCGGAACTCTTCCATGCGCTGGTGGCTCATGCGATTGATGAGCTCGTTCGTGAACTGCTCGGACGACAGGTATGCCACCTTCATGCGCGGTGATCTGCTTTGCACGTGGTGGCCGATGGCGTTGACCAGATGGGTCTTGCCCAGTCCCACGCCGCTGTAGATGAAGAGGGGATTGTATGCCCTGCCGGGCGCATCGGCAACGGCCTTGGCTGCCGCGTGTGCGAACTGGTTGCTCGGACCGACAACAAAAGTGCTGAAGGTATACTTTTTCTCAAACAGGCCGATTTTCTCTTCGCGCCCCTCTTTTTTCTCTTCTTTGACATGGCGGGCCGTCTTTTTAGCCTGCTGGGGTTGTACGAAGAACTCTATTTCCACATCATTTTGCTTGGTTACTTCCCTGATAACGTCGGTTAGCATTCCCCAGTGATGCTCTTTTATCCAGTCCCGATGAAATTTACTGGGCACTTCGATAATCAGCTTGCTGCCATCAAAAGACTGGAGCTTGGACTGGCTGAACCAGGTATCGTAACCCTGCTTAGACATTCGCTTTTCTATGAGTTTAGTTATCTCTTCCCAAATCCGTTCTTGATCCATATAAAAACCCCAAAAAAAGCACCCAGTTACAAACATACTTATCCACAGGTGTGGATAGCTCGTTTTTTCTTTTGTTTTTAGATTGTTACGCGTTCGCTCGGAGGCTTATTATCCGCTTTTCCTAACCCTATTTTTGCTGGATTTTGTTTGTTCCTGGAGGATTGTTTTTAGCATGTCTTTTGCAAAACTATGAGTTCACATGGTAACAGACGAGAAATGACTATACCAGAACACAATCGTTCTGGCAAGGTCTTTTATTTTTTACCCTGGCCATTGCTCTGAATTAAGCTCCGTTCATAGATTTAATTAACGAACAAAGGCTAAAAAGATTAACAGATAAAAAATTGCTTGACTTCGCAACTGTAACTGCTATATAATAAAACACTTGTTTCTGAATTCTTTTGACAACAATACAAACGGAGGTGACCGAACCATGTCAGGAGATGTTAAGGTAGATCAGATTTTAGACTGCAAAGGTATGAGCTGTCCACTGCCTATTTTAAAAACGAAAAAAGCTGTTGAGGCGCTCTCGAAAGATCAGGTTCTTAAGGTAGAGACCACGGATGCCGGTTCTAAGAACGATATGGCTTCCTGGGCGAAGAGAACGGGCAACGAGATTTTAAAAGTTGAGGAAGGCTCGGGAACGTTCACATTCTACATCAAAAAAACAGCGTAAGGAAGGAACTCTCATGGCGCAAAAAAAAATGACGATTATTGCATCCAAGGGCTCACTAGACATGGCCTATCCTCCGTTGATCCTAGCCACCACCGCAGCAGCTATGGATATGGATGTAACGATTTTTTTCACATTCTTCGGGCTCGACATCATAAAAAAAGACAACGCTGACAAGCTTAAAATATCGCCCATCGGAAACCCCGCAATGCCGATGCCTGTGCCGATCCCGACTCTCGTCGGCTCGCTTCCCGGCATGGAGGCAATGGCAACAGCCATGATGAAATCCATGTTCAAAAAGCACGGCGTCGCTACCATAGGTCAGTTGCTCGAGCTCGCAAAGGAAAGCGGCGTAAAGCTCATTGCCTGTCAGATGACCATGGATGTGATGGGCGTTAAGCAGGAAGACGTCATAGATGGTGTTGAGTTCGGCGGGGCAGCAATGTGGATGGACGCTGCTGTTGACGCTCAGATCAATTTGTTTATTTGACATCATCCCCGGCCTGAAGACCGAGGATTCTCGAATCACACTCTACATCTACTGAGAGTCGCTGCTGATTCTGTTTGTAGATGCGGCAGAGATGTTTGCCGTGTCCCCAGTTCGTGGGCTGATGCAGATGGCCTGGTATTTCTCCAGGCGAACCGGTTGACTACGGGCTGTGCCAAACAGCCACTACTCCAAAAACCACCTGTTGGTTTCAGGAGATACCTTTTATTGACCGCTAATTATGACAGCACAATATTTGCCCAAACTATTGTTCTCTAGGGTTCCAATGGTGATCGTTGGATTACTGCGAGCATATGCATCGCGAACGATAGGTTTAGCAAAATTATGGGCCGTCATCATAGCCAATTCTTTGTCGGCAGAAGTTTTACCCGGCAACCTTCTTAACGGAACCCCATACTTATGGTTTCAAAGAACAAACAGGAATTTGTTATTCCCTTCGGCGCAGCTACTTTAAATGTATCGGATGCGTTATTGTTTGTCAAATGGCAAATTCATATACTAATGCCTACTGGAAATATATTAGGCGTGCGCCTTGTATCTCCGCCCTGAAGAGACGATGTTTTACGGCGCAAAATGATTATTACTTTTATGATTCGATAGAGAACCGGCTTCGTGATAATGTGAAGCCGGTTTTTTGTTTCCCTTCCCTTTGCCCAGTAACAGTAGTTGAAAATTCAACATTCGCGGGACTCTCATGTCGAGCGAAGTAGTTGTCCTGAATCGTGTCAAACGTTTCTGGAAATCCTATCACTGTTAATGGTGCTCTGGACATTTGTTCCTGGTTATGATAAAAATAATCACTATGCAGATCCCAGATAATTTGAAATACGATGAAAAGGGCCTCATCCCCGCCGTCATCCAGGACTGGAAGACCGGTGAGGTTTTGATGGTGGCGTACATGAACGCAGAGTCTTTAAAGAGGACCGTGGATAGCGGCCTCACGTGGTTCTGGAGCCGCTCGCGTCAGAAGTTCTGGCAAAAGGGCGAGACGTCCGGCAATATTCAGCGCGTGAAGGAGATCCTGTACGACTGCGACCAGGACACGCTGCTCGTCAAGGTGGAGCAGACCGGCCCCGCGTGCCACACCGGCGAGCGCTGCTGTTTTTTCCGAAGTTTTTCCGGAAACCAAGAGGGGAAAAAGTGAGTTTAGAGCCTAACTGCATTTTCTGCAAAATCATCGAGAAAAAGGTCCCATCGAAAACCGTGTATGAAGACCATCTCGTGACCGCCTTTGAAGATGTGAACCCACAGGCGCCCGTCCATCTCCTCGTAGTTCCGAAGAAACATATTCCCGAGATTCATAGCATGACAGAAGCCGATAAAGATCTTATTGGGCATCTTTTCTTGACCGCAAAAAAAATCGCAGACGACATGGGTCTAGACTCGAAGGGATACCGGATGGTCATCAATAATGGCGCCGGGGCCGGCCAGACCGTATTCCACATTCACCTCCACATCCTTTCCGGTCGACGGTTTTCCTGGCCTCCAGGATAATAACATCTTCCTGTGAACTGCCAAATGATAAGCTGTGCAAAACTTAGCGCGTCTAGTTATCAACACCGCGCATCGTTTCATCTAACAAACAAGTCGACAGCTTTTCCATTATTCATTTGTTTACATTTTCAGGACCTTCTTCGCACTTTCAACATATTCACATTGCCTACTACTACTACTACTAATTTTATTTATATATAATAATAGTAATTAAACCAATCGAAACCTGTGGAACAAACATTTTTTTAACACTCTGATCTGTTTCAATCACAAAAGAGATTTCTTCAATAACTTGCACGACCCGTGGTGTGGTACTGTTATTTCACCGGTGACTCACTTACTGTATGATCAAAAAACAAAAGGAGGCAAGAAACTATGGAAAACAAAGAATTCGTATTTGTTATCACGCACTCTTACGATGCGATCGAACGCGCGGCCGCGGCGCTTCAGCTTGCAACCAACATGGCTGCATTCGATGCCAAGATTGATTTCTTCCTCATGAATGAAGGTGTCCATCTCGCGCGTAAGGGGTTTGCCGAGTCGGTCACCTGGCAGAAGGGTTTTTCTCCTGTTGCGGAGCTCATGAAAAGTCTGGTGGAAGACTTCGACTGTAAGTTCTATATCTGCGCATCCTGCGTGAAACCATACGGCCTTGAGGGAGCGGAATGGATAAAGAACGCGGAGGTCAAGCCAGGTTCCTATCTCGGTGAGCTGCTTATGAAGCGTCAGAATGCAACGTTCTGATCATTAATAAAAACATATGTACTCATCTGTCATTGCAAGGAGAGCCGCGATGAAGTAAATTATTTTTTATATGCTAGAAAGCCATTCTCTCTTCGGTCTGACGCAAAGACTCATTAACAGAACTTTTTGCGTTCGTAATAGTTATGTTCGCAAATTCTATTAAGACTTAAAAGGTTCATTTTACTTCATCGACACGTTCTTGTCCTTCATGTAATGTTTTCCCAACATAATTTAGTCAACTTACCTCATTTCAAGAAAGCCATTGACCCACAACAGAGTGATCTCACAAAAAGATATATTATTTACAGATAAAGTAAAACATGGTATAAAAGACCTGCCATGAAGAATATTGCAAATTTTTTATTCGAAGCGGGAATGCTCAAACGAACACCCCGGAGCGGGTTCCAATTTCTCGGCACCGGCGCGGAGTCAGTGGCGGAGCACATCTTCAGAACTTCATACATTGGATACGCACTCGGAAAGCTGGCAAAGAATGTTAACGTCGACCGGTTAATCAAGATGTGCCTATTCCACGATCTGCCGGAAGCGAGGACAGGTGATCTTAACTACGTGAACAAAAAATATGTCGATGCAAATGAGAAAAAGGCGATTGAAGACCTTGCGCGGACTTTACCCTTTGGAAACGAGATCCAGGAACTGATACTGGAGTTTATCGAAGGAAAAACCGAGGAAGCACGATTGGCGCGCGATGCGGACCAGCTGGAGATGATCCTGGCACTCAAGGAGTACAAGGACGTAGGAAACAAATACGCAGACGAATGGCTGGAGTTCTCGCTAAAACGGCTTCAAACGGGCGCTGCGCGCGATCTCGCAAAAGTGATACTCGATACGGATTCATCGCTGTGGTGGTTCAGCGATAAGGGTGATTGGTGGGTGAGCGGTGGTAAGCGATAACAGCTGCAGATATGCTTGATCGGTTGTGGTTATGCCGGATATTCCAAGCCGGTAGACAAAACTTCCAGTACTCGTGTAATGCTCAATGAGCGGTGCGGTCCTCTCCCGGTAGATCATCAGTTTTTTCTCTATAAGGTTTTTGTTATCATCAACCCGCGCTATTCTGTCCCCTCCCACATTATCGCGGATGCGGCAAAAAACAGTTTCCGCAGAACAATCCAGAACAATAAGCGCATGAATATCAGCAATGGTCGCGATGTCTTGTGCCTGCCCCGCATGCCTTGGTATGCCGTTCAATACGAGCACATTTCCATGCGAGAATCCCACACGGTATAGGAACAGAGAGATGATCTTCTCTGCGAGCGGGAAGTGCTCGTTTTCAAGAAGGAGGCCGCGCTCAAGAACACTATGAATGATATCGAGTTCTATAGCAGAGTAAGCAGCAGAACGCTCCCCGTCTGATACGGCACTACGTAGTTCAGCACCGAAGTCTAGGTGATGGCACTTTCGGTCGAACAGACCCCTGTCCCCAATAGCCTCACCGAGCGGGCTTTTCCCGACACCGGTCGGTCCGAGGAGGAGGATTGAATCAACAGGGTAAGTGTAAAAATTTTTCATAATGACTGGATCAAGCCCTATTGCCTCACGCTTTAACTCGCACGTATTTTCTTCTTCAAGCTTTCAAGACCCTTCCTGGATGCGATGGTTAGCTTTGCCTCAGGTATCTCATCGATGGAAAACCAGCCAATCTCTTCGCATTTGTGCGGTTCACGGATGTGCGGTGTCCCGCTCTTCACCTTGCAGATGAACATGGGCGAGACCCAGTGCTGCCCTTCGTCCGGTATGATGTGATCAACGACGCTGAGGAGTTCCTGCACTTCGATCTCGAATCCGTATTCTTCTGCGATCTCGCGCACAAGGGCATGCACGAGCGTCTCGCCGAATTCGACACCGCCGCCAGGGAATTCCCACAGGTTCCTTTCGTTTCGCGCCAGAGACCCGCGTTTTGCGAGGAAGACCCTGTCCTCCGCGTCAAAGATGACCGCGCCTACGCCCACGCCAATATAGTCAACACCACTTTTCATATCATGTCATTTGGTTGCTGCACTTTACCAAAAAAGGTTTCCAAAGTCAAAGCAGCGGGTATGGCAGGTTTTTTGCTTGACTTATTTATCGTTTCGATTATAATACGCCTCTACCAATTCATGCATATTTATAGCAACGCAATTCATTGAAGGAGCAGGTACGATGTCGGAGACAACAGCACAAAAAAGCAATCTTAAGCAGAAGCGACTTCAGGGCTTCAGGAAACGAATGAGCACCGCCGGTGGAAGAAAGGCAATAAACCGTCGCAGGGCAAAGGGAAGAAAGCGTCTCGCTGTATAACTTCTGCGCGGACAAACGCGATGCCGTACGCATACCGGAAAAGCGAGCGGTTACGGAAAAACACAGAGTTCGTTTCGACTATGAAAGGAAAAAGACTGTCAGTTGACGGTCTTTCTCTTTTTTATACGAAAAACAAAGCAGGTAGTTTCCGTGTCGGAATTTCCGTAAGCAAGAAGCTGGCAAACGCAGTCAAGAGAAACCGGTTGAAGCGCCAGATCAGGGACTGCATCATGAGGGCGTTAAAAGGTCATGCGGCGAGTTATGACATGGTGTTCGTGGTTCGGAAGGAACTCTCCGCGGCACCTTACGAAAAGATTCTGAGGACCGTTGAGACCATTCTCCAGAGGGCGGTCCTTCACAGCTTGAAGTCGGAAGGCACAGCACCGTGAAAATATTGTTTATCTCCATCATCCGCCTGTACCGGCGTTATCTTTCACCGCTCTTCCCGCCTGCCTGCAGGTTTGTCCCGACCTGTTCCGAGTACGCGATTGAAGCCTTCGAAAAAAAGAGCACCGCGACAGCGATCTGGATGACGGTCGTGCGGATTGCAAAGTGTCATCCGTTCCATCCCGGCGGATACGATCCTGTAAAATAATTCCGGAGGATTCATGGAAACACGAAGATTCATACTGGCACTTTCCTTATCGTTGCTAGTGTTTCTGGTCTACATAAAGTTTTTTGCTCCCAAACCGCCACAAAAACCGCCGGTCACAGAGACTGCGAAGCAGGAAACCGCGCGTCAGAAACCGGCACCAATGCCAGTGAGGCCGGAATCCGTCGCAGGCAAGATTCAGGCAGCAGCTGGTGGTAGGGATATCGTCATCGAGACCGATATCGTTAAGGCTGTTGTGAATACCGCTGGCGGCGTGATCAAGCGCTGGGAACTGAAGCGGTACCGCGAAGCGGACAAGACAGAGACCGGCATCGGCGCGCTCTGGAAGAAGATCACCGGCGAGGCCAAGAGGGAAGAGAAGCCGAAAAAGGAGCTTGGTAACGTTCAGCTCCTCTCCCAGTACGAAGGGGTTGAGCGAGGGGAGATGGTTGCCCCGCTGACCCTAATACCGCTCGATAAGGCGCTGGACAAACTTGCGCACGTCGAGTTCCGCGCGAACCTCGAATCCATCCGCCTTGACAAGGACAACCCTTCAGGAACGTTAATCCTCACCTATACGGGCCCGTCAGGCATCATGATAGAAAAACGCTTGACCTTTACAAACAGCGATTACAAGGTCGACATGACCATCGTGACCAAGGGACTGGACGGTTATCGCCTATCCCTGGGCACCGACTTTGGCCTCGCAGACAAGGTGAGCAAGGACGCGAGCGGACGGGTTGGTTTGGTCGCGCTACTAGACGGCAAAACGATCACAGAAAAGCTAGAGAGTATCAAGGGCGAGACGCAGTATGCAGGGACCATTGAATGGTTCGGGCAGGCAGACAAGTACTTTACCGCTACGATGCTGTACGGGGGCGCGGGGATCATCACCGCCAAACGGGCGTCCGCTCCCAAAGAAGTGGGTGACCTGCTCTCCACGGACCTGACGGTAAAAGAAAAACCCGAGTCGCACTCCTTCGGTCTCTATGTCGGCCCAAAGAGCTACACGCTCCTCCAGGCCTATGGCCATGGATTGGAGCAGTCGGTCGATTATGGTTGGTTCGGTGTCCTCGCAAAACCGATGTTCTGGCTCCTGCGCCAGTTCTATGCGATTACCAACAATTATGGTGTGGCAATCATCCTCCTCACCATCGTGGTTCGGATCCTTCTTTTCTATCCCTCGCTCAAGAGCGCCACAGCCATGGAGGAAATGAAAAAACTCCAGCCTCAGTTAACAGCGCTCCGTGAAAAGTACAAAAAAGACCCTCAGCGCATGAACCAGGAGATGATGAAGCTGTACAAAGAACACAAAGTGAACCCCGTCGGGGGTTGCTTGCCGATGCTCCTTCAGCTTCCGTTCTTCGTTGCGCTTTACAACGTGCTGTCCGTCTCGATTGAGCTCCGCCAGTCGCCCTTTATCTCTTTCTGGATTAAGGACCTCTCGGTTTACGACCCGTACTATATCCTTCCGGTTCTCATGGGCGTGAGCATGATCCTCACGATGAAGATGACATCGGCCACGCCAGACCCTTCGCAGGCCAAGATCATGATGTTCATGAACATCGCGTTCATATTCCTTTTCGCCTGGCTGCCTGCCGGCTTACTGCTTTACATCACCTTGAGCAACGTGCTCTCGATCGTGCAGCAGCTCTATGTGAGGAAACTGCTCGGGACATCAGCGAGCACATCGCCGTTCATCAGTTAACGACCTGCCCTTTCCAGCGGTAATCGGGGGGGATGTATTTCCGTGGTTATTCTTCATGTGCTTGTTCTTCTAAGAGAGGCGTTAGCATGAAACTACGGATCACTCTGGTCACCTTCTTTTTTTCTCTTTATGCCTGGACTGCTTGTGCCAACGGACTTTTTGTAGAGGCCGGGCCGGGCGTCTCTAGCTCGCAGGGCAGCACCTACACGGCCGTTCGGTATCAAAAAGAGACCTCCAAGCTTTTCGACACCGACAGTTTTTATGAGCTGTCCTATGCCTCCTGGAACGGTCCGAACAAGAACAATGCACTCAGTTTTGCTCGGGGCCTGCGCTGGACCGGTACGGCGAACACCTACGGCAGCGCTGACATCGGCGTCGGCCATATCAACAGAACAACGGGTAATCTCGGCACGCCGTTTCAGTTTTATCTCAGGTTTGCCTACGGGATCAAGGTGGGAGCTTTCGATCTTTCGCTGGGTTTCGTCCATTATTCGAACGGAAAACTCATATTCGGCTGGCAGGGGTCGAACAACGGCGAGGACTTTCCGACCATCTCTCTTGGTATAACATTTTAGCGAATCGAGTTCAGAGAAGAGCCAGTACTTATCCTTTCGCGCCATTAAACCTCGTCTCTTCATAGGAGTTTCCAGTCCTGTGTTTTCGTAACCTAATCTACACAAGCTTGATTTCAAACTGGTGCGGGTTCATAACGGTCTTTATCACTGCTAACGGGTCTGTGCACATCACAAGGGTAGCATGAAGTTTTTCGGAAAAACCAGCGGCACATTGAGGAAAGCAAAAGCAGTTATGGAGAAAAGAATCGTGCTACTTGATTCCGACAAGCTCGAGATCGAACGTCAGGGTCTTACCGGCAAGCGGATGGTTTGCATCGAGCGTCATGTTTGATTCGGTGATATTGGTCACCGTTACCAGGATGGTCTGATCGTCCATCTGGGTGAGTTCCAGCCGCTGTCCGACCCGGGGGTTCAGATCCGCTGGAAGCTGGCTTCGGTCCATGGTCACGATCATGTCTGAGCGACGGGGCCCATATGCCTGCTCCATGGGGATGTGTACTGTTCTTGATTCTCCCGTGTTCATCCCGATCACGGCCTGCTCGAAGCCGGCAATGACCTGGCCCTTGCCGAGGACGAACTGCAGCGGATGCCGGTCCCGGGATGAGTCAAACACCGTCCCGTCCTCAAGCTTCCCGGTGTAGTGTACATTTACAGTGTCACCCTGCTTTGCCTGCATCATCATTTTCTCCTTTTAATCGTCATGATAGTGGAGCCGTATCATAAGAACGCTGAATTCCTATGTAGCTGCGAGATGAATTGCTTGAATCCAATTTACCTTTTCTTTTCAATTCCTGCAACAATTAAATGAACAGCAGTAGAGGGTTTATTATGCGAGCCGTCTTGACAATGTCTTGACCGTGATATATTGTATCTGCATACCGTGGAGGCCGTGCATGGCAGGAACCGTTACTTTTGAGTACGACTATAAGTCCAAAACTTTGCTTCCTGTCTGTAGACAGACCCCGGAAGCTGTTATCTTGTTCTGCAACTGCGATGGAAACTGAACCAAAGGAGAACATGAAAAAAAGCGATAAAGAAAAGCCCTTACCAAAGCCACCAACAACCGCCTTCGGCAGAAGAAACCGACCTGAACAGGAAGACCAGACAACACTCATGGCAGATCGGATGGCCGCGGCCATGTCAGAGGGAAAGCTCGAGGAATTTCTCCTGCAGGAAATGCCGGACAATGAATATGCCCGAAACCTTGCAACCATGATGATGGGCATGACGGGGATGATGCCTGCGGGAGGCACTGCGGTCTCATCGCATACGCCTGAGAACAGGGAGCAGCTGCTGTCATCGGAAAATGCGACTTCAGGTCAGACACCGTCAGCAGAAGGGATACCGGGGGATATTAAAAAAGCGATACAGGGCGGTGATGTAAGAGAGCTTATGGACCTTCTTCGCCGGGAACACCAGAAACGGAGGCCCGGCGCAGAGACAAATCCGGCAGACGAAGTTTCCGCATCCCAACCTGTTGATCAACCCACGATCGATAAGGAGCTGATTGACGCACTTATCCGGATTGCAACGGACAACAGCGTTACTCTAGACTGGATCATGCTGCGGGCGATCAAGCTTTATGTTCAGGAGTACCAGAAGACGGGAAGGTTGTAGGAACGAACAGTGTAACTTATTGACGAAGGGGAAAGAAGATCTACTACTGAGTTACAGAGCTATTGGAGAAAACAGAAAAAGATTCAAGCGGGTTTCATCTGTGTTCTTCGTGTCTCTATGGCAATCTTTTTTCGTTCCGATGCATTCGGATCACCCTTTCAAAAATTCCTGCACCTGCTTTTTAATCTCCAGATGGTGCAGGGGGATATTCGGCACGTCCCTGTTTCCCGGAATAGCCAAGACGTGGATAAAAGTCAGTCCTGACCGCGGTTTCTGCATCACTTCGACAATCTGTTCTTCGCTCGCCACTTTCACGGTATTCCTGATCCCGAACCCCTGCGCCACGTTTTCAAGATCTACGCAGATCCCCGCCAGCGTTGGCTGGTTTCCTGTTGAGCCGTAGGCGCCGTTATCGATGGCGATGATGGTTAGATTGCGTGGCGCAGCAGAAGCTGCCGTTGCAAGGCTGCCGGGATTCATGAGCAGGCTGCCGTCGCCGTCGATCACGATGATTTCTTTAGATGACGTAAGCGCTATGCCTAGGCCTATGGGCGTGACCATCCCCATGCTCCCGAGCATGTAGAAATTCGAGGGCTGATGCTTTATGGCATAGAGTTCCTTGGAAGGCCAGCCGAGATTACTGACAACGACTTTCCTGTCAAGGTACGACGCGATCAGCCTGAGGACCTCGTACCGTGTCAACTGCGGATGTTGCTTTCCTCTTGCCTCACGCCTTTCGCCCAAAGCCACAGGAGTTTTTGTGTCTTTCATACAGTACTCCACACTCGACACTTCGCACTCAGAATCTTCCCATATGGCTGGGCTTAACAGAAAGGCATGGATGCCGCTCTTCAGATAAACGTTCTGAAGTTCCTGTTCCACAATGCTGAAATCTTCTCTGCTGCTTATTTCGGAATGAGCGATTCCAGCGCCTGTCAGGATGCCAGGGAGCCTCTGGCCCATGGGGAGCTGAGCCTCGATCTTCTCCTTGTAGATTCCCCTCCGACTCACGAACAGCGCAAGGGAAAGCTCATAGAACGAAGTGAGGGAGAGCAAGGCGTTGATCATGTTCCCGATTCCTGAGCTCTGAACGAACATGGCCGGCCTTCTGCCCGCGAGCGCCGCGCCGGCGCAGATGCCCACGCCCTCCTCTTCCCTCGTCAGCGGCAGGTGAGTGAAGGACCGGCCTACCATCTCGAGCAGGGTCTTGATCTTCTCGCAGGGGAGCGATGCGGTGAAATCCACTCCGTTCTTTTTCAGTATGGCTATCAGCTCTTCTTCAGGTCGTGGCACAGCAGGTCCTCGATCTCTTTCTCCGTCGCGTTCTTCGATATGAACTTCGGCATGACTGTATGGGTCTGCTTATCCTTCCGTAGCCGCGCTTCGCCGCCGCCGGTGATGTTCAAAAGGATTGTATCGCTCTTCCCGATCGCGCCTTTCCGCACGGCATCTTTGAGCACGGCGACGGCGACACCCGATGCGGGGACAAGGTCGATCCCCTCGGTCTTGAGGAACTCGTCCATAGCGGCGTATACCGCCTCGTTCACAACGCCGTACATTCCTCCGCCGGTCGCGGTAAGGGCATCGAACACGCCGCCTTGCACCGAATAGGCCGGGTAGCGGGTCGAAAGCACGCGTGTGGTGATGTGGCCGATCAGCTCCGGATTGAGGTCCTCGGGAAACAGAGACCTGCTGCCCTTCTCCCAGGCATGGAGCATGGGCGCAAAGGGCAGGTTCTGCCCCAGGTGGAGCTTCGGCAGGCGCGTACCGAACCTGCCGTCCCTGATGAACCGCTCGGCCATCTCCCAGCCTCCGACTGCGCCGGTACCGCTTCCGACTGCCTGGACATAGTGGTCCGGCAGTTTTCCGATCTTCGAGACCGCCTCGAGCATCACGATGCCGAGGCCGTCCCGTTTCGCGATGTTCTTTACTCCTCCCTCGAACGGGAAGCCCGTGGTCAAGGCGATGCGCTTCGCCACATCGATGGAATCCGCGTAGTCGCCGTCTCCTACGGCCAGCGTGGGCACCGCGGACGAGCTTTCGAGATACCACATCTCCGTCAGGCACATCCGCGGCACGACGATGACCACCGGAAAGCCCGTTCTTCGCCGAAAGGTGCGCGAAGGCCCGCGCAGTGTTTCCCGCCGAGGCGACGATCAGGCCCTCGACGCCGTTCTCCCGGGCGTTCTGGAGCACCACGGCGGCCTCGAACTCCTTGAAGGTGCAGGTCTCGAGCAGCGCCCCCTTCTCTGGCCAGTAGCCGTTGAAAGCGATGAAGAGCTGCTTGAGGCCGAGATGCTCCGCAAGACCATGGGAACGGTACACCAGCGGTCCCGGCTGGACGCGAATGCGGGCTGATGGACCGGAAGCCAGTTGAACCTCCAGACGCCGTTAGTCGCCGCTCTCCGTGAAGCGGTGATCGTGATACTCGGTCACGAGGAGAGCGTCCTTGCAGTGCTCGCAGAAGGCGCAGAAGGAGTTCTCAAGGATCTTTCCGCACTTTCTGCATTTTATGGAATAATGGCTCATGATGTCTCACCTTCGATAAAATCCGGAACCCGTATTAACCACGGATGGACACGGTAAAAGCTTTCAAGCATGCAAGCTGACAAACATCCATTTTAGATCAAACTTGAAATCAGCTCCATGATGTCCGTGATCCTGATCTGCTTGTCGTGCCCCTGCATTGCCTCGTTCACCTTGGCGTAGCACGCGGGACAGGAAAGGATCAGCCGGTCCGCCTTCTTCTCCACCGCCTCGTCGATCGTCAGCCTGCCCATCTTGATGGCGTTCTCGTGGAACACCTTCCGCGCGGCGCCGCCGGAGCCGCAGCAGCGCGAGTTCAGGCCGTGCCGCTCGAACTCAAGCAGCGTGAGCCCGGGGATGCTCCGGAGCACCTCGCGCGGCTCCTCGATCACGCCTACCCCCCTGCTCAGATAGCAGGGATCGTGGTAGATCACTCGTTCGTGCAGTTCTTTGGTGACACGAAGTTTTCCCTGCTGCATCGCGTCGGCAACGAACTGGGTGATATGCCGTATCGTGAAGGGCAGCTCACGGCCGTAGATACGCTGGCCAGTCCCGCGACATGATATTCACGCAGCAGGGGCAGGAGCAGACGAGCGTCTTCACGCCCCTGGCCTTGTAGCCTTCCACAAGCCGCTTGACCAGGTCCTCGAGCAGGTCGTGCTGGCCCGTGATGAAGAGCGGGAACCCGCAGCAGACCTCCTCCTCCGGCGGCAGCATGGTGAAGGGCTCGCCGATCGCGTCCAGCACGAGTACGTCTCCGCGCACCATGGGCTGCGCCTCGTAGGCGCCGGTGCACCCGGCGTAGTAGGCGATGTCCGCCCGTTCGGCGACCCTCACCTTCTCCGGGAACCAGGGCCGGTAACGATCGCCTGCAGGCTTGTCGTAGGGATTGCCGCTGTTCGTAATGGCCTTCGGCAGGTTCCGCCTGGACGCCGATGGGGCCGAGGCCCCGCTTCACCATCTCCTTCCTGAGCATGGGCCAGAGCCGCTGCGTGAAGATGCCGACCGGGCAGTTCTGGCCGCAGGCGCCGCAGGTGGTGCATTCATACACGGCCTTGGTGAAGTCCTCAAGCAGTTTCCGGTCCACCTCGCCCGGCCCGAAGAGCCTGGCCTTGAGACCGTCGGTGGCACGGATGAACTCACGGAACATGCGGATCTTCTCCGGCGGTGAGACCGCGGGGTTACCCGTCACGTCCTGTACCGGGCAGTGCTTCAGGCACTCGCCGCACTGGGTACAGGCGTCGATCTCAAGGATCTGTCGGGGCGAGAGCTCTTCGGTGAATGACCGCTTATTCTTCATGCATCACCAGGGGAAGCCCCAAGTCCCGTTTCCTCGCCTCCAGCATCAACAGCGGAGCGGTCAGGATGTGGGTCGGGAGTAAAGGGACCAGGACCAGGACCAGGGAAAAATGCAGCTGGAACAGGATGCTGTCCGGTACAGCTGCCGGTGTAACGCTCAGGATGCCGATGGTGAACAATTTTACCGCCACGACATCGGTCCTGTACAGCGTGACCATCAAGAGGCCGAGAGAACTGATTACGAACAGCAGGCCCAACACAACCATGTTGGCAGGCGAAGAATATTTCTCCCGGACCGAGAACAGCCGGACGATGAAAATGTAGAACAGGGACAGGGGAAGGATATATCCGGCGATCAGCCCGGGGCTCTGGAACCACCATACCCACTCCGGGACGGGGAGAAAAACATAGCGCAGGTGCCGCAGGATAACGCACAGGAACGACACATGGAACACCCATTCGCCGAACCACAGCGCAGGGTTGACTTTTAAAAGCCTCCAGAAAAGGACCACGTCCCGTGCCGAGAATGCCCATGCCTTGACCGACGATGGCGGCACAGGTCCGACGATCGCAGCGGGCCGTGCCACCGCCTTCCACCAGAGCAGTGCATGCAGCAAGAACCGTATCCAGAACGCCGCATACACACCGTACGCAGCAACGATTACTATCGTACCCATGGCCCCATTCCCAAAGTGATAGTACCAGTATAACACATTGGCTTCGTACGGGATAAGGGGAAAGCCGCCGGTACCGTCATTCCTCCCGGACGAACTCTATCCGCGCATCCTTTGGCACGTTCATGCCTGTTTCCGTCTCAATGGCCTTCAGTATCGCCGACGGAACCGGACAAGCGACGTGTTTGAGGTGCTTCGCCGCGGACAGGTAGATCGGATTGTCGCGGAAACCTATGAGCGTCACCCTATGGTCCACGGTCGCGATATCGGCAAGCATCTTCTGCACCATCTCGCAGGCCGTGTCCAGGGAGATGGCGATCTTCTTTTCCTTTCCCTTCTTGGCCTTGATGGTGATCGTAAAACCGCACGCTCCGGAGTTGACGACGACCGTTGTCATGTGCCTCTTGTCCTCGATCCGTACCCCTCTTAGAAAGAGGGGCGGGAAGGAACGACGTCCGGGGGAATGCCTTCCCGCCCCTGCGCCAAATTATCACCGGGAGGGAGTCCGCAGTGATAATCCTGTTATATCCTTTGACGCGATCGCAAAATACCTTCTCATCCACACCGGTCACAGAGAACATCGAGGAGTGCTTTTCTCATGCCGTAGTCCGCATTCCACACTTCGCCTACCCCTTGATCTCCACCGTGCTTCCCTTCTTTGCAAGAAGCTCCTTCAGGTTCGGGAACTTGTCCTTCATGTGCGGGATGTGCATCGCCTGCATGAACTCCTTCTCGAACGGCCGGGTCCGTGGCGATCTCGACGAACTCGACCCACCGCGCGCGCTCGTTCGCCTCGCGCCGCTTGTCCCGGTTCAGGAGCGCCATGCGCGAACCGTCTCCGGCCGCGTTGCCCACGGCGTAGACCTTGTCGATGGGAGCAGTCCGGGAACATGCCGAGCGTCATGCGAAGCCTCGCGGTCGATGTGGCTTCCGAAGGCGCCAGCCAGGATCACGCGGTCGAGCGTGGTAATGCCGAGCCGCTTCATCATGAGCTTCGCGCCGGTGTAGAGCGCACCCTTGGCCAGCTGGAGCGCCCGCACGTCGCCCTGGGTGATGGTGATGTCCTGGCCGATGGAGGTCTCGGAGGCCCAGGCGAGCACGTACTCCGGCTTGCCGTCGGCGTCCTTCCGGACGCGCGGCGTGCCCAGATCCATGACGAACCTGTCCGCTCTTGTCGACGATGCCCGCCTTGAACATCTCGGCGACGACCTCGATGATGGCGGAGCCACAGAGGCCCTTGGCGTCCACCTTCTCGATGTGCGTGTGCCAGTCCGCCTTGCCGATGACCTTGTAGCGCGGCTCTCTGGTCTGCGGGATCGATCTCCACGGTCTCGATGGCGCCGGGCGCTGCGCGCATGCCGAACTTGATCTGGGCGCCTTCGAAGGCCGGCCCCGTGGCGCAGGACGTGGAGCAGACCTTGTTCCGGTTGCCCATGAGCAGCTCGCCGTTCGTGCCGATGTCGATGATCAGCACCATTCTCGTCCTGGTTGTAGGGCTCCTCGGCGATCAGCACGCCCACGTTGTCGGCGCCCACGAAGCCCGCCTCGATGGGCAGGACGTGGATGTACGCCGCGGGATTGATCCTGAGCCCCAGGTCGCGCGCCTTGATGTCGAGCGAGCTCTGGACCGCGGGGATGAAGGGCGAACGGCCGATATACTCGGGGTTCAGGCCCAGAAAGATGTGATGCATGGCCGTGTTGAACACGATCGTGAGATCATCGATGACATGCCCCGGGTTCGGGACCGTCCTTCCTGATCTCCGGTCACCACCCGCTCGATGATCTCGTTCAGGCCCTGGATGATCGCCTTCTGCATGGTCTCGAGGCCGCCGGGATTGCTCATGGCGTAGGTGATGCGCGACATCACGTCCTCGCCGTAGGGCACCTGGGGGTTCATCATGGACTCGGTGTTCACCACCTTGCCCGTGCTCAGGTCCGTGAGGTAGCCCACGCAGGTCGTGGTGCCGATGTCCACGGCAAGCCCGTAGCTGTCCTCGACGAACCCCGGCTCCACCTTGATGATCTCCTTGTCCATCCAGACCGTGACCGTGGCCTTCCATTCGCCCTTGCGCAGGAGGTCCTGGAGGTCCTTCAGGACGAGGTAATCGAAGGTGAGCCCCTTGAGGCCGTAGTCGTCCTCGAGGAACTTGAGCACGCGCTCCCAGTCTCCCGTAGTCATATCGTGGAGCGTCGGTGGCACGAGGTCCACGTTGTACTTCTTCACCGCCGGATCGAGCTTGATCGTGAGCTCCTTAGCAGCCTTGCGCACCACCTGCTTGCCGGCGCGCGACCGCTCGGGCACGAAGACCTTGATATCGCCGTGGACCTCCGCGGTGCAGGACAGCCGGATGCCGGGCCCGTCCTCGGGTTTGATGTGCTTCTTCTCCGCCTCGGTCAGCGGCGAGAGGTGGGCCATTCCCGAGTCGATGTTGTCCTTCTCGAAGTAGCCTTCCTCGATCCTCACCTTGCACTTGCCGCAGACCTTCTTGTTGCCACAGAGCCCTTCGATGTCAACGCCCAGGGCCTGGGCTGCCTCGAGGATGGTCTTGCCTTCCTCGATCTCGCCGCGCCTGCCCGAGGGCTGGAAAATGACCTTATGTTTCTTCGACATGCATTCCTCCCGATGATAAGGACAAATATGCAACGTTTAACCATAGATGAACACGGATAATACCCTGGATTCCCGCTTATGCGGGAATGACGTTTTCTATTCCGCACTCAGCATTCTGCATTCTTCATGTCAGAGTTTCTTCTTCCATATGGGCAGATGTTGATGCATAGCCCGCAATTGGGTTTGTTGTCCGTTGCCCTCTTCGCCGCCTTATGACTCCTGCAGGCATTGAGCTTTACCAGTTCCACGAAAGGCGATGACCGCGACCATTCCGACCCGGTTATGGCCTTCGAAGGGCAGTGCTCAATGCAGAGCATGCACTCTCCGCAGAGGCAGAGTTCGATGGGCGCGTCCGGCCTGAGCCGGGCGTCCGTCAGCACCGTGGCCAGGGACAACCGCGGCCCGTAGCGGGGGCTGATGAGAAGACCGTTCTTCCCGATCCAGCCCAGCCCCGCCGACGTGGCGGCCATCTTGTGATTGAACAGGGAGTAGAGCTTCGAGATGAATGTGTTCTTCTTGCGGTCCGAGTCCGGCGGGATGGCCAGCGTCCGGTGTCCCCGGGCCTTCAGGAACCGGACGGCGCGCTTCTGGAGACTTCACCAGCAGGCTGAGGGTGTCCTCGTTCAGCTTCCGGTCCACGCCGATGGACACAGCCCGGTCCAAGTGGGCTGATCTCGCCGCTCAGGTACCCGCGGAGGCCGGCGATTCCCACGACCGTGGCGCCGTGGTCCAGCAGCTCCCGCTTCAGCGAGGTCTTCATTTCGCCTTCTTGGCTTCCACCTCATCCTTCATCTTCTTGAGGGACTCGATCATGTTGATGGCGTCCTTCAACGCGTTGGTCGCGTCCTTTGCATACCCGTCTGCGCCGTACTTGTCTGCCACGTCCTGGGAAACGGGAGCGCCACCGATCATGATCTTCACGTTGGGGTTTCTGGTCCGGAGGTCGTCGATCACTTTCTTCATTCCCGTCATGGTAGTGGTCATCATGGCCGAGAGGCAGACAAGGTCGGAATCGGTCCGGAGCTGCTCCTGTACGAACTTGTCGAGCGGCACGTCCCGGCCCAGGTCATAGACCGTGAAACCGGCCACGTCGAACATCATCTTCACGATATTCTTGCCGATATCGTGCACGTCGCCTTCCACGGTCCCGATCACGACCGAGCCCTTCACTCCCAGGTCCAGCTGTTTCACATGGGGCTTCAGGATGTCCAGGCCGGCGTACAGCGCGTCGGCGCACATGAGCAGTTCGGGCACGAAGTATTCCTGCGCCTCGAACATCTTTCCCACCTCCACCATGCCACTCACCAGACCGTTGAAAATGGCGTCGTTCGCTTCCATGCCAACGTCCAGTGCCTCCTGGGCTGCTTCCTTGGACGTGTCCTCGTCGTACTGGATCACGGCGTTCCGCAGTTTTGCCAAGAGCTCTGTCTTTTTTTCTTCCGTAACCATAGGATCACCTCCGGTAATTTTTAACTTCGTCCATCATGGCCTTCATGTTGTCCGGCGGCACCGTCGGCCAGATGTCGCAGCCGGGCCAGACCGCGCTCACGCCGTCGTCCATGCATTTCTTGATGGTCTGGCGCACCAGGTCAGGCGAGCCCGCCACCAGCACGTTGTAGGGGTCGTAGTTCCCGAAGACCAGCGCCTTGGGGCCGAGCTTCTTGCGCGTCTCGGCAACGTCGTTCTTCTGGTCCACGCTGATCGCCTTCGCGCCGCTCTCGGCCATGAACGGGACGATGTCGTTCGTCTTGCCGCAGATGTGGAGCACGCTCGGCACGTTCAGTTTTTCGAAGATCTTTTTGAGGTACGGCAGGATCAGGCTCTTGAACACCCGCGGGCACAGCACGTCCGACGTCGCCCCCATCTCCCGCACCGTTATGAAGTCCACACCGGCCTTTTCGTACTCCTTCGCAACCTGGATGATCACGTCCGCCATCTGATCGAGGAGCTTCCCGATCTTGTCCGGCTTTTTGAAGGACAGCTTCAGCAGGTCGTTCAGTTCCATGATCTGTCCGGCCAGCGTGAAGGGCCCGAGCACGTAGGAGCCGATGGGTGCTTCGCTGCCGATATCCTTCTTGAGCAGCTGGATCGTCTCCTTCATGAGCGGCACCCTTCCGCGGGTTGTGAGATTGGAGGGTATGGAGATGTCCAATTCCGCTTCGCTGTGGATAAGCTTCTTCTTGATCGTGGGGTACAGCAGGTCCTCGGAATGGGCATACACATTGATCTCGCATCCCATGGCCTCGGCCTCGATGCAGAGGTCGAAGGGGGCCACGCCGCATTCGAACCCGAAGAGCTTGTAGGTCGAAGCCGCGGCCGCGGCCATCATCTTCGCGTCAAGATGCGTCGCCGCAAAGTTCTGCCCTAGCCCCTTGAGGCCCTCGGTAGTCACATTGCCCATCCCGCTGAAGCAGGGAGGCCGGTCGATCTCTTCACCGGCGAACATCTTCAGTACGCGTTCTCGCGCGTTCATTGTTGCCATAGATCCTCCTTAGTGCAGATCGAAAGTCAAATACTAGTCTTTATGTAACCAAGGGTCCCGACTTTGTCGGGACACACAGATAAAATCGGACAACCGTCTGATTCTGGTTCTTAACTGTGAGTCCGCGAAGCGGACCTGCGGTTACCCCGGAATTTCCTTTTTCTATTTCCTCGCCGCCCCCGACGTCAACTTGCCCAGAAAGTCGCCGAAGTACTTCTTGATCGGGATATTGGGGTTGTCGGGAATCCTCTTCGTTTCGTCGTAAAGCAGCGTTGTAAGCAGGATATGCGCTGCCGCTACAGCCGGGAAGATGCGCGGCGCCGTAACGATGGGACCGTAGAAATTGAAATCGCTCCAGATTACCGATGCCATGCCCTGGACAACGGCGTCCATGGCCTTGAACCCGTCGAGGCTCCAGATGGTCTTCGCATCCTTCCACATGTGCGTGCCGTTCGAGTAAGCGCCGCCGCAGGGAAGCCCGAGCTTCTCCTTGATCAACCGGTTGGCGACGAGCGAGAACGATGTGGCAGGCAGGTTCATGACCGAGGTGTCGACGATGACGGTCTCGAAGCTCTCCGCGCCCTGGGCGAGAATCTTTTCCAATGACTTCAGGCGCCCGAGGGGCGACTGGTCAGCGTCGTCGAAGGCCTGGACCACCACATGCTTGATCCCGAGGTCTTTGAGTTTTTGGACCTGGCCCTTGATGTCCTTGTCCCAGGGCGTGATGCTGTTGTACAGGAACTTGTCCTGCAGTCCCAGCTTGGCCACGTACTCCGTGGCCTCGGCCCGCTTCTCGGCGACCCACATGTCGATGCCGAAGGGCATGGTGGTCGTTTCACGGTAGAAGTCGATGTAGATCTTCGCCTCATCCGGGGAGTTCGCCACCATGGCCACCATGGACGGGATGCCGGTGGAGGCTGAAAGTTCTTCCTGCTTCTTGATCAGTTCCGCCGCTTTCTGGCGGTCGAAATTGCCTTTCCGGTCTGTAACAATCCGGTCCTTGTTGTGAAACATGGATGCAATCAACAGCGGCGGGTTCTCACCGGACTGCCCGCCGACCCTGATCCCGTCGAGTACAATACCTTCTGCTCTTGTTTAATCGAAACATCACCGTTCCCCTTTTCTCTTATCCCGGACAAGCTCCGCAAGATGCGGGGCAGGCCAGAGCCAAATACGTGATTATGAACTGCACGAGTTATACGAATAGCTAGCATGAAACTCTGGAATTTGTGCGTGTAAATCTTCCCATTCGTGTCATTCGTGATAGTGCTTGGAGGTCTTTCTTGCTTTTTATCCCAAAAGTAAATTTGTAAGTCGCTATCGCTTAAGAATGAATGTATGAGTCAGAATCGGGGGAGTTTTTGACGCTCCCCCATCAATGAATTTAAAACACACCATGGTCGAACTTCGGCTGCGGCAGGTATTCCCACTTCTCGCCCTTGCGGTACTTCGCCTCGATGTCGAGGCACTTCAAGGCGTACTCGAAGGCGTAGGGAATGCCGGGCCCGCCGGGCACAAAGCCCGCGAGGATCATGCCGACCGACGCCGCTTCGAAAATCTCTCCCGTGGTCGCGCCCGCATTGATCGCGGGGATCACGTGGATAATGCAGCGAGGCGAGCAGTAGCCCACTCCGCCGGACATGAACATCAGCTCTTTCACCTTGCGGGAAAGGGCTCCGTCGCCGAAGATGCTGGCGTAGAAATCGGCGAAGGTCCTGCCCGGTTCCGGCGTCACGGTGTTGATGATCTGGAACATTCTCGGCACGAAACCCGCACTGCTTCTTCATGTACTCGTTCACTTCTTCCACTGTCATCTTCTTGTCAGCCATTTTTTCCTCCCCTTGCCCGGACGCGTTCTGTGCCCGGGAAAACAGTTTTTTCAACTCGTCAAAAATACCCACTTTAAGAACCTCCTCTCACGACACCTGGTACCGGTTCACCTCCTTTGTTCATAGTTTCCATTCCTGCGCCACCTGGATGAACTTCTGGATATTCTCGTACGGAACGGTCGGGGGTATGTCGCACCCCGGCATGAGAACGAAGCCGCCGTCGGTGCCGGCGGCCTTGATGATCTCCTTGCAGGCGTTCTCCACGTCCTGGACCGTGCCGTTCAGCATGATCTTTACGGGGTCCACGTTCCCGCCGAAGCACATCTTGCCGTGGAGCGTCTCCTTGGCCTTGGCGATGTCCGTCTTGTGATCGAGGCTGATGCAGCTGGCGCCGGTAAGCGGGAACAGGTCCAGCCGGTCCGTCGTGTTGCCGCAGATGTGCACCAGGTATGGACGCCCTTGGACCTTCGCCCAGTCGGTGAACTTCTTGAGATAGGGCACGGCGAACTTCTCGAACTGTTTCCTGGAAATGAGGTCGCCCGACGCCGTGGGGTCCGCGAGGCTGATGACCTCGAGCGTCTTGTCCGCGACGATGGGCTCGTAGAGATGGATCAGTAGGTCCGTGGCGAAATCCACGACCTTCTCGACGAAGGCCGGCTTCTTGAACGTGGCCTTCATCATCGCCTCTTCGCCCACCAGCCGCGCGCCGAGGGTGAAAGGGCCCCAGGCCGTCATCGTCACAGCGTAGGTGTCGCCGATCTTCGCCTTGGTCTGGCGCAGGGACTTTTTGACGGTCGTTGATGACCTCGTCCTTGTCGAGGTCGCTGATCTCTGAGCTTCGCGAGGTCCTCCTCGGAGGAGACGAAATGGTTCTCCAGGTCAGGAGCGCCGATCTCCCGCCACTTGATCTTTCCACCCAGAGCCGACGCGTGAAAGTTGTTGTAGCCCGAGCCCGGATAGACGATGTCACACTGGAGCTTCCCGCTCATGTCGACGAGCATGGAGGTCATCTTGTCCGCGTCCCGTGAAAGAGCCTCGAACGATGTGCCCCAGCCCTTGATACTCCACATGCCTGCGCCGAACAGGGTCACCGGAAGCCTGTCCGGCTTGCCCCCTTCGAATGCCTTGAGAATCACTTCTTTCGGTTTCATAGCATCTCCCTTCGCATAATGAGATATCACGTACTCAGACTGACATAACATGGATAGTTCGCTTGAACTCCTCGAGGTCGACGGGTGTTTCAACGGCCTGCGTATATTCCTTGCCGCAGTTTTTCCCTACAAAAAGGACAGGCATGCTGGGCACAACGGTCTTGATGATCTGCACCGCGTCCTCCGCAGAAAGACCAAAGGGTTCCGAATCAACGATAATGAAGTCATACTGCCTGAGCATAACCTTCTGGACAGCAAGGGCGGGGTGTTCGACGGTTTCCACGTTGTACCCTTCGTCTCTCAGAATGCAGTAGAGGTTTTTGATCAATATGGGATTGGAGGAGCAGAGAATAATTTCTTTCATGACAGAAGAATATCTGCATTTGCGATGCCAGACCCAAAAATGGGCTGTTGAAGCGGCAATCAGCATTGCTGACGCTTGTCCCGCATTAGCAGAGAATCACGCAGGGCTGGATGCTGGCAGTCTGCGCGAGACTGAAATCACCGGAAATTCGGAGGTATCCTGTCCGCCTTCTTGCACTGAACGCCTGAGATGCATGTTCAATTATCAAGATTGTAGGCATGACGACACTGCACGCGAAGCTTAAATTTATAGATTGAGATTATCTTCAATTGTAAAATAGGTGAAAAATTCCCCATCGTCTGTGGCATTTTTCCTCACCCCTAGGGAGGCGATGAGGGCATTGTTCTTTCATCTATCGCCTTTCTGTTCGAAGTGCTTTCAGTATCTCACTTACTGAATCGGAGCGGTTCATGGTGTAAAAGTGGAGGTAGTTTACGCCGTTATTTATCAGGTCCTCGCACTGTTTCACCGCGTATTCGACTCCCAGCTTCCGCGTCTCCTCGGGCATGTCCATAACAGGCTCCATTCTGTCCAGAATTTCCTTCGGTACTGAAGTATTGCAGAACTCAGCAAGCTGTACGATCTTTTTGCAGTCGACGATTGGCATGATGCCCGGCAGAATGGGAATCGTGATGCCGATCTTCGCAGCTCGGTCGAGGAAGTCGTAGTAGTAGCTATTGTCGAAGAACATCTGGGTGATCCCGAAGTCCGCCCCCGCGTCGATCTTTTGCTTCGTATATTCCATATCCTTCTCGATGCTCGGCGACTGAGCGTGTCCTTCGGGATACACAGCCACGGCGATGGAGAAATAATCATATTTCTTGACGAAATCAACAAGGTTCCGGGCGTATTTGAACTCGCCCTGGGATGGGTCGAAGTCAGGCCGGTTCATCGGTGGATCGCCGCGCAGGGCTAAGATGTTATCGATTCCGCTGCCCTGATATTCCTTCAGGAGTGCACTCATTGACATCTTCGTCGCACCAATACAGGTAAGGTGCGACATCACCGTCAGGTCCGTTTCTTTTTTGATCCATTTGAGGGTGTTGAGCGTCCGGTCCTGAGTCGTTCCGCCTGCTCCATAGGTCACGGATACGTAGAGGGGGTCAAAGGCCTTCAGCTCATTCACTACATTCATGAAGGCATCTTTCCCCTCCGAGGACTTGGGTGGGAAAAATTCGAGGGATATCCCCTGCCCTCGCTTTTTAAATTTGTCGCTGATATTCATGGCCGTTTCCTTAAACATATTATCCCTCTTTTTGAAGGGCATGTCTCTATCGTTGTGGCACGGTCCCGTGCGCTGGCATCTTCATTGCAGTATTCTAAGGCAAGAAACACTATTTCCTGCGAGGACGCAAAGAACGCGAAGAAGTTCTTGAATCCATGGTTTCAACCGCCATCAACCTTTAGGACCTTCGCGCATCGGTTGTACCTTGATATTGGTCCATCGCGCGTTGCCTGTTGTGGGAAGAATTCGAGTTATGGAAAAGGGCTGATCATATGAAGACAACGGTGGTGTGCGGCTTATTGGGGTCAGGGAAGACGACGTTCATCAGGAACTTCGTGAGAGGCATGACAGAAACGGCCGTGGTGCTGGTGAATGACTTCGGCACGGCCGGTATCGACGGGGAGATCTTTTCCGCAAGCGGCATAGAATCCGTCGAGCTGCCGAGCGGATGCGTATGCTGTACGCTCAAATTCGATTTGATCACGACGATTCAGAAGATTGCCAAAGAGTTCTCACCGGAACACCTGTTGATCGAGCCGAGCGGCGTGGCATCACCCTCCGGCGTACTCGAAGCACTCGCGAGCGCTGGTGCCGGCTTGGCAAGCGTGGTCGGCATCATCGATGCCACGGAATTCACGGAACTCTACGATTCAGGGATGTATGGCAGCTTTTTCGAGGACCAGATCACGTGCGCCGACGTCATCCTGGTCAACAAGACGGACCTTGCAAGGGAAGAGATGACCGTCGAGGCGATCAACCGCATCGAATCCATCAACCCCCGGGCAGTCCTGTTCCGCACCGTGAATGCTGAAATCAGGGAACCCATGACCGAGATACCACGTATAGCAAGAGACCAGAGAAGCCGTCATGCTCATTTCAATTTTAGTACTATGACAATCAGACTGAAGAAGGACGTGGATTTCACTTCCTTTGATAAACTGTTAAATGAATTGGCTCGGGGAAAGTACGGAACCGTGGTGAGGGCAAAGGCTCTGGTTCAGACAGAGAAAGGTCCGTATCGATTCGATATTGTCTTTGGAAAAGTGGACAGCGCTCCCTTTGAGAGGGATATTGAGGACAGCAGAATTGTGATCATAGGCGAGGGATTGAAGCAAGAGGCCTTTCGGAGCGCAATTAGCTGATCCCGTATTTTTTTAGTTTGAGATAAAGGGTCTTCCGGTCGATGCCGAGGAGCTGGCTCGCCTTTGACTGGTTGTTGCCGGCTTCTTTCAGGACCCTGAGGATATAGTCTCTTCTCCATCTCTTCGAGGGACGGGTTGGTGCCGAGTTCCGCGACGGTTGCAGAGGATGGGATGGAGAGGTCCTCGGCCCCGATGCTGATCGGATTCGCAGAGAATCACTGCCCGCTCGATCACGTTCTCGAGTTCTCGCACATTTCCCGGCCAGTGATACCCAGCCAGCAGCTCGCAAGCGCCTCAGGTGTGAAATCCGTAATGGCTTTGGACAACTTCTTCGCATACTTCTTCAGAAAATGCCGCGAAAGCTCGGCGATGTCCTCTTTTCGTTCCCGGAGCGGCAGGGATGGTGAGGTTGATCACGTTCAGACGGTAGTACAGGTCTTCCCGGAATTTTCCTGTCTTGATCATGCCCGTGAGGTCCTTGTTCGTGGCGGCGATCATGCGCACATCCACGCGCGAGAGTTTTGTTCCCGCCCACCCGCCGGAACTCGCCGGAATCGAGGAACCGCAGAAGCTTTGCCTGGAGTCCGATGGGCATCTCGCCGATCTCGTCAAGGAAGAGCGTTCCCTTGTCCGCCACTTCGACAAGGCCGTGCTTCATCTGATAGGCGCTGGTGAAGGCGCCCTTCTCGTGGCCGAAGATCTCGGACTCGATGAGGTTCTCCGACAGGGAGGCGCAGTTCAGGGCGATGAACGGCGCGTCCTTCCGCGTGCTGTAAGTGCCAGACGGTGTTCGCCACGAGTTCCTTGCCTGTGCCGCTTTCGCCCTGGATGAACACCGGTGAGTCCGTGGGCGCAACCTTCTGGATAAGCGCGAGGATGTCCGGAGCTGTCTGGCTCTGCCGATGAATTCGAACGGAGACTCTTTCCGGACCAGCTCCTGCTCCAGCAGCTTGCTCTTGACGCTTAGTCGGCTGTATTCGTACGCCCGATCGATGACGATCACCAGTTCGTCGAGCTTGTACGGCTTGGTGAGGTAGTCGTAGGCCCCGTTCTTCATGGCCTCGACCGCCGTCTCGACCGTGGCCTTGCCCGTGAGGACGATGATCGCCGGAGCTCCCGAGTCTTCCTTCAGCTTTTTCATGAGTGATATGCCGTCAATGCCGGGCATGACAACGTCGAGAAGGATCACGTCGAAAGATTTGTCTTGACAGGAGGCGCAGGGCCTCGCTGCCGTCGGGCGCAACCTCGACGGCATAACCTTTGCGGGTAAGCTCTTTCTTCAGGAGCCTTCTGAACGGCTCTTCGTCATCGACGACGAGTATGTTGATCATAACGAAATATTATTTGCAGCTAAGACGCCAGGAGAATCTTTAAACTTTTAGTATTAAAGATCTTGAAAGCCTTCGCGTACTTTGCGTCTGGTTTGCGTTATTCTTTTTTTAATCCCTGCATAAGATCGTCGGCAGAGTGATGATGAAGGTCGCGCCCTTTCCGGGTTCGCTTTCCACATCGATAGTGCCGCCGTGCTCTTCCACGATCTTGTGACAGATCGTGAGGCCAAGTCCGGTACCTTCGCCAACGGGCTTGGTGGTGAAGAAGGGGTCGAAGATCTTGTCGATGAGGTCCGCCGGGGATCCCTGTGCCCGTGTCCCTGACGGACAGCCGGATCCGGCTCTGACACCCCTTGACTCCCTGTTCCTGTGAGGTATCGTCCGGTTCGGTCTTGATGAAGATGCTTCCGCCCTCGGGCGTGAAGTAGATGGCGTTCAGCAGGAGGTTCATCAGGAGCTGTCTGAGGCTGCCTGCGTCGGCGTAGATCTTCGGGACATCGCGGTTCAGATTGAGTTCGATGCGTGTGCTTGAGTCGCGCTGTCCGGTGCTGGAGCAGGAGGAGCACTTCCTTGATGAGCTCGTTGATGTCGATCTCGCGGAAGGTGCCGCCGGACGGCCGCGCGAACTCGAGCAGGCTCTTGAGGATTGCTCTTGCACCGGAAGATCTCGTTGTGGATCGTCTTGAGATACTCGGGAAAGTCCTCGAACTCCCGGATGCCGGTAAGCGACTTGTCGCGGGCCCGGTCGAGGAGCGCCTCGGAGTAGCCCGCGATGATCCCGAGGGGATTGTTGATCTCGTGGGCGATGCCCGCCACGAGCGTGCCCAGGGAGGCGAGTTTGTCCGACCGGATGAGCTGCTGTTCGAGCCGCTTCTGCGCCGTCACGTCCTTGAGGTAGTGGACGATGGCATAGAGCCTGCCCTCCTCGTCGATGAGCGGATAGGCCCAGAAATGGAAGATGCTGCCGATGCCGTTTTTCAGCTCCTGGAAGGACGGCCTCTTGCACGAGAGTGTCTCGGAACAGAGACAGCCGCCGGTCAGCGTGATCCCGATCCTCTCGAGGAGTTCCGCGCAGTGCTTGTCCGTGATCTCCGTCTTGGAATAGCCCGTTCGTCATCAAGCAGGGTGTGGTTCGCGCGGATCACCTGCTGTCTGCCGTCCTCGATCCAGACCATGTCGGTGATGGCGTCGAAGGTCCGCTCCCACTCCTTCTTCTCCTTCGAGATCTCTTCGAACAGGAGCGCGTTCTCGAGGGCGACGGCGATATGCTTGGCCACGGGGAGCAGAATCATCGAGGTCCTTCTCCGAGTACTGCGACGGGCTCGGTGCTGTCGAAATTGAACACGCCGAGCATGCGGTCGTGGAACAGGGGGATGCTGATCGTCGAACGGATGCCCTCGCGCAGCAGCTTCCTGTCCAGGGGGAAAGCCGTGTCGTTCAGATCGTAGCTGATCCAGGGCTTGTTGTTCCGCACGACCCAGCCGGCGCTGGTGCCCTCGATCGGGGCCTTCACGCCTTTTTTCATCACTGTCTTCATCTCCGTGTCCAGGGCGAAGATCAGGAGATTGTCGTCCTTTTCATTATAGAGCAGCAGGCTTGCCCTGCTGTAGTCGATGATCTTCCGCAGCTCGGAGACGACCATGCGGAAGATGGTCCCGATGCTCAGGCTGGAATTGATGATGCTGCTCAGCTCGTTGATCAGCTCACCTTGCGTAGAACTCTCACGGTATAGCTTGGAACCGGTTTCGGCGAGCGCGGCCTTTTGGCCTGGCGCGTCACGGACTGCGATGATCATCCTGTCCGGACGATGGTTTCTCCTCGGGATAACAGCTATCCGGGACGCCATGGGACTGCCGTTCTTGGGGAAACAAAAGGAGCGAAGGGACGATGAGGCTTCTCCCGCGGTCGCGGCGTTTGCGGATGGAGAAAGGGCGGTGGATTCGCGCTCCCGGAGAAGATTGTCAAGGGATATGAATTTATCGAGATTCCGACCGATAACCTCAACGCGATCGTAATCGAAGAACGCGTGCACATTGTCATTGCAGGAAAGGATGGTCCATTCTTTGTCGACAATGAAGGCAGGCATGCTCAGAACATCGAGTGCTCTTAATAACTCTGAACTGTCCCTGTCGATCATGATCTTCATACATCATTATCTTAACACACTGCACCTGCTCCATCAACAGGAAAGCTGCCGTTTCACGGTACTTGACTCCGACGGTCTTGGCGATTATTATGTTTACAAGTACCGGCACTCTATCTGCGAGGAGCAGCATAACCAATGAAAATCCGGATTGGACATCTATCGACCTTCTACCACACTGCGATCCTGTTGATGGCTAAGGCGACACGGATTCTCGAGTTGGCGCAGAGATAGAATGGAAGCTCATGGGTACCGGTCCGGCGATCATGAAGGCCTTCGGCAGGGGCGAACTTGATATGGCGTACATCGGGCTACCGCCCGCTATCATCGGCATAGACCAGGGGATCGAGGTCACCTGCGTGGCAGGCGGTCATGTGGAAGGTACGGTCATGGCGGGGAAAGCGAAGTGGACAGGATTTCCCGAAACCGAGGACCTGGGGATGATCCTGAGGCAGTTCCGGGGGCGCAGGATCGGCGTGCCCGGAAAGGGTTCCATCCACGACGTTATCTTATTTGACTGCATTGAACGATTCGGCTTCGCGCGGGAGATCGAGATTATCAACTATCCCTGGGCGGATCTGGTGACCGAGGCTGTGGTCAAAGACGACGTATCTGCAGCCATGGGCACGCCCGCCCTCGCTGTCGCGATCAAGCGCTTCGCCGGCGGCAGGGTGCTCTATCCGCCGTCAAGGCTCTGGCCAGATAACCCAAGCTATGGGATTGTCGTGGACACCGGATATTTAACACGGGAAACAACGACGGTAGAGAAGTTTCTCGAACTCCATGAGGAAGCAACGGAATTCATCAGGAGACGTCCGGCTGACGCGGCGCGGTTAATTGCTGATTACGTCGGCATCGTTGATGAGCGCTTTGTTCTGGACACGCTCATGCTTTCCCCAAAGTACTGCGCCCAGCTTACCGAAGGCTACATAAAGTCGACAATGAAGTTCGTTACGGTTTTAAAGAAACTCGGATATATCGGGTCGGAGATAGCGCAGGAAAAAATTTTTTCTCCCCACCTGATCGCCCGGATTCATCCAGGGCGGGATCATTACAACAACGGGATCGACGCGATACGGACGACTCTGTAACGCGAAGCGCCTGGTCACTTCTCTATCAGGCCCGAAACAGGATAATAATCGCCGTGACCCGGGAAAATGTAACCTTGCCTGCCGTGAGCCCTCAATTCTAGGTCAAGAGATAACATCATTTCCTTCAATGCCGCAGTCTCTTCTTTATACACCCGGGAATCGCTGTTCGGGCTCGTGAGCAGATACCGGTAGATACCCAGGTGTTCTTTCTCCTCGGGCGAGAGGCTCCGCACGTTCAGGAGAAAGTCCGAGGTGAAGAGCAGGCCGAATTCCCGGTTCAGGTAAAAGACCAGCCCGGGCGTATGACCGCCGTGGCTTTCGAGCACCTCGAACAGGAGCGGGCCGACCTTAAAGGTGTCGATGATCCAGAATGAGCCTGTCTCTTCTCGATCGTTGGTGGAGAAATGGTGCGGCCGGGAGGGGAACCGGCACTCCGTAAATCTGCTCGAAAGCCGGGTGTAGTACTTGTTCAGGTTCAGGAGGCTGCCTGAGATCCCGTGCGCCCGATTCATGTGCTTGATGACATCGGCGCTGCCCGGGTGCATAAAGACCGCAGTCCCGAATTCCTGTTCGAAGTATCCGGACGTGCCGGCGTGGTCCGTATCGGGATGGGTGACGTAGATCCTTCTTACCCATGCCGGGTCCATCCCCAGATTCCTGATCAGCCGCTTGATGTCCTCGTAATATATTCCGTGGCCGGCGTCGATCATGGTCAGGTCGTCGCCGTCGCGTAGCAGATAGAAGTTCTCGCTCGACGGCAGCCGGAAACCGTGGAGCGTCACCCAGTTGTGAAAGCGCAGCGGCAGCATCGCCGTTGCCGAGAATTTTTCTCCGGTCCGGCTCCTCGTGCGCGACGCGAAGGAAAGAACCGTCTCGAACACATCGCCTGCCTCAAGGTTGTTTCCGGCTTCGGCAGCGAAGTGTACCAGATCCTGGTACAGCTCCCGTGATGACTCCACGAGGGATTTGATCTCCGCCACATCGCTCGATGGGAGGAGCTTTTTGAGGCGGAGGAAGAACTTCTCGACCATCTTGAGACCGATGATATGCGCAGCCTCCTGCTCGTTGCTGCCGCGGTACACGACGCGGTAGTGATATCCGTCTTCATTAACGGCCTGCAGGAGCGCGTTGACCTCCTGCGGGTTCGCAGTGGCCATAACGATGTCCGCAGAGTCGGGGTCGATGTCTTCGTCGTAAAGCATGTAGATGACGTTTGCGTCGTGCTCGGCGAGGAGCCGGGCAAAAGAGGCGAGGGAACCGGGCCTGTTGACCAGCCGGACCTTAATTTCGAGAATGCTTTCAACAGCTGTGACCAGCACCTCGTCCGGTCCGCCCCGCACGATCTCGAACCCGTACTGGTTCTCGTGAAGGGATTGCAGGAGTACGCTGAGGCTGTTTTCTCCTTCGAGCTGCACCTCAACGGCAACACGGCTGCTGTCCGTTGAACGGTCATAGTGAAAGAACGAGATGTTCCCGCCGACATAGGCGATGGCCGTGGCGAAGCCGGCCAGAGAGCCGGGACGGTCGGGCAGATAGATGCGGAATTTGACGAGGAGTTCATCCGGTAGCGGGGAGTCCTGCCCGGCAGACGGGCGGACCAGACGATACACCTTGAGCGGTGTCGGAGCACCCTTATCGCTATTGCTCATGGTTACCTCAAGCTTCACCGAGAAGGCTTTTCTATGATTTTGCCCCCGGCTTCTTTCCAGGCTGCAATGCCGCCTTCGATATATTGCGCCTGGATGTTCTTGCTCAAGAGCTGGTCAAGGACCATATTGCTCACCGAACCGCCGCGCGCACAGTAGATCACGATTTCTTTGTCCTTCGGCAGGTCCATGCTCCACGCTTCCACTTTTTCCGGGTCGCGCCACTCGGCATCGGGGAGAACCCCATGGTCCGCATCATAATCTGCTTTCCTCCGGACATCGAGAATGGTGACCTCCTGACGTGATTCGAGCATAGACCTGAGGTCCCGGGGCTTGATGGTCCTATTCATAGTGCGCACCTACATCCTTTTTTGCAGTGTTTTTCGTCAAAAAGAACCTGATTTTCTTATTGCTCTCAGAAGCGATAGTTTGTATTATATCACCGCTTGCGAAGATTATGAGTAATTTCGTTCCGGCAATATGTGCCGTGCATAGATGCGGGTTCAAATGGGTACGGTAAGGATGGTCAGACGTATTATTTTGCTTCTGTGTTGTACGCTGGTACTTTCCGCCTGCGGGACGAAACGGACGAATGTTGCCAGACCTCCGGAACCCACGCGGCCCGGAACCAAGGCGTCGCAGAGACCATACGTGGTATATGGTCAGCGGTATGAGCCGCTTGAAAGCCATGAGGGGTTCGTCCAGACAGGGGTCGCAAGCTGGTATGGAAAGGATTTTCACGGAAAGAACACGAGCAACGGCGAGATCTATGATATGAACGCAATGACAGCGGCGCACAAGACCCTGCCACTTGGCGTGTACGTGAAGGTATACAATAAGGACAACGGGCGGGAGGCAATCGTACGTGTCAATGATCGGGGGCCCTTCGTAAAAGGCAGAATCATCGACCTCTCCTATGGCGCGGCGAAAAAGCTGGGCGTCGATGTCGCCGGCACCGCGCCTGTTCGGATCGAGGCGCTAGGCTACCGGGTTAGTGGCCCGGCAGGTCGCGAGGAATATTCAAGCCAGGTTAACTATGACGCTGGAAACTATACTGTTCAGGTGGGCGCTTTTAAGGACTACCAGAATGCAGTGAGGCTCTCTGAGGAGATGAAGAAGGCTGTCGGGTTCTCCGAAATTCATCCTGCAATGGTTTATGGGGAATTATTTTATCGTGTCTATGCAGGCAGGCATACATCGTTGAAGTCAGCAGAGGCGGCGGAGACGAGCTTTTCCGGGCAGGGATATCCGGGGAGTTTCGTCGTATCGCTTGATTGAGCAACCTGAGAGCTCTTCCGTCATTGGTTGCTATCCGCCACGTCCCTATGGCCCGAGTTTTACAAGATTAACAAACCCAGCACCGTTCACATTGCCGAAGCCTGCGCTAGCGGAGAAATACAAAGTTCCGCCCGAGACAAATATCGAACAATCCTCATGTGTCGTACCTGCAAAGCCAGTATTATTTCTATTAGGTAAACAGGTCACGGGATTCGTGAACGTGTTATTACTGTAAGCCTTGAGGTCAGCATCATTAGTAAGACCCGTTATGCTTACTGTGTAACGCGTGTTCGGCGTCAAATTGCTCGCGAGGACTTTTCACACCACTCCCGGGCATTCTGGAACATCCTGAGCCAGGGAGAAGCGGGGAGCGATTTCTTGAGATCTTCGGGCAGCCATCCCCACTGCCAGGTGAGCACAGTACGCTCGGGGTGCGGCATCATGGCGAGGTGGCGGCCGTCGGGAGAACAGAGGCCCGCGATGCCGGCGGGCGAGCCGTTGGGATTGAAGGGATAGGCTTCGGTGATCTGTGCCATCGTCGTCCACGTAGCGGATCGGCGCGAGACCGTATTCGGCCTCGTTAAAAATGTTCTTGTCCGGGAAGTACGCCAGGCCCTCGCCGTGGGCCACCCAGATGCCGAGCACGGAGTTTTCCATGCCCCTGAGCATGATCGAGGGGCTCTTTAAGATCTTCACCGTCGAGAAGCGGGACTCGAAGCGGCCGGACTGGTTGTGAATGAAGCGCGGCTGGAGCTCGTCCGCGATACCGCGCCACGGCACCCAGCCCAAGAGCGCCATGAGCTGACAGCCGTTGCACACGCCGAGGCTGAAGGTGTCGGGCCGGTGAGTAGAATTGCTCGAACTGGTCCCAGACCTTTTTGTTGAACCGGATGGACGCAGCCCAGCCTTTTGCCGAATCGAGCACGTCGGCGTAGCTGAATCCCGCCGACGAAGACCACACCGCGGAACTGGTCGAGCGTGATGCGACCCTCGAGCAGGTCGGTCATGGTCACGTCCCAGGGCTCGAAACCAGCAAGGTAGAAGGCCGAGACCATCTCGCGGTCGCCGTTGCTCCCCTCTTCGCGGATGACCGCGACCTTGGGCTTGTCTATCGCGCTGGAGGAGTTGCAGGAGTTGTTGGTTTTGGGGTGAAGGGAATGACAAAGGACGGTCCCTTTGCGGTCATAGATGTTCTTTCGCTCTTCGCGGATGTTCCCGGGGTTTCGCTGCAGCAGGTCGAGCTGATGACTCGTCTCCTCCCAGATGTCCCGGAGCACGCGCATGTCTTCATCGAGGACATTCTTCCAGCTGATGGATGACCTTGATTCGTTTGTCAACGCTTGAATTTCCGTATGACCCAATTCGGCACAGCTGCCTTGTTCAGGACCTGGCAGATCGCGGACTTCGTTCTCCGGAAGATATTCGATCACGAGACCGGCCTCCTCGGAGAACAGTACCGAGATCGGGTCCTTACCTGCGGTGATTTCAGATGGGAGGTTGACCTCAATGCCGCAGTTTCCGGCAAAGGCCATCTCGAGCAGCGTGGTGATAAGTCCGCCGTCGGAGCGGTCATGGCCCGACGAGGATCAGCCCTTGTCTGATACAGTTTCTGGACCGCGTTGAACGCTCTGCTTGAGAAGCTCGGGATCGTCGATGTCTGGCGACTCATCGCCCACCTGGCCGAAGACCTGGGCAAGGGCAGAGCCGCCGAGACGGTTCTTTCCGCGCGCGAGATCGATGAACAGGAGCTTGCCTCTTCCCGGCGCCTTGAGGTCCGGCGTCACGGTCTTGGTGATGTCAGGGCAGGTGACGTAGGCCGAGATGACGAGCGTGCCGGGCGACTTCACGGTCTCTGATCGTGCCGTCGGGGTTCGTGACCCTGGCGGCCATGGAAAGGCTGTCCTTGCCGCCGTCGATCGGCCATGCCGAGCTCGATCATCATGTCGCGCATGGCAACGGCAGCGTCATAGAGCCGGCTGCCCTCGCCCGGGAGCTTCGGCGCCCACATCCAGTTTGCCGAGCAGCGGATGTCGCCGAGCGCGCTTACCTCTGCCCAGACGATGTTCGTGAGCGCTTCGCCCACGCTCATCCGCGCCATGGCCGCGGGATCGATCAGCTCCTTTACCGGCTGCTCGCCGATGGAGATGGCGGCGCCGGTCAGGCCGAAGTGGGACTGGGCGATCACGGCAACGTCCGAGACCGTAAGCTGGAGCGGGCCGCGCACTGCTGGCGCGCGATCAGGCCGGTGACCGAGCGGTCGACCTTGTTCGTGAGGAAGCGTTTGGAGCCGACCGAGAGAAGTCGCAGCACGCGGTCGAGGGCTTTGCGTACGGTAAGGTCCTTGGGAAGTTTGAGCGGTTTGAGCGCGGTCTTCTTTCGGTCGAGCGTGAAGATCTTCTGCGGCATGTCGCCGAGCACCTTGGCGAGCTCGAGGTTCTCCGGTGTCGAATTGTCGATCTCGTCGTAGAGCACGATGTAGCCGTCGCCGGTGACCGTGCCGATGACGGCAACAGGCACCTTCTCGCGCTCGCAGAGCGAGCGGAACGACGCTTCGTGTTCCGGTTTCGAGCAGGAGCGCGTTCTGCTCCTGGTACTCGGCGCCCCAGATCTCGAGCACCGAGAGCGTGTTGTCGCCGACCTGGATCTTCCGTGATCTCGATCCTCGCGCCCGCCGGGTGCACGATCTCCTTCACCACGTTGCAGTTGCCGCCCGCGCCCTGGTCGTGGATGCTCTGGATCGGGTTCTTCTCCCCGAGCTCCACGCAGGCGCGGATCACGCGGTTCAGCTTCTGCTCCATCTCGGCGTCGCCGCGCTGCACCGCGTTGAAGTCGAGCTCGGCGATGTTCTCACCCTGGATCATGGACGAGGCCGCGCCGCCGCCCATGCCGATGCGGTAGGCCGGGCCGCCGATCTTGACCACGAGCATTCCCTTCCGTGCGACTGCCTTCTCGGTATGGCGGCTGTCCATCTGGCCGATGCCGCCGCTGAACATGATCGGCTTGATCCATTCCCGGCGCTCGCCGTCGGGCAGCCGGAGACCGAAGGAGCGCGTGAAACCCTGGATCACCGGTTCGCCGAACTTGTTGCCGTAGTCCGAAGCGCCGTTGCTCGCCTCGATCTCGATCTGGAGCGGCGATGCGAGGTTATGCGGGATATGAATAGGACGCATCTTCCCAGGGAAGCTCGTAGCCGGGGATGCGGAGGTTGCCCACGCAGTAGGCTGCCGTGCCCGCGACCACGAGGCCGCCGGTGCCGGTTGCCTGCACGTCGCGGATGCGGCCGCCGGTGCCGGTCTCGGCGCCCGGGAACGGCGCGACGCCGGAGGGGAAGTTGTGCGTCTCGGCCGTGAAGATGATATTGTGAATTCGCCGTGATTCTTTGAATGGCAGACGGTTTGGCGGGATCCTTCGGAATGAGGGTAGTGATGTCGTAGCCCTTGATTGCGCTCGAATTGTCGCTGAAGGCGATGACGCTGTTGTTTCGGTTCGCTTCGTAGGTTGCCTTCACGATCTTCATCAAGGTCTCGGGGACTTCCTTCCCGTCGACGATGAGCCTGCCGCGGAAGAACCAGTGGCGCGAGTGTTCGCTGTTCGACTGCGACAGGTCGAAGCACTCCACGTTCGTGGGGTTGCGTTTGATGTCGTTCTTGAACAGATTGGTGTAATAATCCAGATCCCAATCATCGAGCCCCAGGCCCATTTCACGGTTGATCTTTTCGAGCGCGGCCTTCCCTGCTCCATGAGCGGGATGATGCGCACCGGTTCGGGTTTGATGCCGGTCTCAAAGGTTGTGAGCGGTTTCGGATATGGGCACTCGGTCATGCGGTCGTGGACGAGCCAGAGGAAAGAAGCTCGTTGCGTTTGGCTCATGACCCCTTGATCGGCGAGCTCTAGGCGGTATCGACGGGAACGTTCAATTCTTGTGATCTTTCCGAGGCCGCAAGCATGGCAGACCGAGACCGCGTTCGTTGACCAGGCTGTCGTGAAGTTCATGCGGGGACCGACTTCAAAAATCAATGAACGAGAAATGTGGAGCGCAGGACGAGCTACGAAGCTCTTGTCGGAGAAATTTCCCGGCTCGAAGGTCTCGGCCAGGAGCCACCGAAGCAGGCGTCATTTCGTCCCGCGTGAGTGGGCTGTCGGCGGCAACATTGAAGCAGAACTCGGTCTCGATCCCGCGTAATTGCGGGAGAGACCTTTTGCCTGTGCGGTCGCGAGCAGGCCGGCGGTCTGGTAGGCTGAGAGCGCGGGGGTGCGGTAGAGATGAAAGAGGATCATATTTATCTTGTTAATATGTTGTTCTGAAAAAAATTAATTAAGGAGAACTAGAGCGCTTGGTGAAACAGGGAGGGAAAATTGAAATGCAACGGCCCCTCTCCCATTCTCCCGCCTCCCGTTTCTCCTTCTGTTTGTCTATCCGCGGTAATGCGTGGCTGGGTGAAAAGTAGCTACCGCTCCGTCAGCGACACGACCTTCTGCTCAGTGGCCTTCTTCTCACCTGCCATCTCGCACTTGCCGTCAAAGGTGACGCCTTCTTCGATGATGAGCTTGGGCGTCTTGATATTTCCCTGGACAATGCCCGGTGCAAGGATGTGCACCTTCTGGCTCGCGTTGATGTTGCCGACGATCTTGCCGCTCGAGATGATCGTACCTACGGTGATCTCGCCCTGGAGGAATGCGCCGTCGCCGGCGATGAGCGTGTCCTTGGAAATGACCTCTCCCTCCACCTTGCCGTCAACGCGGATGGTGCCCTCGAAACTGAGCACGCCCTTGAACTCCGTGCCCTTGCCCAGGAATGCCGTGATCTCCGCCTGCTCTGGTGAGCCTGAACCTTTTTTCAACATGAATGCATCCTCCTCCACATGATTTCAAAATCTATGTCCGCAAATGGCCACGGATCAATTCACCCGAATAATTTAAAAGAGAAAGGGAGAGCATGGAAAGATGAGGATTCGAACCAGAACACAATGGCTGTTTCACCCTCTCCCCCGCTTCTCCATACCACCTTATGTATTTTTGCTCTTATTCGTATTAATTCGTGGTTAACCAATCTTGTCCATGATTCTGTCCAGCTCTTCGGCAGAATAATACTCGATCACGATCCTGCCGCCCTTGGCCTTCGCGATGATGCTCACCTTGGTGCCGAGCGACTTCTTGAGCTTTTCTTCAACCGCTTTGAGCTCATGGCTCAGCCTTGCCTTTTTTTCCTTTGGCGGATTCTTGAGCCGGGCGGCGAGCGCCTCGGCCTCGCGCACCGAGAGTCCCTTCTTCACGATCATGACCGCGGCCTGCATCTGGTCGCGCACGCGCTCAAGGGACAGGAGTGCCTTGGCGTGGCCCATGCTGAGAGCGCCTGTTGCCAGGTCCTGCTTTATCTCCTTGGGAAGGCCGAGGATACGGAGGAAGTTCGTGACCGTCGAGCGCTCTTTGCCCACGCGCTTCGCGAGGTCTTCCTGCGTCAGCTTGAACTCGTCCTGAAGCCGCTTGTACGCCTCGGCCGCTTCGAGCGGGTTCAGGTCCTCGCGCTGGATGTTCTCGATCAGGGCCTGCTCGATGAGCTCGCGCTTGGTCGCTTCCTTGACGAGCGCCGGAATGGTCTTGAGCCCGGCGAGCCGCGACGCGCGCCACCGGCGTTCACCGGCGATCAGACCGATAGTTCGCTGCCCGATCCGGTGCACGATGATGGGCTGGATCACGCCCTGCTCTTTTATCGAGGCGGCGAGCTCTTTCAGCTTTTCATCGTTGAAGACCTTTCGCGGCTGGTACTCGTTCGGCACGATCTTGTCCAGCTCGATCTCGTTGATGCCGAGCGCCTTCTTCTCCTTATCGTCGAGCGACGGACAGGTCCGGGATGAGCGCGCCGAGTCCTTTACCGAGCGCCTGCTTTTGCATGGCTGATGACCTCCTTGGCGAGCTCCAGGTAGCTCTGCGCGCCACGGGACCGGATGTCGTACAGCAGCACGGGCTTGCCGTGGCTCGGCGCCTCGCTCAGGGCCACGTTCCGGTGAATGACGGTGGTGTACACCTTGTCGCCGAAATACTTGCGCACTTCCTGCGGCCACCTGAGTCGGCGAGGTTGTTCCTGCTGTCGTACATGGTGAGGAGCACGCCTTCGATGGCGAGGTCGGGGTTCAGGTCCTGCTTGATGAGCTTGATGGTGTTCATGAGCGCCGTACAGACCCTCGAGCGCATAGTACTCGCACTGCACCGGGATCAGCACCCCGTCGGCCGCGGTCAGGGCGTTCACGGTCAGCAGGCCGAGCGACGGCGGGCAGTCGATGAAGATGTAATCGTAATCGTTCCGGAAGGGTGCGATCGCCTTCTTGAGCACCCGCTCGCGGGCGATGCATCTGGATGAGCTCGATCTTCGACGCCCACCAGGTCGATCTTCGCGGGAACCACGTCGAGCCAGGGAAAATGTGTTGATTTTTTTATCTCCTCGAGCGTCCTCTTGCCGGTGAAGAGGTCGTAGGTGCTGCCGATGATCTCGTTCCGGTCGATCCCCATGCCGCTCGTGGAGTTGCCCTGGGGGTCCGAGTCGATGAGCAGCACCTTTTTTTCGGCTGCAGCAAGCGATGCGGCGATGTTCACGGTGGTCGTGGTCTTGCCCACGCCGCCCTTCTGATTGGCAATTGCTATGACCCTGCCCATGCTTCCCTATATCCTCCGATACTGCTGGTTCAGAACGTCATTACTGTACCATAGGATGATGATAAAAGGAAGAAAAAATTGAGAAAGGTGGGTTTGGGCGACCTCTCTGAGAACTGCGGATGAACACAGATAAACATTGGGAAAAAGGTCAGAAATGGCACTTTGGAAACGGTTAAATCAGTAAAGATGAATATAAAAAAATCTGCATGAACCAGCATATATCGCGTATTTTTTTCTCTTTCGCACTTTGCGCAGAAATGTTCCACGTGGAACCCCGCAAAACGCTTTAACCTTTTTTGTGCCGCCTAGGAAAAAGCGACCAGCCTCTCTGAAGAGTGTAGCAATCCGGTGATGCGTAGAATTTCCGGTATAGAACTTCCTGTTATATTTGTCCAAGCTCGCCACCGGCGGGGCTCACGCGGATGGAACCCAGCGATACATTCCGGACCTGCGATATGTCACGGACCGGGGTGATCACCCTGATGGCCAGCTCCTTCAGGTCGATGGCGCGCAGGATGCCGATGCCGAAGCAGATGTTCCGGTCATCGTTCAGCCCCACGAGCAGATGGTCTATCTCCGACCGCTTGAGAACCTCAACCTCACGAACCTTGTATTGCTCCTTGGCCGTGAAAAGCTCATCGCCAGCATACTCACCTTCAACCATGAGAAACAGCCTATCAGCGGACAGCTCCGCATGGATCACGATGCCTTTGACGATCTTTGAAAGCCGATTGATGTCACGGAACCCTAATCTCTCGCCCGTTCCCAGGCCCGGACCATGGACGCCGACATCGTTCAGGTTGATGTCATGAAAGTCAGCTCCCCGAAAGTATTCTTTAAAGCGTTGTTCCCGCACAGCTTGACGCGCCTCGCGGGTCGAGACCTTTGCATCGGGCGATACAGGAAGCCGTTGAATAAGCAGTCCAGCCCGATGCGAGTGCGGCGAGAGGAGGTGGTCGACCTCGTTCTCTTTTTGCAGGGCGATCACATACCGGGGCGCGATCATGTCGATCTCGTGGAATTTGAGCTCCCGCGCTGCCCCACCATTCACTAGGCCGCAGGTATTGATCAGGATAAGGTCAGGCTGCAGCGACTGGGCCAGCGTGTACAGTTTCTGGAGGCCCGACATCATCTCGAGCAGGCGGCCGACGGGTGAGGTATTGCCGATGAAGCTCATTGGAATGTATTCTTTCTCTTCAGCAGGTCCGCAGCTTCGGCATACGGAGTGAGTGATATGACGGCGGGCGGTCCGATAAAAGGCTGGCCCGGGTCGGCGTCTATCCATGCCACTCTCTTGCCGGCCCGGCAGAACAGCCCGGCGAGGTAGAGGCAGAATGTGGTCTTGCCCGAGCCCGGTGCGCCCATGACCAGCACAGGCCCGCCTTGGGCGCCGACTTCTTCGGCAGCCTCCCGCCATTCAGGAGGTATTTTAAGTGCGCCTTCTAACATGAATGATTCTCAGCATTAGCTATAATTTTATGGATCTTCCGTTTTTTATTCCTCAATCCGCACACGCATGTTCCACGCCGTAACGGCTACGCGCCACAGGACTCCTTAACTCTTCAGATAGGTTGGACGCCTTTTCTTAGGCGGCACAAAAAAGTTCAAAGTGTTACAGGGTTCCACGTGGAACATCTACCCTGTCTTTTTGAATACCCAGATCGCCCTTTTATAATCCGAATGTGGCAGGGTCTGCTCAATCCTTTTTTTCAGAGAGAAGCCGGCTTTGGCAAGCTCCGGCTCTGTAATCGCTTCTTCCGGACCCCTGCTCAGGACCATGAGCCCGCCCTCCTTTAGAAAGGGAACGCCTGATGAAAGAGCTTTTTCCATATCTGCGAAGGCCCGGGCAGTGACTACGTCAAAGAAAGCGCACAGGGAACCGGGAAGCTCCCCCGTCCTCTTGTCAATAATTTCAGCGCCCGTAAGCTTCAGTGTCCTCATGATGTGGCGGAGAAAGGAAGCCTTCTTCTTTGCGGACTCGACGAGCGTGACGGCAATCTCTGGGAACGCGATTTTGAGCGGCAGAGCCGGAAAGCCTGCCCCTGATCCCATGTCGAGGAGCAGCAGCCCCGGTGCTGGCGTAAACCCTTTCAGGTAGGACAGGGAGTCGAGAACATGTTTGATCACCATGTCCCGGTCTTCTGTTATGGCTGTAAGGTTTATCTTCCGGTTCCACTTTTTCAGTTCCGCTAAATATATGAATAAAGCGTTGATCCGCTCGACGGTTAGAGCGATGCCAAGCTCTTCTGCGCCTGTCCTTAATATTTCTCGCGGCGTCACGATGCCCTCTCTGTTGTCCTGCTGATGGGTTCCTCTCGTCTAAATCCTCTTCCCGGATGGAGAAAGAACGTCTTCTTCATGCTTCTGCAGTATGCACGACAGCTATAAGGTCGCAATTTCTACGCCCTTCCCCTCTTCTTCTTTTCGAGCGCGACCATGAGAAGCGATATCGCCGCCGGGGTCACGCCTGATATCCGTGATGCCTGGCCGAGTGAGATGGGCCGCACCTCCTTGAGCTTCTGGCGCACCTCTGTGCCGAGGCCGGTTACGCCATCATAATCCATGTCAGTGGGGATGTCCTTCTGTTCTAGCGATGAAAACCTCTCCACCTGCTGGAGCTGGCGTTGGATATAGCCATCATATTTCACCTGTATCTCCACCTGTTCCGCGACTATCGGGTCGAGCGGTTGGGGTGGCGGGCTGATCTTCGCGATATCTTCATACCGCAGCTCCGGCCGCTTGAGGAACTGCTCCAACGATGCCTCCCCCGAAAGACCCGCGGACCTCGCATTCGTAAGCACGGCATTAATCTCCAGAGTCGGCTTAACCCATGTTTTCCCGAGCCTGACCATCTCCTGTTCCGCCGCTTTTTTCTTCTCTACAAAACATCGGTACTCTTCATCAGTCACAAGGCCAATCTCGTGTCCCTTGTCCCTGAGCCGCAAGTCCGCGTTGTCCTCGCGCAGGATGAGTCGGTACTCAGCGCGGGACGTGAACATGCGGTATGGTTCCGACGTGCCTCTCGTCACGAGATCGTCGATCAGTACGCCGATGTATGCTTCCGCGCGGTTGAGAATGAGCGGCGGCCGCTTCTGGATCTTGAGCGCGGCATTGATTCCCGCCATAAATCCCTGGGCTGCTGCCTCCTCGTAACCCGATGTGCCGTTGATCTGCCCAGCGAAGTAGAGCCCGAAGATTTTCTTGGTTTCGAGCGTGTGCATGATCTGCGTTGGTGGTGCGAAATCGTACTCGATGGCATACGCAGGCCGCATGATCTCCACTTCCTCAAGCCCCGGGATGGTTCGATACAACTGCAGCTGGACGTCATATGGCAGGCTCGTGGACACGCCATTGACGTAATATTCTTCTGTATCAAGACCTTCTGGTTCGAGAAATATCTGGTGTCGCTCCCGATCCGGGAATCTCATTACTTTGTCTTCGATAGACGGACAATAGCGCGGACCAATGCCTTTTATTATCCCAGTATAAAGTGGGGAGCGATAAAGATTATTTCTAATATATTGATGCGTAAGTGGGACGGTATATGTTAAATAGCAAGGTAACTGCTTTAGCGGGTGTTCTTTTTCCGAAAAAGAAAAGAACGGCGCCGGATTGTCACCGTACTGTGCTCTTGTTCTGGAAAAATCTATCGTCCTTCCATTGACTCTTGCAGGCGTTCCGGTCTTGAGACGGCCAAGCTCGAAGCCGAGGTCTCGGAGGCTGTCCGGAAAGTCCTACTGAAGGGAACTCCCCTGCCCTGCCCGAAGGATAATGTGCCAGCCCGATATGTATGAGGCCCTTCAAAAATGTGCCGGTAGTTACGATCACGGCGGAAGAGTAGTACTGCACGCCGATGTTCGTCTCGACGCCGACGATCCTGCTGTCCTCAACGAGAATCTTTTCGACGAGACCCTGCTTCACATCCAGTCCCGACTGCTGTTCGACGGTTTCTTTCATAGCGAGCCGGTATTTCTGCTTGTCCGCTTGCGCACGCGTGCCTCGCACTGCCGGCCCCTTGCTCCGGTTAAGAATCCTGAACTGAATGCCGGTGCGGTCAATGATCTTCGCCATCTTACCGCCCAGGGCGTCGATCTCTTTCACAAGGTGCCCCTTTGCGAGCCCGCCGATGGCAGGATTGCACGACATAAGCGCGATGCTGTCGAGGTTCATGGTGAGCATGAGCGTGGAACAGCCCATGCGCGCTGCGGCCAGCGCCGCCTCGCACCCGGCGTGACCTGCGCCGATTATGATTACGTCGTATTTTTCCCCCAAGGACATAAAACAGCCCCCGACTATTTCGCCACAGTGACTATAGAGAACACGGAGGAAAAAGTTTTTATCCGTGTCGATCCATGTTCATTCGTGACTAATCACCTATTCAAATTTTCATGCCTACTTTCCGATGCAGAATTCGTTAAATATTCTCTCCAGGATATCCTCTGTGTATGTCGCGCCGATGATCAAGCCTAGGCTGTCGAGAGCGTCCCGCAAGTCAACGGCGATGAATTCGGGAGACAGGTCGGCGTTGATGGATTCAAGTGACTTTTCTAAACTAATCATTGTCTGTTCCAGCGCGCCCTTGTGCCGCTGGTTCACGGCCCAGGCATGTTCTCGGGCTCTGACTGTCCCCTGTTTCACCATATCTGAAACGGCACGCTTCAGACTATCTAAACCATCACCGGCGCGGCACGACAGAGAGACCTGCATCCGAGGTCGATCAAGGACCTCCAGTTTGCGCGGCAGATCGGACTTATTGATTACCGCGATCGCGCTCTTTCCCTCTACCTCTTTTAATACCCGCTGGTCTTCGTCCTTGAGCTTCTCTGAGCCGTCGAGGACCACGAGCACGATGTCCGCGGACTCGATTGCCGCAAGGCTCCGGCGGACACCCTCCTGCTCAATCGTGTCATTGGTGTGCCTGATGCCCGCAGTGTCCAAAATTCTGATCGGGATGCCGGAGACGTTCAAATATTCCTCAAGCACATCCCGCGTTGTACCGGGTATCTCGGTAACGATTGCGCGATTCTGTTTGAGCAGCGCGTTCAAGAGCGAAGACTTACCCACATTCGGTCTGCCGACAATGGCGGTCGCAAAGCCGTCGCGAAGTATCCGTCCGAACGCAAAGCTCGAGAGCAATCCCTCTATCGTCGTGACAATGCCGGATACCTCATCCGCGAGCGACGTGCCGGACTCGGTCTCGAGGTCCTCCTCGGGGAAATCGATTCCCGCCTCCACCGAAGCGAGAAGTGAAACAAGGCGGTCCCGGAGGTTTGAGACCTCTGTCGATAAACCGCCCATGAGCAGTTCATTCGCCGCACGGTGCGAAAGATCGGTCTTGGCCCTGATGATGTCCATCACAGCTTCTGCCTGGGCAAGATCGATCCTGCCGCGCAGGAACGCCCGCCTCGTGAACTCTCCGGGCTCGGCCTGCCGCGCCCCTGCATTGATGAGCAGACCCATGGTGCGCCAGAGCGGCATCATGCCACCATGGCAGTTTATCTCGACGACGTCTTCCCGCGTATATGTAGCAGGACCGCGCATCACACTTATGAGCACTTCGTCCACCGTTTCCCCCGTGCCCGGGTCGATGATGTGGCCATAGTGGAGCGTATGGGTAGCAGCCCGCGTAAAATCATTATTGTCGTGGCGCGGCGTGAAGACTCTCGCACCGATGCTGATCGCATCTTTCCCGCTCATCCGGATGATGCCGATCCCGCCTTCGCCCGGCGGTGTCGATACCGCGCAGATCGTATCCTGTTCCTGCATGGGCGTATATTACCACAAAGCACAAAGTCTAAAAACATCTTTTTGGAACACAGGATCAAATGCGCGCCCGGCATAATTAAATTCCTTCTATGCAAAGGAATCTTTTTCATATTCTCAAAAATTTTATGATAGAATAATTCCATTATTAAACTTGGCCATGGACACCAAGGAATTAAAAAAACTGGCAGAAAAGTATACGCCTGATCAGCTTGAGTCCTGTATCCGGCAGCAGCTAGAAAAGGGTGAGAACCAGTGCGAGATCGTAGATCAGACCGATGAGGTGATCACGGCCTTGAGCAAGGCCGAGGTTGTACGTGAGCTTATAGACAAAGGCATGAAGTTCTCCGACGCATTACGGGAGCTTGGCCGCAGGATACGAGCGGTGTATGGAAATGAAGAATAAGACGCAAAGACAGACCCTTCGACTGATGGTCACAGATTCTGATTATATGGAACCGAGGATTTAATAGTTTCGAGCGAAAACAACACGGGAATCCTTGGCTCCCTGACCACTAGTACCTTTAAGGACAATATCATGACCGACAAAACCCCCTGGGAACGGCACAAACAATATCTTTGTATCTGTCCCTCCATAGGCCTTACGCTCGACATCAGCAGGATGAATTTTCCCGCCGACTATCTTGCCCGCATGGAGCCTGAGATACAGAAGGCTTACAGTGCCATGGAGGCGCTCGAGGCGGGGGCCATTGCCAACGCCGACGAAAACCGCATGGTCGGTCACTACTGGCTTCGCAGCCCTGACCGGGCGCCGACGCCAGAGATTCGGCAGGAAATCAAAGACACCATCGAGGCGATCAAAGGTTTTGCATTCACCGTCCATGCAGGAAAGATCTATCCCCGCAAACGGGCACGCTTCACGCATGTATTAAGCATTGGTATCGGCGGCTCGGCCCTGGGTCCACAGTTCATTGCCGATGCCCTCGGAACGAAATCGGACAAGATGAAACCCTGTTTCATTGATAACACGGATCCCGACGGCATAGACCGGGTACTTGAGGAAATCGGAGATGATCTGGACAATACCCTTACCATTGTAATATCCAAGAGCGGCGGCACAATCGAGACGAGAAACGGCATGCTCGAAGTTGCTTCAGCCTATCGGAAAGCCGGCCTATCGTTTGAGAGGCATGCTGTTGCCGTAACAGGAGTGGGAAGCAAACTTTATGAAATAGCAAAAAGTGGGGGATGGTTGGCAAAATTTCCTATGTGGGACTGGGTAGGTGGGAGGACATCAATGATGTCGGCTGTCGGCCTTCTGCCAGCCGCACTTCAGGGTATATTTATAGAAGGATTGTTAAAGGGTGCCTCCCTTTGCGATGAGATTACCCGCAGCAAGGAGACCCGCTCCAATCCCTCGGCGCTCCTTGCTCTTGCGTGGTATCATGCGACCAATGGCCGGGGAGCCAAAGACATGGTCATCCTTCCTTACAAAGACAGGCTGATGCTCTTTCCAAAATACCTTCAGCAGCTTGTCATGGAGTCTATCGGCAAAGAGATGGACCTCAGCGGCAAGGTGGTGAACCAGGGCATTGCGGTGTACGGCAACAAGGGCACCACAGACCAACATGCCTACGTGCAGCAGCTCCGTGAGGGTGTGAATAATTTCTTCGCGACATTCATCGGTGTGCTCCATGACCATGATGCGCCCTCCCTCGAAGTCGATCCCGGCGTCACGAGCGGCGATTACCTGAACGCCTATCTCCTGGGAACGAGGAACGCCCTGTATGATAACGGCCGTGAGTCTGTCTCGATCACGATAGAAAGGCTCGATCCCCAGTCCGTCGGCGCGCTCATCGCTCTCTATGAACGGGCAGTGGGGTTCTACGCCAAACTCGTGAACATCAATGCCTATCACCAGCCCGGCGTCGAAGCAGGGAAGAAGATGGCTGGTGCCGTTATTGCCCTCCAGGGAAAGATACTTGCACACCTGCGCGAACATCCAGGAGCGTCCTTCACCGCCGAAGAGGTCGCCAAGGCCATCAACGCGTTAGACAGTATTGAGACAGTCTTCATGATTCTCGAACACACGAGCGCAAATCAGGATCATAAGGTGCAGAAGATGCCTGCCGCGCCCGTATTCGATTCGCGCTATATGATCAATGAGTTATCATGATAAAAAAGCTCGCAGCGCTGCTGAAGGTCCTGAATTCCGAGGCCGATCCTTCCCAGACAAGACCTGCCATCAGTTTGTCCATGTTGAGCGGCGTTCTTCTCTTTTTCAGTTTGTTGAATCTCTTTTAAACATGCATTGGTAGCAGCGGGACGGGCATGATCGTCGATGGCATAAAGCAGCTCGACAAGGCCATTTCACTTTTTGATGGCCGCAGGAGCAAGCGGTCGAAGTGAGAATACGCGTTGCTTAAGGCTGACTGGTTGGGGACATCCGCAATCGAACCTTTGGCCTGAGCTGCCCTCTAGGTGGTAATTATTCGAAACCAGGGACAAAAACACTACTCGCCCTGATTATATTCGTCATGTTCATATCCGGAAACGTGGTGGATGATCTCCCACGCAGTCTCCTCAATGGATTTGTTTGTCGTATCGACGACCTTCCAGTTCTTGTGTTTTTTGACGAGGTCCCAGATATACTCGACCTCGGCAAAGACCTTCTTCAAGTCGCTGTAGCTTGGTTTAAGACCGGAATTTTTTTGACGCACCTTCCTGATTTTCTGGAGGACCTCGGGGTCTATATTGAGACAGACGATCTTGTGCTGGTCAATTTCGAAGAGCTCTTCTGGCAAGGGGATACCAGGAACAATGGGGACATTTGCGACCTTATAGCCCTCCTGGGCTAGGAATAACGAGGTCGGTGTCTTGGATGTCCGCGAGAGACCCACGAGAACGATATCAGCTTCCCTGAGGCGCTCAGCGCCCCTGCCGTCGTCGTGCCCGATAGTATACTCTATCGCGTCGATACGTTTAAAATACCGAGCATCGACCTTTCTCAGCAGGGTAGGGGTCTCGAGCGGTTCCCGATGCAGATAGGAAGAAAGGTTGCTGATGAGCGGGCCCAGAATGTCAAGATGGTAAATATTGTTCTTCAGGCAGTATGCGCTGGCATAGTCCCTCATCTCTTTTCTGACAAAAGTAAAGGCGATGAGTGCCTTGTCCGACCTGGCCTGGTCGAGGATTTTTTTGAGACCGGCCTTTGAATCGATATCGTGGAAAACCATCATTTTCGTGCGGGTATGTTCGAACTGTACGATGGCTGCCCTTAGAATATGCAGTCCGCTCTGGCCGGTGGCATCGGAAATAATGTAGATTTTTTTCGTAGGCATTCTTCAATACATCATTATGATACGCGAATGTGGATACACCGCCTGGTACAGAGTGCTGCGCGCAATGCAGGCAAAGATGAAGGAAAGTTTATTCGACGATGTATTGCTTGTACGATTGACCATAGCAAAACCGAAACAGCCTGTCAACGGCAAAAGAGGTCCATGAACCCGATTGATCGAGAACTCAATTATCAAGGCGTGTCCGCACCTTTCCCGTCTGAGCGATACCCGCGAACGGCAAGATTTAGACGAAAGCACCCGATAGCAAATCGCTCCTTTTAAAATAGTTGTACATTTCAACGGGTCTAAGTTAGCTTCGAAAACTTCGTAAACGGGTTTCTAAATTTATATTTCAGTATTGACTTGAAGATGCATTGTTTTTTCCTACTCTGTTTTTCACTGTTTCATGATCTTTCTTAATTTTACTACGAAATCCGGCAAATTTACGGGCGCTGTTTCTAAAAATGCTTTTTACTCTCGACCCGACCAGCAGTTTCGGCAGGATACAAAGCGAGGCACACATCGCCTATGACACGAGAATTCACCCACCGTTGGTAAACAACTGTTGCTTTTACACAGGTAAAGTGCGATACTGTAGTGAAGTTTCTCACAGGGATTGAACAGGTAAAGCCATAAGGATCTGCGTCTTTGTGGCTTTTTTTATTTCGGACGAGGCGATTCTGAAAGGGGAAAATGAATTACAGACAGAGTTATAAGGAAAAGTTGGAACTGGAGAGGGCCAGCTTACTCGCAGCCGGTCTGGTTTCAGAGCGTTATTCCGGGGTTTCGAGCATCGTGCTTCACATGACCTATTACCAGCGTTCGTTATTAGATCCAATTCTGATGAAGCGCACACTCAGCTTCCTGCCCACTAATTACGCCTGCTTTCACATGAAATGCATGAAGGATGAGTGCAATAACGGCGGTTTTGACCTGGCCCCGGTGGTTGCAGGCCTAGTTAAGACCCGTAAGAAGTCAATAAAGGGTAGGATCTTTTGTCATGGAACAAATGAGATCCGCGGCCACGCCAGCATATCCTACGAAGTCAATATACAGTACAACAAACAGGTCAAATAAAAACCTTCCGGCTATGCAAAATCGGACATTCTGGACGTGACTCCAGGCGCGCCGTCTCCGCGTCTTCACCCCGTGAGAGTTCAATCGCTGAAAGCGATTTATGTCTCTAATAGGGTCGCTTCCCGATCACCCCGTCTGCTTCACCATTTCTCCTCGGCGTCTCGCCAGGGCTTCTGCCCGTTCAGTCCGAACCATCGAGCGCACACCCTTTAAGTCTATTCTCAAAAAGTTATCGTGGTCCTGGTCTTCTTTGCAAATGTACTTCTTTTTAATGCCACGAAAGGTTATGTGGCAGAGGTTGCCGGGATATTCCATGCGAAGGAGTCACGCCAGATAGTAAGATCAGCATAAATTAAAACGTTCATGACAAGAAAGTTGATCCGACCCTCTGCGGTTCTTTGGTAAGGAGCCGAGCGGTATTAATGTTGATGAATTAGTTTGGCACTTGAAGGATAACGTTCGCGCGAAGCGCATGTATGGGTGAAATTTAATCGGGAGAGTGTTGACGAGACAGAGCGTTCACGATATACTGAACCATGCTCTTGTGACACTGAAAACAAGGAGTTACTTTATGGAAAATAAAATACCCGGCCCAGCCAAGGGATATCAGAAAAAAACCAAGAAAGAAGGGAAGGATGCAAAGCCGTTGTCAAAGGCAAGCCCGGGGAAATACAATCCTGATTATGCCTCACCTACAGCAAAGAAATGGCCTCGCTTAATTGAGGCACTTGAGAGCGGAAATGTCAGTGTTGTGAAGCAGTTGATAGAAGAGGGGATTAATATAAACGTAAGTCGCGACGGGGTCACGCCATTGATGGTTGCTGCGTCAAAAGGGCAAACAGAGATCGCTGAGGTGCTTTTACAAGCAGGTGTGAACGTTAATGCAAGACGTGATGACGGTTGGACAGCATTGCATAAGGCAGCATTTGATCAAACAGAAACTGGTATCGTTGACCTTCTCCTGCAATCAGGCATCGATTTTGAGGCAAAGGACAAATCTGGCAAGACCGCCTTGAATGTAGCCGAAGAAAAAGGTCATCGTGATATTGCTCGTGTTATCAAGAAGCATCAGGAGAAGCTGCGAGTCGACGCCAGAGAATGGGAAGATTTTTTAAACGCACCTGAAGGAAAACCCTTTAAACAAAAACGAATTCATGATTCTTTGACTTCGTATTCCGGGCTCTGGTGGCTGCCTCCGCTCATACTGGGAGGAGCCGGTCTTTTGATTGGCTTATTTTTTGGCGTTGTTATCCCGTCAGTCATAATCGGCATGATAGCCGGGCTTCTTGTCGATCTTTCCATTTTTTTATGGCAAAAGAAGATACGTACCTATCTAGATGAAATTGGACCATTACCCGAACTCGATATTCATATACTACGGCTAAAGAGGAAGACAGGAGAGCCAATAACGTATGAAAGAAATACCGAAGCAATATTGGCTGAGGAGACAAACGATAATCAGCCTGTTGATAGTGCACCAGAGCTTAGTCCAGATAATTCCCCCCGTGAGCAGGCAGCTGACAGTTCGCCAATTGACAGCAATCATTTAGAAGGGCCAAAATTGAAAAAGAAGGTACCGAAAACAGTTACCTATGCAGTAGTCGGGCTTGTCATGGCAATTCTTATTGGAGCAATTGTTGTCAATAGAGGCTCTCTTGCGAAATGGTATTTTGCAAAGAAATTAGAAAACAAAAACATCCAGCTTTCCGAGCAGGCTTTCCTGGATGAAGTGTCAAAGAATAACGAGGAGGCTGTGGATCTATTTATTAAAGCCGAAATAAATTTAGATGCAAAAAATGAAAATGGACAGACAGCTCTTATTATCGCTTCCGAAAAGGGATACGTGAATGTACTCAAGAAGCTGATTAAGCTGAAGGCGGCATCGTTAAATTATTTTGATAAGAGCGGGAACACAGCATTGATGACAGCCTCAAGCAAGGGGCATGAAAATATCGTTAAATTACTCTGTGAAAACGGTGCAGACGTCAATTATGCGGTTCCCTCCAGTGAAGGCGCTGCCACAGCATTGCAGGCTGCTTTGGACACTTCTGATTTTAAAGAAGCACACATGAGAATTGTAAAATACCTCCTGCAAAATGGTGCGCATGTGAAAGACCGGAATAAGGCAGGGCGGTTCCCGCTATTGATCGCTGCTGATCATGGACGCGCAGAAGTTGCCAGGTTGCTTATTGAGCACGGCGCAGACGTTAATGATGTGGATCATAAAGGGAATTTTTCGTTGCTGTCTGCTGCGTGTAAAGGACATTCCGGGTTTGTCACGCTGCTTTCGGAAAAAGGTGCAAATATGAAGATGGCGTTAGTTGATGGACAGACTCCGCTCATGTGCGCTGTTAAGGGGGGTCACGTAGACACGGTCAAGGTGCTCCTCGAAAGGGGAGTAACTGTTAATGCGAAGACCACGAGCGGCTTTACTGCTTTGACTGATGCTACCAGAATGGGGAATGTTGATGCCGTAAAAATTCTTCTTGCCCATGGGGCTGACCCTGGTCATGGGTATATTCCTGATTCGTTCCTTACCTTGAACGGGAGAGCCATTGCCGTCAAAGCAAAAAAAAATAAAATAAGCGACGTTCTAAGGCGGTTAGCGAAGACAGCTTCTCAAGACGGATATATTATCAACGTTGACCCAAAAATGGAGCGAAAAATAACCCTCATGACAAAGGGATCCTGGAATAAGGTCGTGAGCGGGTTGGCGAAAAAAAACGATCTCTTATTGGTCGTGAAAGATAAAGAGGTTTTTGTGTTACCCTATGATCCGGCAGCTATCAAACATGAAGCGATTTAAGAGTCACTTACATGAACGAAGAATTAAGAAACCTGAAAAATATCATTGGTTGCCAACATCACCTGCCCCTCCTTTGTTCTAAGCCCACCGGGCCAGACATTAAAGACCGGACCTCAGCCACTCCCGGGCAACCTTGCCGATGCTGCCGACGTGTGATAAAATTTAATCGCAAGAAAGGATAGTCAAGAGGAAAAAGTCCATGAAAATCAGGAGGAGGTGGAGAAATGAAGAAGTTACTGTCCTTCACGATCGTAATCCTTTTGGGATTGGCATTCGCGCCCTTTTCAACGTTTCCCGGGGAAAAGCAAATGGGTGCCGCTATTACCCACACCAGGGACTTTGAAAAAATGAAGGAACTTGTGGGTGTTTGGGAAGGAACTGCGGACATGGGAAAAGGGATGGAGATGCTCAAGGTCGCCTATGAACTGACCTCAGCGGGAAATGCCATCCTTGAAAAGTTCGCCGTAGGGCAACCCCACGAGATGGTTACGGTTTATTATGATTCAGGTGGGAAGTTGACCATGACCCACTACTGCTCGCTCGGGAACCGGCCGCACATGGAACTCATGAAATCCGGTGAGAGTGCTATGGAGTTCGTCCTGTCGGAAAAGAATCACGGCCTTTCCGCGGTGAATGAAACTCACATGCATGCACTAAAAATCGCGTTTGATGGAAAGGACCACATCACTCAGACATGGACTCTCTATGATAAGGGAGAGAAAAAGTCAGAAGTAATGATCAAATTAACGCGCGCAAAATCATAACGGGTTAGTGTTCACAACGGTCATGCGCCAAAACCAACTGACAGCCGAGGCAAACTGCCTCGGCAATTTCCTCGGGAAATATCACTATCTCTGTCTAACCGGAACTCTCGAAAAGAAGACAAACCTGACTTTTCTTCGAAGTTCATTAAGCATCTTGGGGACGTTGTTACTGAGATCGCATAAAGTCTTTCAGATCGGAACCGTCTGAGATTCGTTCCTTATAACGTGTGAGTATGGGCAGATTAATAAACAGAATAATCGCAAAAATAATTACCCGTTTCCCCTCGCTCGCCAAGAAATTTACTGCCTCCTATGAACCTTGGAAATCCCTTGATATCCCCTGGACTCCGGTAACAACCGCCCTCGAAAATTCCAAGATAGCAGTCGTGACAACGGCAGGCGTTCATCACAAAGATCAGGAGCCGTTCAATATGAAAGACCACGATGGCGATCCGTCATACAGGATCATCGATGTCACGAGGCCGCTCTCGAGTGTGATGATCACCCACGACTACTATGATCATTCTGATGCCGACAGGGACATCAATATCGTTTTCCCCGTCGAAAGACTCAAGGAATTCGAAAAGGCAGGGTTCATCGGGCATATTGCCGATTATCATTACGGATTCATGGGTCATATAACAGGTAAGCATATGCTCACGCTGATCAATAAGAGCGCACCCGAGGTCGCAGATCGACTAAAAAAAGATAATGTAAATATCGTTCTCCTAACACCAGGATGAGGCATCTGCAACCAATCCGTGGGATTGATACAGCGTGAAATAGAAAAAAAGGGGATTGCGACAATAGGCGTATCGATTGTCCGGGAATATTCCGAGAAGGTCAAGCCGCCGAGGACCATTTTTCTGAGATGGCCATTCGGTCATCCCTTCGGCGCGCCATTTAACACTGCACAGCAGCGAGTAGTGCTGGCAGAAGTATTGCGGGCACTGTACACCATACAAGAGCCAGGTACTATCATCGATCTGTCGCACAAATTGCGTGGAGAAAAATACGACGATGGGGCTATTGGCATCATTCTTCCAAGGGGCCTGAAGTGAATCCTGTTAATGATCGGAGACAGTTTTGACCAACCATCAGAAATATTTTGGCAAATGTCTCTTTAGCTCCCTCAAGAGAACAGCCAGATGATCTCTTGAAGTACGCTTTAACCTGCAACCGTTGATTCCCTCCTTTTTTGATGTGCATCGATGGAAGATCTGTCATGTTTTAGACCGTTTAACTCAATCTCCCGGCACCAAAGTCAAACATGATAGACGCCAGTGTTCTTGTTGGATGACAGATTTATAAAACGGCGAGAAAGTAGGCCCCATTAGAGATCAATGTTCTCAAGCGATTATACATCGTTGTATGATAAAGCTATCATCGGGAAATGATGAACACGATCGTAGAACCTGCGGCTCTTTCCACGAGGGAGATTTGCCCTACCCTTCGATCCTCTGAGTTTTGCACAGCCCGGATGAACAACAACCCTCACGTGAGCGGCATTTATTTCACCGCGAACAGGGTAAAGGTCTGGTCCGGCAGGATATCGAAAGACGCCGCCGGGAAGTAACCCGCCTCATCCATCTCCCGCACGATAGCTTCCTGGGATGTATGATGCCCGAAGAGAGCGACAAAGCCGAGGCCTTTCTTTTTGTGCTCGATGATCGCGGCTTTCCCAAAACGCTTTAGATATTTTTTAAGATTGGCGAAGTAATTCGCCGGTGCGGGCAGATGGTGAAACACGTTCCTGGCGAAAACAAGGTCGAGACCGGCTTCAGGCAGGTTCATCTCGCCTTCCCCTGCAAGTACGAAGATGATATTATCGAGCCCCGCTTGCTCCGACCGGCGCCTGATGAAATCCAAGTACTTCTGTTTGATATCAACCGCGTATACGCGCCCGGTCTTGCCTGACTTCTGGGCAAAGGCGAGCGTGAAGTATCCGCCCCCCGAGCCGATGTCCGCGATTGCCTGTCCTTCCTGGATGTGAAGCCTTTCGAGAATCTCTTCATGTTTGCTCCTGGCAGACGATGCTTCCCTGTTCAGCATTTTCAAAAAGAGAGAAGTAAACATTGAATGACGCCTGAGGTCCTTGGCCTCGATAGCAAGATCCTTTCAGACAAGATGACTTAGATATAATTGTTCATAACAGAGTTCTTCGGGATTTACTCACAAAATCCCCCTTTAATTTTAGCATAAAATTTCCTTCCCCCGTCAAACCTTACCTGACAAAGCATTACGACAGCCGCGATTGGTCCATGATGTTAAAGAGCAGAGCGCAAGGCAAAGCGCCGCGTGATAACTAGAGTAAATAAAGAGGGATTGGTACAACCCAAAATCAGATGCGACCTGTGATATGCTCTTTGATATACTTGATCACCCTGTCCACTTCCTTCCTCATCTCTTCTTCCTTTCCTCCCTCTATGACAAACGGTTTATCCCGCAGTTGCCTGCTCAAGAAACCGGCACCGAGATACTGACGGAGAAAGGTTTCGGGGATCTCCTCGGGGGCATCAATGTCGTTCATGATCGCCCAAGCGAGGGTCCATGCCCGGGCCACGTTCGCGATGTCATAACCTCCACCGCCCAAGGCCACCCACTTTGAGGCTATAGACTTAATCAGCCTGACCACGTGGCAAAAGCCATTCGTCGTCATATTCAAGTGGGCAAGCGGATCGCTCCGGAACGTATCTACCCCGAGCTGGCTCACGACGATGTCGGGTTTGAAGGCAGCTACGAGCGGAGGAATGATTTCGGTAAATGCATGGACGAAGAGTTCATCGCCAGTTTCCGGAGGCAGCGGGATGTTCACGCTGTATCCCTTCCCCACGCCTTCGCCGATTTCATGCTCGAATCCCGAACCAGGGAAGAGTGTTTGTCCTGTTTCATGAAGGGAAATGGTAAGGACCTTGTCCGTCCCGTAGAATGCCTCCTGGACGCCGTCGGCGTGGTGGGCGTCGACGTCGATATAGGCTACCTTTCTTCCACGGTTCACCAGAAACTTGATGACGAGCACGGGATCGTTGATATAACAGAACCCAGAGGCCTGTGAAGCATGCGCATGATGGAGTCCGCCCGCGATGTTGAACGCGATCGCGGCTTCATTGCTGTCAACGAGGTCTGCTGCCTTGATTGATGCGCCTGCAATGAGTCTTGACCAGTTGAACACGCCGGGAAAGACCGGGTTGTCGCCGGGACCAAGTCCGTATTCTTCGGCGCCTGCCACGTACTCGCCGCTGTTTACGGCCCGCAGGAGCTCGATATAATCTTTGGTATGATATGTCAGTAGGTCCTCGGTAGACGCCAGAGGAGGTTCGACCACTCGGGGGTCCGGGGAAGCTAGCAAGTGACAGGCGGTGATCAAATCATAGGTAAGCTTCAAGCGGAAAGGCTTTAACGGGTGGCTTGACCCGTAATCGAACCTGGCGAATTCATCAGAGTAGACAAATGCTGTTTTCATGGTTTCCGCATAGAAAGCAAGTCATAATCTGATCTGGACGAAACAGAGCCAAAATTCAGCGATTACTGCTTGACATTTTCGAGCATAAGCTTCGCTATGGACTTTGCAAAGGCCGCAGGGTCCTTGACCTTGGAACCTTCGAGCAGGAGCGCCTGGTTGTACAGCAGGTCGATATATTCCTTCACGGTCGCTTCATGTCCGCCCTGTGCGATGAGATCGTTCATGGCCTCGAAGACCTGGTGCGAGGGATTGATCTCCAGGATCCTCTTGTTGAGACGGCACTTCCTGACCCATGGACTTCAGCAGTTTTTCCATCTGCGGATCGAGCCCGCCCTCGTCGGCGACCAGGCAGCAGGCCGAGTCCTTGAGCCTGCCGGAAAGGCGCACGTCCTTTACCTCTTCTTTTAACTGCTCTTTTATCACGGCGAGCAGCTTCTCGAACTTCTCTTTCGATCTTTCCTTCTCCGCCTGCTCGGCCTTGTCGAGGCTGATATCGCCCTTGATGACCGACTTGATCTTCTTGCCCTTGTATTCCTGCAGGTCCAGCATGATGAAGTCATCGATATCATCGGTCATGATCAGGACCTCATACCCCTTTTCGCGGAACGCCTCGAGGTAGGGCGACTGCAGGATGTTCTCATCGGGCTTGCCGGTGATGTAATAGATCTCGCCCTGCGCGATCGGCATGTTCTTCACATAGTCGTCGAAGGTCGTGTACTTGCCCGGCTCCGGTCTTGGTGGACGGGAACAGGAGCAGGTCGGCGATCTGCTCCTTCCGGGAAAAATCGAAATGGATGCCTTCCTTCAGGACCCTGCCGAACTCCTTATGAAAGTCGACATAGGCATCATAGGCGTTCTTCTTCATGTCCGCCAGGGTATCGAGCACTTTCTTGGTGATGTTCTTTTTGATGACCTCGACATGCCTGTTGGACTGCAGGATCTCCCGCGATACGTTCAGCGGAAGGTCGGAAGAGTCGACCACGCCCTTCACAAAGCGCAAATACTCGGGAATGAGCTGCTCGCAGTGGTCCATGATCTGGACCCGCTTGACATAGAGCGTCGGCCCGATCTTGTAGTCCTTGTACAGGATACCGTAGGGCGCCTTTGAGGGGACATAGAGCAGCGCCGTGAACTCCGACGTGCCCTCGGCGCGGTAATGGATGACCTTTGCCGGATCGCCGAAATCATGGGAGATATGTTTGTAGAAATCGTTGTATTCTTCGGCCTTAACTTCCGACGGGTCCTTGAGCCAGATGGCCTTGCCGGCGTTCATGGTCTCTTCTTCCGTGACCTTGATCTTCTTTGTCTTGTCGAGCGGGTCTTCCTTTTCCCGCTCAATGTCCATGACCACGGGATGCTCGATGTAATCGGAGTATTTTCTGATGATCGACCTGATCTCCCATTCGTCCAGATAATTCTTGTCCTCGGCCTTGAGATGGAGAATGACATCGGTCCCGGCCCGGTCCTTTTCGGCCTCATCGATGGTGAACGAACCGTCGGCAGTGGATTCCCATCTGACGGCCTTGTTGGTCTTTTCCGTCGCCTTTCTGGTTATGACCGTGACCTTGTCGGCGACCATGAAGGATGAATAGAATCCGACGCCGAACTGCCCGATGAGCTCCGGCTTGTCCTTCAGCTCCTTGCTCTGAAGAGCCCGCAAGAAGTCCTTGGTGCCCGAATGCGCGATGGTCCCGAGCTCAGCGATGACCTCATCATGGGTCATGCCGATGCCGTTGTCGCTGACCGTCAGTGTGCCGGCTGTCTTGTCGACGATGATCTTGATCTTCCATTCGCCGCAATTCTCGAGGACCTCCTTGTTCGTGAGCGATTCGTAACGTGCCTTGTCGATGGCATCGGATGCGTTTGAAATGAGCTCCCGCAGGAAGATCTCCTTGTGAGAATAGAGCGAGTGGATCATCAGATCCAAAAGCTCTTTTACTTCGGTCTTAAACTCCATTTTTTCAACGGTCATAGATCACCTCATTCTTTGTTGTCATGCGGGACGGGGACATGCCATCCGGCCGCTCTCATTCTTCAAACCGTCTATATATACCGAGAGATCCTGTCCATTGTCAAGAGATTTGACGGCGAATAGAAAAGTCGGGAGAGCGGGGCTCATAGCGCAAGGGATGGTTTAAAGAACGGACCTCATAGGGTCAGGGGGTCAGCGACGACGGGTCAGTGGCGTACGCTGGGCCCCTTTGACGGCCTCTTTTTCCACTAACGCCCCAAAGCCATCGTCGTAGACATGCTCGATCGCTTCGACAAAGCTTGGGGCGGACGACGCGATCGTTTCCGCCTCCAGGAATTGCAGCTGGAAGAAAGCGCATTGTCTGTAAGTGACACAACTTCAGCGCTATTCGAGAAGCTCATTGGCAAAGCAGACATGCTTTCGGCTTCACCTTCTTCTATCCCTGCCAAGCGGGAACCAAACGCAGGAACATGAATTCACCCCGTAGGAGATTGCTGTCTATCCTATGACGGGGTAAACGCATTATATGAAGATCACAAGTGAAGTCCCTCGTATTTATTTTTTTCGTGTAATTCGTCCCTCTTGGCAAGAAGTTAATCTATGCCAGATGGTCGTTCTAGTCAATCGCTTTCACTCGTCCGATTTCCCCGCTTTCCAGTCGGACCTTGATTCCGTGGGGATGATAAGATGAATTCGTCAAGATCTCGGCCACAGTTCCTTCCGTCAGTTTTCCGGCATGCTGGTCCTGCTTCAATACGATTGAAACACGCAATCCCGGCCTTATATCGGCACGTCTCGTTCCATCCATACAGTTCTCTTCTCCTCGTCACTCCTAGATAAACACAGTATCTACGCCGGTCAACTCTCATTAACCTCTAGTGAGCAGCCGGATGCTTCAGGGTGTGCTGGTGTACATATAAGCACTCATTGTAACGACCTGTTAAGGAAGCGGTCCAGTGTTTTGAAGAATGCTCGTATTTCTTCTTCCGTGTTATAAAAATGCGGTGACACACGGAGCCCGCCGCCGCGGACGTTCACCATAATGCCTTCCTCTCGCAACGCATCCTTCATTTTTGCCGGGTCGAACTTTCCGCAAATCGTGATAATTCCTCCCCGTTCTTCGCGGTCCTTCGGCGTCAGCAAGGTATAGCCTCTCTTTTCCGCTTCATGGACGATCAGGTCTCCGAGACCAAGCACGCGCTGCTCGATGTTCTCGATCCCAACCTCGAACAGAAGGTCAATTGCCGCGCCGAGTGCCAAAATACCCATGAGATTCATCGAGCCTTCCTCGAATCTCATTGCGTCTGACTTCAGACGGAAGGCTGGGTTATCAAAATCGAGCTCATTCTGCACACTTTTCCATCCGATGAGCAGTGGATTGAGCTGTTCGGCAAGCTCCTTTCTACAGTAAAATATCCCAATGCCTTCAGGGCCGAGGAGCCACTTGTGCGCGTCGGCGGCAAGGAAATCGATATGACATTCCTTGACATCCATAGGAAATGCTCCAAGGCTCTGGATCGCGTCAACGCAGAGAAGAGCTCCTCTATCACGGCAGAGGTTGCCCAAACTATTCAGGTCGACTCGGAACCCGTTCGCGAACTGCACCGAGCTTATCGCAAGCAGCCTCGTCCGGGAATCCATGAGCCGCCCGATGTCATCGATAAGGATCCTGCCCTCCCGCGAGGGGATGACCCTTCGCTCTACTCCCTTTCTTGCGAGATTGGTCCAGGGGTATATGTTGGAAGGAAATTCCTTTTCGTAGATCAGGAGATTGTCGCCCCGTTCCCAGTCGAGGCCCTCGGCAACAAGGGAGAGACCGTGGGACGTACTTCTGACGAATGCGATCTCGTCGATTTCGGCATTGATGAGTCTTGCGCAGGATCTTCTGATGTCGATGACCCGCTGCACCCACTGCGGGTATTGGAATGCTCCGCACCCGGCAGATTCCGCAAGGAACTTTTCGACCGCTGCTTTAACCCTGAGCGAAGTCGGTGCCACACCTGCGTGGTCGAGGTAGATGTACTTCTCCGTTAGGGGAAAATCCCGCCTGTAACGTTCGATTGATCGGTCATTCATGCAAACATTCTTTTATTGAAAACCGGTTGCACCTTTGTGCAGTGCGTAGCCGATTTCCTTGAGGGCCGTCTCGATCTCGCCAAGAATGGCGGGATCGTCAATGGTCGAGGGCATTTTGTATGATTCGCCATCCGCTATTTTCCTCATGGTCCCGCGTAGGATCTTGCCTGAACGGGTCTTCGGCAGCCGGTTCACGACAGCCACCTTCCTGAAGCAGGCGATGGGTCCGATCTCGTTCCGCACAAGCTGGATGAGCTCTTCCTTGATGATCTGCTTAGGAGCGCTGACGCCGGACTTCAGGACCACAAAGCCGAGAGGGAGCTGGCCCTTGAGCGAGTCAGCCGCGCCGATCACCGCACACTCGGCAACGGCCTGGTGCGTCGAGACGATCTCCTCCATCTCTCCCGTGGAGAGACGGTGGCCCGCGACATTGATCACGTCGTCGATGCGGCCCATGATATAGACATATCCATCGCCGTCCTTGTACCCGCCGTCGCTCGTGTAGTAGTAGCCGGGATAAATGTTCGTGTAGGACTTCACGAACCGCTCGTCTGCGTTCCAGAGGGTCTGGAGAGTTCCGGGCGGGAGCGGCATCTTTATCACGACCACGCCTTCCTTGTTCGGCTCCTGCTCCCTACCGCCGCCATCTAGGATTCGGACATCGAATCCCGGTACGGGCTTGGTGGATGAGCCGGGTTTGATCGGAAAGTCCTCGATGCCCATGGGGTTTGCCGTTATGGGCCAACCGGTCTCGGTCTGCCACCAGTGGTCGATGACCGGCTTGTTGAGTAAATTCGTGGCCCAATGGTAGGTATCGGGGTCGAGACGTTCACCCGCGAGGAAGAGGTACTTGAACCCCGCGAGGTCGTATTTCCTGATATGCTCACCGTTCGGGTCTTCCTTCTTGATCGCCCGGAAGGCCGTAGGAGCGGTGAACAACACCTTGACCTTATGCTCATAGATGACGCGCCAGAACGCGCCCGGATCAGGGGTACCGACGGATTTTCCTTCATAGAGAATAGTGGTACAGCCGGCCAAGAGGGGACCATATACGATGTATGAATGGCCCACGACCCAGCCCACGTCCGACGCGGCCCAGTAAACGTCGCCCGGCTTCACTCCGTAGATATGCTCCATGCTCCAGCGGAGTGCCACGGCGTGGCCGCCGTTGTCGCGTACCACGCCCTTGGGCAAGCCTGTGGTGCCGGAGGTATAGAGGATATAAAGCGGGTCCGTGGCCTTGACGGGCACGCAGTCTGCAGGTCGTGCCTTTGCCATGAGCTCTTCCCAGTCAACATCGCGGCCAGGCATCATCTCGGCCCTAAACTGCGGCCGCTGGAACACGATGCATGTTTTGGGCGTGTGCGATGCGAGCTCGAAGGCCTTGTCCACCATGGGTTTGTACTGGATCGGCCGTGTTACTTCGATCGCGCCCGATGCCGTAATGACGACGTTGGGTTTGGCGTCATCGATCCTGATGGCAAGTTCGTGCGGAGCGAAGCCGCCGAAAACAACGGAGTGCACTGCGCCCAGGCGCGCACACGCGAGCATCGCTACAACAGCCTCGGGTATCATCGGCATGTAAATGACGACGGTATCTCCTTTTTTAACGCCCTTGTCCCTGAGCACACCAGCGAATTTTGCGGTTTGGTCGCGCAGCTCTCGGTAGGTGAAATGCTTTATCTGTTTTGTAACCGGACTGTCGTAGATAAGGGCGGTCTGCTCCGCGCGGCCACCCTCCACGTGTCGGTCGAGGGCGTTGTAACAGGTGTTCAGTTCGGCGCCTGAGAACCAGCGGTAGAACGGTGGTTTGGTGTCATCGAGCACCCCGTCCCATTTTTTGTACCATGAGATCGCTCCGGCAGCCTCTCCCCAGAACCCCTGCGGGTCCCGGATGCTTCTCGCAAATGTTTCTTCGTACCTGCCCATATGGTGACCGTCCTCCTGGTGTTCAAAAGATCAGTTCTGCTTCAACTTACTGATCAGCCTCTCTTTTTCTTTTTTCGGTAGTGATTTTACCACGAGCTCTCTTTTCAGTGCGTGAGAACGGCTGTGACAGGGCTCATAGTACAAGCACTGAACCGGCCTACGGCTCCGGGTATAGCGGGACGCGCTGCCGTTATTGTGCTGGCTTATACGGCGGGAGATGTCATTGGTGATGCCGGTATACAGCGTGCCATCGCTGCATTTGAGAATATAGAGAAACCAGTTCGGGTTTTGAGCAGAGCTCTTGTTTTTCAGCGAAATCACTGTATGGAGATTCTAACCAAGAAAGACGCCAATATCAAGACAATTCTGTTCCGGCAGCGAACGACCCGCTGGGTTGAATTGACCCGCACGGTGTGTTATAGTGCCTCGTCCATGAAGAGCGTACGAGACATACTCCTGCCCATCATTGGTGAAATCAAGGCCAACAGGAAAACCATAGAGGTGAGCGAACTCTGGGGGGCATCGAAGGCCCTTTTTTTGTCCGGTTTGCAGCGTGAATCGGGGCGGCCTCTCGTGGTTGTTACATCCACGGAGGAAGAGGCGGCGACATTGCTCGAGGACCTGCGGTTCTTTATGAGCACGATAAAGATGGCCGGAACAGAGGCGTCTAAGACCGATATCCTGGGATTCCCGGCTTGGGGCGTGCTTCCCTTTGAGGCGGACTCTCCCGATAGCCGCACCGTAGGCGAGCGCATGCGGTTCCTCTACAACCTGATCTCCGGTACGATCGGCATCTACGTAGCGCCGGTCCAGACCTTGATGCTGAAGCTCCCGTCCTGGGATCTGTTTGCCGACTCGGTAAAGACCGTCACGATCGCGACACAAATCGACCCTGAAAGCCTCGTCGCGACACTCGTTTCCACAGGCTACGAATCCGCATCGCTGGTCACCCGTGTGGGCGAGTTTAGCAGAAGGGGAGGTATCCTTGATTTCTTCTCGCCGATTCACGAGAATCCCATCCGCATAGAATTTTTCGGTGATACCGTCGAGTCTATGCGCTCGTTCGATCCCGAGACCCAGCGCTCGACAGCGGAGATCAAGGAAGCAGTGGTGCTCCCGGTACGGGAGCTCATCATTAACGAGAAGGGGATCGAGCAATTCAGCCGCCGTATGGAAGATAAAGCCATGACTGATCAGGTCAGGGAGGGGATGCTTCCACCGGGAGGAGAGTTCCTCGCGCCGTTCTTTTATGATATGGAAGGTCTGTTCAAGTATCTGCCGGAGAACAGCCTCATTGCGCTCATAGAGCCCGATGACCTCAACAAAGAGATCGAGGAGCAGGGCCGCAAGATAGCCGAGGGGAGACAAGAAGAGATCGGAGAGGGCAGAACTCTACCGGAGGTTGCAGAACTTTATCTCGACCAAGGGGGCATCAAGGCTGAGCTATCGAACTTTCCTGCGCTCAACATCCGTTTGCTCGGCACCGGCGCTGGATACCGCATGGACACGAAATCCGCCGTCATGGCTCGGGGTCCGGCTTACGAATCCGATTGAGCAGGGAGCACGCAGGGCAGTCAGAGCCGATCGATGGCACCATGGCCGGTCTCGTGGAAAAGCTAAAACGGCTGCAGGGAGTTCAACCGCGTTTCGATCGTCTGCGGCACCGATGAAGCAGCCGCACGGCTCAAGAGGCTGTTCACGGAATACGGCCTCGGCGTGGCCGTCGGATTCCCGATCACAGACCAGGAAGTCGGGCCATGGCCGGTCATGGTGACGGTCGGCAGGCTCTCGGAGGGATTTGCGTGGCAGGAACTCGGCCTCACCCTCATCACCGAAGAAGAGATTTTCGGCAGGAAGGTCCACCGGCCTTCAGCGACGAAGCCCAAGTCAGCTCCTTTTCTCTCTACGTTCAAAGAACTTAAGCCCGGCGATTTCGTGGTGCATACCGACTACGGCGTGGGCGAATACCAGGGACTGACGCACATCAGTGTCGACGGGTTCGAGACCGACTTCCTGACGCTCCGCTACGAGCCGGACGCGAAACTCTATGTCCCGCTCTACAGCCTCGACAAGGTGCAGAAGTATATCGGCGTCGAGGGATCGGCGCCGAAGCTCGACCGGCTCGGAGCGCCCGCCTGGGCCAAGACCAAGGAGAAAGTGAAGAAGGACATCCTCGAGATGGCACAGGAGCTTGTGGCCATCTACGCCGCTCGCGAGGCCATGCAGCGGTCGTCCTTCACCCCGCCGGACAACCTCTACCGCGAGTTCGAAGCCGCCTTCCCCTATGAGGAGACGCCGGACCAGCAGAAGGCGATCGAGGACGTGCTCGCCGACATGCAGCGGCCGCGGCCCATGGACCGGCTCGTCTGCGGCGACGTGGGCTACGGCAAAACCGAGGTCGCGCTCCGGGCTGCGTTCAAGGCGGTGGAGGACGGCTTACAGGTCGCGGTGCTCGTGCCGACGACGCTGCTTGCTGACCAGCACTATCCGCACCTTTTCCGAACGGCTTGCGCCTTTCTCGATCCGCGTGGACATGCTCTCGCGCTTCCGCACGAGGGCCGAACAGCAGGAGACGCTCAAGGGCCTGAAGAGCGGGACCGTGGACATCGTGATCGGCACGCACCGGCTGCTCCAGAAGGACGTTGCCTTCAAGAACCTCGGTCTCCTCGTCGTGGACGAGGAGCACAAGTTCGGCGTCAAGCACAAGGAGCGGATCAAGGAGTTCAAAAAGCTCGTGGATGTGCTCACGCTCACGGCCACGCCGATCCCGCGCACGCTCCACATGTCGCTCGCGGGCATCCGCGACCTCTCGATCATCCAGACGCCGCCCCTCGACCGCCAGGCGATCCAGGTGGTGCTCGCGCGCTTCGGCAAGCGCGTGATCCGCGAGGCGATCATGCGCGAGATCGAGCGCGGTGGCCAGGTGTTCTTCGTGCATAACCGGGTCCAGGGCATCGAGCGCATGGCCGACTTCATTCAGAACCTCGTGCCCGAGGCAAAGGTCGGTATAGCCCACGGCCAGCTCAAGGAGGACGAGATCGAGGACGTGATGTCGAAGTTCATTGCTCGAAAGCTGAACGTGCTCGTGACCACGACGATCATCGAATCCGGCATCGACATCCCCACGGCGAACACCATCATCATCAACCGCGCTGACCGGTTCGGCCTGGCGGACCTTTATCAGATCAAGGGCAGGGTCGGCCGGAGCAGGGAGAAGGCCTACGCCTATCTGCTCGCACCTGCGGAAGAAGCGCTCTCTGACCTGGCGCGCAAACGGCTCCGTGCGATCCAGGAGCTGTCGGAACTCGGGGCCGGCTTCCGCATCGCGGCGCAGGACCTCGAGACGCGGGCGCCGGCAACCTGCTCGGCAAACAGCAGTCCGGCCATATCGCGGCCGTGGGCATCGACCTCTACACGCAGATGATGGAAGAGGCCATGGCCGAGCTGCGCGGTGAAGAAATCTTACACGAGACAGACACACTCATCAACATGCGCGCTTCGGCGTTCATTCCCGAGGACTACATCAATGATGTGAGCCTGCGGCTCGCGGCGTACAAGGAAATCTCGAGCGCCGGCGACGAAATGCAGCTTCGCGATCTTGCCGACGAGCTCCGGGACCGTTACGGCGAACTGCCCGAGCCCGTGATGAATCTCTTCGAGATCATGAGCGTCAAGCTTATTGCCAAGAAGGCCATGGTAGCGCGGATCGATGGGGGCAGGGATGTCGTGAACATTACCTTTGCCGAAGGTGCGAACATCTCGCCGGAGCGGATCATGACTTCTCCTCAAGAAGAACAAGGGGAAGATAAGGCTTGTCCAGGAATTCACGCTCCAGGTCACCCTTGACGACCAGTCGCTCCGGACCGCGGCAGACGCAGTGAAAAAGTGCTTGCAGGAACTAATGTAGTATGATATAAGAACAAACGTCCGCAGTTCATCAGGTATATACTTCATCCTAAAGGCATAAACTCCGTTAGAGAGCAAAGACCTCTAACGATTATATATTATGGCTGCTTTAGAACCACAATTTTTAGGGGATAATGTCCACCGTCGACCGGAATCGGCGGTTATCTCTAAACAGAGTAAATAAACTCATCGGAGGATATCTATTCATGAAAAGGCTGAAACTGACGATTGTGTTAACCCTCGCGCTAGCGATAGCAGCGAGCGGCTGCAGCAAGGGTTCCAATAGTGCGGTGCTGGCACGGGTGAACCGCTCCGCGATCACCGTCTCAGATTTTAAGAGACAGCTTGAAGAACTCGATCCGCGGATGCAGCAGGCAGTCGCAACGGATCCCAAGGCCAGGAAGGAGTTCCTTGAAGACCTGATCGGTATCGAGGTGGTGCTCCAGGAGGCGCGACGGCAGGGTTTGGACAAGGACGCAGAATTCAAAAAACGCCAGGAAGCGCTCAGAAAAAAGATGGAACAGCGCATGCAGGAAGACACAAAGAACGAGCTTTTTTCCAACCTCTTGAAAAAAGAGCTTGCGGATAAAATGAGCAAGCTGCCGATGCCGACCGATAAGGAGGTATCCGATTTCTACACTAAGAACAAAGACAAGATGCGCACCGAGGTCGGCAAGCAATTAAGCCTCAAAGAAGTCGAACCGCAGATCAAGCGAAGGCTCTTGCAGGAAAAACAGAGAGAACTGTATCTTGAATACGCAAAGGCACTCAGGTCCAAGGCCAAGGTCAGCATCGATGAAAAAGCGCTGGATGCTGCTGCGGCCTCGTTCTCGCAGCCTACTCAGCCGAATGAACTGCAGCCGCAGGCCCCTCCGGCGACCAAGGAAGGAAACAGAAAATAACGGGGTTTCCCCATGAACGTCACGCGCCTCACAAAATATATAGCCCCGGTGCTGTTCCTGGGGCTTATATTATTTTCATGCAAAAAGAAGGACGAGGAAAAGCCCGCTCCCGGGGCGGTGGTCTCATCCGACGTCAAGATCGTCGCGACCGTGAATGGCGATCCCATTACGCTCGCGGAGTTCCAGGAACGGTTCGCGCGCGCGGGGTTCAAGCCCGAACAGGGCGTCGCGCTGGAGGTCAAACAGGATTTTCTCAACCGGCTGATCGAACGCAAGATGATGCTAGGCGAGGCCCAGCGGAGGCGGATCAAGATCGGACGCAACGAGATCAATAAACGGATCGAAGTGCTCCGCACCGAAAACGGCAACGATGTAAAAGAGGTCCTCAGCGAGCAAGGAATAGATTTTGAAAAGTGGAAGTCCGATATATGGGAAGACATGATGGTCGAGCGGCTGCTCGCGCGCGAGGTAAGCCGACACGTATCCGTGTCGTCCTCCGAGGTCAAACGATATTACCAGGCGAATCCGCAGGAGTTCCAAAAGCCCGATCAGGTCCATGCCCGACAGATCGTTGTGAGCACCGAAGCCGAGGCCCAGAAAGTGATGGAGGTCCTTCAGACCGGGGCAGACTTCGCGACTGTAGCGCGCACGAAGTCCACGGCGCCGGAGGCCGAGCGCGGGGGGGATCTGGGATACTTTGCCATGGGGGACATGCCTACGGAGTTCAACGTCGTCTTCGGTCTCTCCAAAGGCGGGATCAGCGGGATCGTCAAGAGCCCCTACGGTTTCCATATTTTCAAGCTTGAAGATAAGCGTCGTGCCGGCGCGATCAGCCTCGACGAGGCATACAAGGAAATAGCCGAGAAGCTCCGCAGGGAAAAAGAAGATAGGCAATACAAACACTGGCTCCAGGAGCTGAGATCAAGGACCAAGTTCGAGGTTAATTACCGGGCGTTGGAACAGTAAACAGCGAACCGGATGCGGCCGTCCGTATTGAGCGCCTCGACCGGTCTCTTTTGCAGTGCCATCGTGGCATTACGAAAGTGTTGCATTGGAAGGGCAAAAAGGTGTATGCTATCAAAAATTTGCAGCCCTGTGCGCACGCGGAGATCATGGATCCGGGAACCGGTGGTGATGAAACGCTTGTCCTTTCTTGCTGAGCACAGCATCGCAACTCGGGAAGGAAAAACATTTCGGCAGTACGGTAGAATTATGGATATGAAGAGAGCCATCTTAGCACTGCTAGCAGTATTGGGAACACTGTTCATGTTCAGCCTGCAGAGCATGGCGAGCGGGCCGGTGGTCGTGGACCGGGTGGTCGCAGTGGTGAACGGAGAGATCATTACCATGAGCGATCTCCAGCGGGAAGAGGCCCTGAAAAAGGCCGATGGCAAGCAGGAAGAGCGGCTTCTCCTTGAGGACATGATCGACCGGAAGCTCCAGATGACGGCCGCTAAGCGCGCCGGCATGGACGTCACGGACAAAGAGCTCGCCGATGCAATCGAGGACATTATGAAGAGGAATTCCATGGACAGCAAGCAATTCGAGTCTGCTCTGGCAAAGGAAGGGCTCACGCTCGAACAGTATAAGGTAGAACTCAGAGAACAGATGACGCTTTCTCGCGTGTACAACAAGTATGTGCGCTCGGGATTGGCCGTAGACGAAGCCGAAGTCCGTGCGTACTATGAAAAGAACAAAAAAAGCTACTCACTGCCGGAAGAAATCCGCGTCCGCCAGATATTCTTCAAGCTTCCGGAGCAGGCAACGCCCGCCCAGAGTGCTGCCGTCAAGGAGAAGGCGCTTGCAGCGCTCGAACGCGCCAAAAAAGGCGAAGACTTCATCCGTCTTGTGAAGGAGCTCTCGGAGAGCGAAAATGCAGAACAGGGTGGAGATCTCGGTTTTATGCAGCGCGACCAGATTATCCCCGAGATCGAGGAGGCCGCGCGGACGCTTAAGCCCGGAGAGATAGCGGGTCCGCTCCAGTGCGCCGGCGGCTTCCACGTCATTCGACTGGAAGAGATCCGCGTCCAGGTCAAGCCTTTCGAAAAGGTGAAGGACGAGATCGCCAAGATGCTCTTTGAGCAGAAGATGGAGAATACCTACCGGACCTGGCTCCAGACTCTGCGGAGTGATTCGCTCATCGAGAACCGTTTGTAATCTGACCGGAGAAGACAGAGCACAGAGCGCAGACGGCAGACATGTGGATTGTCCTCAAACCCGGGAAAGCCCCGCAGAGAGCGCGACAGGCCAGGATCAAAATGCTTGAACCGAGAAAGCACCAAGAGCGCAAAGTTTTTATGAGAAGATAAAAAACATCCGCCTTTCTTTGCGTCATTTGTGGTAATTGTCTTTTCCATTTTGACAAGAAAGCAATTTGTCATACTCTGATTCTGAACTCACTCTTTTCCTCCCCAGCTCATGAAAACCGTAAAACTCAGGCAAAAAGAAGAACGGCGCATCCTGCGCGGACACCCCTGGGTGTTCAGCAACGAACTCCTGCAGCCGGTTGGAGAATGCTCCCCCGGAGAGATCGTGGATGTGCTGGACTTTTCAGGCAAATTCCTCGGCCGCGGCTATATCAACCCCCACACGCTAATCGCCGTGCGCATTCTTACGCGAAAACAGGAGGAGATTGACAGCAAGTTCTTCCGGAGGAAGATTTCGGCGGCGCGTACCCTTCGGACGATGCTCGGATTCGGTGATTCCTTCCGCGCGGTCTTCAGTGAAGGCGACGGCATTCCCGGGTTAATCGTGGATAAATACGCCGACACGCTCGTTGTCCAGTCATTAACCGCTGGCATCGATCGGATGATCGAAAATATTATCTCCGCGCTGAGGGACGAATATTCCCCGCAAACGATCGTGCTCAGGAACGACACAGCCTCGCGCGAGATCGAGGGGCTGACCCAGGAAAAGCGAATTGTGCACGGTATGGTGCATGGCCCGGTCACGATCGAAGAGTCTGGTATCAGATATCACGTTGACATTCTCGAAGGACAGAAGACTGGCTTCTTCTTTGACCAACGCGAGAATCGTCAAGTGCTTAAAGATTACGTGAAGGGTATGCGTACGCTCGACTGTTTCTGCTATGTCGGCGCATGGTCGCTCACCGCCGCGTATTTTGGCGCATCAGATGTCATTGGCATTGACGTCATCGGAGAAAGCGATCAAGCTGGCATCCGAAAACGCAGCGCTGAACGGATTATCTGCACAGTTCAAGATTGCCGATGTTTTCGATGAGCTTCGCAGGCTGGAAAAAGACCGCGAGCGCTTCGGCTGCATCATACTCGATCCACCGGCCTTCGTGAAGAGCAGGGCAAAGGTGCGTGAGGCGCTTAAGGGATACAAGGAGATCAACCTCCGGGCCATGAGGCTGCTCGAGCCAGGCGGCGCGCTGGTGACCTGCTCGTGCTCGCATCACGTAGACCAGGAATTGTTTACCGAGATGCTGATCGACGCAGCATATTCAGCAGGACGGCAGGCGAGGCTCCTCGAGATGCGGTCCCAGGCCCGTGACCATCCCATGCTGCTCGCAGCGCGCGAGACGCAGTACTTAAAGTGCGCGGTGCTGCTTGTTGGTTGATTGTTCATCAGGCCGGAGTCAATATTTAGCTTGACTTGACAAAAGTGCTATGTTAAATATTGATTCGTTGCCGGGCGATTAGCTCAGCGGGAGAGCACTGCCTTCACACGGCAGGGGTCGCTGGTTCAAACCCAGCATCGCCCACCATGAATTTCAAGGAGTTAGCTGACATATGCTGACTTCTTTTTTGTTGACTGTGAAGTAATTGTGAAGTTCGTTTCGGGTGTGCTGTTCGGGGTAGAGTTCAAGAGGGTATCCAGAACGTTGATGGCCTTCCTCTTGTGTGCAGGGGCAAGGTGCGAATAGCGTAGAGTTATCTTGATGTCCTTGTGACCTAAAAGCTCTTTGACCGCAAGTATGCCCGGGAATCCTGCAATTTATACTTCACCTATTGCTATTTGCTTTCTTTTCCTTTCGTTCCCTCAAGACCTCTTCGTGCGCCTTTTTCGAAGGCCTGCTAAAGAAAACCATGGTATGATAGTCTTGTAGCGATGCAGAAATGAAGGAGGTCGTCTTGATAAAATCGGCGGATATAACTGACAAGCTTATTATGTATTTCATTGAACACGGCATGCAGATAGTAACGGGAATCGGTATCCTTGTTGTCGGTCTGTTCTGCTCGCGATGGGCGGGAAATGTTGCTCAGCGCTGGCTAGAGAAACACAAGCTCGAACCGCAAATCCGTCAGTTGATCACCAAGCTGGTGTGGCTCGTTGTATTTGCCATGTTTGCCATTGTGGCGCTGGGCCAGATGGGCATTCAGATCACCCCCCTGCTCGCCGGTATAGGCGTCGCGGGCGTGGGGCTCAGTCTTGCCATGCAGAGCGTCCTTGGCAATCTCGTCGCCGGCCTCAACATCATCTTCACTAAGCCGTTTACCGTGGGAGAATACATTGAGTTGCTTGGCGTGTACGGCCAGGTCCAGGATATATCCCTGTTTTCCACGATCCTGCTGCATGCGGATAATTCCCGCGTGGTGGTCCCAAACCGCAAGATCGTGGGAGAGATCCTGCATAATTACGGAAAGATCCGCCAAATTAACTTGACGGTAGGCGTTGCTTACGATGCTGATGTCAAACTCGCCATAGCGACGAGCAAAGCGATCCTGGACCAGAACCCGAGAGTGCTGAAGGATCCCACGCCGATTGTCGGCGTGTCCCATCTTGCCGATTCTTCAGTCGTTATTTCGGTCATGCCCTGGGTGGCGGTCCCTGACTATTTTGTGGTACAGACAGAGGTCAATCAGGCGATAATTGAACAGTTCGCGCAACAAAAGATCAGCATCCCGTTCCCACAGCGTGAGATCCGGCTCATAGGCCAGGACAAATAAGACCAACTAAAGGCGGCACATGCCGAAACTATCCCTCTCTCCGGCGTTCATAAAAAAGACCTTAAAAATGCCCGCTACCTCCACGGCGGTCATCGCGGTAAAAGGGTTTCTGTTGCTTCCCGAATTTTGGTTATGGGGATTATGCCACTTCCGTCGCCATCAAGACCGACGGGAAGATCGTGGCGGCCGGGTGGCAATCCACTGCACACTACAGATGATCATATAATACTATTTGTATCAT
>CAVPKD010000007.1:0-72496 GCA_963705595.1 Nitrospirota bacterium | reverse complement strand
TCTATTCCCTGATCGAAGTACTTGCCGTAAGGGATAAAAGAGATACAGTGTGGCCAACCGGTCAATGCGCAATTTTGACATCGTTGTTCGTCAGTCTGTCTACCAGTTCAAAGTATTCGCTTTTTTTCGTTTCCCAGTTCAATCCTTGGATATACTGCCTTGAATTATTTATAAGACGTTCTCTGGCGTCGCGGTCGCTGATCAACGAGAGCATGGACCGTGCTAGGTCCTCTTCGTCCCCTGCTTCGAAGAACCTCACGAGGGACTCATTAAAATAATACCTGTCGATCTTCGTATCGGAAACGATTACCGGAACACCGAGCGCCATGAATTCAAATATCTTCGTGCTGAACGCTTCATTCCCGAACGAGTTTGCCCGCTTTGGGACAATCCCCAGGTCCGCGTTTGCCATGATTCTGCCAATTTCATCAATCGGGACAACATCCTTAATGAATGCTCTGTCTTCCAGCCTGAGTTCGGCAATCAATTGACGCAGCATTCCCCGGGAGGGTCCCTCACCGATAATATGCAGTTCAGCATCAGGCATCTGGTCTGCGATACGGGCAAATGCTTTAACGGCGATATCGACCCCCTGGTGCCAATTGAGCGTGCCTGGATATAGCATGACGAACTTACCGTTGCTCTTCTTCTGCAAGGTATTACTGAATATATCCGTATCAGGATAGTTCAACAAGACCGTGCATTTGCTGTCTTTTACCGAGCGGGACTTTATGACCTGTTGCCAGATATGATTGGCTATAATGACGTGATCAGAAAATGCAGCGGAGGCTCGTTCAATATGAACGAGGGTATTGTAGATAGCTGAGTTCTTGCTCACATTGAACTTGCTTGCGTAGAATTCCGGGACAATATCATGAATATCGAGAATTATTTTCGCGCCCATCAACTTTGGGATGAGTGCTGCAAACACTTCGAAATCAGGCACCGAGTGGACATGGATCACGTCATATCTTTTCTTTAGATGCTGTCTTGTAAGAAAAAATGCTGAACGAATAAAAAACCTTACTATCCGCATCAGATAGCTTAACTTTCTCTTTTCGTTCTTGACCCTTTTCTGGATCCGGTATACGCGGACACCGTTTACGGTCTCCTCTTTTGGCTGCCCTTCGCGCCGTAGCGCGATCACATCGACCTGATCGCCCCTCCCGGCAAGTGCCTCTGCGTAGCGTTTCACTCGGCCGTCGGTCTCATAAAATGTGTATGCAAGCATGCAAGCTCTAAAAGAACCTGCCTTATTATTTTTTTTCTCGGGTTTGTTCTCTGTTGTTTTTTCTTCGCTTCCCTGCCGAAACCGCCCTGACCAGAAGCGGGCCATCTCTTTCGGAAGAGGATGCCAGTACTGTCCTTCGTAGCGGCTCTTGATATAGGTAAGCAATTGTTTGTAATAGTCCGCTGGATATTCCTCGGCTCCCAGCCGTCCTTTGTTGAAGTTCATGTAATCCGGATGCGTGATCAGGAGTACCATGCCCCCATGTTCGGCGATCCAGTCGAGTTTTTCTCTTCCAGATATCAATGTTCTTTTCGCGCAAAATGACAAAGAGAGTAAAATCCTGCGGGAGCGTATAGGGAAGCTCCACATAACCGTTCGAGGAGCCGTTCTGGCTGACCCAGAATGGGAAAGATCGTTCCCATACCATCAGGTTGGGGCTCGAAGGGGTCCGTATCGAAGGTCGAAGCGTCATATTCAATGTCCAGGTCATGGATCCATTCGAGGTCGTGGTGCATGGACGGAGAACGGAATCCGACAGCTTGCCATTCCTTCAGATAGTCATTGATCCGGGCCGCCTGGCGCAGAAACTGCTTTCTGGACCTGTACAACATTCCCTTGTGGTTGAGCCCGTGCACTCCCACTTCGAACCCCTTGTTTGTCAGGTATTGGCGCAGTTCCGATGAAACGACGTATTCCTCTGCCACGAAGTTATAGGAAGACCGAAACCCCAGTCGCGCCTCCATCGCCATCAGTTCATAACATTTTTTCTGGCCTTGTGCCTTCTCCACGTCGTGCGTCAGGACCAGGGCGAATCGCTTGCCATCGGGCCATCCTGTCCAGTCCTGAGGAGGACGGCAAGCCTGTTTGTCGATAGGCCATATATGAGCACAACCGGCCAATGCATTGCGGATCTTCATTCTTCGCATTTCGATCTGCAGCCGGCGCGGGATAAGCGGCTTTGAGAAGTAATATATTTTTTTGAGGTAATGGTTCACGTTAATTCCTCATCCGAACGAGAGTAGCGGCTTAATCTTTTTTACGCGCAGAGGACGCAGATAATTTCTTGTTCAAAAAGCGACATCACTGTTTTCTCCCTAATTTATAGGACACAAATTTTTCGCGGATACTCTTAGATAAAATAATCTTTCACCGAAAGGGTGTCAAAGACGTGAAGGTTTATTGCCTTTAAATATAGAGATTCAGGTTTGCGACGCTTTCCTCTGCGATCTCTGCCGTATAATGCTTGCCACGATGTTTTCATCCCATGTGCCGGTATAAGACCGACCCCGCGAGTTTCAGAAGAGGAACCGGCGTGTTCCTGAAAATCCGGTTATGTAGTCCCGTTATCGGTTCGTCATGCCTGATAAAGGCATTCCGCCTGAGATCATATCGGTAATAACATATCGGAAATTCCCGCGCGCCCCATCCCTGCTTGAACTGCAACAGCCCTTTGTTTTCGTGCTCGGTCCTGCCGAAGCTGAACCGCGAACAGCCGACCCTGCCGCACCACCGTATGGCTTCCCACATGACAAGGTTGTTCGCCCGAAGATGCCGGTACCGCTTGTCTGAAGCTCCGTATTTATAGAATGCCTGGTCTCCGAAATGGCAATAGACTGCGCCGGCGATCCAGTTCCCGCCATATGATGCGAGGGCCACAAAACCGTGATTCTTTGCGATGACATGGTCATGAATTTTCCTGAACCATAAGTACGGCTGAGGAGGAAGGCCGTGGTCCTTTCTCCTCATGCAATGGAGACGGTAGAATTCCCGGACAGCGTCCAATGATCTGGTGATGGTGACCGCGACGCCTTCCTTCTCCGCTTTCCTGATATTTCTTTTCGTACTGTCCCTGAACCGCGAAAAGATCGTTTCTTCTTCCTGGGAGAGATCCAGGGTATGACCGTAATAAATAGAAGAAGGTGTGATTTCACGCGAAAACGGATGTTCGGTCCTCAATTCGAAGTACTTCCATCCTGCTTTTTTGCCATAGGTGATCAAAGAGGCCATGACATCATCGAACACTACTTGATCAGACATGATGGGGTCGCAATAGTCGGTAAAAGGAAGGGATACCCCGCGCTTGCCCGTCACCATGCTGTTGACTTCCATGATTGGTATCAATGCCGTCAGTTTGTCACGCTGGATGTCCGCAAAATATCGCGGGGTATAGTGATACGATTCCGAGAGCACCGACGCCCAGTTCGAGGTATGAAAAAAGGAATGACCCGGATTCGTGAGCAGCAGTTCATTCCAGGAGGGATACTGCAGGGGGTTTATGATTCCCATTTCAGCTTTCATGAATGCGGTTGCTCAATAAGACCTGAACCGACTGAGAAGGCTCACTTTTCGTCCTGGGAATTGACGAACTCACGAATCCTTTCCACAACCTGTTTCTGCTGATCGTCCGTGAGACCCGGAAATATGGGCAGGGAAAGGATCTCTTGCGCCGTCCGTTCCGAGACGGGGAGACTTCCATTACTGGTCTTCGTGGCTGCATAGGCTTTCTGCTTATGGAGCGGGATAGGATAATGAAGACCGGTGGATATATTCCTCTGGGAAAGGAATGATTGAAGGGCATCGCGCTTTTGCGCACGGATGACGTACAAGTGATACACAGCCCGCGACCATTCCGGCTCATAGGGGAGAACGACATTGTCAACAGAAGCTAAAAGTTCGTTGTATCGCTGCGCGATCCGCCGCCGCTCGTCGTTCCATGCAGCGAGCCGTTTGAGCTTGATCCGTAAAACGGCCGCCTGGATCGCATCCAGGCGGCCGTTGTAACCCTCGATATCGTGATAATACTTTGCGCTCTGGCCGTGGTCGCGGAGCTTGCGGATCGTTCTGGCTATACCTTCGTCGTTCGTGGTGACCGCGCCCGCTTCGCCGCAGGCCCCGAGGTTCTTGCCCGGATAAAAGCTGAACGCAGCCGCGATCCCCATGGTCCCCGCCTTTTTCCAGCAATTCTCGCGCTTCGAAAAATATTCAGCGCCGTGCGCCTGGCAGGCGTCCTCGATGACGACCAGATTATACTGCTTTGCCAGATCCCTGATCCGGTCCATGTCCGCGGTCTGGCCGTAGAGATGCACGGGTATTATCGCGGTGACCGGCTTCCGCGTGGGTTGATGGACCGTCCTGCCTGTTCCTGGATCGAAGATACAATGCTTCACCAGGAATTCACGAAGTTTCTCCGGGTCCATGTTATAGGACCGTTCGTCAATATCGATGAATTCCGGATCCGCTCCTGCCTGTGAGACCGCTTCCGTCGTGGCGATAAAGGTATTCGGGACGGTCAGGACAATGTCGCCTTTGTTTATCCCTGCCGCGATCAGGGCGAACCGCAGGGCATCGGTGCCGCTGTTGACGCCGATGCAGTATTTCGTGCCGCAAAAAGAGGCGAAATCCTGTTCGAACTTTTCCACCGACGGCCCGCCGATGAATTGGCCGGTATTCAGAGCATCACGAAAGACGGCGACGAGCTCTTCTTCCATCCCGCGGTGCAGATTTACGAGATCGATGAACGGGATCTGATCATTCATTTTCGATCCTTCTGACGATCTTTGCCGGATTTCCCGCGACGATGGTGTTCGGCGGGACATCTTTCGTAACAACGCTCCCTGAACCGACGATGGCCTTCTCGCCGATCGTGACATTGCAGAGGATCGTCGAACCCGAACCGATGGAGGCGCCCTTTTTTACGATCGTCGGGACCACTTTCCAGTCGGCCTCGCTCTGCAGGCCGCCATTTCCGTTCGTGGCGCGCGGGTACTTGTCATTGATGAACGTCACTCCGTGGCCGACGAAGACGTCGTCTTCGATGGTCACGCCTTCGCAGATGAACGTGTGGCTCTGGATCTTGCAGTTCTTCCCGATAACGGCGTTCTTCTGCACCTCCACGAAGGTGCCGATCTTGGTGTTATCATCGATCGTGCACCCGTAGAGATTGACGAAATTGGCGAGCTTGACGTCCTTTCCGAGACGTGACATCGTCCGCGATGGAAACGTATTTCATAACGGGATCTCTCTCCCTTGCTTTCTGAGCGATTCATTGCAGGCATCGAGCATCTTCACCACCCGCAAACCCGCATGGCCATCATTGATCGGCGTTTTATTTTCTCTGATGCAATGAACAAAGTACTCCGTTTCTATCTTGAGCGCTTCACTCGGCTCGACCCGCGGCGCGTACATATCACCGGAGCGGTAATTGACGCGCATCTTATAGTCGGCTTCCTTGCTCTTTACCTCCACCCCCTTGTCGTATATCTTGATCTTCTCGTCCGCCTCCAGGTCGTTCCAGACGAGCATCTTTTTCTCGCCCCCGATGAGCGTGGTCCTCACCTTGACCGGCGACAGCCAATTGACGTTGAAGTGGGCGATCAGGTTATTGCTGAAGTGGACGGTGACATAGGCGGTGTCCTCCATTCCGTTCACATGCGCTTTTCCGCAGGCCGAGACGGCAACGGGCTTTTCGTCGAGATAAGGTAGTCCATGACGGCAAAATCATGGGGCGCAAGGTCCCAGATCACATTCACGTCGTGCTGGAAAAGACCCAGATTCACCCTGACGGAATCGTAATAGTAGAGGTCCCCCAGCATCTTTTTGTCGATGAGCTGCTTTATCTTTTTCACCGCGCCGGTGAAGATGAAGGTATGGTCCACCATGATGATGAGCTTCTTTTTCTCGGCCAGCGTTATCAGTTCCTCCGCCTGCGACACCGTCGAGGTAAAGGGTTTTTCCACGAACACGTGTTTCCCGTTCTCGAGCGCCTTCTTTGCCAGTTCGAAATGCGTCGATACCGGCGTGATCACGGCCACGGCATCGATCTCCGGCGAGGTCAGGATATCGTTGTAGTCACACGTTACCGCGACATGCGGATAGGACTTGCGCGCCCGGTCCATGGCCTTCTGGTTGCTGTCGCATACGGAAGGACCCTTGTGCCGTCGAGGCTGCTGAAATTCCGCACGATGTTCGGTCCCCAGTAGCCATATCCTATGACGCCGATGTTGATCATATGTCCTCCAACTCATTCACCCGCATTATCGAAATCCTTCACCGCGGAGGACGCGGAGAAATTCTTGATAAAAAATCTATATCTTCTTCATTGTGTTCCAGAACTCAGATTTTCGCAGATACACGCAGATTAAGTTATGCAGTCAGATAAGATCGAACCATAATCTGGAACCGCCATAGCCTAAAATCAGAAGCGACCACACGTGGCGCAAGGGATGCAAAGGTTGCTTGACTTAATTAAAACATGAATGCTTGTTTTTCTTCGCGCTCATCGCGTCCTCGCGGTAAATTTATTATCCGCTTCTTTCCGCATCGCCTAGAGGTGCCTACTGTTGGCGACCTAGGTCCGCTTTCCGCCCGGTTACTTAGTTCTACGCATACCGAAGTCGGAATAGCATGAGTTCTCAATACGCGCCTTTTCTATTCAGAACAGCCCTTAGCGTCTTCAACAGAATATCAATGTCCATCCGCAGCGACCAATTTCTCGCGTACTCGAGGTCAAGGCGCACCATCTCAGCAAAAGTGGTTGAACTCCGCCCCGAGACCTGCCACAGCCCGGTGATCCCTGGTTTTACCTCCAGAACACGGCACCAGTGCCATATATCATACTTCTCGACTTCGTACTGAAGAGGAGGCCTCGGCCCTACCAATGACATCTCTCCGCTCAGCACGTTGAAGAACTGAGGCAGTTCATCGAGGCTCGTCTTCCGGAGGATGTACCCGAAGGGGGTCACCCTCTTGTCCTTCGTGATCTTGTATACCTTCTGCCCGGCGCCGTTGTCGCCGGCTTCGCCGGATGCCTTTCCGGCAATAAGGTCGTGAACATACGTTCGGTGCACGTCCTCATCGCTGTTGACGTACATGCTCCTGAATTTCAGAAAGGTGAATTTTTCTCTATATCGTCCGATCCTCTCCTGCCGGAACAGCACTGGCCCTCGTGAAGTGAGCTTGATGCCTATCGGGATCAGGATGAAGAAGGGAGAGAAGAGCAGGATGCCCGCGATACCGCCGACAACGTCCATGAACCGTTTCACCTTGAGGGCGTTTGTTTGGCTTCGATCTCTTTTGGGGAGATCGGGATAGAACATTTTATCTGCGAGGCCACGCGGGATGTTCGGACTCCCATCATCGGGAAACCGGTGAACGGATATCCGGATGAGAAGGGACATGCGTATAAAATCAAGTGGTTCTTTCGCCAGACTGGCCTGCAGGTCCTTTAAAATATATTTCTGCATGGTCTCCGTTTCGAGACCGTTTATTTCCGTAAAGATAACGCCAAGCACGTCCTGGCGTCGGTACCATCCCTTGATATCGGTCTCCCGGGTGATCGTGGACAGCGTCTTCACGGCCCACTTAATGGATTCACGCCTGTTCGTCAAATCAGTGATGCCGGTAAAATCCAGCGTCAGCACCACAAATGGTCTTTTTGTACGTTCGCTCCGTTTTCGCTCGAACGCGAGAAATTCATTGAAGTATTCTTCCCCGTAACAGTCGAATTCTTCATCATATAACACAGAGGAGCGCTGCTGCGGTACAGCAGGTTTGTCTTCCGTTTTCTTTATTTGGTTTACTTCTGGTAGTGTCATGGAGTTTGAGATGATCGCCGGTTTTCTATGGTTTCACACGTTGCCTGGCTATTCTTCGGAATGCCTGAGACCATGGAACTGTCTAAGGCTCTCTGCACGGAGTGGCAGCCATGCTGCGGGCGCGTCATGTCCTGCACTGTTCCCGTGATGAGGATGTGGACGAGAAAAATGGCATTCGCATTTCCTCGTTCATTCTGGACGCTGCCATCGGCGGGGGTGGTGTAAATAATCGCCGGGCTGAGATTTTAAAGATGGTTTAAAGCGAGGTCGTTCACGTCTTAGTCCCGGAGGGAGGGGCACGGCTTAGCTGATCATTGGGGACCGGATCACTGCTTCTGATATTTTTTGTAATGATCCTTGTAGTTGCGGTAACTTCCATCCAGGCTCGCATTACTCACATCGTTATAGACGATACCCAGCAGCGTTGCACCCTTCAGGACGTCCAGCGTATCGCGGACACCTTGCAGAGAAGCAACCCCTTCCTTGACCACAACGACAACCCCATCGACAAGGGCGCTCAATGCCAGCGTTTCAGCGTACAGGAGAGTGGGCGGAGTGTCGATGATGATGTACCGATCCTGGTATCGGTTCTTCAGCTCCATCAGGAGCTCCTTCATCCGGTACGACGAAAGGAGCTCCGCGGGATCCGCCACCTGTTTCCCCGCTGACAGGAACGAGAGCTTCGGCAACCCGGTTTTCACGATAGCCTTGCCAAGATCTATCCTGTCATTAAGACAGTCAGCAAGGCCAAAGACGGACTTGAGCCCGAGATATTCGTGGAGTGCCGGCTTCCTCAGGTCAGCATCGACCAGCATAACCGTATGCCCGTATTCCCGGGCGAGCATGATCGCCAGATTCGCGCATGTGATGCTCTTACCTTCTCCGCCGACGGAGCTGGTGACGAGGAGCGTGTTCCGGAACTCCTTCCTAGTCATCTTCAGGATCAGAGTCTTCAATTTCCGATACTGCTCAGTAACGGGCGAATCTTGATTGTTGAAGGTCACCACGCAGGGATTGGTAGGCTTGAACATCATTCTCTCCGACTCCGCGGGTCCTTAAGGAGGGACATCGCCTCACGATCCGTGCCATCCGTATTATTCGATCTTGTTCGCCGGATCGTCTTTTCCTGAGCTTTTTCTACTCTACCCATTCGTTCTCTCCTACGCGAGCGTTTTGATCACTTCCCGCACAATGACGGCTGCAAGCAGCAATACGTACAGTCCTGAAAGACCGTAGAAGAAGACATTGTTTATTCGGACCTTTTTCAATTCACCTGGGGTCAGAATATGCGGGACTACAAGCACAGGCAAGCCGAAGTTCTTGAGCATCCCAACGCTCTTGACGGACTTGTCCGAGACATCAAGGAGCACGATAAGACTGAAGGCACCCGCGATCCCGGCGAGAATTCCCAGCAGCATGATCATGATGCGGTTCGGTTTGACGGGTTTGATAGGCAGGATGGCGGGGTCCACGATCCTGAATTTGCCTACCTTGTCCTGTATTTCCGCCTGCGCAGACACCTGCGATATGCCATAGGCCGCAGACAGTTCGTCGTAGATCCTTTTGTTCGTGTCGCGTTCACGCTCGAGTTCGACCAGCCGGGTCTTCACATCCGAAGAGGCTGTCGGATTGACATTGCTTTTTTCGGCGGATCGTCTCACGGGACCATTAACACTGGCAGGATCTCGCGGCGAAGCCTTTATCTCCGCTTTGAGCGACTCGATATCTGCTTTCACCTTGGTCACCTCGGGATAATCCGGCGTATAATGGACAAGAAGATAATCGAGCCTTTTTTTCAGTTTTTTCAGTTCAAGCGCTCGGGAATCGGCAACACTAGGCCTGTTCTCGTTCTGTAACGCGATCTCTTCTTCTTTTTTCTTCAACTGCTCGATCTCTGCTTCCTTTTCCATGAGCAGCACAATCTCCCCATCGAGCTTGTTTACTTTCGCCTTGACAAGATTGATCTGGTCGAGAAGAAAACTGTTTGTGCCAGTCGAGGCCTCTCTGTTGAACCTGAGGTTCTCTTCAATGTACTTCCCGACCAGCGTATTCACATAATCCCTCGCCACCTTCGGATCCCGGTCCTGAAAGGACACGGTGAAAAAATCAATATTGCCTCTGCTCACTTTGTTGAACTCGAGCTTGACTTCGGTCCTCTCCTGGATACTTTTGATGAGGCTCTCGATATCGGCTTCATTCTTCCTACCCAGATCAAGGTCGAGATCACTGATCACTTTGTAAATAACTGTCCTGCTTTTCATGATCGTGGCAAGAGGGCTGACCTTGGTATCCATGGACGGCGACATGGCGAGGCCTTTGCTGATGTCATTCAGAAGGTTTTTCTCGATGGAAACAATGGTCTGGGCCTCATAGACCGGAGGTATGACATAGCTGGTCACGACCGCAGCGCTCATGATGAAAGCGGCAACAACCGCAAAAAGTGAGCGCCGTTTCCGTACGAGAAGAAGATATCGCTTTATGTCCAGTTCCTGCGTTTGTTCGGCGCCTGCTCTCCGGGGACCGCCTTCCTTGACGACGATGGAGATGCCCTGCTGCTGAGGGGCGTTTTGGTGGCCATTATTAATTACTGTCGCATCGACCTGTTTTATGTCCAGAGCCTGCGTTTGGTCTGCATCCCTGCCGCTGAGACTGCCCTGCTTGATCACGACAGGAACGCCCGGTTGCCGAGGGGGGCTCTGGACGGCATCATAATTTACTGTCACGTCGCTCTGATGAGCGTCTCTGACAGCATTCGTCCTGTGACCATCCCTGCCGGGATTCGACATTTGTTCCGAGTCCGTTCTCCTGGGACCGCCCTGCTTGACCACGGCCGGAACACCCGGTTGCTGAGGGAGACTCTGGACGGCATTATCATTTACTGTCTCGTCGCTCTGATGAGCGTCTCTGACAGCACCCGTCCCGTTCCCTCTCGGTTCTTTTTTTGCCCGTTTCAGTGCTTCGTAAAACTTGCTCATCTGTCCCCTGATATTTCTTTTTTGACCAGTGGTTCGCTTTCCACCCTGGTCGTGGAAATTTTACCCGTTCTGGAGCGGCCGGCATTGTCGGCCCCTTGAGGAACCTGGTTTTCCTGCGTGGCGTATTTCGGCATACCCTCCAATGTTGACATGAAATTGCGTCCATGCAGATAAAGTGAAAAGGCGCCCACTAAGAACAATAGAACTACGGCGCCAAAAAAACCGACTTCAAATGAAGAAAGAGAAGAAACAGGCTTCCTCTCTCCCTTAAAGTCAGCAATGACCTCTTCCGCCACGCGGGCGGTAATGCGTTTTTTCTGATAGCCGAAGCCGGTGATGAGGGCATTGTCACAGAGGACATTGATGAGACGCGGGATCCCCTGAGATTCAGCGATGATCTTTTTTATTGCGCTTTGCGCGAACACCTTAGTACCGTTGAGAGAGGCCTTTGTCATGCGGTGCTGAATGTATTCCGTGCACTCCTTATTCGTAAGAGGCGAGATTGTCGCCTTTATGGAAATGCGTTGCTGGAGCTGCCGTAATTCCTTTCTCTTGAGCGTTTCTGCGAATTCCGGCTGGCCGACGAGCACGATCTGGAGAAGTTTTTCCTTCGAGGTCTCGAGGTTCGACAGCATGCGAAGATTTTCCAGGGTCTCCACCGGCATGTTCTGGGCCTCGTCGATGATCAGCGCCATATTGCGCCCCTGTTTGTATCTATCGATCAATATCAGGTGAAAATTATTCACCATCTCAGCGAGATCTTCTGTTTTGGTATCGAAACCCATCTTCTGAAAAATGGTCTTCAGAAGACCTGTGAATGAGAGGTTGGGATTGAATATATAGACCGCTTTAAGATTTGCTTTATCAACCTGTTCGAGATAGTAGCGCAGGACCGATGTCTTCCCTACCCCGACCTCGCCGGTTATCGTTATGAAACCCTTCCGCTGTTCCACGCCATACATGATCGATGCCAATGCCTCTCTATGGCTGGGGCTTAAGAAGAGGAACTCGGGGTCAGGCGCTATCTTGAATGGTTCCTTTTTCAGATTATAAAAATTAAGGTACATGATGGTCTGTCTCTTGACCGGCCCTCGATCATTTTCTCATGAAATGGTGGTAAGAACGGGTGAATCCTGTCATTTTACGATGCTTTTTGGAGTTATAAGCCAAAGGTTTTCTTTTGATTGAACTCATGTTACGACAAGTGAAAGGCTCTGGCACGGCTCCGCCCTCTCACTTACATGATCACATCATTAAGGTAGGAAGGTAACGACAACGAATTTTTAAAATAACAGCAATGTTAAAAGCACGGGTAATACTTAGAGACTGTAAAACTATGTTACAACATTACAGGGAACATCCATTATATGTAAAATTATACTACAAATATTAAAATAAAGGTACAAGAATTTTATTGTCAAGGGGATATTTTTAATTATTAGCAAATTTAATTTGTTTTTCCAAAAACAAACAAATATTATCTTTATAATTCAATAATTTGTAATTTTTGATGGTATCGGGGTATTTTTGGGGTATCTGGGCATCCTGTACAAATTAAATTAAAGCACAATATTGGATAAGATCTGAACATAATGAAAAATCCAGTTTTTTCATTATATTGCGAGGCCATTCGCTTTGTTCTGGTTCATAGAGAACGGTTTGTCAAAAAGTTGGAGGTTTCTGCTATTTCTGTTCCTCAGCCATTTCTTTGAACAACTGTTCCGGATCAAAGGGCTGGAGCGAGGCATTGAAGCTGGAAATGCCGACTGGCGGTTCCATGAAGCGGATCTCGAACTGCACCGAGCCTTTTGGCGGTATGACGACCCCCGGTTCCTGGAGGTCCTTTGCCTTGAGTTCCTGGACGTTCACTCCGCGTTTTTCCAGGACCTCATAGTCTCTCTTCGTATAGAGCTGTTTGCCGTTCAACATCCTCGAATTCATAAGGACCGCACCCTGAGCGTCGTACACATGAACCACTACGTACCAGGCCGTCCGTTCCTTGTCCGTGGTATTTTCAATCGCGCCGCTGATGATAAGGTCCTGGTTCTGGTCAAGAGATCCCGAGGCAGAGGTGATCTGCAGCCCCTCGGGTGAGGTCATCCCCTTTGGAGCCACCTCAGTTCCTTTCGAGGCCGGCCGCGTGAACCTGAAAACGTTATAACCTGCCGAACGGAGGATGAAGAACGCTCCTGCGCAGAGGACGACGAGCAAAAGGGCCAGGATAAGATATTTCTTCCCCGAGGAAGCAGGGGCAAGAGACCCGGCTGAAATGATATCCGCTCCGGTGGTCGCGGGCCGCGCCGCAGAAGGTATCGGCTCGGGTCGTGACGCAGCTGGTGTTGATGGACGGAGAGGTTCGGGTCTGGACGCGGTGGCCGGCTTCGCTTCTTGTCCCGGTTTCACCACGGGCTCCGGGTGCAGTATATGCTCCGGTTCCGGTGCAGGTGTTGGTTTTGTTGCCAGCGAAACCGGTTCAAAGTGCGGGGTCTCTGCGGCAGGCGGCAGAGGGTGCTCAGGGCCTCTTTCGGGCACTGCAGCCGCAGGCTCATAGCCTGCTGTCGCCTCGGTTTTTGCGGTCTCGAAAGTTGCCGTGGGAGCAGGCGGTACAAACGCGGGGGGAACGTCAGCGGCGGCCTTGGACAGATCATATTGCTCGAAGTCCTGCCTGGTGATCTTTACATAGTTGCCGCAGCGCGTACAGGCGAACTTGATACCCGTCCCGGTAATTTTTTCATCGGCGACACGGAAAAGCTTATTGCAGCTTCCACACCGGATCTCCATGCTGCATGGCCTCCTGATTTAAGGAATCACAACCGCCGGTTCATGTTCACATTCTCAATACGGCCCGGATCTGCAACGCTTAGAATAACCGAAACCTAAAACAGCGTGACCCGAGATTCTGGTTGTTCAGGATTTTTCTCTTTAGTTTTTAAATTTGATAACTTATTGTAGTATATTTTTAAAAAATTATCCAGCCTTCTCTTTATTATTTTTTTCTTCGCTACCCTCTCCCGGTGTCTCTTTCTTTTCTCCGGCGATCCGGTATCCTTCGGAAGCCCACTTGCCGAGATCCATGATCCTGCACCGCTCGGAGCAGAAAGGCCTGAAAGGATTATTGTCCCACGCGGCCTCTTTTTTACAGATCGGACATCTTGTCTTCTTGCCTTCCATTCCTAAACTCCACACCTTTATTTAAGCACATATGATATCGGCACTTCGATCCACCCGCTCACATACGGCATCGGGGCAGCGCGGTACACTGTGCGGACCGAAGCAGTGTCCAGTATTTCATATCCTGAGCTCCTGACGATCTCAACGCGGTCCACCTCGCCTTGGGGCCTCACCCGGAACCGGAGATGCACCACTCCCTGGATACCGCGCTCCCGGGCAAAACGCGGATAGCTTTTCACCCGCTCGATGGAGGAAACGATCACTGCCCATTGCTCCGCAGGGACCAGTCCGAACTGCGTATCAGGACCTGACCCCGCTGAACCTTCCCCGGCCTGCCCATGCAAGCGCACCCGCATCGCCGGCGTCACCGGTGCCGACTTTATTGTTTTCCTGGACCCCTGGAAGCGAAGCCTCCTCTCGTGCAGCTTGCCTCTCCGCAGGGACTTCCGGTTGCGCCGCAGATGAGGCTGTTTCGTGAATCGCTTCCGACCGTCGGTCAGACAATACCTCTGCGACGCTCCCTGCTTTGCGAGGCCCTGCCCTGAGTTCCCGATCCTGGATCGACGAGAGACACGACAGTCACATCCCGATGGCCCGAAAGCGTACCCCTGGCGAACTGGGCAAAAGCAATGGCGCTGCCGAAGACCAGGACATGGATAAAGAGGGAGATATATAATGAACGCTGAAACGTCATAGTGAATATCTTACCACAGAGGACGCAAAGGTCATAAGGAGTTTCATGATCGTATCCCCCGCGCCATCTGCGGCTCTGCAGTAAATTGATCCTCTGCTGTTTAGAACTGGACCGAAACTCCTCCGTACAGTTCTTCCGGAGCCGCAGGATATCCTGCGAGAACCTGATATTGACGGTTGAACATGTTCTTGACGCCGAAGAATACGTCGCACTTCATCTTCTCACCTAATTTGACCGGCTGCAAAATCTTTGCATCTACCACGGTGTAGTGCTGTGTCGGATTCGGAAGCACGGGCTGACTGTAATTTCTCACATATCGGCCTTCCAGATAGACGTTTGTTCTTGTCGGGAGCGTCAGATTCAAGTAGCTTTTAAGCTGCTCCGCAGGGACGTTATAAACATACAAGCCTGTGTTTTCATCCACGGCTTTCGTATACGTGTAGTTTATCGCCCAGGTGAGATGCTCGAAAGGAACCAATTTGAGCTCGGTTTCCGATCCGGTGATCTTGGCCTTTCCGATATTAATAGGGCTGTATATGAAGTTCGAGTCAGGCAGCCATTGAATGAGATTATCGATCTTACGTTCGAAATACGTGAACTTGATCGAGTTTCCCTTCCCGAAAGGCTGTTCGATCCCGGCCTCGTATTCTGTTGCGGTTTCGGGTTTGAGATTCGGGTTCCCCTGCTCAAAGCCGTCGAACGTCCAAAAGAGTTCGTTAAGGGTGGGCGCCCTGAATGCTTGACCTGCAGAGGCCCTGATGATCGTTCCGGTACCGGAAAAGAGGTACCGCGCGCTTATCTTGGGACTGACTTTGTCGCCATAGACCGAGTGGTTGTCATTCCGGACGCCGATAACGACAATGAGCGACTCCCCCAGAGAGATCTCATCCTGGAGATAGGCCGCCCAGAGCGATGCCGTATGCTCGCCCGCATCAGTGCTCTCGACATGGTCCTGCCTCGCGTCAAGGCCGAAGGTCAACTGGTTCCATGAATTGGCAAGCCAGTTTGACTGGGCCTCTGCGCCGGTCGATGTGCTGGTGTGCTTGCTGTTTACAGGAAACACCGGATTAGGATCTGTGTAGGTGATCTTCTCGCGATTCTGGTACGCGTTAAGTCTCAGGTCCATTTCTTTGGAGAATTTTGTATTGTATGTCAGCGATGAGCCGATGTTACGGTCCCACTGACGGGCCAAAGGACTTGGGAAATCGAGCGAACCGGGCACCCCGATCTCTTTGGCTAAATAATCCGTAGTAAATTCCAGGTTCGAATCCGGGCTCAAGCCATAGCCCAATTTTGCCCCCGCGGTCCACTGATCGAGGTCGCTGTTCTCTCGAAAGCCATCGTACTTTGTCTTCGCCGCAGAAAGCGTGTAATAAAATTTATCGAGCTTGTTCGAATTGCTGAGCGTGAAAGACCCGAATCCGTGGCTCCCGCCCTCGCCAATCGCCGTTGTCGCTGCTCCACCTGGTTTTTTTGTAATGATGTTAACGACGCCACCCACGGCATCCGCACCGTACAGGGCCGAGGAAGGGCCGCGCACGATCTCTATCCTGTCGATCTCTTCAAGAGGCACCGCCAGATCTGCCATATCGAACCCGCCGGCACTCGCTGAATTTAGTCGTCTCCCGTCCAGGAGCACCAGGACCTGCTCGGCATTGGCTCCCCGCAGATTAATGGTGCTGAGAGAACCCTTTGACCCATAGTCCTTCACATCAGCCCCGGCCGTTCGTTCGATCACCTCCGCTGCGGTCGTTGCTCCCGATTTCTGAATATCATTCGCGGTGATGACCGTGACCGTCTGGGTGAGGTCCTGCGGCTCTTTTTCTGTTCTCGTTGCGGTGACGACTACTTCCTTTAACTGTACGCTTTCCTCTTCTGCCTTGACTTCCGGAACCGCCGCTGCCATTGCCGCGCATATCAGAATAATACTGACCACAATTCCCTTCATTATTATATATCTCCTTCCATCGAGGTTTTGGGAACGAGAGGTCTCCTGGCTTAGGACATCCTACTTGCCGGCCTTCCCGGAGCATTCGCTCAAACAGCTTGAACCGTTTAAACTGTTCGAACAGCTCTTCCAGTGGCGATCACGGCTTTCGTTTCCATCACAGTTGCGTGACAGCAGGGGATTCTCACCCCTTTCCGCTTCTCTATTCCCTTTTGATTACGCTCTTCAGATACGGTGTTTCTTCTTATAGAGAACCATTCCCGGGCCTGTTCCCGGTCTTTTCTCCACCTCCTTTCTCAGAAATTATCCTCGTAGCTGACATAGATGCCATCGGTCCCGGACCGCTTGATCTCCACATTCACAGCGAACGCCTGCTTAACCATGTCCCGGGTCAGCACGGCTTCCGGGTTGCCTGACGCGATGATCCTCCCCTCCTGGATGAGGATCACGCTCTCGAACTGCAGCGCCATATTGATATCGTGGAGCGCCATGACCACCGATATATTCCTCTCCTCCTTCAGTCTCCTGAGGAGCCTTACCAGTTCGATCTGATATTTTATATCGAGGTTCGCGAGCGGTTCATCCAAGCAGGAGCAGGCCCGCCCCCTGCAGGAGTGTCATGGCGATGAAGGTCCTCCTCTGTTCCCCTCCGCTCAGGTCCGGGAGATGGGCATCCGCCTTGTCACTGAGCCCGACCATATCAAGGGCATCATCAACGGTCATGGCAGGAGGGATGTCGTACGGGTAGAGCCCCATGCCGACCAGTTCCCTGACCGTGAACGGCACGCTGATATCGAGTGTCTGGGGCAGATAGCTGATCAGTTTAGCGCGGTCCCGGTTGTTCAACGTGTGCATATCCTTGCCCCAGAGCAGGAGACTCCCTGACGAAGGCTTCAGGATGCCGCTCCCGAGCTTCAGGATCGTGGACTTTCCCGACCCGTTCGCGCCGAGCAGGCCGATGAAGTCTCCCTCGCCCACGGAAAAGGAAAGATCCTGGATAAAGGGTCTGTCCTTATCGTATGAATAACAGACGCCGTCAAGATCGAGTATTTTGGGTTTAGATGCTGAGGACATCTTTTCTCCTGAGCAGGTACAAAAAATAGGGCGCGCCGATAATGGCCGTGATGACACCCGCCGGAAGCTCCATGGGCGGCAGGAGCGACCTGCTGACCAGATCCGCGACGCAGAGGAGCGAACCGCCGCCGAGCGCCGACGCCGGGATCAGCATCCTGCTGTCGGAGCCGAGAAAGAAGCGCATGATATGCGGGATGAGCAGGCCGATGAACCCGATCATGCCGCCGAGCGAGACCGATGCCGCGGTCATGAGCCCGACGGAGACGAAGAGAATGAACCGTTCGCGCTGCGGCGCGAACCCCAGGCTGTGGGCGAACTCATCGCCGAGGATCAGCGCATTCGAGCGCCTTTGCCCGCGTGGCCGACAGGATGAGTGCCCGCCAGGACGAACACCAGCCCGTAAGGTATCCGCTGCCACTCGGACATGGAAAGGTCGCCGAAGATCCAGAGCATGGCCCGCCGCAGTCCCTCATCGGTCGAGATGCTCATCATGAGCATCAAGAGCGCGGAAAAGAGAAAGCTCAGGCCCACACCCGCGAGCAGCAGCCGTTCGGGCCAGAGTCCTCCCCGCTTCCAACCCATCGCTCCCACGATACCGCCGGTGATAAGAGCGCCGACAAAAGCGAGCACCGGCACCGTGAAACTGCCGAGAAAGGTCATCCCGCCGATGATGCCGAGCGCCGCTGTAAGCGACGCGCCGCTCGATATGCCGAGGATATAGGGGTCGGCGAGCGGGTTCCGCAGGATCCCCTGCAGCACCGCGCCCGAAGCGCCAAGCGCCATGCCCATGAGCAGCGCGACCAGCACGCGCGGAAGACGGATGGAGAACAGGATCTCCCGGTCCATAGCGGTCAGGCCGAAGGGAGAGATGATGCGTCGGCCCGAGGAGCACCGAGCACAGCACGATGAGCAGGGCGAAAGCAATGAGGATGGACATCCTTACTTTGGACATGCGGCGAGCTCCTCGATGCCCTTGATGACCCGCGGTCCGAGCCGGTACAGGCTATCGCTCATGAAATAGACCTTCCCGTTCTTCACCGCCGGCACGGTCGCAAGTCTCTGCAGGATCCCCTGCGAGACCGCTTGCATGTCCATCCCCGATCCCTTGCCGATAAACAGCACATCCGGCGCTTGACGGATGACCTCCTCGATGGAATACTTGGGATAGGTGGTCTTTGCCGTCGCTGCGATGTTCTCATATCCGAGCAGCGTGATAGCGTCGTCTATGACCGTGCCGGGCCCGGCAACGATAAGCGGTTCGGGCCAGACGATAAACAGCACCTTCTTAGGCGAGGTGGGAGAAGAAACGGACGACGAACTTGATCCTGCGGACAACCTCTTGATACCGGCCGCTATCGTATCGGCCAATGCATCCGCCCGCCCCTGGACCCCAAGCGCAGCACCCAGTTCCCTGATGTCCTGAGGAAGCTCCGCAAGCCTGCGCGCTCGGGAAACATAGGTATGGATCTTTAGCGAGCGGAGCCGCTCCTCAAATTCCTTCGGATTGCCGTCCGTGGTCATCACGACGATATCGGGCTTTAATGAGACGACGGCCTCAAGCGACGGGTTGGACATGCCGCCGATCTTCGGTTTCTTCTTCGCTTCCTCGGGATAGTCGCAAAAGGTGGTCACCGCGACGATGTTATCGCCGAGCCCCAGTGCGAACAGAATCTCCGTCATGCTCGGCGCAAGCGAGACGATCCGCTTGGGCGGTGATGCGGGTTCAGCCGCTGGGGTGATGCTCGATAAGCTTAAGATGAAGAATAGGGTTATGAAAAATTGTTTCATAAGATTAATAAATGTCCGGACGAGGATCTTCGCAGAGAAACCGGATAATGCTCTGCCCTTGAACATCCGCTCTCTCCTTTTTTATCTGAGTCCGGCATTTTTCTGAATCGCATCTCGCCTCCGCGTCCTAGGCTGTGGATATAAAAAAAATCCCCAGTCTTCTCTTCAAGACTGGGGATTAATAGGGCGTATTAACCCACACATGATCTTAACGCCGAAGACTGTGCGAGGACATCCAAACAGGTCTTCTGGCTCTCCCACCCTTACCTGCCTTCCCAGCCCGATCTGCGGGCCAGTGGCAATGATACTGGTAACGGTTATAGACCCCGCTTCCTGCGGGGCCGGGATTACAGCGGCGGGTCCGCTCCCGATTTACACGGGATTCCCTTCGCCTGGATGTGATCGTTGGTAAATTATGGTCGTTTTATATCATACGGCAGTAGGAAAGTCAAAATATTTCTCTGCTCTGTCCGCGCTCCGGTTCATTGGCACCCAATCGTTCGTTCGAGCGTCTTGATCGATTTGAAAAACTCCATTGACTTGAGTCCCTTGCCAAGGATGTGGAACGTGTGCGCGGAAAACATCCCGTCAAGTTCCTGCATGATCGCGGGAGAAGGCCTGAGACGGCAGACCTTGTCCATTTCCATCCTGAGCGCCTGGTAGTAGAACCCGGCCGCGCCCTGTGAAAGGCCTATCTGCGGTTCTCCTGAAGAAACCATGCAGTCCTGACAGAGCACCCCGCCTTTCATTCCGTGGAATATCATCTCCCCTTTCGGCTCCCTTCCGCAGGAAAGGCAGTGATCAAGCCTGGGCTGATACCCCAGGAGCGAAAGGAACTTGATCTCGAAGATCCTGAGCAGGAACGAGGGGTCTTCCCCTGAGTTCAGGAGCTGGAGGGTATGGGCGAGGAGAAGGAATGCGGAAGCATTGCGCTCCCCTGCAGGCGCAAGCTCTTTTACGAGTTCCAGCATGACGGCGCCGGCAGCGGAACGGCCCAGGTCTTCGCAGATCCGTGCAGGTTGCGTTATGATGTCGGATGATTCGATCCTCAGAAGTTCCTGGTGTTCCCGCTCGTAGAGGTGAAGCCTGCAGTAGGTGAACGCCTCGAGCCCGGCGCCGAAGCGCCGGAACGATTTCCGCGCATTCTTGGCAACGCCCTTGAGCATGCCCCGGTCGAGGGAAAAGAAGGTGACGAGCTTGTCCGCCTCGCCCAGGTTCATGCTGCCGATGATGATCGCTTCGGTCTTTGATTTCATACTTGTTTATAAATTAAAGCACCAATGAAGATGATAAGGGAAAAACAGGCTCCGAAAACCTTACCGCGAAGAGCAGGACGTAACGAATTGCACGAAGAGCTAAAGATCCGTACTCATGATCTTTTGTCTTTATTCGTGCCATTCGTGATCAAGGCTCGATCCTTTCTTTCAGATTAAGCTGTTTCTTCCTTCGGTGGTTCCATACATACACGGCGATAATGACCACGCTCAGGACCACGGCCCCGATCAACGCCTGATGTGAGTACTGCATGATCAGCTCACGCTCGGCCCCGATGAAGTAGCCGATGTAAGTGAGCACGGTCACCCACAAGCCGGCCCCGGCCAAGGTGTACAGGGAGAATTTAACATGGTTCATGCCCGCGAGACCCGCCGGCAGCGATATGAGGTGACGCACCACCGGCAGCAAGCGGCCGATGAAGGTCGAAACCTCCCCGTGGTTCTTAAAGAACGTCTCGACCTTGGCGAATTTCTCCTCCGTTATCCAGACGTACTTGCCATACCTGAGGATGAGCGGCCTGCCGAGATAATGGGCGGCGAAATAATTCGCGTAGGCGCCCACGAGGCTGCCGGCAGTGCCGCAGAGGATGGCGACAGCCATATGCATCTGCCCCTGCTGGGCGAGATACCCGGCCGGTGGCATCACGAGCTCGCTCGGAATGGGAATGACCGAGCTCTCCAGAGCCATGAGAACGAAGATCCCGGGATAGCCCAGGGCTCCGATGGTCATAATAAGCCAGTTTATCAATTCGTGCATGATTTAAACTCCTAAGAGTAAATTCTAAATCGTCACAGCCAATTCCCAAAGAAATTTCAAATCTCAAGATCACAGCACAAGATGGCTGAATACTTTAGATTTGGCGCTTCGCTACTATTTGGAACTTGTAATTTGTTATCCGGTTTTCGTTCTTATTCTTCCGTCACGATTCCGATGTTCTTGAGCATGCGTTCGTCCTCGCGCCAGCCCTTCTTGACCTTGACCCAGAGTTGGAGGAAGATCTTTGCCCCGAGCAGCTTCTCCGCCTCCTGCCGTGCAAGCGTGCCAATCTGCTTCAGCATACCGCCGCCCTTACCGATCAGGATCCCCTTCTGGGAATCCCGCTCCACATAGATGATGGCGGTGATCCGTGTTATGTCCGGCTCTTCCTTCATCTCTTCGATGACTACGGCCGTGGAGTAGGGTATCTCCTCTTTGGTAAGGGCAAAGACCTTCTCCCGGATCAGTTCTGACACGATGAATCGCTCGGGCTGGTCCGTGAGTTGATCGTCGGGGAAATATTTTGGCCCCTGCGGCAGCCGTTTGAGAATGGCGTCAAGAAGTCCGCCGAGGTCATTCCGGAGCGCGGACACGGGTATGATCTCGGCAAAATTATAGAGTTTGCTGTACTCCTGCATCAAAGGAAGGAGGGCTTCCTTTTTGATGAGGTCCACTTTGTTGATGAGGAGGAAGACCGGCGACTTCACTTCGGAAAGCGTTTCGATGATGAACTTGTCTCCCCCGCCCGGCTGTTCCGTGGCTTCAACGAGCATCAAGATCACATCCACCTCGTTGTATGTCGCGAGCGCGGTCTTGACCATGAACTCGTTCATTTTGTGCATGGGCTTGTGGATCCCCGGCGTGTCCATGAAAACCAGCTGCGCGCCCGGTTGGTTCACGATGCCGAGTATCCTGTTCCGCGTGGTCTGAGGCTTGTCCGATATGATTGCGATCTTCTCGCCGAGCAGCGCGTTGAGGAGGGTGGATTTGCCCACGTTGGGCCTGCCGATGATCGAGATGAAGCCTGATTTAAACCGCTTTTCATCGCTCATGGACGGTAGAATACCCGAAATCAGCTTTCCGCGCAACAGAAAAGCCGGAGGAAGAAGCACTGAGCAGAGAGCAGAGGGTTAGGAGCTATGCTCTCTGCTTAGGCCGACAGGCGTTATCGTGATCATTCTTTGACGGTTGGTAAAAGAGAGAAGCTTCATTCATCCATACTTGGGATCCAGCCGCTTCAGGGCAGCTTTTTCCCAATTTTGTCGAAGAATTCCCCGTAGAGTTTCTTTGCGCACTCCGGACAGATGCCGTGGCTGAATTCCGCTTCCGTGCGAGTACTGATGTATGTTTCGATCTGGGTCCAATAGCCCTTGTCATCGCGGATCTTTTTACAATTCGCGCAGATGGGCAGGAAGCCTCTCAGCGTTTTAATTTCCTTTGCGGATTGCTCCTGCTGCATGAGCAGTTTCTGGCGCTCGATGGCGTAGCGAATGGAGCGCCCGAGCAGGACGCCCGTGACCTGGCCCTTGACGAGATAGTCCTGAGCGCCTTTCTGAACGGCCTCGATGGCAAACTCATCGTCATCGTGTCCGGTCAGCACGATTATGGGAACCTGAGGTGCGTGCGCATGCGCTTTTTTAAAGGTGTCGAGGCCCGTGGGCGCGTCCGGCAGGCCGAGGTCCAGGAGCACCACATCAAAGCCGCCGTCCTGGAGGTATTCCAACCCTTTCTTCAGAAGATCAACATGGGTCACTTCGCAGCGGACCTTCGGGGCATTAGACAAGTACCTCTGAATGAGCATGGCGTCATCGGGATCGTCTTCGATGAGCAGCACTTTTATCGGCATAGTATCCATAAATATTCTCCTACCCTAAAGAAACTGACCTCAAATAATCGCTCTTTGGCCCCACGGTTCATTCGTCAACTGCATTCCTGCTGGAGAGCAGACCAGTCACGCATTGACATGCTTTTCATCAAGGCACACCTCTCAGAAACAACTTCTGCTGCATGCCTTCGGCTCCCGCTACAGGAACTGCGTCACTTCAACCTTTTTCCGGGATGAGTATCTCCACGCTGGTCCCCTCGTCTTTCCGGCTCGTCACCGAGATGGTACTGTTCATCGTGGTGAGCATCTTTTTCACGATGACTAGGCCAAGGCCATTACCGTGGATCTTGGAGGTGTGAAAGGGTTTGAAGAGGTCCTTCAGCCGGTCTTCGGGAATGCCGCACCCGTTGTCGCGTACCCGGATCCGGACCATGCTTCCTGCCCTGGTAACACCCACCGTTATCTTCGGATCGTCCCGGCCTGTTAAAGCGTCAGCGGCGTTCGTAAACACGTTCAGCAGAACCTGCTGAAGTGCCCGTGGATCAGCGTAGACCCGTTCTGCCTCTACGAAGGTATCGATCGTAATGCCTTTCTTCGCGAAATCCTCTTCCACCAGAGCCAAAAATTGCCTCAGGAGATTAGCCATCTCCACCACTTGAAGTTCCGGCTTCTCGTACATATTGAAGCTCCGAAGGCTTCGGAGAAGGAAGGCGATCTTTTCGCTATTAGTCAACGCGCGGTCGACATATTGTTCGATGGTCGCTTTGTCGAAGGTATCGATCTTATCCTTTATCAGACCCAAGTGTTAGCATAACCGTGTTGAGCGGGTTGCCGATCTCGTGCCTCACCCCCGTAAAGATGTAACCGATGCTGTTCATGGTGTCCATTGCCTGGGCTATCGATTCGAGCCTGAGTTTTTCCGTGATGTCGCGCTTCAGGAAAACAAAGTTGATGATCTCGCCGGATGAGTCCTTGATCGGAGAAAAAGTGCACTCCTCCTCATAAAGCGTACCGTCCTTCTTCCTGCTGGTGGTGCGGCCCGTCCAGGCCCCCTCCTCCCCCTTCATTGCCTCCCGCATGCCCCGTGAGAAGAGATCATCGCTCTGGTCAATGTCGAGGAGACGAAAGTCCCGTCCTACGACCTCGTCCCGCCTATAACCGGTGATCTTCGCGAAGGCAGGATTCACATACTGGATGATGCCCTGCGGATCAGAGATGACGACGGCGTCAGCGGCGGATTCGACGGCAGCCGCAAGGCGAATGCGCTCCTCCTCCGCCCGTTTTCTCGCCCTTCGCGTCTCGGCCTCACGGAGTTCCCGTTCGATTGCGGGCACCAGCCGCGCCAGATTGCCCTTTAGAATATAGTCGTGCGCTCCCGCTCTCATCGCGTCCACGGCGATATCCTCGCCAATTTTGCCCGAGACGATGATGAAGGGCACATCGAACCCGGTCTCCTTGAGCACGGTCAGGGCCTCGAGGCCGCTGAACGTCGGCATGACGTAGTCCGAGATCACAACGTCCCATTCTCGCTGTTCGAGCTCTTTCCTCATCGACGCGCTCGTCTCAACACGCTTGAAGTCGGGCTCATATCCGCTCCTCCGCAGCTCTATGTGCAGCAGGAGCGCATCGTCTTCCGAATCCTCTACCATCAACACCCGAAGCGGTTTGCCCATCCCTTCCCCCGCAGCTCCAGCAAGCCAACCGTAACGGCAAGAGCATCCTCACGGTGCGGCGACCGGCAATGCACTTCCTGCGCGCGTTCGTTCCCGGTCACGCTGTTTCATTCAACAGCAGCCAGTAGAGACCGAGCTGCCTCACCGCTTCCGTGAACTGGTCGAAATCCACCGGTTTGCGGACGAAGCTGTTGGCGTGGAACTGATAGCTGGCAACGCGGTCTTTATCTTCGCTCGACGTCGTAAGGATGACCACCGGAAGGAGCTTGGTCCTCTCGTCCTCCCGTATCCGTTGCAGCACCTCGAAACCGTCCACTTTGGGCATTTTCAAGTCGAGCAGGACCACCTGGGGCATGCGCTTCTTGTCGCGGCCGGCATATTTCCCGGTGCAAAAAAGATAGTCGAGGGCCTCTTCTCCGTCCTGAGCCACGACCACTTCATTGAGGACATTGCTCTTCTTGAGTGCCCGCATGGTCAGCTTTACATCATCCGGGTTGTCTTCAACCAGTAAAATCACCTTATTGTGCATTTCAAGCTCCTTATGAGTAGTGGTTTCCTTTTTCTCAGAATGAAGTTTCTTTCAACCCGAAACCTGAAACAGTCAAGAGAGCGTAAAATACACAGTCGCCCCCTTTTCCACCTCACCCTCGATCCAGACACGGCCGCCGTGTCGATGAATGATCCGCTGCACTGTGGCAAGGCCGATGCCCGTGCCGGGGAAATCGCTCGACGCATGCAGGCGCTGGAAGGGTCCGAACAGTTTATCGACATAGGCCATGTCGAATCCGGCCCCATCATCCTTCACGAAAAAGGCGGCTCGGCCATCGCGCTGCGCCGATCCAAACTCGATCCGGCCCTGCTGATGGGCCCCCGTGAATTTCCAGGCATTACCGAAAAGGTTCTCCAAGGCGACTCTCAGCAGCCGCTCGTCGCCGTAGGCCGTCAGGCCGCCGGACACGACAAACTCGACCGTGCGTTCCGGATGATTTTTTTTAAGCCGGTCGGCGATATCTTGCGCGATCCTGCTCAGGTCCACTCGTTCACGCTTCATTTCGCTGCGCGTTATGCGGGAAAGGTTCAGCAGGTCGTCGATGAGTTGTGCCATACGCTGGCTCGCAAGACGAATGCGTTCGAGGTAGTCCCTGCCCGCGTCATCGAGCTTATCGGCGTAATCCTCCAGGAGCGCGAGACTGAACCCGTCGATGCCCCTGAGTGGAGACCTCAGGTCGTGCGAAACGGAGTAACTGAACGCCTCCAGTTCTTTGTTCGACTGGACAAGCTGCGCGACATGATGTTCCAGATCCTCGTTCAGTTTTTTTATTTTTTCCTCGGCATACTTACGTTCGGTTATATCGTGAACGAGGGCGTCCGTCATGACGTCAAAGGCGCGCGACACCTGCCCTACTTCGTCACGAGCGTTCGTACCGACATGGCGGTCCAGGTCGCCCGCTGCTATAGCATTAGCGCCTTCCTGCAGGGAGCGGAGCGGACCAGTTATCGTTTTTGACATGGCGAGTGCCGCGAAAGCACCCAAGGCCACGACGAAGAATCCCGCGGCCATGAAGAATGTCCTTAATCGCGAGATCGGCGCGAAGGCTTCGTCAGCGCTGATCTTCGTTACGAGCCCCCACCGCAAGAACGGGATATACCTCCACGCAGCCAGCACCTCTGTCCCCTGATAATCAAGGGTTATCCCTGACCCGTCCTCGCCACGGGCCGCCATTTGCGCCGGGTGAGCCATAGTATCATTAAAGGAGACCCTTTTCTTAAGGGCCGCTTCAGGATCATAACGGAGAGGGCTCAGGAACACCGCTTCGTTGCCTTCCTGTTTGGCGATCAACACCTCGCCGGTTTTGCCCATGCCGGTAGTGTCCTGAATGAATCTGTAGATGGGCCCCATATCGATCTCGATGACCACTTCTCCGATAAAGTGTCCGTTTAGACCCTTTACCGGGGCCACGCAGTACATTTCAAATGTATTGCCCCGTGCATTGTTCACGAAGATGTCGGAAAAGTAGATTGCTTTTTTCCCTTCTTCATAGATGTGTCTGTCCGGAAGTGGTTTCCCCACGAGCTTTGGTCTCAGCGCGTCGTCACTGACATAGACGACCCTGCCGTGTTGGTCCGTGAGCATGAGATTAAGGTATCCGTAATCCACCTGGAATGGCTTTAATTGGCTGTCCAATTCTCTCAGGACGTTCGCAGAGGATGCGCGGGTCCCCTCGGTCGAACTAGCGTAAAGTAAAGGAAGGTTCCGTTTGATGTTCAGGTAATTCTGGGTTGACCGGATATCGGCAATTCGTTCACTGAAAAACGTCTCGATCTTTTCTTTTTCCAGGTCTGCGATGTTGTTCAACTGGGCGATACGTACGGCCTGCAGAGCAGTTCTGGCTTGCGAGAACATGACCCCGCCGAACATGACCGGTATGAGAGTGAAAGCGATTAAAAGAATGATCAGCTTTTTCTTAAGAGACATAAGAAACAGTCGATCCCTTTCAGAAGGACTTGAAATTTCAGTTCAATATACACTACTCCGTCTTTCCGGCGCAAGTCGTAATTAGGCCTTGGCTCAGCGCATGAGGACTTCGAATCTCTGCGACTTTGGTGGTAAGTACTTTCGATGCGGTCTGTAGTTGGTACAAAATATAGCGCAGTCATCTTTGGCTGGATAGAACCGGCAGATGTGCGTGCCCCGGGGTTGTGATGATGATATCGATCCGGACCATCTTGATCGGTCGTTTATCCCATCCTCACTTCCTGGTGAAGGAAAGAAGGGAGCGCGATCATGAAGGGGCATTCCGTCATTTACCGGTTGATTCAGCAGGAATGCGGTCCACTATGTGCGGGCTAACAAGGCTGTCGTGTCACGCCATCGCTTCTGCGGTAAAAGTGACCGCGCTGCGCCTATCTCCCATTCATGTCAACACAAATTCCATTGACAACCGGCTGCAATTATCTGTATTATCTTCATACGTATGAGTGCAGAGAAGATCGACATCACCGCCCTTCGCGACAATATCCTGAAGCTCAAGAAAGACCTGAACGCCATCATCCTCGCGCATAATTACCAGCGTCCGGAGGTCCAGGACATCGCCGACATCACCGGCGACTCGCTCGAGCTTTCCCGCGCCGCGGCGAAGACCGACTATCGCGTCATCGTGTTCTGCGGCGTGCATTTCATGGCCGAAAGCGCCTCGATCCTCTCGCCGGACAAGACCGTGCTGCTCCCCGAGATCAGCGCGGGCTGCCCCATGGCCGACATGGTCACCGTCGAAGGCCCGCGCAAGACCCGGAGGGAGTTCTACACGGATGTGCTCGGCATCACCTTCGAGTTTGCCGACGAATTCACGCTCCGGGACATGAAGAAAAAATACCCCGGCGCGCCTGTCGTCGCCTATGTGAACACCTCGGCAGCGGTCAAGGCCGAAAGCGACATCTGCTGCACCTCGTCGAATGTGGTAAAGGTCGTGGAGTCGCTCAAGGAAGACACGGTCATCTGCATCCCTGACCGGAACCTCTCGGCCTATGCCGCAAAGAGGACGAAGAAGAAGATCATTTCCTGGGACGGGTTCTGCAACGTGCACATGGCGCATCTTGATATTGAAGACGTGAAAAGGGCGAAGGCAGAGCATCCTGATGCCGTCCTCGTGGTCCATCCCGAATGCCCGCCCGAGATGCAGGACATGGCGGATCACATCACGAGCACCTCAGGCATGCTCCGCTTTTGCAAGGAATCGAATCACAAGGAATTCATCATCGGCACCGAGGAAGGCCTGCTCCACCGCCTCAGGAAGGACAGCCCGGATAAGCGGTTCTACGTCCTGAACACGAAGATGGTCTGCCCGAACATGAAGCGGACGAAGCTCGAGAGCGTGCTGACGGCCATGGAGAAGATGCAGTACGTGATCAAGGTGCCCGAAGACATCCGCATCCCGGCCAAGCGGGCGCTGGACAGGATGCTGGAGATCAAGTGAACAGTGCAGAGGTCAGGGCTAGAGACTGACACAGGTGTTACGGTATTCCTTGTCCTCATACCTTAAGCTCATCCTGAAGGTTTCTTCATGCTGACAGCCATCCTCATACTTCTTGCCGCTGTTCTTGTGATCCTGATCTGGTTCATCCTCCAGTCCCAGAAGAAGACCGCTGACCCGACTTTGAGTCTGATGCAGCAGGAGGTACAGTCCCTCCGGGGCCAGCTCACCGAGGCCATGCTCAAGAGCCAGGAGACCGTGAACCATCAGCTCGGCCAGATCACGATGCAGGTGAACACCCAGCTTGGCCAGGTTACCCAACAGCTCCAGAAATCGACGGGCGACCTGAACACGCGGCTGGACAACGCCGCGCGTGTTGTGCAGGAAGTAAGCAAGGGGCTCGGCAGCCTGAGCGAGGCCACGAAAAAAGTGTTCGATGTAGGGAAGGACATCGCGAGCCTGCAGGAGATCCTGCGCTCACCCAAGCTGCGCGGCGGGCTCGGCGAGCTCTTTCTCGGCGATCTCCTGGCCCAGATATTCCCGCCGGCCCACTTTACGCTTCAGCACCGGTTCAAGAGCGGCGAGGTCGTGGACGCGGTCATCCGGCTCGGCCACAACCTCGTGCCCGTGGATGCCAAATTCCCTCTTGAAAATTTCAAGCGCGTCGTTGAGACAGCATCGGAAGATGAACGAAAGGCCGCAAAGAAGAAATTCATTGCCGACGTGAAGAGGCATGTCGATGCCATCGCTTCGAAATACATCCTGCCCGATGAAGGCACCTTCGACTTTGCGCTCATGTACATCCCGGCGGAAAACGTGTACTACGAGCTCATCATCAAGGACGAGGCCGTGGACACGGACAAGGCGCTCCTGAACTACGCCTTCGCCAAGCGGGTCATCCCGGTCTCGCCGAACAGTTTCTACGCCTACCTCCAGACCATCCTCCTCGGCCTCAAAGGCTTGCACATCGAGGAGCAAGCGCAGGAAATCCTGAGAGATCTTGCGAGGCTTTCCGGCGACTTCGAGAAATTTCAGGATGATTTCGAACTGGTGGGCAAGCACCTGACGAACACGAAGGCGAGGTATGACGAAGCGGACAAACGGCTTGAGAAGTTCGGTGACCGTCTCCAGTCGTTAAGTGGCGCCGAATCCCGAACGCTTATCGAAGAGAGGACAGAAAAGCTGCCGTTGTAATTTCCCTAACCCTGACGAACCGAAATCAAATCTATCGACAAAGCGTTTGAAAAGAATTTGAATCATAAGTTACTCATGATGCCCATGGCTTGAATGGCCGCCGGCGATGACATAGAGAGCCTGCGAATTACCCGTGTTCTCCACGATGATGGATTCCTCTCCCGTGAAATGCAGCGCCTGTCCCTGTTTGAGTGTTCCTGTATGATGTCCCGTTAACCTCAGATCCCCGGTCAATGCAAGAACGATCTCCTCATGGCCATGACCAGGTCTTAACTCTCTCCCCTTCTCTCCCGGCTTGAGCACTCCATAAACCAGATAACAGGCATGGCTTCCTGTCTCACGCGAGCCGAGGATGTACTCGCCGGAATCTTGTACCTTTTCTGCTACTTCGAAGAGTTTCATGGACACCTCTTTTTTTGCAGATGAGTATCCCGTATCTTCTTCCCGCCTGTTCGCTTAACGCGGTCTTATCGCGTTCACCACTACATCTCCACCCGCGTCACCACGCCATGCAGTTTGTTCGCCGGGAGCTTGTAGAACTGGACGATGTTCGGCGTCAGTCGCTTGATGACCGAGAATATCTGCCAGATGATGTTCGTCGGAATGATATCCTCGACCCCGTAGAAGATGGTCTTCTCGCTGATCCCCGCCTCGCGCAGGATCTCCTCCACATCCGGCACTTCCATGTACCCCATCTGGATCTCGAAGGACCTGAGGCCCGGGTGCAAGATCCTCCTTGAAGAAGCCCGTGACGCCGAAGGGGTCTTCCCGCTTGACGATCGAGACGATGATATTGTCCTCATAGATGATATTGTTCTTGAACATGGTATGAACGATATAGGGGGGCATCTCTTTTGCGTCCCGGGCGAAGAAAAGGGCCGTGCCGCTGATCTTGTTCACGGCCTTGATAGATCTGGTTATAGCTCGAGCAGAAAAACGTCGAGCGGCAGCGGCTGGAGCGCATAGTAGAGCTTCCGCTGGCCCGTCCGGTAAAGCATGATGATCAGAAACGGGATTGCGGCGATGATGATGGACCAGTACCCGCCATGAGGGATCTTGTAGGTATTGGACATGAGGAACGTCATGGTGACCAGGTCACGAGGAGCGAGAGTGCCGATCGTGCCGAATTTTCTCCTGAGATAGAATATCCAGGTCATGAAGATGCCGGTAAGCGTCATGGTGCCGGTGACCGCCAGGCCGTAGGCTGCCGCAAGCTTGCTCGATTCGCGGAATTCCATGATGATGAAGAGCACGGCGAGGAGCAGGAACCAGTTGACGAAACCGATGTAGATCTGGGAATGCCGCTCCTCGGAGGTGTAGTCCACCTTGAACATGGGCATGATACGCGTGGTGATGCCCTGGTACACGATCGAGAACATGCCGCTGATCATGGCCTGCGACGCGATGACCGTGGCGATGATGCTGAGAAGCAGGAATGGGATGTAGAGAAACCGTGCCTGATGGAAGACCATCTCGAACAGCACGTTCTTGGCGTCGGGATGCAGCGATAAGGAACGCGCCCTGGCCGAGATAGTTGAGCACGAGGGCAAAGAACACGAAGTACCATGCACGAACGATGGGCTCACGGCCCAGATGTCCCATGTCCGCGTACAGCGCCTCGCCGCCCGTGGCGCAGAGGATGACCTCGGAGAGCACAAAGAAGCCGGTGATGCCGTTCTCGTACAGGAACTTGAATGCATAGTAAGGGTTCACGGCCTTGACCACGGACGGGACCTGGATGATCGAGGCTGATGCCGGAGATCGTAAGGGCTGCGAACCAGAGGAGCATGATCGGCCCGAATGCGCCCGCGACCTTTTCGGTCCCCTTCTTCTGGAACGAGAAGAGGACGATCGCAATGAGCCCGGCGATGACGATGAGCGACGGTCTGGTTCGTCGCTTCGAATCCCGGGATGAGGAGCATGCCTTCGACGGCGCTCAGGATACTGATGGCCGGCGTGATCACGCCGTCGCCGATGATGCAGTGAGATGCCGATGAATGAGAGCAGGGTGACAAGCGCCACCTGCCTGCCCGACTTGAGGAGCGGGACGAGGAGTTCCCGGAGCACGATGGTACCGCCCTCACCGCGCTTGCCGAGGCTCATGGCGAGCCAGGCGTATTCCACGGTGACCAGGATGATGAGCGTCCAGACAATGAGCGACAGGACCCCGAAAATATTTGCCTCGGTAGGCTTCGTGAGAAGGATAATGACCGTAAGGTGTAGATCGGGCTCGTGCCGATATCGCCGAACACGAGGCCGAGGGACTTTATGATTCCTTTAGCTGGGGATACCTTGTCAGGCATAGAAATGCGGTCAAAGAAAAAGCGGTTCGTTGGACAAGTGCTGTGTTAAAGATAATACAGTTTTTTTGAAAAAGCAAGGTGAAAAGAGCATGGGAGCAGGCAGAAAATGGAAGGACATGAACAAGAGATGGCAGACCTTTATTCATGTCCTGGGGTAGCTCTAAGATTAGAGGGAGCAGGCTATGCCTTTTTTTCTTCCTTATGTTCTATTGCCGTGGCGTTCTGTTCGTCCTTCATGCCCTTCTTAAACGCTTTGATACTCTTTCCAAGTCCTTCTCCAAGCTCGGGAAGCTTCCCCGGGCCGAAAATAATGAGCACGATAAACAATATTAGGATCAAATGCATCGGCTGAAAAAGTCCTTCCATGGATCACCCCTTCTTTATGCTGCCGATTATAAACCACTGCCTGTCGTATTGTCAATACGGGAAAAAAGTTATGGGAAAAAAGTTAAGAGGAAAGTGCAGCAGTGCGTATCATGAGCTTTTAACAACGAGCACCGGGCAGGAGCGCATGACCGATGACCTTTTCGGTGACGCTGCCCATGAGGAGCCGTCGGAGGCCGGTCCTGCCGTGAGATCCCAGAACGATCATGTTGGCCTTCTGTTCCTGCGCCAGGTTATTGACCGCCTGGTATGCTTCGGCCTCACCCACAAAGGTCTCGGCCTGATACACCGGCAGCCTCGGCCTGTTTTTTTACATCGGCCACGAAGCCTTTTGCCTTTCTGGACGAGGTCCTCTACCGCCTTGGGTGCCTCGGCATAAAATTCCGTCGGCACATCCACGACCGACAGGACCTTCAACTCGCCGCCATAGGACTTTGCGAAAGCGATCGCGCGCTCTGCTGCCGCAGCACTGTACTTCGATCCGTCAGTCGCGAGCACGATCGTTTTCCAGCCGACCGTCGTGCCGTTCGGGACAACAAGGACGTCCCGCTGTGTATGGCCGATGACCCTCGCCGTCACGCTGCCCGATGAGCGTACGCTCGATGCGGCGCAGTCCGCGCCTTCCCATGACGATAACATCGCAGTTCTCTGCATCGGCGAGGTCTACGATCCGCTCGTGGACCTCGCCTTCTTCACATACCGTCTTGACGAGCATCCGCTCGGTCTTGGCTATCTTTTGGACCTCGGCGAGCGCGTCTTCGCAGGGCTTTCTCAACGCAGCCCTGATGTCTTTGACCCCGAGGATCTCGATCTCGCCTTCGTACGGGGGCACCACCGACGTGACGGTTATCCAGCATTTCTCTTCGTTCGCCAGTTTGAACGCCTGGCGAAGCGCGTTCCTGCTGGATTCCGAGCTATCGACGGCAACAAGGATCTTCCTATACTTCCCCATGCTCCAGGGCTCCTGACGCATGCTGCAGTCTCTCGGCCTGACGGCCCTGCCACATGGCGCGCAGGACGATGAATGCACCGAGCAGCAATGCGAATATCATTATAGCAAAGCTGGTGGTCTTAAGCAAACTCACCGTGCCGTCGCTCAAGTTTCTCGATAAGCCCGAGCTGGGCCAGGTATACCGGGACCATGAGGCCGCGGCTGAACAGCACGATCACCATGATCACGCCCATGACGACCTTGATCATGAACGGCTTCACATAGGTGGTGCCGATGGCGCCGAGCTGAATGCCGAAGAGCGAGCCGGCGAGGATGATCATGGCGAGCCGGATGTCGACCAGGCCGTGCATGGCATACTTGAGCGAACCGCCGAGACCCATGACAAAGGCGATCACGAGCTCCGTGGCCGAGGCCATGAGGCTGGGAGCGCCGAGGACATAGATCATTGCGGGAACGCCGATGAAACCGCCGACCGCGATCGTGGCGGCCAGCATGCCTGTTGCAAAACCGAGGGGGATGGTGAAGAGCACCGAAACGCGTGCGTTGATGCTCTTGAAATAGACCATGGTGCCCGGGATATTGATGGACTGTACCCACTTGGCGAGCTTCCCAGCCTTTTCCTCCGCATTGGAATTTCCGGACTTTGTAGGTCTTCCAGGCATCACGGAGAACAAAACCGCCGACCGTCGCGAGGATCACGACGAAGGCCACGCTCACATAGAGGTTCGAACCGGCATCGCCGAAGGCCAGCCTTGATCTTCTCCTGGATATGGGCGCCGTAGAGCACGCCGGCTTCGGCCGATACGCCGAGGACGAGGCCGAGCTTCACGTCAACCTGGCCGTACTTGGACCGCTTGATCGCGCCCACGAGCGCCTTGGGGAACTTGTGGCACATGTTGCTTGCCACCGCCACGAGCCCGGGGACGCCCAGGCTCATCATGCCCGGCGTGAGAACGAACGCGCCGCCGGAACCGATGAATCCGCTTACGAGACCGCCGACAAAACCCACCCCGAACAGATAGAGGATGGTGATGGCATCGAGATTGATGAAATTCGCGCGAACGTCATGCATGTTATTTTACCTCCTTCTTTTTCTTCGCGGCCTCGATGCCGAGCACGGTCCAGAAATTACCGGTGAACGAACCGTGAAAGTACGAAAAAACAAATGCCGTGATGATCGGGTAGCAGCGCATACATTCCGCCCCTTGGCGAAGGTGCTGTTTACCAGGTCCTGCTTGAGCAGGAGGGTCGTGTAGAGCGCTATGGATATGATACCCATAACGATCAACTTGCGCCACCGGCTTCTTCTTTGTGGTGCTTTGTGCCATGATAATTCCTCCTTATGGTTTTTTGGACAGGACCGCGGAGACAAAAAATGCTTTTCTCCGCCCCTCTCCTGTCAAATTCGTATCTCTTCTAAGCGGGTGCTATGCCCGGGCCCCGTCCATGACCACGACGAGCGGGCATTTCAGCTTCTGCCATAATTCCGAAAGTGCTCTTGTCCTTCTTATTGCAATCGGCATCGAGACTGTGCGGTGATTCGATGACGGCGAAAAGGATCTCCTTTTCGCTGTTCGTATAGTCGATGATCTGCTGCTTGAGACAACCGGTCCGCGGGATCAGGCGGTATTGGATCCGTTCCGCCCCGAGTTCCGTTACGAAATGCTCGAGCAAAGGGTCCAGCTTGCTCGCTCCTCGTCCCGTTGCCGAAACAGTGAGAATGTCGAGATGAGCGCCGATCCTCTTGGCAGTGTTCAGAGCGTATTTCAGGGTCTTGGCGTCGATCTGTCCTTCTTTGAGCGCAAGAAGGACCCTTCGGTCTTCCTTCAGGATAGACCGTGCTGCCTCGGCTTCGCCTTCTTCCGCGAAGGAGGCTGCTGTCAGAGCACTTTCCATACTTTTTATCATTTTCTTAAGATTGATCGTTTCCATGATAATCCCCGGATTTACTCGCAAAGATGACCCTCGAAGCGCAACTTAGTCTGCACGCAGTTCTTTTCTTGCAACGGGCCGCTTGTAATCATAGGCGGACGGACGGTCGGTCTTTCTCGGGCGATCTTCATTCATGATCTGGCGGGCTGTCTCAAACTCACCCTCTTCCGCGAATGATGCTGCTACCATTGTTGTTTCGAATTTCTTGAATATGCTTGTCATTGTCATTTCCTCCTTGTTTATCATTTGTTATTCTGCTATTCTTATTACAACTACCGTGCCAGAAAAAATAAAAGCATTAACATATTGAAATCATGCTATTATTGAGCTGAGTTTTTGAATCAGGCTCTTGTTCCGAATGTTTTATAATGCAATAGGAATGCACCAAATGCCCATTAACCATTGAATTTACAAGCAATTTTTGACTGTTGCAATAAAAATGAAAACGTTGTAAAATGCAACCGTTTCAAAATTTCAAAGGTGTGCTATGAAATTCTTTAAAAAATCAGAAGACCAGCAGCAGGAATTTATCATTGAAGAACTTCGCCAGAAGATATCGTCGGCGCACATGCCCCCTCCTGTTGCAAAAGATCGCAGAACAGGAACTTGAACTCCTGACCAGGATCAGTCCCTCGTCCGCAGAATATACCATCGGCATCACCTACATCGACTACCTCGTTTCCCTGCCCTGGAACAAAAAAACCGAAGACAATCTCGATATCGTCCGTGCCGAGCGCATCCTGAATGAAAACCATTATGGCCTGGACAAGATCAAAGAGCGGATCATGGAGCACCTGGCGATCAAGGTGCTCATGATGAACAAAAAGGCTCGCGTCCTGGTCGTCGACGATGAAGAGATCGCGAGGAAAAACCTGGCGCACATCCTGGTGAAAGAGAATTATGACGTGATGACGGCAGCGGACGGAGCAGAAGCGCTCCGGGTGCTGGAATCTTCGGAGTTCGATGTGGTCCTGACCGACCTCCGCATGGGGAAAATCGACGGCATGGATCTCCTGGAGCGGGTCAAGATAAAATACCCCGACACTAAAGTGATCATGGTGACTGGCTACGCCACCGTCCCCTCGGCCATCGAGGCGATGAAGAAAGGCGCGTTCCACTATATCGCAAAACCGTTCAAGCTCGACGAAGTGCGCGACACCGTAAAGCGGGCGGTCGACCAAAAATCGCTCAGGCCCATCACCAAGGGATCGGTGCTCTGCTTTGCGGGCCCTCCAGGTACGGGGAAGACGTCGCTCGGGAAATCCATTGCCCAGGCGCTCGGCAGAAAATTCACGAGGATCGCTCTCGGCGGGCTGAAGGACGAGGCCGACATCCGTGGGCACCGGAGGACCTATGTGGGCGCAAAGCCAGGCAGGGTCATCGAGGAAATCCGGAGGGTGGAATCGGCCAATCCCGTGGTCATGCTCGACGAACTCGACAAGATCGGACGCGACTTCAAGGGCGACCCGGCCTCGGCACTGCTCGAAGTGCTCGACCCCGAGCAGAACCGCTCTTTCGTAGACCACTACCTTGACGTGCCGTTCGATCTGTCGAGCGTCATGTTCATCCTCACCGCAAACGTGCTTGACACCATCCCCGCGCCACTCCGCGACCGCATGGAAGTCATCGAGTTCGCGGGCTACACGCAGGAGGAGAAGGCACAAATCGCCTTGCGGTTCCTCTGCCCCAAACAGATACGGGAAAAAGGCCTGTCTTCGAACCAGGTCGTCTTTACCGATGAGGCCGTGCAAAAGATCATCCAGGAATACACGCATGAAGCGGGCATCCGGAACCTCGAAAGAAGGATCGCCACGGTCTGCCGCAAGATCGCCCGGAAAACGCTCCAGAATACGGGGGGCCCGGAGGTCGTGACCATAGCCCCTGAGTCCGTGGAACACTATCTCGGGAGAAAAAAATTCCATTTCGAGGTGATCGAGGAACAGGACCGGATCGGCGTAGCCACGGGTCTCGTGCGCACCGAGACCGGCGGAGACATCATCTTTGTCGAGGCAGCCAAAATGAAGGGCGACAAAGAACTCATCATCACCGGCTCGCTCGGCGACGTGATGCGGGAATCGGCTCAGGCGGCGCTCAGCTACATCAGGAGCAATGCCGGAACCTTCGGCATCCCCGATGATTTTTTCGAGCACCACGACATCCACATCCACGTACCCTCCGGCGCGATCCAGAAGGACGGCCCCTCGGCGGGCATCACCATCCTTATCGCCCTCGTCTCGCTCCTGACCGGTCGGCCGGCCCTGCGTGACGTCGCCATGACCGGCGAGATAACCCTTACGGGCCGCATCCTCCCCGTCGGCGGGATCCAGGATAAGATCCTTGCGGCCAAGCGAGCAAAGGTCAAGACCGTGATCGTGCCCGCACGCAACAGGGCCGACGTCGAGGAGTTGTCCGACGACATGAAAAGAGACATCGATATCCGGCTCGTCGACACCATCGCGGACGTCGTAGAAGCGGCCCTGGTATGACCTATGTTCAACTATAAGCCAAGCATACGACAGAAGATAACGCTCGGTTACTATGCCATCGTGGCCATGATCATCGGCCTGACCGTTGTTCACCTTCCTTGAACTGAGATACATCGAAAAGAAGATCATATTCGGCGAGGCCATATCCGAGTTTTTCGACACCACGCTCGAGATCAGGCGGTTCGAGAAGAACTTTTTCCTCTACGAACAGCGGTCGGACTATGACGAGAACGTCACAGTACGTGAGCAGGGCCCAGGACGTCATCGACAGCAACATCACGGGCTTTACTTCCGTGGCATCCTCCGAGCAGATATCGACCCTCCAGGTCAGCCTGAAAAATTATAAGGACATGATGGAGCAATACGCGGGTCTCCATAGAGAGAACGCGGCCCGCAAGACCATGCTCGCCGGAAATATCCGCGTGACCGGCAAAGACATCATCACCATTGCCGAAGATATTTCGAAGACCGAGCGAAAAAGCCTCCAGCAGATCCTTAACAATTCTCAACATATCCTCATTGTCTCCATCATACTCCTCTCCATCGCGGTGATTGCCATCGGCCAGATCCTGTCCCGGATGGTGGTGAAGCCGCTGAAATCACTGGAAGAGAGCATGGGCGTCATCGCCGAAGGCAAGTTCGAGCGGATCGCAATCGACTCGAAGGACCGGGAGATCGTGTCGCTGACAAAGGCCTTCAACAAGATGCTGAAAGAGCTGGAACTGCATGAGCGGCATCTGATCCAGTCGGAGAAGCTCGCGTCCCTCGGCACGCTCCTGTCCGGCGTGGCGCACGAACTGAACAATCCCCTGTCGAACATCTCTTCATCGAACCAGATCCTGATGGAAGAGTTCAAGGAAGCGCGTGAGAAACAGCCTGCCGGACCCTGGCCCCTGAACCCTGACTTCTCGGTAGAGCTCATCTCCCAGATCAACGACCAGACGGACCGGGCCCGGAATATCGTCCGTTCCCTGCTCGATTTCTCACGGGACAGGGAATTCAAAAAAGAGAAGCTGTCGCTGAAAAAACTCTTTGAGGAAACGATCCAGTTCGTCAAAGGACAGGTGCCGACGAAGATAGGGATCAACCTCTCCGTCGCCGATGACATCATGATCGTGGCTGACAAGCAGCGGATCCAGCAGGCCTTCCTGAACCTGATCAAGAACGCCATTGACGCGATCACCGCGGACGAGGGGACGATAACCATCAAGGCGGCGAAACACCGTGCGATCGACGATATCGAGGACGAAAAGATCGGCATCTACAACTATCTGAAGTATCGCGGCAAGTGCACGCTCGAAGAAGACACCGTCGATATCGAGATACGGGACAGCGGTTCCGGGATACCGCTCGATATCGTGCCGAAGATCTTCGACCCCTTCTTCACGACCAAGGACGTGGGAAAGGGTTCGGGTCTCGGCCTCTTCATCGTGCATGAGATCGTCGAAGAGCACGACGGCTGCATCGCCGTGGACAGCGAACCCGGCAAGGGAACGACGTTTCTGATACGCCTGCCGGTGAAGGAGCAGTAATCATGGAAGGCACGGCAAAGATATTAATCATCGACGACGAACGAATCGCGCTCCGGAACCTCGAGCACGTCATGCAGAAGGAAGGCTACGAGGTAACGGCCACGCAGAGCGGACCGAACGCGCTGAAGCTGATCGAAGATCAGCAGTTCGATGTAGTGCTCACGGACCTTCGCATGGAAAAGGTCGACGGCATGCAGATCCTCAAAAAAAGCCGTGAGCTCTATCCTGACACCGAAGTGATCATGATAACGGGCTACGCTACGCTCGATTCCGCCGTCGATTCCATGAAGCACGGCGCTTTCTACTACATCGCGAAACCCTTCAAGCTCGAAGAGGTGCGCAAGGTCGTGAAGGAGGCCGTGCACAAGGTCAGGCTCAAGACCGAGAACCGGCAACTGCGGGAACAGCTCGAAAGCTACCAGGGCAAGGTCAAGATCATCACGCAGGACCCGAACATGCAGAAGCTCCTCGAGACCGCGCGCCAGATCGCGCCGACCGACTGCAACGTGCTCATCACCGGCGAGAGCGGCACCGGCAAGGAACTCTTCGCGCGGTTCATCCATCTAAACAGCAAGCGCGCCGAAGGCCCCTTCTTTGCCATCAACTGCGGCGCCTTCACCGAGGAACTGCTGTCGAATGAGCTCTTCGGCCACGAAAAAGGCGCTTTTACCGGCGCGGACAGCGTGAAGAAAGGGCTTCTCGAGATGGCGTCCGGCGGCACGCTTTTCATGGATGAGATCACCGAGATGCCGCCGTCCATGCAGGTAAAGCTCCTCCGCGTGATCCAGGAAAAAGAGGTCCTGCGCGTCGGAGGCACTGAGTCGTTGAAAGTAGACGTACGGTTCGTAGCCGCGACGAACAGGGACATCCACGACTCCATGAAATCCGGCAGCTTCAGACAAGACCTCTATTTCAGGCTGAACGTGGTCTCGCTCCGCATCCCGCCCCTCTCGGATCGGAAAGACGACATCCCCCTCCTCTCCTACTTTTTTTTGAAGAAATACGCCCTGCTCATGAAAAAAGGGGTGATCGAGATCGCCGAGGATGTGATCGCCCTGCTCATGAACTACGACTTTCCCGGGAACGTGCGGGAGCTCGAGAACATCATCGAGCGGGGAGTGGCGCTGACGAACGGCGCCACCATCGAGACGGGGCATCTTCCCGAGGACCTGCGGGAGCTCAATATCAAAACCTTCCGGAAAAAAGAAGGCAAGATCCCTTCGCTCGAAGAGCAGGAAGATGACCTATATTCAGTGGGTGCTGAACGAGGTTGGCGGCAACAAGACCCTCGCCGCCCAGATACTCGGCATCGACCGGGTCTCGCTCTGGAGAAAACTCAAGAAGTACGGGCTGGAGATCGAATGATTGACCGCTCTATGCTCGTCTCCCTGGCAGGCTCCAACTTTTCACATTCCCTGCGGTATTTATCACGACGCATTCTCTGGAGGAAACAATGGGTTTAGCGGAATTGATTGATGATTTGAAAAAAGGCATCGGCCTGGTAAGGGTAAAGGCCGCATCCGAACTGGGGAAGCTCAGGGACAAAAAAGCAGAGAAAGCACTGATAGAGGCGCTGAGTGACTCCAATATGGGCGTGCGGAGCAATGCCGCTTTTGCGCTTGGAGAACTCGGCTCGCAAGCGGCTGTCCCACGGCTCATGGCGCTTCTCAAGGACCCCGAAGAACGGGTACGAAAGAGCGCTGTCAAGGCATTGGGCATGATCGGCGCAAACGAAGCGGTTGCACCCCTCATCCAGATACTGAATCACGATACATCACAAATTGTGCGCAAAAGCGCCATCCGCAGCCTTGGCCAGATAGGAGGGCCGCAGGCCTTGCAGGCAGTTGAGCGCGCAGCTTCAAATCCGGACATCATGCTGGCGAATATGGCGCAAAAGGCGTTGGAGAAGCTCAAAAAACAATAAGTTGTCTTAGTCAGAATTTACGTTTGCAGATATTGTAAACACTTTTAATGACTACCTCGATTAGTCAATCGTAACATGCCCACCTTCTCAATCATCATTTCTTCCGATTTACAAGGAATTTAGAAAAGAATACACTTCTCCTGTAGCTGTTGAAATTGTATTTCTCTCAAACATGTATGGTACATTCCACTATTTGTTGAAGTACCCTGACAATGCCCCATCAATGTCGTTGATAATCATATGAAGGCACCTCAGCATATCAGAGAGGGTTGGCTCTCTGATATGCTTTAAGGAAAGAAGCCCATTCTAACCTTGGAGGTGCAATATGAAATTTACACGGGATTGGACCTGCATTCAAGCAACACTTATCTGGGCATTGAGGATGAGAATGGCAAACGTGTTTTCAAGAAGAAGCTGCCGAATGATCGTGAGCTTATCCTAGAGACTCTTAAACCGTATAAAGACGACATAGTCGGCATCGTCGTCGAGTCCACCTATAACTGGTACTGGCTGGTAGACCTACTGATGGAGGAAGACTATAAAGTGCATTTGGCCAATCCGAGTGAAATTCAGAAATACACGGGGCTAAAATACGCCGATGATCAGCACGACGCCTTCTGGCTGGTGGAGATGCTGCGGTTGGGAATCTTGCCAGAGGGATACATCTATCCCAAGGAAGAGCGTCCGATCCGCGATCTTCTCAGAAAGCGCATGCACCTGGTAAGATTGCGGACCTCACTCATCGTCAGCCTCCAAAACATTCTCAGCCGTAACAATGGATTTAAGCTCAAGACGAGTGATGTGAAAGCTCTCACCGAGGATCGCGTGACTCCCTATCTCACGGGGAGCGAAGATCTTGCCTTGGCAGGGATGATCAGCAAGAAGTCAATTGATTTTCTGACTCGTCAGATCAAAAAGCTCGAGACGGGAATAGAGACCCGCGTAGAGTTGAAAGCGCCCTATGTAAAGCTTCAAAGCGTCTTTGGTGTCGGCAAGATTTTGGCACTGACTATCATGCTGGAGACAGGGCCAATCTCACGCTTTGAGAAAGTCGGCAACTATGTGTCTTACTGCCGCAAGGTATCGAGCAAGTGGCTGAGCAACGATAAGGCGAAAGGGAAAGGCAACAAGAAGAACGGCAATAGATATCTTGCGTGGGCTTATTCCGAGGCGGCTGAGGCCGCAAGACGCAGCTATACGCAAGCCAGGACGTACTACAATCGCAAGATGCAGAAGACGAATTTCATGTGTGCACATAATGCCCTGGCTCACAAGTTGGCGAGGGCAGCGTACTACGTCATGCGGGATGATGTGGTCTTTCAGCCGGAGAAAATCTTCGAATGAAAAATCATTGATAACAAGATGGCTGGAGCGGGGAACCAGTGAAGATGTTGGAAGAACCACGTAGTTAAGTGGTAAACCGCCCCACCCAAAACTATAGAGTCATCAGCATCGTTACTGCCCGTGCCGTGAACCACTTAGAGGCTGGTAGAAAACCACGAGTGTTGTTATAATCCCTTATGGGCACGGCAAGGAGCCGAAGATTTTCTGGTCCCCGCTCTGCGGGGAAAGGGTCATGCTGAGAACCGAGCATCACCAGCGAGACCTTAATCCAGATGGGTGACTGGTGCAGTCGAGAACTGACACCGTAAAACATAAAGAAACTGCGGCAATGGTAGGATGTTGCTGACTGAATAAAACCATCGGCGAGAAAATATAATTTTCTCGTCACGAGATGGACTTTTTCACTTGACAGGGAGCCTTCAAATGGGTGACATCTGCTTAAACGGGCATATATTCGTCTGGGTTATGAAGATAATATGGCATATTAACATATTCATTGCTAAAATAGATAACACCATAATCGGAGAGTATCGGAACGGACTAATATTCAGTTTTCGATATCATCCGGGTGGTACCGTCCCTATAATAACTCGTTCAGCAGTCTGCAATAAATATGACCTCGGGAATCAATATAGCAAAAAGCCAAGATTGCTCACAAGGCACATGAATATTCTCACAATCCATCAAGTGAATCGTATGGGATCGAGCTCGTATGAAGCAAACGAACACTGACAGAATCTTGATTGTGGACCTCTTTAGGGTCATTGCCATTTTCATGGTCTTATTTTCACACATCCTGTTCACGATCGGACATCCCTGGCTCCAGATATGTCAGCCGTCCTTCGGCATTCATCCTTTTTCCTGGTCAACCTGGGGTGAAATTGGGGTGACCATATTCTTGATTCTGAGCGGTTTTTCCCTTGAATACACCTACGGCGGGATGCACATCAACTTCGGCCGGTTCTATGTGAAGAGGGTATTCAAGATTTATCCAATTTATTATATGAGCTTACTCCTTGGGCTGATGGTGCATGTTGCATTCAAACTCTGGGGCATCCTGTATCGCGGCGCACCCTCTACCCTGTTACCCGACTTTGGATATCTGGATTTTTTCCTGGCACTTAGCGGCTTCAACGCCTTTTTCGGTAAATGGGGCGGCCCCCTCGTACTGTCAAGCTGGTTCATCGGCCTGATCATGGTCCTGTATCTCTGTTATCCGATAATTTCATGGGCATGCAGAAGGTCCCCGTGGGCATGCATCACTTTTCTCTTTCTTATCAGCTTAATATCCCGGATCCTTATCAGCGGGTCGAACATATTTCTCAACAATCCTATGGCGTGGTTTCCGTTGAACAGGGTTTTCGAGTTTGGACTGGGTGTTTTTCTTGCCGGACTCATTAAGCGAGACCTTCTCAAAAGCCTGAATCATGCGCTGGAGGGGCTTCCTTTTTTGACCTTTTTCAGCGCCATTTCTTATCCCCTGTTCCTGATCCATGATCCTCTGCGCCGGTTCATTGTTATGGGGCCCAATAATGCCCTGTCGCGGACGTTCGGGATAGCCCTCTTTCTCGTGCTTTCCATCGTGCTCAGCAAGATGGCACTGCTCATTGATCAAAGAATAAAAAATTAAGCAGCGGGGAAATCTCTTTTCATGAGGGAGATCTCGCGTTCTCTTTGAGCAATGTTCATACGTAACGGTGCGTAAGGGTCCATCCCGCTAACTTACAAAACTGTCTTTCCTATAATAATTCATGACGGCCGACCGGCATATCTTTTTTGGCCTCTCCCTCTTCTTGAGCCCCCGCTGTACCACGCTCTGCTCCATAGACCACTAATACTCTTCTTATTCTTTCTCCCATCTCAGTTTCGTATAAATTCCCTGTGAGAAGTCGTGATCCGTAACAGTCCTTAACGCAGGTCTATTTTATCTACCAGCTTAAATCGCATCCTCGAGAATTTCTCATGCCATTCCGCGGCGTCATAACTCAGGAAATTGTCTTCATTAATCAATCGTCTAAGGTTCCCGTATTTCGACTGAAACACTATGTACGACCATGCGGGACTTTATTAGCATCCTGTTAAAGATTGGTAATAAAAATGCCGATAACAATATATAGAAATCGGCTAAGAGGCGGTAAAAGCAGGAATTATACCGCTGATCACAGGGACCAATGATTTACGCGTCACTATCCGATTCATGGACGCGGATCTTCATTTGTACGCTCTATGGAGGCCACATGTTCAATAATATATTTATCCTTGCCTTAGTTTGCCTGCCTCTTCTTTTTAATTGCGCCGGGCATCGTCAAGCAGAAAATAACGCTCAAATTGCGTTGGCTCATTATTTAATACCCGTCTATCGTACCGGATTCGATGTCAAAGAGGTCAAAGATGGATTGCTCATTGAGGGTTTTGATGCGGGTTCTTCTGCCCAGGCCGCCGGCATGCAAAAAGGAGATCTAATTGTCTCCGTCAATGGCAAGGTCCCCTCGAATAAAGAATACCTAAAGTTGATGCATTTGAACAGAGGGGAAGATGTTCTCTTCAAGATAAATCGTTATGATCAAATATTGGATTATGTCATCACACCAAAATTATATTTCAATTCGCCCCCCTCAGCCTACAAGATATACGAACTTTCGGTTATTGATGAGCAGAAGGTTAATTTGGCCATTATTGTAACAGAGGTCAGGAATAACACAAGCAAGAGAAACTATTTATGGGAAGAGTCTACGAGACATCAGGTACAAGGAGATATTAAAAACAACATGCTCAACAACTTAGACCGGCAAGATAGATTATCATTTGTTGATAGATCACGCTTAGACATGATTCTAGACTCGTACAAGTTGAACATGGCCGGACTTACTTCAGATGATGCAAGGGCAAAAATCGGCAAAACGACGGGTGCTACTCATTTACTCGTCTCCACCTTCGCTCGCAATCCGAAAAGGATAAAAGGCAGAGAAAGCTGCGAAGATACTGTTACGGGGAGACTGATAGAGATAAAAAGCGGTGAAGTCCTTGCGGTTGACCAAAGTACTTCTGAATGCAAACAATTATTTGTGAATGTGATCCACAATCAGTAATTCCAGGCATGATGATAGGATACTTCTTTGTGGGTGAACGAGACAACAATTCGACCATACAGATATTCACGATAACATCGCGAATCCGATGATATCATGGGGGACTTATCCAGCGAATCTCCCCCAGCAGGAGTCGGGGGCTTCTTTAATTTAACATGCGACAACCTTGCATGAGCCCTGTGGGCTGCCACTATCTCACCAGACAGGAGTCTGGTGTTTCATGTGGCCTAATAATGAAAATATTGTAGTACAAGGAGAATGACTAATGACCGGTATTAGTATTCAGAGAAGGATTTTGATTCGGCTGGCGTGTTTGCTTGTTGCCGGATTTTTTGTTGTAACAATGGGAGCGTCGCCTTCCCGTGCAGAGGAACAGGGTGTAACGAATCAGGATATTATAATAGGAATGTCAAACGCCCTGTCAGGTCCGGCAGCTGCTCTGGGCACAGGGGTCAAAGCCGGTGCCATGACTTATTTTCAGAAAATAAATAATGCCGGAGGGGTGAATGGCCGCAAAATCAAAGTGATCAGCTATGATGACGGGTATGAACCCAAGCGGACCATTGAAAACACGAACAAGCTAATATACGAAGACAAGGTATTCGCCCTATTCGGATATGTAGGTACACCGACGGCTACAGCAGCGGCGCCGATTATCAATAAGGAGCATATGCTATTTTGGGGGCCTTTTACCGGTGCGGCGTTCCTCAGAACGCCGCTAGCGAAAAACGTTTTTAACGTGCGCGGCAGCTACTATGATGAAGCAGAGATGCAGGTAAAGTACCTCACAGAAAAACTTGGCAAGAAGAAGATCGGCGTATTTGCCCAGAACGATGCCTACGGGCTTTCAGTCAGGTTGGGCGTCGTCAAAGCTCTCAAGAAACGCAACCTCGAAATCATGGGTGAGGGGACCTATGAACGGAACACCGAGAATGTCGATGCCGGTCTAGCCGCTGTAAAGTCTTACAATCCCGATGCAATCGTCATGGTGGGGACCTATAAGGCCATGGCAGCCTTCATCAAGAAGGCAAAGGCGCAGGGATTCAATCCTATCTTTCTCAATGTTTCCTTCGTAGGGACAGCAGCCTTGGTCAAAGAACTGGCTGGCGCAGGGGGCGACGTCATTATCACCGAAGTGATGCCGTCTCCCTATGATTCACCGTTGCCCCTTGTGCACCAGTACCGTCAGGACATGCGTGCGACCGGAAATTCCGAGCTCGACTATACGGATCTTGAGGGCTATGTCGATGCAGTTGTATTCGTGGAAGTCCTGAAAAAGGTAGCGGGACCGCTGACACACGAATCGTTCATAGCCGCAGCCGAAAAAATGAACACAACCGTCGGTGGGCTCACCTTTACCTTTACAGCCGAGAACCACCAGGCGATGTCTAAAATATATCTCACCAAGATTGCCGGTTCCAGAGTCGTCGAAATTCAGAAGTAATGATAAAATAATTTTGAGGGCATGGTCAAGAGGCCATGCCCTTTTTTTATTTCCACGAACCGCCACGATTTCAACCTGAACTTATTATTTGTTTTGCTTTATTGAAATTGCACACCCATAGGTGATGGTGGCTAAAAGTTATCTTGACACTAAGTGTCAACGCAAATGCTGTTTACCATACTTCACATGATCATCGAACACCATGATCAAGAAATACCCTCACCTTATGTCTCACCTCATGTCCTCCTGAAACAGCCACGTCGAGAGATAACGTTCTCCTGTGTCAGGAAGGATGGTCACGATGAGCTTACCGGCACTACCCGGCCGCTTTGCCACTTCAAGCGCCGCCCAGAGCGCTGCTCCGGACGATATCCCTACCAGCAGTCCCTCCTCTTTCGCAGCCCTTCGCGCTGTTGAGCCAGCATCGTCATTTGTAACCTGAATAACCTCATCGATGAGCTCACGCTGCAGGATGTCCGGTACGAATCCTGCACCGATACCCTGGATCTTGTGCGGGCCAGGCTTACCGCCGGAAAGAACCGGAGAATCCTTGGGTTCAACTGCGATAGCTTTGAAAGCTGCCTTCCTCTGCTTCATGATCTGGGTAACGCCGGTAATGGTCCCGCCTGTGCCCACACCGGCAACAAGGATGTCCACTTTCCCGTCAGTATCATTCCATATCTCTTCAGCAGTCGTCCTTCTGTGAACATCCACGTTCGCAGCGTTCTTGAACTGCTGTGGAATAAACGTGCCTTTCTGCTCTTTTGCGAGCTCTTCGGCTTTCTCGATCGCACCTTTGATCCCCTTGCTACCCTCGGTCAGCACAACCTCTGCACCAAAGATCCTCAAGAGTGCTCTTCGCTCCATGCTCATGGTCTCGGGCATGGTAAGTATCAACCTGTAGCCTTTGACGGCACAGATGTACGCCAGCGCGATTCCGGTGTTCCCGCTCGTGGGCTCGATGATCACCGTGTCTTTATTGATCAACCCTGCACGTTCAGCTGCTTCTATCATGGACAGGCCAATTCTGTCTTTGACACTGGCCAGAGGATTGGCCTTTTCAAGCTTTACCACAACCTCTGCCTGAAACCCCTTCGTCAGCTTGTTTATTCTAATCAGCGGCGTATTACCGATGACTTTTGTTATGTTGTCATATATTTTCACGATCTTATGTCACTTATTTTTTTTCCACCATGACCTTGAAGTAGTTTGTGTCAGGAATCACAAGCAATACCTGATGTCCCTCATCCTTGAGACTTCGCGTGACATTCACGATCGGCTCACCGTCATCAAGATAGAATTCGATCGTTTCGCTGCTCTTGATCTTGTCCATCGCGAGCTTTGCTTTCACGAAGTTCAGGGGACAGCAGACGCCTCTGAGGTCGAGAAAATTCCTCTTTGCCGCCGATGCGGTGTCAGGAACTGCGTCGACCGGGGTTCTCTTAGCCTCTTCAGAAAATATCTCGGCAAATGCCTTTTCCACCCCGATCCGGTCAAGGGTGTGCCCGAACCGTTCCTTTTTCCTGCCTTGAGCGAGATAGAAATCAAACACCTTTCTGATATGGCTGAGCAGTTCTTCCTTTGATTCAATAAGCGCTTTTGCTCTAGTTCCAAGCCGAGGCTTCTTGCCCATGGTACCGCCCAGGTAGAGCGTGTATCCTGTCTTCCGCGCAGTCCATGCTGATGAGGGACAGTTCCTGATGCAAAGCCCGCAGTAAATGCATGCATCCCTATCGAGAATGAACTCTGAATCCCTCTCTTCAATTGCCTGGGCCGGGCAGATGCTCACGCACAGCTTGCACGAGATGCACGCTTCTTTGTCCCAGCCCGGCAGCACGCCGCCCATGACACCGACATCGTTCTCCACAGGCTTTGAGCAGTTGTTCGGGCAGCCGGAGACGCCTATCTTGAATTTATGCGGCGCCTGCTGGCGGAAATAAACAGCATCAAGGTCCGCAGCAAGTTCTTTGGTCTCGATAATGCCGGAGGTACAGGTCGCACTTCCCGGACAGGCCACGATTCCCCTGCCCCGGGGACCGCAGACGCCGAGCACGATCCCGTTCTGTTCGAGTTCCTCACGTGCAGACTGAAGATCGTCGAGATGGATATTGTGGATCTCCACTGCCTGGCGCGTGGTGAGGTGCACCTGACCTTTGCCGTATTTCTTCGAAACTTGGGCGACGACGCTCAGTTCCTCAGCCGTCATACCGCCACCCACGGTCCTGAGGCGGATCAGATAATAGTCCTTCTGCTTTTGGCCGATGATCCCGACTCGTTTCAGTTCATCGAGATTTACTTTTGATGTGACAAGGTCTCCCATGGCGTCACCTCTCTCTTTCGTTTTTTGTCACGAAGTGCGAAGACAGGAAGCAAGAAAAAGGGGGGAAGAATACTTACTTCCTGCCTTCGCGCTTTAGCGGTGAATTATTACAGTTCCATAGAGCAACATCCGTGCCAGATGGAAAACGGACTAAAATCGAGGAGTTTGCTTGATGGTGTAAATATCTGTTGATTATTATTTATATATGTTGTATATATTTTATACAGTACTGCACACACACAATTGCCGCAAAGTTCAGTTTGCGCATAGAAACAAAGATACTCTTGCCCTCAGGGTGATTACAAAAAAACAGGCTAAAGCCTGTATCTCCAGGTCACTATATATACATGGGAGGAACTATGCAGGAAATCCTTCTCTTCAGCGAAGACGCCTCACTCGTAAAAGAGCTGTCTACGGTCCTTCCCAAGGGCAGCAAGGTTGTTTCTGCACGGTCGGGGAAAGCCTTGCAGCTCGATGGTTCATCGGTCCTATTTCTCGATATGGATTCCATCGACCTTCACCTTATCAAGGAATACAGCGCAAAGACCTTCGTGATCGCCATCACGGACCAGGAGAGAACCGGTCCCGTCATGGAAGCGGCGACCTGGGGGGCTTACGAGATCATTCACCGGCCGCTCAAAAAAGGTCAGATTGATCGAATATTACGGGACCTGCACGAGATCAGGCAGGAAATGGCCCATGCCGTCACGATCTCCAAAGACACGATCGCGCCGGCAGCCACCTGTGTCATCGTCGGCCGCTCCACCCTGGTCATGAGCCTCTGCGAAAAGGTTGCCCGCATCGCTCAGGTTGAGGTCCCGGTCCTGGTCACCGGAGAGACCGGCACGGGAAAAGAGCTTGTTGCCGAGGCTATCGCGCAGCTCTCCTCCCGCTTCGGGAAGCCCTTTGTCGTTATCAACTCCGCGGCTGTGCCGGAAACGCTGCTCGAATCAGAGCTCTTTGGATATGAAAAAGGAGCCTTTACCGGCGCTTTTGCGCCAAAAGAAGGAATGCTCAAGACAGCCGATGGTGGTTGTGTGTTCTTCGATGAGATTGGTGAGCTGCCACTCTCGCTTCAGGGGAAATTGCTCAGGTTCTTACAGACGCAGACCTTTTATCCTGTAGGGAGTACGAAAGAAGTTCAGGTGAATGTTCGGGTGATCTCAGCCACGAACCGGGACCTCGCGGCAATGGTGCGGGAAGGTAAATTTCGGGAGGATCTGTATCACCGCCTCCGCGTGGCCACGATCCACGTTCCGCCGCTGCGGGAACGTAAGAAGGACATCGTTCCCCTTGTCCAGTGTCTTTTCTATCGCCACGCCCATACAGCACAGAAACCGATCAAAGGCGTGACCAAAGCATTTCTCGATCGGTTGCTCTCTTATGACTGGCCTGGCAACATCCGCGAGCTCGAGAACACGCTCCGGTCAGCCATCGCCCTGAGCAAGACCGACTACCTTACAACGCACGAGCTCAAGGACCTCGGCGAACATGCTGTCGCTAAACCGGCAGCAGGGATTTCCGATGCCATGGCTGCCGCATTAATCCCCTATGTGAAGGAATCTCTGGAAAAGAAGGAAAAGAATATTTACGATAAGATCCACAGCGAGGTGGACAGGCACGTTCTAGAGTATCTTCTATCCCGTACGAGGGACAATCAGTCCGAGGCAGCACGTCTCCTCGGCATCAACCGGTTGACGCTCAGGAAAAAACTGGGATTGCAAAAGTAACGATCGGTAAAGATATTCATAATAACTTACCGACTTGAATTCTTGCTAAAATGGCAAATAAATTCACCGCGATGTCGCGAAGCTTCTCCGTTTCAGTGTTTTCTTTCTTGCAAACAAACCTGAACGTGGGACCCGTAACTTTAACCTACTATATAATATATCTACAGGCAAAGGATAACGTACAGCAATCAAAGCTCTGAAGAATAAAAAAGGGCCGAGTAACTTCTCGGCCCCGATAGTAAGAAGCATCAGTTGCTGTTACTTCCGCCGCCTCCAGATCCACAGACCGCCAAGGCCGGCACCCAGGAGGAGGAAAGTTGAGGGTTCGGGAACGGAGGAGAAACTGACTTGTTTGACCTCTTTAAAGCTTTCCAAAGCTCCTTCCGAAGTTCCTATAGTAGTAAGGATTTTGACTGATTTAATCCACTCGTCATCGATCGACACGACGCCGATAACGTCGAAGTCGGCATTCGGCCCTTTAAGACCAGTGAAATGAATAGTAGAATCAAGGTTGTTCTGATCGGTGACTATAACGTCGACTTGCCCGGTATCATGATCAGAGAGTTTCAAGTCCCATAATAGCTGCGCTCGGAAGGAGAAGTCACTAAACTTGGTTGTATTTGCTATATCGGGAGTAAAGGTCAGGACCGTCAGCGTAGCATCCTTATCTGGCTTGATGTTCGCCCAGCCACTCCCAGTTGTAACGTTTACGTTAGCGATCGCATCAACTTTGGGCCCGGAGCTTTGGGCACCGACAAAGCCACTAAAGGAGTTAGCGCCTACGTCGTTTTTCTCTAGGAATAATCTATCGCCGACGGGGGCTGGGTCTAGGACATTTAGGTCTTTGATAAAGGTGGCATGCGCTGGGACTGTCGTTGTAACTAGGGCCGCCACTGCAAGCACAAAGAGCAACAAGCTACGCTTAATGCGCATTTTTTTCATGTTTTTCCCCTTTCTAAATGAGTTATGAGCCTCTCAAGCCCCACCTAGATTCTTTTCTATATCTTACATCTCATTTTTTTAACCAATCACGCTGTCACTTGTCGTTTAAAGTGCAAAGTCGTGTCGCCAATATTATCTGATACTTCTGCAACCCAATTGTCTCGAAGAGACCTAATGGGCATTCCGTCCCATCCTCAGGGATGGTTTTACTTTATCGACATTATTATAATCAAATATTATTAAAAGCAATTTCGGTGCTAAATACTAACTTGTTGAAAATACAAATAAATTAAAATAGCAATAATGACGCTGTAAAGTTTATCGACAATGCTCATGGATTTTCTAGTCCACAGGGGTTGATGGATTTCAATTTAAGTTTTCGTTGCCTTGTTTTGAAATACAATGGACTATAAATATCAATAATTTTAGGAACTAATGAACTACAAATCTCTCAAATGAACACCATCGAGCAGAAAAAGGCCGAAGGCAAGAGCCAATACTTGTAAGTAAAACCGACAAAATACAGACAGCTACAAAACCTCATAATAATCTGTTCTATTTGTTCAACCTCCCGAACCCAAAGCAGAGTTATCCATGATCTTCCCCGAAAACTGGAACCGTTTCTGGGGAGAAGGTCGTGAGTTATCCAACAGTAATATCAATTGTGCTATCGGCAAAAAGCCTAAATAAGAGACTGGTGTCGGATGCCGCAAACAATGCGGTATCGAATATCCCCTAAGCTCTGTTGGGTATTGAAAAGGTCAATTGCATCAAAGTCGTGAGAAGAAAAAGCATGAAGAGTATCGCGAGAAAGGTTCTGTTTCGTTATTTCGTGAACAGGAATTCAGCCACGTACAGGAGCAGCAGCACGAACCATCCGCCGAGGATGACGAATTCGAGCGTCGCCCGGTAGGACACGCTGAAGTTCTCCGTCGCCATGGTATAGACATCCTCGAGCGTATCGAGCTTTTCCTTGATCTCGGACTTCCAGCTGTCAAGGTGAAATTTCTTTGATATGAGAGAATACAGCTTTGCAGAATACCAGTCGCCGATCAGCTTGATGTTCCGCTCCACGGCCTCTGATTCGAGAATGGACTGCGTCCGTATCTCGATGATCTCCTTGACAACCTTCCTGACCTCTCCGGACCTGATGATGGGAAGCCGTTTTGAGACTCCCATGAGACGTAAGGTCTTTTCGAGCCGTTCATCGAGATCGTAGTCGAGGATCCGCGATTTCAGGAGCTGGAGGTTCGCGATCTCGAACAGCTCGATATTGCTCTCGAAGTCGCCGGCGGAATCGAAGATGAATGCACCGTCCCAATCCACGATCGTGATGTCATCCTTGCCGTATTTCAGGTATGACGACAGCGTGGCCTTCACTTCTTCCTCGTCGAGAGCGATCCGCTCGTTCTTGAGGAATGCGGCGATCTTGTCCCCGTACAGGGACAGGTACACCTCCGGGTCGCCGCTGTAACCCGATATGCAGTACACGCTGTACTCTTCGTCGAACTGCGGGTCACAGCCGAACTCTCCCAGTATCTTTCTGCATTCGTTGATGAGCGAGCGCTTGAGCTCCAGGGTGGTGTCGGACAGGATGTCGTCCATTTCCAGCGAAGCCTCGACGACAACCACATCCGGCAAATACGCCTTGACGACGAAACCGACCTCGACGCCGTCACTCATGCGTTTTTCGACTTTGATGACCTTCTGCTTCGGGATGACGTCCGGGTAGCTCGGGGCGCTCTTGACGGTCTTGATCTCGACCACTGCGGAGGTCTCGAGGTTCATTCCGGTCTCGCCGAAGAGGAACACGACGAGCTTACCGGGGATCATTTTTATTTCCGGCTCCATGACATTCACCTTCTTCTCGGTCTTATTATAATGGATGTCCGTCTCATGCCTTCCCTCTCCGGGTCTCAGGGTAGATCGGAGGCCTGGCCTATTGTCTCTTCCGGGACTTCCGGAGAATACTTGAACTCCTTCATGGTAAATGCCTGGATTGCGAAGACCAGGAGCGATACGAGGCCCCATGCCAGTCCCACCACCACTCCTGCATCGACGATCCCCCGCCAGGGCTGGGGCAGGAGTCGCACAAGGATTACCAGGACGATGATGCCGGCTGTCACGGAAATGGACGTCACCCGCCTCCTCTTCGGCGCATGAAAATAGCCCATGCAGAAGAGGGGCGCGAGGATCGCGTGGAGCATATTCCGGTGAGTGCGCAGATACCGGGCGCGCGCGGCGACCCGCGGAGAAAATCCCTGCTGGAATGCACGATAACCCTCGGCGTACGCCATGAAGAAGAGGACGAACGCAAAGAATGCCCAATGATACCAGAGCATCTCATGCGAAAAAGCGTCCACAGCCAGGGGGGTCAGCCGGTAAACAGCGCTTCCGAGCAGAAGCATGACACCTGCCAGCCCCCAGAGCGAGCGAAGAATTCCCATCACTATTACCGTCCTTTTTGACATCCTCCCCGGCCTGAAGGCCGAGGATTCCCGAATCAGGCCCTATTGCTGCTAAGAGCCACTGCTGATTCTGTTTGCGGATGTAGCAGGGTTGTTTGCCACGTCCCCGGTTTATGGGCTGATATTAGCGGCCTGGTTTTTCTCCAGGCAAACCGGTTGACCGCAGGCTGTGCCAAGCAGCCACTACTCCAGGAGGCACCTATTTGCACCGGGAGATACCTTTTGAGAATGTTGATTGCGCCATTCACATCGGCATTGATCACGGCACCGCATTGGTTGCAGACATAGAGGCCACGATGGACACGATTGGATTTGCATATTGTGCCACATATGCAGCATGTCTGGCTCGTATAGTCCTCGGGTTCCTTAACAACGCGGATGCCTTTAAGCCTGGCCTTGTACGTGAGCATCTTGATGATCCTATCGAACGGCCATTTGTGGAGTTGCTGGTTCCCGCTGTCTCCCCAGTCTTTGCCATTTCTAATGTCCTTAAGGTCCCCCACGATGATCGTGGAGACACCGCGAGCGTCTGCATCGCTGACAAGAGATCTAGTGAAACTGTGGAGCAGGTGGGAACGCTGACGAGAGCGTTTCTGGTTCAAGGTACACGATTTTTTGGACGTGCTCCTGGTGGTCTTTGCCTTTTGTTTGTCAAAGTGCCTCTCAAGGGCAGCCAACTCGCCGCCTGACCAGAGGGTCGTATCCCCATCCGTGCATGCGGTAGCGGCAAGATGCTTCATTCCAAGGTCTATGGCCATGGTCTCCCCGGATTCTTTCAGTTCGGGGAGGGTTATATTGTATACAAAGTGGGTTGACCACGTACCGTTGTGGTAGATCAGCCGGGCCAACTGGATATTGTCTTCAGCAAGACAGGTCCCCTCCGGCATCCTAACCTTCAGATAGAGGAATTGCTTGCCGTAGATGTCTTTCGGGATGCTGAAACGCGCTGTAGACGTTCTCGGGTTCCACTTTACGGCGTTTTGCTTGAAGGTCACTACCGACAGGCTGGTTTTCCGCCTGAAACCGGGCGGTTTGGCTTTGCTGTCGCCCTTCTTCCGGAGAGCAAACCATGATCTATATGACTGCCAAAGCTCTTCAAGGACAGCCTGGGCGCTTTGTGAGTGCAGACGGCGGTACCAATGAGGATGCTCTTGTTTTATGGTGACATCCATCTTTGCATAGGAAGGGATCTTACCGGTCGTTTTCCAGACTTCTTTGGCATGCCACACGGCGGTGTTCCAGAGCTTTGTCGCAGAATACCCCAGCAACCCAAGCAGGAGGGCGGTGCTGTCGTCAGTTACTAATGCTTTGCCAACAGCAGTCATCGTTTGCAAATCGGGTTCTTTAGCAAATCCGTTCATTATTTAATTATAGCAGAAAGGTGAACGATTGTCTACTCATAATTTGGGTCAGCACGACTCTGGTTCCTTCGCAACCAGCGCCTTATATCCCCGCCCTGAAGAACGGGGTTTTACGGCACAGATGATAATTAATGAAGAGCTACCCCCCAATAGCTTTGAGGATGCCCTGGAGCAGGGCCGTAGGCGTTGGAGGGCACCCGGGGATGCGCGCGTCCACGGGGATGACCTTGTCGATGCTGCCCAGGGACGCATAGCTCTCGCCGAATATGCCGCCCGTGCATCCGCAGTCTCCCACGGCGACCACCAGCTTCGGCGGCGGCGTGGCGTTGTAGGTCCTCCTGAGAGCGATCTCCATATTGTGCGAGACCGGACCCGTGACCAGCAGCATGTCCGCAAAGCGCGGAGAGGCAGTGAAATGAATGCCGAAGCGCTCGCAGTTGTAGATGGGATTATTGATCGCGTGGATCTCGAGCTCGCAGCCGTTGCACGAGCCCGCATCCACCTGCCGGATAGCGAAGCTCCTCTTGAAACGCCGCCTGATGATCTCCTCCAACTGTACGCCGATCTTCTCGATCTCCGGGTCGGTAATGGGAGGGAGCGGTTCTGTGACGATGCCGGTTCGGAATATCTGTTTGAGGATTCGGATCATAATGCTCCTAGATCCAATCCATGTCAAAACGAAAACAATTATGAAGCAGAACCGCTGAAAACGGCGAACATAACATGAACTATTTCTGAGATATTAAGACTTTGCGTTCTTGGCGCTGTCGCGGTTCAAGCACATCATTACGCCGTGTCCAGATTAATATTCTCGTTCTCTCACAGATCATTCCCGGAATACGATTGGTTAAAGCTCTTGTTGCACACCGGGAAGTCGGGAACGATGTTCCCGTGGATGCACTGCTCAAGCCCCAGCCAGTTCACGCTCGACGGGTCCCTGACCATGCAGCGGTTGATCTCCCCCTTCGGACCGGACTGGACCCAGTAGATGATCTCTCCGCGCCAGCCTTCGACAGCGGCAAATCCGGATCTGTCCGGCAGCGGCGCGTTCACGGAGGATGTCATTCCACCATCCGGGAGGGTTTTCAGTATCTCCCGGATGATCCGCATGGAATCCCTGATCTCTTCCACCCTGACCCATGCCCGGGCATGGACATCACCGGAGACAAGCACCGGTACGCTCACGCTGATGCGGTCATAGGGAGGGAACGGATGATGAATGCGGCAGTCAAGGTTCAGCCCGCTTGCCCGCGCCACGAAACCCACCACGCACGAGGTCCCGCGCCTGTTCTGATCTGAGCATGCCGGTGTCCCTCACCCGGTCCTCAACAGATGAATTTTCATCGTAGATGATCACCAGCCGCTCGAACTCCTTCGCCAGCCAGTCCATTTCCGCAAGGATCGTCTTTACCCCTTCTGCATCGATATCTACGGCCACCCCGCCCGGAACGACCTTGTCCATCATAAACCGGTGGCCGAAGAGCTTGAGGTTCGTGCGCAGGAGCGCCTCCTTGAGCCGCATGAACTGATACAGGAGGAACGCGAAGGCCACGTCATTACAGATGGCGCCCAGGTCTCCGAGATGGTTGGCGATACGCTCCCGCTCGAGGAACAAGGCCCGAAGCCACAGCGCACGCTCCGGAGGCATGCATCCGGTCATAGCCTCCACTGCCCGCGAGTAGGCCAGGCAATGCGCGACCGTGGTATCGCCCGACACCCTGCCTGCCAGACGTGCCGCCTCGTTCCATGAGAAGGACTCGAACCTCTTTTCGATCCCTTTATGCACGTACCCTAGTTTCTCTTCCAGGTTGATGATGTCCTCTCCCATGGCCTGAAAGCGGAAATGGCCGGGCTCGATGATACCAGCGTGCACGGGCCCGACGGGGATCTCATAGACACCTTCCCCTTCGGCCCGTATCCAGCGGTATTCGCCCGGGACTCGTGGCAGCGATTTCGACGCATTAAATGATCTTCCTGAGCGGCCAGGCGTCCTCGGGCCAGTCTTCGTGTTTTATCCAGGGACGCTGGTCAGGATGGCCAACGGCAGTCACACCCATAAGGCTTTTCATCTGGCGCTCGAACCGGTAGGCAGGAACAAACTTTTTCGTCAGACTCGGGAATGTCGGATCATCCAGAGGCGCGAATGTCTTAACGATGAGGTATTCCGACTCATGCCGATAGCAGGCGATAGATTCCGAATCCCCTTCCGAACGGGGTCTCATCCGTCGCCCACTCGGCCGCGAGCAAGGCGTATTCCTTCTTGAGCACCCTCGCCGCTTCTGCAAACCTCTCCCTCGGCACGAGGAGGGAAACAACGGAAGAAGGATGCTGGCCTTCATCCTGCTTCGCGTCTGCGCCGAATGTTGATAGTATGGTTTCTTTTAGTTTGCTCATTCTAGCTCACTCGTAAAAAGAGAACACAGCACCACAGGGTCACTGAGGACACGGAGAAAAAATAACGATCAAATTCCTTGACACTGATTTACCCTGACGAACTATGATTCTCTCCGTGTTAATCATAAGGAATCATGTCTTTCCCATGTCAAAGGTTTGAGCTTCTCTCCATGCCTCTGTGGAAAAATGTTTTTTCAATCAACGAAACAGCCTCATTTCAAGATACCCACTGCCGTCTGGAACCAGCCGGCGAGAAATTTCGGCATATACAGGCCGAGAACCAGTACCACGACCATATGCAATATCACCGGAACATGTGCTGCCTTCAAGTGTTTCTGATACGGCGGCACCTCACCGGCGACCATGGGCTGCACCTTCCTGAAGAGGGCTGCAAAGGACACTCCGAGCCCCAGAAGGAGGAATGGCGCGAAGAGTGGCGCGTCCTTGATCGTGGCGGTGAGTATCAGGAACTCGCTCGTGAACACCCCGAAGGGCGGCATTCCCACGATCGCCATGACCCCGAGCGCCAGTCCCCACCCGACTAACGGATTTCCCCTGATGAGCCCTTTGATCCTGTCCATCTCCTGCGTCCGGTGCATCTGCGAGGCGTGGCCCACCGTGAAGAAGATGGACGACTTGGTCAGACTGTGGACCAGCATGTGAAGCAATGCGCCGAAGGTGGCTACCGGCCCGCCCAGGCCGAAGGCAAACGTGGCGATGCCCATGTGCTCGATGGATGAATAAGCAAACAGCCGCTTGATGTCCTTCTGCCGCAAGAGGGAGAAGGAAGCGACAATGATCGAGATGATGCCGAAGCCCATCATGATGTCTCCTGAATGGTGCGTGCCCGTGGAGCCGTCCACCAGCACCTTGCAGCGGACCAGCGCGTACAGGGCGATATTGAGCAGGAGTCCCGAAAGCACGGCCGAGATGGGTGTCGGACCTTCGCTGTGAGCGTCGGGAAGCCAGTTGTGGATCGGCACGAGCCCCACCTTGGTGCCGTATCCCACCATGAGGAACACGAAGGCCAGGGACAGGATGGTCGGCTCGAGCTGGTCGCTCACCTGGGCGAGGTTCGTCCAGTGAAGCGCCGCGCCGCCCGCGCCGAGCACCTTTTCCGCGGCAAAGTACAGAAGCACGGTCCCGAACAGCGCCAGGGCGATGCCCACGCCGCAGAGAATGAAATATTTCCATGCCGCCTCGATCGCGGCGGGCGTGCGGTAGAGGGACACGAGGAGGACCGTGGACAGCGTGGCCAGCTCCATGGCGATCCAGAGAATGCCCACGTTGTTCGTCAGGAGGCAGAGCAGCATGGCGAAGATGAAGAGCTGGAACATGGCGTGGTAGAAGCGAATCCTCCGGTGGCCGATGGTGCCGTGCTCGCGCTCGCGGCGCATGTACCGCCTGCTGAAGATGGCGGTGGTCATGGAGACGAACGCAGTGAGCACCGTCAGGTAGACACTGAAGGCGTCGACGAAGAAGAAATTGTTCCATGCCAGGATCGGCCCCTGCTCGTAGACCTGGAGCGCCAGCACGATGCTTGCCGCAAAGGTGGCAGCAGAGCCGAGGATGTTCACCTCGGGCGCAAGCTTCCGGTCGCCGATGAAGGCCAGCGCCAGGGACGCGACAAGAGGAACGACCTAAGAGAATGAGAAGGGACATTAAAACCTCAATTCGTTAAATTCATATCCTCACAGAGGCATAACGTTCGCAACGTTGAAATCTGCACTGAAATATCTATCTTGAATCTTCTTTCTGCGTCCACTGCACCATTGCGAGATGATGTTTGGCATTTTATGTTCTCGTAGGTTTGGTACTTTGCATGCATGCCCGCATCAATCCTCTTCCTTCAGCCTCGCCATCTGGTCCACATCAAGGCTGTCGAAGGTGGTGCTGATATGGAAAAAGAACATCCCGAAGATGAAGGCCGCGATCAAAAGGTCCAGGGCCACGCCCAGCTCGACCACGAGCGGCATGCCGTAGGTCGCGCTCGTGGCGGCGAACAGGAGCCCGTTCTCCATGGCGAGGAACCCGATGATCTGGGTGACCGCGTGTTTTCGGGTGATCATCATCAGGAAGCCGAGCATGACCGTGGCGAGGGCCACCGCGAGGGTCGAACGGGTCACGAGGGTCGAAAGCTCCCTGATCGGCGCGGTAAGATGATAGGAAAAGATCACCAGAACGATCCCCATCAGCATGGTGGTCGGGATATTCACGACCGTCTCCACTTCCTTATGGATCTTCAATTTCACGATAAGTTTATGCAAAATGTACGGCAGGAGAACGACCTTCATGGAGAGCGTCAGGATTGAAGAGATGTACAGATCATGCACTCCGCCCACATAACCCGACGATGGCGGTGCTCACGGCAAGCAGGAACCCCTGCCACGCGAACAGGTGGAGCAGCGCGTTCATCCTGCGCTGCACGACCAGGCCGAATGCCGTCAGAAGGATCAGTGCTGCGAGAAGACTGTTGATCTGCGATGCAAGCTGGGTGTTCATACGATTTCCTCTTTTCATTCCTGACCTAAGTGCGAATCGCAGAGACGATAGAGTTCGCGGATGAAGAACTTCTGAATCATCCGTGTCCCTGAGATTCTGTGGCCGAATCCGATTTCATTCCAGCATAAAATACGACAGCATCCCGAGCGTGGCAAAGAGAAAAGCACTCCCGAGAAATTCGGTTATGCGGAATATCCTCATCTTCGCCAGACCGGTCTCGATCAGCACCAGACCGATGCCGACGATCCCGAGCTTGATCAGCAGGACCGGAAAGGCAGCGAAGACGGCTGCCAGGTCATCATTCGGAGCGATCCCCCACGGGAAAAAGGACGCGATTCCCAGGACCGTGAAGAGAAAGAGTTTCATCATGCTCGCCCACTCGATCAGGGCGAGGTGCCTGCCGGAATATTCGAGGATCATGGCCTCGTGGATCATGGTGAGTTCCAGATGAGTTGCCGGGTTGTCCACCGGCACCCTCCCCGTCTCGGCAAGAGCGATGAGAATGAACGCCAAGAGCGCAAAGACAAGCGACGGCCTCAGCATGGTGTGCCCCTGGGAAATGACGGCGGCCATCTGGGACAGGGACGTGGACTTGCTCACCAGGGAAACGGCAAAGACGGCCATGAGCATGGCGGGCTCGGCCAGGGAGGCGATGGTCATTTCCCGGCTCGACCCCATGCCGCCGAAGGCGGTGCCGATGTCCATGCCGGCCAGAGCGGTAAAGAACCGCGCGATGGCAAAGAGCGCGACGAGGGCGATGACATCGGCCGTAGCCGACAGCGGCAGGTCCGTGGAAATGATGGGAATGATCCCGCCGGCCATGACCGATACGCCGAATACGAGATAGGGCGTGAACCGGAAGATCCACGATGCGTTCTCGGCCAGCGTCACGTCCTTTGAGAAGAGCTTCATGATGTCCCGGTAGGGCTGGAACAGGCTCGGAGACGTACGGCCCTGGAACCAGCACTTCACCATCTTCACCCACCCCGCGAACAGCAGGGGCCAGGGCGAGAAGGACGGCGATCTGCACGATCTCTATGAGAAACGGATAAATGTTCAACTAAAGACTCCTCAACGGATGAAGCTGAAATCAACAATGGAACCTCATAGACGCTACTAGACACGGAGAGAAGCGGAATCATTATTTCGAGATTATAGTATTATGTTTTATCATCAAAGGTTTAAGATCTCCTTCGTGTCTCAGTGACTCTGTAGCAATTTTTTCTTTGCGTATTACTATTCATCATGAAAATATCAGAAGCACAAGGATCGTCACGAACGAATAGATAAGATACATCTGGATACGGCCATGCTGCATCCTTCCGATCCTGCGGGAAAGCCAGAAGCTTGCATCGACCACGGGCTGGTAGAACCAGCCCCAGAAACGGTCCCGCACCCGGAGATGGTAATGCAGGCGCTCGGGAAAGGCCGGATGCGTTGCGGGCGGAAGCTGCCGTACATGCTCCTTGATGCTGAAGAGAAAGCCGAATATCCTGCGTAAGGGCATGGAAAAGGACGTGGCCGTATACTGCATCCGGTTGGTTATCTTTTCAAATCCGCAGTCCCAGAGCGGCACCCGGTGGATGGCCCCGGGCCGCGTATGGAGCAGCAGATAGGTTATGATCACGACGGACAGGATGCCCAGAAATGCGATGGGCGCTGAATAAGAGGCCCGTTCGGCCGCAATCGGCGTGAGCCACATCCAGCCGAAGCCCGATGCCGATGAGGCGATCGTGCCGCCGACCAGTTCCTCGGCGAGGGGGTCCATCCATTTGATCATGAACGTCGGCAGAACGCCGAGGCCGAGACAGGTGAGGGCGGCAAGCATCATGCCGATCCGCATGGACCAGCGCACCTCATGGACGTGGCCATGATGGTGACCGCGCTGGTGTCCCAGAAACGTCACGCCGAAGGCCTTCACGAAACAGGCGGCGGCAAGCGCGCTCGTGAGCGCCAGGAGCGCGGCCCCCAGCGGGATGAGCAGGTTCAGGAGCGGACTGGGAAGCGCAGGCGAAAGCAGGAACGCCTGGTACGTGAGCCACTCCGACACGAATCCGTTAAAGGGCGGAAGCGCCGAGATCGAGATGCAGCCGACCAGGAAGAAGCACGGCGGTCCAGGGCATGAAGCGGATGAGGCCGCCCATCTCCTCCATGTTCCGCTCATGCGTGGCGTGGAGCACGGCGCCGGCTCCCATGAAGAGGAGCCCCTTGAACATGGCGTGGTTCAACGTGTGATAGAGACCGGCGATCAGCGCCAGGGCGGCCAGGAGGGACATATCGAAGGAGGTGAAGATCATGGCGAGACCGATGCCGATGAGGATGATGCCGATGTTCTCCACGGAATGGTACGCAAGAAGCCTTTTCAGATCGTGCTGCATCAGGGCGTAGAGAACGCCCATGACCGCGGACACGAGGCCGAAGACCAGGACGAGGGCGCCCCACCACCAGGGAAAATCGCCGATGAGGTCGAAGACGACCCGCACGATCCCGTAGATGGCGGTCTTGAGCATCACCCCGCTCATGAGCGCGGAGACATTCGACGGTGCGACCGGGTGCGCCTCGGGCAGCCAGACATGGAGAGGGATCACGCCGGCCTTGGCCGCAAACCCGAAGAAGGCGAGAAGAAAAGCCACCGTTGCCCATCCCGCGGGGAGATCGGTCTCGCGCATGGCATCGAAGGTATAGCCTTCAAATCCCTTGAAACCTGTGGCAAGACCCGCCATGACGCCGAAGGACAGAAGGATCGCGATCGCGCCCACGTGGGCGACGACGAGATACAGAAAAGCGGCCCTCCTGTTCTCGATACGCTCATCCTCGAAGAGCACCAGGAAGTACGAAGCCGCAGCCATCATCTCCCAGGCGATCAGGAAGAACAAGGCGTCATCGGCCAGGACGACGAGGAACATCCCCGCGAGAAAGAAGGCATAAAAAACCACCAGGCTGGTTATCGACCGGTGGCCCAGAAACCCCTTGACGTACCCGATGGAATAGATGGACACGAAAAAGGCCAGCAGTCCGATGACTACGAGGAAATAACCCGACAGGAGGTCGAGCCTGAGATGAAACGGAAGGTCGGGCAGACCGATAGGCAGAATGAGCCTGATAAGTGTCGCCGCTTGCCACGGTCCAGACACCTGCAACAGTGGCAAGAAGAGAAGCGATGGTGGTAAGGGAAAAACCAGAATTAATGAGGAGCCGTTGGTTATTGCGCAGGAACGGCGTTAGCGCAAGCAGGAGCAGAAGCACAGCAAAAGACAAGGATATGATGCTGATAGGTGAAAGAAGCACGTCCCTACCTCCCGGAGTATCCCTGCATCTTTGACCTGAAACCGATCATTTCATCTCTTAACCGCGTCTGATACATTTAAAAAAAGAAAATCTGCTACAGAGAAACTAAGGCACGGCATAAAACGTGCTGTGAATAAAAAAACCCCTGTGACACTATGACTCAGTGGTAAATCCGTTTTTTACGGGATCATAACGCTTGGCTTCTTCAGCTTATTTAGTGCGTCTATCGATGAGCTGGGAAAGCCCCAACAAGATCGCGATAGGCGTCGGCGGACATCCCGGGATGTAGCCGTCGACGGGAACAACGTTTTCAACCCCGTTCGTGACCGCGTAGCTTCCTTTATATATACCGCCGTCTTTCGCGCAATCACCGCACGCTACAACAAGCTTCGGCTCAGGAGTCGCGATGTACGTCCTCTTCAGCGCAAGCTCCATCTGGCGCGACACCGGGCCGGTCACGAGCAGCACGTCGGCGTGCCGCGGTGACGCGACGAAGTCGATGCCGAACCGCTGGATATCGTAGATGGGATTGGTGAGCGCCGTGCATTCCCATTCACAGGCATTGCACGAGCCCGCATCGATCTGCCTGATCCGAAGCGACCTCCCGAAGATTGTATCAATTTTCCTCTGAATGTCAACAATCTTCGCCGCCTGCTCAGGCGTGACGGTGAATCCCTCGGGAAAAGGAATGACCTGTTTTTTTTGTACAATATTATTTATGATCTCTTTTAACATTTCTTGCCTTCAAGTAATGATAAAATGCAAATCTCTTTGACAGGGTTGACAAGATGTACGGGATTTTTCAAAACCAAGGCATCAATCCTGTTAATCCCGTTATCCTGTCGATCGTTCATCCGCACAGGCCGAATCCTTCGGCTCCTGCATACTCCATACGACTGACACCTTACCCCTTAGGGATTCTCTACATATCCGTCCCTGAATACGACAAGTTAAAGCTCTTGTTGCAGAGAGGGAAATCGGGCACGATGTTCCCATGGACCGCAAAGGGCACCGCGGGCCAGTTGCAATAGGACGGTGAGCGGAATTTTACGCGAAACGGCTTCCCTTCCTTATCAGCCATGACCCAGTAGAACACCGAACCGCGCGGCGTCTCAGCATAGCCCAGTCCCGACGCATAGGCAGCGGCCTGTTGCACCGGAACAGCAAGTTCGCCCTTATATCCGCTTTCAATGAGCGCCTGGATCATGGATATGGAGCATTCCGTTTCTTCACCACGTATCATCATGCGCGCGAACACGTCGCCCTTTTCGTGAGTGTGGGATTCGAAGATCAGCCGGTCGTACAGAAGATGAGGATGGGACTTTCTCATATCATCGTTAAGACCAGACGCGCGCGCAGCCACGCCCGTGACGCCAAGCTTCATTGCGATGTCCTTGGACAGCTTGCCCGTGTTCTGGAGCCGTTCGATGTGCGATACCGACCCGAGCAAAAGCTGCATAAGCTCTTTATAACCTCTGGTAGCGATATCAAGGGTCTTAAGGATATCATCGGCCTGAGCAAATACATCCCTGGTGACGCCGCCGACCACGTTCACTCCGCGCAGATACCTGCTGCCCGTGAGCCGTTCATTGAGCTGCATGAGCTGTTCTTTGATTACCGCGCCCTTCATGTATCCCACGGCGAGCGCCGTTCCCGCGCACATGTTCCCGATGTCCCCGACATGATTGTAGATACGTTCGAGTTCGAGCAGGAGGGTCCTCACAGCAGATGCCTTTTCCGTGATTTCGGCCCCCGTCATCCGCTCAACCGCCATGCAGTATGCTGCACCATGGGAGAAGGATGAGGTACCGGAAACACGCTCAGCGAGCTTCACCCCTTCGATAAAGCCCAGGGTCTCGAAATGTTTCTCCGTACCCTTATGAGTATAGAACAAACGAGGCTCGAGGAAGAAAATGGTCTCCCCCACGGCGCTGAACCGGAAGTGTCCGGGCTCGATGATGCCTGCATGAACCGGGCCAACGGGGATCTGGACGACTCCTTCGCCTTCGACCTCCATGAAAGGATGGGGAACCTTTATCGTCGTTCCCTCTCCCCACTCCTTGGCATCCGATTCCGTGATCTTCCAATCTTTCCGGAGCGGATGAGAACGCATGGGGAATGATTCATGGAAAACAAGCCTGCGCTGGTCGGGATGCCCGTGCGGCACAAGTCCAACCATATCGTTGATCTCGCGCTCGTACCAGTGGGCCGCGGGGATCGAGCTCGTAATGGACGGGAAGGAGGGATCCTGTTCCCGTATGGGTAGCACGATGAAGTAAAACCTGTCCACGCCAGGGATGGTGAATACGGTATAAATCCGAAAAAGGCCGTCTTTCTCCCGTTCATCCGCTGCGAACATGAGGCGCAGGAGCGCATGCTGCCTGGCATGGAGATGCACGCAGACGTCCTTGAAGTCCTCTTTCCTGACCTCGATAAAGACCTCGTTGTGATGCTCCCGCGTCGATACCGCTTTCTTGAAGATGTTCTCCATCAATTTACTCCGAGGACTTGAACGCAGGTCCTGATAGTGCTGTCGATAAACCCGGGAACTTTGAAGCCCATAACGATTACCGCTAGCGCCATAATGATCATGACCCCATTGCCGAGAGCATTGCCGGCATTATAGCCTGCGACATGATGATGCTCTGCCGGAACGCCTGACGCTTCTTCCGGCTTTCCTAACAGCATCTTTCCGAAACCTGACAGGACCCCGTAGAACACGATGACGACGAAGAGAAGGAAGAGGATCACCAGGGGCCAGAGCCCCCTATCGACCGCTGCCTTCAGCACCGTGAACTCGCTCACGAAAATGTTGAAGGGTGGCGTGCCCGAAAGCGACAAAGCGCCGATGAAGGTCAACGTGCCGAGGAGCGGCATGGAAGAGAGTACGCCGTTCACGTTCGCAATGTTCGTCGAGCCGAAGCGCGCCTGGATCTTTCCCGAGGCGAAGAACATGAGCGGCTTTGCCAGCGCGTGGTTCAGGATATGAAGGAGGGCCCCATAGATGCCGATTGGTCCGCCGATGCCGACGCCGAGGGAGATGATGCCCATGTGTTCGATGCTGCTGTACGCAAGGAGCCGCTTGTAGTTCTCCTGCACCAGGATGAATATGGCCGCGATGCCGACTGAGATGAGCCCGAAGATGATCAACAGGTTGCCGGTGAACGCTTCTCCCGTCGACGGTTCGACGATAGATACAAAGCGCATGATCCCGTAGAATGCCGTGTTCAGGAGGATCCCCGAGAGCAGCGCGCTGATGGGGCTGGGTGCCTGGCTGTGCGCGTCCGGCAGCCAATTATGCACCGGCGCCAGGCCGGCCTTGGTACCGTAACCCACGAGCACGAAAATGAATGCGAGCTTCATGGTCTATGGGATTAAGCCGTGGGGCCACGGTTTTGAGCGCCGTCCAGTTGAGCGCCCCTTCAGTCCCCATGACCGCCGTGGAAGCATAGTAGGCGATGAAGGTCCCGAGTAGCGCGAAGGTGATGCCGACCGTGCAGAGGATGATGTATTTCCAGGCCGCCTCGATCGCCAGAGGCCGCTTATGGAACCCGAGCCCGATGAGAAGGGCCGACACGATCGTCGTGGCCTCGATCCCGATCCACATGATCGCCAGATTGTTCGCCATGGTCACGATAAGCATGGTGAAGATGAAAAGCTGCAACAGGCCGTAATAGCGCCTGACCCCGCGGAGATCAATGAGCCCCGCTTCAAGCTCGTGCTCGAGGTAGCTGATGGAGTAGATCGCCGATGCGAGGCTCAGGCAAATCACGATCGCCATGATATAACCCGAGAGAGCGTCCATCGAGAATGCTCCGCCCATGGCCGCAACCGGCGCGGAAATGGATGCCGCAACCGTCGGATAGGCATACAGCGCCAGAGCGGCAGTGCCGACGAGGCTCACGTAGCCGATTAAGCGTGCATTCCTCATCACATAGCATATGAAGGCAGTTACGACCGGTATGATCAGTATGGTGACCACGTATATCCTCTCTACCTTAACTTGGGCTGTGTGCTCTGCACTCCGAACGTCCTATCCCTTAAGCACCGTAAGCTTGTCCAGATCTGCCGATGCAAAGGCCCGCTTGATCTGGATGGCAAAGATCCCCAGAATGATCACGCCCATCAGCATGTCGAAAAGAACGCCGAGCTCGATTATCGTCGGCATGCCGAAGGTCAAAGAGAACCCCGCGAGGAACAGTCCGTTCTCCATGAACAGAAGCCCTATCGCCTGAGTCAACGCCTTTTTTCTCGTGATCATGATGAAGAGGCTGATAAGGATCACGGCGATGGATATCTGGAGCACGTTCCTTGAAAACCCGGTGACGAAGATGCCGTCCTTGAGCGACGCATACACCACGGCCACGAGAATGCCCGAGATGGCAAGCGACACGGAGTTGCTGATGTAAGGCTGCACTTCGTGCGTCACCCGCATCTGGCGCACGATCCTCCGCAGGAAAAGCGGTATGATGATCCCCTTCGTGGTGAGCGTGAGCAGAGCCGCGATATAGAGGTGCGTCTCGCCCACGAGGACCGCTACCACGGCGATCAAGCCAGACAGGAGCCAGGAATTGATCGTGTATGCCTTCACATAGGACTCGATGCTCTTGAAGGCGTTCAGGGTGACGGCCGTCAGGAGAATGCCGACGGAAATGAAATCAGATTATCGAGAATGCTTCAAGCCAGACTTTCATAACGCGAACCCTTCTTTTAAAGATGAGCACTAAAGTTGTCCCCGCAGAGAAACAGGGCACACAGAGGTAAAACATCGCAATGTTTTTTTCAGTGACCTCATGGCCTCAGGGGTGAATGTATTCCTTAGTCTCCGATCTTCAATGTTCAATTCGACATTCACCGTACATCGTCACTTCCCCATCATGATATGCGTCACGAGCGACAGGAACGCAAGGACAAAGGCTCCTCCGAGGATCGACGGAAGCTGGAAGAAGCGCACCTTTGCGCGCGTGGACTCGACCGCCGCCATGAGGACGGCCATCCCGAGCATCTTGGCCGCGTAGATGCCGAGCGGGAGGATAAGCCCAGCAAATGCAACATTATTGGCAATTCCCGTGGGGAAGAAGATATCGACTGCCAGCGTAAAAAGGACCATCTGCTTCATGTAGTGAGCCCATTCCATGAGCGCCAGATAACGGCCCGAATATTCCAGGATCATTCCTTCGTGGATCATGGTGAGCTCGAGATGCGTGTCCGGGTTGTCGACCGGCACCCTCCCCGTCTCGGCGATGATCGCTACGACAAATGCGGAGAGCGAGAGCAAATGCGACGGAGAGTATGCCGCGCCCTGCTTCGCGGCAATAACCGCGATATTCGTGGAGCCGGCGGCTATGGCGGCCGTAAAGAGCGCGAGCATCATCATGGGTTCAACGAGAATAGCGACGGTCATCTCCCTGCTGCTCCCCTCACCGCCGAAGACGGTCCCGGCGTCGAGGCCGGCAAGGGCCATGAAGAACCGTGAAAGGGCAAACAGGTAGATGAGGGCGATCACATCGCCCATCATGCTGTAAGGCGGCTTCGCGGTAACAACAGGAACGATCATGGCCGCGGCTATGGTTGAGACGAATACGACATAGGGTGCGGCCATAAATACCCAGGAAGTGACGCTGGATACCACCATGTCCTTCTTGAACAGACGCATGAGGTCGTAGTACGGTTGAAGAATGCCGGGCCCTTTTCTTCCCTGCATGTTCGCCTTGAGCTTCTTGATCACCCCGTTCACGAGAGGAGAGAAGAAGATGATTATGAGAAACTGAAAATAATCCATAGATGACACGATCCCAAATCGATATCAACAAATTTCAAACAATTTCCAACCATCACCGTTTAAACATCAAAATTTCGACATTGGCTATTGAAGTCCGTTTATATCTAGTGCCTATCATTTTTCTCCGTGTCTCCGTGACCCCGTGGTCGTCTTATGTTCCAAATATCAGCAACAGTATCAACGTTAATAAAATATACGCCAGATACAGCTGCAGGCTCCCGGATTGAAGCAACTTCACCTTGCCGGCAATCGCTTGGATGAACCACGTGACCGGCTCATACACATACCGCTCAAAGAACGGCGTGATCTCGCCGCCGTATCTGGATGGATTTCACGAAGAAGGGCTTTATCAGGTACGAGACCTTCAGGTCCCTGCTCGGAAGGTAGATCCGTTTATAAATGATCCTGAGTGGCTTGGTGAACGCCGTGGCAGTGTACTGCATCCGCGGAGTGAGCCCCGGTATGCCGCAGTCCCAGGAATCGGCGTACACGGTCTTTCTTCTGCCGCCTGCGAGCCTCACAAAAATGATTGCAGCAATGAAGATCATCGCCATGGAAACGGCAAGCGCGGTGGTCGAGAGCGATGCAGAGGACCCGGGCGTCAACAAGACGCCCTGCTGGTGCAGTTCTACGTACGATCCCGTGATGGTAAAGACCGCCGGCGCAAGGAGAGAGATCGGAATTCGCGGAAAGACGCCGAAGAGTATACAAAATAACGCCAGGAACGCCATGCCCAGGACCATCCATGCCGAGGACTCTTGGGCCGACGTTGCATGCTCGCTCCGCGCCATGCCGAGGAACGTGGTGCCGAAGGTCTTGACGAAACCGGCAGCCACGATGGCTCCCGTGAGCGCCAGGGCCGCTCCGCCCAGCGGCGAGACGATCTTCGCAACGACGGATGGCGACTGGAAGCCGAGAAGGAGCGACTGGTACGTGAGCCATTCGCTCACGAACCCGTTCAGAGGCGGTAAAGCAGTAATGGCAAGAGCGCCCAGGAGGAAGAAGAAGCCCGTGTAGGGCATTACCTTGAGGAGCCCGCCCAGTTTCTCCATGTTCCTTGTCCTGGTGGCGTTCACCACGGACCCGGCTCCCAGGAACAGGAGGCCTTTGAAGAGGGCGTGGTTCAGAGCGTGGTAGAGCGCGGCTGCAAGGGCAAAGCTCGAGAGGACGAGCATTCCGTTGCTCCGGAACATCATGGACGCGCCGATCCCCAGGAGGATGATACCGACGTTCTCCACGCTCGAGTAGGCAAGAAAGACCTTGAGGTCATTCTCCATGACCGCGTAGAGGATGCCGAGTACCGCCGAGACCGCACCGACCGCGATGATCGTTATTCCCCACCACTCAGGCCCCGCACCCAGCACGTCCAAGGCGATCCGCAGGAAGCCGTATACCGCGGTCTTGATCATGACGCCTGACATGAGAGGGGTAATGTTCGATGGCGCAACAGGATAAGCCCGGGGTATCCAGGTGTGGAGCGGAATGATGCCGGCCTTGGTGCCGAACCCGATGATCGCAAAGATGAAGACCAGGGACTTGACGCCCTGCGGCAGACTCGGAGCAGCCGCCCGCATGGACACGAAATCCATGCTGCCCGTGTAGTGCGCAAGAACAAAGAAGAGCCCGATGATGAAGGCCGTTCCGATGTGGGTCATCACCACGGTAAAGAGACCCGCCTTTGCCGTCTCCTCGTTCCGCTCAAAGACCACAAGAAAGTATGAGGCCACGGCCATGGTCTCCCAGGAAACGAGGAAGGTGTAGATGTTCGCGGAAAGGACCACGCCGTACATGCTCAGGATAAGGATGTTGTAGAGGAACCCCATGAACCCGGCGTTCTTGATTCCCCGGGTGAAGCCGATGGAGTAGAGGGAAACGGAAATGGTGATGAGCGATATAAGAACTACAAAGAATGCGGAGAGCGCGTCAGCATGAAAGCCAAAGCTGAAGATCGATGAAACGGTGATATCCCCGCTGGTAAAGGCCGGGGTAAAGAGAAGGTACCCGCCTGCGGCGAGAAAGAGAAGAGCGCCTGTCAAGGAGAAGAGATAGCTGAAGTTTCGTACTTTCGAGAGCGGAAGCTGTGAAGCAACTGCACCGAAAAGAAAACAGAGAATGCCTATCGAAAATATACTCGCAACGTTCATTGGTCAA
>CAVPKD010000006.1:0-956895 GCA_963705595.1 Nitrospirota bacterium | reverse complement strand
GGTTCAGCGCCTTGACCGTGTCCAGCGCCAGTTCCTCCGCCACCTCCTTGATCGTCGCGCCCCGGCAGCGCCGCCCGACAATCGGCAAACGATGTCGAGAGGCAGGCGTTCGCCCCTCGATGGGGTCGGTCGGAGACGCCTACGACAACGCGATGGCGGAGAGTTTCTTCGCCACGCTCGAATGTGAGTTGCTCGATCGGTGTCGCTTCAAGACGCAGGCCGAAGCGCGCATGGCCGACTTCCAATTCATCGAGGGCTTCTACAATCCGCGCCGGCGGCACTCATCGCTCGGGTATCTGTCACCCATCGCGTTCGAACGCCAATATGCAGCCACCGCTCTCGAACCCGGTGCACACGAGCATGCCGTCGTGCTCGCGCCTGTCAAGGAGCGGCCTGGAAACGTCGCAGCAAGTTGCACCGCCAGCGTACCGGCCGTCCGTGACAGCCACTCGACACGACGGCGTTGGCAACATGCAGGCCGGGACGAAAAGATGCTCTCGGCCGAACCAAAAGATCACTCGAAAGAGGAGGACAGAATGCCGTCAAACCAGATACCCTGATCCCAAGACCTCACCTCTCCACGAAACCGGGGCAAGTCCATAGATTGCCCTGCGCTTCGAGTAATCAGGTTGCTCAAACCGCAAAGGCTGCCTAACATCTCACCGGCAACGACCGCTTGGCAATTTCAACATCACGAGGGACAATTCCCGCCCTGTTTGCTTGGGTACCGCAAGTCAAAATGCCACGACTGAGCGATACGTCGAACGAAATCCTTGCAGCAAAGCTGCAGAGTACGACGACACTGATCGAGCGGTTAATCGCGCTCGGAGGATTCGCCTGTCTGTTGGTTGGTGTTGCGCTCGTCTTGCGCCCCTTTGTAACAGGAATTCTGTTTGGGAGCATAATCGCCATTGCAACTTGGCCGATCCGCGATTGGCTGGTGCGACATGGTTTGTCGGTCGGCCTCACCGCGACCGTGTTGCTATTAGTCGCACTTGGGACGGTCGGCGTCCCGGCGATCATCTTGGCTCCGGGGTTGGGCGAACGGCTGGTCGACGGCATCCAGCGTGTGCAGGCGTACTTCGCAGGATCGCCGGAACTGCCGAACTGGATTGCTCAGGTCCCTTGGGCAAAGGAGAATGTCGCGCGACTTTGGTCCAGTTTGGCGGAGCCGGGCAGCGCGTTTCAAACAGTGATCAAGCCATATTCGGCTGAACTGCGGAAAGGGTTGATCGAGCTTGCGCGTGCTTTTGCCGAAGGCATGTTCCAGTTTGTGGTGTCGCTTGCCGTAGCAACAATGCTATGGCTGCGCGGCGATGCGCTGGCTGGAACTCTGAAGGAAATCACGGAGCGGTTGGGTGGCTCGGCAGCCGGCTCGGCTTTGCTTTTGGCAGCAAATTCAGTGCGCGGGGTTGCTTACGGCGTCGTTGGGACCGCCGCGATCCAGGCGATCGCCATGACGGTCGGACTGATAATTGCGGGCGTTCCGGGAGCTGGGCTATTGGGATTCCTAACGCTCATCATCGCGCTAAGCCAGTTTGGGATACTATTGGTCATAGTCTGGGGCGGCGCGGCCTGGTGGCTTTTCGGCATCGGCGATACGGGTTGGGGCATCTTCGTGGCTGCCTGGGGCCTGCTGGTCTCGACCGTCGACAATTTCATTCGTCCGTGGCTGGTGAGTTTTGGAGCAGAGATGCCGCTGATCGTGATCTTCCTTGGCGTACTTGGTGGGTTCATTGCATTCGGGTTTCTCGGTTTGTTTATCGGCCCAACATTGCTCGGCGTATTCTACAAATTACTCCAAGCTTGGCGTGAGCTTCCGCAATCCTCCACATCGTGATCAGGCGTCGCATACTCGGAGGCAGGCGACCGAGTGATAATCCGGCTCTTATGGCCAATTGAAGACGCTTAATTCCGAAATTGCGTAGTATCAATGACGGTAGGATGCCAGCGAATATAAACATTAAGTGATAACCAGGAGGAGCAAGGCATGGCCAAAAATCTCGATGATCTGATCCCCTCCGCTGATGATGTGATGAAGAAGATTGCGATCGCCGAGGCTGAGAAGGCGGCCGAGTCCTTTCGCAAGCATGCCGAGCAGGAAGCACAAAAAAAGGCTGAAATGGCGCGGCTGGCGGGACCGTCACGATTGTCAGAGGAGGAAAATCCAACTGCCGCCAATATCGCGGAGGCAAATGGCGTATTGAACGCTTCAGGCGATGCCTCCGCTCCGTTTCCGACGCTGGATCAGACGGTGAGTGCCTTGAAGGGCGATGTTCCCGGTGGGAGCCTAGAACGACTTGGCGAGGCAAGCCGTTATTTGACCGTCGTTTGGAATGCTTCGGTGAGCGAGCCGCGCCATCCACTATGTGGAGGATATTATTCATAACTCGTCGGTCTGAGGCGAAGCCTCGCTAGCTGTTGAAGAAGAAGCGCTGCGCACGGGCCTTTCGCTCGGGATGACGTTGATCGACACGGCGGAAGTGTACGGCTCCGAGGAGTTCATCGGCCGCATGATCGCTGGTCAGCGCAATCGCGTATTCCTGGTCTCCAAGGTGTGGCCCAGTCATGTGGCGGGAAACGGCATCACGCGTGCATGCGAGGCGACGGTAGCGAAAAGCGACGAATCTCCCGAGGACGTTGCCAAGGCGATCGCGGACAGATACGCCGCAGCGGTCGAATTCCCGACCATGATGTTCGCGGACGATGCGCCCATTGGGCTCGTCGCCCAGCGGATGGTGGACGGGCGTTTCGACAAAGCTTTCCTTATCAGCGAGATCGAGCGCTTCACCGGCGTCAAGGTAGACTCAGAAAGAGATTTATGGCCAGGGCATTATCCTGTGACGATTGCGCAACGAACGGCCCACCGGTTTGGAGTGCCCACATACCAGGCCTGCCGGGTGTCAAAGCCAAGCGTTCCATTAAGTCGACGCCCGAAGCGCTGATGGCGGCCATCGATGGCTATCGCGTCCGGGCCGAGAAGGCCGGTCGAAATGTCAATCGGGTGATCGCGGTTTACGAGGCCGGGTGGTCAGGGTTTTGGCTGGTCCGTTGGTTGGCAAAGTACGGCATCGAAACGCACGTCATTCAGCCCTCCAGCGTTCCGGTCGATCGTCGGGCGCGTCGAGCCAAATCCGATGGAATCGACGCCGAACTCTTGCTGCGCACGCTACTGGCGTGGCTGCGCGGCGAACCCCGTGTGTGCTCGATGGTTCCGATTCCTGCGGAGACCGATGAAGACGCCCGCCGTCGTGTGCGGGAGCGAGCAGAACTCGTCGCAGAGCGGGTCGGCCTCGTCAATCGCATCGGTGCCGTCCTGGCGACTCTGGGCGTGGGCGAATACAACCCGCTCCGTCGGGATCGACGCCAACGTCTCGACGGATTGCGGACGGCCCTCGGGGATCCATTGCCCACGCATGCTCGCGCGAAAATCGTCCGCATGCTCGATCGTCTGGAGTTGCTGCTGACCCAGATTACTGAACTTGAACAATCACGCGATGCAGTGCTCGAAGACGAAAACCCCGACAGGGCTGCAAGCATGATCCAGCAGCTTGCCAAGTTACGTGGCGTCGGCGTGCAGAGCGCCACCGTGCTGGTGCGCGAAGCATTTGTGCGCGAATTCGCCAACGGTAAGGCACTCGGGTCCTACGCCGGCCTTACGGCCACTCCCTTCAGCAGTGGCGGCATTGAACGCGAACAGGGCATCAGCAAGGCTGGGAACGCGCGGTTGCGGACCGCGATGGTCGAGTTGGCTTGGCTCTGGCAGCGATATCAGCCCGCCTCTGCTCAGGTGAGCTGGTTCCGTGAGCGCATCAGCGGCACAGGTCGCCGCATGCGCAAGGTGATGGTGGTGGCGCTGGCACGAAAGCTGTTGATTGCCTTGTGGCGGAGGCGCTGCTGCCCATCCGCACCTCTCACCGGGCTTGCTGGAAGGCCGGAAAATGCGAATAATCACCCGAGTTCGGGAGTCATATGGGGAATCCCGGCTGGAAGCTGGGATTTCTGTGCGTGATCTGGTTCGGCGTAGTTGTGATCATCGTCGCGCCGCTAGTCTGGAAGTTCTGAGTGGTCACCGATTTCTAGGGGACTGTCATGTCCATACCCTGCAAGTTCGAGCGCAGCATCCTCAGTTACGACGAGCATGAGGTCATCTTGCGCAGCCATCATCCCGGAATTTACGACTGCGGGCTCGACGACCTTGAGGCGTTGCGTCAGCGTCTGCGCGACATGCGCGACAAGGAGGACCCTGGTGCGCGCGAAGCGCCGCGAAACGCGCGGCAAAGGAACGCCGAGGGGTGGAAGCTTTCCCGGCACAGCCGAGCATCCCCTGGAGCGCAAACAGGTGTTCGCCGCTGCGTTGAAGCGCGTTAACAGGGAGATCGATCGTATGCAGAAGCTAGAGGCGCGGGCCGCGCACGTCGAAGCGGCGCACCGAGCTCTCGCTATGCGTCGTGCGGCTCAGTTTCCTCCGCGTCCCGCGACCGGCGACACAGCAAGCGAAGGCATGCGTGCGCTGCCAAGTCAACGGCGCCGTACACGAGTTCCTCCCGCAAGGATCGGAAGCGTATCGCAAGCAACAAAAAATGCGCAAGCTGCTCGCGACGCCCGCAACAGGTCTGTCCAGTAAACAAGGAGAATCGTAATGCTCTTCTTCTCAGAAGGCTTCACTTTCCGCAATTTCCTAGCCGACGCCTTCGCGGTATTTATGTTCGTCCTCTGGTTTTGGCTCCTCATTATAGTCATTGGCGACTTGTTCCGGCGTCATGACATATCCGGCTGGATCAAGGCGATCTGGGTGATTGCCCTGATCGTGTTGCCCTATCTCGGCATATTCGCATACATGATCACCCAGTCGAGAGGCATGGCCGAACGAAGCGGCCAGCAGGCGCAACAGGCGCGCGAAGAACTGCGGCGCGTGGTCGGCTTCAGCGCTGCCGACGAGATCGAGAAGCTTGATCGGCTCAAGAAATCAGGGGCCATCACCGATCAGGAATTCACGCGTCTTCGCGCCAAGCTGGTTTCGTAGTTGAACGGTGTCACGCCTTTCCGGCTTACACGCTGAATGAGTCGTTCAACAGCCCGGCGCGCCTCGGCGGCAGCGCTGCGTGGGCACAGAGTCGAAAATCGCATCACCCCAATAGGTACACGAATGCCTGAATAAGCATGGTCAGCGCGCCGCATGCGACGAGCATGAGCCAGAACCATTTCCAGCTCCAGGTCCACAGCCCGGTGGCGATTGCCGCGACAGCCGAGAGAACAAATACGCCCGTTTAGTCTGAAGTTTTCACTTGGCGTGACTTGAAAGTCGATATCTTTCTGAGGTTTAGGTCGGAATTTATTTTTTGATTGTGTCCATTTAGGGGATTGATCGGGATAGGGGGACACCTCGCGGTGCCACCTGTCCATGGCGAATTCGTAAATCCTCGCAAAAACGGAGCGGCGCGGGCAGTCTTGTGAGATGCCGACATCGTGCTACCGTCCATGTCGATGATTCACCTGCTCATACTCGCCGTCCACCTGCTGGCCACCATTGCCAAACTCGTGCGCCCGGGCGGAGTACGTGTTGTCGTGGCCGAATCCCTGTTGATAAAGCACCAGTTGCTCATCAGCAGCCGCGCGCGGCGGCGTTCTGGCGAAGTTACCGGGTTGCGAACCGCCGGCACGTTTAGGCTCGGCGGGCCGCGCTTCAACCGCACCAAAAACCCGTCACGTGGCACAGATAGCCCTTGTTCTGGTATTTGAGGCGTATCTGTTCGATCCGCTGCATTGCCAGCGTATTGAATGCGGTTTGCCGCTCGACGGAATTGTCGAGCGAATGTCTGATGTGGCCGTGCAATCGATCGACGTCGTCTTGCCATTTCTTCACGTCGTCGGTCGGGGAGGGGATGAGCTTCGCGCGTTCCTGCGGATCGATTTCGCTAGCGGACGCCCACTGAGCGTGACGGCCGGTTGGACCGTGAGCTCTTTCACCCGTGCCACGGTCCCCGGAAGGCGCGACATGGCCTCGACGCCCAGCCACTTGTCCACCACCAGCGGTTCGTCTTGCCATTTGCCCAGCGCTGGCCGTCGCAGTCGCTTTGCCGACTTATGGCAGACGGGCTCTAACCAGCGCTGATTGCCCATTTCACGATCTCGCGATCTCGGACTCGAATAGGAGATGGCTCGATCTGCGTCCTATCCAATTTGATTGTCTCCTTCGGAATTCCAAACCCTCGCCTTCAGGCGAAGCGAAGGGTAGATGAAGTCGCATTATGCGACGATATCGACTGAGCAGCCACGCGACGTACGACCTCAAGGTTCATCTTGTGTGGTGCCGGAAATACCCGCAAGCGGCTGCTGACGGGGCAGGTGGCGACCCGAGTTGGCGACCTTCTGCGGCAGATTGCGGCGGAGAACGAGTAGGGCGAAGCCGTGCAGGATGACAGTCGATTTGAAATCGACCCCTCTTGAACCCCTCGCCTTACAGGCGAGGATCTCAATTATACGGATGAGTCTCGAGCTCGCTATTAACTAAAGACTAATGGTGACTCACAATTTCGTGTCATAATTTTACGCGTGCAAATCCACCCAGCAGACGCCTGCCGGTTACGAGGTCAATGCATACGGCCCGTTTCGCCGTTCTGCGCATGACGTTGTCGTTTGGGGCAAAGGTCCCTTCTGCGTCATGCATTCCGCACGAGACGAAGCGCTGGGCTAGCCCGGGCTATAAATCCTCGTACAAAACGGCCGAGGTGATCCAAACGATGGCGTAACGGGCCTGCATTGAGCAAGCCGCTCGCTCGCTTCGGCGCTATGGGTGGCGCGCTCGCTCGCGGCTGGGCTTTGCGGCCGGGTGGTCGTCCCTCAAACTGATGAGCATCAAACGGAGTCGGGCGAGCCCGCTCCAAGCATCGATGAGGGACGACCATGACCTATTATGCTGGGATTGACGTGTCATTGGAATACTCGAGCGTTTGCGTGGTGGACGGGGCAGGCAAGATCATCCGGGAGCAGAGGATTGCGAGCGAGCCTGAGGCGCTGATCGCCTGGTTCCGCGGGCTTGGCTTCGGGCTTGAGCGGATCGGTCTGGAGGCTGGCCCGATGTCGCAATGGCTCTATGCGGCGATGCGAGCGGCAGGCCTTGCAGTTGAGCTATTGGAGACGCGGCACGTGCGCGATGCTTTCAAGGCGATGCCGGTCAAGAGCGACCGCAATGACGCGCGCGGGATTGCGCAACTGATGCGGCTCGGCTGGTTCCGGCCGGTGCACTGCAAGTCGATGGCGGCGCAGGAGATGCGCGCGTTGTTGACGGCGCGCAAGCTGGTGCAATCGAAGCTGTTGGATGTGCAGATGAGCCTGCGCGGCCTGTTGCGCGGCTTCGGCCTGAAAGTCGGCGCCACGACACCGAGCCGGTTCGCCGGGCGGATCAGGGATCTGGTCGAGGGCAACGCAACCCTGGAGGTCATTGCGGCGGCGCTCCTCGTGGTCCACGAGACCCTGCGGCGGGAGTTGGCCGGCTTTGAGAAGCGGGTGCGTTCGATCGCAGGTTCGGACGGACGGGTGCGGCTGTTGATGTCGACGCCGGGCGTCGGCGCGATTGTGGCGCTCACCTATGTTGCGGCAATCGATGATCCCGCGCGGTTTAAATCGTCGAAGGGGGTTGGGGCGCATTTCGGGCTGACCCCCAAGAAGTATCAGTCTGGTGAAACGGACATCACTGGACGGATCAGCAAGATCGGCGACGAGGGAGTGCGAACGGCGCTCTACGAGGCCGGCCACATTATCCTGACCCAGCCGCTCAAGGGCTGCACAGCCCTCAAGAGCTGGGCGATGCGGCTTGCCAAACGCGCCGGCATGAAGAAGGCAAAGGTGGCGCTCGCCCGCAAGCTCGCCGTGATCATGCATCGCATGCTGGTCGATGGAACACTGTTCGCTTCTGCCGCTGTGGCGGCCTGACAGGAGAGTTCAACGGATTTCGGGCAGCACAGGACATCGGCTTCCCGAAGCGGAGTCCCTCGCCGGGACGACGGATCAGGTCAGACCGCAAGTTGGGTAGTGGCAACACGACCACGCGTGCCAGATTGGTCGGCCTATCCTCAACGGACACCATCAGGTGGCGGCCTCGCGCCGACCCCGTACAGAAGCAAGTGCTCGGCGATCGGATAACGCAAGAGAGGGATTGACAACCGACGGCCCGTTACAGAAGCCCAACTTCGTACCGGCAAGCTCGACTTGCTGAAGCATCGCTGTTCCAGCAATAGAAGCATTTTGTGAGGTCGACATGGATGCGAACGTTCATCCCATCGGCTATTCCGCCGACGATCATTCGGAGTGGAATGCCAAGCCGTCGAATGCAGACGTGGCGGCGGCTTTAAGCACGATGCTTTCTTGGATCGGCGAAAATCCGGATCGCGACGGGCTTCGGGAGACGCCCGTGCGCATGCGGGATCTCGATCGCGATCCGCTCGCGGACGGCTCGAAACCGTCCGATGTGAAGGCGCCAGTTCGGGATTTTGCGCTGCTCGAATCCTTGCCGATTGGTCTGCTCGTGGTCGACCCCGGGGCGCGCATCGTTTTCCTGAACGAGTATGTGGAGCAGATGCTCGGCTATGGTCGCGACGAGCTGCTTGGCCAACCAGTCGAAACGCTGGTGCCCGAGCAATTGCGCATCCAGCATGCGGATTTGCGCCGGGTGTTTGCGGCCGCCCCGCGCGAGCGGCCGATGGGGACGGGCCGCGACCTGTTGGCGCGGCGCCGTGACGGCAGCGAGATCCCGGTCGAGATCGGGCTTAAGCCGATCCGGTCCGAGGGGCGGGACTTTGTGCTCGCCATTATGGTGGACATCAGAGAGCGTAAGCGCATAGAAGAGCGGCAGCGGCTGCTTATCGGCGAGCTCAATCATCGCATTCAGAATCTGTTCGCCGTCATTCACTCTGTGGCCTTGCACAGCCTGGGCGGAAACCGCTCGCTCGTGGAAGCCCGCGAGGTATTCATCGACCGGCTCCAGTCGCTCGGCCGCGCCTATACGATGATGAGCGAGCAGGAGTGGCGAGGGGCACCGCTCCGGCAAATCCTCGCCGCCGAGACCTCGGCCTTTGCCGACCGCGTCAGCGTCGACGGAATCGATCTCATGGTGCGGCAAAAGGCGGCGCAGAGCTTTGCGCTGATTCTGCATGAGCTGACCACCAATGCGGTCAAGTACGGCGCGCTCTCGGTTCCCGCCGGCCGAGTCAATGTGAGCTGGAGCGTCGACCGGGAAAGCCATCCTGGCCAGTTCGTCCTGTGCTGGGAGGAGACGGGTGGGCCCGCGGTGGTTCCGCCGACCCGCACCGGCTACGGACGCAAGATCATCGAGAACACGATGCGGCGCATCGGCAAGCACCAGATCGAGTATGCGCCCTCGGGTCTGAAATTCCGGATCGAAGCGCCGATTGAGAAAATCGGCCACGCGCCGTAGTCCAGGCCGGATCATAACCCTGTCTCTCCGCCGTTCATCACCACGATGATCGCAGGCCTTCTCCTTGTTATCGAGCCGAATTTAACGATCTCCCACACCGCGTATGTCGCCCCCTATGCGAGGACTTTGCAATGCGGCGCCCCGTGACAGCGGCGGTCCGGCGTTTTTTCGCCGAAATTGATCAGCAAAAGACGCCAGGTTGCCGGCGGGGGCTCATTGCGTTCGGGAGGCGGCGGATGGGCGTATTCTCGACCTTGCTTGGACCTGACGAACTCTGCTCCGCAGGGCACCGCCATGGCGGTGCGACCGGCCTATGTTCGCGTCTCGCATGGGCTTCAAGTGAAGAAACGGCCGCGCGGGTTTTGCAATTGCGTCGGCCGGCAGCTGGCGCAGCCAATATCGGCGCCACCGGATACTCTTGAAAGCGAGGGCCTGACGATGAATCTAGAATCTTCGAACGGCGCAGCGACGGTCCTCGTTGTAGAGGACGAGCCGCTTATTCTCGACATGATCTCGGGGGAGCTGACCGAGCAAGGCTTTGCAGTGCTGGAGGCGGAGACCGGCGAGGCGGCGCTGTCCATTATCGAAAGCGGCCAGAGGGTCGACGTGCTGTTCACCGACATCCGACTGCCGGGGGAATTGGACGGCTGGCGGCTCGCCGCGACAGCGCGGGAAGCAAAGCCTGAACTGCCGGTGATCTACGCGACGGGCTACACCGTGGATCAGGGGGCGGCGGTGCCCAGTAGCGTTTTTCTGAAGAAGCCGTACCGGCCTTCCGCCATCACCCAGATCATTCGGACGCTGATCGCCCCCACCCATTGGCTGGCGGGCGCGCCCTTGGGTCCGGCGCAACGCGAGCGTGCTTGGCGCTACTTATGATGTAACGCTCTTTACCGACTTCTTACGCATTGGCCGTAGGTGAAATAGGCTAAACTGTAGGAATTGATATGTCCGCTACCGGACCATGCTCTATGCCCCCGCTGGGGGGCCGGGGATGAGTTTGCTTAGGCTTCACCCGGACGGTCTTGGGCAACGATCGGACAGTTTCCGGCTGATAGGGAAGCGTCGCTTCTTGCGCTTGATCTTGGCGTGGCTCGTGCTCAGCTTGGCCATGGCTGGGTGGACAATTGTTCTGGCCGCTGAGAAGGTAGTATTTGTAGGAGACTGGCCTGCCGGCGGCGATAAAGCGTTGCCATTCTATGCGATGCACAAAGGTCTTTTCGCTGCGGAAGGTCTCGATGTCACCATTAGCTCGGCGCGTGGTTCATCTGAGGCGATAGAAAGCATCGCAAGCGGCGAAGCCGATATGGGCTCAGGCGGCTTGACCGCCCTCTTGCAGGCGCGTGCAGAAAATAACGTACCTGTCACCGCAGTACTAAGCGTTTTCACGATACAACCTGATGCGCTATTTACCATTGAAGGATCAAACATAAAATCTCTAAAAGATGTCGAAGGCAAAAAGGTGGCTACCGCGAAATTCTCTTCATCCAACGCCATTTGGCCACTAATTCTCAAATCGTGTGGCGTTAATGAATCAAAGGTTACCTTGCTGAAGGTGGATCAACCCGAAACGCTCGTAACGACGCTGTCATCCGGCAATGCTGATGCCGTTATAAGTTGGACAACGTCCTCAACACTTTTCAAAAAAGAACTGGAAAAATCAGGACAAAAACTAAATATCATTCTTTGGACTGAATGCGGGCTCGAAGGGTACGGATATTCGCTATTTGCCTCGAACAAATTGATCGCCGAACGGCCCGACATTATACGAAAGTTTGTCAGAGCTTTTTTGCTTGGCATTAAGATGGCGCTAGCCGATCCTAGTGATGTCGCCAAATCGATGAAGGCGCTCTTTCCTGAGTTGGACATTGAAACGCTCCTACAGCAGTTCGACACGATCGTCCCCTTGATCTCAAACGCGATCACCAGGTCTGAGAATTTGGGTACATTCGATAGAGCGCGTGTCCGCAAGACGTGGGAATGGACCGCGAAAGCACACAGCCTTCCTTTCGACAGGCTCGATCCCGAGACGGCTGTCGACCGATCTTTTCTGCCAAATTGAACCGTGCCCATAATTCGCGGCCTTGCTACCAACGCAAGCCCAGCGCTCTCCTTGCCAAGCTGGTCTGGGCGCGCGCCGAGGGAACGCCGTGGAAGCTGATCTGCTGGCGCTTCGGCATCGCCCGCGCGACGGCGCATCGGCGGTGGTGGTGCGGGCTCAGCCTGATCGCGTAGCGGCTCAATGGAAGAAAGCTCACTCAACTTGATGATGTCAACGCCGGAGTAAAGTTACGTCAGGCGGCCAGGATCGAAGCTACATCAAGGGCCAGAGGATTACACGCGCCTCTCGCGTCGCGAGAACCTCACGCTGAAAGGCCACCAAGCACTCAAGAAGGTGGGCTGATGGCGAACAAGCGCTTGAACACGGCGTACCTGCTCAGGGGAGTCCTTGGGTCAGCTCTGGGACTACGAGCGCGAGGGCTGGGCGCGGCGATTCGTTTAGAACTGGCGGGCGAGTCTGAAGTGGCAGCGCCTCAAACCCTATGAGAAATTCGCCGAGATGATCGATCGGCATTGCGACGAATCGCCGCCTATTGCAGGCCAGAGAACAAGGTCTCCCTCGGATTCGTGGAAGGACTGAACAACAAGATCCGCGTCATCCAGCGTCGAGCATACGGACTGCGCGACGAAGAGTACCTGCGCCTCAAAATCCTGACCTGTATGCTGCCCGCTCTATAGCTGTCCTAAAGTCCGTCCCAAGACTTCGTCATGGATTACAAAGCTTTCGCACCATGAGGCGGATGGACGCGAGTTTCAAGAACGCGAGGGCATTGCGGTTGAGATTTTCCCAGTCCTTTGCGAGGCGGCGACAACGGTTGAGCCACGCAATCGTGCGTTCTACGATCCAGCGCTTGGGTAACCGAACGAACCCTTTCGCTTGATCGGATCGTTTGACGATTTCGGTTTCGAGACCAGGCAGGATCTTCGCGAGCGCGTTGCCAAAAATCGGGCCTTGATAGGCGCTGTCGGCGAACAGCTTCGCCATGAATGGAAACTGACCGAACAGCGTCGCCAGCAACATGATGCCGCCATCGCGATCCTGAATGCCGGCGGAATGAACGATGGCGTGCAGCAACAGACCCAGCGTGTCGACAAGAATATGCCGCTTCTTGCCCTTGATCAGTTTGCCCGCATCGAACCCGTGCGGATCGATGCAGGCCCCCCTTTTTCGGCGCTCTTGACGCTTTGGCTATCGATGATGCAGGCGGTGGGACTGGCTTCTCGGTCCGCCTTCTCGCGGCATTCGGCGTAGAGCGCGTGATGAATGCGATCCAGCGTGCCATCGCAGTGCCACCAGACGAAGTAGTTGTGGACCGTGCTGCGGGGTGGAAAATCTTTCGGAAGGTAGCGCCACTGGCAGCCGGTGCTCAGGATATACATGACCCCGTTCATCACCGCGCGCAGATCGGTTCGCCGCTTGCCGCCGCCGCGCCTCGCTGGCGGAATGAACGGCTCGACAAGCGCCCACTCCTCATCCGTCAGGTCGCTCGGATAGCGCAGATGATCACGATTGTATTTCGCTCGGTTCTCATCCGTCCACATCGGCGGCCTCCCCTCGAATCAGGACCGCCTTTCTTAAATCACAACCAATTCAACCAATTCAACAAGTTTTAGGACGGACACAAGAAAGAAATTACAGCTGACGCCAACCTGCACCGACGGCTTCTTGCTCGGTACGCAACCAGTTCTCCTTTTGCTCTAGTCGATTTGGGTTTTGTCGTAGTAGCGCTGTCCCGGCACGTGGTAGATGTGCTCGCCTTTGGAGTTTGGGTATTTGCCCTTGATTAGGCACTCTGCTGTTCGCTGCGACCGCGGCGATATGCTCATCGAGCTTCTACGACCTGTGTCTTATGAGAGCCGGGACCTTCTTCTGCGGGAGAACTTGGCCGAGGAGGGCTGCTGTGCCAAGTAAGAACGCATCTGGGTGAATCATGCGACAAACGAAGTGGCTGAAAGGTGGATCAGGTTCACAGCGCCGAGAAGAACAACGAAGACAAACGCTACAAGCTTATTTGTCTTATAATCATTGCCCGCGCCGTATCGGCAACATTCCGAATACCTCTACTGTACCCCAAAGCCACAAATCAACGGCGAGCCAAAATGTGCTAATACCATAAGGGCACCTCGAATAATTGGCTGCCGTTCCGTGCTGTGCGAATCTCGTTCGTGAGGACGTGATTCGGCGGAGCGGAGCGATGGGGCAGCTGGGATTTTTCGACGCAGAGAAGCGGCTTTCGGCGTTGTCGAAGAAGGGCGATCCGCTGGAGGCGATTGCGGCGCTGGTTCCGTGGGAGAGCTTTCGCGCCGACATCGAGGCGGTGGTGCTGACGCCGGAAGAGGCGAAGAAGAGCACGGCCGGCCGCAAGCCGTTCGATGCGATCGTGATGTTCCGCATGCTGGTTCTGCAGTCGCTGTACAATTTGTCGGACGAGCAGATCGAGTATCAGGTTCTGCGATCGGGCGCCGTTCACGCGGTTTGTCGGTCTCGGGTTGGAGGATGGCATTCCCGACGGCACGACGCTGTGGCTGTTCCGCGAGAAGCTCGCGCGGGCCGGGCTGATCGAGACGCTGTTCGATCGGTTCGACCAGCATCTCAACGCGAAGGGCTACATTCGCGCGCGGCGGGCAGATGGTGGACGCGAGCATCGTGCCTGTGCCGAAGCAGCGCAATACGCGCGAGGAGAACGAGGCGGTCAAGCGCGGCGAGACGCCGGCGGAGTGGGAGCAGAAGCCGGCCAAGAACCGGCAGAAAGACAAGGACGCGCGCTGGACGAAGAAGCATGGCAAGAGCTTCTTCGGCTACAAGAACCACGTGAACGTGGACCGGACGCACAAGCTGATCCGGCGCTATGCGGTGACCGACGCGGCCGTGCATGACAGCCGCAAGCTCAACGGGCTTCTGCACCGGGGCAACACCTCGCAAGACGTGTTTGGAGACAGCGCCTATCGCTCGGCCGCGAATGAGGCGACGTTGAAGGAGCGAGGCTTCCGCAGCCGCATCCATGTGCGCGCGGCGCGCGGTCATCCGCTGTCGAAGGCCAAAGCGGCGGCGAACCGGGCGAAGAGCCGCATCCGCGCGCGCATCGAGCATGTGTTCGGCGCGCAGGAGACCGCGCCGGGCGGCCGCATCGTGCGCACCATCGGCATCGTGCGGGCGCGGATCAAGATCGGCTTGCAGAACCTCGCCTACAATGTTCGCCGGCTGGCGACGCTCGAACGCACGAGGTCCCTCGCTTCGTTCAACGTGGCGGGACGACTGGCTGCCGCTTGAGGGCGGGATCCGCCTGCTGCGGCCAAAAAGAAGTAATAGATGGACAACACGGTGCGCCCGCCACACATGCGGCGCCTCGCCGGTCCGCGGATCATCAAAAAAATCGAACGCCAATCCGCATCAGCCGTCGATCACATCCAGAAACCGGCATTGTTCGAGGTGCCCTAAAGAAGCTTCCGAAGCCCGGCCTCATCCTGACTGATGTCGGATAGATTCTCGCTGTAGGTGCCCTCGAGATAAGTCTTGCCCACGACGGCCGGCCTCCGTGCCCGGGACCAAGACGTAAATCATGTCCAGGTCGTATTTTTTGATGACGCGGTTCAAATGTACGTAAATGAAGTTCTGCCCGGGGGTCGTGCCCCAGTGTCCCAACAGCATGTGCTTCACATCCGCGAGCGTCAGCGGCCGCTTCAGCAGCGGATTGTCGTAAAGATAAATCTGGCCGACCGACAGATAGTTGGCGGCGCGCCAGTAGGCATCCATCTTGTGGAGAAGTTCCGGCGTGAGTGTGTTGGTTTTCATGGTCTAGGTTTCCCGAATTGACCCGAGATTGAGAACGCGGGTTGTGGACCTCGCGATCATGAGTTCCTCGTCGGTGCGGATGACCCGCGCCTTGACGCGACCGGCGTCCAATGAGATTAGCGGTGCATTCTTCGCATTGCGCTTCTGATTTAGACCGTTATAGTGGGCGTAGTGGGGATTTTTTTCTCGTTCTCCAGTGTTGTCATGCGGCTTTGAGGCCGACGGCCTCGACGAGCGCATCGAGATCATCGATGACGCGGTGGTAGAGGCGATCGAGTTGAGAGCGCTTCTGGTCAGGGACTTTGGCATCAGCGCTGAGAGGGCTAAGAAGACCTGCGGTCAGCGGGGCGTAGACGCGCTCGAATAGCTTCAGGAAGACAAGACAGATCGAGTATCCTTGCGGCAGGAGTTGGTAGCGGCGGGAACCGGGAAGCTTGGCGACGAGCCGCTTGGCTCGCAGCTTGGAGAGATCGTAGCGGAGCGAGGCAAGCGTATAGCGCTCAGGGGAGCATCCGAGCGCCTTACTCCGGGGTGACGAACAACAGTCCTTGCGACGCCGCGATCTCGGCCTTGAGCCGTTTGACAGAAGACGCTTGGGAGGCATCGTCATCCTGGTTGTAGAGGGGCAGATCGCCGATCTGGACCTCCTGCAATGAGAACTCGGGGGGCACCAGCTTGGCTAAACCGGCGGCCAGCTTGCGATTGAACGAATTGCGGCGAAGGCTCCCGATAACGACTGCGATCTTGTAATGGCTCACGATAGCTTCTCCTCTGTCGGCCGGACAAACCCCGAAGCATCCTTGCCCTGCTCCTTGGCGTCGCCTGGCGGGCGTGCGCCTCACCTTATGAGAGGGGAGGAATGCAAATGAAAGGGGCCAGGACAACGAGAGAGCTGGAGACCGAAATTTCGAGTCGCTTGGGCGGTCTCGAAGTAACTGTGTGCAATGAGTTCTAGACCGTTATAGTGGGCGTAGTAGGGATTTTATTCTCGTTCTCCAATGTTGTCATGCGGCTTTGAGGCCGACGGCCTCGACGAGCGCATGGAGATCATCGATGACGCGGTGGTAGAGGCGATCGAGTTGAGGGCGCTTCTGGTCGGGGACTTTGGCATCAGCGGTGACAGGGCTAAGAAGACCTGCGGTCAGCGGGGCGTAGACGCGCTCGAATAGCTTCAGGAAGACGAGACAGATCGAGTATCCCTGCGGCAGGAGTTGGTAGCGGCGGGAACCCGGAAGCTTGGCGACGAGCCGCTTGGCTCGCAGCTTGGAGAGATCGTAGCGGAGCGAGGCAAGCGTATAGCGGTCGGGGGAGCATCCGAGCGCCTTGATGACGTGAGGGTGGATCTCCGCAGTGGTAAAGCTATTGCCGGCGGCGACGTGCGCGAAGCGCACGAGGGCGTGCATCACGGCGAGTTGGCGGGGATGATCCAGCCGCAGTCCCGGAATGCGTTTCCCTGTCGGAGTAATGGTCGGTTCGGCGAGCGTGTACCGCGGCTTGGAGCGCTTTCCGGCGACGCCGGCGAAACAGACAACGTTCCCTTACCGTCGGAGGACCACTGCCATGCTTCATCGGTGCCTGCGCGCCGAGAGAGGACATCTACGCGATCCGCCACCATAAAGGCGGAGTAGAAGCCAACGCCGAACTGGCCGATCAACCGAAGAACTCAGGGATGGCCGACGGATCCGGGAGCGGGGCCGTCAGGGTAGGCCCCTGGTCCCAGCGGCCGGTGCCGTTCGACTGGTTCGCTTCGTAGGTGTGGGCATACCAGAGGCTGCCGGGCTCCATAGCACCGGTCCATGTCGGATCATCAGCCGCGATGCCGGAGTGGACGAAGATCTTGTCCTGGACAACAATAGGGAGCTCGAACCCGCCGCGCTCGATATAGTCTGGCAGACCTTTGCTGACGAGGCCGTTTTCGAAGTCGTCCCGGATAATCAAGGCCGTGGCGATTCCGGCATAGGCATTAAGCCTAGTGATCCCCACTGCGTGGTCGTGATACCACACAAACCTGGCACTCTGGTCCAAGGGATAGTAGTACTCGGCCTGATTCGGAGCGGCAGCTGTGTTGAGTACATTGTTCAGGAAACTCGAGCCGTGTGAACTCACGGGATCGAACCAGTCAAACGGCCCCCCATCGCTTATCCACGGGACATGACCGCCGTGAAAGTGAACTGCCGCCCGGTTCTGCCCCAGAGCGGCGCCGGGGATAGTTGCATCAACGGGGAGGGGGTGGATTTGGCCCCAGATATTATTGGAGGTAGGCAGCTGATTGGTGAAGGTTATTTGTATCGGCACCCCCTTATTTCCAACAATGATCCCGCCAAGGTGTCTCTGAGGTCCAGGAAAAAGCTTAATAGCAGGATCGTACCCCCACAGGGTCGTCGGGCCCAGACCCGGCACTATCTGATCCTGGAACTGCTTTATATTAATCGTGTAATGGGTTACCCCTGTTACCGGTGCGGCGAAGGGATCGGGTAAAGCCACCGGGATTACATCAATGCCCCGCAGCGTTGTTCCGAAGAGTGGGATTGGCGGGCTTTGATAAAATGCCTGTGCAAAGTTGACGCCCAACCCACAAAGCAGTGCTAGCGCTATGACAGGGACTGTTAAACATTTTAGAAGCTGTCGCACCTTGATCATAGTAGACTCCTTTCTTGAAGATTCTCCGTTCTCTGCCCAAAAATCTTATGATGTCTTACCTAGTTTAAGAAATATTTGCACCTCACCTCCTTCCCGGTTGTTCAAATAACTTCTCCACTTTCCTCCTTTTCATTCGTTTTCATTTTCTGGCTAATAGTTGCCTGAAACATCGAAATAAAAAAGGCCGAACGTACCAGAAGATTGCATCCTTCGGCAGCTCGGCCGTCTTCTAAATTAAGAGGACCGTGGCTTTCCGCGCCCTCCTTACGAAGGGTTTGGCTTTATCGGGATTTATGGAATGAATATTTTATTAAAAGTGGTTCACTCTTATGCAGTCACGAAAGCACAGTGTGACCGCCTTGCGCACACCGTGGTAGAGACGGACTCGAGCTACCGGTGTCGTTTTAAGTCAGTGAAAATGCAAAAAAAACGCCGTTACAAAATGTAATACTCACGCATGTTATAGTTAGAGTAAAGCGTGAAACCGCATGCTTGTCAATGAAGGGGATTACCTAATTCTGAATGGGTATATATACCTAGTCAAGAACCCCGCGTCAAGCAGACTGTCCGATAATTCTCTATGTTGCGGGGGTATCTTCTTAACAAATCTGATAAGCTGACTGAAATGGTGATTGGGGACGCACACGACAAGATGTCTTCTCCCCATCTCTTTCTTTCTTCCGGATGCACAACCAGATTTTCTTCAGATTCCTTGCCGCACATGTCAGGTTGAATTCAGTTTTTGCTCCTTGAATCCCTCTGGCAAGAAACGCCCGCAATCCTTGATTCTCTTTTATGTCCCCGATGGCCGGTTCCACGATTTGCTGTCGTAGCTTGTATACCGCCTTTGCCTGCGGCGTCTTCATCTTCGCCACCATGGCATTCCGCTCCGCCTCGCAGGGATACATCTTGAGATGACGGATCCCGTCCTTCCGCTTCGTACACCTGCCCTGACTCTGACAAGCCGGGCATGCATTCCCCTTATACATCCTCATCGTTTTGTTCTTCAGCTTGTCAAAATGTTCTCCCAGAAAGGATACCGGCTGGTTTTCCGGGCATCGAAATTCGTCCCTGATTGCGTCGTATTGAAAATGCTTCTTGTCAAAAGGATCCGCTTCTTTCTTTTCGTTATTATCGGGTATAAAGCCATCGATCTTTTTGTCTGCCAGAAACTTTATGTTGGCACCTTCAAAGTAGCCGGAATCGAAGCTCCAGGCAACATATTCAGGGAGTTTCCCGAGGTTTACTTCCGCCTGGAGAACCTGAGGTTGTAACTGTGCTGTATCGATGGGGCTCTGCGTAACATCATTTGCCAGGACAAAGCCCTTTTTATCTACGGTGATCTGAGGATTATAGGAGAGCTCGATCCGCCCTTTCTTGTTCTTCATGAAGCGGCTTTCCGGATCAGTGATGCTGACCTTCTTGAGCTTCTGATCGTCTGCTTCCCTCTTGGCATCCTCAAGACAATTTTGCACTTCTTCTTTGAAAGATGGCCCTTTCTCCCGGACCTTCTTGATGTAATATTGTGCCGCTTTCCGAATGGTCTTCTTGCTCTGTTTCGGCAACTGGTCGCTTCCCCGCAGGTCCCCGAACTCGCTGTCCTCCCGGGCATCCTGTCTTGCCCATTCCTCAAGCTCTTCGTCGACAAATCTGAGCAAGACCTTTAGCTCGTCCTTCGTCAGTACTCTCCGGTTCGATGCATTGGCCTTTACCTTGCTCCCGTCCGTCGAAAGATGGGACAGGTCGAGAAGGCCTTCTTCTCTGGCAAAACTCACCGTGTGCTTGAACACTTCCTTCACGAGGGCCGGGTTGTCCTTCCGAAAGTCGCTGATCGTCCTGAAATCAGAGCTGAGCTTTTCGGATAAATACAGGTACACCACGTTCTCGCGGGCATTCCGGGCAAGCCGGCGGGAAGACCGCACTCGGTCCAGGACTCCCATGACCAAGAGCTTCAGCAGAATCCTCGGATGATAGGCAGGATGTCCCGCGCCGGCGTATTTAACGTCAAATGCCTGGTAATCGAGATTATCCACGAGGCTCTCTACCAAAAAGCAGATATGGTCCTCGGGAATCAAATCTTCAATGCTCGGCGGCAGCAACCACGCTTGCTCTTTATACGATTCGATATATGCCATTCCCCACGCTCCTTGCCCGATTTATTGTATCCTATTCTACCATAACAAATAGGAATTGTCGGACAACCTGCAAGACGCGGGGCATACTGGCATGGTTTCGTTAAAAAGTATGATAGAACACGGAGAGGAAGGAGGAAGGAGTCATACATATCCTTTTTGGACTGCATACCGTACGAGATCTGCGGTTTTCTTAAGGTTCAGCTTGCACTGGATATTAGCGCGATGATGTTCGACAGTACGTGTGCTGATGGAGAGGAGATCGGCGATCTCTTTCGACGTTCTCCCCTCCGCCAGCATCTTCAGGACTTCCCGTTCCCTACTTGAGAGCATCTGTTTATCGTCGGCTGATTTGCAATTTCCGTGGGACGTCTGTACCCAATCGTGGGCAAGCATATCCAGCATCTGCTTACATATGTAGTTTTTTCCGTTGCGTATCTTCCTGATGGCGGAAAAAAGTTCAGTGTCCATGGCTTCTTTGAGCAAATATCCATCGGCCCCTGCGGCAAACGCCTGATGCAGAAATTTCACGTCCTTGTGCATGGTCAGGATCAGTACCTTGACGCGAGGATGGCGTTTCTTGATTTCGCAGGTCGCTTCAATCCCCCGCAGGTTCGGCATGGATATGTCGAGAATGACCATGTCAGAGCGCACCTTTTTCAAAAGGCTAAGGAGGGCGATGCCGTCTCCAACATCTCCAACAACGGTGAGATCAGGCTCCCCTTCGATAATCTTTTTCAGCCCCTGTCGGAGCAGGGCGTGGTCATCAGCCAGTACAATGCGATAACGACGCATTGGATTTCTCCCCAGCCTCCATTCCCGGAACTGTGAAGGTAATACGCGTGCCCTTTCCTTCTTCACTCGAGATATCAAAGCGTCCACCAAGCATCCGTACCCGTTCCTCCATGGCCGACAGCCCAAGCCCACGCTCGGAATAATCTTTATTGCCTTCGTGCTTCACATCAATCCCTTTGCCGTCGTCTATAACGAGAAAGGAGATCATCCCGTTACTCCTGCTCACAATAACGGATGCATTCCTGGCTTGGGCATGTTTTCCAATATTCGTAAGGGCCTCCTGTATAGTCCGGTAAATGTGCGTTGCGGCATCACTCGGAAAAAGACGGTCGAGGTCGCCGTTTCCCGGGTCAAAAACCGCGTTCATCCCGTTGGTCCTATGGAGATTGCCGACAAGCCACCGGATTGCCGCTGTAAGGCCCTGTCCTTCAAGCACCGCGGGGCTTAGGTCGCGCGAGAGTCTCCGGACTTCTTCAATCACCCAGTCGATATATTTTAAAGTATGCTCACAATCGTCGCGCAGTTCCATCTGGTCGCTGTGCAACCTGTTCTCGACTTGCCGCACCTGTAGTTTCATGAGCGCCAGTGCCTGTCCCAGTTCGTCGTGCAGTTCCCGCGATATCCGCGTCCGCTCTTGTTCCTGCGTCGAAAGGAGCTGAGCCGAGAGTCGCCGGAGATGCTTCTCCGTTTCCTTGAGCGATTCCTCCATGCGCATTCGCTCATTGATGTGCTGAAGCAGGGGACGGAATAGAAAATAGTAAAGCATAGGTGACATGATAACAATAAGCAGGACGGGATCAAGCAGTACCCCGATACTCGCAGGAAGCCGCAGAAGTCTGATAATGATCATCACCATTACATCAACAAGGAATATCGAGAGCGCCATTAAAAGCAGGAGCTGTGCCGGCAAACCGAATTTGGTCGTCCAGGTAACGGACTCTTTCGCCATTTTCTTGATATTTTTTCCCATCCTTTTAAGCTCCGCTCTATAGCATGATTCCGAAGGTGAGAACTATCGAGGCTTTTATCGTGCGAGCGACGTGCACGCCCATCGAATGGCTCAAAGATAATGGGAGCGATCCCGAAGTAGCCGTCAAGCCGAATATAATGCCTTGAGATTATTGAGAAACAGAGATGAAGGCGTCAAAGAAGAATAATCAAAAATAATACTCAAGTACTCTTTTATTAAAGCGCTTAAAGGCATGCTTGTCAAGTGCTTGATAAAAAATATACAAAATATATCGCTACTTACCCACGACTAAAGTAGCACAATCCATGCCACGTTTAAAACAGATTTGGCACTCGAAACGAACTGCTGATAACATATGGTTCCAGAGAACTAGAATCGCTCTCTTGGTCGGCAACAGTTCGGCCATATCCAAACATCCCCTTCGGCTGCAGAGCGGGAATGCTCTCGAGGCTGGACACGTCATATGATATCGGCTATACTCAAGTGCGCGGTCAAAAGATGTATGATAAAAAGATCAACTGGAACTGTTCTGGATGAATATGACAGGTTTACTAAAAGAATTTCTGCTGAGCTTTATCCCTATCATGGTGGCGCTGGATGCGCCGGGGACGCTGCCCCTCTACGTAGGCATGACCGAAGGCATGGAGAAACAGGAGCGGAAGAGGATCGTACGCCAATCTATCATCACTGCCTTTCTCGTGGCAGTGGGCTTTATCCTTGTGGGACGGGCAATTTTCAATGCCCTGGGCATCCTGGTGGAGGATTTCATGATCGCCGGCGGCGTCGTGCTTTTGATCATCGCCGTTACCGATGTAGTCCGGGCGGGGGAGAGAAAGCTGGAGCGAGGTCCGGAATTCGGCGTTGTGCCGCTCGGCACGCCGATCATCGCCGGGCCGGGAACGCTCACGACCGCTCTCGTCCTGGTCGGGACGAGCGGCTACATTCCCGTCATTCTTTCTCTTGTCGTCAACCTGCTCATTGCCTGGATCATATTCGCACAGGCAGACAGAATCATTAGATTCATGGGGCTTGGCGGCTCCCGAGCCTTTGCCAAGGTCGCATCATTGATCCTGACCGCCTTTGCGGTGAAGATGATCAGAAGCGGGATAATCAAATTCATATCGGGGTAACGGGTCCGGGCGGGAAAAGAGTATGGTATCGGAAACGCCGGAAGAAAAAGAATCAAAGAGAGGCCACAACCGCCGCGTCCACATGGCGAATGAGCGGACATTCCTCGCTTGGATCAGGACCAGCGTCGCTGTCATGGCATTCGGGTTCGTCGTCGAGAAGTTCTCGCTCTTCGTGAAGCAGATGGCATATTACATGGGAAAAGAGGCATCGCCGCCCACCCCGGGATATTCTTCCTTCATCGGGGTCCTCCTAGTGGGGCTGGGTATGCTCATGGGAGTGCTCGCTTTCATAAGATATAAGAAAGTTGAGCGCCAGATCGATGAAGATATGTATGCACCGTCCCCAGTGCTGAGCGTGCTCCTTGCCATATCGGTCATTGTGGTCGGCATGTTCCTGCTTCTCTATCTTATCCACAGCATGTAGGAAAATCAGGCATTGGAAGGAAACCGGCTTCTAAGTCGATGGCTTTACATCAACTCATTAAAATCCATTACTGTCGTGAAATCCGCGCTATGGACAGGCTTAACCTTTGAATTCGCCTTTGCCTTGTAGATAATGTATTTGATGCCGAAATTCTTTGCGGTCTTGAGCACGGCGAGAGTGTCGTCAACGAAAAGGGTGTTATCTTTATGTAGGCCCAGCTTCTGTTCGGCCCGTTGCCAGAACTCCATATTCTCCTTGGGAAAGCCAAGCTCTGCAGATGTAATGGCGCCCGTCAGGTACTTCCCGAGATCCGTCTTCCTGAGCTTAAGGGCGAGGACCTTGTCGTGGGCGTTGGTGGAAATGTAGACCTTCTTCTTGCGGAACCTCATCAGCTTAAGGAAGTTCTCCACATGGGGATGGACCTCGATGAGGTGCCGTATCTGCTCCTTCAGCGCCAGGATATCAAGCCCTAGCTCCCGTGACCAGAAATCGATGTCCGTCCAGTTCAGCGTCTCTTCGTGGGATTTGTACTTCTTCAGAAGCTCTTCCTTTGCCTTTCCAAAGGTCATGCCGTGCCTGTCAGCGTACTTCTCCGGTACGATGTGCTCCCAGAAATAATCGTCAAAATACTTGTCCAGCAGCGTACCGTCCATATCGAGTAGGACGAAGGATATGTCAGGACCTCTAAGCGCTTCTTTAATGTCGTGTACGGAAATGGGCATCAGACTCGTTTCTTCATATATAGGTTGTCATTCGATTGACCAAACGGGAGCATGGCAATCGCGATGGGACTAAGATTGATTCGTCGCTACGCTCTTCGCAATAATGCATTGTGTTTTGTAACTCTGATAAGAGTGCACTAACGGGAATGAGAATATTGTTAATTACCGAATATACCCCTCTATCATCAGATCCTGACCTACGAAACGTGACGTAACGTTATGGAGCTTGATAGCGCTATCCAGTGCCTTGGGCGATATACCGCCGATCGAGCAGAGCGAATCCTTGCCTGTCATGATCGTGGGCGCGATGAACATCACGATCTTATCGACAATATTGGATTTCAATGCCGATGCGTTCACTTCTGCACCGCCCTCGATCAAGACGCTCATGATGTCCTTCTTACCAAGCTTCTTCATTAGATCTTGTAAATCCACACGGCCATGAGCGCTCTTTATCGTGAGCACCCCTACTCCGATATTCTGGAGTTTCTTTATTTTACTTTCTGGTACATTCGATAACGTTGCGATCATGGTCTTTGCCGGGGATTTCTGAATCAAAACTTTCGCGTTGAGCGGCATGCGCAACCTGCTGTCAACGATCACGCGGATCGGATCACGACCTCCCGGAATCCGTGTGGTAAGCGAGGGATCGTCTGTAAGAACCGTGTTGATGCCGACGAGGATTGCATCATTGATATCCCGCAGTCTGCGGCCCTCTTCACGCGCCTCTTCACTGGTAATCCACTTTGACTCACCGGATGCGGTCGCGATCTTCCCGTCCAGGGTCTGTGCGATCTTGAGCGTGACAAAAGGCATCTTCGTAGTAACGTGTTTGATAAAGGCCTCATTCAACTTTCTAGCCTCGGCCCCCAGCACACCGGTAACGAGCTCGATGCCGGACTTCCTGATGGTCCTGATCCCGCCCCCGGAAACACGTGGATTTGGATCGATCATCGCTGTAACGACCCTTTTTACCCCGCTCCGGATTACGAGCGGCGTGCAGGGAGGCGTACGCTTGTTCGTGTGAGAGCATGGTTCGAGCGTCACATAGAGCGTTGCACCTTTGGCAGCCGGTCCGGCCTTTTTGAGAGCAATGGCTTCGGCATGCGGCTCACCCGCCTTCCGATGATATCCTCGGCCAACGACGTGCCCGTGCTTCACAACCACGGCGCCAACCATGGGATTCGGGCTTGTGCGTCCGTTGGCCTTCTCAGCCAAGCGGAGCGCCATGCGCATGTATTTTTCGTCAAGAGATTTCATAATAAATTAAAGTTGCAGAAATACAGAGACGCAGAACATAAATGGTGAGAGCCCCATCATGTTTTTATCATGTTATATTAACTCATATTTCCTTGTGGCCTCTGTGCCTAAGTGGCATTACTAACTTATCAGAAACAACAAGGGCGGCTTTCGCCGCCCTTCGGAAAACTGCATCAATTTTACTTCGACACCGAGCCGCCCACGCCCTTTTCCTTGAGCTTGGCCTGCGCCGCCGCAAGCCGCGCGATCGGCACGCGGATAGGGAGAGCAGCTCACGTAGTTGAGCCCGGTCTTGATAGCAGAACTCGACGCTCGCCGGGTCGCCGCCGTGCTCGCCGCAGATGCCGACCTTGAGGTTCGGCCTGGTGCCACGTCCCTTGGCCACGCCCATCTTCACGAGCTGGCCCACGCCCTCCTGGTCCAGGGTCTGGAAGGGGTCCTTTTCGAGGATGTTGTTCTCGGTGTAGTAGCCGATGAACTTGCCCGCATCGTCACGGCTGAAGCCGAAGGTGGTCTGCGTCAGGTCGTTCGTGCCGAAAGAGAAGAACTCCGCCTCCTTGGCGATCTCGTCGGCAATGAGCGCTGCGCGCGGCAGCTCGATCATGGTGCCGATCAGGTAGTCGACCTTCACGCCCTTCTTCTTCATCACCTCTTCGGCTGTTTCCTTGATGAGGTCCTTCTGGTTCTGAAACTCTTTCTTGATGCCCACGAGCGGCACCATGATCTCGGGCACGATCTTCTTGCCCTTCTTCGCAAGCTCGCAGGCGGCCTCAATGATGGCCCTGGTCTGCATGCGCGTGATCTCGGGATAGACGATGCCGAGACGGCAGCCGCGGTGGCCGAGCATGGGGTTGAACTCGTGCAGATCTTCGACGCGGTGGAGAAGCTTTTCCTTCTTCGTGATTGACGCCTTGGGCGCCTTCTTCGCTTGCATCACGGCGATTTCGCACCATGAGCTCTTCACGCTTGGGCAGGAACTCATGGAGCGGCGGGTCCAGAAGACGGATGGTGACCGGGAAGCCTGCCATGGTCTCGAAGAGGCCCTTGAAGTCCGAGCGCTGCATCGGAAGAAGCTTGGAGAGCGCCTTCTCGCGCGCTTCGGTGTTGTCGGCGAGAATCATCTGCTGCACGATCGGCAGCCGGTCTTCGGCGAAGAACATGTGCTCGGTGCGGCAGAGGCCGATGCCCTCGGCGCCGAACTTGCGCGCCATCTTTGCGTCGCGCGGAATGTCGGCATTGGCGCGCACACCCATGGTGCGTACCTCATCGGCCCACTTCATGAGCGTGCCGAAATCGCCGCTCACTTCCGGGTCCATGGTCGGAACCTTGCCGAGGATGACGCGGCCGGTGCCGCCGTCGATCGTGATGTAATCTCCCAATTTTACGGTATACTTCGCCGACCGTGAACTTCTCTGCCTTGAGGTCAACCTTGATGGATTCGCAGCCGGCCACGCAGGGTTTGCCCATGCCGCGGGCCACCACAGCCGCGTGGGACGTCATGCCGCCGCGCGCCGTGAGAATGCCCTTGGCCGCGTCCATGCCGTGGATATCGTCGGGTGTGGTCTCCGGTCGGACGAGGATGACCTTGTCTTTCTTCGCCTGTCTTCACAGCCTCGTCGGCGGTAAAGACGACCTTGCCCGATGCCGCGCCCGGCGATGCCGGAAGGCCCTTGGCGATCACCTCGATCTTCGCCTTGGGATCGATGATGGGATGGAGAAGCTGGTCGAGAGAAGCGGGCTCAACGCGAAGCACGGCCTCTTCCTTGGAGATAAGCCCTTCGGCGACCATGTCCACGGCGATCTTGACCGCGGCATGGGCCGTGCGCTTGCCCGTGCGGGTCTGGAGCATGAAGAGCGTGCCTTCCTGCACCGTGAACTCGAAATCCTGCACGTCGCGGTAATGCTTCTCCAGCCTGTTCGTGATATCGCGGAGCTGGCGGTACACCGGCGGCATTTCTTTCGCAAGGTCGGCGATCGGATGCGGCGTCCGAATACCGGCCACCACGTCCTCGCCCTGGGCGTTCGTCAGGTACTCGCCGTAGAACTCCTTGGCGCCCGTCGAAGGGTTCCGCGTGAAGCCGACGCCCGTGGCCGAGGTATCGCCCATGTTGCCGAATACCATGGCCTGGACGTTCACGGCCGTGCCGAGGTTGCCGGGGATGTCGTTCAGCCTGCGGTAGGTGATGGCGCGGGGATTGTTCCAGGAACTGAAGACCGCATCGCGTGCCATCATGAGCTGCTCCCAGGGGTCCTGCGGGAAATCGCGCTTCATGACCTGCTTCACCTTGGCCTTGAACTTGTCCACGAGCCCCTTCAGGTCCTCTGCCGTAAGATCGATGTCGAGGTGCACTTTTCTCTTCTTTCTTCGCCTCATGGATGATGTGCTCGAACACTTCCTTCTCGATGCCCATCACCACGTTGCCGAACATCTGGATGAACCGGCGGTAGGCGTCCCAGGCAAAGCGCTCGTTGCCGGACATGCGGATGAGGCCCTGGATCGTCTGGTCGTTCAGGCCCAGGTTCAGGACCGTGTCCATCATGCCGGGCATGGAGAACTTGGAGCCGGAACGCACGGACACGAGCAGCGGCCTGTTCACGTCGCCGAACTTGAAGCTGCCGACCAGCGCGTCCTCCACCTTCTTCATGTACTCGCGCATCTCGGCGTCGAGACCGTCCGGCACGCGCTTCCCGAGCTCATAGAACAGGTTGCAGACCTCGGTCGTGATCGTGAACCCCGGCGGGACCGGCACGCCGGCGTTCGTCATCTCGGCGAGGCCCGCGCCCTTGCCGCCGAGCAGGTCCTTCATCGTCCCTGTCCCGTCGGCCTTTCCGCTGCCAAAAAAGTAAATATATTTTTTCCCCGTAGCCATGTGACTATCCTCCCTGAAAAAGTTTTAGGACTCAACTTTAACTTCATGAATTGCCAGGCATCATATTTGAGGAGAGCCAGATTTATCCTTCTCCTTCTCTGTATCTAACTTCTGTCTTCTGAACTCTTATTATTTCGCCTCTTCCGTGCTCAACACCAGTCGCGAGAAATCCGCGATCCCGGAAAAGAGCCCGGTGATGCCCGCGAGGAGCGCCAGGCGGTTCGTTCTTCACCTCGGCGTCCTTGTCCATGACCATGACCGTATCGAAAAAAGCGTCAACCGGTCTTCCTGAGCGAAGCGATGTCAGCGAGCGCGCCCCGGAAATCGAGCTTCGCCGTCTTTTCCATCACCCGGTCCTTGATCTCCATATACGCGGCATAGAGCGCTCTTCTCGCATCCTGCTTCAGGAGGCTCTTCTTGACCGTGCCCGCGAAATCCTTCGGCAGAATATTGCCTGCCCGCTTGAGCGCTGTGACCAGCGGCTGGTAATCCTCCGATGTCCTGCAGGGCGTCGAGCGCCCTCACCTTTTCCCTGCGCAATGAGCGGATCGTCGAACCCGACGGACAGCGCTGCATCCACCACATCGGAGCGGAACCCCTCGGACGCAAGCATGCCCGCCAGCCGCTGGCGGAAGAAATCGAGCGTGTCGGATCCGACCTTCAGTCGTGTCCTTATCTTTGAGGCCGTACTGCCTTGCATGCCTCGGCAATCAAATCCGACGAGCGACAGCCGAAGGCCCCGTTCGATCAGCATGTTCAGGATGGCCACGGACTGCCGGCGCAGACCGTAGGGGTCCTCGGAACCGCTCGGAATAAGCCCCACGGAGAAACAGCCCGTGATCGTGTCGATCCGGTCCGCGATCCCGACGCAGACGCCTTCGAGTGATCGCGGGCAGCGTGTCGCCGGCAAAGCGCGGCAGGTAATGTTCGAGGATCGCGTCCGCGACCCGCGGGTCCTCGCCGGAGATAAGCGCGTAGTGCCTGCCCATCACGCCCTGGAGCTTGGGGAATTCACCCACCACGCCGGTAAGCAGGTCTGCCTTGCACAGATAGGCTGCCCGCTCGGCGCGTCTTGGTATCCGCCTTTAGAGCCCGGCAAGATAGACTGGCAAGCGCCTTCACCCGCTCGGTCTTATCGTAAATCGTGCCGAGCTTTTCCTGGTACGTGACCTTCTTGAGCCCCTCAACCCGGTCGGCAAGCGGCTGTTTCACGTCGTGATCGAAGAAATAGGCCGCATCCGAAAGCCGCGCCGCAAGCACCCGCTCGTTCCCGGCGCGGACCACTCTCCATGTCCTCGGCGCGTGTGTTGCTGATCGTGATGAAACAGGGGAGCAGATTGCCGTCGGCGGCCACCACGCTGAAATAGCGCTGGTGCTCGCGCATGGCCGTGATCAGGACCTCTTTCGGCACTCGGAGGTAATCCTTGTTGAACGAGCCCATGACCGCGACCGGATACTCCACGAGGTTCGCCACTTCTTCCACGAGCCCGGGGTCATCGAGCACTGTGCCGCCCTTCGCCTGCGCCAGTTCCTCGGATCTGCTGTCATGATCCGCTGCTTCCGCACCTCGGGATCGATCACGACGAAGTTCGGCTCCGTCTGCGAGGCTATAGGACTTGAAGTCCTTCACCAGAAACGCCCCGGGGCTCATGAACCGGTGGCCGCGCGAAAGGTTGCCGCTCCTGATGCCGTTCAACTCAAAATCTACCACAGAACCGCCCCAGAGGGCAAGTATCCAGTGAATGGGCCGGGCAAAGCGGATGTCCTTGTCCATCCAGCGCATGGTCTTCTGGAACGGGATGGAAAGGATGAACCCCGGCAGCACCTGCTTGAGCCAGTCCGCGGTATCGCCGCCTTTTTCATCGATGCGGGCGACCACGTACTCGCCCTTGTCCGTGGTCTTGAACGCAAGCGCGTCAACGGGAACGCCGTTCTTCTCGGCAAAGACCGTCGCTGCCTTCGTGGGCTTGCCGTCAGCGTCGAAGGCGATCTTTTTCGGCGGGCCGATGACCTCTTTTGAAATGTCCGCTGCCGCTCGGCAAGCTGCGGACGCATAGAGCACGAGCCGTCGCGGCGTACCATAGGTCTGGATCGTCGCCGTCATCGATCGCAACGCGGCCCGAGGCCAGGAGCGCGGTGAAGAGCTCCTTCATCTTTCTCCAGTGCCGGATTAATGAACCGCGACGGGATCTCTTCGGTGCCGATCTCTAATAAGAATTCTTTGGACAATCAATCACTCCTGACGTCAAACGTAATTGAAAGATGAAGACCGAAAATTGGGAATTTTATCATGAGATTCCATTTCCACACACGTTCCCCTTTCTGTTTTTCAATTTACACTTTCCAATTCGGCGCCAAGCGGCGCCATCTACTTCTTCAGCATCGGAAACCCCTTCGCCTCCCGCTCCGCCAGGTACGCATGGGCGCAGAGCGCGGGCAAGCTTCCGCACGCGGGCGATATAGCCCGTGCGCTCGGTCACGCTGATCGCGCCAGCCGCATCGAGCAGGTTGAAGGTGTGCGAGCACTTGAGACAGTAGTCATAGGCCGGGCAGCACGACGCCAGCCTTGATGAGCTTCTCGCACTCCCGTCTCGTAGGACTCGAACTGCCGGAAGAGCATCTCCCGGTCCGAAAGCTCAAAATTATATTTCGAGAACTGAACTTCAGTGTCGTGGTGGATATCGCCGTACTTCACGCCCTTGGTCCACTCGAGATCAAAGACATTGTTCACGCCCTGAAGGTACATGGCGAGCCGCTCGATGCCGTAGGTGAGTTCGGCGGAAATGGGTTTGAGGTCGATGCCGCCCACCTGCTGGAAGTAGGTGAACTGGGTGACCTCCATGCCGTTGAGCCAGACCTCCCACCCGAGCCCCCATGCGCCGAGCGTCGGCGACTCCCAGTCGTCCTCGACAAAACGGATGTCGTGCTTCAGGGGATTGATCCCCAGCTGAACGAGGCTCTCAAGATAGAGTTCCTGGACGTTTTCCGGATGGGGTTTCAGGATCACCTGGAACTGGTAGTAGTGCTGCATGCGGTTGGGATTCTCGCCGTAGCGGCCGTCCGTGGGCCTGCGTGAGGGCTGGACATAAGCCGCTTTCCACGGCTCAGGGCCGAGAACGCGGAGAAACGTGGCCGGATGGAACGTCCCTGCCCCGACCTCGGTGTCATAGGGCTGGTGAATGACGCAGCCCTTCGAGGCCCAGTAACTGCTGTAAGGTAAGTATAAGTTCCTGAAATGTCAATGATTGCCCCTGCCCGGAAAAATCGGAAAGAATGGGAAAATAGAGTGCTATTATACAAAAAAACCTTATCTTGTCAAGAAAATATCAGGTAAATTATGGATTAGGTGCGGGTAGTAGCTATCTAGCAGGATAGCGTTCCGAAGCATATAAGCGCCTGTGCCCACGTCTTGTTCTGTCCAAACAGTTCTTTGGTTACATTGCCGCAGAGATTACGCTTGAGCAGCACTGCACACTTCATCATGCTGGAATAAGTACTCATTAAAAGAACGTTACTGTAAGCAATGCGGTACTAGAGATACTACCTAACGTGGCGGTGATCGTCGTCGTTCCAACGCTTAAGGGTATGGCCTGATTCTGAAAACCAGGCGTATTATTGAAGAACGCAACAGATGTATCCGAAGAAACCCAGTTAACCGATTTAGTTAAATCCAGCGAACTCCCATCTGTAAACGTTCCCGTCGCTGAAAAATTTATGGCTGTTCCAAAGGGTATGCTGGCAGAGGCTGGTATTATTGTGATGGACACCAATTGAGCGGGCGTGACCGTTAGTGTGGCTGCGTTCGAGGTAATCCCGGAAAAACTTGCGGTGATGGTGGTTGTTCCCTGAGCCTTTGATGTGGCCAGCCCATTTGTACCCACTGTATTGCTGATAGTTGCAACCCCGATGTCCGAAGAATTCCAGTTGACCGATGATGAGAGATTCAGCGTAGTACCATTCGAAAAAGTCCCTGTAGCGATAAACTGCTTGGTCTGTCCGAGGGCAATGGTCTGGTTTGCCGGCGTTGCTTCAATAGATTCAAGTACCGGCTGGGTTACCGTGAGTGTAGCTGAAACAGAAGGGACTGAATCTATTGTCGCTGCGATTGTGGCACTGCCAACGTCAACGGCTGTGGCCAGTCCCTTTGAACCCGGAGTATCACTGACTGTGGCGACAGTTGTATTCGACGTAGTCCAGGTTGCCAATGACGTCACGTCCTGTGTGTTGGTGCAGCTGCTTGATAGCGTTCCAATGGCAGTAAACTGTTGCTTCGTCCCCTTTGGGATACTCGTGCTGGTTGGCGTCGTGACGATTGATGCCACTGCGGATGAAGTGAGTGATGCGAAACCAAGTTTACTATCATAGGTCGCCTGAATGTTAGCTATCCCTGGAGCAACGGCAGTGGCCAGTCCCTTTGACCCCGGTGCATCAATGACGGTTGCAACCCCGATATCCGATGAAGTCCATGTCGCGAATGACGTCAAGTTCTGTACCGTGCTATCATCGAGAGTCCCCGTGGCTGCATACTGCTGGGTCATCCCCGGAGCGATGCAGGGTGGTGTTGCCGGTGCAATCGTTATCGAATTAACGTGAGATGTGGTTAGTGTGGTCGTTCCCGTTATGCCGCCTGAAATAGCACTGATGACAGTGGAGCCAATGTTCGTGGTCGCTGTAGCCAGCCCCTGTGCGCTAATCGTTGCGGTTCCCGGATCCGATGAATCCCAGGTTACCGATGATGTCACGTTCCTCTTGCTGTTGTCCGTGAATGTTCCAGTGGCTGTGAACTGCGCAGTTGTTCCGGGGGCAATGCTCGAATTCGAATCGGCCGGCGCTACTAAGAGAGTTGTCAATGCAGCCGGAGTGGGAGGCTCCACGTCTTTTGTCCTGCAACTCATGATCAGGAGCAGTGCAGTACATACCACAACGATCCATAGCCGAGATCTGTTTTGCATGGTATCCGTCCCTTATAATAAATAAAGTAAATGCAACGTACTGCACTACCCTGGCGAATTCTACTATATTGTAGCACTATTTTATGCAAAGAAAGAAGATGTAGTCACACCTGCCACATCATGGCCTCGAAATCGTCGGTCGGGACCTTGAACTGGATATACCCGCGGTACGGCCACTTCTCAACCTCGGAACCGGACCGCTCCACAGTCACGAACAACTGTATCTCGTCGTTCGGTCTTCACGCCGAGCAGGTCGAAGGGCACGGCAAGCTCGATGATCTCGTTCGCAGCAACGGTGTTGATCACGGCGACCTGCGTTCTCGACGCCGTTCTCTCCCCGCGGAAGAGCACCGCGCTCACGCGCCGCTCCTGCGGCACGACCCGTATTTCCACGTCCATTCCTTTGGGATTCAGAAAATTGATGAAGAACGCCAGATCCGCAACCTTTTCGTCCTTGAGGCTTCCGCTCGGGTCGAGACGGATGAACATGTTCTTGAGGTCGAAGCCGTAATAGATGTGCGTGATGATCGAGGCGCCCCGGTGCATGGCCCCGCCGCCCTGGCTCACATCGTAGAAGCCGGCGGGCAGCCATTCGAAATAGTTCGTCACCTGGCCGTCGATCGTCGGCGTGATGAATGCCGTAAGCTCCACCGTCGGCAGCGCCTGACGGTCCTCGCGCAGGATGGAGATCTGGAGTTCGTCCGGCACATCGAGGCCGATGATGCGGTAGACGTTCATCAGATGCGTCCTGAACAGAAGGTCGAACTCCTCGTCGTTCTCGGAAAAGTGGTCGTCGCCGTACCACCAGCACCAGTCGCTCCCTTCGGCGATATAGATCTCCTCCCATGCCTTCGCGAGCTTTTCCGGATCGCCGTTCCGCGATGCGTAGTCCGTAAGCGCCTCGCGCGTCTGCGAGAGCAGGTCCCAGGCCCGGTTGTCCTCCTCGTGGCCGATCCAGATGCGGAAATTCGCGTTGATCCACGAGCCTGCATGAAGCCGTTCGATCCTTGTCCGCGCCGGATGCTCCTTGAGATACTCTCCGACGGTCACGCACCGGAGTCCCTGCTCCCCGCTGAGCCTTTCGTAGAGATACAGGAAAAAGTCCCTGCCGTCGTTCTGGTAGTACTCCCAGGCGTTCTCGCCGTCCAGAATGATCGAAACCAGGTGCGGTCCGTCTGCAACGCTCTTCCGCACCCGGTGAAGCCGCTCGATGAGATCGTGCACCGCGTTCTTGTAATCCCACTTGGAGTACACGAACCCGATGAGGTCCGAAAGTGTGTGGTCGCGGAACACGACGGAAACGCGCTTGTCTCCCTTGCCCGCCAGGTACGGTTTGTACAGCACCTCGGGGTTCTTCATGACGCCGGCGAAGTCCCGATCGATATGAATGCCGAGCGAACGGGCAAGCACTCCCTCGTCCGTACCGATCCACTTAATGCCTGCATCGGCGAGGAGTGGAAGGATATCCTCGGCCACCGACCCTTCCGAAGGCCACATGCCTGCGGGACGGGAACCGAAAAGCTTCTCGTGATACGCAAGCGCCCGCTCGATCTGGACCTTCGCGTCCTCGGGATGAGCAAAGCGGCTTCCAGGGAGGTGGATGTCGGGCGTGGCCACCTTTGCGAGGTCCGTATCGTACAGAAGCGGCAGGATCGGATGATAGAACGGCGTGGTAGTGAGCTCGATCCTGCCCATCTCCGCGAGCTGTCTGTACTCCGGGATGATGAGCGCCATGACCTCGCGCTGTTTCTGGACCAGAAGGAACTTCTCGTTCTCGGTGAATCCCGATCCCTTCTGGATCAGCCCTTTGAGGAACGGGTCGGTCTGTTTGAAGAGAGGATCGAACCAGGTGAGGTTGAACCAGACCTGAAGGTCGAGATAGTCCTGTGTACGTGAAGTACCGCGTGGCGTTCTGAAGGTCGTTGGGTGAAACGCTGTACCCCTCCGGTCGAGCAGCTGCCAGTATGCCAGGGTAAGGCTTGATCATGGTGTCCCAGTTCGCCATGAAGGAGTTCTTGAGCAGGAACAGTCTTGTCGTCATAGGTCGAGGTCAGCGGCCGGCTTGAGCGTGAGGTCGAGAAACTTGTCCGTAGCGTTGTTCTCGACATAGTCCTGTATCTGCTTGAGCAGGGATGGAACAAGATTGAAGGTCTGGTGGATATCGGGAAAATCGGTCAGAAGTGCGGGCATGTCGTAGTAGTCCTTGATCCCGTGCATGCGCACCCAGGGGAGGATGTAAGAGCCCGTGATATCGTCCTTATAGTACGGCTGGTGCATGTGCCAGACAAAGGCTATGAAGAGGGGATGGTCGGACATGGGATTAAGGACAATGTTGAAATCCGAAATACCTCCATCGAAATTACACAAGAAGCGTCAAAACACAGATAAAACCCCGCATGTGCTCCCTATTCGATGTTTTGCTTCGATTCCCTTGATACTGTCTAGTCTCGGGGTTTTAGAAATTCGGAACCGCTTCTCTCAGGGCTCACCATAATAGTACACTATCTCCCCTGGACGCGCAAGCCCCAGTTTATCCCGTGCGATCCGCTCGATGCAGGCAGGGTCGGTCCTGAGGGCGTGGACATCCCTGCACCAGTCTAGCGTTGTCCTGCTTGAGCGTTGATATCTCTTCGGTAAGGGTGTTATACTGCGCCTTCATCCGGTAATACTTTACGAACCCCATCTCACCCAGGATGAACGACGTAAGAAGATAGAGGGACAAAAGGATACTCGCGGCGATGAGCATCCTTTTCTTGCGCACCGTCCAAGCACTGCGGTCAGCCTTCATATAGTTCCGTTTACGCATGGTACTGCCTTCTCCCGCCGCACCGCCCCTTCTGCATGGGGAAATACTTCAGGTCCCGAATATCTCCTTCTTGAAAAACAAAACCACGAAGACCTTCTTCGTGGTAGAGATGCAATTCTTAATGTATGGATTTATCTCCATCATATCACATAATTATTTCTTTTTGGTGGTCTTTTTCGCCTTTTTTGCCGGGGCCTTCTTCGTCGCCATGTATTCTTCACCCCCTTTCATCATGGAATAAGAGATAGTAAGAGATATCTTATGAAGCCTATAAAGAGGGAATAATAATTTATCATCCTTAAATACGCCGGGGGCTTTCACGCCCCCGGCGGTCCCACATCGGGGACATCAAATCAAAAGCTACTTCTTTTTGGTGGCTTTCTTCTTGGTCGCCTTCTTCTTGGCCTTCTTCTTGGCTGCCATTATTTGTCCACCCCCTTTCGGCATACCGCGATTCTTACTTAAGCGGCCTTATCTTGAAACAAGCTGAGGTACATCATTCAGCAATGACATCTGCGAGTACTTTTCCCTGATCCTGCCGATCACCAAGGCAAGAAACTCTTCCGCGTCCTTGATCGCCTGTCCTGCCTCGTACCGTGATATGATGCTACCCGCCTCTTCCATGAAGCTCTGATATTTTCTTCGCATCCGGTCGAATTTGTTGATCATGCTCTTGTACTGTCTCACCAAGGATGACGCCCGACGCCGTCACCACGGTCTTGTGCGTATCCCTGCTCCGTGACCCCCTTGGGTCGGAACCCCTCGGAGAGGATGAGCGCCCTTGCTGAACGGGCCATGGCCTGATAAGCTGCCGCAAACGCCCACTCATCATCTTTATCCTGCAGAAGCTTGCTCGTTGCCAGGTCCCGTTCCGCCCGGGTCACCAGCGCGATGACCTCTGCGATCTCGGCGGTCCGCTCCTCAACGATTCCCATTTCTTTAAGCGCGTTATAATTCATCTTCCTTGCCTACCAGGAAAATCTTTTTGCCTTTCAGTATCTCCCGGATGAACGGGTCTTTCGAATCCTTGCGCTTCCGGTACTCCTGCTCGTCAAAAACCAGATAATCGATCTCTCGCTTCAGCTTTTCTTCCAGGCCCATGACCATGTCGTTCAGTTCCGTGATGTTCGCCTGGCCGATCACCATGAGGTTGATGTTGCTGTCCTCTTTTTCTGAGCCCTTTGGCATAGGAGCCGTAGATGAATGCCGTCTTTACCCCTTTCAACCGGGAGAGAGACGCCTTCATGGCACCCTGTATTCCTGTGGTCTTGAAGATGAGGCCTTTCATTTCTGAGAAGATCGGAGAGCTTTTGTTCGCGAAGTAGTATTTTTGTACACCCCGCTTCTCTTTTGCCAGGAGCCCTATCTTGACCAGATTGTCCAGCTCCCGCTTGATCCCCGCCGCATCTTTTCCGATGTGGCGCGCGATCTCTCTCAGATAGAACTTGTCATCCGGATTGTTAAAGAACAGGCCTAAAAGCTCCGCTCTTGTGGAAGAGAAGAGTTTTGTCAGCACGTTTTGTTCACCTCGTGGACAAATATACAACAAGAGTGTATGTTTTGTCAACAAGAAAAATTAAAAAATTACTTTTCCGTATGTTAGACAATTTATCAACAGCGAATTTAAAACAAATAAAATTGGTACTAAAATTTATGTGTATTATAGCAAATAATACCAACTTTTATTGGTTAATGCATGTCTACGCTCAAGACGGAGACAAAAGATCCGGCAGAAAAACGCACGCAATATTTTATTGGTAACATCAAAATAAATTATTTGAGAGAATTCCCGCTGCAAACAACAGGCATATATTTTTTCGTCTCGCTCGCCCTTCTACCCGATGTCGCTCGAGCATGGCCATCAGAACACTGCGTCGATCTCTCGACGCTCCGTGATTTTCTGCGTAAGCATGCATCTAAAAAGTCTATCCTCGAACAGCCGACGCCGCGATCACCTGACGGCGGCATGATAATTTCCCTTTCTCTCATCGCGCCACTTATGGTATACTACGCAAAGTAGTTCGTTGACAAAATGTCTTCAACAACGATCGGAGATGTATGAACTTCAGTGAATTGGATCTCCCCTACGAAGTGCAGCAGGGCATCGAGCACGCGGGATTTACGCATATGCACGCCGGTTCAGGAAGCGGTGATCCCCCGCGCGCTCCGCGGTGAAGATGTTGCCGCGCAGGCGCAGACCGGCACGGGCAAGACCGCGGCCTTCCTCATCTCGCTCTTTTCCCGGATGATCAGGAATCCCGCGTTCAGATCTCGGAAACTCTCCCCAGGCCCTCATCATCGCGCCGACCCGCGAGCTCGCGGACCAGATCTACCATGAGGCAGAACGGCTCGGCAAATTCACGCGGCTTCCGCTTTCTCGCCGTCTACGGCGGCATCGATTATCAGAAGCAGATGGACACGCTCCAGAAGGGCGTCGACGTGCTGATCGGGACGCCGGGCAGGCTCATCGACTACTTCAAGCAGCATGTGTACAGCCTCAAGAAAACCCGCTACCTGATCATCGACGAGGCGGACCGCATGTTCGACATGGGTTTCATCGACGACCTGCGGTACCTCCTCAAGAAGATGCCGCCCTACACCAAGCGCCAGTCCATGCTCTTCTCCGCCACGCTCTCCTACCGCGTAATGGAACTCGCCTACGAGCACATGAACCTCCCGGAAAAGATCTCGATCACGCCCGAGAAGGTGACCGTCGAGCAGGTGGAGCAGGTCCTCTACCACGTGGGAAAGCATGAAAAGATACCCCTCCTGCTCGGCCTCCTCAAACAGGAAGCGCCGGATCGCGCCCTCATCTTCGTGAACACACGCCGCGCTGCCGACATGGTGGTCGAACGTCTGAACCGCAACGGCTGGAAAGTCGCAGGCCATCACCGGCGATATCGTCCAGAAAAAGCGGCTCCGGATCCTCGCGGACTTCAAGGAAGGAAAACTCCCGGTCCTCGTGGCCACCGACGTGGCGAGCCGCGGCATCCACGTCGAAGGGCGTGACCCATGTGATCAACTACGACCTCCCCCAGGACGCCGAGGACTATGTGCACCGCATCGGCCGCACCGGCCGCGCCGGCGCGACCGGCAAGGCCATCAGCCTCGCCGACGAGGAGTATGTCTATTCCCTCGAAGATATCGAAAAATATCATCGGCCAGAAGATCCCCGTCGATTGGGCCGACGAAAGCATGTATGTCCGGGAGATACGGAGAACATTCGAAGAGAAACAAAAAAAGAACAGCGAGTTTCAAACACGCCGACCCTCCGGCAACGCGCCGTCCACGATCCGGAACAAGACGGTAGAGGACCTTCTGCTCACGGCATGGTATAATAGAAGTAGGAAGTATTTCGGATAATAAAAGTCCGAAATGATTCGCAGACTGCTGCAGCGCAGCGAGAAAAAACCAGTCGTCGTGCGCCGGAGTTCATGATGGCTGCCGTAATGATCAATACCGAGCATCCCTGGATCAGATTCTACGAGGCTGGCGTACCACCGACCATCAAGTATCCCGACATCACGCTGGGAACGGTCCTGCACGAGACCGCACTCAAATTTCCCGACCATACTGCGCTCCTTTTCTACGGTAAGAAGATCGACCTACGCCGAGCTCGACTGCCTTCGCGAACCGTTTCGCGCTTGCCCTCTCCGGCCTCGGGGTCAAGAAGGGCGACCGGGTGGCGCTCATGCTGCCGAACATCCCGCAGATGGTCATCGCCTACTATGGGACGCTCCGGCTCGGTGCCGTTGCCGTTCCGACCAACCCCCTCTATCATGAACACGAGCTTGAGATTCAGCTCAAGGACAGCGGTGCGGAGACGCTCGTGGCCGTCGACATGTTCTATCCCGTCATTTCCCGCATCCTGACCAGGACGAGCGTCAAGACACTTGGTCCTCTGCGGCATCAAGGATTTTCTGCCGTTTCCGCTGAACGCTGCTGTACCCCATAAAGGCGAGATTCGACAAACAGTGGGTCAGCGTAAGGAGGGTGGCTCCGATATACGATTTCATGGACCTCATCAAGGATGCACAGGCAATCTCCGAGGGCCCGGCCGTGTCCCCGGGTGATACCGCCACTCCTGCAGTATACCGGCGGGACCACGGGAGTACCCGAAGGGAGCCATTCTCACCCACCGGAACCTGGTCGTGAACGCCGTGCAGAGCAGGGTCTGGCTCACGCTCCGCAATGAAGGAGAAACGGTCATCCTCAGCGTTATTCCCTTCTTCCATGTCTACGGCATGACCACCGCCATGAACCTCGGAATTCTTATCGGGGCGGAGCTGATCCTCCTTCCGAAATTCCATACTAAGGAGGTGCTCCACTTCATCGACAAGTACCGGGCGGAGATATTCCCCGGAATTCAGGCCATGTACCTTGCGATCGGTAACTATCCCAAGATCCGTAAGTATGACCTGACGTCACTGAAGGTTGCCATCAGCGGAGCGGGCCCGCTCATGCACGAAGTGCAGGAGCGGTTCGAGCACCTGACCCAAGCCCGGATCGTGGAGGGCTACGGACTATCCGAGGCGTCTCCTGTGACCCATGCCAACCCGATCTTCGGCAAGCGCAAGATCGGCAGCATTGGCCTCCCCTGGCCGGACACCGAGGCCCGAATCGTGGACTTCGAGACCGGCGAAAAAACCCTCCCCGTGGGCGAAATCGGCGAGCTCGTGATAAGGGGGCCGCAGGTCATGAAGGGATACTGGAACAAACCTGAAGAGACAGCATATGCGCTGCGCAGCGGATGGCTCCATACCGATGATATCGCCAAGATGGACGAAGACGGCTACTTCACCATCGTGGACCGCATCAAGGACATGATAAAGACCGTCGGCGAGAACGTGTACCCGCGGGAAGTCGAAGAGGTGCTGTTCACGCACCCCAAGGTAAAGGAAGCTGTCGTTGTTGGGATCCCTCAGGAGTTCTTGGGTGAAGAGATCAAGGCCTATATCGTACTCAAAGAAGGCGAAACCGCGACTGACGAGGAGATTATCCAATTCTGCCGGGAGCAGCTTTCGAAGTTCAAAGTCCCGAAAGAGGTCGAGTTCCGCGACCATCTCCCGAAGACGCTCGTTGGCAAGGTAATGAGACGGGTCCTCAGGGATGAAGAACTGAAGAAGATGCAGGCAAAACAGTAACTATTGCCACGGATGTACACGTATTGCCGTTGATGTAAAATCTTCAGACATCATAAAGTTATTCCTCCGTGTTCATCTGTGACCAAATTATCATTGAGACCAACAATTATGAAGGACATCGTCATCATAGAGGGATTCCGCACTCCCTACGCCAGGGCCGGAACAGCGCTCAAGGACGTCCCGGCCGTGGATCTCGGCGCAGCCGTCGTGAAAGAAGTTATAGTGCGCACCGGTATCGATCCACAAAAGATCGATGAGGTGATCATTGGCAATGCCGGCATGCCTGCCGAGGCCGCAAACATCGCTCGGGTCATCGCGCTCCGCGCCGGCATCCCCGAACGCATTCCTGCCTACAGCGTGCAGCGGAACTGCGCCTCAGGCATGCAGGCAGCTGCGAGCGCGTACGCCCAGATCATCGCCGGTATGAGCGAGATCGTGCTCGTGGCCGGCGTGGAGTCCATGTCGAACTATTCCTTCAACATGACGAAGAAACTTCAGAACGTGATTGCCACAGTCCAGCGCGCAAAGAACTTCAGCGCAAAAGTCAAAGCTATCCTCGCGCTCAGGCCGCGTGACTTCGTTCCGGTCATCGGTCTTATAGAAGGCCTCACCGACCCCATCTCTGGCCTTATTATGGGGCTCACTGCAGAGGTGCTCGTGCGTGATTTCGGCATTACGCGCAGAGAACAGGACGAACTTGCCCTCGAAAGCCATCGGCGCTGGACGCGCGCGTTCGAGGCCGGAAAGTTTAAAAATGAGATTATCCCCTTCTATGTGCCACCGAAGTTCGAGCCCTTGGAAGAAGACGTTGGGCCGCGGAAGGATGAAACCATGGAGGCGCTCGGGAAGCTGAAACCTTACTTCGACAGAAAATATGGAACGGTCACGGCGGGGAACTCGTCGCCAATCACGGACGGAGCCGCTGCCGCCCTTATCATGAGTGCAGACAAGGCCCGCGAGCTGGGATACAAAGCGCTCGGATATATCAAGGCCGTTGCTTTCGCCGGCTTCGACCCCTCCCGCATGGGCATCAGCCCGCTCTATGCCACACATAAGGTACTGAAGCTCACGGGAATGAAGCTGAAGGACATAGAGCTCATCGAGTTGAACGAGGCATTCGCCGCGCAGATTATTGCCGTCGAGCGTGCTGCAGTATCCAGGGACTATTTCGCCGGACACTTGCCGGGCGAGGAGCCGATCGGCGAATTCAGGCGCGATATCATGAATGTGAACGGCGGCGCTATTGCCGTGGGCCATCCCGTGGGATCATCGGGACTCCGGATCGTGCTCACGCTCCTCAAGGAAATGGCGCGTCGAGGTCTGTCCGTAGGACTCGCAACCCTGTGCATCGGCGGCGGACAGGGCGGTGCGCTGATCGTGGAAAGGAGGTAAAGCGCTCAGCGACATTGAAAATTGTAAATTTAAGACTGAAAATCCAAATTTGAGGAAAGAACCCATGTCAGCCTTCAGCTATGAGATAAACAAGGATGGAATCGCAACCCTCACCTTTGACCTTCCGGGCGAGAAAATCAACAAGCTCACCACGCCTGTAATGGAAGAACTCGACCGGATACTTGGCGAGCTTGCCGCAAAGAAAGATATCAAGGCGCTCGTGTTCCAGAGCGGCAAAGAAGAGAGCTTCATTGTCGGTGCCGATATAGCCGAGATAAAAACTATTACTGACACGGGGACAGGCGAACAGCTCGCACACAAGGGCCAGGCGATAATGAGTAAACTGGAAACCCTTCCCTTTCCCACGGTGGCCGCAATCCACGGCCCTTGCATGGGCGGGGGGATGGAGCTCGCTCTTGCTTGTACCTATCGGGTCATCAGCAACGATCAGAGAACCGCGCTCGCGCTTCCTGAAGTCAGACTCGGCATCATCCCCGGCTTCGGCGGAACCCAGAGGCTGCCACGCCTTGTGGGCCTTACAAATGCGCTCAGCATGACCCTGACCGGGAAATCGATCTATCCAAAAGAAGCAAGGACGATAGGGCTTGCTGATGAAGTGACGTACAAGGAAACGCTGCTCACCATCGCCGTAGCGACGGCGATGAAAGCAATCGGGAAACCGCGTCCCACAAAAGTCCGGGCGCGTCGTCCATTTGGCACCAAATTGATTGAGGGGAATCCGCTTACCCGGCCCCTCGTCTACCGGATGGCAAAGAGAATTGTTCTCAGAGAAACGCACGGCAACTACACCGCTCCGCTCGCAGCACTCGAATCTATACGTTACGGGTTGGCACACGGCAAAGAAGCGGGATATGTAAATGAAGCGAAGCTCATCGGGCGGCTCGCTCCGACCGAGGAATCAAAGAATCTCATCTCCGTCTTTTACCTGAACGAGACGCTCAAGAGAGACCCTCGCCCTTCTTCTAATAAAATATCGCATACGGGTGTCATCGGCGCAGGCTTCATGGGAGGCGGTATTGCCCAGCTCTTTGCGGAAAAAGGCATCAGTGTCAGGATGAAGGACATCAATACGAAGGCCGTAGGTGCAGGACTGCAAGAAGCATGGAAAATATTCAATAAAAGGCGGAAAAAGGGGATCCTGACCGCGATCCAGGCGCGTGACGGCTTCGACCGTATCACCGGCACTACGGATTATTCCGGCTTCGTCGCCGCTGACTTTGCCGTCGAGGCTGTGGTCGAAGATATGGACATCAAAAAGTCCGTCCTCCGCGATTTTGAGGCTGTGGCCCGGGAGAGTGCGATCTTCGCCTCGAACACGTCATCTCTTTCGATCACCGAGATGGCGACAGTATCACGACACCCCGAGCGCATTCTCGGCATGCACTTTTTTAATCCTGTCGAGAAAATGCCGCTCGTTGAGATTGTGCGGGGCAAAAAGACCTCGGAAGAAGCCGTTTCCGCCATCGCAACGCTCTCACGCATGCTCGGCAAGCTGCCGGTGGTAGTGAACGACCGCCCCGGTTTTCTCGTGAACCGCATCCTCATGCCCTACCTCGGCGAAGCGGTCGCGATGCTCGAGCAGGGCGGTACGATCGAGGAGATCGACGGGGCGCTCCTCCAGTTTGGCATGCGCATGGGCGCCTTCATCCTGCTTGATGAGATCGGTATCGATATCGCTAACAAGGTCGCCGAGATCCTGTATCAGGGATTAGGTGAGCGCGTAAAGCCTTCCGGCCTTTTCGCTACGCTCTATAAGGAAGGATATTACGGGAAGAAGAACGGCAGAGGCTTTTATCGATACCAGGGAGGGGAACGCGGCGGTCCCGATACTTATCTGTATAGTAAGATTTCGACGGGATCAAGAGGCAAAGAAAAGATCAGCCACGAAGAAGTCGTGGACCGGGCAGTGCTGCTTATGATAAAAGAGGCTGCGCTCTGCCTCGAGGAGAAGATCATCGACAGGCCGGACCTTCTCGACGCAGCGCTTATTTTCGGCATCGGATTTCCGCCTTTCCGCGGAGGACTGCTCAAATATGCGGACAAGATCGGCTCAAATATCATCGTCGAGAAACTTGCTGGTTTCGCAAAAAAATATGGCGACCGATTCATTCCGCCGAAATCCCTGATGGAGATGGCCAATGGCGGTAAAAGATTTTACGTATGAAAAGAAAGCAGAGAACCTATTGATTGAGACAGGAAACTGGCTGACCGACATGGTGATTGGTTAGAGGGACCCTGCTTCTGAAATCAGGCCTCCGCTCAGAGTCACGCCCCCTTCGCTATTCACCATCCTATGCTATAATCCATGTGCGTACACGTTTGTTTTTTTTACATTCATCTGCGTCCTCAGAGGGTATAAACCATGATTCTGAAAAAGGGAACATTGTGGAGGAGCATCGTAAGGACCACGGAGAATGCGCTCACGACAGGTGCATTGCTCCCGGTCTCCACAGACCATACCTTCATTGAAGACGCAGGGTTACGGTTTTTTATCAGGGTCCTGGCGAGTCTGCGGAGAAAGGACGAGGCGCGGAAGCAGCAAGAAGCTGTGACCGCATCAGGGAACAAGGTGAACCCTTTTTTCCCGCCTGAGAAAGGCCTCATCGTCGCAGATATCACTGATACGCACCAGGCCATCCTGAACAAGTTCAACGTGGTGGAACACCACCTGCTCATCATTACCCGGCATTTCGAGGATCAGGACACTCTTCTGACCATGAAGGACCTCGAGGCGCTCTGGCTCTGCATGGGCGAATACAGCGGCGTCGGTTTCTATAACGGCGGCCGCGAAGCAGGCGCAAGCCAGCAGCATAAACATCTCCAGATCGTGCCGCTCCCCCTGGCGCCGGTCGGTCCTGCTATCCCCATCGAACCTTTGCTCGCCGGGGCAGCACAGAGCGGAATCACGACTATTCCGGGATTCCCCTTCCTTCATTCCTTTGTCCGCTTGGACCGGCATCTCGTAAACTTCCCCGAGCGTATCGCAAAAAAGACCTTCGACCTCTATTCCGCCATGCTCGAACATACCGGCTTAAACACGCCTGATGCCTCACACCTCACACATCAATCTATGCCCTACTGTCTCCTCGTGGCACGCGAGTGGATGCTTCTTGTACCGCGGTCAAAGGAGCATTTCGAAGACATTTCCTTCAACTCCCTGGCATTTGCCGGGTCGCTCTTTGTTCAGGACAAGCAGCAACTAACGCGATTGAAAACCTTCGGTCCCATGAAAGCGCTCAGGAGTGTGACAATTCCGAAGGACGCATAAAGGACGTCGGAGTGATGTTATTCGGTTGAAATACCGCCCCTCTGGCACCGTGCAAAGTTGTTGGCCACTGACTGTCGTGAGCAGTTGATGCCTGACAGGGGGGGTTGTCTGGAAAAGATCACGTAGATGCATCACGTCACAATTGTGAGAATCAACGTTCGTCGATGGCTTCGCCGAGATAGGCCTTCAAGAGATGGAGATAATGTATCGACGAGGTTCGTACCCTCATTTGCATCTGAACGATGGAGCAATAGTTTCATCTTTCATGTTATTAACCTGCTTTTTTGTCTTCCCCTGCTCTTTCTTCCCACCCTCTTCACGGTGTCTCGCTTACATCTTGTCTTCCCGTCAAACAGATGACTTCTGACGGCCCTGCTCCTTGACATCAGGTCCGGCCGGAGCTATCCTAAAAATAGGATAAATATTATCCCGATAGAGCCAAACCTTCAGGGGGGGAGTGCAACGTTTAATAATTTGATTTTTTTTATTTTCACTTTTACCGTAGCGTGTATAAGCCGGTGGAGGAGGATAGGGGGTGGCATGCTCCATACCGCGGATCCTTTCTCCCCTCATCTTCGCGTCATTATTCCGTTTTTCCCCTGCAGGGCCTCTGTTATGGTATGAGAGAGGAGGATGTAACTATGCCGAATCCCCGCTTTACAGGAATTTCAAGTATCACGGGAAACACCGTTTACATCCGGCATGCAACCGAGTGGGATGTGGTCAATATACATGACTATCTGAAACGGCATGGGCAAGAGGAGCGCGACTTCAGGCAATCCGACGTCGTCGTCGCTGCTGAAGGAGACCGACTCATTGGCTTCGCCATTCTGGAAAAGGGCCGTAAAAGCGACGCAGATTGCGTAACGGTCACTGAAGACGCCAGGCGGCGCGGGATCGGCGCTCCCATAGTTCGACATTTGATGGAATATGCGCCGGTAAAGACTGTTTACAGTTCAGCTGGCATGCCCCAGTATTTTACGAGACTCGGCTTCACGAGAGCAAAGACGACACAGCGTAAGCGTGCCGGTGACGCTGCATATTCATGCCGATGGCAAGGAAAACGCGGTCGGTCGCTTGCTGAATATGAAAAAAGGTGAGGCGGGAGAATGCCATGCGGATCATCAAGGACAGCATCTGGACGTGGCTCATGCCCGATATGCCGCGGGAGATCGACGGGAGAGCATGGACTCGCAGCGGCGGCAAGTGGATCGTGTTCGACCGGGAAGAACGTATCAAGGAAATTGCCGGGAAACTGGCGCCACACATCGACTCCGGAGAGATCGAGAGCGGAAAGTACTGGAATGGCGACCCCAGCGCCATCAACGTCTACTCCCTTGACCGGGACCGGGAAAAGACGCGGAAGATACTGAAGGATCTGGGCGTATTGCGGGCTATAGTCTGGGAATACGATTACGAGTGGCGGAAAAATCTCCGCTCTCCTCTCACCTTCACGTATTCCTGGCTATCCAAATTCAAGACTATCGTGCAGAGCCGTGGTATATGCGGCACTCTGCGGCTCGTGCGGGACGTACTGATGCCGCAGAAGTATGATGGCTAATGCACCAGGGGACAGCATGGAACGCGAGGCAATCAAAGAGAAGACGAGAGCAACCCTGATCTATGACGGCGCCTGCCCAATATGCTCGTCGACCGTGGCGTGGATCGAGGAAAATGATGAGGAAGGTTCCTTCGAGATGGTGCCGTGCCAGTCTGAAGCACTGGACAGGCGGTTTCCTGATGTGAACCGGGATAAATGCATGAAGGCAATGCACCTCGTGCTTCCTGACGGCAGGATCCTTGGCGGTGAGCAGGCCTTGCCCGAAATATTCGCAAGGCTCAGGCGGTACCGGCCCGTAGCGCTTCTCTTGAAGCTACCCGGAACGGCGGTGCTGAGCCGCATCTTTTACCGCTGGTTTGCCAATCGGCGATACCGCATCGCCCATTTTTTCCATCTCTCCGTGCCGAAGAAGTGAAGTTCCTCGGGGAAAATGCCCCCTCTATTTGTAACCCTGAGGAGCGCGAAGGTGGCAGTGGTGTAACAGGACAAATTGAACGATAATGAACCAGACGCCGTGTCGGCTAAAGAGGTCAGGGATGAGAGGGCTTCATTATTCTTTTTAACTTCCTGAAGTCGCGGATGAACTGTTTTTTCCCTTCTGGAAAGCGCATGGCATAGGCGGGATGAAAGGTAACATAATACATTCTCCCTTCTTCCTGTACGGTACTGCCGTGAGCCCGCGTAATCTCCACCTTCGTGTCAAGCATCGCTAGACATGCCGTGTTGCCGAGAAGGACAACGATCTTCGGATCGATAACGGAAAGCTGCTTAAATAAGTGTTTCCTGCCGTGGATGATCATTTCCTTTGCAGGGGTGCCGCGCAGCGGAAGGTAGTGGACCGGACTAGTTATAAAAACCTTATTCTCGTTCAGACCTGCTTCTTTTATCATCTGCCGCAGAAACTTTCCCGACCGCCCGATAAAAGGCCGCCCGGACCTCGCCTCCTCCTTCCCCGGCGCCTCCCCGATAAAAACAACCCGCGCATCGGGATTCCCCTCGCCCGGTACCGCCTTCCCCGTACCCCCTCTTTTGCAGAGAGTACAACGTGCGATTTCGTCAGCGATCCGCTTTAATGCTTTTTCCTTGTTCATAGCACATGAAACATCACAAGTTACAAATTCGCAAGAGCTCGGCTCTCCAGCATCACATCACTCTTTTCTCTTAGGAATTGTCTTGAATCGATGAATAATGTTGATCGTCCAGGCCATGGTAAAGACGACGTAGATGATTACCAGACACCACATCGTCTCTGCAGAGATGCGAAGCATGTCTTTGAGGTTAGCCTGGAACACGAGTTGGACTATCGCAACAAAAAAAAAGAGCGTCCCATTCCCGAAGAGGAGCAAACGATCGGTGATCAGCGAGAATGCCTCCTGGCGCCTTTCGGATGCCAGTCAGTACTCTCGATTCGGCATACTGATGAGGGAAGCAGGGAACCGGAACATGAAAATGATCATGACCGTCAACCCAGCATACAGGCAGAAGAAAGTGCTCCGGGACGACCATCCATTGGGGTTTCCTGCACCGTCGAAATGCGAGGCCATACGTTCCGGCATGAGCGGCCAGTAGTAAACGATCTGCAGAACGCATAGGCCGATCAGAATAGTAAAGTTCCGTTCCCGAGTTCTCACCATATCATCTCTTTGGCTGATGCTATTTATACTTATTCTTCTTTCCCAGCATCTGCAAGGCTTTTCCGCCGTCCCGCTTCAGCCAGACAAGGCAGAAGACCGCAGACGCGATAACGAGAGACGCAAGGACCTTTTCGCCGCGCTGGATCATCAAGATTGCTCCACCGACAAGAAAGATCATGAAGCCCAGGGGGATAAATATCCTCGAGGCCATCTCTTTCACCGGCGAGAGGTTTCTGAAGCACAGCCGCGCCTCGTCGAACCTGTGCATTTTTTCATACAGGTTCCCCAGGTTGAACCAGACCAGATTGTTCTGCGGGTCCATCTTGCTTACCCGCTCGTAATACGTTATCGCCCTCTCCGGATCGACGTCGTGAAGCGTCAAGGCAAGACGGATCCAGAGGGTGAACTTGTTCCCTGCCTTGGCATAATGCTTTTCCGCCTCGTCAGATCTCCCGGTCTCTTCAAGGATCACGGCCTTTAAGAATTGTGCACGGTGAAAATCCGGATGAGAAGCGAGCAGTTCATCGACCGCTTTCTCAGCACCGTCGTATTCCTTTTTTTCGTAGAGCATTATTACCTTTTCGAGCAGTTTCCCAATGGATTCCATCATTCAGCTCCTTTTGACAAGATGTACAATAAGTGATACAAAATGTATGATATCAGATGTCTGATGCCAATAGCAAGGGGTATCAAATTGCATAGGAAGAAACATACTACTTTTATATTTTAGTCGTGAGATGGAGTAACGAGCGGAGGCATAAGCGGATAAGTTTGGAATATCTCGGCGGAATATGCCTCACACGGATATTCCCCACCTTTTCTAAAGAGACCTGCCTCTAAGGAGTTGGTATGATGGATGAAATAATTGAAGTAATCGCGTATTCTGGGTATCGGGGAGAGGAAGTCCCGCGGGTATTCGTCCTTCATGAGAAGAGAGTTGAGGCTGTGGAAATATTGGACACGTGGATTGGAGAAGACTTTGCTAGCAAAGTTCGAAAAAGATATTTCAAGGTTAAAGGAAACGACGGGGATACTCATCAGATATACTATAATGAGAAGACCCTGGCATGGTTCTATGTACAAAAAAAGAAAGAGTAAAGATCGCCGAAATTACATCACAGCACGAGTCATCTTCCCGGAAACATTTCCCCTTGTAATATTCTTGTAAATCTCTGCCATTCCCGCAACGAATGTAAAACAATAAAATCGCTTATTTGCGAGGAGCGCAGCAGTCCCGAGCAAGGCGGGTGGACTCAGAGCGAGATTGCTTCGCCCCAATGACATTCCTCTTGCGCTTGCACCGAGTAGCTATTTTTTAAGATGTTAAACTCCTGTTTCTGTCCAGGTTATAATACTCCCATAAGACGCATCCTCCATGTTGACGTGGACGCATTCTGTGCGGCAGTGGAGCAGAAACGTCAACACCCCGGATCGCCTTGGCGAGGAGGGTCCGCGAATTCCGACCTCTGCGCGGGCTGCCGTTGAACGCGAGCACCTTCACGGCTACATCTCTTTTTTAGTTCCCGGGGTCTGTTTAAGCAGGCTGAAGACTCGTAGCGCACGGAGACATAATGGTCCACCATTCTCCCCGCTCCCATCCTCCTGATCCAGAGCCCACTCGTGAAGCTGCTTCCGAACAAGGTCATCAGGGCAAACAAGAACAGCGCCTGTATTTCTGTTTATCTTCATCAATTTACCCTTTTGAATGCCTGTTTTTTCGCCTTGCAGACGGGACAATCGTCGGGCGCCTCGCCCTCGGCCGTGTACCCGCAGACCTGGCAGACCCAGTAATCCGCGTCCACGCTCCTACCGAGGTTCTTGATGGCCTTTTCATACAGCGCGGCGTGGACCTTTTCCACTTCATTCGCGAGGGTGAATGACCGCAGAGCGCCCTGAATTCCATCCGCCTTTGCGTCGGCAATCATCTGGGGATACATCTTCTGGAATTCGTAGGACTCTCCGCTCAGTGCCGCGTTCAGGTTTTTGTCCGTGGACTGGATACCACCAAGCTCCCGCAGGTGATTGATGGCATGGACCGTCTCGGCCTCTGCGGCGGCCCTGAAAAGCCTTGCGACCTGCGTATGACCCTCGGTCTCAGCCTTCTGCGCGAACGCTAGGTATTTCCTGTTCGCCTGAGACTCACCGGCAAATGCATCCTTCAAATTTTGTTCTGTCTTTGACATAAGACCTCCTCCTGATTAATAGATGTGATAATAGAATACAATAGAGTTGCTGAGAGAACCCGCTGTTCTCGAGAATTACAGTGAATATGTGAAACCCTAACCGATCTCCACTAAGGCCTAACCGCAGTATATGAGATTGCCGCCGGAATTTCTGGCGATGACCACTTCATTCCCCGCAGACAGGGCACCGGTAGTTTAACCCTGTTTTTGTCATCCCTTCATCTCCCTGTTGTCTATGCGACCCTTTCAAAGGATTCTTTGCCAACCTTGCACACGGGACATTTCCAGTCGCCGGGCAAGCTTTCAAACAGGACCTTCTGCACTTGTTCCTTGTAGAGCCATCTGCAGGCCGAGCAGCGCCACACGTTGAAATCTTCACGTACGCCCTCTTTCTTCACGACCTCCCAGCCCTTTTCCATCCATTCCTCGATGCGCGGAGGATAATACCCTGAAAATATTTTTTTATCCCGCGCATCTTCCATATTGACTTCAACGGTATAGTCTCCTTTTTTTACGGCATAGCTCCAGTTGAAGTTCTCCTTGCTATCAGGGCTGGTGGCCTTACCCACATAGGCGAATGCATTCCCAGAGCGCTTGATCTTCGACCAGCTGTAACAGCACGGCAATACCGATGTACACCCGCACTTCCCGTTCTTCAACTCAAGCCCGTCGACGCTGAAGCCTCCGGGGACCTTCTCGACGCTGACATCCATGGCGTCCTCCACTCCGTTCGGCGTTGGTGATACTCTATAAATGAACTGGTTCCCCTTCGCGCGCCTTTCTCCAGCCTTCCCGTGCCAAGCGCTCCATCCGCTTGTTGCCCCAATTCTTCAGATCTTCGAAGTACCGTTTCGGGTCGGTTTTCGCGTACTTAAGGATCTCCTCCCGCTCGCGGAGCGAGTCAATATGGTCGGTCGGCGTGACCCCCCGCCAGGAACAATACCCCTCATCAAAGAGGTACTCGGGGGTGATCCCGGAGGCCGGGACCGGGAGCTTATTGAGAACGAACCTCGCTATATCCATCGCAAAGTGCAGGACCCAGCCGTTGTCATGCATCATGGTCCGGGAATCGTGCTGCACGCCGGACGAGCATGCCGGGCAATATAATTCAGTGATGACCTCGCCGGGCAGGAGTGAATCCTTAAAATTGAAACTCGCGGATCGGGCTCCGCACTTGCATTTTTTTGCATAATCCATACACATGGTCATCCTCCTTTTCTGAAGCTTAATAATTTAGAACAATTCCAATATCTTCTAAAATATAATATAGGACTGTTTTTGTCAAGTATTTTTCCTGCAATTTATTGTTATGAAAAGAGCATCCATGAAGGGTGGGGTAACCGCCCCGCCTGATCCATCCGGACCGGACGGATCAGACAGGCTTTCAGGAATGACAGACAGTAGCCGACATATTGATGGCGTCGGTAAAAATATCTCTGCTCGGCTTATGGTAATAGGGACAATTCTCTTCGCGGCACCCGTGCGGATGCCTGCTGCTGTCCTCGCAGAGTATCGCGACCTTCGCGACCGGGAGCACGATTCCGAACCGCTCGGCAAAGATTGCCACGGCAGCCACGAGCGCCGAGCGCACGTAGGCCTTGCAGCAACTCGGCCCAGTAAGATCGGCGATGCCCTGCAAAACCTTGATCACGGCATCCATGGTTATTTTCTGCTCCGTGTCCGAGCCGCACCGTGAACCGAGGAACACCGAGAAACACGCACCGACAGCCGGTGCAATGCCGCAGACCCCGGTAAGGCCACAATATCCGCCTACGGCCTGCTTTGCAGTCCTGTCGAATACCTCATGAATGTCCTGGTCGGTGACCTTTGCATATGGTGAGTTCCGGAGCGCCGCGAGCAGCGCTCCGGCCGCGATAAAGGCATGTTCGCAGCCGAGCATGGGGAGCGCTGGATGGCCCATCATGAGTTCGGCAATTTCAACGGGATCCTTCAGCAGCGTCGTGAACGTGATATCCTCGATCATCTTCCGGGAGTCCCGGCTATGGCACGCCTCACAGACAAAATGTCCCTGAGGGCATTTTATAGAAGCTCCTTCGCGGTTCCCGCAGGAGGAGCAGGTCAACTGCTCAGATTGTTGCAGATACTCAAGGAGTGAACCACAGACCATGCAGTGTTCGGTTTTTTTCGGGTTCATTGTGACTTGAAGTATACCCTTTCCGCGCTTCCGTTACAAGACCACCATGAGCTAGCCAAGAGGTGCATGCGTACAGTGTTTCGCTGCATCCCGACCCGTAAGCACCCTCACGCCTGCGCTATCGTTTTCGCAAGAGAAACGAGTGGGCCGAAAGACCGGCGCCGAAGGCTACCATGATGCACCACTCGCCTGGTGCGATTCCCCGCTTTTCGATCTCACGCAGCACGAACCAGACCGTGGGCGATGACATGTTGCCGTGCTCGGCCAATACCGTGCGCGTAGCACTCACCTGCTCTTCAGACAGCCCGACCTCGTCCCGAACCGCGTTGATGATCTTCTCTCCGCCGCTGTGGAGAGCCCAATGCCTGATGTCCGCGGGCTTGAGCGACCGTGGCTTCAGCACATCGGCTACGACCTGCGCTGCGGCTTTCCGGACAAGGTCCGGCAACTTAAGCGAAAGCTGATTGTAGAGCTGGCCATGTTTGTGAATATAGCGTATAGTATCGCGATGCTCGGGCACATAACGGCTCGCCGAGGCCACGAGCTCATATCCCACGGGTCTCGTCCAGAGCACAGCCGCAGCTGCCCCGTCGCCGAACAACGTGTTCGACAGCAGCAGGCTGAGGTTGTCCTCCATCTGAAATGTCGCTGAGCAGATCTCTACGGAAACGCTCACGACCACGCCGTCTCCATTGCGTGCCAACAGGGACTGGGCGATCTCCAGGTTGGGGATCGCACCGCCGCAGCCGCTCCCAACGAGATCATACACGCGCACGCTGCGCGAAAGGCCCAGTTTTTCAATCAGGTAAGTTGAGATACCCGGGCAGATGTACCCGGTGCAGGTGTTGACGACCAAACCATCAACATCACCGGTGTCTAGGCCGGCCTGTGCAAGCGCCTGTTTGACCGCCTGTGCTGAAAGTTCCAAAGACCAGAACGTGAAGCGTGTAACGCGCGCGTCCAAGTCTTCATCCACGAGGCTCTCGACATTGTCGACCGCGAAGTTTCGCCGTTTGATGCTCGGATGCAAGAAGAGCGCGCGGATGAGCGACAGGCTCCGAGAGCTCAATCTGCCTTTATAATGCTTTTGGGCGAGCTGTTCGAGATCACGTTGATCCATGGTAAAGGGCGGCGTCGCGACCGCCACCGAAGCAATATGGGCATTTTGCGAGTGCATAAATAAAGGTCCGCTTTCTTAAATAAAACTCAAAATTCTAGCCCGAGATGCTGGAACCATTTGCAATGAACAAATTCCAAATCACAAATCCAAAATCCAAAAAAGCCAATTCCGATTCCTAAGTAGTCTGATTGTTGGCGTTTGAACAATGGCATCTATTCGTTATGTGATATTTGGGTTTTGAAATTTATTAATTACCCATCCATCCCTATAAACCGAAGTCCCCTCCTAATGGAGCGCGTGTACCGCCAAAGCGGCGTTCTGAACCCAAGCCAATATCCAAACCGATGAATCAGCGGAAAAAAAGGAACGTTGAGAGAAACGGCGCTCATGAAATTCATATTTCGTTTGAGAGAGGCTTTCACCTGCTGTTCAATCCATACCCTGTCCACGTCGGGCGATACATAGAACACCGGCGACAGCATCTCCGCCGTTGATGCTGACAACACTCCCTGTTTCCGCGCGGTCGTTTCGAGCTCCGTACCAGGATAGATCCGAATGCCGATGGTAAAGAATGCCGCATCCTGCTGACGGATTTGGGTTTCAGCAAAGCGAAGCGTTTCCTTGACCGTTTCCTCGGTCTCTCCCGGCCCGCCAAGCATGAATATCCAGAGGCATGGTAGACGGTGGCGTCGCACGGTCTCGGCCGCAGCATGTACATGACGGGAGGTAAAGCCCTTTCTGAGTCCCCGGAGAACCTGATCGGACGCGCTCTCCACGGTCATGCCGATGCCCGCAAAACCCGCATGCTCCATGACGGAGAACAGTTCGTCGTCTACAAAGAGCGGGTTCACGTCCATGCTTTGAAAGCGGGCGGGAAGCCGAACGCGGGCAAGGGCCTCGCAAACAGCCATCGCATGGTCATAGGGAGCATTGAAGACACTGTCAACAAACTCGATGTCCCGTAGTCCCGATGACGCAAGCCGTTCGGCAGCTTTCGCCACCTGCTGAGGGTCCGACAAACGGTACGCATTCCCCTCTATTTTGCGGTACGTGCAGTAACTGCACTGAAACTGGCAGCCGAGTTTGGTTTGGAGCGGTACCGTCGCCAACCGCGAACGGTATGAGCCTACGTCGATCCAGCGGTGATACCGGGGTACCATGAACTCGTCGGAGAATCCCGTTGACGCAGACATATTTTTCCTGAACACGTCGTTTTCAAAATACGCGATCCCCGGCAGATTTCCGAGGGCTTCACCGCTCGAGAATTTTTGCAGCACCAGGGGGAACACGACTTCCCCATCATTGAGCACCGTGCACGAAGCGCCGGTAGCACGAAGGATCTCTTCAGGCATGACCATGAGCGAAGCCCCGCCCAGAATTATGGGCGCCCTTGTCAATCTGCGAATAGCCTCGACAAGAGGAAGCAAATCAGCAATATAAAATGCTGGCTCCCGCATGTCGTTATTGTCGATATTCCGCACCGACAGCCCGATGATATCGCAGGACGCTTTTCGGAGTGCAGATTCTATCGCACGCAGGGGATCAGATGCGAACATGAGGTCCAGCACTCTGACCGTGTGGCCTGCAAGGTCCGCAGCTTCCGCAACCATACATGCGCCAATAGGCATCACGGGCACAGGAAAGGTGCTCCTATTTGTCGCAATAATGAGGACGTTCATGGGCTTTAGCGTTTGCGGGAAAAGGCTGGCAAACACGAGTGAGGCTATAGTTAAATATTACAGGATATGTTCGTCGTGTCAAGAACAGTTTTTTTGAACTCCTGTTGAACTCTTTCGGTTTGACTTTTAAGATGTTTTTGTGTAGTGTTTTACATTCATACAGAGTCCGGCACTACCTTCCATTTCACTTTCGGACCGCGCAATACGGGAGCACAGCCCTATGGACTCGTGGCAGAGAATCAAAAAAATTGTTCTTGAGAAGATCGACATGCAGGAAGATATGCTGACCCCCGATGCAACGCTGGAACGTCTCGGCCTTGACTCCCTCGACAAGGTTGAATTGATGTTCTCACTCGAGGAAGAATTCAAGATAAAAATATCTGACCGTGAGGTGACCATTGTAACCATCCAGGACGTAGTGAACGTCATTGATAAACTGGCGGCAGAACAGCACGGCGCGGTCTGAACATGAGGAGTGACTGTTGAAACGGGTGGCGATTACAGGCATGGGAGTCATTTCTCCCGTCGGCAACAGGACTAACGTCTTCTTCTCAAATCTTATGGCTGGAACATCGGGCGTCCGGAGAATGACGTCTGATTTTTCATCTCAACTCTCCGTAAAAATCGCAGCGGAGGCGGACTTTTCTCCCGCCGATTTTTTTTCAAAAAAACAGATCAGGGCTCTCGACCGGGTTACCCTGATGGCGCTCGCAGCAGCGTCGCAAGCATGGGATGATTCCGGAATCACTCTGGACGAGGAGGAGAAGAACCGCGCAGGGGTCTACCTCGGTACGGGTATGGGAGGGTCCCCGTCGCTCGATGAGTTATTCGTTCAACTCTATAAGAATGCAGCTTCGCGGGTAAATCCTTTATTTGTCACGAAAATTATGAGCAATGCGCCGGCTTCCCACGTTTCCATCCAGTACGGCCTCTCGGGGCCCTGCCTCACTTTTTCCACGGCCTGTTCTTCGTCCGCTGTAGCGATCGGCGAGTCCTTTCGTCAGATTAAGGCGGGATATTGCGACGTCATGCTTGCCGGGGGAACGGAATGTCTCCTCACCTATGGTTCCTTTAAGTCCTGGGAGTCCCTCGGTGTACTGGCTGCCGAAGATCCCGATGACCCATCCGCTTCATGCAAACCCTTCGCGAAGGACAGAAGCGGGTTTGTTCTGGGAGAAGGCGCCGCGCTCCTGGTACTGGAGGAAATGGAACACGCACAAAAAAGGGGCGCCACAATGTTCGGAGAGATTATCGGCTATGGCTCGTCCGCGGATGCCACCCATATCGTCAGACCGTCCGCGGCCGGCCAGGTGAGGGCTATCCGGCTAGCCCTCAATGAAGCACGGATCGGACCTGATGCAATCGATTACATCAATGCCCACGGCACAGCTACCGCTACAAACGATCTTGCAGAAACGCAGGCCCTGAAAGAGGCATTCGGTAAGAGGGCCTATGCGATTCCTGTCAGTTCTACCAAATCAATGCACGGACACCTGCTCGGTGCAGCGGGTGCTGTGGAATTCGTGGCTGCAGTCCTTGCCATGAAGAACGGGGCGATTCCTCCGACTGCCCACCTCAGAGTGCCTGATCCGGCCTGCGATCTTGATTACGTGCCGAATAGCGGCAGATTCGGCGTGGATATCAAAACGGTCATGTCCAATTCCTTTGCCTTCGGGGGGACGAATGCAGTGTTGATCGCAAGAGCGCTTTGATGGTTTGCCGGGGGGTGTCCTGCAGCGGAGGATCATTATCTCAGCCCCTATCGGCTTGACTTTTTTAGTTTTTACGCTATGCTTATAGAAAAGTATTTGCTTGTCTCAATCCGGCGCAACAAAATCCCTCCAAACAAAATTCTCGATACAGGAGTTGGCGGTGAGGAAGTCTTACTTCTTTTTGCTTACAAGTATGCTCTTGGCGAACGTTGCCTTCGGTCACGAGACCACGGCCACCAAGGCAGACATTGCGCTCGATGAAAAACTGGGGGAGTACGTGCCTGCGGACTCCATGTTCACCGATGAGCGTGGCAAAAAAATCGATCTGAAAACCCACATTGATAAGCCCACGATCATCGCTCCTATCTATCTAAGTTGCATGCACGAGTGCCCCATGCTCCTCACCGGTCTGGCACAGGTGCTGGGGAAACTCGAACTCCTAAAACCCGGCAAAGATTTTCAGGTGATAACGCTCAGCTTCGACGATAAAGATACACCGAAGATAGCGGCTGAGAAAAAAGTAAACTATCTCAAGGCCATCGGCAAGCCCTTTCCTGGAGACTCCTGGGAATTTCTGACCGGCGATGCCGGAAATATAAAGAAATTTACTGATTCCATCGGCTTTAAGTTCCAGCGGGACGGAGAGCACGATTTCTCCCACCCCGTTACGATCGTCATTGTCGCGCCCGGCGGCAAGATCGTGCGCTACCTTGAGGGCATAAATTTCCTGACTTTTGAAGTGACCATGGCGCTGACCGAGGCCGCGGAGGGCAAAGTGGGATCGCCTGGACGCAAGGCGCTCATGTACTGCTTCAGCTACGATCCGCTCAAGAAGTCCTACGTGTTCAATATCCTGAAAGTGACGGCGACCGTCATGGTCCTGTTCGTTGCATCGTTCTTTGCGTATCTTGTGATCTCGACAAAAAAGAAGCACGGAACACCATAAGGGGAAATGGAGGGGAAGATTATTCTCCCTTTCTCTTAAAGAATAATTTGTTGATTCTTTTCCTCCGCGTCCTCCGCGGTAAAAATTTTTTTGAGGTGGTTTGCACTATATGGAAAAGAGCTTCTACAATACTCCGGGCAAGTATCCCGGGCATCTTCGGATGGATCTTCACGACCGACCACAAGCGGATCGGCCTCCTCTACCTCGTCTCGACGCTCGCCTTCTTCTTTGTGGGCGTATGCGCTCGGCCTCACCATGCGGCTCGAACTCATTCGCTCCGGGCATGCACTTCTACAGCGCCCAGACCTACAACGCCCTCTTCACGCTCCACGGCGTGATCATGATCTTCCTCTTCATCATCCCCGGCATCCCGTCGTCGCTCGGGAACTTCATCTGCCGCTCCAGATCGGCGCGCGCGATGTTGCCTTCCCCCAGATCAACCTCCTCTCCTGGTGGCTCTACATCATCGGCGGGGCGATTGCCGTCACGTCCCTCTTTACCGGCGGCGGCCCGCCGGACACGGGCTGGACCTTCTACGTGCCCTACAGCATCCGCACGGGCACGAACGTCTCGCTCGCGGTCTTCGGCGTGTTCCTGATCGGGCTCTCGTCGACGCTCACGGGGATCAACTTCCTCACGACGATCCACCGCCTCCGCGCGCCGGGCATGACCTGGTTCCGCATGCCGCTCTTCACCTGGTCGCTCTATGCCACGGCCTGGGTCCAGCTCCTGGCCACGCCGGTCATCGCCATCACGCTCTTGCTGATCATCGTCGAGCGCTTCTTCGGCGTCGGCTTCTTCGACCCGGCCAAGGGCGGCGACCCCATCCTCTTCGAGCACCTGTTCTGGATCTACTCGCACCCGGCGGTCTACATCATGATCCTGCCGGCCATGGGCGTGGTCTCCGACATCATCCCCGTGTTCGCGCGCAAGAACATCTTCGGGTACAAGGCCATCGCCTTCTCGAGCCTCGCCATCGCCTTCGTCGGCTACCTCGTCTGGGGCCACCACATGTTCACGAGCGGCATGAGCGACACGGCGCGGATCATCTTCTCGCTCCTCACCTTCCTCGTGGCCGTCCCGAGCGGCATCAAGGTCTTCAACTGGATCGCGAGCCTGTACAAGGGCTCGATCCAGCTGGACGCGCCCCTCCTCTATCGCGCTCAGCTTCATCTTCCTCTTCTCCATCGGCGGGCTGACCGGGCTCGTGCAGGGCGCGCTTGCCACGAACGTCCACGTCCACGGCACCTACTTCATCGTGGCCCACTTCCACTACGTCATGTTCGGCGGCACGGGCTTCGCCTTCTTCGCCGGCGCTCCACTACTGGTTTCCCAAGATGTTCGGCAGGATGTACGAAGAGCATCTGGCAAAGCTAGCGTGGGTCTTCCTGTTCATCGGGTTCAACATGCTCTACTTCCCCATGTTCGTCCTGGGCTGGCAGGGCATGCCGCGGCGCTATTACGATTACCTGCCGAAGTTCAACGCCCCGAACCTGGTCTCGACCATCGGGTCCTGGATCCTCGCGATGGGCCTGTTCATCATGTTCTACAATCTTGATCCGCTCGCTCTTCGCGGGCGAAAAGGCCGGGGACAATCCCTGGGGAGGGGCGACGCTCGAGTGGCAGACGTCCTCGCCGCCGCCGACGGAGAACTTCGAGAAGATCCCCGAGGTCACGAAGGGACCGTATACGTACAGGTGAGAGCAAGCGCGAAGCTCAGAAGTAAAAAAATTAGTATTATCGATTATTTGGTATTGTTTAAAATTTGACTTGATCTCGTATTTAGGATTGTCATCACTTATGACCGAACTTACTCACACAGAACACCGCGACTACACCGGCGCCAAGCTCGGCATGTGGCTCTTCCTGTTCACGGAGATCCTGCTCTTCGGCGGCATGTTCCTGCTCTACTCCATCTACCGCGTCGGTCCATACGCAGGAATTTCACGAGGCCGCGAAGGAAATGAGCCTGTGCTCGGAGCCGTCAACACCGTTATCCTGCTGACGAGCAGCCTGACCATGGCGCTTTCGATATCGGCGGTCAAGCAGGGCGTCAGAACCCGCTCCCTGGTCTACCAGGCCGCGACGATTATCCTCGGTCTGGCCTTCCTGGTGAACAAATATCTTCGAATGGAGCGACCATATCCAGCACGGTTATCTACCCGAACTCTCCCGAACTGCTCGCCATGAGCCACGGCAAGATCCTCTATTTCGGGCTCTACTACGTCATGACGGGCATTCATGGCCTCCATGTGCTGATCGGGGTCGGGATCATCTGCTTCAACCTTCATCCTGACGCTCGCGGGGCGTTATATCGAGCGCGGACTTTATAAAGCTGGAGAACACCGGACTCTTCTGGCACCTGGTGGACGTCATCTGGATCTATCTGTTCCCGCTGTTCTATCTGATCACGTGAGTGCCGTTATCGTTATTGTGAATCGAAGAACAAAATGCAAGATTGTCGTTATGGTCTGGCTGCTCCTGTTCTTTCTCCTGGGGTTCGGAGTCTGGAGCTTCCAGGGGGGCCACCTGATGATCGTGGCGTATTTTATCCTGAGCGTTGTTCTGTACGTTTTCTACGCGTTCCTGGCCCGGTGTCCCCGATGCAGGATGCCGGTATTACTCAGGCCGATGAAGCTGTTCGGGATGGAACTCTACCGATGGTCGCTCCTCTCGCCTGAGCGCTGCAGTCATTGCGGCGAAGCGCTGCCGTAGACCCTCGGGGGTGCACTTCTCATGAAGGAAAAGGAACAGGAAAAATACATTGTTGTCAGCACAAAGACCTTCGTCCTGATCTGGCTCGCGCTTCTCGTTCTCACCGGCGTGACCATCAAGGCCGCCCAAATGCGCATGGGCGAATGGAGCATACTCGCCAACCTTCTGATCGCCTCGACGAAGGCGAGCCTCGTGCTCTGGTTCTTCATGCACCTGAAGTATGAAAAGATGTTTTTCAAACTGCTGTTTCTCGTCCCCATCGCGACGATAACGATCATCATCGGGCTTACATTTTTTGATATCTGGTACCGGTAGCCGGGTATGTGTACTCGGTACTTTGAACTCTGTACATCACCAAAGGTGGAACTATGGTAACCGGCTGGCCGAATCTAGCGAATCCCGCAGACAGGGTCTTCTACTTCATCATGGGTATTGCGCTTACCTTTCTCTTTCTGAATACGGCGGTAATGATCTACTTCGTGATCAGGTACAGCCGCAAGAGGAATCCCAAGCCCGAAGACGTGAAAGATAATCTCACGATCGAGATCCTCTGGACCGTGATTCCCACCATCCTCGTGCTGCTCATTTTCTTCGCGGGCTGGAAGGGCTTTCAGTACATGCGCACGGTTCCGCCTGATGCCATGCCCGTGAAGGTCACGGCCCGCCAGTGGTCGTGGCTGTTTACCTACGAGAATGGGAGACAGGACAGCGTGCTCAGGGTGCCGCTGCGAAAGCCGGTGAAGCTTTTAATCACGTCTGCCGATGTGCTCCACAGCCTCTATATCCCCGCGTATCGCATCAAAGAAGATTGCGTGCCCGGTATGGAGACGCACCTCTGGTTCCTGCCGGACGAGGTAGGGTCTTATGACCTCTTCTGCACCGAATACTGCGGCGTCGCGCATTCGGCCATGATCACGAAGGTTGAGGTCATGCTCGCAGAAAGATTTCGATGATTGGTACCAGGGCGAGAAGAAGGCGGCCCTGGCAGAGGGGAAAAAACCGGACGGGAAAGCACCGGCAGCAAAGGCAGCAGAAAAATCGACTGCAAAAACGGAAGCCCCCGGACAAAAGGGGTCCGAACTCATCCAGGTAAAAGGATGTGTCGCGTGTCATACGACGGACGGAACGCCGAAGATCGGGCCCACGTTCAAGGGTGTGTTTGGAAAGAAGGAGACCGTGATCCGCGATGGCAAAGAACGGGAGATCGTGGTTGATGAGACATTCATCAAACAGACGTTGCTCCAGCCTGAGCTCGACCGGGTCAAAGGGTTTTCGCCAATCATGCCGTCACTGCGGGGACAGCTGACGGATAAAGAAATTGATGAAATCATCGAGTATATAAAGAGTTTGAAGTAGCAACCCAATACTAACGCATTAACAGACGTTGCAGCGTCATTGCGAGCTTCCGCAGGGAGCGCGGCAGTTTCGTAGTTACTGCGATGAGCATTGGATTCTTTGTCAACAAAAAACCCCGAAAGGCCTGTTTCGCACTAAGACGATAGGGTCGCAAAATTCTGATCGTGAATTTTGGACCATGAATCTTAACCCGTGCGATCGTTGCGGGCTCTGCGAGAATAGAAGTGGTATATCATGTTTGAGATAAAGCCATATGTCACGCTCTGCCGGGTAAACATTTCCCTCTTTACCGCTTGCTCTGCGGTGACAGGCTTTTTTCTCGCCCCCTATCACCGGATTACCGGCGTACTTCTTCCCGCTGCAGCGGTCTTTCTCCTGGCCTGTGGCGCATCTGCTTTGAACCAGTACCAGGAGCAGGACATCGATGCGAAGATGGAAAGAACGCGTCAACGGCCACTTCCCTCCGGTATCATCACCCCTGCACAGGCCCTATCTCTTGCCCTTGTTCTGATGATCTCGGGGCTGCTCCTGCTCGTGGTTGCGGGAAAGGTGACGGCAACGGTGCTAGGTCTTTTCGCTTTTCTCTGGTATAACGGCATATATACTCATCTCAAGAGGATCACGGCCTTTGCATCCGTGCCGGGGGCCTTAGTCGGTGCGATCCCCCCCGCCATTGGGTGGTCCACCGCAGGGGGCGCTCTCGTCGATGTCCGTCTCCTTGCCCTCTGTTTTGTATTTTTCATGTGGCAGATTCCGCACTTCTGGCTCCTGATCATCCGCCGCGGCGAGGAATATCAAAAGGCGGGCCTTCCATCTCTTGCCGCCATCTTGAACACAGCGCAGATATCCCGCGTGACGTTCGTCTGGATATTTTCCGCTAGCGTCGCCTGCCTGCTGCTTCCTCTCTACGGGACGATCAGATCTCCACTGGTGTATTATTCTCTCATCCCTCCGGCCGCGTGGCTCGTTTGGAACGGGAGGGTTCTGGCGCAAAGGCAGCCTGCGGCGACGCTGTCTTCCGGACTATTCAATAAGATCAATATATACCTATTCCTCATCATGTCCCTCCTGTCGCTTGAGAACATCTTCTTTCACGTGCCATGATGGAGACCCGCGTTGTTATCGCAGAAAAGCTCAGGCAACTCCTGATCGAGTCCTCGTCGCTCATCGAGAAATATACAAGGGAGGTTTGCCCGGACTGCATCAATATCTGCTGCAGGCAGAAACACGGAATGCATCAGGAGAGGGACATTCTTTACTTGCATGCGCTGGGTGTCGAGGTCCCGCGGCGTGATGAGGCGAGACCGCTGGAAGGCCCCTGCCAGTTCATGGGGCCTCGGGGCTGTGATAAGCCGCGGTGGCTCCGTCCGTTCAAGTGCACGTGGTATTTCTGCGAACCGCTCCTTGCGGCGCTGAACGAAGGCCCGCAGAAAAAGGCACGACAACTTTCTGCCGTACTGCAGGAGATGATCAACCTGTATGACATGTTTCAACCGAATGATGTACTATTTCCCCAAAATGTAAATATGACAGACCTCTCTGCAGATCATCCTCCCCGTTTATGCTAGAATCAGCACATGGAGAGATCCGGGGATGACAACCGCGCTTTTCTGAGGTTTATATTTAATGCCTCGTTCGCAAGCCTCTCCTATGAAATAGCGCTCATGCGGGCCTTTTCCATCTCCCTCTGGTATCACTTCGCTTTCATGGTCATCAGCATCGCCATGCTGGGCATCAGCGCCAGCGGTACCGTGCTCTCGGTTTTTCCAAGCCTGAAAAACATCCACAAGGTTCCACGGTATGCACTCATGCTAGCTATAAGCATTCCCGCATCCTATTTCCTTGCCAACGCCGTACCCTTTGATCCGGCAAGGCTTTCCTGGGACAGGATACAGATACTCTTCATAAGCCTCTACTATGTCATTCTCTGCATTCCGTTCTTCTGCTTCGGACTGATCGTCTCGATTGCCTATTCCACGATGTCCCGTGAAGCGACGGCTATCTACGCCTCGGACCTTCTGGGGGCCGGCGCCGGAGCGATCGCCATGGTTTGGCTTCTCTCCCTCGGCGGACCCGAGACGAGCGTGTTCATCATCTCTTCGCTCCTTGCCACAGGGCTCCTGTACCAAGTCGACAGGAAGACGCGGACTGTTTCAGCGCTGCTCCTCTCCTTAAATATGGCTGTCCTTTTCATGCATCCGGCGGTTATCCAGCCCAGAATATCGCCTTACAAGCCTTTCGCGCTCGCCTTGCAGTTTCCCGGCGCTGAGCGCCTCGGCACAGCGTACAGCCCGTACTCGCGCGTCGACTTGTTCAAAAGCCCTGCCGTCAGGTTCGCACCAGGCCTGAGCTTTGCGTACCTCGAGGCGCTGCCTGAGCAGACAGGGGTTGCGGTTGATGCAGGCGACATTTACGCCATGACCGACGCTGCAGACAGCAGCAGGCTCGCCTTCATCCGCTCCCTCCCCTCGAGCCTCACCTACCTTCTCGGCAGCAACAATGACGTACTCATCATCGAACCACGGGCCGGTCTCGCACTCCTCACGGCCCGACAGTTCGGAGCACGAACTATCTCTGCCGTAGACTCAAATCCACTCGTTATACACGCTGTGCGGGAATATGGCAGGGAGCATGCATCAAGCATCTATGAGGAAAATACCTGGAGCGGGCTTGGGCGCACGTGGCTTGCAGCCACGGACAGGGAGTTCGACCTTATCGACCTCTCGTTCATGGGATCATTACCTTCCGCGACCTTCGGTTTCGCCGAGGATTACCGTTTCACCGTGGAGGCCTTCCAACAGTATCTGGGCCACCTGAAGCGCGAGGGCTTCCTCTCGCTTAATCTCTATATCATTCCGCCACCGAGATCGGAACTTCGCCTGCTTGCGACCCTGGCCCAGTCCGCGGACGTGTTCGGCATCAGGGATATTTCCCAGCATATCGCCGCCATACGGAGCTGGGACACCCTGACCATAGTCATGAAAAGATCAGCCCTTATCCCGGAGGACATCCGACGGATCAAGACGTTTGCGCGCGAGAAACGGTTTGACCTGGTGTATTACCCCGGCATCAGACCGGACGAGAGCAATGTCCATATAAAAATGCCGGGGAACGAATATGCGGAAGCCTTCCTGCGCCTGATGAGCAAGGAAACGCGGGACCGGTTCATGGCTGATTACCTCTTCGACATACAACCGGTCTCTGATGAAAGACCCTTCTTCCATTATTATTTGAAGGTAAAGAACATCAAAGCGATCTACCAGGTAATGGGAGAGAAATGGCAGTATTTCATCGAAGAGGGCTACCTCCTTCCAGTCCTTTTTGTTCAGGTCCTCATCGTAAGCATGATCCTGATCCTCCTGCCTCTCCTGACGCTCAAGAGAGCCGTAGCCGCTAATGAGGTGAAGAACTCCTTTCGCAGCCTCTCATATTTCGCCCTGCTCGGTTTAGGATATCTGTTCTTCGAGATCGCATTTATCCAGAAAATGATCCTCAGCCTCGAGAACCCGGCATACGCGGCCAGTACGGTCATAGCCTCGGTCCTGATCAGCTCAGGAATCGGGAGCCTGATGAGCCGGCGTAGCAGGACGCTCAAAAGTCCCCGCGTCCTCCTCGTCCTTGCGGCTCTCGCTGTTGTCTACAGTATCATGCTGCCCGGGACTATAGTATCCATGAGCCGTCATTCTCTGCTGGTAAAGATCATCCTCGCCTTTGTCATCCTCATGCCCGCTGGCATCCTTATGGGTATTCCCTTCCCTCTCGGCATCTCGGTCCTCGGCTCAACTTATCCCCGGCTCATCCCCTGGGCATGGGCAGTAAACGGCTGCTTCTCAGTGCTCTCCCCGGTCCTCGCGGTCATGCTTGCCTTGTCCGCAGGATATCAAACAGTGCTTATCACCGGCGCAGCGATGTATCTCTTGGCTTTTTGGGTAATGCGTTGGGGATGGACTTTCACCGCAGAGAAATAATAAAATCTATTCTTAACAACCGATGATGTCCGAATCCTTGAGTCTCATGGGTAACGAATTGAAAACTACTGTATGATATATTGATTTTATGATATATTCGGTTAGTGAGAATAACTGCCTGAAATCTGCATTCAATGAGAAATCCCCGAAACTGCATATTATGTTTTGAATTTGTTATAGATGGCACCTGGATTTAGGTGCGCTAAGCCAGTTATTGACAATGAGAAATAATATCATGAAGAGAGATCGTTTCAGTAAGATAATTGTCGATTTGTTATAAGAAGAGATTTCATCGGTTGTTCATATTTGGACCTCGCATGGCAAAGAGTATCGTAGTAAGTTTATTTTTCCTCATGATTTGCTTTGGTAAGTCTTGGGCTGGGCCACCGTTCCGCACAGACGACCCGGAGCCTGTCGATCATAATCATGGAGAGTTTTACATAGCCACGCAGTATGAAAAAGATAAGGATGTAACATCTGGCACCGCTCCGCATATTGAGTTGAACTATGGAATCGTACCTAATGTGATGCTCCACCTGATCGCTCCCTATGATTTCAACAAACCAGAGGGAGCTTCCACTCAACGCGGGTATGGAGACACAGAGGTTGGAGTCAAATATCGATTTAATAACGATGAAGATGTCCACTTCATGGTAGGCACATTTTCTCTCGTGGAACTGTCTACGGGTGATAGCGATAAGGGGTTGGGAGGGGGACATACCACGTACTTCGTTCCTCTTTGGCTTCAGAAGAGCTGGGGACCGTGGCAATCCTATGGTGGCGGCGGTTTCTGGAGAAACCCCGGCATGGGGAACAAAGACTATTGGTTTTTTGGCTTGCAAGTGCAGCGTGAAATATCCAAAATGCTGACACTCGGTACTGAATTGTTCGGCCAAACCAAGACTACGGACGACGGAACAACTCGAACAGGGTTTACTTTGGGAGCAATTGTGAATTTAACAGAAGATCACCACCTGCTCTTTTCCAGTGGAAGAGACATTCAGGGTGATAATAGGTTTCGGCTTACTTGGCGTACCAGTACACATTTGGATCACACGAGGGGAAATAATAATAGCAAATCACACTGGAAGTGGACTCCTTCCCGTTATCTGCAATCAGGGGAATTTATGAGAGTATACAGATTACCCCATGTACTCTTCACTTGACATCGTCCCCGATCTGAAGACGGAGGGTTCCCAAATCAGGTTTTACAGCTACTGAGAGCCAATGCAGATTCTGTTCGCAGGTGCGGCAGATATGTTTGCCGCTTCCCCGATTCATGGACTGATATAGATAGCCTAATATTTCTCCGGGCGAACCTGTTGACTGTCGGCCTTGCTCTCGGCGAAACACCTATTTCTCGAATTCGACCCTGGGTCTAGCTCTTGACAAATATTATTTCTCTGATAGACTTATTGTATCTTCTTTGGTATGGTCAAAACAAATCACAATAAATGGAGGTGTACCTATGAAAGCTCTAAGATCGCTTTTTCTCATCGGCTTTGTCCTGTTAATCGTTGTTGGAGTAGCGCTTGCGGTGGAGAAGGAGATGTCTGGAGAAGTTACCGCTGTAGATGTTGCGAAAGGCACTCTTACATTGAAGAGTGGATCGGTTGAGGCGGGCTTCGATTGTGAGACGGGTTCCTTGATTAAAGATGTGAAGGTGGGTGATCATCTTACTGTGCAATACAAAGAGGAAGGTGGCAAAAAGAAAGCTACAAAACTCTGGGCTACTCCGATGCCAAAGAAATCTACTGGTGGATACTAACTAATATTTTCCACAGAAAAGGCAGGCAAACGCCTGCCTTTTCTGTTTTTAGAGGGAAACATGTTTTGAAAATTCTTCTCTAAAAGGGTTTTGGTAAATAATAACATTATTTGCTTGCTTGATGGGGGATGTCTATAAAAGTCACCCCTTTTGTTTATTTCAATCGGCAATCTTCATCAGTTTCAACTTCATGAAAGTGCCGACCAGGTAGTACGAACAATGGCTAGACCGTTGGTCAATATAAGATTTCAACATGAAATCTGCACAATACATCCTGCATTCAAATTCGAGATCGGATCAACCGCAGCTTGACCGGACTCAGCATCCTCGCTCTATCTCTGAAAAAATTGCTACCGCTTCTGCATCTCTCCCACCATGGGAACAAAGGCCACAGGGCTGATTTGCTCAACATCCAGCTCCCCTTTTCTCTTTGTCGCGAGGGTGAGAGTCTGGAAATAGACCGTGCTCCCCAGCGGCACGATCAGCCTGCCGCCCTCTTTGAGTTGTTTAATGAGCGGAGGAGGAACGTGGTTTGCTGCAGCTGTGATGATTATCGCATCGAAAGGCGCCTCCTCTTCCCACCCAAAATACCCGTCGCCGTATTTCACCTTCACATTCCGGTATCCGAGAGCGGCAAGTCTCTCCGCAGCCCGATCTGCTAGGGCTTTCCGTATCTCGATGGTATAGACTGCCTTCACGATCTCGGCCAGCACCGCAGCCTGATAGCCTGAACCGGTTCCTACCTCCAGGACACGGTCTCCGGGCTTGAGCCGCAGCGCCTCGGTCATGAGAGCTACCACATAAGGCTGTGAGATGGTCTGGCCTTCTCCGATCGGCAGCGGATGGTCCCCGTATGCCCGGCTCCGGAGCGATTCATCAATAAACAAGTGTCTCGGCACCTTGCGCATCACCGTGAGTACCACAGGGTCCTTGAGCCCGCGATCCCTGATGTCCTGTTCAACCATCTGTTGCCGTTTGAGAGCATAACCGTCCTCGGCTGCGAACATGACCGGGAAGAAAAGAAGGATGGTAAGCGCAAGTATCAGAAACCATAAGGCGCTTTTCGTGGAAACAAACATCGGATAAGCCACCTCCCTGATTTAATTATGACACACGGAGGGGGCATTAGAGCGTTTTTTGAGTAAAGAACGCGCAGAGTCAAGACCACGTTATGACATATACAAGTTATTACGAAGGGCAGTACATTACTACTTTGGTTCTAATCAAAGAAAGTAAACAGGAGTACTTGACACCGCTTTATAGACGCGTTAAACTTCTTCAGTATGCAACTTTCCAAAATGTTTCGCTCCTCAACGATTTATCTGGTTTGCCCTTTGAATTAGACCCGATGTTGCAACTTCTTTTGCATTGGGTAGTTTAGTAACGTTCTCGAATGCTCTCATCGCTTTGACAAGTCAAAATTTGCTGATAGTCAAGCTGTTTTTGCGTTATTCTTGGCAAAATAGCAAAGAAGACTGCGAATAATTCTAGACCGGGAACGGTCATACGGAGCATAAAGAAGATTACGGGCCACCGCAATGATTCTTTCTTACTTTGTTAGCGACCTGTATTGTACCGTTCCGAAACGGCTTATGTGCTATCAGGTCGATCTGATCAGTGTTCTAATCCATATGCGGAATAGCCGCTTGTGAAGGAGGCAGGGTTTCAATTATGCAAGTCACTCGACGCCAGTTTATAAAAATCTCTTCAGGGGCCATCGGCATGGTGGCTGCTGCAGAAGCAGTAGGCATGGGAGCCAATGTGGGTGCGGCTCAGGAACAGGCACAAAAGGTCCCAATCAAGACAGGAAAACAGGTTCCGAGCGTTTGTCCCTACTGCTCCGTGGGCTGCGCACAGATAGTCACAGTGAACGACCAAGGCAAGATCATCGACATCCAGGGCAATCCCGATTCCCCGATCAACTTGGGAACCCTCTGCCCTAAGGGCGCCGCCACCTACCAGCTCGTAAACAATGACCTTCGCTGGACCAGGGTCAAGTACCGGGCACCAGGGAGCGATCACTGGGAAGAAAAATCGCTCGACTGGGCCATGAACCGCATCGTAGAGCTTACGAAACAGACCCGCGACGCGAACTTCAACGAATACCAGGACATGCCCGACGGCAAGGGTGGCACGGTGAAAAAGCGCGTCATGAACACCTACGCCATTGCGTCGCTCGGCGGTGCGACCATGGACAACGAGTGGAACTACGCACATCAGAAGCTGATGCATGCCCTGGGCGTAGTCTACCTCGAGAACCAGGCACGGATCTGACACTCCTCCACGGTCCCCGGTCTGGGGGTCTCCTTCGGTAGAGGCGGTTCCACGACGTTTCCCCGCGATCTCGTCAACTCCGACGCGGTCATGATCATGGGCTCGAACATGGCCGAATGCCATCCCGTCGCGTTCCGCTGGCCGCTCAAAGCGAAAACGGACCACGGCGCAGTCCTGATGCACGTTGACCCGCGGTTTACGCGCACCTCTGCCATGTGCGACATCCATGCGCCCATCCGTGCCGGCACGGACATCGTTTTTCTGGGCGCGATCATCAATCACGTGATCAACAGCAAGCGCTGGCACACGGACCCGTTCTTCAAAGAGTACGTGGTCAACTATACGAACGCGGCCACGCTCGTGAATCCCGATTTCAAGGACACCGAAGACCTGAACGGCCTCTTCTCCGGCCTCTCGGAAGACGGCAAGGCCTACTCGAACGCCACCTGGTCCTACCAGCGAAATCCTGCGCCACAGCCGGCTGTGACTGAAGCCAAGACCTTCACCGATCTTCTCCTGCAACGCGTGCCCGGAAGGCCCAAGACAGATCCCACGCTCAAGAACCCGCAGACGGTTTTCCAGATCATCAGAAGGCACTACAAGAGATACACGCCCGAGATGGTCGAGAAGATCTGCGGCTGTCCGAAAGAGAAGTTCCTCAAGGTCGCTGACACGCTGCTGAACAACTCCGGCCGCGACAAAACGTCGAACATCACCTACGCCGTGGGCTGGACCCAGCATACGGTCGGCGTGCAGATCATCCGCACCGCAGGCATGCTCCAGGCGCTCTTGGCAACATCGGCAGGCCCGGCGGAGGCGTTCTGGCGCTGCGCGGCCATGCCACGATCCAGGGATCGACGGACATCGCCACGCTGTACCACTCGCTACCGGGCTATCTGAACATGCCGGATGCGCGCAAGAACCACGACACATTCAAGGATTTCATCCTGACCGAGTCCGTGCCGCTTTCGACGAGCTACTGGGGCAATTACCCCAAGTTCGCCGTGTCCTACTTCAAGGCCCAGTGGGGCGATGCGGCGACAAAAGAGAACGACTACGGCTACGATTACCATCCCAAGATCACCGGCGACCATTCCCATCTGCCGATGTTCGTGGACATGATGAACGGAAAGATCAAGGGCTTCTTCGTCATGGGCCAGAACCCGGCCGTGGGCGGCCAGAACGCGCGCTTCCAGCGCAAGGCGTTGGCGAAACTGGACTGGATGGTGGTGCGCGACTTACTTCGAGACCGAGACCTCTGCCTTCTGGAGAAACTCGCCCGAGGTCACGGAAGGCGAGGTAAAGCCCTCGGACATCAAGACCGAGGTCTTCTTCCTTCCTGCTGCCATGGTCTCCGAGATGGAAGGCTCGTTCACGAACACCCAGCGACTACTGCAGCAGCATGAAAAGGCCGCTGACCCGCCTGACGAGGCGCGGAGCGACATCTGGTTCACCTACCATCTGGGCAAGCGGCTCCTGAAGCTGTACGCGAATTCCCCGAAAGATCATGACTGGCCGATCAGGAACCTTCTCTGGAACTACGAGCCCGAGCCCGCTGAAGTAGCCAACTTCCGTATCAAGGACGAGCCTTCGGCGTACAAGGTGCTCAAAGAGATCAACGGCTACACCTGGGAGGACAAGAAGCCACTCCCTTCCTTTGCCAATTGCAAGGAGGACGGTTCGACCGTATGCGGAGCATGGATCTACACCGGCGTGATCCCCGAGGAAGGCATGAACAGGGCGCGCAACCGTCAGGGAGACAACTGGATCTCTCCCAACTGGGGTTTTGCCTGGCCCGCAAATCGCCACATCATGTACAACCGCGCTTCTGCAGATCCGAGCGGAAAACCCTGGTCCGAAAAGAAGAAGCTCGTCTACTGGGACCCGAATGCTGACAGCGGCACAAAGGACGCCAATGGCAAGACCATTATCGGCAAATGGGTCGCGCCTTCCGGCGAAGGGATCGATTTCCAGCCTACAAAAGCGCCAAACTTCCGAGGCAAGGACAACGGCATCGGCTTCGACTGGCTGTGCGGGAACGATGCCTTTATCATGCGAGCTGACGGCAAGGCCTGGCTCTTTGCGCCGAGCGGCCTGGTGGACGGGCCTACTGCCCACGCACTATGAGCCCTATGAGTCGCCGGTGACGAACCTGCTCTACAAGCAGCAGTCGAACCCGGTGGCGAAGACCTGGAAGGTGCCGGGAAATCCCTATCATGAGGTCGCGGACCCGAAGTATCCCATTGTAGTATCGACCTACCGACTGACCGAGCACCATCTGACCGGCGTTATGACACGCTGGCTGCCGTGGCTTGCCGAACTAATGCCCGAGCTGTTCTGCGAGATTTCCCCAGAGCTCGCTGCCGAGAAAGGACATCAAGAACGCCGAGTACATGACAATCGAGACCGCGCGCGGCAAGATCCAGGCACGGGCGCTCGTGACCCGACGCATGCGGCCGTTCACGATCAACGGAAAGACGGTGCACGAGATCGGCCTTCCCTGGCATTGGGGCTGGCAGGCGCGGGCGGAGGGCGACGTGGTGAACAACCTGACTCCGCTTGTTGCCGACCCGAATGTCTACGATCCATGAAGGAAAGGTATTCACCTGCAACGTACGCGCGGGCAAGAGAGGAGGTGCTGCGTAATGGCAAAGGGAATGTTCGTAGACACCTCGATCTGCACCGGCTGCAAGGCCTGCCAGGTCGCGTGCAAGGAATGGAACGAGCTTCCGGGAGAGCCCTCGCACTTTCACAAGGTGCCGGACCGGCCGTACCCGGTGGCGTTCAACTTTACGGGAAACTCCTACGACAATACCGGAAAGCTCTCGGCCACGGACTGGCGACACGTCCGCTTCATCGAGCAGTTCAATGCGAACCGCTCCGAGGCTCGCTGGCTCTTTTCGAGCGATTCCTGCAAGCACTGCAGTGACGCGGGCTGCCTGAACGCCTGCCCGGTGAAGGCCATCGTGCGGACCGACATGGGCAACGTGGTCGTCCAGCAGGACGTCTGCATCGGCTGCAAGTACTGCATCCCCTCGTGCCCCTACGGCGTGATCGCCTTCAGCGAGCAGACAGGGCACGGTGCACAAGTGCACGCTTTGCAACGACCGCATCCACAACGGCCTGGGCACGGCCTGCGCCAAGGCCTGCCCCACGGGCTCCATCTCCTTCGGCGAGGTTTCGGAGCTCAAGAAGCCAAAGCTGATGCCCGCCTGGCCCAGCTACAAGGCGTTGGGTCACACCGAGGCGAACATCTACGGCTACAACGAGGCCGGCGGCCTGAACGTCTTTTACCTTTTCATGGACAAGCCGTCGGTATACGGGCAGCCGGAGCATCCGGTGGTGCCGCAGCGGCGGCTGTTCCGCTCCGCGGCCATCACTGCATTCACCGCGGTTGCCGTGGCTGTGGCCGCATTGATCAGCTTCCGTGAACGGGGATCTAAAAAGAACGAGGGGGTGAAGCCATGAGCCCGGAAACACAAGCACCTCACTGGGAGTGGTACTATATCGCGATGTATTTCTATATCGGCGGGATCTCGGCGGGCGCCTACTTTATCGGCTCGCTGGTGGAACTGTTAGGAAACGTTAAGCAGCGCGAGATAAGCAGGATTGCCTATTACATTGCCTTTCCGCTGATCTGCATTACGCCCATCCTGCTCATCGCCGACCTCGGACAGCCTGTGCGCTTCTGGCATCTGTTCTTTTACACTAAGGACGGCATTCCCTACATCAACCACCAATCACCTCTGTCGGTAGGCACCTGGGCGCTACTTATCTACAGTGGCATGTCGTTCCTGTCTTTTCTGAACGTCCTGGGCACTGATGGCCGGCTCAAGTCTCCAGCAGTGAAGAACCTTTTGAATCTCTTTAACCGCATCCCGCACAAGGTATACGCGGTGATCGGCTCATTCTTCGGATTTTTCGTGGCGGGCTACACCGGTGTGTTGCTGAACACCACGGCGCGTCCGCTTTGGGAGGCAACGGACCCGCTCATCGGGTCCCTTTTTATCGTGTCCGCTGCCTCTACCGGTGCTGCTGCCATCGCTTTGGCGATGAGGCGCCAGAACACCGCTGCGGGCGAGACCTTCGAGCGGCTGGAAATCTTCGATCGCGTGGCCATGATCGTCGAGCTTCTGCTCATCATCGTGCTAGTAATCATCGCCGGTCAGTACGCGGGCCCGATCCTGCGCGGCTGGTATGGGCTCATGTTCTGGGGCGGGACCGTGGCGGCCGGCATTCTTGTGCCTTTGTGGCTCAACTGGTCCGCCCGCAGGCCTGGCTCCGCCGTGGACCATGCGGTGATGTTGAGCGCAGTGCTTGTCCTGTTCGGCGGCGCGCTGCTTCGCATCAGCCTGGTGCAGGCGGGACAGATGTGATTATGTCATAAACTCAATCATAGGAGGACGCCATGAATATTGACAGGCGGAATTTTCTGAAGCTACTTGGCATGGGTGGTGCGGTTCTTGTTTTGGGGCAGCACGGTTCGGCAGATGCGACCGACATGACCGCTGGCAAAGATGACTTCTTTTTCGTCCAGCTATCAGACACGCACTGGGGATTCAACGATCCGAAGATAAACCCCGATGCAACGGGGACCCTGAAAAAAGCCATTGCGGCAGTCAACAGTATGAAAACGCAGCCGGACTTCGTTGTGTTCACCGGCGATATCACCCATACGACGGACGACCCCAAGGAACGAAGGAAACGCATGACCGAAGCACGCGACATTATCAGCGGCCTGAAGGTGAAAAACGTCAGGTTCATGGCAGGGGAACACGATGCCGGACTCGATAACGGCGAGGCATTCCAGGAATATTTTGGGAAGACACACTATACCTTTGATTACAAGGGCGTGCATTTCATCGTCATAGACAACGTTTCCGATCCAACATCGAGTATCACGGAGCCGCAGCTGCAATGGTTGAGTGATGAACTGAAAAAACTTGATAAGGAATCCCGGATCATGGTGTTGACGCACCGCCCCCTCTTCGATCTATATCCGAATTGGGACTGGTGGACCCGCGACGGGGCCAAGGCCATAGACCTCCTCATGCCCTATAAAAATGTTACGGTCTTGTATGGACATATTCATCAGGAGCATCACCATATGACGGGGCATATCCCGCATCATGCTGCCAAGGGCTTGATGTTTCCCTTGCCCGCGCCGGGATCCGTTCCGAAGCGCGTACCGATCCCGTGGGACCCTGCCGCCCCTTACAAGGGGCTGGGATACCGGGGCATTGAGGCAAGAACGGATAAGACGGTCTATATGATCACCGAATTCCCCGTCCAGAAAGGATAGGACTATGAAGATTTCAAGAGCCATGATCATGCTTACCCTTACATTCATGATGGCTGCCTTTGCCGTTGTGACCTCAGCCGCAGATCAAGCAGGGCAGCAAAAGCAAGCCGTCAAGATCACCGCAAAAAAATTTGAATACTCACCAAACGAGATCAGGATCAAGACAGGAGTTCCGGCGGTCTTCGAGTTTACCTCGCTCGACAGGGTCCACGGATTCACGGTGCCGGACCTGGGGGGTATTCGTGCGACCATTGAACCGGGGAAAGTTACCCGGGTAACCATCCTGGCACCAAAGGCGGGCACCTACGAATTTCACTGCGATCTCTTCTGCGGAGATGGTCATGAAGGCATGACGGGTAAAATAATAGTTGAGGATTGAAATCGAAAGGATTGAGATGCTGATCGCAGCAAACTGCTTTGCATCTCAACGGTTTTATACGCAGGATCAGCCTGGTCCAGGCTGAACAGGTACAGTGATGATTGAATCCTTGCAAGAACCTTCCGTGAGTGACAATGCCATCTAAAGCCATAGAGACCACTGATGCCATCGTCCAGCGATTGCGTGCGATCATGCAGGAGTCGTCCGACCTGAACCATGTGGCGCAGGTTTACGTAACAATCCTGCCTCTTCTCCGTGATGCCGATCTCCGCGTTGCGCCGGCGTCTCTCACCCCGGAAGAGGCCCGAGCGAAAATGGAGCTAGGGCTGCCGCTCTTGCATGACCTCGATCTTGAACTTGACGTCGAAGCAGTGCGCGAGTTGATGCTAAAGCTTGCCCGAGCAGTCGAGACCATGAAAAAGAAGAACCAGCCACATAAGCTGCGGCTGCCATGGTTCCAAACATCAGGCGAGACTGATTCTGCAGCGCGCCGCATCCGGACCGTCCTTGAGGAGAATAAGCTGGACATAGGAGATCTCCTGCCGCACATTGCTGCAGGGGAGAGCGGGCCGGTCTTCTCCGCGGCGCAGAACCTGGAGCTCGATCCAGGACTTCTCATGACGTTGGCGCAGAACGCGCTCAAGCCGGCCTTGCGCGCGTGGTGCCGGCAGCTATCACCGCTGGTCAAGGGAATCCCTTGGAACAAAGGCACCTGCTTCATTTGCGGCACCGCTGCAACGCTTGCCGAGTTGCAAGAGAACGATCAGGTCAAGCACTTGCGCTGCGGATCATGCGGCGCGGACTGGCAGTTCCGCAGATTGCAGTGCATGTATTGCGGAAACGAAGATCACAAAACACAACGCTACATGTATGCGGAAAGCCAACGCGAAAAAATGCGGGTGGAGATATGCTACAAGTGCCGCGGCTATCTCAAGGTCATCTCTTCTTTTACTCCTACGCAGCCCGAAATGCTTCAAGTGGAGGACATGGCAACGCTCCACCTGGACTATATCGCGCAGGGGCACGGCTATATGCGTGTTGAAGTTCAGTCATAAGCTTTTGGATCCGAAATCATTTACCTGCCAAATGTGCTCAAGAAACCTGCGCCGTTAGAAACAGCTGCCGGAGGTCTGATACCAAAGGACAGCTTGCAAATCAAATTTGGGGAATTAAGTGCTGGTTTTATTTCTTATTTATAACGCACTTCCGCAGTAGTTACCTTCTCTTTATATATCTGATGAATCAGCTTCCTGTCGAATTCGTACTCTTGCTTCAGCATCGTATCTTTTTCTTCCTGACTGAAATACTCCATGCAGGGTAGAAAGAAATGGCCATCCTCCTTCTCAATATGACGTGGATACAGCTCGACGAGAAATCGTATCGTCCTGATGATCCCTGACAATGATTCCCTGTCCCCTTTAAGATATTTTGCTTTCACATCCTCCAGTTCCATGACCGCATTTCTGGACTGTTGATGCTCGTCAAGTATCTCTTTCATGATCCGCTGTGCTCGTCGGCCACTTTTTTGAGAAGGGCAATCATCCGGTCCATGAGACTGTGTTCTATCATCAAGGGAGCGAGCGGTAGCATAGGATACCCTCCTGAGCACGGCGCGTGCGTTTCTGGCTGGGTTGGTGGAACCTTCTCGGGCGCTGTTTCTTCCCAGGAAGATCTTTTGCATTAACCCCTCGCCTATCATAAGACTACAATAAACAATAGGCCATGGCATGAGACAGAAAGAATATTATATTGCTACGGTGCGGCTTTCAAAACGGATAAATTTCAAAACAGATCACGATTCCCTACCCATATCAGGTTTGGAAAGGAGAGATATTGATTATCAATCGGTATGGAGATGTCCTTCAATTTTATGATATGCTTATCGTAGGAGCCCCAGCATGAATGCTGGGGGTCAGAAAACGCATGCCGCGCAGAATCCTTATAATCGAAGACGATAAAGATATCTCCAAACTTGTGGAGCTCCATCTGAAGGATGCGGGATACGAAGTGAGTTTGGCGTATGATGGCAATGCAGGTCTCGAGCAGGCCCTCTCGAAACCCCGTGACCTGATTATTCTTGATTTGATGCTTCCGGGGATTGACGGGCTGGAGATCTGCCGGCGCGTGAGGGCCGCATCGGCTTATACGCTCATCCTGATGTTGACGGCCAAATCTGCCGAGCTTGACCGGGTCCTTGGCCTAGAGATTGGTGCTGATGATTACCTGACCAAACCATTCAGCATCCGTGAGCTTCTGGCTCGGGTCAAAGCCCTGTTCCGTCGCGAGGAGGCGCTGAAGTCGGAGGCATCTCTAGAATCGCAGAAAGTGATCAGGGCAGGTGACCTGGAAATTGATGTGGGAAAAAGAAAGGTCGCACTCAAGGGCAAACCCGTGTCTTTGACAGCTAAAGAGTTCGACCTCCTGCGCCAGTTTGCCAAACACCCCGGTCGGGTCTATACCCGCCTTGAATTGCTCAATCTCGTCTGGGGGTATGGGTATGAGGGTTACGAACACACGGTCAATTCCCATATCAACCGTCTCAGGGCAAAAATTGAGGAAAACCCCGCCAAACCCCGCTACATTTTGAGTGTGCGGGGGGTCGGCTATAAGTTCTCTGATTCCGAAGATTTCGAAAAGGGATAGTGTCATGATCAAGAACCTTTATGCCAGGCTTGCCGCTGTCCTGCTCGGGCTGTTCTTGCTGATCGGCGTTCTGTATATCCTGCTGACGCTCTACACCACTCGGCTGTATTTCCAAGAAGTGAACCAGAAGCTCAACCGCATTCTGGCGCAGCACCTGGTCTCGGAAAAGATCCTGATGAAGGACGGCCGGGTCGATGAAGAGGCCTTAAAGAATATTTTCCACATGCTGATGGTCGTCAACCCCGCTATCGAAATCTATCTCCTCGATCCGAACGGCAACATCCTAGCTTTTTCCGCGCCTCCCGGAAAGGTGAAACTGCAGTCGGTATCTCTGGAGCCCGTCAAACACTTGCTGAGCGGTTCCTCCTCGCTGCCCATTTTGGGTGATGACCCGCGCGACCTTACTCAGAAAAAGATATTCTCTGCTGCACCCATTACTCTGAACAGCCGCACTGAAGGCTATCTTTACATAATCCTGGGGGGCGAAGAATTTGAAACAGAGGCCCAGATGCTCCAGGGCAGTTACATCCTCCGGCTCAGCATGTGGGCTGCGGCAGGAGGTCTGCTGTTTGCCTTACTGGCTGCGCTTCTTCTGTTTAACCGGATGACGCATCCACTCCGGCAGCTTACTTTAGCGATAGAGGCGTTCCGGCAGAGTGATTTTTCGGAGCCCCCCGATTTTTCTCACCGATTCCATGTTCATTCAGGAAATGAAATCGACAGGATCGGCACGATCTTCATGCAAATGGCCGATCGAATCGTTCGCCAGATCAGGGAACTCAGAGAGGCAGATACGCACCGGCGGGAGTTCATCGCCAATATCACGCACGATCTGCGGACGCCCCTGACCTCTCTCCAGGGCTATCTCGAGACTTTGCTCCTGAAAGAAGGAACGTTAACGACGGAGGAACAGCGGAACTACCTCACAATCGCCATAAAACGTGCCGACCAGTTAGGTAAGCTTGTCTCCGAGCTCTTTGAACTCGCCAAGCTGGATTCACCCGATGTCCAGGTCCGCTTCGAGTCGTTCTTGCTGGTCGAACTCATCCAGGACATACTGCAGAAGTTCCAACTCGCTGTTGAGAATAAAAAGATCACTCTCAAGATTAACATGGCGGAACATCTTCCCCAAGTTTTCGCCGACATCGGGCTTTGCGAACGGTTACTCGAAAATCTTATCGAAAACGCCATCAGATACACCCCGGAAGATGGCTCCATCAGCATCAGTGCCATTCCCGAGAACGATCGAGTAGCGGTGAAGGTTTCGGATACTGGCTCCGGTATCCGGCCCGAGGATATCCCGCACCTATTAGATCGTTTCTATCGAAATGATCGAAGCCGTCAGGACAGCAACTCGGGATCGGGGCTCGGTCTGGCCATCGCTAAAAGAATCCTTGAACTCCATGGGAGCGGTCTTGAGGTTACCAGTACGGTCAATGTCGGCACTACCTTTGCGTTCACCCTCCCGGTTTATGAGACTCGGTCATGACCGCGTGATCGATCCTGAGAAATTCAGCCTTTAGTCCTATTCTTTTCCGTGACCAACTCTTTATCGTTCCGTGATGATTTCGTGACCATCGTGAGTTATTCTTCAATCAAATGGTCGGAAGATATAGCGCGTGAAAAAGGAATTTCGGCAATAAGGAGATACAATCATGGATTATCATATTAACCGGCTCATCAAGCCCTTGACGTATTCTATTCTTGTTGTTCTGTTTCTCTTTTTGGGACAGGGGGGCTCTGTTGCACAGGAGACAGGAACATCGAAGGTGACCTTTATTGTTAAATGATATGACGTGGGCAAGGAGGCCCTGGAAGGGCTGAAAGGCGTAAAGAAAGTCGAAAAAGGCTTTCGTTATTTGAGAGAGATAAATACCGTTTACTATGACCCTGAGATAATAACGATTGAGACAATGGAAATGGCCTTGAAGAAGGTCGGAACGTACGTGGAAGCGGTAAAATGATCAATGGATATCAGGTTCTGTTGATAAAAAGTGCAAGAGGGAACATGGCCTCTATAATAACTTTTTAAAGGAACTGGGCAAGCTACAGTCGTTGCAAATGCCATCATGATGATTATTTCTCTGATATCAGCGGCTTCGCCGCAAGGTTTTCACTCTTTGCATTCCGTATAAACTACAGCAATGTTCACCATGTGGAAACATAATAGCGGTATGCAGAGTTATAATATAAAGTAGAAAGAGAGGATTCAGCAATGTTTGGAAAACTCATTATAGGATCGCTGTTTATTCTGCCGCTCATGGTCACTCAAGTCAATGCCGGCAGCGCTCTACACCTTGAAAAGGCGACCTTTGCAGGGGGTTGTTTCTGGTGCATGGTGCCGCCCTTCGAGAAACTGGACGGAGTGAGCGAGGTCATTTCCGGTTACACCGGTGGGCATAAGGTAAATCCGACGTATGAGGAAGTGTCTTCCGGGGCTACCGGTCATATGGAGGCCGTGGAGGTTACCTATGATCCCACAAGAGTGACCTACGAGAAACTCCTTGATGTATTTTGGAGGCAGATCAACCCCACTGATGCGGGAGGGCAGTTCGTAGACCGCGGATCGTCGTACAAGTCTGCCATCTTTTATAACAATGAGGAGCAGAAGAAACTAGCTGAAAAATCTAAAAAAGAACTCGAACAATCGGGGCGTTTCGATAAACCGATCGTTACCGAGATACGTCCTGCCGGGCCTTTTTACCGCGCCGAGGAATACCACCAGGACTACTGGAAGAAAAACCCGATCCGGTACAAGTTCTACCGCTACAATTCAGGGCGCGACCAGTATCTGGCAAAGATCTGGGGAAAGGAGGAGGCAATGCATGCCGGGAAGACTGAGGACACTAATATGGGCGCCTATGTGAAACCGTCCAGAGAGGAATTGAAGAAAAAGCTGACTCCCATGCAGTTCAAGGTAACGCAGGAGAACGGTACGGAGCCAGCCTTCCATAATGAATATTGGGACAACAAGAAGCCGGGCATCTATATCGATATCGTCTCCGGCGAGCCCCTGTTCAGTTCCCTGGACAAATACGATTCCGGCACGGGATGGCCGAGCTTCACCAAGCCCCTCGAGCCCGGCAATATCGTTGAGAAAGAGGACCGGAGCTGGTTCTCTGTACGGACCGAGGTACGGAGCAAACACGGCGATGCACACCTGGGCCATGTATTCAATGACGGTCCCCCACCCACGGGCCTTCGCTACTGCATGAATTCAGCGTCGCTCAGGTTCATTCCCAGGGAAGACCTGGTAAAAGACGGGTATGGGAAGTATGTGAAGCTCTTCGAGAAGTAAGCTCCGTTGGAGACAAAACTCTCTTACGAGCATAAAACGTGGCTCTGAACTATCATCACTGGGAGTGAAGCACACCCCCTTAGAGACGCAGCTTCTCCAAGGGGATGACTGCTGCCGGTGATTGCGCCTCCTAGTGAGGTCCTCTCAAGGGTCAGGTGCGGACCTTCATCTCACCAGGAAAAACAACGAGTCCCTCCGTTATCAAAGGGACTCATTCAACATAGAATGCGCAGCATGGCCGGACAAAAAAAGCGCCTTGGCACTAGGCGCTTTTTTATTTTCCTCTCCGGAGATGTTTAACCAGTCTTCTTTTTCATTTCCCGAACGGGCAGACAGGGTACCTGCACGTTTTACAGTTAAGGCAGAGTCCTCCATGCCCCAGTTCAGCAAGCTCTCTTCTGCCGATCTTTTCGCCGGCAAGTACCCTCGGAAGAAGAAGGTCAAAGACCGTAATCTTATGATACATGCCGCAAGCGGGTATGCCGAGGATGGGGATCATGGCTGAGGGGTTTTGGTCCATCCCCTCTGCATCATGCTCTTTGCTAAGATAGGCTACCAGCACCATCGCACCCGGGAGGACCGCTGAGCCGTACGTCATATCAGCAGCGCCAAGGTTACGTATCGCGAACCTTGTTACATCATCGGGATCCACTGACATTCCGCCCGTGGCGATGAGGAGGTCCGCACCAGCATTAACAAGCTCACGCAGTCTCTGTTCAATGAAGACAGCATCATCAGGCGCATAGTAGATGCCTACGATATCGCCGCCGAACTCTTCGATTTTTTTCGTTATCACGGACGCAAAGGCGTCCCTGATCCTCCCGTAATAGACTTCATTGCCGGTGATCACGACGCCCGTTTTCGGCTTTCTTAGCTCTTTGACTTCGACGAGGGGCGCGCCGGAACTCCGGGCCTGTTCTCCGATCGATATCGCCTTGTCGAGCTGGTCCCGCTTTACCACGAGCGGAATTGCCCTGGTGCCGGCCACGACTCGACCTTTCTTCACAACCGCGTTGCCGTGGCGCGTGGCGCACATCACATCACCGAGCATGTTGAATTCGAGAAGGGCGTCCCGGTTCACCTTGAGGAGACCGTCCCCATCGGCGATGATATTGATCTTCCCTTCCCGCGGCTCGCCCTCGATCCTAACTCCCACGCCCATAATTGCAGACGCGAGCGCTACCACTGCGTCGTCCTCATGTATTTCGTCGGGGCCGAGCGAGAGGACGAAGAGACGCTCCTTCCCAAGCTTCCGGAAGTGGTCGATGTCTTCAGCGCGTATGATGTGGCCTTTCTTGAATGCCCTGCCCTTGAATTCGTCCTTCCGGATCTCCGTCACGTCATGGGCCAGGACCATACCGACTGCTTCTCCAACGGGTATAGTCTTCGCCACGGTGCTGTCCGTACCTCTGCTCATCTCAGCGTTACACATATACGACATCTCCTCACCGTAGCGAACGTATTATATGATTTATTGAGACGGATATCCGGGCAAGCTTTTCGCTTCTATATCTAATATTAGTAAAAAGTTTATCTGGAAAAGCTCTGGCTGTCAAGATACAAGGGTGCAGTTTCGCGGCGTTTCCTGAACTTATGGGATGCTCCGGAGCGTTACTACAACTTTCGGCATAGTTGGCTCCGGCCAGAAGCATTTCCTGTCGGGTGAGAAACGAGGTGGGATCAGGTGATTTTGCAGGAGAGGGTCTCGGTATCATTATGGAGCAGGGAACGACACTGCTCCTTCTATAAAAACAAATATGTGCCCGTGACAATAAAAAAGGCGTTTACCTTAGCGCATCACGGCGTATCTTCAGCTTTTCTGATTATAGTTCAGAAGGTCCCGGACGAGACAGGAACTGACCCGCGCCCCGGACCGGTTGCCGAGCACGCGATGGAGCCTACTGCCGGCGAATTGGCCGCCAAAAAAAGCGCCGATCATGATGGGGAACGTGATGAACTGCCAACCCAGGCCTGACAGCACACGGATGGCGATCACGAGGGGCACCGGTGCGTGTATGGAGAGAAACCAGCGGGGAGATAATTTTTTCTCATTCGCCCGCCAGTAGCCGAAGGGAAGGTTGAGAATAAAGACGATGAATGCAACAGACAGAATATTCATATGAGCTTCGATCAGGTTTGCTCCACGATGAGACGGTTCTTGATGAGAGAGACCTCCCGCAGTACGCCATGGACCCTTTTTTCCTCACCGAACAGGTTACGGAGTACCACTTCTTCGCCCTCGGCGCGCACCTGATTGACCGAGTCGAGCAGCAACTCTTCCTTCCCGTTCTTTTTTACGTAAGCCTTCAGATCACACACAGTATGCTCGCTCCTAATCACCGAGGAAGCAGGCTGAGACAAAAAACCCGCCGTCTTATTTGTCGGCGGGATGTTTTCTCACGATCCTGTTCGGACCGTCCGGAGGGGCCGTCCATCGAGATGAAACGGCCTTTTGCGCATTGCCGCGGCACTCAGCGAGATACGAGAGCGTTCCGCACGGGGGCTTTGATGCCCGTGTACCTTCAGATTTCCGCTGCTTCTTGGTCCTGCCTGCTTCCGACTTCATTTTTTCACCACTAGAGCTTTCACATGCTCCATTTGCTATTTATTCTATATCACAACACTCGGAAGAAATCAAGAAAAAACAGAGATCCCACTGTTCTCCGGACTAATTCATCTGACCGGTTGGTAATCTTTTTGCTCCTGAAAGATACCCGTACCAGGTAGAAAGCATGTCCGCGAGGGCGACGACCGCGAGCGCCGCCATGAGGAACACCAGGAACGCATCGACCTTGAAGGTGATCGCCTCGGCCGCAGAGGGAGCCGTCGACGCCTTTGCGAGGAACAGCATGGCCAAGCTCCACGAGGCGGTGAGTGTGGTCACGAACATGAAGAGCATGGGGATGAGCGTGGTCCAGGCGTATCTGGCCTTCCCGGACTTGATGATGACCGTAGTGCCTACGCCGAAGGCGATAGCAGCAAGAAGCTGGTTTGAGACGCCGAACATGGGCCAGATCGTGGAGATGCTTCCGGAGTGGATGAGGTACGCCCAGGCTACCACCACGAGGAGGCTCGTGATGATAATGCCCGGCATCCACCGCTGGCGCCCAAGCGGTTCGTACACGTGGCTGCCGAGTTCCTGGAGCAGGAAGCGCGCGACGCGTGTGCCGGTGTCCACGGTGGTGAGGATAAAGAGCGCCTCGAACATGAGCGCGAAATTGTACCAGTAGGCCATGAGTCCTTTCATGCCCGGGATGCCGGAAAGGATCGAGGCCATGCCCACGGCGAGCGAGACCGCGCCGCCGGGTCTGCCGATCACGTCGGTGCCGACCATGGCCGAAAGTTCGGCCACTCTGCCCACGGGAAATCCGAGCCCTGCGAGCTGCGTCGGGGGAGAGCCTGGTGTTGATCGCGAAGTAGTCGCCGGGGATAAGCACGGTCGCTGCGATGAGCGCCATCATGGCAACGAAGCCTTCAGTGAGCATGGCGCCGAAACCGATGACAGGGATGTCCCGTTCGGACATGATCATTTTCGGGGTCGTGCCGGACGAAATGAGGGAGTGGAATCCCGATATGGCGCCGCAGGCGATGGTGATGAACATGAAGGGGAAAAGCTTGCCCGGAATCACCGGCCCGCCGCCGCCCACGAACCGCGTGATGGCCGGCATCTGGATCACCGGAGCAATAAAGAGGACGCCGATAGCAAGGAGGATGACCGTGCCGATCTTCATATAGGTAGAGAGATAGTCGCGGGGACAGAGTAGCATCCAAACCGGCAGAACCGAAGCGATGAAGCCGTACAACGCGATGGATATCACCAGCTGGTCTTTCGTAAGGTTAAAGAACGGTTCGAGCATTGATCCGGGGATGAAGCGGCCGATGATGACCGCTGCGAGCAGCAGGACGAATCCGATGGCGCTCACCTCGCCGACTTTGCCCGGCCTGATGCGGTAGAGGTAGAGCCCCATAAAGAGTGCGATCGGGATCGTAACGGCGATGGTGAACGTGCCCCAAGGGCTCTTTGCGAGCGCGTTCACCACGGCAAGACCGAGTCCCGCGAGCGCAACGATGATGATGAAGATGATGGCAAATGAAGCCGCCAGGCCGCCGACCGGGCCGATCTCATCCTTCGCGATCTGTGCGAGCGACCGGCCACGCCTCCTGACCGACGCTGCGAGGATCACCATGTCGTGGACCGCGCCGCCGAAGGCCGATCCGATCAGGATCCAGAGGAAGCCCGGCAGGTACCCGAACTGCGCCGCGAGCATGGGTCCGATGAGCGGTCCCGCGCCGGCGATAGCGGCGAAATGGTGACCGAACAGGACCCAGCGGTTCGTCGGATGGTAATCCACTCCGTCCTTCAGATCATGAGCGGGTGTTGGTAGACCGACATCGAGCGACAGAACTTTTGCCGCCAGAAACGACGCATAGAAGCGGTAGATGATAGCGTAGAAACAACCTGCTGCTGTAATGATCCAGAGCGCGTTCACCTTCTCGGCGGGATTGACTATCCCCGTGACGACCGAGATGGAGACGCCGGCGATCAGCGAGATGATTATCCAGATAATTTTTTTGACTGCGTTACGCATGGCCGCACCTCATACTGCAAAGGATCATGCAGGTCTATGATGTCTCACAGTCACCATTGTATAAAATAACGTTCACGATGTCAATCGTGCGGGACCGTCACATCGCTTTCTCCGATGTCAGAGCCTCTTTTTGTACGAGAAGTTCAGGATAAAGTCTGGCGCTCCGCTTGTGTTCAGATCCTCGGTCAGCGATAATTCGAAACTGCCGGTGCCGACGTAATATCTCCCCCCGAGCGTCATGATCACACCAGTGTTGTCGATCTCGGAGATGCCAGTGTGCGGGAATGGAGAGGTCTGGGCCATAATCTGCGCCAGCAGGCTGCAGTGAGGCCAGATGAGGGCTTCTACGCCAGTACCTGCGTAGATGAAATTGTCCAGCTTCACTGTTTGGTGCGCCTTCAAGTCACCCGGAAAGACAGCTCCAAGGTTGGCAAAAAGTCTGGTCTTTGAACCTAGATCTTTATCCAGAAGCACCGCGATAGCGCTGTCTATGCTGCCGCTCCCGTACCCGATGCGCGCATTCCCTGTCGGTAGCTCCACGTCGGCCAGAATGCTGATGACGGGATCGATACCGGAGATCTTCTTCTTGAGCGTCAGCCTCACGTCGCCGAAACCCGTTCTGTTGCTATCCCCTTCTATGACAGGCGCACCGTCCTTTTTCATATCGTATAAAAATTCATTTTGCGGGCGCGTGCTTCTCCCGTAATCCGGGAAGCCGAAGGTCTGGTGATACCACTCTAGCGGGCGGTCCATGAATCCTGCCGTCGCCCGCAGGACCGGAATGTCTAAGCCAACCTCGAAAAGATGGGGGATGTCCTTCCGGTATCTTAAGTTCATTTCCGTCAGCTCCAGATCGAGGTGCGCAGTCCAGTGCACCGAGTCTTCCATCACGAAGACGCTAGAGTGCGAGAGGCTCAGGGAAAAGGAGCTCTCCGTGGATGCTTGTTCCAGATAGGGCTGATTGATGGGCAGAAAGATCGGAAACTGGTTCTTCACTTGCAAGGGACCTTCGAATGCGAGGGCGGGAACGGAGTAGAACAGGAAGAGCATCAAAACAGCCGGAACCATGCAAACGCGGTTCTTCATAAAAAATACTTTAACATGCGGAATACCGAAAATAAAGCTATAATTAAAGGTAAAATTGGGTTTAAGGAGCATACAATAATTCCAAAGTAGCAGCGAATCTGTATTATCTGCCTTATCAAAAAAAATCTCACGAACCAAGGAGGAGGACGCAATGCCGCACTATATCATTCTCAGCAGCCTCACGGATGAAGGGCGCAGGACGATCAAACAGAAGCCGGAAAGGATCATTGAAGTGAACAAGGAAGTCGAAGCCATGGGGGTAAAAATCCATAAGCAGTATGCCCTGCTCGGTTCCTACGATTTTATCAACATCGTGGAAGCACCAAACAATGAGACGGTCATGAAGATGTCGGTCGAGATCGGATCGAGAGGCTCGGTCCATCTCATGACGCTCCCTGCCCTGCCGGTTGAGGAGTTTATTAAGAAGCTCAAGTAACAAGCCCTACTACAACGGGGAAAAAGAAGCAATAATAAAATGAGACAGGATTGACAGGATGATTGACCTTCAAGCAATTCGAATTTATCCTGGACATCCTGTCGAAGTGTTTTTTTCTTCCTGATTGCTCCAGACAGGGATTACTCCAGTAGCACGTAATCAGCGTCCCTTGTTGTGACGGTCTTTTTTTCTATCTGCCCGGGAATAAGCGGAAGGATCACGCGATAGGTGTGCTTTGATTCCATCGCAATTTGCTCAGGCATCCCCCGCTTCCACGCATGACCGACCCCGGCCAGGACCACCACGGTCCCGCTACGGTTCTTTTTCAGATACTCCACGAGGTGCCGGGCCATGGACTTGTCCCAAACCATCTGGGCCTCACAGAAATTCACGAACTGCCGTTCTTGAAGGGAATGGTCGGTATAAGCTCTTCTAATGAACTCCATATACGTCGCATCGACATTGCAACTGATGCCGGTCGGCAAGTGCTTCTTCTCCTGTTCAGTCAGGGACGCAAAGCCCTGACGCGCAACTTTTTTTGCTATCTCGTCGGGGATGTTCAGACCGATGAGGGGAATTTCATGTTCCCGAGAGTACCAGAATATCTCACGATAGAATGTCCAAGGCATACGCCAGTTATCGTAGTATGCAGGGAGGAACTGTTCCAGTGACGATTTCCCCCGCGTCCACGAGTCGAGCGCATCCTGGCTGTCGGACCTGAACATTTCGAGTCCAATGGACATCGGCGTGTCGGACTCGTGTAAGGCCCTGATGACAGCCAGTTCTGCTTCGTGGTCTTCGATGCTGTCATGTATCTCGCCGAAAAAGACGATATTGACCTTCTTCACTTCCTCAATCATCTGCTTGAATGTTATGATCTTTCCGTCTCGGACCCGCAGGACATTGTCGGCGTTAACGCCGCTTTCCGCAGCAAAGCACAGGCACAGCAGGATGAACAGCGATAACATATATTTTTTCACGATATGACTCCTTGATGATGTGATCTCTCACCTTTGCTCTTGTTCCCTCCCCCTTTCAGGTTCTCTCCGCTGTTGGGGCTGAGAAGACGGAGAAGGCGTCGGCGTTTGATTGGGAGGAGGCGTGCGCTGGTAAACCGGCGACGCCGGGTAATAACGGTAATAAGGGTAGTAATAGGGATAATAATAAGGATAACTCCACCACGGGTCCCAGTAATAATAGGGGTAGGGATAGAACCAAGGGTCATAGTAGTTGTAAGGTCTTTCCTTCGGCCAGAGGTAAATCTGCTTGATCCGGAAGACCGGGTACACATACTCCATCTCGTCTATCCTGCCATTCCGCAGTTCGACGAACTCGCCTGCCAGCGTGACCCTTCTCCCCCTGCGATACAACTCGGGATCTAACATCGTCCCGTCCTTGAGCAAGACTGCTAGAAAGCGCCCCTCGGAAAGGCCACTCTCCTTGAAATACCCGGAACCATCAATCGGTACATGCATGGCCTCTATCTGAGAACCCGCTCCGGTTAATTTTGTGCGCACGATGATCCCCCCGAGAATAAAAAGCCTTCCCCTGAACTCGTTTGGATTTTCTCCGAGGAGTTGAAATGAAACCTCTCTCGAACCTTCTCGCATGTATTCTCGATTCAAGACCGGAGCGCAGGAGAAAAGCATCAAGCTGGGCGTGAGCAAAACCAGTATTTGTAGCCTCTTTATCTCCATAAGTTAATTGTTGCTCACATCGATGGCAATGTCAAGCCTGCTGGAGGTGACCGGAGAGTTCATGGACCCTGCTGACCAAAGGCGAGTTTTTTTGCCATCTTTTATCTTTATAGGGTAAAATTAAACTAACATTGAATAATTATGTCTAATAATCAATATGTATATTATCGATGAGGCTTCTTGTGCGAGTAGGGAGATATCTGATTTAGTCCCTGTCCAGATGCTTCATCGAGGTTTGTCCGCTTTTTCTGAAATTATCAGCGTGCTTTGTTTCAGGATTTTTTCATAATTACAAGAGGAGGACTTATGAAAATCGGGTTCATCGGACTGGGCATCATGGGAAGCCGCATGGCTGCCAACCTCCAGAAGAAGGGTCATGAGCTCGTCGTCTATAACAGGACAAGACAGAAAGCCGATCCGCTCATCACAAACGGCGCCATCTGGGCGTCGACGCCGGCGGATGTGGCGAAACAGGTGACGATAATCTTCACTATGCTCGCCAAACCCGATGCAGTAGCCGAAACTGCACTGCTGGGGAAGAACGGCTTTCTGAACCACCTCGCCAGCAATTCGCTCTGGATAGACTGTAGCACCGTAAGCCCGTCCTTCTCCAGGCTCATGGCGGACGAGGCAAAACAGCGGAGGATAAGGTTCATCGATGCGCCTGTCGGCGGCTCCAAAGGACCGGCCGAGCAGGGACAGCTCCTGTTCTTTGTGGGAGGAGAAAAAACAGATGTGGAGGAAGCGAAGCCGCTTCTCGAGGCAATGGGCAAAACGGTGTATCACGTTGGCGGACACGGCATGGGCACATCGCTAAAGATGGTGAACAACCTCATCCTCGCCCAGGCAATGGTTGCCTTTTCAGAGGCTCTCGTCCTCGGTGAGTCCCTCGGGATATCGAAGCAGGCCCTTTTCAATACGCTTCTTGGGTCCCCCGTTGTCGCTCCTTTTCTGGCCTTCAAGAGGCAGAAGATCGAGGAAGGTAAATTCGATGCGGAGTTCCCGCTCCAATGGATGCACAAAGACATGCAGCTTGCGGCGGAGACGGCCTACGAGATCGGCGTCGCCATGCCCGCGGCTAACGTGACGAAAGAGATCTATGCTCTTGCGATGCGAAATGGCCTCGGTGAGCAGGATTTCTCGGTAGTGTACAAGCTCTTGCGTGAGAAAAAATAAGCTTGTCCGCGATGGATGATAGGTCAGGACGGGGCTATGGCAGAGCGCGCTGTAGCCCCTTTTTTTATATCGTGCTATGCCGCCTTCAGTTCAGACGTACAATGTGGGCAGCGGGTGGCTTTGATCGGTATGCTGGATAAACAATAGGTGCAGTCCTTTGTTGTCAGCGCAGCAGGTACCGGCGCAGCCTGCAGACGTTTCATGCGGCTGACTGCCCGCACCAGCAAGAATATCACGAAAGCCACGATGATAAAGTCAATGACGGCATTAAGGAAAATCCCATAGTTGACAGTAGCTGCGCCCGCGGCCTTTGCTTCAGCCAGTGACTTGTAGGACGTGCTGGATAAATTGACGAACAGATTGCTGAAATCCACATTGCCCAGGATAAGGCCGATCGGGGGCATGAGTACATCATTCACCAGCGAAGAAACGATCTTGCCGAACGCCGCACCGATGATGACCGCAACCGCCAGATCAACCACGTTACCACGCATGATGAATTCTTTGAACTCTTTGAACATATTGGCCTCCTTTTATAGCCGGTTTGATGTTATCGCGACCCTGTGGTTATATCACGGACATCTCCTTCCATGCGGGCCTTCGTAGATTTTTATTTTTCCAATCCTGAGGATCCGTTATTAGACGATCGGGGAAGTCTTATTGCATGAGTTCCACGGGCGTCGAGCTATTGCCATTCCGGGTCTCTCTTGAGAAACCGGTACGTTCTCGTGCGGGCAACGACGATACACAGGGCCCTGTCAATTTTACACTGCTTATTCATGGGAGCAGTACCAAGGTCCAAATACCTCAAGCCTTTTCGCGGACCTCATACCCCTGCCTGGACAGGGCTGATACAATCTCTCCAAGATGTTTCTTCCCGCGTATTTCCACGGTAAAGACTACCCTTGTCTTGCCCATAGGGATATCGCTTGAAAAACGGTCATGCATGACATGCAGGATATTTGCCCTCTGCGTCGCCATAACGCCGGTGACGGAGCAAAGACTTCCAGGATGATCGGCAATCATCACCTCGAACGCACCGACCCTGCCGCTCGTCACGAGACCTTTCCGGATGATCCGGTCCATGATTGTGAAATCAATATTTCCGCCGCTCAAAACGAGGACCACCCGCTTGCCCCGGAACCGCTCCCTGTTTTCCAGCAGGGCCGCCAGCGTAACCGCGCTGGCTCCCTCGACAACGAGTTTTTTCCGTTCGAGAAAGAGGAGTATCGCTTGCGCAATGGAGTCCTCTCTGACCAGGATCATGTCATCTACGCACGCGCTGATAACCTTGGATGTCCTCTCGCCGACCTTGCCGACGGCGATTCCGTCGGCGATCGTGGGAAGCGGGACTCGCTCGGTGATTTTCTTTTCGTTGAACGAAACGAACGCAGAAGGCGCGGATTCGGTCTGAATACCGATCACCTTGGTTTTGGGGGAGAGCGACTTGACCGCTGTCGCGATCCCCGCGATAAGACCGCCACCACCCACGGGCACAAGCACTGCATCGATGTCCTCCAGGTCATCGAGGATCTCCAGCCCGATGGTCCCCTGGCCAGCCATGATCTCATCATCATCAAAGGCATGTATGAAGACGTAGCCCGTATGGGAAAGCGCATGGTCGAGAGCATCGCTGAACTTTTCTCCGAAGAGGATCACGTCAGCCCCATACCCCTGTGTTGCCTCTTGCTTGACGAGCGACGCGGTGGTGGGCATTACGATCGTCGCGCTTTTCCCGAGCTTCTGTGCGGCAAAAGCCACTGCCTGTGCATGATTCCCCATTGAAGCCGCAACGACCCGGCTCTCCCGTACAGAGGTCAGCTTATGAAAAGCCCCCCGCACCTTGAAAGATCCTGTTTTCTGGAGGTTTTCAAGCTTCAGATAGACCTCGGCGCCGGACAGCATGCTCAGGGAGTTTGAGTGGATCAGCGGTGTCTTATGGATGAACGGATCAATGTTTTTCCGCGCATATTGGATGTTTTTCAGACTGATCGTCATGAATCCTCACGGGGGACACTGAAGATAAGCGGCGTTTCGCCTTTTGCGGGATGGCTGGAATCTCAGAATATGCTGTTATTATAGCAAAGTCCTCGGGAGAAAGCAGGGTAAAGGGAAGGGTCATGACTGGCATGCAGCTGCGGCGGACTGGTTCAGGAGACCGATGCTTTTGCGGTGAATAGCTCGACGAGAGGACGTGGCTGACCTGAGAAAAGCATTTTCTGTTGACACGCCTTTGCAACGAGAAGGACACAATTTCGGGAATAACATCCGGACGACGCAAACAGATCTTCGGCTCTTGCCTTTTGCATCAGCTGTCCAGCACCAGTCTGACCTTATCGAGCAGGGCAGTAACAGCGAAAGGTTTTATGATGACGTTCAATCCCTCCTCAAGGATCCCTTTCTTGTGCTTCTTGTGAATAAGGTCTGCCGTATATCCGCTGAGGAATATCGCCTTGATATCAGGATTCATGCTCTTGATCTCCTCATATGTCTCTTTACCGTTCTTCTTCGGCAATATCACATCCAGAAGGAGCAGTTGGACCTTATCCCTGTTCTCCCCGAATTTGTTCAGGGCATCCTCCCCGTCCTCTGCCAGGATGACCGTATACCCGAATTCCTCCAGCATATCTTTAGCCAGCCACCTGATGACCTCATCATCTTCCGCCACAAGAATGGTTTCCCTGCCCACTTTGTCAGATACGACATCAGCCGATTTTCCTTCCTCGAGGTTAGCCTGGATCGCAGGCAGATAGATAGCGACTGTTGTGCCCTTGTCGACCTCGCTCATAACGTCGATGGAACCTTTGTGCTGTTTTACTACGTCGCACACCATTGCGAGTCCCATCCCCTTTCCGGTCTTTTTAGTCGTAAAGAAGGGCTCAAATGCCATTTGTCTGGTATTCTCGTCCATGCCGGTGCCGGAGTCCGCTACGGCAATCATCGCATATTTCCCCGGTTTGCCGCAGGAATGGTTCATGGCAAACTCATTGTCCAGATCGATACGGTCGCTGTGTATGTGCAGGGTCCCGCCATCCGGCATTGCATCCCGCGCGTTGGTCGCGAGGTTCATCAGGACCTGCTCGATCAGCCCGGGATCAGCCTGGACCGTGACATCCTTGTCGGTCAGGGCCATCACCAGATCAACATCCTCGCCGGTCAGTCGCGCGAGGAATGGCCCCAGTTTTCTTACTATGTCGTTGAGGTTCACCGGCCTGGGATTCATGATCTGCTCCCTGCTGTCGGCACGCAGACTCTGTGTGAGCTGCGCGGCGCTGTTCGCCGAGGAGAGGATTTGATCGGCATCATGCCTCAGGGGATCACCGATCGGCATCTTCATGTTCAGCAGGTTCCCATAGTCGATGATAGCGGTGAGGATATCATTAAAATCGCAAGCAGTACCTCCATCGAGCGTCCCGATGGATTCCATCTTCTGTGCCTGCCTGAGCTGGTCTTCCAGTTGTTTGCGTTCCGAAATGTCCAATCCCACACCCACAAGGTACTGCTTCTGATCCATACTCACCCGCAATCCCGATAAAAAGAACGGTATAGCTTCCCCGCTCTTTGTCACCAGCCTCGCTTCCGCCGTGGCCCTGCCCGTGTTGTTTACTTCCTGCATGGCCTTGGCAACGATATCCCGGTCTTCACGGAAGAGGTCGAGCACGTTCATCTGCATCAGTTCTTCCATGGAATAGCCGGTCAGTTCTTTCTCGTTGTCGTTCCATCGGATCAGTCTGCCGTCTGCATCGCAGATGTAGAACGTGCCGGGCAGGCTGTCGATGATTGCAGTAGAAAAGCGCTTCTCCTGAAGCAGTGCCTCGTTGGCTCGCTTGCGCTCGGTGATGTCTATGCCCGTAGGAATCACGAACTCAACCGACCCGTCCGAAGAGAGCAGTGCAGTACTCGACCACGCGATGAGCTTTCGGCTGCCGTCTTTGGCCACCCAGTGGTACTCGTATTTGTTTGGGAACATCCCCGGGACGAGATTCTTAAAAATCCCCTTGACCGGTTCGACCTGCTCCGGGGTCAAGAGGAAGTCCCAGACATATTTGCCCTGGACCTCTTCAAAGGTGTATCCGGAGACCTCCTCACAGGCCCGATTGAACTGGACGATCTTTCCTTGCCGGTCGAGAACCAGGACCATCGAGCCGACGGTCTCCAGGACCGCAGCGGTGAAATCCAGTTGTTTCCTAAGCATCTCCTCCGTCCGCTTCCGTTCGGTGACATCATGTAACGTCTCGACGACAACGGCCAGCTCGCCTCTGCTGTCGTAGACAGGAGCCGCATTAAAAATGATATACCGGTCTCTACCGTTCAGGTTCGCATGCCAGCCTTCCGCATGTAATCCGTTCTGGACGAAGACAGATCTCGTAAAGGATCCGTATAAAGAGGGGAGCTGATCAAAGGCGCCATCAATGATGATATCCGCAAGGGTGGGACGTTTTTGACCATAAAACGCTTTCCAGTGGTTGTCGATTCCCACGACATCCATGGCGGGAATGCCGGTAAGCGCTTCACAGGCCCGGTTCCAGAGCACGACCTTGTGCTGAGGATTTAACACAAAAGTGGCCACGGCAGAATTTGCCACGAGATTCTCAGCATACCTCCTCTGTTCGAGGATTTCCCCTTCCGCCTGTTTGCGCTCGGTAACATTGCGGGTGATACCGAGCAAAGCGATTATTTCATCCTTATCATTACGCAGCGGAACAGCATGAGTCTCCAGCCAGAGACGTCGTCCCCTGATGCCCATTATCTCAAAGGTGAGAGTGCCCGACTTACCCTCGAAGACTTCCTTGGTAATCGTTCTGAACGCGTCACGGTATTCGGGTAAAACAAAGGGATAGATAGACCTGCCTTTCACCTGATCGAGCGAATCCGCCTGGATCATGGACAGTCCAGAGCGGTTCATCATGATCAGGGCGCCGTTTGCATCGATAAGCTTAACGCATTCGGGCTCAGCCTCGATTACTGTCTGGAGGAACATCTTGCTCTCGTTCAGCTCTGCCTCTATCAGCTTGCGACCTGTTATATCATGAACCATAGAAAGGACGCCGACGACCGTCCCTGCTGCATCGCGGAGCGGCGTATTGCACCACTCGCATAGTATCTGATTCCCGTTCTTGCCGATGTTATTGTGCACCGAGGTTACCGACTCACCACCCCGCATAAGCTGTTCCCACATCTGATGGGCATCCGGCGGCACGATAAGATTATGGGCATGTTTTCCTCGTGCCTCCTCAGCCGACCATCCGAAGATCATCTCTGCCGCAGCGTTCCACCCCTGGACACGGAATGAGCTGTCCCAGATAATGTACCCATGCGGCATGCGATTTGTTGAAAAGGAAGCCGCCTGCTGTGCAGGGCAGTTCTCTTCCGTACGGTCATGCGGCTTGTCTGTTTCCTTTGATCTGCTTTGAGTCATTCGTTACAGGTCCTATAATATAAATAATACAAGGGGTTTGCTCAAACGTTATTGATAGGAATACATCGGAAGCTGCTCTATTTGCCATTTTTTGTTCCGACAATTTATACTTCTTAAGTATAACATAAAATATTCACCTTTTTAAGAGGATTTTATAGCTTTTCAGGAGGGTATCACAACAAAGAACAAAGCTGCTGCCCGGCAATAACAAGGTCCATAGCTAGCATGAATATCAGCGAAATAATCTAAACAACATGAAACCATTTATCCAGGACAGATTCTTCAGCAAAGGAAGAAATCGCATCAGGGAATGATTCTCTTTCTCATAAGCCTGAACGGGAACGGAGCGAGAAGGCTGACGGTCACGAGGATCCAGACTATGCTCCAGACGGCGCCGGAGAACGTTCCGGCCGAGAATGCCCTGCAGATGGTCACCAGATGGTAGAGTGGCGTGAATACGGCAATGCTGGTGACAACATGCGGCATGGTATCGAGCGGAAAAAAGATGCCCGAGAAAAGGAACAGCGGTGTCATGAAGAGGGTATAAAAATAGCTGAACGAATCTATTCCCGGCACGATTGCGACAAAGATGATGGAAATCTCAGCGAAAATCAACCCGCACAGGAATGTGAGAGGGATAGCGAACACGATGAGGGAAGAGTCCACGAGGCCGAACAGGGCGATAACAATAGTGATCGTGATGCCAAATATCACGCTTTTGGTTGCACCCCAGATCAGTTCTCCGGCAATGAGGTCGTCGAGGTTGACCGGCGTTGCAAGTATCGCATCGAAGGTCTTTTGGAACGTCATCCTGATGTACGTACCGTAAGTGCATTCGTACACCGCCGCGAACATGGACGAAGATGCGATGATGCCGGGCGCAATGAATTTTATGTAAGGCTGGCCGTGAATTTCCTTCACGAACGCGCCCAGTCCAAGGCCCATTGCGACCAGGTAGAGGGCCGGTTCCACGAAATTGAGGGCAAAGCTCGTTTTATAGAGTTTGGTGTACACCATCCAATGGCGCTGCCACACCCTGAATGCCCGCTTAATCTGCAAGACTCCTCCCGGTGAGCTTGAGATATACGTCTTCAAGATTGCCGCCATGCGCCGCCATAAGGTTTTCCGGCGCATCCACGGCAACGATCCTACCCGAATCCATGATCGCCACCCGATCGCACAGTTTTTCGGCCTCTTCCATGTAGTGGGTCGTAAGCAGGAGGGTGGTATTCCGGAACTTGAGATGGTTCAACTTGTCCCACACTGCACGTCTGCTGTGCGGGTCGAGGCCCGTCGTTGGCTCGTCAAGGATCAGGAGGTCGGGATTGTTGACGAGGGCCCGGGCAAGCAGAAGCCTATGTTTCATTCCGCCCGAAAGCTGCTCAATCTTGACGTTTGCCTTGTCCTGGATCTCAACGAAATCAAGGAGCACCCGTGCGAGGCGGATGGCGTCCTTTTTCCGGATGTCGAAATACCGCGCATACACAATCAGGTTCTCGAACACGGAGAGGTCTGGGTCCAAGTTGATGTCCTGAGGCATAACGCCGATACGTGATTTTATCAAACTCGGATTCCGGGCCACATCCATACCGAAGACCATGACCGATCCTGCTGTCGGCGGCAGAAAACAGGAAATAACACGCATTACCGTCGTCTTGCCGGCACCGTTCGGACCGAGGAAACCGAAACACTCTCCCTCTCTAATCGCGAAGTCGACACCATTGACGGCCCGAAGACCGTTATAGTCCTTGATGAGTCCCTGTGCGGTAACGATATCCACCGGTGGTCCTTTAACTTCACTGAATAACACATGGCGCAGGGAGATCCGCTCTCAGTTGCCTGCACCATGTATTAATCCACAGTCGCGCAGTTTCTGCCGGCAGCCTTGCTCTCGTACATCAGTTTGTCGACCCTCTTGATGATCGATGCCATCTCGTCACCCGGACGGGCAAGCGTTGCGCCGAGAGAAATGGTGACCCGGAGGCCCGGTACGGCTGGAATGCTCGATTGCTGCACGAGCACGCGAAACCGGTTTACCGTTGCATGAAGCTCTTCCCGATTGACGTTTGCGATTACCGCGAGGAATTCTTCGCCCCCCCAGCGGCCGACGACATCGAAGAAGCGCACGCTGTTCTGGAGCGTCTTCGCTACCATCCTCAGCACCTCATCGCCGATATCATGCCCATGCCGGTCGTTGACGTCCTTGAAACGGTCGATATCGATGAAAATAACGCCAAAGGGCCAGTTGTAACGTTGCAATTCCTCGAACCGGGCGTTCAGTGTTATTTCCGCATATCGCCGGTTTGCCAGTCCCGTAAGCGGATCGATGTACGCAAGTCGCTCAAACTCCGTGACCCGTTCGAGCGCCGTCGCAGCAGGCGTGTTGTCGGTAAAGATCTCGATTCCACCTGTGATCGTGCCGTGGTCGTCGCGGATCGGGGCCACGCGCACGGTGATGGGGACACGATGCCCGTCCTTGTGATGAAGAAAGACTTCCGTGCTCCGTTCGGCGCCGTACGCCATGGTGTCCGCGATCGGACACCCTGCCGTGCACAGGACGTTCCCCCCCTTGTCGACATGCATAAGGATATTGTCAGAGCACCGCCTCCCGATTACCTCGGTGCTCGTATATCCGGTGATCCGTTCCGCGCCCCTGTTCCAGTAGGTGATCCTCCGCTCCCTGTCCACGAAGTACACACCGTCGTACAGGTTGTCGAGGAGCATTTTATAGAATCCCTCGTCAGCCTTCATGGCGAATGCCTTCCAGCGCGCTCAGAATCCGCTCCACTTTGTCCCTGATGTGCATACTCTTCCCGTGGAGGTGTTCCGTCGCCAGCGCTTCACGCCGTGCTTGCGCTAGCTCTCGTTCAAGCTCGCCGATGCGCTTGGTGAGGGCCCGGTTCTGTCGCAGGAGGGCCTGCACTCTTTTTTCCACCTCAGCAAATCTGGCCTCGAGGTCATTCAAATCGTTTCCCTCTCGATTTTCATTTTGAAATCCGAAACCCGAAAACGCGGCAAGCTGGAAACCACAAAAGCTTGAGCCGCAACGGCCATGAGCCACGCTGAAGCGCAACGGGCACGAAGATTTTTAAAATAGCTTAACATGAGAATTTAAGATTTTCTTAGCGTCCTTGGCGTCATTGCGGTTAATCTTCTAATCCTTCACGGCGTCCGAACCTCGACGTCCCTGACCATGGACCCCATGTTTTTTCCAGGGCTTGTCGGGGCAAGAGACGTCGTCAGACTTGTCTTGCCGTAAATCCGTTTGTACTCCGCATAATTCCGGAGCACTTTTTTGACGTATCCTCTCGTCTCGGAGAATGGGATGGATTCAACGAACTCATCCCACTCCGTGCCGCTACCAGTTTTACTGAGCCACGTGGCGACCGCATCGGGACCGGCATTATACGCGGCAGCAACGAAGAGCGGATCACCTTTGAACCGTTTCATGAGGTGGCTGATGTACCAGGTACCAAGGTTGATAGCCGTATCCGAGTCAAAGAGCTTGGACTGATTAAACCCCTTCATCCTGATGATCTGGGCTATCCATTCACCGGTTGCTGGCATTACCTGCATCACACCCCGCGCGCCGGCCGGCGAGAGCGCCTCTGCATGGAACTGGCTCTCCTCGCGGACGATGGCCGCCACAAAATAGGGGTCTTGGCCGTATTTGCGTGAATAGGTTACGATGCTATCCCAGTAGCCCTGCGGATAGGCGAGCAGCCAGAAGTCCTCTGGCGTTTCCCTTGCAGCGCCGTCGAGATATGGCTCATAGTTCCGGAGTATGAGGATCAAAGAACGGTAATAATCCCCGAGCTCAAAGAACGTCTTGCTCAGGCCGATGAGCGCCCCGCGCTTCCGAGGGAGCCTATCCTGAAGCGACCAAAGCTCTGCTGCCGCTTCCTTCTTCATATCGAGATACATAAGCTCGAGCGATTTTTTGAACGACGGTTCAGCCGACAGCGTCTTGAGCGCCTCCGCGGTCCAGATAGGCGGGCCGTCATCCGTCTCGAACGAGCTCAGGTGATCGGCGGCATCAGGGTTTTCGGGGACATCGTTCACGCCGGTGTCCATCGTGCTTACTGCAGCAAGAACCGGAAGCTCAATGCTCAACAACCGTTCTGACGCACGGTACCCGTAGTAGGTATAGGGGGCCCTCTTGATGACCTTTCCGTAATACGCCGCTGCCCTCGATGTGTCCCCCCTTTTTTCGGCCGCCCTCCCCTGCCAGTAGCGCGCCTGGTTCACGAGAAAAGATCGGGGATATCGAACGATTAGCTCCTGAAAGGTCTGCTCGGTCCTCTTATAATCCCCCGCAATATAGTATGCCCATGCCTTCCACCAGATCGCACTGTCGGCAAATTTGCTCTCGGGGTACTCCGCTGCCAGCCGTCCGTAGAACGTCAGCGCCTTCTTCATGTCATTCGCTTCGCGATAGATGTTCCCCATGAGGAAGAGCGCGTCATCAGCCCACTCGCTCTCCAAGTAACAATCGAGAACTTTTTGAAATGCCTTGACCCCATTTTCTCGGTCGCCGAGCTTGCTGTACGACTTCCCAATCCAATACATCGCTTCGGGAACCCGCTGGTCCCGGGAATACTCATTCATCATTTTCTCGAGCGTTGCAACCGCCTCCTGACGTCTGCCGAGGTTGAACAGAATGATGCCCATCCGGAGGAGGATTTCGGGGCTGTTTAGGTTCTGAGGATCCGTTGCCAAGAGCTTTGTGAATGTCTCCGCGGCCTTATCATACTGGTTGGTGCGGAAGAGATTTTGTCCCCGCTCGTACAATTCATCAGGAGTGAGTTCAGGGACCTCGATGCCTCCTGACCTGAGCTCGGCAAGCGCTCTTTCGACTTCCTGGTCAGCGGAGCTCCCGGGATATTTGATCAAGACGTCCTGATATGCACGCACTGCCCTTTTCAGGTCGGCCTCTGCCGTCAGTGCTCTGCCGAGGCCAATACCGGCATCTGGAGAATATTCAGAGCGGGGATTGTCCTGTAGAAATTTTTCAAAGGACTCGGCCGCTGTGGCGTATGCATAGGACCCGAGAAGGGCCAGGGCCCGCCGGTATGCGGAACGGACGGCCAGGAAGCTTTTGGGATACTGCTGCGTCTCCAGCTGATAGAGCGCCGCCGCTTCGGTATACCGCGCATTGGCAAAATGGTAGTCCGCGAGTATCGAAAGAGCGTAGTCGGCCAATTCTGGATACTCGGCCTGCACACGGAGCATGGCTGCATCCGCTTCGGCAGGCCTGTCTAGTTGGATAAGCGCCTGCTCAGCTAGGAACAGCGACCGCCTGTACCAGGGGGTGCCTGGATACTGCTCTAATAACTGTCGAGAGATGAAAAGCGCGGCATCGCCATTGCCCGCCTTGTACGCATCTACGGCAGATTTCAGGCCCTGTTCAGGATCGGATATGGATGCGGGTTTGGGTGCGGGACGAGGCGGAACAGCATCGGTAGCGCTCGGAAGAGTGGACACCTTCTGCGCAGCACAAGATGTCAACGAAAGGAGTACAAATACGAAGATGATGTTTTTTGCAAAGTTCATGGGTCTTCCTGTTACGGATAGTCTGCATCATTATACAGTGATCTGTACTTCTTCATATAATATAGGGAGCGGATAGGCATGTCAATAGGAGTTGTTGTGGACGAATCGTGTGTGACATAACGGCAATTGTGCAGCAACAGATACGTCCTAGTCTTTTTTCAAAAAGCGAGGAAGCTGTTTTCGAGCAGTAGTGAGACGGAGGGAAAAGCGCTCTTCAAGAGAGATGACCGCATCAGAATTTTCCAGAGCAGGTGGCGTGTCCGGGCTGTACACAAGCATATGGAAGGCGATTGAAGTGACGGGTTTGTCAGGGAGCGGCAAACGCTCCATCTCCGACACAAACTCGATCCATAGGTCTGCCATCCGGATCTGCACATCGACTTCCTGGCTGGCAAGGTACTCAGCAACGGTACGTGAAGGGGATGGAGCAAGGCCGCTGCAGATGTTCAGTTCAGGTCGGACTATGTGAGATCTCCCGCTGTCGAACACCCTGCCGAGCGGGTATAGTCGGCACGCGAGCGGCCGTGCCCGGTAGATGCGGCACCCTCTTGCAGACCAGAAATGGCAGGCCGGATCGCGCGGCAGCATTACGAGCGGGAATCCGTTCGCGCGGTCCGTCTCGACAATGTCGAGCAGGTCTTCATAGGTCATGCTGCTTTCCCTGCAGATCAGGGCGATCTCATAGGGATTGAGGATGATCGGAGCGCTTTTCGTACAGCAGTTTGAACTGCAGCCGCGGGTTCCGCAGGACAGCTGAAGCAGATCGGATTCCGTAAGCACCGCCGCATCGGCCCCCGCAACTTTGATGGAAAATGGAGGTTTATGAGATGTCATGGTTCAAATGCTAAAATACCTTGCTGGACGCAGATAGACCCAGATGCGCGATGATAAATCGTATTAAAAATGAAAGAAGGTCAAATCATCTGCTTAAGATTTCAATCCGCATTATCTGCGTAAATCTGCGTCCTCATGAAGATACCGCTTTGCCCTACTTACTTCGATATCACTTGCCCGCCGGACTTGCTATGCCACACCACGAGGATGGGGCTGGCAACGAACACCGACGAATAGGTACCGACGATCACGCCCATGAGGAGCGCGATGGAGAAATCATGCAGCACGTCGCCGCCGAAGAGGACGAGCGGGATGAGCACGAGCACCACGGTGAGCGAGGTGATGATCGTCCGCGAGAGCACCTCGTTGATGCTGGCATTCACGAGCTTGGGCAGGGGGTCGCGCCTGTTCCGCTTGAGGTTCTCCCTGATCCGGTCGAAGACCACCACGGTGTCCGTGAGCGAGTAGCCCGCGAGCGTCAGGAGCGCCGTGACGATCAGCAGGTTGATCTCCTTGTGCAGGACGTAGAAGATGCCGAGCACGGCGAGGATATCGTGCAGGGTCGCGATGGCTGCGGCCACACCGAACTTGAACTCGAAGCGGAAGCGCAATATAGATGATGATCGCAATGAGCGAAACCGTGATCGCCACGAGCGCGTCGCGCTGAAGCGCCTGTCCGATAACCGGTCCGATCTCCACGATGCTTACGACCTCGAAGGGATTGTCAGGGAACTCCTGCTTGAACACGGTCTGGACCTTGTCCGATGTACCCTCGGACTCCCGAAGTCTGACCAGGATATTGTTTCCTCCCTCGCCTACTTCCTGGATCGTCGCGCCCTGAAAACCGCTCTTTTCGAGGGCAGTCCGCGCCTTGTCGATCGGAATGTGCTCCTTGAAACCGAGCTGCACCGTGGTGCCGCCCACGAAGTCGATGCCGAGGTTCGCCTTGCCGCGGCCGATCTGTACCAGGCCCACGATCCCGAGCGCAATGAGCAGCGCGGAGACGGTAAAGGAGATGTTCTTCCATCCCATAAAGTCAATGTTGGTCTTATGCAAGATTTGAAGCATTGTCTCCTCCAGAGAACTCATTAAATTTCCAATTAACCGCAGGCTCGCCGAGATCGCAGAGTTTTGAATCGAATCCTAAATTTCGCACCTTTTTCTCTGCCCTCTCTGTGGTAGATTATTTTTTTAAATACTCAGCTTCTCCAGCTTCCACTTGGAATTGATGATATCGAATATCACCTTGGTGCCCACCAGGGCGGAATACAGGTTGATGATGATGCCGAGGCTGAGCGAAACGGCAAATCCCTTGATCGGTCCCGTGCCGAACATGAAGAGCACCGCGGCCGTAATGAGCGTGGTCACGTGCGAGTCGAGGATCGTGAGGAACGCCTTGTCGTATCCGGAGTCAACCGCGGGCCGCGGCTGCTTTGCCGGCACGGATCTCCTCCCGGATGCGCTCGAACATGAGCACGTTCGAATCCACGCCCATGCCGATGGTAAGGATGATGCCCGCGATGCCCGGCAGCGTGAGCGTGGCATTCAGAAGCGCCATGGCGCCCAGCAGCAGCACCAGGTTCAGAACGATGGCGTAGTCCGCGATGAGTCCCGACATCCGGTAGTAGATGACCATGAAGACGACTAACGACCAGGCCGCCGATCAACGCGGAACGAACACCCGTGTTGATGGAGTCCTGGCCGAGCGACGGACCGACGGTCACATTCTGGATGATCTTCACAGGGGCCGGGAGAGATTCGCGCAGCACGATCGCGAGCTTCGCGGCCTCGTCATGCGTGAAGTTCCCGGTGATCTGGGCGTTGCCGCCGCTGATCCGGTCCTGGATCCTCGGAGCGGAATGAACCACACCGTCGAGCACGATGGCAAGCTGCTTGCCCACGTTCTCGCCGGTGATCCGGTCGAATATCTTGGCGCCTTCGCTGTCGAACGAGATGGACATCGCCGGCTTGTTGTACTGGTCAATCCCGACCTTGGCTTCCTTCAGCCGGTCGCCGGTCAGGAGCGTCTTGCTTGTACACGAGAATTGGCTGTTTCACGATCTTGCCGACCTCATTTTCACGCTCTTCGTAGAGAATCTCCGTTGCCCTCCGGCGGCTTGCCCGCCAGTGCCTTCTGGAAATCGGTGGGGTCGGAGTCCACGAGCTTGAACTCAAGTCTCCCCGCGGTCTTGATGAACGAGATGGCCTCCTGCGGGTTCTTCACGCCCGGAAGCTGGAGCGCGATCTGGTCCTGCTCCTGTTTGTAGATGGCGGGCTCGGCCACGCCGTACTTGTCCACCCTCCGGCGGGTCCGTTCAAGGGCCTGCGTCACGGCCCATTCCTTGAGGCGCTTGACCTCGGCGGGCTTGAGGCCGTATACCAGCTCTCCCTTTGCCCTCGACTTGGAATCGAGAATGGCATAGCTTTCCTTAACAAGCTTCTCGACCTTTTCTTCAAGAGACTCCGCGAATTTTGCGGCAATATCCTGACCTGCTCTGCTGAACGTCACCGCGAGCCCCTGCGATGCGGCCGTGGTCTGAAGGTCCGCCACGATGTTGTCCACCGAGGATTCCACTGCCTTGTCGGTCTCCACCTGCATCACGAGATGGCTGCCACCCCTGAGGTCGAGGCCGAGAGAGATCTTGGGCACGCTCTGGTGCCACCACTCCGGCAGCCCGGCCGTAAGCGGAGTGGACGGCAGGAACAAAAACAGTGCTATCAGAACCGAGAGTGCTATAAGCCCCACCCTCCATTGAATGCTCTTTTTCATAATAGAATCGCCTCCTGCTGAATTCTTGAATTGCTGAATTGTATCGCAGAGCTCGCTGGAGAATAAATCTAAGCCCTTCTATCTCTACATCCTAAACACATCCAACATTAAAATGCCCGAATGTTCCAAAACTTGGATCATTCGAATTTGTTGAGGATTTCGGATTTACAACTCCTCTGCGTCATCAGTCGTGAAAATGTTTTTCGTTTTTACTCTTTCGATTTTTCTTTTTCAGTTACCACGGCGGCAACCGAACTGCGCGTGATCTTCACCTTTGTACCTTCGGCGATCTTGACGGTCAGTGTATCGGGAGTCACACCCTCGACCGTGCCGTAGATTCCGCCGGAGGTGATGATCTCGTCGCCCTTCTTGAGCTCCTCCACCATCTTCTTGTGCTCCTTCATCTTCTTCTGCTGGGGACGGATGAGGATGAAGTAGAAGATGGCGAAGATCACGACCATCATGATGATGCCCGATGCACCGCCGCCTCCCTGAGCTGCCGCGTCCTCCCGGTGCTCCCATTGCATATGCTGTTGCGATAAACATAGTGTAACCTCCTTTAAATATAATGTACGATGTCAGGATGCAGGATTCAAGATGAAAGATCGAATCATCAGGCATCACTTTGACTTATGCATGCATCATGCATTTTCTCCTCTTTGTCAAAAACTCTTTTTTAAATTCCCTGAAACCTTCCCTGTTCGATGCTCGCCCTGACGTTCCGCATCAGGTTCAGATAGAAATACACATTGTGGATCGTGCCGAGCCGCAAGGCCAGCACCTCGCCTGCATTGAACAGGTGCCGCAGATACGCCCGCGTGAAGTTCCTGCAGGTGTAGCACCCGCACTCCGGATCGATCGGCTGCTTGTCCCGCTCGTACCGGGCGTTCCTGATCACCACCTTGCCGAAGGAGGTGAAGAACGTTCCGTTCCGCGCGTTCCGCGTCGGCATCACGCAGTCGAACATGTCGATGCCGCGGTCAACGCCTTCCACGAGGTCCTCCGGCGTCCCGACACCCATCAGATACCGGGGCTTGTCCTCGGGAAGCGACGGCACCGTCGCTTCGATCATCTCGTACATCACGGGCTTGGTCTCGCCCACGGACAGACCGCCGATGGCATAACCGTCGAACCCGATGTCCACGAGCGCCTCGGCGGACTGCTTCCGGAGTTCGGGGTACATCCCGCCCTGCACAATGCCGAAGAGCGCCTGGCCTGTATCCTTTTTCGCATCCCGGCAGCGTTTTGCCCAGCGAAGCGTGCGCTCCAGCGACTCCTGCGCATAATCGTGGGTCGCCGGGTACGGGATGCACTCGTCGAAGGCCATGATGATGTCCGCGCCGAGCGCTTCCTGAATCTCCATGGCGTACTCGGGCGTAATGAAGTGCTTGGCCCCGCCGTCGATGTGCGACTGGAACGTCACGCCCTCTTCGGTGATCTTCCTGAGCTCCGCAAGGCTGAAGACCTGGAACCCGCCGCTGTCCGTCAGGACCGGCCGGTTCCAGCCCATGAACCTCTGGAGCCCGCCGAACTCCCGTATCAGCTCATGCCCCGGCCTCAGGAACAGGTGATACGTGTTCGAGAGGATGATCTCCGCGCCGATGCTCACGAGGTCGTCGGGCGAGAGCGTCTTGACCGTGGCCTGCGTGCCCACGGGCATGAACACCGGCGTGTTGATCTCGCCGTGGGATCGGTCGTGATTTTCCCCAGCCGGGCGGAGGAGGCATGGTCCTTTTTTATCAAAGAAAAACTAAACGCCATTATTTAATTTCGGGTTGCTGGATTGCGGATTGCCGGATGAATGCAGTAATCTAATTTAATACCGCAATCCGAACTCTGCAATCCGAAATCGCTACATTCTCTCCGGCGCATTCACTCCCAGTATCTTGAGCGCGCTCTGGATCACCGTCTTCACCTGCTTCATGAGAAAGAGCTTGGCAGCCGGTCCGCGGACGCGTCCTCGGTGATGACCCGGTGCTTGAAATAGTAGTTATGCAGCAGGCCGGCCAGGTCCTGCAGATAGAACGTCAACCGGTGCGGCTCGTATGCCAGGGCCGCCTCTTCGACTGACCTCGGGATACTTCGCCAGCGCCTTGATGATGTTCTGCTCTTCTTCGAGGTCGAGGAGCGAAAGATCGACAGCATCGCTCTTCGGGAACGGCGATGTCCCTGGTCTCGGCCTCGCGGAACAGGCTCGCGAGCCGCGCGTGCGCGTACTGCACGTAGTACACCGGGTTCTCCCGGGACTGCTCCTTGGCGATGTCGAGGTCGAAGTCCAGATGGCTGTCGGAACGGCGCGTCAGAAAAATATACCGCGCCGCATCGCTGCCCACGTCCTGCACCACGTCCCGGAGCGTCACGAAGTTCCCTGCCCGCTTCGACATGGGCACGGGCTGGCCGTGTCGCAGGATCGCCACAAGCTGGACGAGCAGCACGTGGAGCGAATCCTTTGGATGGCCGAAGGCCTGGATCACGGCCTGCACCCGCGGGATGTAGCCGTGGTGGTCCGCGCCCCAGATGTTCACGAGCGTCGTGAACCCGCGGGCGAGCTTGTTCCGGTGATAGGCGATGTCCGTGGCGAGATAGGTGTAGCTCGCCGTCCTTCTTGATCATTACTCGGTCTTTATCGTCCCCAAAGGCGGTAGACCGGAGCCAGAGGGCGCCGTCGCTTTCATAGCAGATCCACGCTCTCTTAGCAGTTCCTCGATGGACTTCTGCACAGAGCCGTCGGCCAGCAGGCTTTTCTCGCTGAACCAGATGTCGAACCGTACGCCGAAGGCCTCGAGGTCGGTCCTGATGTCCGCGAGCATGTGCTCTTTGCTAAAATCGCAATATCCTCATCGTCAAATGGTATTCTGAATGCTGCTGATTCACCTGAAGCGACTTCCGCTTCGGCGGCTTCACATTTTTTGCTCGAATTCCGCCGTAACCGTTCACGATGCTTTTGTGGATTGCCGTAGGTATACTTGCTATGAAACTCTGCGCAATCTCTTCAATGTAGCTCGCCGTGATACCCGTCTTCGGGAAAAGGCAACATCTTGCCCGAGGCCTGCTGATACCGCGCTTAGACCGAACTGTGCAGGAGTTTCATCTGCCGGCCCGCGTCGTTGATATAGAACTCCCGCGTGACATCATAGCCGACTGCGGCTAGCAGGTTCGCCAGCGCATCGCCGATGGCCGCGCCCCTGCCGTGGCCCACGTGGAGAGGCCCCGTAGGGTTCGCGCTCACGAACTCCACGAGCACCCGTTCTCCCTTGCCGATGTTCGTCAGGCCGTAATCGTGCGCCTTCAGTGTCTATGTCAAAGAGCGTCTTCTTCCAGCGGTCCTGCTTGAAGGTAAAATTGATGAACCCCGGACCGGCGATCTCGGTCTTTTCGAATGACGCCGTCCTCGTCCTGAATATTCGCTGACGATGATCTCGGCGATCTTCCGCGGCGGCTTGGACTCCGGTTTCGCCAGGGTCATGGCAAGCGTGGTGGCCAGATCGCCGTGGCTCTTTTCCCTCGGGGTGTCGAGCGTAATTGCCGGCTGCGTTTCGAGTTTCAGTTCACCCTTTTCTTTAGCCCGGGTGAGGGCCTGAAGCAGGATTTCAGTCAGGGTTTGTTTCATTGATGATCGGCGTTTATCCTCGCTGTTTACAAGTGTGAAAGTATATCGTATCTTTGAAAAAAGTCAATAAAATAATCCCTTTACTTACGCGTATCAGTGTGGTATTTTTAATAACGTAGGTCAGGAGCAGATATGTGGATACAGATGAACGTAAATACCATCCTGTTCGACAGCAGGAACAGCAGTTATATCGTCGTATTGAAGGATGAAACGGGAAAGAAGATCCTGCCCATCTGGATCGGGGCCGCGGAAGGCAATTCCATAGCCCTGGCCATGAGCAACGTCAAGCCCGCCCGTCCCCTCACCCATGACCTGATCGTCAGCATCTTCGACCGGCTCGAGATCGAGATCGCCCGTGTGGTCATCAGCGACCTCATCGACAACACCTTCTACGCCTCGCTCTATCTTCTCCACAACAACAAGGAATTCCACATCGATTCGCGGCCAAGCGACGCCATCGCGATCGCCATCCGCATCGGTGCGCCCGTGTTCGTGGAAGAAGAAGTGATCGCCAAGCAGGACTCAGTCTACGATCGACACGTGGATGAAGAACCTCGGCGAAGGCGGCGGGACGGAGTATAATGCATGACGATTTAAGCGGCAGGTGACGATTAAATATTGCCGGAAAAAGACAATTGGAAATTTGAAATTGTAAGAGGTGAGAAGACTCTTCTCTTCATTCCGCACTTCACATTCCGTATTTTTCCTATATCCCCCACCTCGGCGACAGATCGTTCTCGATCCCCATACTGTCCAGCACCCTTCCCGCGATGAAATCCACCATGTCCGAAATCCGCTTCGGCTGATGGTAGAAAGCAGGCATGGCCGGGATGATATGACACCCGAGCTCTGCCAGGGTGAGCATGTTTCTGAGATGGATGGCGGAGAGCGGCGTCTCGCGCGGCACGATGATGAGCTTCCGTCTTTTCCTTGATCGTCACATCGGCGGCGCGCTCGATGAGGTTCGATGCGAAGCCGTTGGCAATGGACGCGAGCGTCTTCATGGAGCAGGGAATCACGACCATGGCGTCCACCTTGACCGAACCGCTCGCGATCGGCGCGTACATGTTACTCTCATCAAAGTAAGTGATCTGCCCTTCCTTGGCTTCAAAGTGCTTCTCGAGCGACATGCTGAATGTCGGTTTCTGAGCCCTTGAGCAGCAGGTTCGTCTCGTCGTTCAGGATCGATAGTCCATCACCGGAGATCGTGAGATAGACGGAATGCCCGCCCTTGATTAGTACCTGGAGCAGCCGATGGGCGTAGGGTGCGCCTGACGCGCCGGTAATCGCTACGGTATAGGTTGCCATGGATTCGTCCCTTTCATTTTAACCGCTGAGGAACTGATATTAGAAAGCTCAAAATCTCAAGCACAGAGTTGCAGATGAATTTCAAGTACCAAGAACTATAATTTTGAAATCTGATCTTTGAAGCTTATATAGGATTTGCGGTTTGCAATTTGAAACTTTATCTTTTCCTTTTCTTATTGGCCTATGTTTGTCTCTCCCGGCTTCCTGACCGTAACAATTGAGAGCATCACGCTTGCCAGCAGCGCGAGGCCGGCGCCCATGCCGAAGGCCGCGGTTGAGCCGAACTTTTGCCAGACCAGTCCGAAGAGCAGCGACGCAGGGAACGCTCCAATCCCGACGATCAGGTGGTAGAGACCGAAGGCCGAGCCGCGCAGATGCGTCGGGCGCGAAGTCGGCAACAAGCGCTTTCTCAACTCCCTCGGTCAAACCGAAATAAATACCGTACACCGCGAAGAGCGCCCATGCATGCCAGTGCTGGCTCGCTATGCCAAAACCGGCGTACACGAGCGCGTACACGATCCAGCCGGTGACGATCACTTTCTTCCTGCCGATGCGATCGGAGATTATACCACCCGGGACCGAGAAACCCATTTTGACGATATGAAGCACAACCCAGATCGTGGGAAGGAGCGTTACAGGAACACCGAGCTGCTGGGCACGAAGAAGCAGGAACGCGTCCGTTGAGTTCCCGAGCGTGAAGACGAGGATAATCCCGAGGTATTTGCGGAAGCCCGTCGACATCTCAGCCCAGGAAGACCTGAAATTGAACGTTGCCGGCTGAGCGGGGCGGCCTTCGGCCTGCTTTTCTTTGAGCCCGAAGATGAGCGTGAACACGGCGAGGAGGCCGGGAATAAAGGATAGCAGGAATATGGTCTTGATGTTGTCGTGGTACACAAGGAGCAGTGCTGTTGCAGCGAGCGGCCCTATGATGGCACCGCCGTGGTCCATCGCCCGGTGAAACCCGTATGCCTTTCCCCGGAACTCGGCGGGTGTCGAATCTGCGATGATGGCGTCACGGGGCGATGTCCTCAATCCCTTGCCCACGCGGTCGGAAAAGCGGAGCGCAAGCACCTGGATCCATGACGTCGAAAAAGCGATAACCGGCCGGATGACGTTTGAGATGGAATAACCTGCAACGATCCAGCCCTTGCGCCGCTTCACCTGGTCAGAGAGGTAGCCTGAGTAGAGCTTGAGCAGCGAAGCGGTTGCTTCAGCGATACCTTCGACCACGCCAAGGGCCTCCGGACCGGCGCCGAGCACAACCGTGAGAAACGCAGGCAGGAGTGGGTAGATCATCTCCGATGCGCCGTCGTTTAAAAGGCTTACAAAACCGAGGATAACGACGTTTCTGGTAAGGCCCCTGCCCCAGCCGGGGGTAGCGGCTTTCGTCTCAGTTGTCATGCCAAAAGACTCTACCTGATTTAAGGCTTTTTTTCAAGCAAACAATAAGAGCTTACAACAGGAAATCGAGGAGCGTGAATACAAAGATCGTTACACTAATGTAGCCGTTCATATTGAAGAACGCCAGGTCCAGCTTCGAGAGGTCATTCTCCTTCACCAGGCTGTGTTCGTAGATAATAAGAAACAAGGCAATAAGAATACCGGCGATATAAAGCCAGCCGAGAGAAAGCAGCGAAGCCAGCCAGAAGAGTGCTGCTATGGTTGTCGCGTGGGAAGCCCGGGAGATCCAGAGAGCTCGGCTTATTCCGAAACGCTGAGGGATAGAATGGAGTCCTGCTGTCCGGTCGAACTCTATGTCCTGAAGCGCGTAAAGTATGTCGAACCCGAGAAGCCAGAACAAGACCGCTCCTCCGAGCACCAGCGCAGGGGATTCGATCTTTCCTGAGACCGCTATCCATGAACCGATCGGTGCCAGACAGATGGCGAGGCCCAGAAACACGTGCGACAGAAACGTGAAGCGTTTGGTATAGGAATAGAAAAATACGATGGCAAGCGCCATAGGCGAGAGATAAAAAGAAAGGGGGTTCAACATGTAGGCAGCGAACATAAGCATCGCCGACGATACCGCAGTGAAGACGATCACCTGGAGCGGAGTAACCAACTCCCTGGGAAGTGCTCGTTCTTTGGTCCGGGGATTCGCAGCATCGAATTGCCGGTCCGCCCAGCGGTTGAACCCCATGGCCGCAGAGCGTGCGCCGACCATTGCAACCGTTATCCAGAGGACCGTTCGCCACGATGGGAGTCCCCTTGCCGCCAGAAGTGCGCCGGTGAAGGCAAAAGGAAGCGCAAAGACGGTATGTTCGAATTTGATCATTTCGAGGATGATTTTGATTCTATTCAGCATAGTCATTTCCATTTCCCTTGAGAAAAAACTTAAGGAGAACGGGAGAAACGGCGAAGAGTCCCGTGTCACAATTTATTCTCCCTCCTTCTCCCTTTTGTCTTATTGTTTAATGGTTATTTTCTTCTCCCACTCTTCGATCTTTTTCTTGATATCCGGCATGGTCTTCTGCGCCGCCTCGATGCCCGCCTGCATGCACCGTTTCTTCTGGGTGAAGTCGAATGTCCCAACGCTTCCTACAGCAGGGGTGATAAGAACATCGGCATCTTTCTTTTTATACTTAGTGTTCTCGCTCGTTATGATTGTAACAGCCTGGAGAATCACATCAACAACGTTCGTAATGTTGAAATTGACAACGTTCTCGCTGATGTCCACGGCGATCACGATGTCTGCGCCTTTCTCCCGGGCAACGGAGATCGGGATATTGTCCACTACACCTCCATCCACAAGGAGCCTGCCCTGATGGTCTACCGGGCTGAACACGCCGGGGATCGCACTACTCGCTCGCACCGCCCTGGCCACGGAACCGTGATCGATCACTACGCGTGCACCCCGGTTCAGGTCGGTCGCGACCGCGGCAAATGGCAGTTTGAGGTTTTCTATGTTCGCAACTGGGACTTTGTTCTTCACGAACTCTTCCAATTTATCACCTTTTACCGGTCCCATACCGGTGATCGTGGAAAAGATCGCATAATCGAGGATGTTGTCCTTTTCGAGCGAAAAGGCGGTCCATTCAAGCTCAAAGCTGTTCAGGTTACTGGCATAGATTGCACCGATGAGGCTGCCCACGCTCGTTCCGACAATCATGTCGATCGGGACCTTCTCCTGTTCAAGCACACGGATCACGCCTACGTGGGCGAACCCACGGGCCGCGCCACCTCCCAACACAAGCGCGATCTTCGGCCGCACTGTCCCGGCAACGGGAGGACCTTGCACCGAGGTGCATGAGGCAAAGAGTGACAACAGAATGACCGCAAGCAGCAGTTTTGTGGGTTTCATATTTTACTTCTCCCTGACAGAGGGGAAAATGGCACCATCCTCTGTGTGCCGGCCCTCTATCCCGTCTTCAGTAATTCCACGACTTCTTCATATAACCTTTTCACGATCTCATCGTAATCTTTGTCGCCGGGATAGAGCGGATTCCCGATGGACATCCTGACCTTGACTGGTTTTGGGAAAAACTTGCCTGACGGCAGCATTTCATAGGTACCCGTGATGGCGACGGGGACGAGTGGTATGTTCAGCTCCTTTGCGATTATGCCCACACCTTTCTTGAACTCTTTGATGTTTCCGTCGCGCGAGCGAGCGCCTTCAGGGAACACACAGAGGATCCTGCCATGGCGAAGCACGTACGCTGACAATTGCATGGCGCTATACAGCCTGGTATCCATATCCACGGGGATCACCTGGATCAGTTTCGCTATCCTGGATGTAACAGGGCCGCCGAAGTACTCGGTTGCGCCAAGGAAGAAGGTCTGTGAACCGATCCGCCATGGCATCACTGCCATGACCGACGGCCCGTCAGCAAGGCTCACGTGGTTCGGCGCGATGACATACGGACCTTTCGTCGGCAGGTTCTCGAGACCACGCACCGAAATACGGCAGTAGAGCTTGAATATGATGTAGAGTATGAGCTTGATCGCATATCTGCCGACATCGCAGAGCGGGTCGAAGTCTATCTTGAGCTTGTGCTTCATCTCCTCTGACGGCTCTTGAGTCAGGATCTCTGCCCACGACAGGCGGATCTGTGCCCCTGTCTTCATCTGACTTGATTCTATCAGTTCCTGGAGCTTGAGCACAATATCCTTGACCGTGAATACTTCAGATCCGAAAGGCTCCGGCAGGCTGATACCGAAGGACTTCTCGATGCTTACCACCAGCTCCACGCGCGCGAGCGAATCGAGGCCAAGGTCGAGTTCCAGGTTGTCGTCGGGCACAATCTTCTTCTTGGCAGAGAACGGCTCCAAGCAGGCCAGCAGCCTTTTCGCAACAGGGCTTGATAGAAGGTCCGCGTCGATACTGGCAACCGGCTTTTCCGCCGGCTCCCCGCCCTCCTGGTAGAGATCCTTCACCATGCTCCGCCGGATCTTGCCGAGTCGGGTGACCGGCAGAGGGTCCTTGAATATCTTGAGCCCCGTGATACGCTTGTACGGCGGTAGGTCCTTGGCCAAGTCTTCCAGCTCGAAGGCAATGGTCTCGCGCGAGTTAGATAGGTTCCTCTTTCTCAGATAATCGAAATTCGGGACCACGGCGGCCTCGATTCCGCGCTCCCCCTGGATCAAGCAGATCTCCTTGATGGAGGGTATCTGTTTATAGAACTGCTCGAGCTCCTCAGGGAATATTTTCTTCCCTGTCGCAAGCACGATCATCTCCTTGGACCTGCCAGTAATGAAGAAATAGCCTTCCCTGTCGCGGTATCCGAGGTCGCCCGTGTAAAACCAGCCTTCCCGGATGACCTCGGCGGTCTCCTGCGGTTTCTTGTAGTATCCGAGCATGACGTTCGGCCCCTTTATGGCAATCTCGCCGTGGTCGTGTTCGTCGGGCTTGGTGATCTGGACCTCCACATCGGGGATCGGGATGCCGATGGAACCCGGCTTCTGCTTCGTTAGCGGGTTGAACGTGCAGACCGGAGAGGTCTCGGTAAGGCCATATCCTTCGATGATCGTGAACCCAAGATTGGTCATATCGGTGAACACATCCGGCTCGAGGCGCGCTCCACCGCTCGCGAACAGCCTGAAACTCGGCCCGAACATCGCGTGGACCTTGCCGAAAAGGACCTTGCCGATGTTCAATCCCGCCATCTTTCTGAGCAGGCCGTTCAGTCCGAGCAGGAACTTTACAATCATCCGCAGGGTTACGGGCCTCCTCTGTATCTCATCGAAGATCGCCCTGCGGAGACCCGTGAAAAGCTGCGGCACGCCGACAACGGTACTCACCTTGGTCTCCTGCATGCACGAGAGGATGTCGGGACCCTTCAAGCTGTTGAGGATCGTTACCGTCGCTCCGACCGAAAGAGCGTATAAGATGCACGCCATGGCGGGGTAGGTGTGATGGAGCGGAAGGATGCACAGGAGATTATCCGTGTAGTCGATGAGTTTAAGCTTGATCACGCTGTCGCGGTTCGATGCGAGGTTGCCGTGAGAAAGCATCACGCCCTTGGGGTCACCGGTGGTCCCGGAAGTGTACAGGAGAGCTGCGAGATCGCCGTCAGCGGTAGGAGGTGGAATCTCGGCATCAGGATAGGCAGTAAGCATTTCAGTGAATGACAGACCTGCGTCCGGATCAAAGGAAATCACGATATACGATGCGTCGCGGGGAAGCCTGGGCCTGCATGCCTCGGACACACAGACGGCCTTTGCATCGGAACTCGTGAGGAGCAACGATACCTCTTTCTCCGTGAGCTGCGCATCGAGTGGAACGATGACCGAACCATATGAGACAACAGCAAGGTAAGCGATCATCCACTCCGGCCGGTTCTCGGAAAGAATTGCTACGCGGTCTCCCTGCCGGATCCCCTGCTCGGAGAGCGAGCGGACGACGGACGCAATGCCCGCAATAAGCTCCCGATAAGTATACTTGCGGTAATCTGTCCCGACCTTCATCTGGACAGCAATCTTCTCCGGATAGCGGGACGCCGTCTCGCGGAACCTCGACAGTATCATGCCGTTCCTCGCATTTCAATTTTCAAGAATGATTGAGAATAGAATATAATGGAGAGATAAGAATGTCAATTGAGAACTCGATCGTACCGGGTAGGACACATGGCCCTGCCATGCAATCATTGCTTATCGCCGTCATAAAGCGTTGGTCGCACTTTTAATATTCCGCCCGTCCTTTATCCGCGTCTTCGCCGTATGCCTGTTAACGCCTTTGTGACCTTATCTAATCCTTAGTGATCTTCCCTAAATCCATCCTAGGCAAAGTCCTCATCATCAGCAACAAGCAACGCAAGTACAGAAATAGGGGGGAACAATAGGCCAGCGGTGCATATTACAACTCTTCAAAACCATCTTTGATATGTGACATCCTCCCCGCCCTAAAGAGACGGGGGTTTACGGAGCAAATTGATCAATTGATTTTATAAAATACAGCGCAAACGAAACCTTGCTAATAACATAAGGGTTATCTCACAGCTCAAATCCGCATGGGCTTCTTTAAATCATACGCTGGCAGGCTGCATCCTGATTCCTCGTCTCCGCTACTCCTTCCCTCCCCATTCCTTCACAACCGCTGTCAATCCCTCCACAACCTTTGCCATCCTACCGTAATCCAGGGTCTCAGGAAGGTCTGTAGGCGCATGATAGTGCGGATTGCGATAGAAGGCCGTGTCTGTGACCATGAGTGCCTTGTATCCGAACTTGCCGAAGGACCAGTGATCAGAAAAGTCGATGCCAAGGACAATGGGGGGAGCGTTCAACGTAACAACTGGAAGATCGATAGCCTTCATGAAGTTCCCTGCGGTCAATTCAGTAAAATGTTTTGATCTCATGTTCCCAACCATTGCGATATAGTTTCCCGTGGTCGGAAACTTCCAGCGGAAGAATGGAACGGGATAGTGCTGGGAACCCTCTCGATCGCTGAAAAATCCGATCATCTCGAGGCAGATCATGCCCTCTACCTTCTCACTGTTCTCCCTCAAACTTCGTGCGTACTGGTAGCTCCCCATCTTCCGTGTGCGGTAGAGTGGTGGTTCTTCCAGTGCAAAAGCGACAAACCTCACCGTCTTTGACATCTTCACACCGGCAAGCCTTCCCGCAAGCGCCAAGAGCCCGGCCACCCCGCTTGCGTTGTCGTCCGCTCCGGGCGTAGTAGGCACCGTGTCGTAGTGGGCGCCGATGACCAGAATCTTTTCAGGGGATGAATTACCAATCATCTCGGCGACGATATTCTGATATGTATTTCCGTTGAAGGGAAAAGGTTGTCTCGTGATCTTGAAGCCGAAGGAGTTGAATTGGCCGGAGATATAGTTAGCACATCGTTCGAGCTTGTCGGTATCACGGTAGGTTCGGACGCCGATCTCTTGTGCAAGCACAGTCACGACCTCGTGGAGATAAGCCACAATATCCTGCATAAAAAAAGCGTATCATACGGGATGCAGCTGTGTCAACCGGCAAGGCCGCCATTCACTGCGGGCAGGAGGTTTGGAAAGGTTCTTCTGTCGAAACGACCGATTCAGGCGTCCCAGGTAAAGATTTTTTTAACGACCCTCTTGCGAAATTCCGCGATTTGCTCATACGGAACAACACGTAAAAGCTCCTCCAGGGTAGTCTCTCCGCGTTTCAATCGCGCGATGCCGTCCTCAATCATGGTCTGCCGCTTGCCCTGATTGAACACAATCTCGCGCAGCGTGTGGTTATCAAGCTTTCTGTTCAGCTGGATAATCTCTTCGCGGGTCGGCACCCACAGTTCAAGGATGGGTCTCCTTCCTGAATAGCCGGTATAATTGCACTGCGAGCACCCCTTCCCATACACGAACTCCACCGGCGTGTCCAGGGGAATGAGGAACTCCTTGGCTATATGCTCCGGAGGGGACAGCTTCACTTTGCAGTGCGTGCAGATCGTACGGACGAGCCGCTGAGAGAGAACGCAGCGCACAGTCGATGATATGAGGGTCGGTTCTACCCCGATATCCTGCAGCCGGATAATGGCGCTGGTTGCGTCATTCGTGTGGAGCGTACTTAGGACCGTGTGGCCAGTCAGCGCAGCCCTTGTAGAGATCTCCGCGGTCTCAATATCACGTATTTCTCCGACCATGATGTTGTCGGGGTCCTGGCGCAGAAAGGAGCGGAGCAGCCGCGCAAAGGTGTTCCCCACCACATCATTCACCTCCGACTGGCTTATCCCGTCAAGGGAATATTCGATAGGGTCCTCGACGGTAAGCGTTTTTACGCCTGGCGTGTTCAGTTTCGCAAGGATCGCATAGAGTGTTGTTGACTTGCCGGAACCGGTCGGACCGGTAACAAGGAAGATCCCCGTAGGCCGTTCCAGTTCCTTGGTCAGCACCTCTACATGCGAAGCCGGCAGTCCAAGGCTCTCGAGTGACGTCGGCAGGCCCTTTTTGTCCAGGATCCTGATCACGACATTTTCACCGTACTGGGTCGGAACTGTGGACACGCGGAAATCGACCCTCCGGATGGAGCCGTCCTTCTTGACCTTCATTCTAAAACTGCTGTCCTGCGGCCGCCTCTTCTCGGCGATGTCCATATCGCAGATGATCTTGACCCGGGAAATGATCGGTTTTGCCTGGTTGCTGATCGCGGAACCATCCTTGCCGAGGCCAAGTGTCTGGAGCATTCCGTCGATCCGGTACCGGACCATCATACCGTGGGCCGTGCTTTCAAGATGGATGTCGCTTGCGCCAAACTTGATGCCGGTCGAAATGATCTTACTTACCAGGTAATCCGTATCAGGTCCGAAATACTGGTCCACGTACTTCGATTCGATCGTCTCTCGCTCAACATCCTCGGACAGCTCGAACTCCATCGCCTCGTTTGTCAGTTCGGAGGTAATATTGAACTGCGCTTTGTATATCCGCTGCTGCGCAATCATGATATCGTGCTCCGTGGCAATGACCGGATTTATTTTCATGTCCGTAGCGACCTCGACAGCCCTCATCTCTTCGTTGTTGAGGGGGAAGGCCATGGCAATGGTAAGGGCCCTGCCGACCTTGCAAACAGGCACGATTCTGTGAAGCTGCGCGTAACTAAAATTGATGAAGCGGGACAGTTCCTGTTCGAACGAGAACCGCTCCAGGGTGAAGAACGGCAGGTCGTACTGGGTGGCAATACACTGGGCAAGCTGGTCTTCCTCGATATAGTGCAGCTTTATCAGCGCACGGCCGAGGGGGATGTTCTCGTCCTTGCTGACGGTAAGGGCATTGCTCAGCTTGACCTCATCGATGCGCTTTTGCTTGAGGAGAATCTCTCCCAGTTTCTGACGCTTTCCCTTATAATCGAGGAACTCTCTAAGAACGATGTCCTGGAGAAAGCCGAGCTGGATCAGCAGCTGACCTATCGGCTGTTCAGGGTACGATTTTTGCAGCTCGAGAGCTTTTGAGAACTGATCTTCGGTTATAAGACGGTTCTTTATGAGTAGCTCACCAAGCTTATTTCCGGTCATATTTTAATGCTTCCTCTCTTTAAGTGTCCACATGGGAAACTCATATTCTTTACCCTCATATTATTTCGGCATTAGCTATGGAAATCTTTAGAGAATAATTGGCTGGTTCAGCTAGATATCAGTGATGTAATATTCATAGTGAAATGAAGTTCTGTGCGTGAACGGAGCGTGAACATGCAACTCCCCATACTTTTGTCATTCTTTTTGCTCCCACAAATGCTACCTTGTCTTGACAACCCCTCTTCTGTTTGATTAAGTCAAATCATATTATAAAATACCATGACAAAATCAACTTGTCAAACCCAAAAAACAATGTTTCTTGACTCTTGAGGCAATTTTGCTTAGACTGAGTTTATATATTGGAAAAGCATAGCCTGAGAGTGAACCGCTAGGGAAATAAGCCATAAATTCTGGTTTTCTCGCAAAGGGAGAATCCATAAACAGCAGGAGGCGTCTTATGCCCAAATTACCTAGTCAGTATTCAAGCATTCAGAAAAGATATAAGGGCCTGATCAAGGCTGTGGAGAACGTCGGGAAGGCGGCAAAAAACGCGGGTCCGCTGAACAAGAAGATCTCCGAGCTAGTCCAGCTCGCTGCGGCGGCGTCCATACGGTCCGAAGGCTCCGTGCACTCTCACACGCGCAGGGCACTGGCTGCCGGGGCCAAACCCGAGGAGGTCCGGCATACGGTCATCCTCCTTACCAGTACCATTGGTTTTCCTACGGTCTCGGCCGCCCTCTCGTGGATCGATGACGTGCTGGAGAAAAAAAGACTGTTGTAAGCTGCCAGGTGAATAGAGATTCCAGAGCCACAATATCGCGACAAAACCAGAGCATTCATTACTATAACCAAGCGAGGTGCCAACATGGCAAAAACCAAAGTAACGATCGTCAGAGAAGAATGCATCAGCTGTGAATCATGCTGGGCAGTCTGCCCTGAGTTTTTCGCGCAGAATTCCACGGATAGCTGGAGCGAGGTGGCTGTGAAGTATCGGACCGGTGGAAATCCTGCCGAGGGTGAAACCCCGGCGGAACTCCTGGACAAGGTGAGAGAGGCTGCTGATTCCTGTCCGGTCCAGATCATTCATGTGGGATGATCACCCCTCAGCCGTCCTTGTGAAGATTGGGCAAGTCATGGCATTAAAGATCGATATTTATATGTCCGAGACATGCGGGTCCTATCACCAGCTCCGGGAATATCTGGTCCGTGCGCTTGCTGAATTACACATTAGGGACGAGGTAACCTATCACACGGTGTACTACGACGAAGCGGTCAACCGAGGGATCAAAGGCTCGCCTTCCATATGGATAAATGGTAAGGATGCGTTTGAGGGAATCAGTTCACCGGGCATTACCTGAAGGACCTATATGGACGAGTCCGGGAGACTCAAAAACGTTCCGTCCGTCATGATGCTGAAGCAGGCAATACAGCGTGAGATTAAAGCTGAGTAACGTTGACATGGAAGAAACTGATTTGCAGAGAAAAACATTGATCAGAATCTTAATGCCGTTTCAGTGGAAATCAGTGTCATAGATCCCATCTAAATGTAATGAAGAACCTTGTCTTCATAGGCGACTCTTTGACAGAGTGGTATAACTGGCAGAAGCGTTTTCCAAAATATCGTACAACCAACCTTGGCATATCTGGAGAACCGGTAGAAAGTTTGCTCGACCGTCGGGACAGAATTCGCGCATCAATCGACGATCCCGACTTCATTTTCCTCATGACCGGCATCAATAACATAGCCATGGAGCAGTACGACATCACTGGTCCCTATCACGAAATCGTGCGTAACCTGTCGACTTGGTACAAAAAATCGATTGTTGTAATACAGAGCATACTGCCCGTGGCCTTGGAATGGATTAGCAATAACATCATCAGGGACACTAACCGCCATCTCGAACAGATCGCACGCGAGTTCAGCGCAGAATATCTCGATGTCTATAGCCTTTTTATCGATTCTAAGGGCAACCCAAAAAACGTGTATTTCCAAGACGATGGTGTGCATTTAACTTGTGAAGGGTATGATGTGTGGGCCAGCGAGGTGGAGCGTTTTTTAATAAATATTTAGATATATCAATATTTTAATTTTTTAAAGCTTTTTTAATGCATACCCCAAAAATACCCATCTTTTTTTTATCCTGGTTCAAACTGAGATATTTTGCATTGGAACCTAAGTAGTATATTTTATTGTTCTGAATCATTTTGCAACTTTTAAACCAGAATGTCTGTTCTAAATGTCTGTTCTATAGGAGAACGATATGGGAGCCCTAGTAGACCTTAATTCGGGGGATTTAATATTCAAGCTTTTAGACCGTGGTCTCAGTGAAGATAAAATAGATCAGGCAATGAAAAAAATAGTTGGCAATGACTGGAGGGAGATCAAGGCTCCGCTGTGGTTCAACAGACTTCAGAACAACGGCTTTCTGGTACACGATAAAGTAGATATTTTTATCGATGACCTAGAAGCCCTTGTGAAAGGCAGGCTTAAGCTTGATGAGTTATCCTGAAAAGATTGAAGGGCGGAAAACAAGACTACTTCCTGAAAATCCGCAACATTGTGATTACTGATAGAAGTACTGATTACTAAATAGAATCCGTCTGGAGGTAATTGATCAAATAATGGGCATGGGCATTTCTCGAGTTTGGCTTTCGATCATAGTGTACAGTATTGCTATCGTGATAATTACAAACAATTTATCTTTCGACTTAAATAATATTAAAGTATCGGTGAATCCTGAATAGTTTTACTGTAACCGTTAATAGATTCAATTTAATATATCTGCGGATAAGGCGGGGTACTCGCTTATCTAACCTCTCTGTTTCTTTTTATCGCATGATCTCCGGCACGAGCATCCACTCCATGGCCCAACGGCCATCATCAAATCGTGTTAAACAGACAACACCTCCCATCTTAAAATCAATGAACATCTTCTCCTTGTCTCCGCAGAGGAGCAGACCGGCGAGCTTCACCATATACGGGAGATGTCCCACAAGCATGGTATTTTCTTGCATCTCTGATATGCGCTTGGCCCAAATCGCTGGATCGTCCATCGGTGATAGACTGCCGGTCTCGGATCCGCCTTTCTCCGGTTTGAGGTAATCAGCAAATATTTGTGCAGTCTGCATGGCCCTGGTCTTACCACTGTGAAAAATCCGGCCGATACGAAGATTCATTTTCTGAGCGTATGCAGCCACCTTACGAACATCTTGAACACCTTTGTCCGTCAGTCCCCGTGCCGGGTCTTCCTCTTCCCTCTTTGCCTCACCATGCTGCGCAAGATAAAGAAACATATATTTTTCTCCTTTCCCCTTACGTTCGTCATTCTGCGCACCCGCTTACGCGGGAATGACGGATTATGGCAACCTCAGCACCCCTGATGCATAGTATAATTATATGATAGGGTGCGGAACAAACAATGAAATGGCCGAAGACATTAACAATAAAAGACGCGCGTAATACTCAGAACCTGCTGAGAAAGAAGGTTCGGCTCTCTCCTCTTAAAAAAGAGCCTAGATACATCGCTGGGGTTGATGCGGCTTTTTCGAATGACCGCGTGTTCGCCGCGGCGTGCCTCTATCTCTTTCCGGAGCTTGCCCTCATCGAGCAGCAATCTGCTATCCAGGAACTTAAGTTTCCCTACGTTCCAGGCTTTCTCTCGTTCCGTGAAGGGCCTGCGATCATAGCGGCACTTGAAAAATTAACACACAATCCTGATCTCATCCTCGTCGACGGTCAGGGGATCGCCCACCCGAGGGGCGTCGGAATCGCTTCGCACACCGGTGTCCTGCTCGCAATCCCAACAATCGGTTGCGCAAAATCACGGTTGATAGGAAATCATGAAGAGCCAGGCATCAAAAAAGGTCAATGGTCGGCGTTGATTTATGAAGGGAAGACTGTGGGTGCTGTCGTGAGAACGAAAGACGGTGTCAAGCCGCTGTTCGTATCGCCAGGCCACAAAATAAACCTCGATGACGCGCTTCGGTTTACCATTGCCTGTACCGACAAACACCGGATACCGGAGCCGCTTAGATGCGCGGACATGCTGGCGAAGAGAATGAAGAAATTACTTCTGCACGCCTCGTGATGCCCCTAACCACCATCTCACTCGCGGGGAGAGAAAATGATAACGATCGTTTCCGCTGGTTATCGCCATCCGAGTTCAAATCCTTCTCAGGATCACGGGCAGATGCACCTTGCTTTCCAATGCATCAAGCGCGGCCTCTCGTAACTTCTCTTGTCCGAGGTCTTCCTTCCCTGTCATTTCTTCTATATCAATTCTGACGATGCCGGTTATCTTCAGTTTTTCCTCAGCGAACTCGCCATAGCCTCCCTCGGGCTCATACTTTTCCATAAGAGACTTCAATGCATGTATCCTTTCTGATTCCGCCTCAACTATATGCGCCCGTCCCAGCATGATCACACTGCGATAGAGATATTCGGCCCTGCAGGGGCTTTCATCACTCTTGACCAGGGCAATGGGCAGATCAACCTCGAAACAAACACGGTTATCACGCATGATGTCATCGATCTTTTCTCCCTTCCGCGCGGTATGGAAATAGATATTCCCATCGCTGTATGCGAAATTGAGCGGCTTTACCATGGGATATCCGGCTGCGGTGATGGTCCCCAACCTGCCTACATGGCAGGTCCGCAGCAGGTTGACAATAATTCCCCGGTCGCCAATTTCTTTTTTGGATTGCCTCATTGAATTTTTCTTACAAAAAAAATCACGGCGTATAACCGTAGTCCCCTATCCCGAAGCACGGTAGAATGGATCATCCTTCCCCCTCAAACAATACAGTCATTGAACAAGATCCGCCTCCACATCGAGAAAGATATTGACCTCTTTTCCCGCAACCAGGCCGCCGCCTTCCATCGGCTCGCTCCCCCACATGATGCCGAAATCCTCACGGTTCACTATCGTCGAGCCCGAAAAACCTATCGTAGTTTCATCGCCATAGGGATTCTTTCGAGGCCCGGCACATTCCCCCTCGAGCGTGACCGAACGCGTTGTGCCATGCATCGTCAAATTGCCGCTGACCTTGCAGCGGTTGCTGTTGAGTAAATCTACCTTTGTGCTTTTGAACGTAATAGTGGGGTATTTAGCCTGATCGAAAAAATCGCCGGTCAGAAGGTGCTCGTCTCGTTTTTTTATCCCTGTATTCACGCTTGCAACATCAATTTCAATCTCCACTGATGTCCTTGACCTGTCGGAAGGATCAAAATGGATTATACCTTTCAAATTGTTGAACTGACCGCGTACATGCGCGAGCGCCATATGTCTGATAGCGAACGCTGCACAGGAGTGATCTGAATCTATTATCCACTTAGCCATAATCTCCCTCCTCTACTCATTGTCCTGTAACTATTTTACACAATTTATTGGCATTTGACTTATTTTAAAAAAAATTTATTTAACTCTCTTCTCTATTGCCAAAGTAACATCCAGAGATTTATAATACGACGTTATTTCCAGTCATGGGGGGACAGAATTGGTGGACAGGAAAGCAGTTGCGCTTATCTCTGGCGGACTGGATAGTATTTTGGCGGCCAGGCTCGTTATGGAACAGGACTACCGTATCATGGGGCTCTATTTCACTTCGGCCTTTTCGAAGAGTTACGGAAATGAGCACGATACGCATGCGGCGCGGGTCTCAAAGGCCATCGGCATCGACCTCCGCGTCATTGACATGGGGCAGGAGTACATCGACATCGTTCGCAACCCGGCCCATGGGTACGGAAAGAACGTAAACCCCTGTATCGACTGCAAGATCTTCATGCTGAAAAAGGCCAGGACCGTCATGGAGGAAGTGAAGGCACCCTTCGTTATAACAGGCGAGGTCCTCGGCCAGCGGCCCATGTCACAGCGCCGCGACACACTGCACGTTATCGAGCGCGATGCGGACCTGAAAGGCAAGGTCCTCCGACCCCTTTCCGCCAAGCTCCTTCCTCCTACCAAAGCTGAACAGGACGGCCTGATCGACCGGGAAAGGCTCCTCGGCATCAGCGGACGGTCGAGGAACGTCCAACTGAGGCTTGCAGAACGGTATGGGATCCAGGGATACTCTACGCCTGCCGGCGGCTGTCTGCTCACGGACAAAAACTTTTCAGACAAGCTCCGCGACCTGTTCAAGGACAAACAGACCGTTCTCTCCTGCGACATCAGGCTGCTCACCGTAGGCCGCCACTACCGGATCGACGCAGGCATCAAGATCGTCCTTGGCCGCGACAACCGGGAGAACCAGATGCTCATGTCGCTTGCTCTCAAAGGCTATCATCTGTTCATGCCTCACAATTTTCCCGGTCCCGTGGCCCTGCTGAGCGGGACCCCATCGCAGGAGATCAAACAGACCATAGGCCGCCTCATCATTACCTACAGCAAGCCGGTCCCCGGCCAGACCAGACGCATACGGTACAGCAACGAGATATTTGACCCGGGCGAGCCGCTCCCGATCAATAGCCCCCGTCTGAAACGCGTAGGAGTGGATTAATAGCGGAAATTCAATATCCAACATTCATGTCATGATACAGGATGCGTATCGGCGTACCACGAACTCCCACAAGACCATTTCCTTTTTCACTCCTCGTCCCCTGCCTCCCATACGTATGTAACGAACCATATTCCAGAGCAGCGTTTCGTCACTCTCTTCTCGAAAAAATGATACAATAATAACGAACGATATTTCCCATCATTGAGCAGGAATCAGCCATCCTGCCTCGAGAAAGGTAACCATGCCCCAGATAACCTTGCAGGCTGTCACCGAATATCTCACATCGCTTCATGCCAAGCCCGTGCGCGTGATTTCCATGACCGAAGAGGGAAAGCAGGAAACGAGCGAAGATCTCAAGGCCTACGGGTACGGTTCTCCGCTGTTCTTGGAATACGAGGTTTCGGGGGAGCGGAAGAAGGCCGTGCTCGAGACCATGGCGCCGTCCTTGTACGGACATGACCACTTCTCGGACCGCGCCCAGACCATCCTCTGGGAACACTCGGCGTTCAACAACCTCCCACGCCATGTGCGCTCCCTTGACAGCGGTGCCTTTCTGGATTCCGGAACGATCATCTCTACGGGCAAGGCAAAGGAGTTTTTTCTGCTCACTGAATTCGTAAAGGGGCAGGGTTATTTCAAAGATCTCGACCGGATCAGGAACACCGGCAGCGCCAGATCAGAGGATTTCCAGAGGACCATCGCACTTTCGGAATACCTTGTCGAGGTCCACTCCATGAAACTCGACTCGCCAGGTCTCTACACCCGGCGAATCCGCGATCTTTTGGGCCACGGCGAATGTATCATGGGACTGATCGACAATTACCCGAAAACATTCGAGTTCATCAACGCGGCGCTTCTCAAGAAGATTGAGCTGGCATGCGTCGAATGGCGCTGGCGCATAAAAGATTTTTCGCACCGTCTTTGCCGGGTGCACGGGGACTTCCATCCCTGGAACATCCTGTTCCGGGAAAACTTGGACTTTACACTCCTCGACCGGTCCCGCGGGGAATGGGGAGAACCGGCTGACGATACGACCTGTCTGAGCATCAACTATCTGTTCTCTTCGCTGCTGCGTTCCGGGAAGCTTGAAGGCGCTTTCGAAAAGATGTTCGCGCAGTTCTGGGAGAGCTATCTTGCGAAGACCGACGACCGGGAGATGCTTGAAGTTGTCGCCCCATTCTATGCCTGGCGGGGACTGGTGATCGCGAGCCCGGTCTGGTACCCCCGCCTCCCGACGGGAGTGCGGAAAACTATTTTTACATTTATCCAGAACGTCCTCGCGGTGGAGCGGTTTGATCCCACGGACGTGAACAGGTATCTTACATGAGCCCTACGCAAGGCTTTGCTGTGTGGATAACCGGGCTTCCGGCATCGGGTAAAAGCTCCATCACCCGAGAACTAGTGAAAAAATTGGACGCCCTGGGAGTACCCGTGGTGGTACTCGAATCGGATAAGATGAGAAAGATACTGACGCCCGAACCGACCTACAGCGATAAAGAGCGGGAGCACTTCTACCGGGCCATTGTCATGATCGGTGAGCTGATCACACGGAGCGGCATGAACGTGATCTTCGATGCAACCGCGAACCAGCGGGGCTATCGTGACCATGCCCGTTCGCTCATACGAAGATTTGTAGAGGTGTATGTTGACTGCCCGCTGGAAATCTGCATGAAGCGCGACCCAAAAGGGATTTATGGACGCGCAATGTCAGGCAAGGCCACAACCGTCCCCGGTGTCCAATCGTCCTATGAGCCTCCCCTGCATCCGGAAATCACTTTGGATGGTCAGGACCCGCCCGAGGGGGGCGCCAAAGCCATTGTGAATAAACTCAAATCGTTGCAGTACATATAAACAGTTTTTAACCCCCTATTTGCGAAACTCATTTGACTGCCCCTAACGCCTCCGATACAATGTTTGATAATCATGGGCAAAAAAGTAACGTACGAGCGGTGGATAAACCTTTTTCTCCCGGATGGGTGGAATGAGCGGGAGGAAATGGGGTTTGTTTTATTGGAGAAAGAAGGCTGGCCGGGAATGGTACAGCTTTCATTCATAGAGCGGGATGAAGCAAAAACCTCGCCTGCCGAAGCAGCGCGCATTCTCCTCGAAGATACCCTCGAGGAACGAGACATTCCTTTTCCGCGCGAGGCGGTTAAAGTAGAAGACCGGGGAGACATAGGTATAGCGACACTGGATTATACATACCAGGAAAAGGAAGAACCCACTCACTGGCGCGTATGGTTCCTGGTCGATAAGACACACGCCCTCATGGCCGCCTATGTTAGCAATCCAGAGTACGACGAACCCTATCTGGCAGAAGCCGTGCGCATCATTGCTGACATAGAGTTCCTCCCGAGTATGAACGACTGACCTTCCTGCCCCAGACAAGCCTGATTCAAGAATTATACTATGAAGACACCGCGATGCTGAAGTTATGGAGGAAGATGAAGGCTGAAACATTGAGGACGCAGATTTTCGCAGATAAACTCAGATGGATTTGTCAGTTTCCGTCTGAATCTTCCGTTCGCTTTTTCTGCGTACATACGAGTCAAATGGCTTTATCATTTCAGAAACAAAATTCCTTGCGAGGTACTAAACGTATTCACGCAGCTGCTTGCTCCTGGCGGGATGGCGCAATTTCTTGAGCGCCTTGATCTCGATCTGTCTGATCCGTTCCCTCGTGAGATTGAAGAACTTGCCGACCTCTTCGAGCGTGTGCTCGCTACTGACGCCGATGCCGAACCGCATCCTGATTATCTTCTCTTCCCGCTCGGTGAGCGATGAGAGCACCTCCTCGATGCGGTTGGAGGCTTCATTGTTCTCGAGCGTCTTGAACGGTGAGATTGATTTCTCGTCGATGATTACGTCCTTGAGTTCTTTCTCTTCCGAAAGAATCGGCGTCTCTAGGGACACGGGCTCCTGGATAGCGCGAAGGATCTCGTTCACCCGCAATACGGACAGCCCCATGACCTTCGCAACCTCTTCGGGAGCAGGTTCCCTCCCTTTCTCGCGCATGAACTTGGCATAGATGCGGCTGATGCGGGTGCTCTCCTCGATCAGGTGCACCGGCAGTCGGATGGTGCGCGCCTGGTCCAGGATTGCGCGGGTGATCCGCTGCCGGATCCACCACGTGGAATAGGTGCTGAACTTTGTCCCCTTGCCCGACTCATAGCGGTCGGCTGCCTTCATAAGTCCGATATTGCCTTCCTGGATCAGGTCAAGAAGCGTCAAACCCCGGTTCACGTACTTTTTGGCGATCGAGACCACAAGTCTCAGGTTCGCCTTGATCAGTTCATCCTTGGCCTGTTTTACCCGCACTTCCTCTTCGTCTATGCGGCTGACCATGTCATGGAGTGCTGCAGCGTCTAATCCGAGCTTTTCCATCTCGGCAGTGATGCCCCGCTCGACCTGCTTCCCGATGAACTGGAGTTTCTTGAGCATCTTCTCGATCTCACGGAACGACAGGCTCATCTCATTGATTGTCGCCGTCGCCCGTTCCATGTCCCGCCTCGCCACCTGCCTCTTAAGCCTGTTATAGAGGCGCATGAATTCAGCTTCATACGAATCGTTCCACTCGCCGGGGAAACGTAGGACGTCCTGCGCCTTGACAAGACCCTGCTTGATGTTCGCACCCAGCGCGAGCACCCTGGGGATCGCAAGAGGTGAGCTCAAGGCGATCGTCTTGAGCACCACTTTGCCCTCCTCGAGCATGCGGACATACTCCTGCTCCTCTTCGATCTTGAGCATGGGGAAACGACCAGCGGACTTGAGATAGGTATCAACGAGATCGGCACCCCCGACAACCTCTTCAGCGGCCTCTGCCACCTCAACAGGAGACGGCTCTCCTTCCTCTTCTTCCTCGGAAAGGTCTTCAGCGAGCTCTTCTAATACATCTTCGGGCACCCCTGCGGGATATCCGCTTTTTTCTTCTAATACCATCTTAGCCATACTGCCTGCCTTTCATCTCTTCTTATTTTAATTATATCAAAATCCGAAACCCCGTCAAACACTAATTTTAATTTTGCATTACATTATGGTACAAAATCAAACCTTATTTACGATTGAACGGAACATACGGGTAATATTCATATTTTCCCTATATTCTTATAAGAATACTCCGGAACATTGAAAAAACTTAACCAAGAAAATACTTGAATTACGGGGGGGGAACTCAGTCGTTCTTGTAGAAAGGGGAAAAGAGAGGTTTATGCTCCTGGTGTCATATCTGCAGTCTGGATAGCACTGGCTCCATTCCTGATCATAGAGGAGAAGGAAGAAAAACTCATTTTTCGTCGAAGCGCAGTCCCTCGTATAGGGCCGTCTGAATCCTTCGTCCCGGGATCGATATCATTCCGTGCTCGGGAAATCATTTCCCTCCTTGATGGCAAAATACATTGCCGCTTTCCCGATAGGGATATTCGCTATAACCTCCATCTTTGCAACATCGATCTTCATCATTGCATTGTCTCCAGCATTCACCATATAAAGATGGTATCCGTCGGGAGATAGGGCCAACTGAAAGGAAGATGCCAGCAGCGGAATGGTTTTTATAATATTAGACGTATTCCCATTGATCACCGCAAGGTCCCTGCTGCCTCTGTTATTGACATAGCCCTTACCGGTTTTTGTAAAGACGAGCGCATGCGGTGTTTTCCCCGTAGGGAGAGTTTTTATCGTTTTCTCCGTTTTCAGGTCAATGATCGCGAGGCTGTCATCTGCTTCGCTCGTGACAAAAGCAAACCGTTCCGATGACGCCGGAGGTGCTTCTGCTGCACAATCCGTATTGGCAGACAATACGATTGCTTTGAAGACAACTGATAATAAACCGTTTTTCTCAACTCATTTCTCCCTTTGCTCTGCGGATATCATTTATCCAATCTATCTCTATTTCAAGCTCCTGCTTCCCGGCTTCACGGGTGTGCTCCCTGCCTTGCACAAAGGGCATGTCTCCGGTGTATAGGTTGGAACATCAAGGGTCACGAGAGATTTATACGGCACGCCAAGATCGGCCTTGCCGCCGGAGCGGTCTACCAGGGAGCCGGCAGCGATAACCACGCCGCCTGCCTTCCTCACGACTTCGATGGTCTCTTTAGTGGATTTCCCAGTCGTAATCACGTCCTCGACTACGAGCACCCTTTCGCCCTGTTTGATCGCGAACCCCCGCCGGAGCGAAAGCTCTCCGTCCACCCGTTCGGCGAAGAGCGCACGCACACCGAGGGCCCGTGCTGTCTCATGGGATACGAATACGCCGCCGAGCGCAGGTGCAATGACCACCTCGATGCCGGAATTCCTGAAATGCTCCGCTAGAGCCAAGCAAAGCTTGGTCGCGATGTCCGGTTGCTGGAGTACGAGCGCGGACTGGAGATACTGCTCGCTGTGCAGGCCTGACGAAAGCAGAAAGTGTCCGGTGAGCAGCGCCCCAGTTTTTTTGTAGATGTCTAACACTTGTTCGGATGTCATAACTCGTTGTTACTCCTTATGCTTTATTTGACACTCGTTTACGTGACGAAAACGGATAGCGAAGCAGGAAGTGTCTTTCGCATCTTTTTAATGCCATACTCCGTACTCCAAATTCCGCATTTATCTTAATTCGCGGATTATGAAATCTTCAAAGCACACGCGGTAATTTCATCTAAAATATTTTTTACGGCCGCCTTTCGGTCTTCTGCCTTGAGCACCGGCCTCCCAACCACGAGATAGTCCGCTCCAGCCGTAACGGCCTCGGCGGGAGTCATGATCCTCTTCTGATCGTCTTTGCTTGCCCACGCAGGCCGCACGCCTGGGGTAAGAATGACGAATTTCCCGCGCACCGCCCGACGCAGCATCTTGACCTCCTGCGGGGATGCCACTACTCCCTGCAAGCCGGCCCGCTGGGCAAGGCGTGCCAGGTGGCTCACCTCCCGCTGGAGCGAGCGGGTTATTTTCAGGTCCCTGCGCAGGCTCTTCTCATCCATGCTAGTAAGGACCGTAACCGCAAGTACGATAGGCAAAGGTAACCTTTGTTTTTCGGCAGTCTCTCGCGCGGATTCCGCGGTCGCCTTCATCATGTCGAACCCGCCGAGTGCATGGACATTGAAGATGCTGACCCCGAGCTTCACGGCCTCGGCAGCGGCCTTGGCCACGGTGTGCGGAATATCATGGTACTTGAGGTCGAGGAATACCCTGCCGCCCATGCCGGTGATTTTACGGACAATGTCCGGGCCGTAAGCTGTGAATAGTTGATGGCCGACCTTGAACATGCCCAGGTGATCCTTGAGTTCAGCAACGATCTTGAGGGCTTCCTGGTCGTTGTCGATGTCCAGAGCGAGGACGAGACGGTCTTTTGCAGTTGCGATATTGATCATGAGATAAGGTACCAGAGGAGAAGATAGCTGTCAGCAGATGGAGAGAGGAGCATTATGAATTTTTTATTTCTGTCTTCTGACTTCTGTCTTCTGATTTCTTCTGTATTAGTATATCCTGAGCAGGCTCAGAAGCCTGTCTTTGAAGATCTCCGCCATCGTCTGGAGGTTCGCCACGCTCAGGAAATCATTTGCGTTTTTCGAAAACAGTATCCATGCTTCTGCTGGAAAATCCTGGCTCTCCTGTGACAGCTCGAGGTGGAGGTAGACCTTTGGGAGTGCCCTCACCATGATCGCAATATCGCTGCCGATGAGGCTCGGCACTGCCTTAGCGTCGAACATAGGCAGGAGGGCGTTCGCACGGGTAACGACCTCAGCTGCATACTGTGTGACCGGCAACTCAACTTTTTTCCTGAAATCCGGCAACGGCCGGTCCGAGAACTCGCCGATGGAGCGCCAGGGCGTCATGGTCAGCGCCGTCCCGGCTGAGAAAAGGTAATCGAGGATCACCGATGCGTGACCATCGGGAGCCTTTTGGCCGTGGAGAAAAATCCCTTTGTGGCGGACGATATATTCCTGACCGAGCATGGCGAGAAGCAGGGCATCTTCTTCTTCATTATAGAGGGCGCTGACCCGTTCGGCCATGTCCGGGAAGGAGCTGTGTTCCAAGACTTTCACATAAACTCCGTTTCATGCATGGTTGAAAAAATTATACCTGTAACAAAAAGAAAGGACAATAGAAAAGTGGCGACCGCAGCGATATAGCAGGGGAACCCCTCCTGCTGTATGCCGGAGGGAACTGCTGAAGAAAGGGGACTCTTTCTATGTCTGCCGCTTCATTCGGTTAATGATCTCCATGAGAAGCTCCTGCAGGTTTATTTGGAGTTTGATGATATCGGCAGGCAACCGTCCTTCAAAACGGTACTCGGCATCATCCCACAAGAAGATATTGTAGATAATATCCTTCACTTGGGCCTTCAACCCGCTAAAGAGGTCCTTCGGGGAAATAAAGCCATTCTCTACCAGAATCGCACCGAGCTTTTTGAGGCCTACGTTCTTGCTGTACAGCGTGAGCGCGGTCTCCAGTTTTTCCTTTGAAATCATGCCCTCTTTCACAAGTGTCTCGCCGAGACGGTCATGTACATCGCTCGATGTGGCAAAAATGATCTGGCCGTTCTTGACGTGAATGCACCTCTCAACACCTCTGCAACTGACGGTCAGTGTTCCCGTGGCTTTTTCCTTTTGCAGGCTCTCCAGAATCACCGGCAGCGGAGTAGCTTGAATTTTGCCTGAAAGCGGAAACGATGCCATGCTCCCGATCCTGTTATCCGATATTGTCATGATACGGCCCTAAATTGTGACGCATACGAGATGCTGCTGCGCAGGCGAAGGCCTAATACTCAAATTTGATCCCGAACCCACCCACCGTACTACTGCCGGCCTTGATTTCCATCAGGAACACGACTTTCTGGCTGAGCTTCCACTCGAAACCGGCGAAAGCGTATAAAGATGTTTTATTCTCAGTGATCAGGGAACCATAGAGGGCCGTCATCTCCAGTCCTCCATAGGGGACTAACTTGTATCCATGTTCCGTGAGCGGGAATCCTCTGCTGAAAATGGTCGAGAAAGTCACTTCCGTTGCATTCTTTTCGTTTATGATCGTATTGTCCAACCCCAGGTCCAACGCCATATCGACGGGAATGTCATCGGTCTGCTTGATAACCTGATACTTAAGGTCGGCGCCCAGAAGTCCGCCGAGCTTGTCTTCAGAACCGAAATCAACGGACGTCGCTCCAAACCTCGCCCCGATCTCAAACAGTGGTCCAAGCCCGTACCGTATTCCTGGATAGAAACTCTTGTAGTCATCTCCCCACGTAAAGAAAACACCCATCTGCGTCAGACCCGGATCAAGACTTTCTCCGGTGGTGAATGTATTTTGCGTATAATGAATAAATGCCTCCGCTCGGCCAGCGGACAGCGTAAGCAGGGCACAGGTAAGCAGCATGATGATGATCTTCATCCGCATTTTCATCCTTATCCCTCCTTTTCCTGAGATATTTACATGACGATTCGGAATATAGCATCAAATGCCGCCATTGACAAGGGAAAAGCGGAAGACATGTGACACAAATCACAAATACTGAGCATGATGCGCAAGGAAAACTGCAGAGTGTGGAGAAGCGGATCGTGTTTGATTGTCGCGGGATCTGCGTTAACCGTCTTTGTTCAGTTCGATATTCCAGTAGAGGTAGTCCCGCCAGCTCAAAGGAGCGTTCTTGATTCCGAATGTCAGCGTGACCACCGGCATCCACTTTGGTTTTGCTGGAGGCCTGATCAGTCTCATGCCCGCTTCACGCGGCGTCCTGCCGCCTTTCTTGTTATTGCAGATAAGACATGCCGTGACGATGTTCTCCCACGTTGCTTCTCCGCCCTGCACCTGAGGGATCACGTGGTCAAAGGTGAGATCCTCGGCTGGATACTTGATGCCGCAGTACTGGCAGAAGTATTTGTCGCGCTGGTAGATGTTGGCTCGCGAAAACCGAACTTCCCTGCTGGCACGCCTCACCTTGACGAGTTTGAGAAGACGGAGGATGGAGGGAAGCTTGAAAGTAATGGACACACCCCGGATGTCCCGGTCGTAGAAGTCAATCACTTCAACCTTGCCCTGGGTGAGCAGGGTGATCGCCCTCTGCCACGAGATAATCTTTAACGGCTCAAATGTTGCATTCAGGAGAAGCGTTCGTTCCATTGCAACCTCGAAGAATACCAGAAACATCTAAAGAGATATCCCGGGAGAACCAAAACCGTTAAAAATTCACGCTGTTGAGCTAACAAAATACATAAAACTTTCGGATTTGTCAATAGGTTTGAAAAACCGTATAATGTTTGTATGCTGGAGACAGAGGAGAAAAGAATTGAGCTGGCGATGGTTGCGGATGGGGAAGAGATTGCGCAATATGTCCATGATCCGTCCTCCAAGGTAATCAGGGCATTGCTCGGGAACAGGCATCTGAGCAAGGAAGATGTTTTGATCATCGCGAACCGGAAGAACATATCGGCCGATATCCTGGAGAAAATCGCCAAGGACAAACGCTGGGCCGAGAACTATCCCGTGCGTCTCGCGCTCGCCCGGAATCCCAAGTCCCCGCTTTCGATCTCACTCTCGATCTCGCGTTATCTCCGCCTCTTCGACCTGGAAGAGATAGCACGCTGTCATTTCATTCCGCTCGCCTTCAGGCGCAAGGTCGAAACGATGATTATCGAGCGGATCCCCACGTTGCCCCTCGGGAATAAGAAAACCCTCGCTAAGAAGGCTGTGGGAAACGTCCTGCTCAAATTGTTGCAGGATAGCGACACCGACGTGGTGCAGCTCTGCCTCAATAATCCTCACCTCGTGGAGGGGCACCTCTACAAGGTCATCAGCCGTGCAGATACCGTTGCTGCAACCATCCGAATGATAGCCATGCATCCGAATTGGTCCAGCCGCCCTCTTATACGGTTCTCCCTCGCAAGAAACGGCCACACCCCCCTGTCCCTATCTGTCCGGTTCCTCAAGAGCATGAAGATCATGGACCTACGCGAGCTCTATGCAGACCCGTCGTTACCCGTGACCATTAAGCCCTTCGTCCATCGGGAACTCTGGGAGCGGGGACAACAACCGGGAAAAGCTGGCGGAGAACAAGTGTACGAGATCGATGAAGAGGAAATGGAGGCGCTTGATGCTGAAGTAACAAGGTATGCAATTGATGCGCAGGAGGGGGAGAGCACATCTCGTGAACAGGACTGACGCATCGTCGTTAGCGTTGATTTCCTGCATGCCAGTATTGAAAAGTATTATTTCGCTATCTTAAGCGCCCATCCCCGTCCTACAGAAATTGCCCCCTACTCCTCTCTCTCCTATACATGCATAGAGCCGTACGCCCCTACGACTTCTGCAATACCTCAATCATCTGCCGGTGAATCCTGCCGTTGCTTGCAAGGATCTCTTCGGCATGCATGTCGAACCTGTTTCCCGACAGATCCGATACCACGCCCCCTGCCTCTTTAACGACCAGGCTTCCGGCGGCTACGTCCCAAGGCTTGAGTTTGAGTTCCCAGAACCCGTCAAGTCGCCCGGTAGCAACGTAACAGAGATCGAGCGCTGCTGATCCGTCGCGGCGGACCTCCTGGGATGCCATGAGAAGATCGTAAAAGTAATTCAGGTTGTTCTTTTCGCTCACCTTGCGGTCGTAGGGAAATCCCGTTGCAAGCAGGCTTTTTATGAGTGTGTCCACCTGCGAGACCTTTATTTGCTTCCCGTTCAAATACGCGCCCTGCCCCTTTTGCGCCGCGAACAGCTCTTCTCTCATCGGATCATAGACAACGCCTATGATAACTTCGTCCTCATGTTTGAGCGCAATGGACACCGCAAAGCAGGGGTATCCATGTGCATAATTCGTGGTGCCGTCGAGGGGGTCGATGATCCATGTATAACCGGAGGCATTGCTTAGTTTCGTTTCCTCCTCGGCGATGACTCCATGGTCTGGGAAAGCGACACGCAGCATTTCGACAATCGTGCGCTCAGAGCGCATATCCATCTCGGTGACTAGGTTGATATCGCCTTTGTAGGTGATTTCGCGTAAACCATGGATGTCTTCCCGCAGCATCCTGCCTGCCTTAAGCGCCGCATCCCGGGCTACAGCAAAAAAATCCTTCATGCAACCCCCGATATGTTATAAAGGTGTGCCGCGATCTTAAAAAATCACACGGATACTACCATAATTCGATCTGATCTCAAAAACAATAAAGGGTAAGGCGCACGCATGCCTTACCCTTCTTATAGCAATAATAAATAATACTATCCTGATTGTATTTTATACGGAACAGCGCGTCAGGAAACAGCTACTGGACTATCCTCTCCATCTCCACGCCGAGGTAATCCGCCAAAAGCTTCACGGTCCTGGGCTTCGTAGTCATCCCTTTTAGCGTCCGCGATACGGTAACTTTATGCATTCCTAATTTATCAGCAATTTCCGTATAGCTCAATCCCTTTTCCAGACGCTTTTTCTCAAGAATTTCAATTTTGTACATGGCTTTCCCTCCACTCATAAGGTCGCACCACATATACGTTATTAAGCCTAGGAATAGATAAAATCTAAAATTACAATTAATACTATAGCACAAATATTTGCATTTTTTACACTCCAGCAAGAAATTTTTTGTTATTTTTTGTCTATATTATAAAGAAAGCGGGATACATATGATCCGATATTATACTTGCAGAAAACTGCAGAAATTAAGAGCTAGGAATGAAAAGGCCATGAGTGAGGATTTGCGGCTTTCAGAAACCAGCGTTAACAGTAGCGGATAAATCACCCAAGGCAATCTCTCGCGACTGGAATCCCTCATAGAATAATCCGAGCATAGTGAAGCTCTTGACGCTTTACAGGATTTATGATATCGAACTGGATGAACAATTTATCGGCCCCCAGGCAAAACGACTTCACGTATCTGGCCCCGTTGATACCTTTGCACCACAACGTTAACGGGCTGTCCATCGATGAGGCACGTGGCAGGTCTTGCACTGCTTAACTGATCGATGGACCGGTTTACGAGCCAGCACCTCCCGCGTATGACAACGGAGGCAATCATCATCGGTCGGCTTTATGCGGGCATGAGGCTTGTGGCATTCATAGCAGTTCAGCCGTGCCATCGGAACCCTTTCCGGAAAGCTCGTCTTCGCTGATTTTCGATGACAAGTCAGACAACGGTTTCGGTCCGGGATAAAGGGTTCCAACTGCTTTGGTGAAAAAGCATGGCACCGAAGGCAGGAAATATTTTCCATGCCTACCCCATGAATTTTCCAGTCAGTGTGACAACGGAGACATGCTTCTTTTTCCGGCCTGAAGGAGTGCACCGTGCGGCTGTGACAGTCCTTGCAAGTGAGCTTTTCCATAAAAACGTGTCGAGCATGTCCCGTTGACTTGTTCACGGTCAGCGATCCCTGGGCGGCTTCGTCCCAATGGCATTTCGTGCAAGTTTTCCATGGCGTCTCATTTCCATGGGGCTCGGGAGTCTTCCGGTCAGTGGTAAAAACAAACTTGACAAGCAGTCTGTTCTGTTCGATCATGCCAAGTTGGTGGCACTCCTGGCACACGATATTCCGGTGCCCGCTCAGCTTCCACGCCGTATACGCTTCCTCCATTAGATGACAACTATTGCAGAACTCGGGATTCTTCTGGATATAATTGTAATACCGGACAGCGAGTACGATACCCAGGATCGAAATAATGAACATAAGGGAAACAAGAATGGTCTTGTCTCTCGGGCTCAGACCCCGTTCCAGCTTGTCGAATATCCTTGAAAATAGTTTATACATGAGAATATTATTTGATGAAATGCTCCGCGATCTGCACCGCGTTCAGCGCGGCACCTTTACGCAGGTTGTCTGATACGATCCAGAGATTGATTCCATTCGGGATCGACTCGTCTGCCCGTATTCTGCCTACATAGATCTCGTCCTTGCCTGCCACGTCGATCGCCAGCGGATAGATGTTCTTCTTCGGATCGTCGTACACGATGACGCCTGGTGCCGTCGAGAGGATCGCCCTCACTTCGTTGGCTGAGATCTTTTCCTCTGTCTCGATGTTCACGGATTCGGAGTGGCAGCGGAACACTGGCACTCGGACCGTTGTCGCTGTCACGCGGATAGAATCGTCTTCCATTATTTTTTTCGTCTCGTTCACCATCTTCATTTCTTCCTTGGTGTATCCGTTGTCGAGGAAGGAATCGATATGCGGAAGACAGTTAAATGCGATCTGATGAGGATAGACCTTCGTCTCAACATTCCTGAAATTCAGGAGCGCCACTGTCTGCCCTGCAAGTTCGTCTATGGCCTCTTTACCCGTGCCGGACACGGACTGGAAGGTGGTGACCACAATGCGCTTGATCTTCACCGCGTCATGGATGGGCTTGAGCGCCACGACCATGCCGATGGTCGAGCAGTTCGGGTTCGCGATAATACCGGCACGTGCTGTAATAGCATGGGCGTTTACCTCGGGAACCACGAGCGGAACCTTCGGGTCCATGCGGAAGGCGCTCGAGTTGTCGACCACCACAGCGCCGGACTTCACAGCCTCGGGTGCGAACTCAAGGCTGCGCTCGGCACCAGCTGAGAAGAGAGCAATATCCACTCCCTTGAAGGAATCCTTGGCCAATCTTTTAACAATCCAATTTTTGCCCTTGAATTGAATCCGCTCTCCCTCGGAACGCTCCGAAGCGAGCGGCACGAGCTCGCTCACCGGGAAATTCCGCTCCGCAAGGATTTCGATCATTTCCCTGCCGACAACACCGGTGGCGCCGGCAACAGCAACTACATATGCATTCTTTTTCTTAAGCATAAGGGATTAACAAATGCATTAACCGCAAAGACGCAAAGGAAAACAGGAAAAATGATATAAGATCTTAAAACCTTCGCGCATTTAGCGCCTCAAGTGGCCGATTCTGATGTCGGGCTATCGCGGTTCAAGCACTGGGGTGCCGTGTTCTCACTTCTCCACCACGATCCGTAGCATTCGTCGGAGCGGCTCTGCCGCGCCCCACAGGAGCTGGTCACCGCAGGTGAAGGCGTTCAGGAATGTCGGTCCCATGTTCATCTTGCGCAAGCGTCCGATCGGCACGGTAAGCGTGCCGGTAATGGCCGCCGGAGTGAGCTCCCTCATCGTTATCTCGCGCTGGTTCGGCACAACCTTCACCCATTTGTTGTGCTTGGCGATCATGTCGGTGATCTCGTCCAGCGGCACGTCCTTTGTCATCTTGATCGTAAGCGCCTGGCTGTGGCAGCGCATGGCGCCGACGCGCACGCAGGTGCCGTCGATCGGGATCGGATTGTCTTCGCGGCCCAGGATCTTGTTCGTCTCGGCCTGGCCCTTCCACTCTTCCTTGCTCTGGCCGTTGTCGAGCTGCTTGTCGATCCAGGGGATGACCGAGCAGGCCAAGCGGCACGCCGAAGAACTCCTTGGGATAGCGCATCGGAGCGGATATGCTCGGCGACTTTCCGGTCAATCTCGAGGATCGCGCCTGCCGGATCGTCCAGCAGATTCTTGACCGAGTCGTGGGCAGAACCCATCTGCTTGAGCAGCTCGCGCATGTTGTTGGCGCCTGCGCCCGAGGCAGCCTGGTAGGTCATGGCGCTCATCCATTCCACCAGATCGCGCTCGTACAATCCGCCCAGGGCCATGAGCATGAGCGACACCGTGCAGTTGCCGCCGATATAGTTCTTGATCCCCTTGGCCATGCCGTCCTTGATCACGTTCATGTTGACCGGATCGAGGATGATGATGGAATCGCTCGTCATGCGCAGCGTAGATGCTGCATCGATCCAGTATCCCTTCCAGCCTGCGGCGCGCAGTTTGGGATAGACCTCGTTGGTATAGTCGCCACCCTGGCAGGAGACGATGGTATCCATCGCCTTCAGTTCGTCGATGTTCTTCGCGTCCTTGAGCGCCGGGACGTCCTTGCCGATGTTCGGCCCCTTGCCGCCCACGTTCGATGTGGTGAAGAACACCGGGTCGATGAGATTGAAATCCTTTTCTTCGTTCATGCGGCCCATGAGCACCGAGCCCACCATGCCGCGCCAACCGATAAAACCTACTCGCATCATTGTAGTACTCCCGAACATGAATTCTGTTTTTAATCCAACCTTCCGGGCTTGACCCGGAATCAGGGTTTTTCTGGCTCCCCGCTGGCGTGGGAATGACTATTTTAAATTCTCACTTTTGTTATCATTACTTTCAGAACGGCATCTCTTTACTCCAGTCATAGCCGTACTATGCAGTAGCAAGGCGTTTAAACTCTAAGCGGTAAATATGACTCCATTCAGCTGAAGAACATTCGGCCTTTCCCTTACCAAACATCTTAAATGGACCTTTCCCGTAAATGCCACCTTCTAAGCTTTTTTCGCCTGACACTGGAAATAGTCTTGTTCGATCATCTTGTTTGCTGGTTCATTCCCCGCACAGAGCGTATGCCGGACTACCAAGAAGCAAAACAAGAACGAGTGCTTGCAGTCTTATCGGATTGAGCACAGTAGCATCCTCTTTACACGAGACCCGCCACCATGTCCCCCACTTCCGTCGTGGACATGCCCATCTTCCCGGCAGCCTGGCTCTTCATCTTCTTCATGATCGCGATCATGGCCGCCTCGATCGCCTGCGCAGACTTTGTTTCGCCGAGCGAATCGAGCATCATCATCGCGGCGCCGATGGCCGCCATGGGGTTGATCACGTTCTGGCCGGCGTACTTCGGCGCACTGCCGCCCATGGGCTCGAACATCGAAACGCCTTCGGGGTTGATGTTCCCGCCGGACGCCACGCCGAGCCCGCCCTGGATCATGGCGCCGAGGTCGGTGATGATGTCGCCGAAGAGGTTTTCCGTCACGGCCACGTCGAACCATTCGGGGTTCTTCACGAACCACATGTTCGCGGCATCGACGTGGTTATAGTCGCGCTTGAGCTCCGGATACTGCTTCGCGCCCATCTCTTCAAAGGCGCGGTACCAGAGATCGCCGCAATGGGTCAGCACGTTCCGCTTGTGGATGAGCGTGATCGGCTTTGCGGCATACTTCGGGTTCTTGGCGTTGCGCTTCTTCTTCAGTTCGAAGGCATACTTCAGACAGCGGTCCACCGTGCGGCGGTCATACACCATCAGCTGCGTGGCGATCTCCTCGGTCGTGCCCACGCGCGTTGCCCCGCCGTGGCCCGTGTAGATGCCGCCCGTGTTCTCGCGGATGACCACAAAATCGATATGCTCGGGGCCCTTGTCCTTGAGCGGGGTCTCCACGTTCGGATAGAGCTTCACCGGCCGGAGATTGATGTACTGGTCGAGGGCAAAGCGTATCTTGAGCAGGATCCCTGTTTCGAGAATGCCGGGCTTTACGTCGGGATGACCGATAGCGCCCAGGAACATGGAGTCGAACTTCCTGAACTCGTCGATAGCGCTGTCAGGGAGCGTCTCGCCGGTCTTTAAATACCGTGCGGCGCCGAAGTCGAACTCGGTGAACTCGAGCTTGAACCCGCCCTTGGCCGCTGCTGCATTGAGAGCTTTTATGCCTTCTCTAACAACCTCCGGCCCGGTGCCGTCACCGGGGATCAATGCGATCTTGTAGGTCTTTGCCATTTAAGTATAGTCCTTTCTTAAATGCTGTCATTGCGAGCGACGAAGGGAGCATGGTAATCTCATTATTAACAATATGAGCTTGCTGCGTCTCTATGCCCCTCGCTATGATGACATGATGGATACGTTGACTATCTTTTCCTCGTGCTGCAGTTGTTTGTCCGCATCTCGTTGCAGCCATCATCTCCGGGAATGAAGTCCGAGACCGCAGGCGTCGTGCTGCGCAGATGGAGCAATTGGCTGAAGTGACGTGAGATCGAGGTTCCGGCTGAAGTACACGCAGGGTTCGCAGAATAGAATGTTCGGGTTGCTGCATAATTGTCAGGCTGGAGCGCTTTCATCAGTTTGAAACACGCTGTCAACTACAGTCCTGCCTTTTTCTTCGTATATGCCATGAGCCCGCCGGCAGCGATCAGGTCCTGCATGAAGGGCGGCACCGGTGCGACCTTGAACGTCTTATTCGAAGTAAGATTGCGGATCACGCCAGCAGTCCGCATCCACCTCGATCTGATCGCCTTCCTTGATACCGTCAACAGCCTCCACGCTCTCGAAGATCGGTAGCCCCATATTGAAGCAATTCCGATAGAAGATCCGCGCAAAGCTCTTGGCCACGACGCAGGACACGCCGGCGGCCTTGATCGCGATCGGTGCGTGCTCGCGCGATGATCCGCACCCGAAGTTCTTCTCAGCAACGATGATATCGCCGGTTTTCATCTTCTTCATGAAGTCAGGCGTGGTCGAGTCTTCCATGCAATGTTTAGCCAGTTCTTTCGGATCGGACGTATTCAGATAGCGCGCGGGAATGATCGCGTCCGTGTCAACATCAGCTCCGAATTTCCATGCATTGCCTTTGAATTTCATCGAAGATCCTCTATTCCTTTTACGACGAACAGCATGAATGGTGTGGATGACACAAACAAAGGATTTAATTCGTGTTATTCCTGTACGTATCTGTTGTCCCCTCAACGTCCTCTGCGGCAAACATCCTTAAAGGTTTCCTTTTTCTGTGTTCTCTGTAATTCTCTGTAACCCCTGTGGTTAAATACTTTATTTCAGTTCTTCCGGCCTTCCGATCCTTCCGAGCACTGCAGACGCAGCCGCGATCGCCGGATTGGACAGATAAACTTCGCTCTTGCGGTCGCCCCATCCTGCCGACAAAGTTCCGGTTCGTCGTGGCGATGGCGCGCTCGCCCGCAGCAAGAATGCCCATATGGCCGCCGAGACAGGGACCGCAGGTCGGTGTGCTGAATGCCGCACCGGCATCGATGAAGATGTCGACGAGGCCTTCTTTGATGCACTGTTTGTAGACAGCCTGCGTGGCCGGGATCACGATCATGCGGACATAGGGATGGACCTTGTGCCCTTTGATGACCTTGGCTGCCTCGCGGATGTCCTCGATCCTGCCGTTCGTGCAGGAGCCAACCACGGACTGGTCGATATTGATAGCCGCAAGTTGCGCTCACCGGCTTCACATTCTCCGGAAGATGCGGACAGGCGATCTGCGGCTCCATCCCGGTCGAGATCGTACTCGCGCACGTCCACATAGTTCGCCTTTTTGTCGCTCTTATAGAACTTGTACTTACGACGCGCGCGCTTGGCCACATACTTCTCGGTGATCTCGTCGGGTTCGATGATGCCGTTCTTGCCCCCTGCCTCGATCGCCATGTTGCAGATCGTCAGCCGTCCTGACATAGGGAGTTTCTTGATCACCTCGCCGGTGAACTCCATGGCTCGGTAGAGTGCACCGTCCACGCCGATGTCGCCGATGGTGCGGAGAATGATGTCCTTGCCGCCGACCCACTTGCCGAGCTTTCCCTTGTAGATGAACTTCATGCTCTCGGGCACCTTGAACCAGGCCTCGCCCGTGATCATGGCCGCAGCAACGTCCGTGCTGCCCACGCCGGTCGAGAATGCACCCAACCCGCCATAGGTGCAGGTGTGGCTGTCAGCGCCGATCACCACGTCGCCGGGCACGACGATCCCCTGCTCCGGAAGGAGCGCATGCTCCACGCCCATCCTGCCGACCTCGAAGTAGAGCGAGAGGTCATGTTCCCGCGAGAATTGACGGAGCATGTTGCACTGCTCTGCCGAAGCGATGTCCTTGTTCGGCGCAAAGTGGTCGGGGATGAGCGCGATACGCTCGGGATCGAACACCTTTTTAGCGCCTGCGGCGCGGAACTCCTTGATCGCGATGGGCGCGGTGATGTCGTTCGCGAGCACCAGATCGAGCTTCGCGTTGATCAGTTCGCCCGGAATCGACCTCTTTTTTGCCGCAGTGTGCGGCCAGTATTTTTTCAGTAATGGTCATCATAGGTTTTTGAATATACAATATCCCTTGGTCAGATTCAACTGGTTTTTGCTTTTCCCTTTTTCCAGTACTCCAGCTTGTTCAGGGCATTCACGTAGGCCTTGGCGCTCGCGACGATGATGTCCGTGTCCGCGCCGTGGCCGGCGACCTTCTTGCCGTCTTCCTCGACCTTCACGGTCACCTCACCGAGGGCATCCGTACCGCCGGTAATACCCTTCACCAGATAGGCATCGAGCTTGCTCTTGGTGCCCGTCATCGCAGCGATCGTCCGGTACACGGCATCGACGGGGCCGTCACCGCTTACCTGTCTGCTTCACGACTCTTGCCATCGACCTGCATTTCCACCGTTGCCGTCGGTGTGATGCCCGTACCGCTCTCGGCGCTGAGGTGCTTGCAGCACGTACACTTCCTGGATCTGCTGCATCTCGTCGGAGACGATGGCCTCGAGGTCCTCGTCGAAGACCTCTTTCTTCTGGTCTGCGACGCCGTTTGAACCGCTCGAAGGCCTTATTCAGGTCATCGTCAGAAAGTTCATACCCCATCTGCTTGAGCCGGTCGCGGAAGGCATGCCTGCCGGAGTGCTTGCCGAGCACCAGGTTCGTCTTTACGAGGCCGATCGATTCGGGCGTCATGATCTCGTAGGTGGTCCGCTCTTTGAGCAGACCGTCCTGGTGGATGCCTGACTCATGTGCGAAAGCGTTCGCGCCCACGATGGCCTTGTTCGGCTGGACCGGGATGCCGGTGATCTTGGTCACCAGCCTGCTCGTGCGCGTGATCTCTTCGGTGTGAATTCTCGTGTCGGCGCCGAAGAAGTCCTTCCTCGTGCGGAGCGCCATCACGACCTCTTCCATGGAGCAGTTTCCTGCGCGCTCGCCGATGCCGTTGATCGTGCACTCGACCTGCTCTGCGCCGTTCCGGATCGCGGCGAGCGCGTTCGCAACGGCAAGCCCCAGGTCGTTGTGGCAGTGGACAGAGATGACCGCCTTGTCGATGTTCGTGACCTTGTCCTTGATACCCTTGATCAGCGCGCCGAACTCCTCGGGCATGGCATAGCCGACCGTGTCCGGGATATTCACGGTCGTTCGCACCTGCCTCGATCACCGCTTCCACGACCTCGTGGAGGTAGGACACATCGGTCCGCGTGGCGTCCATGGGCGAAAACTCCACGTCATCCACATAGGAACGGGCGTGCTTGACCATCTCAACGGAGCGCTTCAGTGCCTCTTCGCGCGAGATCCGGTACTGGTGCTTCAGATGGATGTCGGACGTCGAGTGGAAGGTATGGATGCGCCGCTTCGGTGCGTCCTTGAGCGCTTCCCAGGCGCGGTCAATGTCCTCCTTGCGCGCCCGCGCGAGGCTGCAGATCACCGGCCCTTCTACCTCTGCGCCGATCCGTTTGATGGCCTCGAAATCGCCGGGAGAACTGATGGCGAACCCCGCCTCGATGATATCCACCCCGAGCCGAGCGAGCTGCTTCGCCAGAGTGATCTTTTCCTCAACGTTCATGCTCGCTCCCGGGGACTGTTCTCCGTCGCGGAGCGTTGTATCGAATATTTTGATGATCGTGTTCATAATAGATTCCTCAACGTCATGCAGCCGCTGTCCCCGGCAGGATGCATCATAAATAATGAAAAAAAGAGATTAAGGCCGCATTCTTAATCTCTCGCCTACTCACCGTCGTCATCGCTATTCCGATCGGAGCAGACTAAGCAGCGGCTGGTTTCTGTCTCTTGAACAGTTTGATAAAGCGCCTCGACCATGCCGACCGCAACATAGGAGATGGAGACCAGAAACAGGACGAGCGCGGGATGATATGCCACAACCGCCAGAAAAGCCGCGATGACGACCAGGATCCCGAAGGGCCGGCGTTCCTTCAGGTTGGCCTCCTTCAGGCTGTGGTAGGTGATGTTGCTCACCATGAGCCCTGCCAGTAGGAACGTCAGCGCCAGCACCCAGTAATCCTTGCCGACCACATCCGCCAGCCGCACCAGCTTCAGGTGCTCAAGGATGTCGATGACCTCTTCGTATGCCAAGCACCGTGGTGGCGATCACCAGCGCCGCGGCAGGTGTCGGCAGCCCGGTAAAATGCTTCTTCTCCGTGCTGCCCATCTGCACGTTGAACCGCGCAAGCCTGAGCGCAGCGCAGGCGACCAGGAAGAACGACCCGAGCCAGCCGATCTTGCCGAAGGACGACAGCGTCCAGGTATAGACAAGGACGCCCGGCGCAACGCCGAAGGATATCACGTCCGACAGCGAGTCGATCTCGATGCCGAAGCGCGTGGCCGTATGCGTTATCCTCGCGACCCAGCCGTCCAGCACATCAAAGACCGACGCGATCATGATGGCCCATGCGGCCCGCTCATAATCGGAATTGAGCGAGGCGACGATGGAATAGAAACCCGCGAACATGCTCGGACAGCGTTATAAGATTGGGAAGGACGTAAATCCCTTTTCTCATTTGAGCACCCCGATGATGTCCCGCGCCCCCTTGATACGGTCGCCGACCTTGACCTTGAGCTCGGCGTCCTTCGGCAGAAAGATATCCACCCGCGAGCCGAAACGGATCAGGCCGTAGCGTTCGCCCGTCTTGATCGTATCTCCGGGCTTGGCATAGCACACGATGCGTCTTGCAATAAGTCCGGCGATCTGCTTCACGAGCACTTTGTACTTCCCGTTAGAGATGACCATGGCCGTCTGTTCGTTGTCCAGCGAAGCCTTGTCCACCGACGCGACATGGAATCTTGCCCGGATTGTATCTTCACGATCTCGACCGTGCCGCCGATCGGGGCGCGGTTCACATGCACGTTGAACACGGACAGGAAGATGCTGATCTGCTTCACATCCTGCTTCAGGTAATCGGGCTCGTAGATGTCCTTGACCACGATCACCTTACCGTCCGCCGGCGAGACCACGACGTCCTTGCCCTCCGGGACCGACGCGATCCGGATCACGGAAAAAGAACAGGACGAAGAGCGTGAGCGCGAGTGAAACACAGCCGTATTCTTCCACCCGAAAGCAAACAGCAACGCCGTGATCAACGCCAGCGGGATGATGAACGGCCATCCTTCCGAAGCAACGGGTATTCCGTAGTTTTTCATCATACGTTATCCGAGAAGTATAAATAACCTTTTCCGAAATTTTGAATCTTAATTTTTGCTTTTATCCACCAGCTTGCCCTTCTGTAACCAAGGCATCATCTTCCGCAGTCGGTCGCCGACTTCCTCGATCGGATGCGCCTGGCCCTTCTTCGTGAGGGCATTGAATGTCGGCTTGTTCGCCATATTCTCAAGCATCCACTCCTTCGCAAACTGGCCGGACTGGATCTCGCCCAGGATCTTTTTCATTTCCTTCTTGGTCTCTTCGGTGATGATCCGCGGCCCGCGGGTCAGGTCGCCATACTGGGCCGTGTTACTGATAGAGTAGCGCATATTAGAGATACCGCCCTCATAAATCAGGTCCACGATAAGCTTGAGCTCATGCAGACATTCGAAGTAGGCCATCTCGGGTGCATACCCGGCATCGACAAGTGTCTCATAACCGGCCATGATGAGTGCTGTGGCCCCGCCGCAGAGCACCGCCTGCTCGCCGAAGAGATCTGTCTCCGTCTCTTCACGGAAGGTGGTCTCGATGACACCCGCCCTTCCCAAGCCGATAGCGCAGGCATACGCAAGCGCCACGTCCTTGGTATTGCCCGACGGGTTCTGATGGACCGCGATGAGCCCCGGTACGCCTTCGCCCTTTACATACTGGGAACGTACAAGATGGCCGGGGCTTTTGGGAGCGGCCATAAACACGTTCACGTCCTCGCGCGGCACGATCTGGCCGAAATGGATGTTGAACCCATGGGCGAAAGCAAGGAATGCACCTTTTTTTATGTTCGATTCGATGTCCTTCCGATACATGCCCCCCTGGAGTTCATCAGGCACCAGGATCATGATGATATCGGCCACCTTCGCAGCTTCAGCGACCTCTACGACTTTGAGCCCTGCGCCGGCGGCTTTGTCCCAGGACTTGCTGCCCCTCCGCAGTCCGACCAGCACGTCAACCCCGCTTTCCTTGAGATTGTTCGAGTGCGCAAAACCCTGGCTGCCATAGCCGATCACAGCGACCTTCTTGCCCTTGAGCAGGCCCATGTCCGCGTCTTTCTCGTAGTAGATCTTCATCGTGTCCCCTTTCACAATAGATAAATCTGGATTATCTGATCTTCTTTTTGAACTCGTCGTCGTTGAGAAGCTGGTCCAGCGCCGATGACAGCGCCTCGGAAACCGCGTCTTTGACCGATTCGAACGAGAATGCCACATCCTGGCGTTCAAGTTTGCTGTTCAGGACAAGCGTCCGGATTATCTTCTTCTCAGCGACATCGGCTGCCGACACCCTGAGTTGGACCACGGCGTTCACCTTGAAATTCAGCGTCTGAGAAATGGCCTCGACCCAGAGCGTCTTGATCTCACCGCCGATCAGGATATCAATGCCGCTGGTCCTTATCGACTCGGCATTCATGTCCCATGCCGGGGCATCCTTGACCATGATGCCCCGTGCTTTGAGCGCGTCCTTCAATCCAGCGGTCACCAGGTCGGCCACGGTACCCTGCACGACCAGGTCGTTCTCCACATAGTCAGGGATCGTCCGCTTACCGAGCACTGAAAAAGTCTTGCCGCGATCATCCCTAAAGGGACTCACGCCGACTACCAGTTTTGGCGCCCCGGCAGCCAAGCCCTCGGGCGCCTGGTACCTGATGTTGTCAATGAGCACGGGCCCCTTCTGCGCGCACCCTGACAGGAGGGCTGCAAGAAGGACTGCAATGCCGATGTACACCCATGAAGATCTCATTCCGATTTTCTCCTCCTGCACTCGGGCTATTCCCTCGTGATGGCGACCTTGCCGGTGCGCACGATCTCTTTGATCCCGATGGGTCGTAAGAGCTCGATGAAGGCCTCGATCTTCTTTTCGTCTCCCGTCACCTGGAAGGTATAGCTTTTCTGCGTAGGAATCGACCACGCGGGCACGGAAGATATCGGCGATCCTGAGCGCCTCGGCCCGGTGCTCCGTCGGGGCATTGACCTTGATGAGGCACATCTCCCGCTCGACGATATTCCTTCTCCGCGAGGTCCGTCACCTTGATGACATCGATGAGCTTGTTGAGCTGCTTGATGATCTGCTCAAGGATGCGCTCATCCCCTGTGGTCACGATCGTCATCTGCGAGATCGTAGGATCGAGCGTCGGCCCGATCGAGATCGTCTCGATGTTGAACCCCCTGCCGCTGAACAGCCCCGACACGCGCGACAGCACGCCGAATTTGTTCTCCACCAGTACGGATATGATATGTTTCATGGAGTTATCCTTAATCTGACCACGGATGGACAGGATGGAACCGTCACCATGCTGCCGCCTTCTCTCTCGGCCATCCCGTCCAGGTCTGCGGCAATCTGTATTCAGGCCTATTTCACCGCCTTCAGCTTCTTCTCTTCCTTCTTCTTCTCTTCCCCGAAGATCATCTCGTTGATGGACGCGCCTGCCGGCACCATGGGGAAGACCTTTTCGTACCGCGCGGTCACGAAGTCCATGAACACGGTCCTCTTTGCCTTGAGTGCCTCCTTGAGCACCGGCACAACCTCCACGGGCTTCACCGCGCGCAGGCCGATGGCGCCATAGGCCTCGGCCAGCTTCACGAAGTCGGGCGTGCTGCCGAGGTCCACGGACGAGTAGCGTTCCTGAGTAGAACAGTTCCTGCCACTGCCGCACCATGCCGAGGTAGCGGTTGTTCAGGATCACCACCTTGACCGGGATGTTGTTCTCCACCGACGTGGCAAGCTCCTGGATGTTCATCTGGATGCTGCCGTCGCCGGAGATACTGAACACGTTCCGGTCCGGATTGGCGACCTTTGCGCCAATGGCTGCCGGGAACCCGTACCCCATGGTCCCGAGACCGCCGGAGGAGAGCCAGTTCCGCGGCTTATCGAACTTGTAGTACTGCGCGGCCCACATCTGGTGCTGGCCCACATCGGTCACGATGATCGCATCTCCCGCCGGTGATCTCGTAAAGCTTCTCGACCACGAACTGCGGCTTGATGACGTCATCGGCATATTCGTACGTGAGCGGCCGTTCTTCTCGCCAGGCCTCGATCTGCTTGAGCCAGCTCTTGCGGATCGCTTCCCAGGGTTCTTTGATATGGTGGAGTTCCTTGTTGAGGTCCACCATCACATGCTTCACGTCGCCCACGATCGGGATATCCACGCGCACGTTCTTCCTGATCGAGGTCGGGTCCACGTCGATGTGGATGATCTTGGCCTCAGGCGCGAAACCCCTCCACCTTGCCCGTCACCCGGTCGTCGAACCGCGCGCCGATGGCGACGATGAGGTCCGAATTGTGGATCGCCATGTTGGCATAGTACGTGCCGTGCATGCCGAGCATGCCGAGCGAGAGCGGATGCGTGCCCGGGAAACCCGCCGATGCCCATCAGGGTATGGGTCACCGGGATCTTCGTGATCTCGGCAAACTCGAGGATCTCCGGCGCGGCATTCGAGAGGATGACGCCGCCGCCGATATAGGCCACCGGTTTCTTTGCCTTGGCAATGGCCTCGGCAGCCTGCTTGATCTGCCACTTGTTGCCGGTGACCGTCGGATTGTAGCTCCTGATCTCGACCTTGTCGGGATAATGGAACTCGGCCTTGTTCGTCACCACATCACGCGGCAGATCGATGAGCACCGGGCCCGGCCGTCCCGTCGAAGCGATATAGAACGCCTCCTTGATGGTCTGGGCAATGTCCTTCACGTCCTTGACCAGAAAATTGTACTTGGTGCAGGGACGCGTGATGCCGACGATATCCGCTTCCTGGAACGCGTCGTTGCCGATGAGCGCCGTGGGCACCTGTCCGGTGAAGACCACGATCGGGATGGAATCCATGTATGCCGTGGCAAGGCCGGTGACCACGTTCGTGGCGCCCGGGCCGGAAGTGACGAGAGCGACGCCGACCTTGCCCGTAGAGCGGGCATAGCCGTCGGCCATGTGGACCCCGCCCTGCTCGTGCCGCGGCAGGATCATGCGGATGTCCTTCTGATCATAGAGGACGTCGAAGATCTTGAGCACCACGCCGCCGGGATAGCAGAAGAGCGTGTCGACCTTCTCCTTTTTCAGGCATTCGAGAAAAATTTCCGCGCCGGTAATCTGTTTGTTGGACATGTTTTCACCTTTCATGAATCAGGGTAGTCGCAAGAGCTTGAGATGCGAGCATTGATTCACTCTGCACTTCGGCTTCAACTCGGATTATTACGCTTTCACGATCGCTCCGGTATTCGCCGACGTAACCACCTTCGCATACCGTGCAAGCCAGCCGGACTTAATCTTCGGCTCCCGCGGCTTCCACTTCGCAAGCCGCTTCTTGATTTCCGCTTTGGACAGCTTGATCTCCAGCTTACGGTTCGGGATGTCGAGAATGATCTGTGTCTCCGTTCCGCACGATCGCAATGGGTCCGCCTTCCGCAGCCTCGGGAGAGATGTGGCCGATGCAGGGGCCGCGCGTGCCGCCCGAGAACCTGCCGTCGGTCAGCAGCACAACGGATTCACCGAGCCCCATGCCGGAGATGGCCGATGTAGGCGAAAGCATCTCACGCATGCCGGGACCGCCCTTGGGTCCTTCGTAGCGGATCACGATCACGTGGCCCGCCTTGATCTTGTTCGCGCAGGATGGCCTTCATGGCCTCTTCCTCGGAATCGAACACGATGGCCGTACCCTCGAACTTTTCATCTTGTCGCTCACCGCCGTCTGCTTTACCACGCGAGCCGTTCGGCGCAAGGTTGCCCGAAAGCACTGCGATGCCGCCCTCTTTGTGATAGGCTTTGTCAAGCGTCCGGATGACGTCATCGTTCCCCACCCGGCCTGCCTTTGCATGCTCGATGATCGATCTGCCGCTCACCGTGGGCGAATCCTTGAGCACATCTTGTGAACCGCGACAGCACACCCGGGATGCCGCCTGCAGCATCCAGGTCCTCCATATAGGTGAGGACCGCCGGGCAGCATATTGCACAGATGCGGCGTCGTACGGCTGATCTTGTCAAACGTCTCGATCGACAATTCGATGCCCGCCTCATGCGCGATCGCCGGGATATGGAGCGTCGTATTCGTCGAGCCGCCGAGCGCCATGTCGATGCGGATGGCGTTCTCGAAGGCGTTCTTCGTCATGATCTTCCGCGGCGTGAGATCTTCCTTCACCAGTCCCACGATCCGCTTGCCGCTCTCGAAGGCGATCCGGCGCTTCTCACCCGAAACAGCAAGCGCGGTGGCGCATCCCGGCAGGCTCATGCCGAGCGACTCGGTGACGCAGGCCATGGTGTTCGCCGTGTACATACCCTGGCACGAACCGGGCCCGGGCAGGCGCAGATCTCGAGCTCGGCAAGGTCGGTCTCGGACATCTCGCCCTTCCGGACCTTGCCCACGGCCTCGAAGGCGCTGATCAGGTTCACCCGGTTGCCGCGGTAACTGCCGGAATGCATGGGACCGGCAGTCACGACGATCGTCGGGATATTGAGCCGCGCCGCAGCCATGAGCATGCCCGGCGTGATCTTGTCGCAGTTCGTGAGCAGCACGAGCCCGTCGAAGGCATGGGCCATGGAAATGGACTCCACAATGTCGGCGATCAGTTCGCGGGACGGCAGCGAATAATGCATGCCCATATGCCCCATGGCGATACCGTCGCAGATGCCTGGCAGGCCGAAGAAAAGCGGCCATCCGCCGCCGGTGTGCACACCCTTTTCGATGAACCGCTCCAGATCGCGCATGCCGATGTGGCCCGGAATCAGGTCCGTAAAGCTCGTGGCAATGCCGATCATGGGCTTGTCGAGTTCACTTCTCGTGATACCCGTTGCAAACAAAAGAGACCTGTGCGGCGCGCGCTCCAGGCCTTTCTTGATCCTGTCACTTCTCAAATTAGCACTCCTAAAAATTTAGCGGCACAGAAAATAGTCCCAGATGCGCGCGTACATTCAGGCGAATGAGGCGTACAGACAAGTACGCCGTGATGAGGGAGAATGCCGCGCAAGGCAGAGGATGGAATTTCTCAAGCCGTTATGTGTTATTTTTAACATAGATACAGGAAGAGAGTCAATAAAAAAATCCCCCTTTACTCTCTCTTGTAAAGAGGGATTCTCTCGTCCCTTGAGGAGGAAAAAACATAAAAGGCAAGGTTTCTTCTACCTTGCCTTCACACTCTCAGGCCTGCCCGACTCTCGAACGCCTGAGTATTTCCATCATCCTGTCTTTTGCTGCCAATTTCAGTTTCTGGAGCCGTTTCCGCTCCATCTCTTCTTCAGGAGTGAGGTACCGGTGGGACTCAAAGCTCATTAAGGTGTCTTCCAGTTTCCTATGTTCCTGCTCCCATTTCTGGAACTCAGGATTCTCCACCCTGAGTTTTTCCCTAAGTACTTCTTCATTTACCTCCACATTCATAATGCAGCCCTCCTTTAGGGTTTATTGTAGATGAGAAGGTTGTGCGAGGAGCATTTTCCTTATTAAGATATTTATCACATTTCCATAAAAAAGGCAAGCATCTAAAAAAGATTAAAAAACAATTTGTTATCATAGTTCTTGGCGCTCGGCAAGACTCAGGAATGCGCCATACTCGAGCGTCATTACTACAGCGTCCTCTACCGGTGTATCATAGTAGTTTCTCCTTACGGAAGTGCCGGTGAATCCCAGACTCGAATAAAGCTTCTGGGCAAACATATTCGAGGCCCTCACTTCAAGAAATGCCCGGTGAGCGCCTTTGGCATAGGCATGTTTGATCCCGGTGAGTACGAGACGCCTGGCTATCCCACGCTGCCTCTGTCCCGGCGCCACGGCAAGGTTCAAGATGTGCATCTCATCAGCCACAAGCCAGAATACGATATAGCCCGTCACTATGCGATTGGGTGCCCTGCTTGAGAGCGAGACAAAAAGGGTGGAGACAAGGGGGCTGCGGAACTCTGACAGGAAGAGGTTCCGAGACCAGGGCATGCTGAAAGAAGTCCGCTCGATGGCGAGGACCTGGTCAATGTCCACCTTTCTCATGAAGTCTATCGTGATTTCTCCTTCTTTTCCCACGCCACTTCGGCCTCAGGTCTGCGAATATACAGAGGTGTCAATCTGTCCGGTTCAGCCAGCCTACCGCTTTTTATCATGTCCAACCCTATCTCCGCGACCTTCGCCCCGGAAGGGAGAACTGCGGAATGCGGAGCGAAAACCGCCCGTTCACCAAACAGATCCTGTATTCCGTTTCGGTAGATTTGAGACCCCTCTCCGGTGAACACGACTTTTTCACTGATCTGTTCAGCGAGCCTGAGAATGGAAATCGCGGTCTCCGGCAGGACCTGTACTAGCTCTGTTCCAGCGAATCGGTAGAGCGCGGCATATACCTCGTTCTTGCGGGCATCGAGAAGGGGACAGACAGGGTACACGGAATACGGCAGGTTCCACGCGAGCGCTTGGAGCGTAGGCACGGCAGCTATTGGCTTGCCTGTTGCGAGCGCTAGCCCCTTGACCGTGGACAGACCGATCCTGAGGCCCGTGAACGAGCCCGGCCCGATAGCCACGGAAAAACCGCCGAGATCGTGCACCGCAAGTCCCGTGTCCTTGAGCACCCGGTCGACAGTGGACATTAATCTTTCAGAGTGCGTCACCTCGATGTTCAGACTGTACTGTACTATGACGCCGTTTTCGGAAACGATAGCGACGCTGCCGGTTTTGGTTGATGTCTCAATGCCGAGGATGTTCACAGAAGTATCTTATCGTAAAAATGCAATCATGTCAAAACAAGACACGACTTACTTTGGATTCGGAATAACAATTCGCCACGGAAAAAATAAATATCGGCAAAATCAGTAACGATATGACCTACGTACTCTGTGCCTCTGTAGCGAATACTATTTCAGGTTCTTATCAAAAAATTCCCCCACTTTTTTCCCGTACATGCTCCCTGCAGCTACAAACGTGCCACCATGGTCTGAGACGGGGATGATCCAGAGCTCTTTTGGCTCGCCTGCTGCAGCAAAGAGCTGCTGCCCGTTTTCTGAGGGAATGAGTTTGTCCCCCTCTCCAGCGATGATGAGGATGGGTATGGGAGATATCTTAGCTATCACATTTACCGGCGCGACGTTCTCAACCCGGGTCCGGAAGTAGAGCTCGTAACCAATAACAGCGAGATGAAAGAATGGGAAGGATGGAAGGTGGTAGAAACTTGTGACCGCGGTCCTTGCCTGGTCCTTGAGGCTCGTAAATGCGCTGTCAGCCACGATGGCGGAGAATGCTCCGGATTGTGCCGCAGTAAGGATTGCCGTGGACCCCCCCATGGAGAACCCATAGATGCCGATACGCCGGAGATCTATTTCCTCCCGCGATTTGAGAACGCTGAGGGCCGCGAGAACATCCTTCTGCTCATGGTAACCGAGAGACGTTCTGCTGCCGCTGCTCTCTCCATGCGCCCGGAAATCGAACAGGAGGACAAAATATCCCCGCCTGGCGAGTGATGCCGCGAGCTCTGTAAAATCGGATTTATTCGCCCCTACGCCGTGGCAGATGATTATGGCCGGAGACTTTGCCCGGGGATGAGGCGGTTTGACGAGCCAGCCCTTTAAGGGAACACTGTCCTCGCTGACAAAAGATATCGTTTCATAATCTGCCTGATATTCGGATGGCGCGACGTGGAGAGTATACCGCGCAGGGTGGGTATTCGCATAGACGAGAATGAAGGAGAGGGCGAATGTCAGAAGGAGGAGAGAGAGGAGGACGTTCATAATTATTTTCTTGGCTGGTCTTGTTTTTGCTGAACACTGAGCGCTGTCATTCACCATGTGTCAGATCAATCCCATTTGAGGTAAAATCCGTTCATCTTCTCCATTCGCTTCGCCAGTTTGTCAACGGTCCCCTTTTCCGGATCGATAACGTCTGGAGCAAAAGACCGGACGATCCGGGCAAAAGCCTGCATGTTTGCGGGCGGCTTGATGAATCGCGCTTCGAGCCAGTCCGTCCCCGCTCCTGTTATCACAAACGAGGCCTTTTTCTGCTGTTCTTTGAGCCACGTAATGATCTCTTTGGTGTCCAACTGGTAGTTCGATGCCTCTGTCCCCTGGATCTTCAGAATGTCATAGGTGCTGTTGCCCTTGATCACCGTGACAATGTCCGGCAACGTGCCGTAGCCCTTACGGCTCCTGAAGAGGAGGTATCCTTTGGCGCGGAGCGACGGTCGGAAAGAAGAAATGATTTCATCGGCTTTTTTGGTGCGCACGCTAAAACCCGCCAGCCGGTCTTTTTCAATACTTTTTTCACCCTTCAGGTTTTCCGAGGGGATGACGACAGTAATAAAGAAGGGCTCAGCCTCTGCACCTGCGGCAAGCTCTATCTGAGATAGTATCTCGGGAGGAAAACCAAGCTCTGCGCGTTGATCTTGGCTAAGAACCGGGGGCTTCGGCTTCACAATCACGACAGGTGTGGGCTTCTTGGGAGCTTGCGGCTTCTCTGCCTTGCATGATATTAGGCCGAGGATGACAGCCAAGCCTAGCAAAAGGGATCTACCTGCCATAGCGGATATCGAAATGCTTATATTCTCCTTTATAAGGTTCCCAGAAAATATCAACCTTGCTCACTCGCGCACCGGACGGGCCTTTGTGGCACCAGCCGACGATCTCCTCGATCTTTTTCTTCTCGCCTTCGAAGAGCGCCTGCACCGCGCCGTTGGGAAGATTCCTGACCCAGCCTCCCACGCCGAGCCGGACTGCCTCGTCCCTGGTGCTAGCGCGGAAGAACACGCCCTGCACAAGCCCGTGGATGATTACCTGTGCGCGAAGTGTCTCCATAGAGTCAAGCTCCAATCGTCAAAACCCATATGACAAATAATAACCAAATCTCAAGGACCAAACACATTATAGTATTGATCATTGTTGTTTGACCATTGGCGTTTATTTGATTATTGATGCCTGATAATCATTGTTTACTCCCTCGCGCTATGCACCTCAACCTATGATTTCCCGCTTAATCTCATCTAGCGTCTTGGCCCTCTCTTGCTGACACCTCTCCCCCAGCCCCTCGGCTCTCGCCTCGTCCCTTGGGATGGCCCCTCCCCCCCGGACGTTGGCCCCTTGTTGCTGAACCTTTGTCCCAGTTTTCGTTTGACCTTTGGTCTCCACGTGGCAGTCCCCGTTTCAGGCCTGCGGGTGGCCGCTTTTGTTGCTGGTCTATGGCCTCTCTCACCTCGAGGGCTGAAGTTTCCCGCGTTTCCGCCCGGGCCCTTGCTCTTCGTCTTACGTCCGGGCCATGTGCTACGGCTTTCGCCTGAATGCAGTCTCCTGACATCCAGCCTCGGGCTACTGACTCGCCGTGAAATTAAGCTGTCCTTACGCTCACTTCTGTCCGTGCCGCTTATTCCTCGTCGCACACCTTGATTTGCCACTGGCTCTTGGTTTTGCCTTCGCCCTCCCCTCGTATCCTGCATGATCCTTGTCCCTGGGCGCCTAACCCGGCCTTCACTGGTCCTCTGGCCTCTGAATTTTGACTGATGACTGCTACCTTCTCGCGCGCTTACTCTATTTTCTGTTCCATGCGTTTTGGCATCCGTCCTGTAGCGTCCTTCATCCATCGTCCTTCGACTTACGCCTTCCGCTGCCCGCAGAGTTTTGACTGCCGGCTTATATACTCGGACGTGCTGACCGCTGTCATCTGTTTTCAGGGCAGTTTCCCTCAGCGTCTTAACTTCGTCAAGCGTTAGGTGACGGAATCTTCCTTCAGGGAGATCGCCGAGCGACAGGCCGCCCGTTCTGATCCTCTTGAGCTTGATCACCGAACGCCCCACATGGTCGAACATGCGGCGCACCTGGCGCTTCCGCCCCTCATGGATCGTAATCTCCACCCAGGAGTTCATTTCTTCCTTCCGGATTTTTTTGACCTTCGCGGGCGCGGTCTTGCCGTCCTGAAGGAATATGCCCTTTTCAAGCATCTCGATCGCCCGATCATCAAGCACGCCCTTGACCTTCGCCAGATAGGTCTTTGGAAATTCATGTTTCGGGTGCGTGATCAGGTGTGCGAAGTCCCCGTCGTTTGTCATGAGCAGCAGTCCCTCGGTATTGTAGTCCAACCTGCCGACGGGGTAGACGCGGGTCTTGATGCCTTTGAGCAGGTCCTGCACCGTGGGTCGTCCTTCGGGATCAGACATGGTCGTGACATAGCCCGCGGGCTTGTTCAGCATGATGTAGGTCCGCGGCTGTTTGGGATTGATGAGCTTGCCGTCGACCTTAATATGGTCATTGTTCGCATCGGCCTTGGCCCCGAGCTCGGTCACCACCTTGCCGTTGACGCGCACCCTCCCTTCAACGATAAGCTGTTCCGCGGAGCGGCGCGATGCCACTCCTGCGGCAGATATGATCTTTTGTAATCGTTCTTCCATAGTTTTTTATTATACCGATAATTTCGGGGAAATACAATCGCGACCTTGTTACCTTTTGATCTTATTGCATATAAATAATGATCGACCTTAACGGGAGTACACTTTGGCAAGGGATATGATTGGATAAAACATCTTTTAGAATGTTCTGTTGTTGATATGCTGTTGTAAATGTCAAGGAGCAGCGAGCAGCGCTTCTTGCGGCGTCATCCCTCTCTCTTCGCCAGCCACTCCTTTAACCGTGGACACTTCTTCTTCGCACGGTTCCCTTCGCAATCCCCGCAGATGGTCATATCCTGACTGCAGGGTGTAAAGCCTTCAGCGCTGTGGGTGTTCGCTGTTTTTTTGGTCTTTTCGCTTTGTGCTTTCTCGACGCTTGTGACTTTTGACATGATTCTATATTGCTCATTGACAGAATTATGCATAAAGGCGGATAACAAGATCAACCGATTCCCACTTTCATACGGATGACGGATCAAGAGACCCGGATTTTAATAGCCTGCAAATCCTGTTATCCTATTCAAATCTTCTCTTGGACTAAAGTCTGGACTACCCTTTGTCATCTGTCTTCTGAAAGACTGCCTGCTTCGTCTGATCCTACTCCATCCTGTAGTTCGGCGCTTCTTTCGTGATCACCACGTCATGCACATGCGACTCGCGCAGGCCGGCGCTCGTGATCTTGATGAACTTGCGCCCTATCCTTGAGCGCCTTGAGGCTCTCGCAACCGCAGTACCCCATGCCCGCCTTCACGCCGCCGATGAGCTGGTGCACGCTCGCCGAGAGGGTCCCCTTGTACGGCACCCGGCCTTCGATGCCCTCGGGCACGAGTTTGGCCTTTTCCTCTTCATGGGCCTGGAAGTAGCGGTCCTTGCTGCCCCGCTCCATGGCGCCGATGGAGCCCATGCCGCGGTAGACCTTGTAGCTTCTGCCCTGGTACAGAATGCTCTCGCCCGGGCTCTCTTCCGTGCCCGCGAAGAGACTGCCGATCATGACGCATGACGCGCCGGCAGCGAGTGCCTTGGTGATGTCGCCGGAGAACTTGATGCCGCCGTCGGCGATGACAGGGATGCCGGCCTTGTCCGCCTCTTTGCAGCATCCATGACCGCCGTGATCTGCGGCACGCCTGCGCCGGACACCACCCGCGTTGTGCAGATGGAGCCAGGTCCGATGCCGATCTTCACGCAGTCCGCTCCTGCCCTGATCAGGTCCTTTGCCGCCTCGGCCGTAGCAATGTTCCCCGCAACTACATCGAGCTCGGGATATCTTTTTTTGATGGCCTTGACCGCATCGATTACACCCTGAGAATGACCGTGTGCCGTGTCCACCACGATGATGTCCACGCCCGCCTTGAGGAGCTCGGGTACGCGCTCGGAATAATCGCCCACGCCGACAGCCGCGCCTACGCGCAGCCTGCCAAGCTTGTCCTTGCAGGCAATCGGATACTTGATCTTTTTCTCGATGTCCTTGATGGTGATGAGGCCGCGCAGACTGAAGTCCTTGTCCACGATCAAGAGCTTTTCGATCTTGTACTTCTGAAGGATCTTCATGGCCTTCTCGAGCGTGGTGCCCAGCGGCGCCGTGATCAGATGGTCCTTGGTCATCACCTCGGATACCTTGAGGTTCATGCGGGTCTCGAACCGGAGGTCGCGGTTGGTAAGGATGCCGACGAGCTTGTGGCCTTTGGTAACCGGGACGCCCGAGATGCGGTACTTCTTCATGACCTCCAGGGCGTCGGATATCTTGGCATCGGGCGAAATGGTGATGGGATCGATGATCATGCCGCTCTCCGACTTCTTGACCTTGTCCACTTCCTCGGCCTGCACATCGATGGAGAGCGCCTTATGAATGAACCCGAGGCCTCCCTCCTGGGCCAGGGCGATAGCGAGCTTTGCCTCGGTCACCGTGTCCATGGCCGCGCTCACGAGCGGAATGTTGAGGGTTATCCTCTTGGTAAGCTGCGTTCGGACATCCACGTCCTTGGGTAGCACATCAGATTTAGCAGGCAGAAGCAGCACATCGTCGAACGTAAGAGCTTCTCGAATCGGACCGACAACCATGGAATTTCTCCTTCAGAATTATTTTTTACCGCGAATTTTAACAAATAAACCTAAGGGGAAAGGCGGAAGCGAAAAGATGAGGAGAAAAGACATGAATGAATTTTCCGCTTTTTCTTCCTTTTCTCCATTTCTCCTTATGCCATCGCCCCTAACTTTACCACACAAGCCGAAAAACCTCAAGGAAAACCGGATTATTCAAACCCCGATTCCGCATTCAGGAACGGGTTCTCCCGGCGCTCATCGCCGATCGTCGAGGCAGGTCCGTGGCCGCAGAAAACCTTGGTGTCGTCCGGCAGGGTCATGAGGTTTGTCTTGATGGAGCGGAGAAGGGTCGATGAGGTCCCCGCCCGGCAGGTCGGTCCTGCCGATGGAGCCGGCAAAGAGCGCGTCACCGGTAAAGACCATGCCCTGCTTCGAGCAGGCTGATGCCGCCCGGCGAATGGCCGGGAGTGTGCAGGACCTTGAGCGATACCTCACCTGCGGTGATCACGTCCCCGTGCTTCACGTATCGGTCCGCAGGCGGAGAGGACACGGGAATTCATGCCGAAGGCACGGGAATGCTGCGGCGCAGACGCGAGCACGGGTGCATCGCCCTCATGAATGAGTAGCTCAGCGCCCGTTGCATCCTTGACGGCCTTGTTCGCGCCCACGTGGTCGAAGTGGCCGTGGGTGTTCACAATATACTTGACCTTGAAACCCTTGTCCCTGATGATCTTGAGGATGTCCTCTGCGTCGTCTCCGGGATCGATGACCACGCTGTCCTTGGTCTTTTCGTCCGCGAGGATGAAGCAGTTCACCTGGAGCGGGCCTACGATGAGTCTAATTAACATCATATTCTTTTTTGTCCATTGATTGTGATGAAGAATCAAAAGCCAGTATAACCACAGCGTCACGGAGATCACGGAGAAATAATGATAAAGTTTTTTGCTCTGTGTCTCAGTGCCTCAGTGGCTGCCCTTTTCATGGCTTTCCAACTCCAGCAGCTTCTTCTTCATCCCGAGCCCGCCCGAGAACCCGCCCAGCGTACCTGCCGAGCTGATCACCCGGTGTCAGGGGATGATGATCGGGATGGGATTCGCGCCCATCGCCTGGCCCACGGCCCGCGCAGCCCGCGAGGATTCTTGATCCTCTTCGCGATCCAGGCATAGGACCGTGTCTCGCCATAAGGGATCTTCGCAGCGGCCCGCCAGACCGCCCGCTGAAAAGGCGTATAATAACGCAGATCGAGCGGAAGGTCAAATAACACGCGCTCGCCGGAGAAGTATTTCTGGAGAAGTTTTACGGCTTGCTCAATAAGCTTGCTATTTGAAATCGGGGAGATAGCGCCAGTCTCCGATAGTAGTGCCTTCTTGACGGCATTCTTATCCTTCTCGGGCAGGACAATCTTACATATCCCCCACTCCGAGACGGCGATACCAGCCCAGCCGAAGTTGGTCTTAAATACTGCTAAACTGCAGTCGTGGTACATGGCATCATGCTCCTTCCTCATCGCTCCTCACGGCTGTCGCTTCCCCTTCACCATTCCCCACATGAACTTAAGCTCTTCGCTCCTTAACACCCACATGGCGACGATATAGAAGAGCACGCTCGCGACCATGCCGCCGACCAGCAGTTCGCTCTTGAACAATGTATTCCGGCCCATATCCCAGACGGGGTTCCTGCTGATCCACCAACCGATCGCACCCATTGCAATGGAAGCTGGAACGATCTTGATGAGGGACGTCAGAATCCTCCTGCCGTCCATGCGGCCGATCTTTTTCCTGAGCATTACAGTCAGCAGGCCTAGGTTCAGCATGGATGCGAGCGACGTGGCAAGCGCCAGGCCGCCGTGCGCGAGGGGAGTCCAGAGGATAGCGATCATGCTGAGGACGATGTTCGTACACAAGGCAAGAACAGCGATTTTAACCGGCGTGCGTCGTATCTTGGAGAGAATAAAACGCCTGGGAAACGATTCTCACACCTGCCATGGCCCAGAGCCCCACGGCATAGTATAGAAGCGCCGCAGCGGTGCCTTGCGTGGAGATGCGGTCGAACTGTCCGTGTTCGAGCAAAAGGTTCACGATCGGTACCCGCAGCGTGATCAGGCCGGCCATGGCCGGGAACATGATAAAGAACACCAGTCGCAGCCCGAAGGATAGTGTCTTGCGGAACTCCGTCATCTCGCGCTGAGCGGCCTGGGCCGACATGGTCGGGAGCACGGCCGTTGCGATAGCGATACCGAAGATACCGAGCGGAAAGTGGATGAACCGCATGCCGTAGAAAAGATAGCTGATGCTCCCGGTCGCAAGGAACGACGCGAAGATGGTACCCATAAAGATATTGAGCTGGTTCACTGAGGAACTGAAGAAGACCGGTGCAGCAAGCCTTGCAATCTTTTCCACACCCGGATGACTTGGACTGAACTGCGGCTTAAGCATCATCCCCTGCTTCTTGAGCCCCGGCACCTGGATCAGGAACTGGAATAGTCCGCCAATGACGACGCCAACAGCTACACCGAGAATGGGTTGTTGCAGGAACTGCTGGCTCAGGACAGCCGCTGAGATGGTCATCACATTCAGCATGACCGGCGAGAGCGCGGGTGCAAGGAATGCGCGGAGCGAGTTTAGCATGCCCATGGCGAGCGCAGCAATGCCGATGAACAGGAGGTAGGGGAACATGATCCTCGTGAGCGTTACACCGAGAAGGTACTTGTCGTGGTATTCAGCCTTGTACTCCCAACCCAATGCGATCATCTTGACCACGTAGGGGGCAAAGATGATGCCAAGACCCGTCAAGATAATGAGGATCACAAGCAGCCGGGCGAACACGGCATTTGCCAGATGACGGGCGCTCTCCCTGGATTCCTTGGTGAGCGTCTCTGTGAATACGGGGATGAACGCTGCCGACATGGAGCCCTCGGCCAAAAGCTCGCGCAGGAGGTTCGGAATGCGGTACGCCACGTAGAAGGCGTCGGCGGCCAGACTCGTGCCGAATACCCAGGACATAACCATGTCACGGATGTACCCCATGACGCGGCTCGCAAGTGTCGCAGAACCCACGATCCCCGCCGCCTTTGCGACCTTTACATTCTCAGACATACCCAATCACCTTGGAACTCAGCGAAAATAAGTTGTAACTGTACCAGAAAACAGACGGCAAGAAAAGGTTTTTTTTCTTGACACCCATCGGCCCTTTATGCTAAAAGGTTAGTCTGTTTTTAACCCCGAAGGAGGCACGAAAGTGGCAACGCACAAGTCAGTGATCAAAAGGCAGAAGCAAGCCGAGAAGAAGCATGAGATCAACAAATCGATAAAATCCATGCTTAAGACCTTGGCCAAAAAGGTGGAGCAAGCCGTGGAGGCCAAGAACGCCGACGTGGCGAAAGAAGCCATGGTCAAGGCCATGAAGGCCTATGACAAAGCCGCATCGCAGGGCATCCTGCACAAGAGCACTGCTTCCCGGAAAATCTCCCGCCTTTCGACAAAGGTGAGCAAGATTTCCGCTGCGTAATCAGATTCTCTCACGGAGCACGCAAAGGTCGCCAAGAAGTTAGTTAATAGTCCTTGGCGTTCCTTGCGCTTTTGCAAGGACCTGTATTTCTCCTCTTCTCCTCTGCCACAGCCCTTAAGCAGAACCGCACAATTCCAGGATCATCCGCTCCAGAACGAGCTTGCCCGAGAGGCCGCTCGACTTGAGCGCCTTATCCGCCGACAACATAACATCAAATGCCTTACGCAGTTCATCCACGCTAAACCGCCGCATTTGCTCATGAAACGAGGCGGATTGATGGAAGATCACGTTCAGTTTCCTTTTTATCTCATCAAACCCATCGCCTGCCGCCTCCATGGACTTGGCGCGCATGAGACGCCGGAAGTTCCATGCGATCGCACCGAGCAAGCCCACGGGCTGTTCCCCTTCCTGGAGCAGCCGGGAGAGGATCAGAAACGCCTTTGCCCGGTCCTTTGACCCGAGGGCCGCAGCGAGGTCAAAGGACGAATACTCCCTGAAGTCCCCCACCACCGCCTTTACATCGTCCAAGGTAATGGCCTTTTTCTCTTTGATAAAGATCTCTATCTTTTCGAGCTCGTTGTTAATCGTTTGCAGATCATTGCCGATCGTTTGCCAGAGATACTGTGCTGCGTCTCGCGGCAGGGACAGACCCCGCGCTTTCGTCCATCCCTCGATCCACGTCACGACCTCGCGGTCCAGAAGTGGAAAAAATCTCGTTACCGCGCCGTGAGCCTCTACTGCGGAAGTGACGGATTTTTTTTCATACCTTCCCTGGTTCGAGACCATCACGAGGCAACTGCTCGGTGAAGGGTCGTTGAGATAGGGAACAAGATCCTCAAGGTCGGCGGCCTTGAGTGCGTCAAAATCCCTGGCAATCACGAGCCGCTTCTCAGACATGAACGGGAGGGTCTGGGCAAGATTCACGATTTCCGAGGCCGGAGTGTCGCGGCAGTAGAGAGCGTTAAAGTTGAAGTCCCTCGTTCCGGGCTCCACGACCTTCTTGATAATGATATCGAGCGCCTCCTGGATGAGAAACTCGTCTTCACCGTAAAATAAATAGAGGGGAAGTAACTTCCCTTGCTTGAGGCCGGCTATGAGATCATGATACTTGAGCATACAATCCTACATAAACTTCAAATGCTAAAATCCAAATCTCGCGTAAATGTTAACATTCAAAAGTCAATGTCAACCAAAAACAATTTGACACTCGTCCAATTGAACTTCAATTGACTTGTGAGCTATACTTTCTCTCAGAACCCTTCCAGCACCCTGCTGCGAAGCGTCTGGGCAATGTCCTTGCTCGCGTTTTTGATTGCCGCATCCTTCGAGATCTTTGTCAACGTGATGTCGGCTTTCCCAGCGGGGTCGTATGAAACGGCATAATCAGAGATGAGGCTGGACTCGATCCCTCGTTCCCTCCAGAGGATCTTCTTTGACCTGAGGTCTTCGAGGACCGCCTCTACGACCAGATGTACACGGTACTGCTGCACACTGGACTGTGGGTTGTAAGAGAGTTGTATCGCCTCGTATTTGGTGATTCTCCCCCGAAGTGCAAGATCCGCGTCTTCGAGGCTGACGACTTTCATCCTGCCGTCGGTGAGAAATTCCTCGACCACAGCATGTGTTACTTCCACGTCCACATAGGGTTCGTTCGTGGCATTAAAAAATACCGGGACAGAGAGAGTTTTCACTCCTTGGGGCACGATACCGCCGGTCCCGGACCAATGGTAACCGCAGGCAGGCACTGTCGCAATCACAGCCAACGTAACAGCCGCTATGACATTTTTGATTTTCTTTTGCATAATGTTCCCTTATAAATCTCAAATCCCAATATCCAAATCCCAAATAATAGTCAATTCCCGATAGCGAAATTCAGACCTGCTCAGTTACTAAAGCTTGGACTTTCGACGTTATTTGGACTTGGAGCTCATGATTTGAAGTTTGTCCTTTACACCACCACATTCACCAGCTTTCCCTGGACCACGATCACCTTCTTCGGAGGTTTGCTGTTCATGAATTCCTTGACCTTCGAGTCCGCGAGCGCCGCGGTTTCAATGTCCTTGTCCGATGTCCCGGTCGGCAGCGTCAGCTTGCTCCTGACCTTGCCGTTCACCTGAACCACGATCGTGATCTCCGTTGCCACGATTGCATCGGGATCATACTGAGGCCAGGCGGCATTCGCAATCGTGCCCTTCCCACCGAGCGATGCCCAGAGCTCCTCGGCGAAATGCGGCGCAAAAGGAGCAATGAGCAGCGTGAGCGCATCGATGGCCGATCGTAGCACAGGTCCTTGCCTGTTAGGGCTAAACCCGCTCGACGTATAATCGTACATCTCGTTCACCATTTCCATGAGCGCCGCGATCGCGGTATTGAAATGGAACTCACGCTCGATGTCCTCGGTCACCTTTTTGATCGTGAGATGGGTCTTGCGGTAGAGCTTGTCACCCCGCGACCTCGAGGCCCGGCAGGATTTATGTCCTTAACATCTCCACTGAACTTGTACACGATCGCCCAGACGCGGTGCAGGAACCGGTACGCGCCGTCCACGCCCTGGTCGCTCCAGTCGAGGTCGCGCTCCGGCGGTGCGGCAAAGAGCGAGAACAGCCGGGCCGTGTCCGCGCCGTACTTCGAGAGGATGAAGTCCGGGTCTACCACGTTGCCCTTGGACTTGCTCATCTTGGCGCCGTCCTTGATCACCATGCCCTGGGTCAGGAGATTCTCGAACGGCTCGTCACCGTCGAAGAGCCCGAGGTCCCGGATCACCTTGGTAAAGAACCGCGCATAGAGCAGGTGCAGCACGGCGTGCTCGATGCCGCCGATGTACTGGTCCACGCTCATCCAGTAGCCTGCCGCTTTTTTGTCGAAGGGCGCCTTGTCATACTTTCGGCGAACAGTAGCGCAGGAAATACCACGACGAGTCCACGAAGGTGTCCATGGTGTCCGTCTCGCGCCGTGCCGTTCCGCCGCACTGTCGGGCAGGTCGTTTCCCGGAAGGACTTGGACTCCGCCAGAGGCGAGAGCCCCTTGCCCGTGAACTCGACATCCATCGGCAGTTTCACGGGCAGCTCGTTCTCCGGAACCGGAACGGTCCCGCACTTTTCGCAATAGATGATCGGGATCGGCGTGCCCCAGTAGCGCTGGCGCGAGATGCCCCAGTCGCGGAGCCGCCAGTTCACCGTGCGCTTGCCGAAGCTTGCTCTGTTCGACATAATCGGCGATCTTTTCCTTTGCCGCAGTGTTCGAGAGCCCGTCGAATGCTGCCGGAGTTCGCCATGACGCCGTCCTCGACGTAGGCCTGCTTCATCGTCTCGGCCACGAGGTCCTTTTCCGGATTCTGGATCACGACACGGATCGGCAAGCCGTACTTCTTCGCGAACTCGAAGTCGCGCTGGTCGTGGGCGGGCACGGACATGATCGCGCCGGTCCCGTATTCCATGAGCACGAAGTTCCCGACCCAGACCGGCACCTTTTCGTTGTTCAGGGGATTGACGGCATAGGCGCCGGTAAAGATGCCTTCCTTTTCCTGTTTCTCGTCGGTGCGCGCAGCCTTGTCCTCGCGCATCACCCGCTGACAGAAGGCGCGCACCTCGTCGGCCTGTTTCTTGCCCTTGATGAGCGACTCGAGCATGGGGTGCTCGGGCGCGATGCTCATGAAGGTCACGCCGAAGAGCGTGTCCTGGCGGGTAGTGAAGATCGTGAGCTTCTCGCCGGTTCCTTCGACAATGAAGTCCACCTCCACGCCGATGGATTTGCCGATCCAGTTCCGCTGCATCGTGAGCACGCGCTCGGGCCAGCCGGGAAGCTTGTCGCAGTAGGAGAGCAGTTCCTCGGCGTAGGCCGTGATCTTGAAGAACCACTGCTCGAGTTCCTTGTACGTGCAACGACGGAACCGCAGCGCCAGCAGAGGCCGTCCTCCACCTGCTCGTTCGCAAGCACGGTGTTGCAAGACGGGCACCAGTTCACGTACGAGAGTTTCTTGTACGCCAGTCCCCGCTCGTACATCTTGATGAAGAACCACTGGTTCCAGCGGTAGTAGTCTTCGAGGCAGGTGGTCACCTCGCGGTCCCAGTCGTAGGAGAGGCCCATGCGCTTGAGCTGCTTGTCCCGCATGAAGGCGATGTTCTCTAGCGTCCACTTCGAAGGATGGATGCCGTGTTTGATGGCCGCGTTCTCCGCCGGCAGGCCGAAGGAGTCCCATCCCATGGGGTGGAGCACGTTGAACCCGTTCATCCGCTTATAGCGCGAGATCACGTCGCCGATGGCGTAATTCCGCACATGGCCCATATGGATCCTGCCCGAGGGGTAGGGAAACATCTCGAGGCAGTAGTATTTCGGCTTCGATGCGTCTTCCGTTACCTTGAACGTCTTTTGCTCCTCCCAGTAGCGTTGCCAGCGCTCTTCAACTTTCCTGAAATCGTACCGTTCGTCCAACTGATGCCTCCAAAACATTGTAATTGCACTGAACCTCTCCACAGCAGGCTGTGGGAATCTCGGCATAAGGCCTCTTCTTCTTTGCGGTCATTCCAGCGGAAGCAGGATGCAGAAACTCTGGATTGCCACCGCTGCGGGAATGACGGAAAATACCGCATCATTACCTGTGTCAATGCTTGATGCGTCCCCTAACAAATTGCTCAATGAGAATAAGAGATCTGGTGTCAGGATTTAAGAACTTTATCCCGTACCGAAATTTGCCCGGCGCGGGTTTGCTCACCCGTATGACCACACCTTTCGCGACGATATCTTTGCAGTGCTGTCGCATGCCATAACGATCGATACATCCTTGAGGTCTTGCATCACTGCGTATCATAGAGCAAAGCTTTGCCCCGTCCATCAACGGCAACGTGAAGTCTGTGATTATAAGATCTGCCTTGCGGACCCCCTGGACATTCAGAATATCCTCTGACGACCGGGCACGATACAGGGTAATGCTGCCCTGACCGAAGATCGTATCCTGACTGTCAAGAGGATGCATGATGCTCTCAGCGATAATGATTTTTTTCAAATCCTTCGGCCCCCGAATCCTTGGTCCCCCATCACAGCGGTTTCTGAGATGCGGTGGACGGCTACGGCCGGATTTGGGCTGCCGTAACTCAGTACTCCGAACTGTGAGCTCCGCGCTACTGTCTGATCCACCCCTGATATGCTTCTGCCCTTCGCGCCTCTTCCGGGAGGTCGACTTCAAGCATCTTTCTGGTCTTAGCAATGTCCTTTTCAAGCTTCATCTTTTTTTTTCGACACTTGAATGGGACTTCTTTTTGCTGCCTATCTTCTTCGGCTTCTGATCCTGGCCTTCCTGCTGTTTCAGCACCAGATCATGCTCATCCTGAAGATCGCGGAGCTTCACTCGCAGGTTTGAAGCCTTATCATGCCAATACTCTTCTCCTCTGCCGTACTTGTCCTTATGCTCCTTGACGGACAATGGCATCTTATTCGTGACAGGTGGATTGTCCCCTACGCTTACCCGGGCTTCATCGATCTTAACCGGCAGTAATCTGCTCCGGTACTCCAGGGGAATCTTCGCAGGGTTGTTGGTAAAATTTTCCTTTCCGTCTCTGTCCACCCACCGGTAGAACTCCGCCGAAGCGTGTGAAACGGACAAAAACATGATGCACAGAACCAGAACAGCATGACTTCGCATGGTGGCCTCTTGGAATGGTATGAAAATAAAAAATAACACAAATAACAGGGCTTCGCAAGGTTTTTTCTTGAACTAACGCGCGTAAAAATGATATAGTGCGTGATGTCAACTCCTTAATTCAAAACCTGAATCCGAAATAATATTGAATGACCTCAATCTATGAACAGTTTGAACATTTGAAATTTAAGACCGGCGTAAGTTAGGATATTAGCATTGAGAGACTGCTGTTAAAACCATGTCGAAACCAGTTGTCGCCATAGTCGGCCGGCCGAACGTCGGCAAGTCAACCCTGTTTAACCGGATCATCGGCAGAAACCTCGCCATCGTAGAAGACAAGCCGGGCGTGACTCGTGACCGCAATTACGCAGACGCGGAATGGGAAGGCAAGAGCTTTCTGCTCGTGGACACCGGAGGGTTCGAGCCCGAGACCCATGATCCAATGTACACCAAGATGAGGGAGCAAACCACGCTCGCCGTGGAGGAAGCCGACCATATCATCTTCCTCATGGACGGGCAACAGGGGCTGCTGCCGTCGGACATCGAGGTGTCCCAGCGACTCAGGGCCTCTGGCAAACCGGTGATCTACGCCGTCAACAAGGTTGACGGAGTCCGGCACGAAACACTCCTCCCGGACTTCTACCGTCTCGGCATCGACGCCCTCTTTCCCGTGTCCGCACAGCACGGCCCGGGATTTTCCGAGCTCATGGACGAGCTCTCCCGCATGCTGCCAGAGACAGACGAACAACCACAGGATAAAGAGACGGGTGCCATGCCGCGAATCGCGATCATCGGCAGGCCGAATGTCGGGAAGTCGTCCTTCGTAAATGCGCTCATCGGCGAAGACCGGATGATCGTGAGCCCCGTCGCAGGCACGACGAGGGACGCCGTCGACAGTGTCTACCAGTACTACGGCAGAAAATATGTGCTCGTGGACACCGCCGGCATCCGAAGCCGTGGCAGGATCAGCCAGGGAGTCGAAAAATACAGCGTGATGCGCGCTATGAAGAGCATATCCCGTACCGATATAGCTCTCGTGCTGATCGATGCCTCGGAGGGGATCACCGAGCAGGACGAACGGATCGTGGGCCTCGCGCATGAGGCGGGCAAGGGCATCATCATTGGACTCAACAAGTGGGACCTTGTCCCTGACAGAGAACAGGCGTTCAAGCGGTTCATGCAGGACGTTCAACAGAGGCTCAAGTTCGCTGATTACGCTTCCGTCCTCACCATTTCGGCCGTCACCCGCCAGCGGGTCACCAAGGTCTTTGAAGAGATCGATAGGATAGTCGCAGAACGAGAGAAACGCGTTTCCACAGCCGATCTTAACAGGGTTTTCGAGAGGCTCACCGCTGCTCATGAACCACCGCTCTACCGGGGAAGGCGGGTGAAGTATTATTATATCACCCAAGTGGACATCAAACCTCCGACATTCGTCGTATTCGTAAATTACCCGGATGGTGTCCACTTCTCTTACCTCCGCTATATCGAGAACAATCTGCGGCAGTCATTCGGATTCCACGGCACGCCCATCCGAATCTTCGCCAAGAGGCGGAGACCGGAGGAACGGCAGAGCGGAAAAAGAAGGCCGAGGTAACGAGCCGCAGCAGCGTTATACAGCTAAAAAAGCAGAAAAAAAGGTTGACTTATCCTTAAACTCGGGTTATTATTTTCACGGTACATAGTATACGGTACATAGGATTTCGTGAGTTTTTGTTAACTGTCTGACTGCAAAAACTACATTGTAGGTTTGCAGTCTTTTTTTTTGCGTATTAGGGACTTTCATTTCACTTAAGGAGGAGCAGATGTCAAACGGTTCAGTAAAGTGGTTCAACGATGCAAAGGGTTACGGGTTTATTACGTCCGAAGAGGGGAGCGATGTTTTCGTCCACTTCTCGGCAATCCAAGGTGACGGTTTCAGAAGCCTTGCAGAAGGGGATTCGGTGAGTTTCGAGATAGCAAAAGGCCCGAAAGGCCTCCAGGCAGTCAACGTCGTAAAGCTCTAATTCCCGGCAATCAGCGCGGATGAGAACTTCGTGTTCGAAGAATGCAGGACATGAATCAGGCATTCAACACTTCACAGGAGGCGGAACATGGCAAAGAAGTTGTATGTAGGCAATCTGTCGTATAAAATGACCGAAGAGGGACTGAAGGAGATATTCGCCCCCATCGGCGAGGTCCTCTCGGCCAAGATCATAACGGATCCGTCGACAGGAAGGTCCAAGGGATTCGGCTTTGTGGAAATGGCCAATGATGAGGACGGTGACAAGGCGATCTCCAGCCTGAACGGCACGACCGTCCAGGAAAGATCAATCACCGTGAGCGAAGCACGACCCCAGAAAGAGCGGAGCAGGTCCGGGGGCGGGGGCGGCGGAAGAGGCGGCCAACGGGGATTCGACCGGGGGGGAAGGAACCAGAATAATTGGAGATAAGGGTATATGACAGGGACATCGAAAAAGCTATACGCCTTCTCAAACGAAAGATGCAGCATGATGGACTTTTCCGGGAGCTGAAGAACAGACGTTTTTACGAGAAACCATCTCTAAAAAAGAAACGGAAGCGGCGGGAAGCTCAGAAAAGGAAAATGAAGAATCTCAGGATGAGCAGGCAGGGGAGATCATAACCGCTTTACAATTGGCCATAGTTCACAGGCACCCCGATGCCTGCCGCCCTCGTGAAACCTCTTCGCATCTCATGAACCATAACCACAGTATTGCATTGCAATCCTCGTTACCTGTTCTACCTGTCTATTCAAATACAAAGAGCACGGGGATAGGCCTTGCTGGTGGAGCACCCCGTCACGGTATGGTTCTTATTTTCCCTCCTTCTTGATATTTTTCCTCTGTTTTTCCATCTTTACATCGACCATGGTGAGGTCTTGGAGGCTTTTCTCAAGCTTTTCCTTGGCTAGCACCAGGGCATCCTTATCCCTGCTAAGCACGTCGATCTTTTTCGTCAGCCCTTCCCGTTCCTTGATGAGCGTTGCCTTATCTTTGAGCAGGTCGTCCTTATCGTTCAGTAGGTCATCCACTTTTTTCATGAGTCTTGTCCGTTCGACCAAGAGCATACTCCGCTCCTTGCTCACTTCATCGATCTCCGCCTGTGCTCCCCGCAGCTCCCTTGTGAGATCGTCCACTCGCTTGGTGAGGTCATCCACCTGGTGCAGGAGCTCATTCGTTCGCGACCGTTCGAATTGTCTTAGAATTTCGACCCATGAACCTGCCTCGCCGGCACGAGCGCTCCTTGGATAACGGATCAGGAACTCCTCAAATTCCCGCGCGGCGAGAATGTAATCTTTGTCGGGGTTCTTGTGGTCTACGAGAATATACGCTGCGTTGAATTTCGATTGTTCGGCCCAGCGGGGGTCCGTGGCGCTTTCGGCAAGTGCTCGGTACTCATTGTACGCCTCTTTGAACTTCCCCTGCTCATAGGCGGTCTTCGCGTCCTGAAATTTCTTAGCGCTTTTGCCTCCCGACTGGTTCTGCATGAGTGAGGCGCAACCGGCCAGCATGAGGACCAGAAGCAGCGGTGTAAGACCCCTGAGGACAGTCCTCTCCTTCCGTCTCGTGAACGATTGAGTGAATATGACCTGTCCGTTCACGCCGTCCTCCGCTTGTCCACCACAAAGACGCTCTGAGCGATTGTCTTGGCGTAATCCTTGAGCTCGGCAGCGATCTCTGACGCCTCCAAAGGATTCGTCAATGTGCGCTGCTCGTTCGTCACGATCGCTATGGAGATTGTCATGAGCGGGAACGCCACCTCCTCACCCTGCCTGTTCTTACCAAGAATAAAACCATTTTTTCTGTCTTCCTCGTCGTAGAAATGCGGTACACGCTCATCGAACTGCCTTATGATCTCGGAACTAATCTCGCGCATGTGCTCCGGAATCGTGATCACTACGAAGTCGTCTCCTCCCACATGCCCGACAAAGTCTTCGGGCTTGCCCTTTGCTTTCGTAGCGACCTCTATGATTCTTGCCGTCTCTTTGATCACTTCGTTTCCATAAGCATAGCCATAATGGTCATTGAATGACTTAAAATTATCTAGGTCGATCACGCAGAATGCAATGGGCTGTCTGGATTCAAGCCGTCGCTTGAGTGCACTTTCGATTGCGATACCCCCAGGCAGGCGCGTGAGAGGACTGGCATCGAGATACATCTCTTCAAGCTTCACAAGCCTTTTGCCCATGGCAAGAAACGCCGAAGACAGGTTTCCAATTTCGTCTTCCGTGTTTATCCGGGGATCATATTTGAAGTTTCCTTCAGCGATGTGGATTGTGGCCTCCCTGAGCTTGTTTATGGATGAGGAGATATGGTGCGTCACGACCATACCAGCCAGAACCCCGAGGATGATACTGAGAGCACACAGGAGTGCGGTAGTAGCAAACGCAGAACTACTGAGCTGGCTCATGCTCTTCATTTGGTGGTCCTGAGACTGTTTTGCCCCGGCAGACATCGACTTGAGAACGTCCAGCAATCTTTCGAATCTGTCCCTGAGTTCACCGTTTGAGATAACTGTCGCATCGGCGATGTTGCCTCTATTGATCAACTTCATCTCGTTCATGAACAGATCGCTGTACTGCTTGTGGAGTTTCTCTAATTCTTTGAGTGGAAGATCTTCTTGCTCCGGGAGAGTCCTGAGACCCGCAATCAATGCATCTAATTCTTCCCCCCGCTTCCAGAACAGATCTCGGATATCTTCTCTCCGGAGTATCAGGTACCGTTTCTCGTAGGTGTCTTGGGCGAGAAGTGCATCGAGCATCTTGTCGGCTGACTCTTGAACACGGATATCGATTTTTATTACGTCTTTGTTCATGCTGTTGAGCCGCTGGAGGTTGATTAGTACATACACCACCACGACAACGGTGAGTGCCACGAGCATCATATATCCCAGGAGCATCTTGCTGGCTATGCTCAGCTTGGCAAAGATTCTGTTTGGAGTCAATGCCTCCAGTATGGCCTGCGGCGACGGGAATTTCATAAAAAGTACGAGAGAAGGCGGACGTATGAATTACCACCGTCCACACATGTATGTCATTGTGACAATGCAGGCATGCGTACGAATAATTTGGCTGCCCAAGGGCTTTTCAAGAGGTTGTGATATCCCCAGCCCAGTGAAGGTATCTGCTCGGGTCAAGGGGATCGGTCCCAAAATCAAATGATATGTTCAAGATTATCAAACAATTATGGCATTGTCAAATGTATTGTGGATAGGAAACGGCAGGGTACACTGTCGACCGGTTCATGCGCCTTCCCAAGCTTATTTCTGAACCTGCGAGGAGCGAGTCCTGGACAGTGTTGGGATTCGGGAAGGGGGGACATACCGGTCAGCGGGATCCGGACATGCAAACATGGCCAGAGATTATACGATGGCATCAAGAATGACGAAGAGGATGTTCTCTCCAACCAAGACTACAATAGCGAGAATCATAAATACCTTGCATATCTTGTCTGCCGATACCTGGATGGCCGCAAGGAGGCCGAAACTGGCCACGAACCAGAAGATGGATACCCACATGAGGTTGAAGGGAGCCACCCAGAGAATGAGTGCAGAAATGAAGGCCCCGAGCACCAAGTATGGCACCCACACGGAAAAAAGCAGCGACCCGCCGTTATCGGCAGTTCGTCTCGCCCTGAGCGCGGTGATCAGGAACACCTGCCACCATGATCCGAGGAAAAAGAACATGACCCCATAGCGGTCGAAACGATGGAGCACCTGAACGAGGAGCGGAAACCGACGGTATTCGAGGCTCAGGATGGTAAATAGAAAGACAGCCGGAATAAAGCCTATAAACGCGTAACCACAGGCGTCCATGGTGACCGCCCGTGCCGATTCATTCCCCATCTTCTTTCGTACCGACCGTGCGCATCGGAAAAACTCAATCCCCGCAATAAGCGGGATAATCAAATACACGAACTGTTGATACCGGTAGCCTTCCATGGTATTTCCTCTTCCCTGTGCACCGCGGCCACAAATAGTCGACAGCGGTGTTCCCCTCCATGATGTGTTGCCTCATGGGATCATGCAACGCTGGCGTCTTGAGGCGGGAAATCATTCCACCTATGGCCATCACCACTCGCGATCAAGGAGCGGTCAACAATAAATATATGAGGGGATGTGCAGGGCTTGATGCAATTCTGTAAGTCAGATTAACAAACCAACAAGGGCTTGTCAACGTAAACTTAAAATTTGAGGGTAAGGAGAGCGATCGGAGGCAATTATACAATTATCAATTCTTTTACATCCACGTTTTTCTCGAGATGGGCCGACGCGTGACCACCACGGCTTAACTGGCTTTCTTTGTGTTATGTCATCGCAGACAATCTTCCTTCGGAGGGGGACCTTTCAGTGGGTCCTGCAAGCTCGGAGGATGGCATGCGGCACAAGCATAAACTGTGGTTATATTCCTGTCAAATTCACCATGAGGCACGGCAAGGTGCTTTTCTGCTGGAGAGCGAAAAAAGAGGAGAAGAACTACGGACATGGCAATTCCGATTAAACTTAAAGTGTTTTTCTTATATGTGATCCTCTTATGGGAAAAGGCAATGTGAGAGCTGATTACAAACTCTCTGTACGGCAACTCGCTTCTGGCCACGACTTGAATCACGCAGCTGAATTTATAATCATAATCATGCCAATAATTTCTTCTGTTTTTCATCCAGCAGAGATGTAGGACCGGAATCTATAGCCGGCACATTCTGATTTTGCTATAATCTTTTCAGAGAGGTCTGACACAAAGCCTTCCATCCCGAGACTTCAACTTCAAACTTTACATCGCGACATCTCCCAAAGGAGCGGTCATGAAACGATATAAATTCGACGTTATCATCATCGGCGCTGGTCCTGCCGGTGTGACCGCAGCGGGCGTGCTCGCAGGAACGGGGATATCCGTTGCCCTTCTCGAGGCCGGCGTATACGCCGGGGCCGAGAACTGGTCTGGCTGTGTCTACTTTGCCGAGAGCCTCGCCGAAAAGGACTGCTTCGGTCCTCAGGCCGTCGAATCTGCGCCATTTGAGCGTCGTGTTCACCGGCGCGGCACGCTCCTGCACAATGGTCTGGACGTTGTCGGAGTGGAACTCACGGGTCCCGAGACGTTCAAGCATTCCTACACTGTGCTCAGGCCGGTATACGATCTTTACTTCGCAAATCTTGCCCGCTCAAAGGGCGCCGTCTACCTCACCGGGACCACGGTCACATCGCTGAACCGCAAAGACGGCAGGGTCATAGGAGTGGATACGAATCGTGGGCCGCTCTATGCAGACTTGACCTTTCTTGCTGAAGGAGACGCCTCGCATCTCGTCCGCTCTGAACAGCTCGAGCGCATACGGGAGCCGCACTATCTCCAGGGCTTAAAGGCCGTGCTTTCGCTCAGGTCCGAAGAGATCGAGCAGCGGTTCAGGCTTAGGCCGGGCGAGGCTGCGGCATACGAGCTGCTCATCCGAAACGCTTTGATCGCCGGCAGGACAGCAAAGCTGAACATTGGCGGTTTTCTCTATACGAACCGGGACAGTCTCTCGCTCGGCTACGTGGTCCCGCTCGACAACGTGCGGAACAATTACCATGGCAATCATGATAGCCTCTTCGAATGGCTGAGGGGCCTTCCTTATATAAAAGAACTGACAAAAGGAGCATCGCTTTCAGCCTACGGTACGAAAATCATCAGAAGCGGCGGATGGCGCGAGCGGCCGATGCTCATTGAGGACGGCCTTGCCGTCGGTGGCGCATCGGTCGGGCTCGGCGTGGACATTCCCTTTCCGAATTTCACGGGTCCGGCGTCGGCAACAGGGCTTTATTTCGCACGGGCAGCTCAAGCAATCCTCGTGCATGGCCGTACGCCGGACGCAAAGAATCTCACGAAGGAATACCTGGCCCCTCTTCTCAGGAGCGTTTACGGTCTGAACGCAGAATATCTCTCGCAGTGGCCCAGCTACTTCGGGAAATCGAAGGTGCTTTTCTCCAGAACCATTGACATGGCCTGCGGCACTGCCCACTTTCTAGCGAGCGGAAGCTTCAAAGAGACCGGCAGGTTCCTGAGGAGCCACATCCTCACGTTTCGCGGAATTAGGGAATCGATCACGGACACCATGCGCGCGATCGATACGCTCAGGCTCTGGAAGCCGATCATGAAATCGTTGATCCATCCTGTTACGATAGGTCACTGGATCCTGAATCTCCTGAAGAAAGCGCCTGCCCACGATCGGAAGCTCGGCATCATTCTCTACATCTCCGGCAGGAATGTTGACGCAGAAACGCTTCCCTGGCCCATGGGCTCGCTGGTCAGCAGGCTTTCCCCGGCACTCCTGTGCGCCCTCGAACAGGTCTACGCCAATGACGGTAAGCCAGCGCGGAAGAAGTTCGCGAATGCCATCCGTCTCATGCTGCGCGGCATGAGGCTGACCGACCTCGTGATCGTTCCTGTTTTCGGCATCGCGTTATTTTTCATCGCCCTCGGTACGGCCATCCGGGATACCTTCCGCTTCTACATACTCAAGACTCCGGTGGAAAGACTCCTAGCAGAGCCGGTGATGGCATACCATGAATCGCAAAAAAAAGCACGGGACCTGGACGCAGTCAGACCCCCCATCAGCCTGGAGGCGAAGCTTGCGACGAACACCTACCGCATCGGAACGACATCGCACATCAGGACGCTCTGGCCCGAATCCATCGCGGCCCATGCCGACATGGCACAGGCGGGGCTTTGGTGGGTCTGCCCGGCAAGGGTGTACGTCTATGACATGCCCATTTTCGGCCGCGGAAGAGTGACCGTTAACTTCGAGAACTGCATCAAGTGCGAATCCTGCTGGAGGGCCGAGCCATCGCGCGTGATCTGGGGCAGGCACACGGACCACAAGCTCATCTTCCGGCCAGAGACAGAGGCTATTGACCGCCTCCTTGAATCCGTACAAACCATGCCCGTACCCGATAATTCAGCAGTCAAACTCCCTGAAGCTTTCGACATGAATCTCTGCTACCTGAGCGATGATATCGTAAGCGCCTGCCGTACTGCGCTGAATGCGTCGGCCGCATTCAGAGACTCGATAGCAAAACTTCCGGCGTCCGCTGATGCCGGAAGAAGAGAATGGCCGCTCGCGCTCGGCCGAAGGTTCTCAGAAAAGCTTGCAAAGCTCGAAACTGCGCTTGCGAACGACGGGAGATATGGACCGGCCCGGCTTGTCCAATCTGCCAAAAAGGATATCACGCTGAGGCTCATGGAAGGCAGGTTGTTCCACGCACTGTACTCCACGCGAAGGCTCGAACAGCAGCTTAAAGCATGGCATCATGATTATGGTGAAGTCGGAAGCGCTACACGTGCATCATCCGAAGCAGTCACAAGCAGCGATCATGCATACGATGAGGTTTCGGAGGCATTCCCCGACAGGGTCGTGAAGCAGTGGGAAGAGCAGCCCCTGCCTGAAGACTGGGCAGAGAAGCTCAGGCATTTCATCGGAGAACATCAGGATGCCGCACTGAAGACCCTGCGCGTGCTCTCATCGGTAAGTCCGGCGCTCGGCCTGATCGGAGCGCACCATCTCTCCGCACTCGAAGTGCTGAAGAAGTCAAACATCTCTCGTGATCCAGGCGTCTGCGCCGTAGATGGCAGCCATCTCGACATCCGGGAGAGCGGTGACAGCGCAAGGTTCAAGGGCAGGCTCAATCTCGTCCCCTGCGCCGCAAGCAGATCTCTTCTCATCCTCGCGAACGGTAAAGGATACCTCGTGCCGCTCTCTACACCAGGCGTCACGATCTCTCCGACGCCGGCAATCGGGTTTAGAGCGGCTGGGTTGTCCGACATCTCCCTGTACTGCACCGTTAAGAAGCAGACTGTCACCCTACCAATGAAAGAAGGCGTGCCGGATTCGGCTTCCTATCTCGCGATCGCCCTCGGCGCCGCTGAATATCTCTGCAGGAGAGTAAAGGAGCACGCTGCCGGCCGGATCCAGTTTCCCGGTCAGATGCTCGACACCGAGGGCAGAGACGGAATAGCAAAGCTTGGAGCGGTCAAAGCCATGATCGCCCGGACCGATGCGTGGCGGCTCCTCTTGGAGACTCTGTACGAAATATTATCGGCAACTTCTCCCACCGGGGGGGATAGCCTAAGAGCAGAAGCGGCCACTCGGGGCTTGGATGAGGGGGCACTCCACAATCCTCATCATGCACTTGATTTCGACCTTCTCTGCGCCACGCTATCGGCCATTGCCTTCGGTCCTGAACGCGGCGCCATGGGATACGATGCGGGTCAGGTCTTCGGTGGTTTTGCCTATTCCGAGGATGATCTCCTTTCGCGGTTCTACCGCGACAGTTCACTCTTCAGATTTCTGCCTCCGGGATACGGTGCAGCGCGGAAACTGCACGCAGCATTGGGGTCCCGTGAGCTTGATAACGTGGTCCCCGCTCTCGGCAGCCTTGACACCGTTCGCGGAGAACCGCTTGGGCAGCTCGCATCGAGGCTGAAAGCTATCTCAGGATTGTGCATGGCGCTCTCGCCTCATGCCGATGACGCTCTTGCCGGGGAAGCCAAGGCCATGGCGCTTGGCATACGCGGCCTGCTCCTGGCAATCGAGAAAGAAATCAATGAAGGCAGAAGCACGGAGACAGAAGCCGCTGCCGTTGAAGTGCTGCTCGGGCTAGCCGAGGATGCCATGGAAAAAGCCGGGATGTCCGCCGGCCGGGGCACCGTCCCCCCCTCAGCAGTGTTCCCCATCGAGCCAATGGGCAATCAAGTGACGCTAGATACCGACTATGAAACCTTCTGCGCGGCACCCGGCTCTCCGCACCGATCCGGCAGTTTCCTTACAACCGTTTTTGACCGTTCTCCTCGCTTCGTACCCGAGATGCAACTCCACGACGCTAAACTTGTTGCACGCTGGACTGAGCTCACCGCCTGGTTCAGGAAGAACTGCAGGGACAAAAAATTCGCCGGCCTCGATATAGAGCGTTACATCGATAAGATTCACCGTCTGCCCGACGAAATAATAGCGGCGGTAAAAGAGAACAGTTGGCTCGCCACGTACATCCCCAAATCTGTAGACGGGCTCGGCTGGCGTAAAGCAGAGTATTACATTTTGAACTCCGCGGCCGGGAGCTTCGGCGATGCAGCCATCGACCTCCTGATCATGGCGAGTACGAGCATCGGCACCACGCCGATCCTGCTCGGACTCGAGGACGAGCTCCCGCGGGTACGCGAAGAGCTCGCGCCACTCGTGCAAAACGAGCAGAAACTCGGTGAAATCGGCACGCGGCTCGCGAAGATCATCCAGGCCCTTGCCAATCCCGACCCGGCATGGATAAAGAAAGAATACGAAGCAGTCATGAAGCTCGTTGACGAGCTCATCCGCCGTACGCGCGTAGTCAAATACCTCGCCGCAAATTTCCTTCGGGCTTTCTATGGTGCAGGCATGGCCGGCAGAGGCGGAGATTTTGGCGGTTTTATTGCGAGCCTCAAGCTTGCCGGGGAACTCTTCGCGCAACTCATGCCCGACGTGCGCACGGCACTCGATGAGCTCCCGCGACGAGAACGGTGCCACAAGCTCTTTCTCCGCTTTCTCGGCCACGGCGCGGTGAGCGCCTTTGCCTTGACCGAACCGACAGCGGGTTCTGACTCAGGTGGCGTCAAGACCACGGCAAAATTATTGAGTGCGAGACTCATCCCGCTCGACGATGGCAGGTACTCCTTCCATCTTGCCGAAGGCGATGAAACAAGCGTGCGGTACCTGATCGACGCGGACAAGATAACCTTCACTGATCAAGGCATTGCATATCAGACAGCCGATGGTCAATTAGCGGTAATCAGATATGATAAATACGATTATGCGACTGATCAGGGCGCGCGCTATTACACATACCAGGGCAAGGAGTGCATGTTCCACGACATCAGCCAAGTGCGGCAATCGGGTGCCGGGCTTCTATATGAGTACTACAGCCTGACCGGCGCCAAGATGTGGATCACGAACGGGAGCATCGCGACCCAGTTTTGCCTTTACGCCCAGACGCCGGAAGGTGTCACCGGTTTTATGGTCGACCGGCATGCCGAGGGGCTCAAGGTCGGCGCCGACGAGAAGAAAACAGGCCAGCGCGGATCCCCTACGAACGAGATCTCGATTGACAGCGTGCGCGTGCCGCGTGAGGCCGTGATCGGCTACGAGGGCCACGGTCAGGTGAACGCCCTTGAAACCTTGAACGTCGGCCGCTGCGGTCTTGCCGTGGTCTCCGGCGCGCTCATGCGGAAACTCATGCATGAGGCAGCCGCGAGTATTCCTCCCTCACCGGAGCGAGACAATCTTCTCGGCGAGGGCGCGGCAATTCTCTTCGGAAGCGAATCCCTTGCCTATTACCTCGTTGGGCTTTTCGACCGGCGGCACGAGTCCGTACGCATGGAATCGGCTATTGCCAAGTACCTCTGCTCCGAGGACATCCATGAGCTCATCTCGCTCATAGAGCGTGCTTTCGGCCCCGCAGGCCAGACGGAGAAGTTCCTGCTCGAGAAAGCACGCAGGGATAGCCGCATTCTCACGATCTATGAAGGCACGAACGAGGTGCAGCGTTTCCTCATCTTAAAAGACATGCTCGCCCAGGCCGCTGACTGGCCTGAGCTTCCAGAATCACAAAGCGACGATGCAGCCCGGACATTGGCAGCGTGGAAGAACAAACTCAGGAGACATGTCAAGGACGCCGCTGCCGTGCTCGGCGACACGTGCTGGTCCGATGCCATGCTCCAACCCGTTATGTTTCCGCTCGCTGAAATGGCCGGCGAGATACTGAGACTCGAATGCGTCTCCTACCGACTGGAGTGGATCAATACGCGAATCTCGCTTCTTGCTCAGAATTCATCGGCCTATGTCCCTGAGATGCTCGCTGCAGCCAAGCGCGCAGTTGACCGGACAATCTCTCGACTAGGGCACCTCGACCGGAAATATGCATCCTCATGGGAGTTGGTTAGAAGCAATAGGGATATGCCCGAGGTTCGCGCTGCTGATGCTGCTCTTGACAGGATGTCGGAAACGCATGCTCCGCAGCAGGAAGCAGTGGGAATATTACGGGCACCGTTCCACATTCTTTCGATCATCCGGCCCGTCGCCGACCCCTCTCCCCATCCGAGGATTGCGGATGGTAAGCTCCGTGAGCTGGTCTGGCGTATTGATCCTGCTGATCTGTCAGCTCTTTTACAGATCCTCGAGCTCAAGACTCTAAGCCATGCTCGGGTAACCGTCGACGTGCTCATGCCCGGCGGACCCGAACATGAACCGCTCCTGACAACGGCTGCAGGCATTCGTGCCGACAACCTGCACCGGCTGGACATTGATCCTGCGGCGGGACCCGAGGCATACGCAAAGAGTGTGAGGGATCTCGAGGTACTGCAGCAGTACGATCTCATTGTCACCGGAGCAGACTGCCTGAACGGCGACCGGAGCCTTGGCGCTTATCTTGCCGGCAGCCTCAAGCGGCTCCATCACCGAAAGGAGCGCATCGAGGTCAAACCGGATGGGAGTGGACTAAGTCATGTTGCCTCACCGGCGGTGATCAGCATCACTACCGCCGCTGCTGAGCCGGTGATGAACATGACCGAGGCCGTCAGCTCTGCCTTCTCCCGCATCCGGGCGATGGGGCCTGCAAGTGTACCGGCTGCGTCGCCTTCCCGCTTTGAACTGCCGGCGGGGGCAGAGACGGTTATGCGGACGATCACCAACGCCGATCAAGCAGCCGAATTTCTCAAGGCCTACGCGGCATCAGCAAGCGCGGCTGCGGCCCAGGAGTACAAGGGAGAACTCGTGCCGGGAGCCCCTGCACACGGCAATTCAGTCTGGTTTGTACTTGACCCTCATGGACAGAAGTCGAACCTCGCCGGGCTCCGCGCTTCAAAGCTTGCGGCGGACCTGACCAACAGGAAGGCGCGTGCTGTGATCCCCGCGCCCCGGGAGATGTGGCCGCAGCTTCTGGGGCTTGCGCAGGCGCACGGATGCGAGCAGGCGTTCTGCGTTGACACACAAAAAGGCAGGCTCTCGAACGACGGGAAGCGCGAACTGATCCGCAACTTGCTGAAAACGTCAAGCGCGACTGTCATCTTCGCCGGAACGGAATGGGCAGGCCCCTTCGCCTACGTGGCAGGTGATTCGGAAACGCAGGCCGTGAAGACACTGCTCTGCTCTGGAGTGACGCATATTAAAAAAGACAGCGTAGGCCTTCTTACCTTTTCGCTGCCAGCGTATGAGGGCAAGCTCGTGCGGCACCATGTGCTGAACGGTGGATCTGCTTTTATCACGGTTGCCTCTGAGGCGGACTTTCCTGCGCCTGGTCGAAGCGCTGATTTCAATGCTCAGCTCCTCGATTTCCCCGTCTCCAGCGATTGGATCATGCCCTTGCCACCCGTTGCGGAGCCAACGCTCTCGCAGGCCGTTGTGATCATCGATCTCGGTTACGGCATCAAGGACCGATCGGGCTTCGAGTTGGCGCAGGAGCTCAAAAATAAACTGGAGGCCCTGGGCCTCGCGCCGATGTTCGGCGCAACGCGTAAGGTAACACAGGACTTGAAGCTCCTGCCGCTCGAGACGCAGATCGGCCAGACCGGCGTCCGGGTGAACCCGAAGCTCATCATCGCCCTCGGCATCTCAGGCGCTCCTCAGCACATCGACTACATAGGCACGCGCGCCGAGATCATCTGCTTCAATAAGGACACCGAAGCGCCGCTTATGAAGCTGAACCAGACCCGCCCCGCGCCGCGCGTACACCCAATCGCCGGAGACCTGTTCGTGACCGTGAGGGAACTCATCAGCAATCTTACACAGATAGGCATGTGAGACATGCAGCCGAGGATGGATGATACGTTCAAGGAATTCATTCTGGATCAGCTGAGCGCTCTCGGCAACGTAAGCGCTCACTCCATCGTCCACCAGGATCAGGTCAACGCTCAGTTCGCCTGATACCGCGCCCAAGGCATGCCTGACCGCCTCCGCTGCATTGAATGAAGCTCTGTTTCTGCGTCAAATCTTCCAGATGCTCAAATTGCCGACTATTTTCCTGAACGTACCGGCCAGACGTAGTAGCTGACGGCTTTATTGCCCCAGTATATATGGCCGTCGGACATGTTAACGTACCACGCGTCGCCATTCGAAGGGGCGTAGGCAGTAGAGGACCAGTAGTGGCCAGACTGCACGCTACTAAAACCCTGTATGTTAAGCCATGTCGCCACGTTCGACTGGCTTACATTCACCAAGCTTTCAAGCTCTCTAACATTGGGCAAGCGCCACTGCCCAGCTGTGGAGCCATCTGTCAAGCCGCATTGCCCGTTTGCGAGGCTGCCGATGCCTTTTAGAGCATCAGTCCATTGCACACCAAAGCAGTTTGCGTTTTTCAGCCATATGAGACCTGTAAGATTATCCGTAACCGTTCCGTTAATGTTGTCCGTGAACCTTGGGCTCGGCCAAGCGACACCTTTCTGAAGCGCTCCGTCGTCATTGGTCCCGTAACTTGACGTCTGGCCGGTCGCTGTAAGCTGCACCGCACCGGCAAAGGCAGACAGCGGCACTACCATGACTGTCAAAAGAATTACCATCACCATAACTTTAGTCATATCCATTCCTCCTTTTTGTGTTTGCTGTCTATTGCCATTGCACTAACAACTATCAGCGGCCTTTGCATAATGGCGGTGACCGTCATTTCACATTCCCGAAGAAGGTCTAGGATCTCGATCCGATTCGGGCTCGCGAAAATCTTGCAGAATTCCGCGTGGAATGCATACATTTCTTTTTTTTCATGGCAACTGGCTGAGCCCCCTCTTCATTTTCCAAAGAAAGTATTTTTCGAAACTCAGCTTCAGCCATTTTGCCCAGATCGCTTTCTTCATATAAGAGCTCTGTCTCGGCGGCAGCACGGGATAGGCCTTCATGAAGGCTGCCGTCTGCCCCATGTCCATGAGGCAGACCACACCGATCTCTGCTGCAACAGGAGGTGTTTTCCCGGTAACATCGGAAGCGATCGTTGCCGCAGCAATCTTCGCCATCGTGACTGTCATGAAGCCGGTCTTCGGGACTCCCGTAGGCACCGGCGTAGGTTCCGGCGGCGCGATCGCGATGGCGACGCCGACAGCGAATATGTTTTTATATTTCGTGTGGCGGTAATTCTTGTCCACGGGAACGAAGCCTCTTGGATTCCCGAGCGGCGCGACAGCGGGCACTCCCTTGAACGGCGGTGCGATCATCGCGAGTTTGAAGGGTATCTTAGTGCCGTCCTTGAGTTTGATCTCTCCCGGAGTAACCTCTTCGATAGCCTGGCTCACGATCGGTTTTATGTCCCGCTCGGCAAACTCATCTTCGATAAATCTCTTAGAGTTGCCCAGGCCACCGACGCCCATGTGGCCCAGATAAGGTTCCGAGGTGAGGTAGATGATGGGAACCTTGTGGCGCATCTTGCGCCTTCTCAGTTCCGCGTCCATCTCGAACGCAAGCTCGTAGGATGGGCCGAAACAGCTCACCATCTGCGAAGAACCAAGGACTATGGGTCCCGGCGTTTCCAGTATCTTCTGCCAAGTCTGCCGGGTCTTCACCGCATGGTCGAGCGTAAACGTACAGGCTGTGTAACCCTTTTCCGGCCCGAGGCCGGGAATTTCCTCGAACGAGAGGTAGGGCCCTGTAGAGATTACGAGATAATCATAAGGCAGTTCTCTGTTTTTTAAAGTAATGACCTTCGATGCATCGGCGTCGACCTGCTTTGCAGCTTCATGGACAAAATCAATCCCCTTGGGTTTGAGTATTTCACTAACCTTGAGCGTTATATCCTCCGGTTTTCGCCAGCCCATTATGAGCCACGGCAGCGATGGCAGAAACACGAACCGGTCGTCCTCGCTCACCACGGTAACATCTGCGCTCTTGCCGAGCAGCCGTTTTAGTTCAAAGGCCGCTGTCAGCCCCCCAAACGATCCCCCTAAAACAACGATCTTCGACATGGCATCCTCCCCACTTTACTATTAGAACGCGCCGAACACTTTTTCTTCTTTCATTATCAGGTCAACAAGTTTATCGTAATCTATCTCTCTGATTTTGCTCTCTGTTAAATCCGACCTTATTCCCCTTAGTCTCATATCTTCGCCAAGGGCATACGCTGTTCTGCCAAAACTATTCAACCTTTTTCCCTGAGAAAAATAGACGGCATTCTGCATAAGAATCAAATCTGCAGCCATATCCATCGCGAGTTTAATACCCCTTTTCCCTTCTGTAGAATCCGGTGAACTTTTTATCATCACAAGCATCGGAGCCTCCTTGTTGACCGATCAAACCGTTTTCCGCTTACCTGTTTGAACGGTTTCGCCCGTTTTTCTAAAATATCATGGCCGTCTCTGATTTCTTAATGATCTCCGCGATCTCAGGGCCGCTTGCCAGAACAACACCCTCGACGAGAGTATCGGCTCCGATATGTTCCTCCGTGAGCGAATTCTTGTCGACGTATACAGCGGCACCCATATCGATGCAATCTTTTATCCCGGTTTCTGCGCTGAGATATCCGGTATCGGATGTCTCCTGTTGTTTCCGTGCTGCGTTTACACCTCCATCCACAAGGATAAGGTTTATCGACAGATCTTCCGTTATGCCCCCGAGGGCGTGCCGGATAGCCTCAGGTGCATCGACAGTGCCGTACGGCGATCTTCTTAAAATTATGCTTACGTTTCCCATATCGCCCCCCTATATTCCAAAATTTAAAAAGATGGGATTTGTCTTGATGACATTAAAAAGCCCTTTGAGGGAACTCATATTCCCGCCTTCAACGGAATCTTCACCCGCAAGACCGCGGGTCTGCATGCAACCTGTTCAAATATCCACCCTAAGCCCCCTGCCGACGAGATCTTCAAGTGCAGAAAGGGCCTTTGGAAGTTGGCCTTTCACAATCGAAAATACCCCGTCGTTTGAGGCAATCAGCCTCACCTTCTGCCCTTTTTTCAAGGCGGCATCGGCAAGTCTTATGATAGTATGAGTGTTTTCAAAGCTGTACGGTGTTGTCGAAAGAAACATCACGATCTCTTTTTGCATGGCTCCCCCCTCCTTAGATTAAACAGCTTTACTCTGTGCCTTCTCGCAACAGTTGAGAAGATGATAATTCCTATTTTCATTAGCGCCGCCTCTCTCCAGGATAGGTGCCCCGCTTTGTCACAGGACAGCACGCCGGAGCTGGGATATCGTCTTCATACTGTCTCTTGAGAATTTCGAGCAGGTCGGGGATAAAGGGTTCTTTCAGGAAATAGCATTTGAGTCTGCCGTCGACGAAATAATCGATCACATGGTGTGCTCGAAGCAGTGAAAGATGCTGAGAAACATTCGGCTGGCTGATGTCGAGGGATTCCTCAAAGTCGCTCACGCACTTCACGCCCTGCGTGAGATCATCGAGTATTTTTATCCGAGCGGGATGTGCGACAATCTTCAAAAGCTCAACTCTCTTCTCTAAGGGGATCATATCTTCGCCTTTCTCTTTACCTTTAAGGACCGGATAACCGTTGGAACAATAATTTATACATTAAAATATTCAAATATTATTATACTTTAATATAAATGTCAAGAAATTCCTGGCTGGAAAATTAACAGCCCGACGGTGGTAGCATAAATGATAAGAGGTGCAAATAACCGGTCGTAGCCTAACGTCTCAGGGAGGCGAGAACAATATTATGTGAGATATTGAACAATATATTTTGCGGCAAGAAACATGATGGCGGTGCCGACGACAACTTGTATGACTACCGATACCGTAATAAGCTTGCTCGAACATTTTTTAACGAGACTTAGAGCCTCTCGTTCCGCGCCTTTGCTATAATTGGATCCGTCCGCTGCTAAAAGGAGCTTTCCTATCTTGGCCATCGGGCATGACGGTCCGTTCATGTTATTCTCCCTTACTTTAAACAGAATGTCACATTAATAGATCAACGCGCCAGTCACACCTGCGCCGAGTATTATGAATGTCGGTTCTACTTTCGTAAACACTAGTATCGCAAAACCGCCTGTTGCTATGAGGCTTGTGGGGAGATCCACAAGGGACGCCCTGCCCAAGGTTATCGCAACAGCGGCAAGAAGGCCGATCACGGCAGGGCGGATGCCTTTGAAGCTCGCCTTAACAATCCATGAATCTCTAAACTTCAAATAGTAATGACTGGCAATCGTTACAAGGATGATTGAAGGCAGGTACGAGAAGATAACTGCGCCGAGAGCGCCCCAGAACCCGAATATCTTGAAACCGATGAACACGTTCATGATGGTGAGCGGTCCGGGAGTGACCTGTCCGATGGCGATGCTGTCGATAAACTCCTTGTTGCTGAGCCAGTGATAATGATCGACGACCTCCCGCTGCAGGAGTGGCAGCATCACGTAGCCGCCGCCGATGGTAAACAGGTTGATGTAAAAGATTGTCCAGAAGAACTTAAGGATTTCCATTCCGATGTTCTCCTCTAAACATGAGTACTCCGGCAATGCCTGCGACCACGATCAGTCCGATCGGATTGAGTTTGAATACGGCGAGACACAGAAAAGCGCCGATGGCAATCAATATGCTTTTATACTCCTTGAGAAGTTTACCGCTCATGGAATAAATAACGGAGGCAATGAGGCCGACGACAGCCGCACCAATGCCTTTCAGCACGGCCTTGAGCAGTGCTATTTCCTTGTATTTGATATACAGGAAAGAAAGAACCAGGACGATGACAAAAGACGGCAGAACCTGGCCGGCAACGGTGGCAAGCGCCCCCCTCAGCCTGTTCAATCGGTAACCGATGAATATGCCGGTATTGACGATAGGCGCACCGGGCGTCAACTGTCCCATAACGACACTCTCGGCGAACTCTTCATGAGTGAGCCACTTTTTCTTCGTTACAAGTTCCTGCTCAAAAAAGGCAAGCATCGAATAGACGCCGCCGAAAGCGAATGTGCCGATTTTGAGAAATACCTTTAAGATGTTTTTTACGGATGCGTCCGCGGCCTTCATATTCATATAACTCTCCGTATCATATTTTAAGCCACCCTCTTCTGAGAGAATTGTCCATGATGACCCCCGCAAGGAAAGCCGCACCCATGTTCCACATGGCAATGGCAGCCACGATGAGCATGACGTAAAAGTCGGCTTTTTTGTCGCCGATGTCTTTTACCACGATGGCCAGTTCTGAACCCGCGAAGAACAGGATCACCCCCAGAATCGCATTCGGGAATATCTTGAAGATAATCGAGACGGAATCGCTGAATAAAAGAGCGATAAGAATGAGTATGCTTCCGAGGATAACCAGCGCCCCGCCTGTCTTTGCTCCGAAACGAACATGCCCTGCCATCCCGCCGGCCCCATGACACATGGGAATGCCGCCAAAGAGGGGCGAAACCAGGTTCATGATGCCTTGGGAAATGGCGATCTTCTTCTCTGTCACCGGCCTGTCGGGAAAGAGCTCATTGTTCTCGGCGGTGATCGCTATTACCGCGTTTCCCAAGGTCAACGGTATCTGGGGAATGGTGAAAAGCAATGTTCCCGTAACGAGATCATTCCAGGTAATCATGGGGAGACTGAAAACCGGCAGCTTGAAGCCGATATGAATCTTGGCCAATTCCGACAGTATTTGAGGGTTCATGATAACGGCGGAAGCGATCCCGATGATGAGGAGCATAAACATTGCCGGAAACTTCGGATTTGTGAGAAGAACGTACGTGACAACCAGGGCGATACCAGCAAGCACCGGCGCTGTTGTCATCCGGTGGACCCCATCGACCATGAAGGTGAGCCCCAGCCCCAGCATGATGCCGCGCACAACGGGTTTGGTTGCAAGCTTGGCTATCGGCCTGAGAATCCCGGTAACACCGGCAAGAAGCCAGAAAAGCCCCGTGGTGAGACCTGATCCGTAAAGGGCTGCCGGACTTATGCCTCCGGCGATGGCTGCCGCGCCAATGGCTTTCATGGGTTGGATCGGAATAGGCGTCCTGTAATAGAGCCCGGACGCCATGAGAGTAATCCCGAACATGAACAGAAGCCCCAAGGGGGGCATCTTCACGATAGTGATATAGGCAACGACAAACGGGATCAGGGTGCCGACGTCCCCGAACGCCCCCGCCCATTCCATCCGGTTGTAATGGTTCTTTGGCTCTGCTACGACAGCGTCCTCATCGGTTTGAGCTGCGGTAACCTTCTCCGCAACAACTTTGACCTCCGGTTCCATGATGAGAATACCTCCTTTTCAAAATGTCTTTTTCACGATTTGCGCCCGAAGATTTTCCAACGCGACTCGGCTTTATCTGTTTTTTGCATTGCCTCTCTCGCCATGGACGCCCAATCCGCCTTTTTCAAACTCGTTCCGGATCACCCGATAGAATTCCCTTTTCTGCTCAGTGCTGAGTAGTTCCTTTTCCTGGAGAATGTGGTCAATCACTTCTCGCTCAAGCTTTGCCTGAAGGGTCGAGATCTCATTGCTTTTTTCCGCGATCATCTTCAAATTCGGGGACTCTGCAAAAAGGAGGTCGTTCAGCTGGAGCCTGTTGCGGAGAAGCGACTGCCGGATTCCTTCCACTTTCGGCAGGAAATCCTTGCGGATCTCATCGACCTGTCGCTTCTGCTCTTTGGTCAGCGCGATAAGATCAAGATAGCCCCTGATGGGCTTTTGACGTATTCTTGCGATCAGTCTAACGGCAATCTGAATAATGATGATTGCAGATAGAAGAATCAGGAAAATATTCTTCAATTGCCGCCTCCTTGTATGACAGTCAGGTAAACATCCACGAATGATCCCGGAGGAGAATCGTCAAAAGCCCGCAGATATCCATGCGCTGAAAGATTTTTCCTGCCAACAGCACCATTTCCGTCAGGGGCAAAGACAAAGGCCACTGCACTTCGCACAAAGGTAATCGCGGGCTTAAGGAAGAGCTTGCTCCAGAACGAACTCCGCAGATAGACAGCGGCATTGCTGACAGTTGTCTGTACAAAGGCCGGTGAAGGCGTCTCTTCAGGGATGCCCCCAAATAATACGCCGAGCTGATGAAGAGTTTCCTTCTCTCGTGTGCAGGATGGGCAGGTCTTAAGATGCTTATCCATCAGAAAACGCTCAGACGAGGAAAGTTCGTTATCGATATACGCAGACAATGTTTCTTTACAATAGTCGCAGTTCATTCTATATGTTTAAACACGGATATAAGGAAAAACCTTCGGTAGGGTAAAAATATTTTAAAGGTAAGGGAAAAGCGACTTTTTCAGGCTTTGGCGCGCCCGCTGGATCAGGGATTCGACGGCAGGAATAGAGAGCCCCATTATCTTGCTGATCTCGCTGTAGGAGAAATCGCTGTATTGCCTTAATAGTATTGCTATTCTCTGATTTTCCGGGAGGTTTCGGATCGCCTTACGAACAGCCGTACTCAGCTCAGCATTTTCAGCCGCCCTTTGGGGAGAGAAAGCATCAGGGGCAACGATAGAAAACCCTTTTTCATTCAATTCTAAATAATCGACAAGCTTGGGATTGTTCTTACTGCCTCTTATTTCGTTTAAGCAGAAGTTCGTGGCTATGGTAAAAAGCCATGTCCTGAATTTTGCCTGTGGCTTGTAGTCTTTAGCGGCTTTGAATACTCTCAGAAATGCTTCCTGGGCGATGTCCTCTGCCGAATCCCTATCTCCCGTAAACCGTGCTATGAAGCTTATGAGCGGTTTATGGTGGAGTTCCACAAGAGTTCTGAATGCCGATAGATTCCCCTCGGCAACTTCAGCCATTATTTTTACTTCAGGCTCTTCCATCACGGCTTAATCCTGCCTTAAACGGCAAAATGAATCAAGTGCTTTGATGGCAATCACAAAAAAGGGCGGGATTGATTGTTTCCCGCCCTTCTCACTACAGTCTAATACATTCCTATCATGTCATAATCAGGGCTTCGGCAAGCGCAGCACTATGTCTTCTCCGAGCGTAATATCATCAATGTGCCCGGCAGCCTTGCTCGCTCGCGATACCAGGTGGATGTGGATCGCATTCGTCATGCCGGAGCCTTCCTTAATCACGGGAGTGGTGGCGGTGAGGAACACTCCTGCATGATGTTCGGAGTAGAAGCCGATGATGTCGACAGGCTCGTTCTTCGTGACGAAGGGCTCTTTTGATTTGAAGAACAGATCCTTCGTAATTGGTTTCCCTTCCGTCCGGTCCACGTTAATATGCCATTTGATTTCCACAGGCGTTCCGGAGAGTAGGAACGGGAACGGCTTGGTAACGTCGATTCCCGCTGCCTGCGCTTGGGCCTTGACGAACTGCTGCAGATCAACGTACCCCTTCACCGTATTGGGTACAGGAACATCCTGCCATTTCGTCTGCTCCGACCAAACCAGAAAGAACGCGCCGTGCCTGAACGTGTTGTCCATGACAAAGTCCTTGCCGCGAACTTTTGTAATATAGGGTTTCGAGTCGAAGATCGTGATCTCGCCGTCAAGCCCGTCGATTGGTCCCATGGCGTACAATCCCTTGCGGCCAGCCAGGTCTTCCAAAGAAACGACGCTTAATGCCTTGCCACTCACAAAAACATCCCTCTGAGCGCCGACGTACTCGACGAGTCCCTCTCTCTTCGCTCCTACGATGGCCGCATATGCTGTGACTATCAAGCCCACTACTGCAATTACGGTAAAAACCATTGCCACTGTTTGTCTTCTCATATTATTCATCATTTCAGATTTTATTTATGTTTTCCAAATTTTTCCTCAAAATACTGGTGTCGGCACGGTTCCCCACCCGCTCCCGTGCGCAAGGTCTTTGACCTCCAGCAATCGCAAGCTGTGGACATCCACGTCGACCATGAACTGCGGCACGCGCAGGGCATTGACCGAGAAGAGGTCCGAAGGGGTCTTCACTTCCACATCTTCAATGGAAAGGAAGATAAGCCTGCGGATCACACCGCTCTCCGTCCTCGCGTCGTCGTGCTGCTGCATATGCTCCCCGCCGTGCATGGCATGGTGTCCCTCTCGCAGATGCCGGAAAGGATGGAACACCCAGTCGGTGATCATGGACAAGGAATGGTGCTGCTCGTAGAGTTTCCATACCCCACCGGTGTCCGCGATCATGCCCTGCATGATGTAGTCCTGGGGGATGAAATAGACGAGATACTGCTTGGTGCCCTGCAGCCGCTCGCGCACTTCTTTGAGAGCGAGGATATCTCCCATGCGATGGTCCATCTTGAATCCGTCCTCAGGAAGGATGGCGAGGCCGGTAATGTTCGGCTCTTTTGTCCAGAGCGTAAGCTGGTTGATGGTGTAGGCTCGGAGCATGAACGCTCCGCCCATAACGAGCCCTGCAAGACCAAAAGCGAGCGCGACCTTTCCGAGGCGTGATGTCGGTGCGAGCGACCTCTCAATCCCCTTTGGCAGGAACATGCCTGTCTTGTTCATGTACATCCGATACGTCTCTTCGTGTGCATTCAGCATCCTGCGCTCTTCATCTTTGGCCAGGAAATAGTAGACCAATGCCATGACGAGCCATAGTACTATGGTCAGAAACCTCGGCCAGAGGATAGAAAGCCCGAGTCCGGCGATCCCGAGCGCGAGGTACTGGGGGTGCCGGATATACGAGTACAAGCCTACAAGCACAGCACCTTTTTTCCTGAATTTTGCAACATAGATCTGAAGGGCGCACATGAAAAAAATCACCATGCCCAGGACGAACAGGACCGATCCCATGACACGCACGAACTGTAGGAGCCAGTTTTGCGGCAGAACCATATGAGGCAGGTAAAAGGCGCTGAGCCATCTCGTGGTAGAATAGCTTGCGAGCTTGAGCAGCATGGGGTTGAAGACTGAGTAAAAGAATCCCGCAAAGGGGCTGATCATGATGAGCACTTCAAAGGCGATGACAAAGTAAAGAACAAGCGCGCTCCTGAGGAGCGTCTTCTTGGTATCCATAAGTGACCTCTTTGAAATTATAGCGCATAAATGCAATCTCTATTGTGTCATTACGAGGAACATTGCTAACGAAGCAATCTCGGTTTTTAAACAAGATTGCCGCGCTCCCTCCGGTCACTCGTAATGACAGCATGAGCGAACTTTATGCAAATGAAGTAATAACTATATACGTGAGCCCGGGATCTCAAGCTCGAGGAGGTCTCATGAGCTCGTCCGGCAAAGCGTCCTTGTACCTGTCAGCAAGAATCGGCCGTGCAGACTTGATAGGATAGAGCTGGAAAACGTGGATCGTCTTCGGAACAGTAAAGACGTGCAATGGGAAATGGCTTGATAAAGAGTCTGACACGAGGTTTTTCTGGCCATTAGGAGAAATGATGAAGTTGTGTTTGGAGGGGCAGTTCTGGCACGATGAGGCCACGGTGGACTTCCCAGCCGCCCCAAAGGGGCAGGTGTTCTGGATCAGAAGAGCAAAAGCAAGGAGGAACATAATTGGCTGCAACATATTCGTCATGAGCAATTTTTACTATAAGCACTCCCACCCAAAATGTCAATTCCTTTTCCTGCTCTATTCCGCACTCCGCATTCTGCAATACGCACTTCATACATATGACACCTCTGCTACCTCGCTCCCCCAACTCATGCTCCTGTTAATATGATTCGTGCGCATCCAGAAGTCGCCGCGCGTTAGAGTCCTCACGCCCGGTTGCAGGGACGGCGGGAAATCTTCTCCCACATCTCTTCGTCCATTTCGTCGCTATAATCCTTGACCGAAAAATCCTTGCCGCACGCCGTGCAGCGCAGCGTCACTGTGCGTCAGCCGATCCGGAGTTCGACTTTCTTGCCGCAGATCTTGCACTTCATAATACCCTCAAAAGTCTTAGATCATAGCTCTTGGCTCATTGCCCTTAGTCCGAACCATGAGCTATGACCTATCGGCTTGTTTCTCGTCTCTCTCTGTCACTACTCAACAATATCCAGCTTGATCGACAGCTCCCGGAGCTGGGCCGCTGTGACGCGCGACGGGGCCTCGGTCATGAGGCAGATGGCCTTCTGTGTCTTTGGGAAAGCGATCACGTCGCGGATGGACGTGAGCACCTGTCAGGATTGCGGTAAGCCGGTCGAGGCCAAAGGCCAAGCCGCCGTGGGGCGGCGCGCCGTATTCGAGCGCTTCGAGCAGGAATCCGAACTTCTTTCTCGCGTCCTCTTCAGAAATGTTCAAGAGACCGAACATCTGCGACTGGATCTCGGACCGATGGATACGGATGCTGCCGCCGCCGATCTCCGAGCCGTTCAGAACGATATCATAGGCTTTTGCCCTGACCTTGAGCGGGTCGGTTTTCATGAGCGGGACGTCTTCGTCCTTGGGCGCTGTGAAAGGATGGTGCATAGCGTCGTAGCGCTTTTCATCCACATTCCACTCCACGAGCGGGAAGTCCGTGACCCAGAGGAAGTTGAACTTGCTCTCGTCGATCAGGTTCAGCCGCTTGCCCATGAGCAAGCCGAAGGTAGCCAAGCGTCTCGGCAACGATCTTCCGGCTGTCGGCAATGAACATCATGAGGTCGCCGGGCTTTGCCCCAAGCCTCTCGGCAATGGCCTTGACCTGGCCGTCCTTGAAGAACTTGGCGATCGGCGATTCAAAGCCCGCTGTCGGTCACCTTGATCCAGGCGAGACCCTTTGCACCGAAGACCTTTGCCTCGTTCGTGAGGTCGTCGACCTCTTTGCGCGACAGGCCCGCCATGCCCGGCGCGGCAAAACCCTTGACCTGGCCGCCGAGTTCCACGGCCTGGAGAAAAACCTTGAAGTCCGATGCCTTGGCGATGTCGGAAATGTCTTTGAGCTCTAGCCCGAAGCGCGTGTCGGGTTTGTCCGATCCAAAGCGGTCCATGGCCTCCTGATACGAGAGTCGCGGGAAAGGATACTGAAGCTCTACGTCCTTTACTTGCTTTGACAACCTCAGCGAGAAGCTCCTCCATGAGCGAAATAATCTCTTCTTCGTCGACAAAGGACATCTCAAGATCGATCTGGGTGAACTCAGGCTGACGGTCGGCGCGAAGGTCCTCGTCGCGGAAGCACTTCACGATCTGGTAGTAGCGCTCGAACCCCGCAACCATCAGGATCTGCTTGAAGAGCTGGGGCGACTGCGGGAGCGCAAAGAACATGCCGGGGTTCACCCTGCTCGGGACCAGATAGTCCCGTGCGCCTTCGGGCGTGCTCTTTGTAAGGAACGGTGTCTCGATGTCCGATGAAGCCTTGGCTGTCGAGGAATCGCCGCACGGTCTGCGTTATCTTGTGGCGCGTGATGAGTACCTTCTGCAGGCTCGGCCGCCGAAGGTCGAGGTAGCGGTATTTAAGCCTCAGGTTCTCGGCCACGTCGGTCTCGTCCTCGATCATGAACGGCGGTGTCTTTGCCTGGTTCAGAATCGCGAGGTCGTTCACGATCACTTCGATCTCTCCGGTCGGGAGCTTGGGATTCACTGTATTGCCCGGCCGCGGAGAAACCTTGCCGGTCACCGCGAGCACGAACTCGCTCCGGATCTCGTGCGCCAGTTTGTGGGCGTCAGCGGACGTCTCGGGATTGAAGACCACCTGCGTGATGCCGCCGCGGTCCCGAAGGTCGACGAAGATGAGGCCTCCATGGTCTCTCCTTGTGTGCACCCAGCCCATCAGAGTCACGGTCGCGCCCACCTCTTTTTTCGTCAATTCTCCGCAGGTATGCGTCTTTTTGGTTGATTTCACCGGTTCAATATCCCTTCTTTTTCATAAATCAAAACAGGGTGGATAATAGCATCACCTATGCCACAAAGTCAAGCATCCGCTGCATACCGGGAACGAGATTTGATGAATATGGAAACCGTCTCCCATCACATCTAGTCAACAGTATGTTAAGAACGCCCTGAGCACAGCGAGCTGATAATCGGCGGAACATTATTGATACCTTGGCAGTTTAGGAAAAAACACGACCGAAGTACATGAAACTCAAATAAATCTCACCATGTTTTTTCGGTCTTCTAAAACTATTACGTTTAGGAGTTGCTCGACAAGCTCTTGTCAAATACTTCAGTCTATGGGATGAATTCGACATGTTCATGCATCTCATGAATTCGCTGCACTCAGGCATCGCAGATGTCACTGCGAAGATACGAATATAAGAGGAAGTGTATAAGCACGATTTGAAGCAGGCAGTTGCGTTGCAAAGACAAGTGCGAAAGAAGTCTGCGCGCACAAAAAGCAAAAGGCGGTGAATAGTCACCGCCTTATCACATCTACCGTGTGTCTGAAAAACCGCTTTAGATGGCTTTCTCTTTCCAGCACTTATCGCACAGCCACATCATGCCGCGCACCTTGCCGGTCGTGGTCATCATTTTCGCTGCCTGCATCGGCTTGCCACAGCACTGCGGCACGTTGAGGTTCACAACGGCCTTTTTCGTGGCTGCCTTTGCGGTTTTGCTCATTTCTGCCATGGAACTTCACCTCCGTTTTAAAATCACACAAACCTGTGCATTTTAACCATAAATGGAAAAATGTCAAGTACATTTTAAAAAAATGCCTCCTCTTATGCTTAATGCGCATATACGGAGGCATTTTCAGGGGTGGTCCGTATTCATTGAGAACACGAAATGTTTATAATCAGAACTTTAAAACAAATCAAGGAAAAATTATATAACTTTTCCTTGACTCTACTTATTGTGCTTTGGTATTATACAAATCTACATTTGGGGGGTTTCATTCTCATGGACCTTTCTCAGGGTTTGACGCTATCCGCGCTTCTGTTCTCGCTCCTCATGGGAGTTGTTTCATTTGCATCTCCATGTATTCTGCCCCTTATCCCTTCGTATGTTTCCTATATTACGGGGATAAGCTATGACGAACTCGTGAGCCGGGACTCTCGCAGAAAGAACATGAACACCACACTGCTCCACTCCGTGGTCTTTGTCATTGGTTTTTCCATCATATTCGTTCTGCTGGGTGCTACGGCAAGCCTGATGGGAAGGGTCCTGACCGAGCATCTGGGCGTGATCAGGATCATCGGCGGTGTTCTCATCATTATCATGGGTATTTTCGTCATGGACGTAGTGAACATTCCCTTCCTCCAGCGGGACAGCAGGCTGCAGCTCAAAACACGGCCTGCGGGGTATCTCGGGACGCTCTTGGTCGGCGCGATCTTCGGCGCGGGCTGGACCCCATGCACCGGACCGTTCCTGAGCTCTGTGCTGGCACTGGCAATCGAGGCCAATACGCTCGGGAAGGGCGTGGCACTGCTCAGCTTTTATTCGCTCGGACTGGGCGTACCCTTTATTTTGTCGGCGATAGCGATCAGCGCGTTCCTTACTTCGTTCGACAAATTGAGAAAGCATTTCAAGACCATCAAGATTGTGAGCGGGATCATCTTGATAATCATGGGCCTGCTCCTTATTTCAGACAAGATGACGATGCTGATAATACGGTAAGGTACCGAGGAGAATACGAAAATATATGGTAGCGGATAGCCTGGATGTACTCAAAGACAAGGATGCACCCCTCTACACCATGGGAGTTGCTGCAAAACTAGTGGGGACCACGGCACAGACGCTCCGGCTGTACGAGAAGCACGGATTGATCCTGCCGACGCGGGAGCGCAGGAACAGGCTGTACACCGAGAACGATATCAAGTGGCTGCGCTGCATACGGGAGTTGATCCACTCCAAAAAGATCAGCATCGAAGGAATCAAGAAGCTCCTCGATTACGCGCCCTGCTGGGAGATCAAGGATTGTCCCGACGAACGACGGTTGGTCTGCACAGCATTCACGGACAAGGGTAAGCCCTGCTGGGAGACCACCAAGTGCCGCAAGGATGAGGACTGCTCGACCTGCGTAGTGTTCATGAAGAACGGGAAAAAAGCGGCGAAAAAAGGATAGGTCACAGAAGACGGACAAGACGGGACAGGCCAATAGTGCGGGGGGGGGATTCATCTCGTGCCTGTCTTCTCACTTCTGACCTCTGACTTCTGCTCTTACGGATGTTCCTCCATCCAAACTTCCCCTTCAGGTGTCGTTTCCTTCTTCCAGATAGGCGTGATCCGTTTTAATTCATCGATGCAGAAGCGGCATGCCCGGAATGCCTCGTCTCGGTGTTCCGCCGCAACTGCAATGAGCACAATGTTCTCTCCCACCGGCAGTATGCCTACCCGGTGAATGATTGTCACATCAATAACTCCGAAATCCCTGATCGCCCGCTCCCTGATATCGGACAGCTTTTTCTCCGCCATACCGGAATAGTGTTCAAACTCGAGTTTCGCCACCTGCTTTCCCTGCGAGATATCCCGTGTTGTCCCGAGAAACGTGACAACTGCGCCAATGGAGGACGAGATCTTTTTCAGCCACTCTATCTCCCGGTCCAGAGAAAACGGTTCCGTCTGTATACGAATGATCCCGGTCGGTTCGTCCCCTCCGGAGAACGGCGGCATGAGCGCCACCTCGTCACCGTCCTCCACGCGAGAATTCTGTTTCGCGAACTCATGGTTCACCGAGACCGTGACCCTTCCCACAGACAGCATGTCCTTGAGAGCAGGATATTCTGTCGAGATCTGTTTGAGCAGCTCCGACACGGTCGAGGGACCGGCGTTGATGCGCAGTACATCAAGGCCCGCCCTGTCTTTTAATATGGCAAAAAGTATCACTGTAATCATAATAACAGTTCCTTGAGTTTGTATCGTTTCGGGGGCCGCAAGGGACTATTCCCTCTCATGGATCCATTCAGTTCATGAAGTTCTGCCTCGTTAAACGCTCAAATTTTGAGACTCCTGGCCCAAAGATCATTCCGCTGCGATCAGGCACTGCAGCATCTCGAGCTCATCTTGGTCGAACCAGGTGAGGCCGCAGAAACTGCACCGGTCGATCTCGATCAGGTAAGCAAGGCTGTAGAAACCCCGGGACATAGGGTTTTTGCATTTGGGACAGGCGAGAAGCGGCATTTTGGTCCTGCTGCCGGCCAGAAGCTTCTGCTGTGTATACCGCATCTGATTCTCTTTCGCAACCGTCCTTGCGAGCGCGCTCATCCGCTCAGAGCATGGCCGCTCCCGCCCGGTCCGTGCGATGATCCTCGGGATCTTGCTATTCTCAACCAGGGTCCCCGAGCAGAAGCGGCACTGATAGATTTGCGTGCCCTCATACGATTCCATAACGAGTGGCTGGCGGCAGGACGGACAGGTGAATTCCGATGCAACGCCGTCCTCCTGAACAAGCCGTGCCGTAAATATCTCGTTGATGAGGGGCTCCTTCCAGGCGCGTTCAACGGCCTGTCTGTCGCCCGCCGTGACCCAGGTAAGCGGCGAGAGCCACGGCAGCGCGCCGAGCTCAGCCATGTTGAAAGGGCCCTGCCACTGTTGCCGGGGGTTCATGGCATAGTACGTGGGTTGGGGAAGCTTCTGCGTGTCCTCCGCTTTATTCTTCGCTTTCTCGTCCAGTTCGGTAATGCTAACCCGCGCCATGGCGAGCAGGATATCCACCCTCTTTCCGATCGGCGGATGGGTCGAAAGCAGGTCGGCCCAGAACCCCTCCGTCTCGTCCAGCGCCGTCACCTGCGGGTTCACAATGCAAAGCATTTCGTAACCGCTCCCGATGAATCCTGCGCCCCGCCAACTCCGCGAGAGCAGGTGCAGGGTCTCGGCAAGGGCTATCGGATTCCTCGTCATGCGCACCGAGGCTGCGTCGGCCCGGTATTCCCGTTCCCGTGAAATGAACATATTGAGCAGACTGCTGAGCTTGAGCAGCCCCCCGGCCAGCAGGAAAGCAGGAGAAGAAAACGTTCTTCCGCTTGATGTGTCGCTCAAGTTCTCCAGGGCCGCTGCGTAGGTGCCGAAAAGGCTGGCGGCGACGGTGGCCTCGAGGCAATCCCCCGAGAGAATGTGGTGTGCCTCATGCGCGATGACGGCTTCGAGCTGTGGCCGTGTCAGGCGGGAAAGCAGACCCTCAGTGATGCCGATAACGGCCGCTCCCTTCAGGTCCGCCGCGGCCAGCGCGTTCATGGAAAGCGACGGAATAACGACACACTGTATCTTCCGCCGGTTCCCCGTAACCACATGGATCTCCTCCATGATATTATTGAGCACTTTATGAATATCGTCCTTGGGATCAGGTGGCTGGGCACTGAGGCCGCGGACAACGGTATTGACCGTATCGTAGGCTGATAACAAGAAATGGATGCCTGCCACGAAAAGGGCAATTACCCCTGCGAAGATCCAGAAATGCGCGGAGGCATGCACTGACACCGGGAGAAAGATCGAGGTGAATACCGCCGTGACAATGAAGTACAAGAGCATGAGGATCAAGAAAAACACCCAGATGCGCCAGCTCTTCTGCCGCTCAATGTCGATGAAGGTTAAAGGCATAGTGTATGTCGATGAGATGAGAGGTTGGGCGTGAGTTGCAAGGAGAGAGAAAAATTGCCTGCTCCTTGACCCCTGCCTTTTGTCCTGCTTTATCGGATTACTTGCCCCTCAAGCTCAGGTTCACGCTCGGCGCAGTGCGGGCTGCCTCCTCCGTCTCGAAGTATTCCTCGGGAAGGAAGTTGAGCACCGATGAGACAATGTTGTTCGGAAACACCTGAAGCCTGGTGCGGTAATTTGCGACGAGATCGTTGTAGAGCTGGCGGGCAAAGGCTATTCTGTTTTCCGTCGAGGTGAGTTCCTCCTGGAGTTGCATCACGTTCTGGTTGCTCTTGAGCGCAGGATAATTCTCCATTACGGCGAAGAGTTTTCCCAGCGCCTGGGTAAGCATGTTCTCGGCCCCGGCCTTGGATGCGGGGGTGGTCGCAGACACCGCCATCGCCCTCGCCGAAATCACCTTCTCGAGCGTGTCCTGCTCGAACTCCATAGCCCCTTTGACCGTGGAGACAAGGTTCGGGATCAGGTCGTGTCTCCGCTTGAGCTGCACGTCGATCTGCTTCCAGGAGCTCTGCACATCGTTCCGGAGCGATATGAGGCCGTTGTAAATCAGAACTAGCCAGACCAAGATCAAGCCGAGCACTGCAAGCACTATCCACCCACCCATACGAACCTCCTGGCGAACTGTATTTTTTCCCGCTCCAACTTCCATGATCAAGGCATCGGACTTTTTGAATTATACCATAACTTTCTTCACAAAATATCAGGAATGTTACATCTCCTCCGCCAGAAGCGGCTTGTCCGCGGAGGGAAAAATTCCGCGTGCTTCTGCTTCGGCAAAAAGCCTGCGTACAGCTGAGAGCCCTTCCCGAGCCAGATCCAGCGAGAACGTGTTTACATAGAGATCGATGTGGCTTCTCATCACCTTCTCATCCATCTCCTGACTGTATCGTCGGCAGTAGCCCATAACCTCGTCCGGATGTACACCTGCGTAGCGAATGCTCTCCCGGATGCCTTCCTCCACTCGAAGCAGGAGATCACGGCCGAGTGAGCGCTTCCCAAGTATCCCTCCCAGGGGGATAGGCAGCCCGGAATATCTCTCCCACCATTCGCCGAGGTCAAGCAGTTTTTCGAGCTTATAACGTGGATAGGTGAAGCGGCTCTCGTGAATGATCAGCCCGGCAGTCGCATCTCCCTTAGAAACCGCGTCCATGACGCGGTCGAAGGTCATAACCGTTACGTTCTCGATAGAGGGATCGAAGAGCCGAAGCAGCAGGTACGCAGTGGTCAGCTTGCCGGGAATCGCAACGGAGCCTTTCTTCAGATCGCCGAGTGTTGTCCCGGCCCTGGCAACGATAAGCGGGCCACATCCTCGTCCCAGCGCCCCGCCCGAGCGGAGCAGAGCATAGTTCTCCCGAAGATGGCCGAGAGCGTGGTACGATATTTTGGTGATGTCGAGCCCCCCGTCGAGTGCCATCCGGTTCAGGGTCTCGACATCTTCTAGCTGCTCGCGGAATTCGATGCCGGCAACGCGGACCTTGCCGTGCGTGAGGGCGTAGAAAATGAACGTATCATTCGGGCAGGGAGAGTAGCCTATGGTGAGGGTTTTCATCATCGGTCCCAGCCATCAAGAACCTGTTGAACGGCCATCTGCGCGACCGCTGCTGCAGCCCGGATGTCCCACTTTTTCAGATCACGATCTTCCACGATGTTAGATATCCCGCGCATCTCCAGCCAGGGTATACCATGCAGTTCCGCAACCTGCGCCGCAGCAGCACCCTCCATGTTCTCGCAGAGGCCATGGTAGCGCCTTTCCAGCTCCTTCGCGCGAAGAGAGGTCCCCGTGCAGGTGGAGAGGGTGATGAATGTTCCCGCATGAATCCGGACATTTGTTATTGAGCGAGAGAGAACTTGCCGTGCATGCTTGAGATTACTGGTGGAGACAGGAAAACGGTTGTATAGCCGCGCGCGATCGGATTGTACAAGCGGGATCCCGATGTATTCTGTGTCCTTGAAGCCATCCAGTGTCAAAACCCCTTCATCGCCGGAGATCTCTTCCGACGCCAGGGCGATATCGCCGACCATTGCACCTGATGAGGGGTATGCGCCTCCCACGCCGAAAACAATAAGCGCGCGGGGATTGAATTTCTCAATCATGAGCGTTGCAGCATGGGCGGCATTGACCTTGCCCATCCCCCCGACACAGAGGAGAACCCGTTGATCCGCCAGCGTTCCCTCAATGACAGACTTGGAACCGATCGTCGCGATTCCTGTCGTGGTTGTTTTTGACAGAAGCAGTTCTGCTTCAGCAGATACGGAACAGAGCAGAGCGATCATGAGATCCTCATAATTCAAGCATCACAAGCCCCGTCTTCTCGTTCAGGGCCTTGTGTGCGTCGATGCCCAGGATCTCAGTAATCACCGCCTCAATGACCAGGAACACCGTGCTGTCCTTGCGGATGCATCCCGTATAGGTCTCTTTCTCACGGCCAATGGCGCCGTGGAGGTGGATGACGGGCTCATCGCCCTTCCAGAACAGGGTACCAATGCCCAAGACTTCGCGGCCGTCGCTGAAGTTCACCCACAGGGGTTCAGGCGGGATGACCGCCTCTTTCGGGCCGGAGACGACCCCTGCCGAGCGCATGCCGCCCAAGAGCATGATGGTCCCAACCTTGATTTTTTCCCTGGCCGCAACCTTCTTCATTTCTTCCAGGATATCGTCCTTATCCTCGAATTTGAGCAGAAATACCCTCCCGAATGACCCCTGTTTGTATTTCATGCGCTCTCCTTATGCCGCTATAACCGGAAAAACCTCTCCACAGGCATTTCTTAATAGTAAAAAAAGCCTAAAATCCCCCATATTCACCGAAATATACCATACTTTTGATTGCACTTCTACCGCAAATTTGCTATGATGAGCGCGATTTTAGGGGTTTTTTAAAGGGTTGGGAGGCGTAATGTTACGATATTTGACCGCAGGGGAATCGCACGGCGAACTGTTGATGGGCATCATTGAAGGGATGCCTTCGGGCCTTTTGATCAGGGTGACGGACATCGACCGTGACCTTGCCAGGAGGCAGGCGGGCTACGGCCGCGGCGGCCGCATGAAGATCGAAAAGGACACGGTCAAGATCTACACCGGTGTGCGCTGGGGACAGGACGCTCGGCAGCCCCATCGGCCTCATGGTCCGCAACAAGGACTGGGAGAACTGGCGGGACAAGATGTCGCCGGACCCCATGTTCCTGAACTCCGCAGAACCGGTCACACGGCCCCGTCCGGGCCACGCCGACCTTGCCGGGGATCCTGAAGTACGGCATGGCCGACATCCGGAACATCCTCGAGCGTTCGAGCGCGCGGGAGACGGCCATGCGCGTTGCCGTGGGCGCGGTGGCCAAGAGGCTGCTGGAGGAGTTCGGCATCGATGTGATAAGCCATGTGGTGAGCATCGGCGGCGTGTTCTGCCAAGGTGCCCCAAGTATCGCCCGAGGAGATCAGGAAACGGGCCGAGGCATCAGAGCTGCGCTGTTCCGATCCTGAGGCGGAAAAGAGGATGATGCGGAAGATCGATGAGGCGAAGACCGCCGGAGATTCCCTGGGCGGTGTTTTCGAACTGATCATCACAGGTGTTCCCATAGGGCTCGGCAGCCATGTGCACTGGGACCGGAAGCTCGACAGCAGGCTTGCCTCCGCGATCATGAGCATACAGGCGATCAAGGGCGTCGAGATCGGCGCCGGCTTCGGCGTGGCGAACCGTCCTGGCTCCCTGGTGCATGACGAGATCTTCTGGAGCAGGAAGGCCGGATTCTACCGCAAGACGAACATGGCAGGCGGCATCGAGGGCGGGCATGAGCAACGGCGAGAACATCGTGCTGCGCGCGGCCATGAAGCCCATCCCCACGCTCATGAAGCCGCTCCGCTCCGTTGACATCTTGAGCAAGAAACCCTTCAAGGCGAGCGTCGAGCGTTCCGACGTCTGCGCCGTGCCTGCCGCCGGCGTGGTGGCTGAGGCCGTTGCAGCGTTCGAGATCGCGTCCGCGATGATCGAAAAGTTCGGCGGCGACAGCATCGACGAGATGAAGCGGAATTATGATCGGCTACCTGAAAGCACCTCACGGTTCAGGATGGGAGTGCGAGGAAGAACCGGGGAAGAAGTAAGAAATGGCTCATAGCTCAGTGCGATAGCGCTTCCAAAGGCGGTGAGCTACGAGCTATGATCTCGATGAACTGATAGATTATGTTCAAAAACATCATCCTCACCGGCTTCATGGGCGTCGGCAAGACGAGCGTGGGGACACGACTCGCGAAGGACCTGGGCTACACCTTCGTCGATACCGACGAGCTCATCGAGGCCGATCAGAAGATGACCATCACTGAGATCTTTGCGCAGAAGTCGGCGAACCCTACTTTCGCGACGTGGAGGCGAGGATCATCCGAACAGGTCATGGAGAACGAGAACCAGGTGGTCTCCACCGGCGGCGGCGCGGTCATCCGCGACGAGAACCGCGAGGCCTTCAAGGAGGCCGGCCTCGTCGTCTGTCTCACCGCACGTCCTGAGGTGATCTACGAACGCATCAAGCATGAGACCCACCGACCTCTCCTCAAGGACCCCGACCCCATGGCGAAGATACGAGATCTTCTTGAAAGCCGCGCAACGTTTTACGCGCCAGGCCGACCTCATTATCGACACCTCGGAGAAGTCCGTAGACGACGTGATCAGCAGAGATCAAAGGAGAAGGTTCGATATGCATGTTGTTAAAGTAAGCCTCGGCGACAGGAGCTACGACATCGAGATCGGCACGAGCCTGGACCAGATCGGCGAGCGTCTCCAAGACCTTGGTTTCGGCCAGAAGATCGCCATCGTCACGAATCCCACGGTCAAAAAGCTCTACGGCCAACGCGTTGCTGACAGCCTCAAGGCAGCAGGCTTCCTGGTCATGTCCATCGAGATCCCCGACGGCGAGCAGTACAAGACCCTCGACTGGGCCAATGCCATCTATCACCGCGCTCCTGATCAACAGCTTCGACCGGAAGTCAGCGCTCGTGGCCCTCGGCGGCGGCGTGATCGGCGACCTCACGGGTTTTGCCGCAGCCACGTTCATGCGCGGCGTGCCCTTTGTCCAGGTGCCGACCACGCTCCTCGCCATGGTGGACAGCAGCGTGGGCGGCAAGACCGGCGTGAACCATCCCATGGGCAAGAACATGATCGGCGCGTTCTACCAGCCGAAGAAGGTCCTGATGGACCTTGACGTGCTCAAGACCCTTCCGAAGGAAGAGTTCCTCTCGGGCATGGCTGAGGTGATCAAGTACGGCGTGATCTGGGACGCAGCGTTCTTCGAGTACCTCGACAAGAACCGGGAAAAGATCCTCGCTCTTGATCGCGAAGCGCTCAGCCACATCATCCGGCGCTCCTGCGAGATCAAGGCCGAGGTGGTGAGCAAGGACGAGCGCGAGGGCGGTCTCCGCGCGATCCTGAACTTCGGCCACACCGTCGGCCACGCCATCGAGACTGCGGAGAATTACACCATGCGCCACGGCGAAGCTGTTGCCATCGGCATGGTCTATGCCTCGCAAGCTCGCCCACAAGACCGGTCTCTGCGACGCCTCGGTGCCCGAACGGGTGGAGAAGCTTATCAAGTCCTATGGCCTGCCGACGAACCTCTGCTGCTCTCAGCCGCAAACCGTCCGTGACCGAGCTCATGGACACCATGCAGATCGACAAGAAGGCGGAAGACGGCAAGGTGAAGTTCGTGCTCCCGAAAAAGATCGGCGAGGTAGTCGTCACGAAGGAGTGGGAAGAGCAACAGCTTCAGGAACTGATCGCATAATAAAATGCAGCGGTTCAAGGAGGAAGCGTGAGCGAATATCTCTGGCACTGCCCGTTCTGCAACAGGGACCAGACCGTGACCGATGAGGGACGGCAGGTAACCTTTGCGGACCTTACCATCGAAATGCGGACGGCCCGCGCCGTCTCGTGGTCAAGTTCGTGGTCTGCCCCAATCCCGAGTGCCGCAGGTTCTCCCTGAGCGCCTCTCTCCACGGCCTGGAGATCGTCGGGAAGTCGTTCCTACACGGGAAAGCACCTCAAAACATGGGCTCTCGTCCCGCCGTCGCGCGCCCGCTCCTTCCCGGTCGCCCTTCCTCCCCATATCCTTGAAGACTACCAGGAAGCCTGTCTTAGCTTCGAGTTTAGCCCGAAGGTCGCAGCGGCCCTGTCGCGGCGCTGCCTCTCGGAGATGCTGCGGGACTTCTGGCAAGTGCAGCCCGGCAGTCTCAGCGACGAGTTTCGCCAGATCAAAGGCACGGCGGACCCCCTCACCTGGGAGGCCATCGAATCCATCAGGAAGAGCGGGATGATCGGCGCCCGGATGGAGAGCGAAGGCGCCGAAATTCTCGACACCGACCCCGGCGAGGCGAAGCTGCTGATCGGTCTGATCGAGACGCTCATCGAGGACTGGTACGTTTCCCGGGAAGAGCGGCGAAGACGTTTACAGGAGATCAGGCAGATCACTGGTGAGAGCGTCGCTGAAAAGGGGCCGGATGACTGATGGTGCATGCAGTACAACCTGTGTCGAGTTATCCTGCCCAAGAGGATCGGCGAGAAGTTATAACGAAGGAGTGGTGTTAAAGGAAGTACTGGGAACAGGCTGGCAAGATGTCGGTTTTATTGGCTTCAACCCACTGAGCATATAGTGCCAATACTTATACGCTGCCCAAATTCGGAAAATTTTTCAGATTGTTGTCCAATACCTCTATCCAAATGTCAAAAATAGACTATCTGATGGCCTTATTATTGATGGCCAGTAAATCGCATCGCGTCACGCGATACCCATTCGGCAGCTTGGATTTCGCTTTTTTCGAACAACCCTGCCTTTTTGTCCTACCTGCCAAGATGTAGTATAATAACTTCAGCTATGCATACTCCGGCAATCACATACTTGACACAACTCATCCCTCTTACCTCTCAAAAAATCTTCATCGTTGGCGGCTCAGTCCGTGACCTGTTGATCGGCAAGCAGGACATTAAAGATATCGACCTCTTGATGCCTTCCGGATCGGAGCATATAGCGCCCGCATTTGCTGCCACGATCAACGGGAGCTTCTTCTCCCTCGATGAAGAGCGTAAGATCACTCGCGTAGTAAAGCGTACTAACGGGGAATTTATCCAGTTCGACTTCACCAATTTCGAAGGGCCTGACCTTACGGCTGATCTCACGAGGCGTGATTTTACCATAAACGCGATGGCGCTCGACCTGCGGGGATTCCTGAGAAGTAATTCTCTCTATGGGTTGATCGACCTGTTTAATGGAAAACAGGATATTAAAGATAGGCTGGTCCGCGTGGTGAAGCCCGAGGTGCTGGATGAAGACCCGCTCAGGCTATTACGTGCCGTGCGATTTGAAGCAACACTCGGGTTTACTATCGAGAGCGTGACAGCTGAGCATATTCGAAATCGTTCTAGACTCATTACCAAACCATCTCCCGAGCGCCTGCGGGACGAGTTTTTCCTGATCCTTGGAGAGAGGAATGCTGAAAATCATCTCCAACTCATGGACTCCCTCGGCCTCCTCTCCCCGCTCCTGCCAGAGCTCGAACCACTGCGAGGATTTGCACCGGGCAGGTATCATGTCCACGATGTCCTGACCCATTCCATTAAGACAGCGGGATATCTTGACAGCGTGCTCGATGACCTCCCGAAGATGTCTCCTGAGCATGCCGCCTCGGTGCTGGCACACCTGGACGAGTCGCTTGAACACCTTATTCCACGCAAAGCTGCGCTCCGTTTTGCCTGTCTTCTGCATGATATGGCGAAACCGGAAACATTCAGCCATGCTGACGGCCATATCCGGTTTCACGGGCATGATAACCTCGGCGCGGAAAGGGCCGCGATGGTGTGCCGACGCTTCAGGCTATCTCGGGATACGGAAAAGACAGTCACAACGGTCATCAAGCAGCACATGCGGCTCTTCAATCTCTCCGCTCCCGGCGGGCCGAGCAAGAATGCCATGTACCGCTACTGTCGCGACCTCTGCGATGCTTTGTCGGAAAGCCTCATCCTGGCGCAGGCTGACGCTCGCGCCACGGCCGAGATCATGCTGAAAGAGAAGTTCACGGACACCGAGAAGCCCATGGCCATGGTGCTGGATTATTACTACTCAAAGTTCCTGAAGGTCGAAGCAAGGCCGCTCATAACCGGTCAGGACCTCATCGATCACGGGCTCGTGCCCGGGCCGCAGTTCCGGGAGATCCTGGAGGGAATCAAGGAGCGGCAGGCCGAGGGCGCACTCAAAAACCGAGAAGAGGCCCTTGCATATCTGAAAACCCTACAATAAGTTCTTCTCTTATCACGTCTCTACTGCATTTTTCGTGGTTTGGAGCCCCTCTCAGCGGCCCTCACAGCGGATAAACTTCTTGACAATACTTATAGATTGATTTATAAATATTATAACATAGTAGACATTCAAGAAGTCGCAACATTCCCAGCACATGCCATGTGACGTCTAATCATTTATGGAAGACCATAAACTGAGAGTTTTCTGCGCCGTTGCGGAAACAAAAAGCTTTTCCAAGGCCTCTGAACTCATCCACCTCACTCAGCCTGCGGTGAGCCTTCAAGTACAGGCCATGGAGGAGCTTTACGAGACGCGCCTGTTCGACCGGTCCGGGAACTGCTATCAACCTGACCCCGGCGGGCGAGATCCTCTACAGGCGAGCGAAGGAGATCCTTGCGCTCTATGCCGAGGCGCAGAAGAACATCAGCGAGATAACCGGGGCTATCAAAGGCTCCCTCTCCATCGGCGCCAGTTCGACCATCGGCAACTACCTTCTCCCTTCGATCATCTCGGCATTCAAGAAAAAGGTCCCCCAGGTAAACATTTCACTCTTCGTGAGCAACACCAAGACCATCACCGAAAAGCTGAACGCAGGCGAGATCGATATCGCGCTCGTGGAAGGTGATGTGAGCAAACAACGTTTTGCCGTCGACACCTTCCTCTCGGACGAGCTCGTGATTATCATGTCCCCGGCCCACCCCTGGGTTGAGCGTCGCAACATACCGGGCATGGACCTGATCAAGGAACCACTCATCCTGCGAGAAGAGGGCTCCGGCACCCGCCAGATCATCCTGAAGCATCTTGAGGAACACGGGATCAAACTCGACAGCCTCAGGATCGCTCTCGTGCTCGGTAGTACCGAGTCCATCAAGAGCGCCGTTGAAGAGGGTGTAGGCGTATCCATTGTGTCAGCCTGGGCCGCGCGTCAGGCGATCAAGCACGGCGTGCTAAAGGCCACGACGTTCAAGGACGTAAAATTCCACCGGAACTTCAGCATCATCTCGCCCAAGCGGAATTACTGCACCCATACGGCCAAGGAATTCCTGAACTTCCTGAAGGTGTATCCGATCAAAACGCCATTGCCTTGAGTCTGATCCACTTCTGCCGCTCTCCTTCTCCCCATGACACGCCCTTATTGATTCTTACCCTCCGCAGGATAAGTTCGCCCCATCGTACTGCCTCCAGTTTCACCATCACCGCGCGTCGGTGTCTGTCCGGCGTATCCGTGCACCGGCAATTTTGTAACGCGTCATGGTGGTGATAATGAGGATGATAATCGAAGAAGCGAAGTAGAGGAACCCCTGTCAGAACAGAAGGCCTGCACTAAATGCGATCATAAAAGTGACTAGGGTTTTTTGCATGTCATATCGGTTCCTTCAGTCTCTACTGAGTGCCGACGCATCAGATTATGGCCATCAATTGCTGCAGGCTATAAGGGTTCTCCGCTGTTTGCCGCAAGCAGCCGGAACAGCAAGCTCGGCTGGCTAGCCCCGAAAAGACTGGCTCGATTCTGTGACCAGACTCTGACAGCTTCCTCCCCGTTACCGCACGCAAGGTTGGCGAGCATAGTGGTGGCAATTAGATATTTCAGGCGCACAGGGTTCGCGTCTTCGCCGCGCTTGATCAGTACCGCCGAAGAGTGAGCCATGGCATCGACATCCCGCTGTCCCACGGCCTTAAAGAGCGAGATCCAGTCCTTTTACGTAGCCGTAAAAGAAGATACACAATGCTTTGATTCGAGGGCATGCCAGACTTCGGCAAATTCTTCGGGAGAGAGAAAGGGGAATATAATTGTTGAAAAGTAGGTACCGGGTGTCTGTTTTCGGCAGAATCTTCAGGAGCCACTGCATCACAGGGAATGTCTGGTCGTAGAGCGACAGTGTGGACAGAGCCAAGATGCCCATGACGACTTGGACGATGACGAGGACGCGGACCGGCTGGCCCTGCCGGTCAAGGCGGCGATGAATCCATAGCCCGCCAAAGGCAAGACCGAGGATGAAAGCGCTCAGCATGAGTTCGAAGGCATGGGTCGAGCTTCCAAGGACGAGGCTGAGCATCCTGATCCACCCGATCTCGTAGATGAAGGAAGCGGTCCCGGTGATAAGCGATGCCACCAGCATGAGCCGGTATTGGCCGGATGGTGCCGGGTGTGGCAGTACGGTATCGATCCCCTGCGGTCGGCGTTTCACGGCCTCGCACCAGTGTCCAGACCGTAACAGCGAGCCCGAGGTTGATTAGACCCGCGATCAGCAAAGTGCCGGGCAGTCCGACAAGGCGTACAAGCATGAACCCGCTCGCCAGAACGCCGACGGCCGCTCCGATGCTGTTCGTAAAATAGAGCAGGGCAATGGTCCTGCCCGGCTTGAGCGGGAACAGACGGATCATGCCGGCGCTCATCAGGGGAAATGTCATGCCGGGCAGGATCAGCACCGCCGACAGCGTCCACTTAAATGCCGTGACCACGGTAGCGTTTCCGAGCTGTGACATAACTGTGGTATAGGAGAACTGCACAGCCCGGTCAAAGACCGGATGGAAAACGATTGCAAGGAGACCAACCATGCCCTCTGTAAGGGCGTAACCGATCAGCAAGTTCTTCCACCGGCCTGAGTAGCGGCTGCAGAGCCAGGAGCCGATAGCCATGCCACCCATGAAGATGGCCAGGACGAGCGTCTGGGCATAGGCGGCGTGGCCGAGAAAGAGTTTCAGGTAATGCGTCCAGATCGACTCATAAATGAGGCCGGAGAATCCCGACAGGACAAAGAGAGAAAATAGTATGGCGCGGTGGTGCGTATTCGTAGTCACGCGGACTCCGTTCACATCTTAATTTCTCCGGTCTTCGGTGATGACAAAGACACTGCGCGGCCGCTGCTATCCCTACCCAAGCTTCTCCTTGATGATCCCGGCAAGATCCTCGGCAAGCGTCTTGATCCCCCTCTCGTCCTCGCCCTCGATCATGACGCGAACCTTGGATTCGGTACCGGAATAGCGCACGAGGAGCCGGCCGCTACCGTCCAGTTTCTTCTCGATCTCGGCCATTCGTTGCGCGATCTCCGGGATCGACATCAGATCGCGTCGCTCCTTCACCTTCACGTTCACGAGCGTCTGGGGATAGGTTTTCATGCAGGCGGCCAGCTCCGAGAGCGGCTTGCCGGTCTGCTTCATGATCGCGAGGACCTGGAGAGCCGAGATGAGCCCGTCTCCGGTGGTGTTGTGGTCGAGAAAAATGACGTGGCCGGATTGCTCTCCACCGAGATTGTATCCCCCTTCGAGCATTTTCTCCATGACATAGCGGTCTCCGACCGCAGCTCGAACAAGCCTGCCGCCGGCCTTCTGCATGGCGAGTCTCGAGGCCGAGATTGCTCATGACCGTGGCCACAAGCGTGTTCTGTCTGAGCCTTCCCTCTTTCATCATCTGGAGCGCGCAGACGGCCATGACCGTGTCACCGTCAACGACTGCCCCCTTCTCGTCGCACAGGATGACACGGTCCGCGTCGCCGTCAAAGGCGATGCCGATCTGGGCACCGTTCGCTATCACGGCCCGGGAGATGACCTCGGGGTGGAGCGATCCGCAACCCTGGTTGATGTTCATCCCGTTCGGCTGGTCATAGAGCGAGATGACGTCCGCGCCGAGCTCGATAAGGATGCGCGGACCGATCTTGTAGGCGGCGCCGTTTGCCGAATCCACCACGACGCGCAGGCCAGAAAGGTCCATGCCGCGCGGGATGGACGATTTTACGAACTCGTTGTAACGGCCGATCGCATCATCGATCCTGAAGGCCTTGCCGATCTCCGCGGCCGTCGGGCGGATGGAATCGATGGCGCCGGAGAAGATCAGGTCCTCCATCTTCTTTTCGACCTCGTCCGGAAGCTTGAACCCGTCGCGGCCGAAGAACTTGATGCCGTTGTCCTCATAGGGGTTGTGCGAGGCCGAGATCACGACGCCCGCATCGGCCCTGAGACTCCGCGTGAGGAATGCGATGCCCGGCGTGGGCACCGGGCCGACGAGCAGCACGTCCATGCCCATGGAGCAGAGCCCCGACGGTGAGCGCGCTTTCGATCATGTACCCCGAGAGCCTTGTGTCCTTGCCGATCACGATCCGGTGACGGCGGGAGGAATCGCGGAATACGTGCGCTGCGGCCCTGCCCGATGCGCATCGCCATCTCCGAGGTCATGGGGTCCTGGTTCGCCACCCCACGTACGCCATCTGTCCCGAATAGTTTTCTCATTTGCTTACCCTCTCAACGTTCACCCTGCACGACAATGCTCTTGTCGAGGATCTTTACTGATTGCCCCTGGTAGTCAATCTTGGGTTCAACTGTCACGCTCTCCTGAGTGCCCTGGACGTCGATGGGCATGGTCTGGAGTATGACCAGGGAAGACATCATGCTCGCCGGCCCCTCAACCGTGATCTTCGGCGGTGTCACTGTAATTCCTGCCAGACGGTAGCCCGCGGCGGGAGCGCCGTGCAGGACAGGTTTCAGGCTGAGGATCTTTCGTACGAGCGGTTCGAGTTTCACCTTGATCTCCGATAGCGACATATGCGTTACCGTGATCCCCGCAGGACGTCTGATATCGTCAGGAGAAATGCGAACGGTGTTCTCACCGACCTTGGTCATCGACAGATCGAGGATACCAATTACCTTTTTCCCGATTGAAATGTCCCTAAGCACCCGCTCCTGTCCCTGCACGCGCACTTCCAGGCTCCCGGCCACATCACCCACCACCGTCATGCTCTGGGGGATGTTCCGAAGTTCAAGAGGCACAGTGAGCGTCATCTCCGTCTTGCCTTTTGAGGTGACATAGAACCAGAGTGTGAGTGAGAGCCCGAGCGATACCAGCTTGATGCTCCAGTTGTCGAACAGCAGCTTGCGATAATCCATTTACGTCTTCCTGTCCTTCTTCTTCACGAATATGTCCGAGAGCGTCTTCCGGAGAGCCGGCGCATCCGTGTTGTGCGCGATCGTCCCGCCGGTCACCACCGAGATCTCCCCTGTCTCCTCGGAAACCACCACCACGACTGCATCGCTCTCTTCGGTCAGACCCACCGCAGCGCGGTGACGGGTACCGAGAGATTTCGAGAGGTTCGACGACAGGGTCAGCGGCAGAAAGCAACCTGCAGCGATGATCCTCCCGCTTCCGGATGATCGCGGCCCCGTCGTGGATCGGTGAATAGGGAAGAAAGATGCTCACGAGGATTTCCTTCGTTACCTTGGCGTCGAGCTCCGTTCCCATCTCCACGATTGTCGAAAGGTCCGTATCGCGTTCGAGCACGATGAGCGCGCCGATCCGCTTGTTGGCCATGGAGACTGCGGCCTTGACCGTTTCTTCAATGAACTTCGAGCTCTTCAACCGGCGAAAGCGACCTGAACAGATGGCGCTCACCGACCTGCGCCAGCGCCCGTCGGATCTCGGGCTGGAACAGGACCACGATGGCGAGGACGATCTGAGACCAGAAACTGTGGATCAGCCAGTCGAGGGTATAGAACTCGAGCGCCTGAGATGCGATGAGCACGAGCACGATGAGCCCGAGACCCGATCAGCATCTGGAACGCGCGCGTACCCTTGATGATAAGGAGGAGGCGGTAGATGATATAGTAGACGAGCGCAATATCAACCGTGTCGTGAAACCAGCGGTAGTGCGCGAGTGCCTCTCGTATTTCGGTGAAGTTGTTCAGCATAGGGAAAACCCGAAATCCTAATATCGAAATTCTTAATACAGCGTACTTTGAAACAGTCAAACCAAATTAAGATGCTGAGACCTCGCTTTATGATCAGGATTTCGTATGTCGAGTTTCGAATTGGCCTTTTAACACTGCATCCGTCATCCGTACGACCTGTGCCATGCGCGCCACGTCATGGACCCGCACGACGCTGGCGCCGCGCTCGATCCCGAGCGCCAGCGTTGGCCGCCGTACCGTCAACGCGCTGTCCAGGGACCGGGATACCGAGGATCGTACCGATGAATTTTTTCCTCGACGTGCCGAGCACGATCGGCCTGCCGAGGCTGCGGAACTCGTCGAGCCGGTTCAGGATCGTGAGGTTGTGCTCGAGCGTCTTGCCGAACCCGATGCCCGGGATCGATAAGGATCTTCTCGCGGTCCACACCCGCCTTGACGGCGATCGCGATCCCTTCTTCGAGATAGGACATGACCTCGCCGACCACGTCGTCATAGACCGGATTCTGCTGCATGTCGCGCGGCGTGCCCTTGATATGCATGATGACCACAGCTGCGCCGTAGTCTGCCACCACCTTCGCCATGTCCGGCGAGAAGCGGAGTCCGCTGATGTCGTTCACGATCGAGGCGCCGGCCTCGAGCGCTTTTTTCGCTACCGATGACTTATACGTATCGACCGATATCGGGCACGGTGAGCTCGGCCGTGAGGCGTTCGATGATCGGGATGATCCTGCGGAGCTCTTCTTCTTCGGATAGAGGCTCCGCGCCGGGCCGGGTGGACTCTCCGCCGATATCGATGATGTCCGCGCCTGCGGCGGCCATATCCCGGGCGTGTGCAAGAGCCTGCGCCGCGTCGGCATACAGGCCGCCGTCGGAAAAGGAATCTGGCGTCACGTTCAGGATGCCCATGATGTGCGTGCGGCTGCCGAGGTCGAGGATCTTTCCCCTGCAGTTAATCTTATAATCTGAGCGCAGATAGTTGTCAAGCAGAGAGTCGATTTTTTTGGCAAGATTTGCAGGGATACGTAGTTCGCCGTGAGTTGAGCGAATAACATGCTTCAGTTGGTCGAGGGTGCCGGTCAGGGCCAGCTCAGAGAGGTGTTACTACGGGGCGTTCTGTGCTGTTGTGAAACAGAAGACGGAGCGGGTGCAAGTCCGCCCCGCTGTCGATGATCGGATGAGTTCGTGTAGGGCAGCCGCCTGCCCGGACGTCAGGCCGTTCAGGGTCATGGTGAGCGCCCCGCGGCCGGAGATCCGGAGGACAGGCTCCATACCCCCTCCTTACGCCGCTGCGGGCTTGCCGTTGACGATCGCGTCGATGTCAGCGGCGTCGAGGGTCTCTTTTTCGAGCAGGGCCTTGGCAAGGCCGTGGAGCACGTCCTCCCGCTCCTGGATCAGGGTCTTGGCCCGGTGGTAGTTGTCCATGACGATGCGTTTTACTTCGTTGTCGATCTCGACGGCCGTATGCTCGCTGTAGTCGCGGTGCTGGGCGATCTCGCGGCCGAGGAATATCTGCCTCTTCCTTCTTGCCGTAGGACAGCGGTCCCATGGCATCGCTCATGCCCCACTCGCAGACCATCTTCCGCGCGAGGGTCGTGGCGCGTTCGAGGTCGTTGCCGGCGCCGGTGGTCATGTGCTGGAGCGCGATCTCTTCGGCGGCCCTGCCGCCGAGCAGGATCGCGATGTTGTTCAGCAAATGCTCGCGGTCGTAGGAATAGCGGTCGGCCGTGGGGAGCTGGAGCGTGACGCCCAGCGCCATGCCGCGCGGGATGATCGAGACCTTGTGCACCGGATCGGTCCCGGGAATGAGCCTCGCGACCAGGGTATGGCCCGCCTCGTGGTAGGCCGTGTTCTTCTTTTCCTCGTCGCTGATAAGCATGCTCTTGCGCTCGAGGCCCATGAGGATCTTGTCCTTGGCGCGATCGAAGTCGTCGTTCTCGACCTGCGTTTTGCCCATCCTGCCGGCGAGGAGCGCCGCCTCGTTCACGAGGTTCGCCAGTTCCGCTCCGGACAGTCCCGGCGTGCCGCGCGCGATGGATTCGATGTCCACGTGCGGCGCAAGCTTGATCTTCTGCGTATGCACCTTGAGCACGCCGATCCTGCCGTTCAGGTCGGGCCGCGGGATCACCACCATGCGGTCGAACCTGCCCGGCCGGAGGAGCGCCGGGTCGAGCACGTCGGGACGGTTCGTCGCGGCGACGAGGATCACGCCCTCGTTGCTCTCGAACCCGTCCATCTCGACGAGGAGCTGGTTCAGGGTCTGCTCGCGCTCGTCATGGCCGCCGCCGAGGCCGGCGCCGCGGTGCCTGCCCACGGCGTCGATCTCGTCGATGAAGATGATGCAGGGCGCGTTCTTTTTGCCCTGCTCGAAGAGGTCGCGGACGCGCGAGGCGCCCACGCCGACGAACATCTCGACGAAATCAGAGCCGCTGATCGAAAGGAACGGCACGCCCGCCTCGCCCGCGATGGCGCGCGCCAGGAGCGTCTTGCCGGTGCCCGGAGGGCCGACCAGCAGCACGCCCTTGGGGATCTTGCCGCCGAGCTTCTGGAATTTCTGCGGGTCCTTCAGGATCTCGATGATCTCCTGGACCTCCACCTTGGCCTCATCCATGCCGGCCACTTCGTTGAAGGTCACCTTCTTGGAGCTCTCGTTCAGGAGCTTGGCCTTGCTCTTGCCGAAGGACATGGCCTTGTTCCCGCCCATCTGCATGTTGCGCATGATGAACATGAACCAGAACAGCCATGAGGATGAGCGGCGCCCAGACCACGAGGAAGTTATACCACGCTGATTCCTTCACCGGCTCCGCGTTGATCTTTACGCCCTTGGCCCGGAGGTCCTTGACGAGGTCGGGATAGTCCGGCAGGTTGGTCTTGAAGGACTTCCCCGTCTTATAATTGCCGAACATCTCGGCTGCCCTTGATCGTGACGTCGTTCACTTCGCTGTTCTGGATCTTGTCCATGACGTCGCTGAAGGGAATCTGCACCGCTGCAGGATTGACCGGGTTGAAAAGATTGAAGATGAGCACCGATACCACGACGAACAACAGGATCAGTGCCAGATTTTTATAGAATGCACTCACTGAATGAAACCTCCTGAATACCGTCAGGCCTTTGCCTGTCACATATTTTTTAATAATAACACATTATCCGCAGGGAAACAATAGTTTTATCCCGCTTGCACAGGAGTCGCGATCACCTTTGCCCCGAAACAGCCGTATATGAACTGACTTGTTTGTCACCGGCAATCGCCAGAAGAACGTGCGGATATCCTGTCATGCCGTCACGAGACTTAAATTATCGCTGTTACGGGGCCTGACGCTCTTCCAAGGGCAGCACGGCGATATACGGCAGGTTCCGGTAACGGTCCTTGTAGTCCAGGCCGTAGCCGACGACGTACTTGTTCGGGATGCGGAACCCGGCGTAGTCCGCCTCGATCTGGACCTTCCGCCGGTCGGTCTTGTCCAGCAGCACGCAGACTTTGAGCGAAGCGGGGCCGCGTTCAAGGAGCATTTTCTTCAAGTAATCGATGGTCACTCCGGAGTCCATGATGTCCTCAACCAGCAGAACGTCTTTGCCTCTGATGTCTTCCTTTATGTCAGCAATGATCTGTACGGGATGGCTGCCTTTGGAGCGAGCTCGTGCAGTGGATGAAGTCCATCCGAACGGAGATCCTGAGCGACCGGAGAAGGTCGGACATGAAAAAGATCGCTCCCTTGAGCACGCCGACGACCAGCAGGTCCTTGTCCGCGTAATCCGTTGATATTCTGGTGCCGAGTTCCTGAATCTTCCGCTGGATCTCCTCACGGGTAAAGAGCGGTTTCCCGAAATCAATCCCTACCATTGAATGTCCTCCATGGAAAATAAATTGGGGCACAGATTAAACTATCTTCGTGAGGTGCAGGTTGTTAGAGGCAAGGGTTAATACATCATTACTTCAGATAACCTTGACCCTTACTTCAGACCCTTGAGTGGCCACCTCATTCTCTGGCCCATGACCCCTATCTTTGTTCACGTCGCACTTGGACCACCAGCACTCTCTTCGTCCCTTTCCCCAGCAGGAACCGGTTGTCCGTCCGGAACCCCACGACCCAGAGGACGTCCTTTCCCGAGCAGGAGGAGAGGGACATTATCTCGTCTCGTGTCTCGGGACCTTCTCGTCCACGAAGTAGTCCTGAAGCTTCTTGCTCTTGCCGCCCATACCCACGGGACAGAACCAGTCGCCCGGATCGCCTGTTCCTCATCGTTAACAACGGCCCTATCTTATCATAATCGAACAGGGCCTGCCAGAGATAATTTTTGATGTTCGTCTCGGCCGGGATGTCATCGAAGACCCCTGCTTCGACCTCCATCCCGAGTTCGGGAATCAAGGTGACGCCGGGGATCTGTAAGCGTATAGGAGTATCCTGCTGTGGCCGCTTCGAAGCGTATGACAAATGTCTCATACTCTCGCTCTATTATAAGGCCATACGGCATGCGCATGGTCCTGCCTGTCTGGGCCGCGGCCATGAAACCGATCACGTCACCCGACCTGGACCGAAGACAGCCCTCGCCGAGTCAGCGCCTGTCAGATCCACAGCCTTTCTAATCATCCTACGCCTGTATGCCTGCGGCAGGGCATTAAATTCCTCTCTTTTTAGAGCAACATTGTTCTCTTCCTGCGCGATCACCCCGGCAGCAATCGTTGATAAACAGGCCTCTGCGGCTTCATCTTCGTCCCTGAGCAAGGCCGCCTCAGAGGCGAGCGTTTCAACGATACGAGGATTGAACCGTTTGAGAACGGGCAGAACCTCCATTCGAATCCGGTTCCTTGTGTACACCGGCTTTGTGTTCGACAGGTCGGACACGATACTCGAGCCCCCTCGATTGGAGATACTCCAGCACATCCTCCCTCGTGATCTCGATCAAGCGGGCTGATGATGTTCTCCCGCACCGGCGGGATGGCCGAGAGGCCCGTGACCCCGGCGCCTCGTAGAAGCCTCATGAGAAAGGTCTCGGCCTGGTCCTCAGCCGTGTGGCCCGTGGCGATGCGGGAAGCGCCGATCTGTCTTCCGCGACCCGATGCAAAAAACCGTACCGCACTTCACGCGCCCCGGCCTGGGAAGACATGCCCGCGTTCTCGGCAGAAGGCGGGCACGTCAAACTGTCTCGATGGTCGCGGGAGTACCCAGCTTTTCCGCGAGGCGCGCCACGAACAGAGACTCATTCGCCGACTCCTTGCCTCGGAACATGTGGTCGAGGTGCGCAATATGGAGACTTACACCGAGCTCCGCCGAAAGAGCATCGAGCACGCGAAAGCAGGCAGACCGAATCCGGGCCGCCCGAGACGGCGACGAGAACCCTCTCTCCCGGCTTCAGCATGCGATATCTGTCGATGGTTTCTTTGACCTTTGGTAAGCATAGTAGCACGCAGTGCTCCGTGAAAAGGCCTCCGAGTTCTTCTATTATACATGAATATTCAGTGAGAAAAAGGGGAAGAAAAATGGTGGCGGTGCAGGGACTCGAACCCCGGACACAGGGATTATGATTCCCCTGCTCTACCAGCTGAGCTACACCGCCACGAGAAAATTTAGAGGATAAAGATACTGTATTACGGCCTTTTTGTCAAGAAAAACCTATATCCGCACCGCAAAATCTTCCGACAGTCATACGGATAGACAGATTTCGCTGATCAACCAGCCTGCGCGATTCTTCTGTTAAAAATTGCTTATTCCTTGAATCGCGTTTCTTCTTTTTGAATCTTTTCCATCTCTTCCTTGCGGGTCTTGCAGGTGATGCAGTACCGTGCAAGAGGGTTAACCTGCAGCCGCTTGATGTCGATCTCCTCCCCGCACTCTTCGCACAGGCCGTAGGTATTGTTCTGGAGCTTGCGGAAAGCATCGGCGATGTCCTTATACTGTTCGTACTTCATTTCCAGGAGCGAGTAATCAATGCCCTGGTCCATGTCCTGGGAAGACAGGTCGGCGCTGTCCATGGCCGAGTCGATCTTCTGTCCCGTCTCAGGTACCAGCCTGCGGCCCATCTGGCCTCAAGGCCTTCTACTACCTCGTTGCGCTTTTTGAGCAGAAGCTTTTTCAAGAGCTCATGACGTTTCTGCGTGGCTGCGGATATTCGTACCGGCGGCTGGGCCACTTTTGCCTTCGACGACGGTGCAGATGCAACTTTCTTCTTTGCGGCCTTCTTCTTTCTTGCCACCTTTTTTACAGTCATTTTGGCTACTTTCTTCTTCGTTGTGACACGAGGTTTCCTTATTGATTTCTTTGTGGCCTTTTTCATCACCCTTTTTGCCTTGGGCTTGGTAGCTTTCTTCTTCTTTTTTGCGCCTTTTTTTACCGCCATATCCTCAATACCTCCTGACCACTTGGGGAACTAAGTTACACATTATAGTTATCTATTAAAGCAAATTCAAGACAATTTGTCAGAAAATACGAATTTTCACTCTCGTGTGAAAAGAGATTATTCTTTTCAAAAATAGCAACAACACATGGAAATAATTCGTTTTTTTTGATATTATGATAATATTCATGTTTTCAGAAAGAGAGCGCTATGAGCCGATTTCCCCTTTATTTTCTTTTTATATTATTGGTCCCTTGTGTAACGCTGTCGAACGAGCCTTCCGCTCCAGCTGTCCCGGAATACAATCTTTCCGTGTCGTTCGATATCCCCGCGTCACGGATTACCGGCCTTGCAACCATGCCCGCGCGGAACGGTCGGGAGATCCTGTTCGCTACGGGAAGACTTGCGATTATACAGGTGACCCTGAACGACCGGACAATCGCTATTGAACCCAGCAACGGGACGTTGCGAATAAAACCAACGGAGAATGGGACCCTCGCAATCAAATATGTAGGGGTGTTCAAGGGTAGTGAGCACAGCAGTAAGATGAATAACGTCGCGGAGCAAAGCATAATCGATGCGCGGGGCATATCCCTCACTGGCACCTGGTATCCCCGCACCGAGTCCCTCACCCGCTACCGATTGAAAGCGAGCTTCCCCAATGGCTATGATGCCGTCTCGGAGGCAGAGCGGATTGACAAGACCGCGAAGGGCAGCATCACAGAATTTACGTTTTACTTCGACCGTCAGCTCGCCGGTATCAGTCTCATCGCCTCGGACCGTTTCGAGGTAACACAGGACCGGGTGAGCGGCGTCAATCTGTATGCCTACTTCTTTCCCGAGGACCGGGGACTGGCCAAGACTTATTTCGAGTATGCGAAAAAATATATCGAGCTGTATGAGAAGCTCCTCGTAAAGTACCCTTATGAAAGATTCTCTATTGTGGAGAGCTTTTTGCCTGCGGGATATTCCCTCCCGACTTACACCCCTCTCGGGCAGGACGTGGTTCGACTTCCATTCATTCCAGAAACATCTCTCGGACATGAGATCCTGCACCAGTGGTTCGGCAATTCCGTGTATGTTGATCTTGATAAGGGCAACTGGTCAGAGGGGCTGACTACCTATCTCGCGGACCATCTTTACGAAGAACAGACTGGCAAAGGATGGGAATACCGCAAGGAGCAGCTCATAGCTTATGATGCCTACGTGAATCCTGAAAATGAGATATCCCTCCGTGAGTTCAAAAACAGTACGGACCGTGCATCCAGTGCTGTCGGGTACGGCAAGGGCGCCATGGTTTTCCATATGCTGAAGAACCTGGTTGGAGAGGAGCAGTTTTACAGCTCCCTCAGGGAATTCATCAGCCGGAACCAATCTCAAAAGGCGTCATGGGATAATATCAAAGCAGCGTTCGAAAAACAGTCGGGCAAGGACCTAGCCCCTTTTTTCAAGCATTGGGTGGATGAAAAAGGACTTCAGGATCTAAGCGTGACGAAGGCATCGGTCAAGCGCGACGGCGACAATTTCGAGATCAGTTTCGACGTGCTTCAGAAGGGGAATGTCTTTTCGCTCGATCTGCCAGCCGTGATCTCAATGGGGGGAGACATAAAAAAGGAGAAGCTCTCGCTCGACGGAGAGAAAAAGAGTTTCAACGTGCTCGTAGACGAGGAGCCGCGAACCATGATAATCGATGGAGCATATGACGTCGCCCGGAGGCTCACGGAACCGGAAATGCCGCCGGTCGTCGCCTCCCTTCTTGGGGACAAGAAGCCATTGATCGCGCTGCCTGTTGCGAACAAAGTAGCGTATAAGACCGTCATCGCTGCCTTAAAAGAAGCGGGTGCTGAAGAAAAAGAGGCCGCCGATCTCAAGGACTCCGAGATCAAAGCCTCATCCCTCGTGATTCTCGGCGATGATAACCCGCTCGTTGGCAGACTTTTCGGCAAGGCCGAAAGCATGAAAGCGGGGTTCAGTCTGACGGTAAGGAAGAACCCCTGGAGTGAAAGAAAAGTTGCGGTAATCATCAACTCGCGCTCCGTCGCCGAAGCAGAGGCCGCTTTCCCCAAGATTTCTCATTACGGCAAATACGGCGTTCTTGCCTTTAACGAGGGCCGGATCATTTTAAAAAAAATCGATGATTCCCAGAGAGGGATGGAGATGGAATTGAGAGAGCAGGCAGTGGCGATTGACCTCTCCACGCTCAGGACGCTCTCGGACATGATCGATGGTGCTGCGGGAAAGAAGATCGTATATGTAGGTGAATACCATGACCGGTTCAGTCATCACACTGTTGAGCTCGACATCATTAAGGGACTCTATATGAAGGACCAGAAACTTGCTGTGGGCATGGAGATGTTCCAGAGGCCTTTCCAGAAGACGCTCGATGACTACATCAAGGGAGCCATCGACGAGCGCGAGTTCCTAAAGAACACGGAGTATTTCAAGCGCTGGGGCTTTGATTATAACTTATACAAACCTATCCTTGATTTCGCACGCACCAAGAAGATTCCGGTGGTTGCTCTGAACCTCAGGCGCGAGATCACCGAGAAGGTCTCGAAAGGTGGCATGGACTCCCTTTCGGAGGAGGAGAAAAAAGAGATCCCTCAGCAGATGGATTTTTCGGACAACGATTACCGCGACCAGCTCAAAGATGTCTTCGAGCAGCATAAAAGCTCGGGAGAGAGAGACTTTGACTTTTTCTACGAGTCCCAAGTGCTCTGGGACGAAACCATGGCCATGTCTATCGATGAATACCTGCGAAAGAGCCCGGACCACCGCATGGTCGTAATCGCGGGCGGAGGGCACGTCTCCTACGGCTCTGGCATCCCCAAGAGGGCGTTCCGGAGGAACGGGCTCTCTTATGCTATCATCCTGAATGACGGACCGCTTGTGAAGGACATTGCCCATTACCTCATCTTCCCGCAGCCCCTCGACGGTGTTACCGCCCCCAGGATCATGGCCTTGCTCAGCGAAGAGGATGGCAAAATTACCATCGTCGGCTTTGCCAAAGACAGTGTGTCGGAAAAGGCCGGGATCAAGGTCGGCGACACCCTTGTCTCGCTCGACGGCGTTCCCATCTCGAGCATGGAGGATATCAAGCTTTTCCTTTTCTACAAGAAGAAAGAAGAGCCACTCAAGGTCAAAGTGGAACGGAAGCGCTTCCTCCTCGGGGACAAGGAGATGGAGTTCGAGGTACACTTACATTGACATCCTCCGCAGCCTGAAGGCCGGGGATTCCCGAATCAGGCCTGTATTTCGCTAAGGGCCACTGCTGATCCTGTTCGCGGATGCGGCAGGGATGTTTGCCACGTTATATATAGGTAGAGCACGAGGTTATATTCCCCCATTAAAGTATAAGGAATATTTTCTTCAAGACTACCCAAAATAGAAACCTCCTGCTAAGAATTAGATTATGTGGAATCAAAATTCTAGAGTCAGGAGGCTTCTATGAACTGTATTGATGATAGCAGACTTGAGCAGTTTCTGCAACTGAAGAAAGAGATTCGTGGTTCGGAGAAGTATTTGATTGTCGGCATTGATGCAGCGAAAGACAAGCACAATGCGTTCTTCGGAACAGCTCTGGGCAAGACGCTCGTAAAAAGTCTGGTCTTTGACAACTATAGTCCTCGGGCTCCTTAACAACGCGGATGCCTTTGAGCCTGGCCTTGTATATAAGCATCTTGATGATCTTATCGAACGGCCATTTGTGGAACTGCTGGTTCCCGCTGTCTCCCCAGTCCTTGCCGTCTCTGATGTCCTTAAGGTCCCCCACGATGATCGTGGAGACACCGCGAGCGTCTGCATCGCGGACAAGAGATCTGGTGAAACTGTGGAGCAGGTGGGTACGCTGTCGAGAACGTTTCTGATTCAAGGTACACGATTTTTTAGATGTGCTCCTGGTGAAGGTCACAGCCGACAAGGTGGTTTTTCGCCTGAAACCGGGCGGTTTGGCCTTCGCATCGCCTTTCTTGCGGACAGCGAACCATGACTTGTATGACTGCCAAAGCTCTTCCAGCACTGCCTGGGCGCTTTGCGAGTGCAGTCGGCGGTACCAGAGAGGATGCTCTTGTTTTATGGCGACATCCATCTTTGCATAGGAAGGGATCTTACCGGTGTTTTTCCAGGCTTCTTTGGCATGCCACACGGCGGTGTTCCAGAGTTTTGTTGCGGAATAACCCAATAGCCCAAGCAGAAGGGCGGTACTGGCGTCAGTTACCAATACTTTTCCGACAGCAGTCATTGTTTGCAGATCGGGCTCTGTACCAGATTCGGCCATTTTTTAATTATATCAGAAAGGTGAACGATTGTCTACTGCTTATTGAGGTCACTTTTACGGCGCAAATTGATAACTCGGACTGTTTTTGTAATTCTCGTCCATGCAGCATAGGGGATTCATATGAAACGGCATTTGATTTTTGCATGTGCTGTGATGTTGCTGTTCGGATGTATATCGGAGAAGACAAAAAGGTTCACGCTTGTTGTCGATCCACCCGATGCCGACATCAGGGTCGTTTCGGGTAGCGACCTGAAAGAATTGCGGTACCGGTCTCCGGCGGAAATTACTGCTGGGTTGCCGAACGACACCGTCCTTGAAAAAAAGGCCGTGCTGGAGATAACCATGGACAAATACAAACCCGTGGTCCTGGCGCTCCGGGACATCAAGAACGGCGACAATCTGAGCATAAAAATGGATAAGGCTGTCCGGTACCGTCTGAAGTGCCGGCTGCTCAGCCCTGTACCGTCGGATGAGATCAAGTTCCAGGACAAGGTCGTGTCCGTCTCGCTCATTGTCGAGGACCGGCAATTTCATCTGAACCTGGCAAATCTCACTTCTTCCGAGCTCAAGATTCTCTGGGACCGTGCGGAATATACCGATGTCAAAAATCGTCAGCATCGGCTCATGCACTCAGGCGTCCGCTATCAGGACAGAAACAACCCTCTGCCCTCCCAGCCGGTTCCTCCCCATGGTTCGGTGCAGGAAGCGGTGATGCCGACCAGCAACGTGGTGTATTCTCAGCAGACGAAGGCGTATGAGAATCTGCCGCTGTTCCCGCTTGACAGCGAATCCGCGGCCGGCCTCAAGGGGAAAATCTTTTATCTTTTTATCCCCATGGGAATCGACCGCCAGATATTTCCATACAATTTTAAAATAGAGATAGCAGATGTGATAAAGGAGTAAATAAGCATAGAGCAGAAAGCTCGAGACGTGAATCAGATAGATGCAATGCTCTTTGCCCCAGGTGCCATGCTCATCATTTCGTATGATTTGCATCATAGATATTTCCTCGGCAGAGGTGTAATATATGTCCATGTTCAAAGAAGGATGCCCAGGAAGCATAGAAATCCGCCAACCCAAGCCTGAGGACATCAGGTGCCAGAAGTGCGGAGAGAAGATCGAGATCTGGAGCGATGAGCCCGAGACCCAGTGCAAGAAGTGCGGGCATCTGAACGCCCGCCCCATCGGCACGTCCTGCATCGAGTGGTGTGCTTTTGCCAAGGAGTGCGTGGGCGCGGAGAAGCTCGAGAAGCTCCTCAAAGCCGCCAAGCGCTAACGCGTTGATATCCCCCCTTGGTGTTTATCGGCCAGAACTTCCTTTTTCTGGTACGGCCAAAGAAGGAAGCCCTCTCGTTTTTTGTAGCCGCTCTTTTCCCGCATACAATTCATTTGACACGTTCCATTCTTTTGCACTGAATTCGACAAAAAGAGCGAGAAATACTCGCCTGAAATTTTGATTTTATGATATAGTCATTAAGAATGCGTTACTTCTTCCCCGTATAGATACGTCACGACCAGTAAGTAATAGCGTGTATTGATCTCCGGCAGGCATTTACGGTCACCCTCCTCACTTTGCAGAAACTAATAGGTTCGCCAATAATGCCATGATAATTTTTGGTGTTGCGGGATTAGACTGTTTATGATATTCTGGTGACCGAATCTTGCCGGCCCCGGGATCGCGGAGCTGGTTTAAATATCCCGACCAAAGGAGTTGACCCTTCCACGGACTGCCATGGCACTCTTCCCTAAAAAAATAGATTTCTTCGAGATGTTCGACCGGGCCCTCGAGAACGTCTCGCGGGCGGCGAACGTCCTGGTCGACGCCCTGAACAACTTTGAGACCTTCGAAAAAAAGGCGAAAGCCATCTACGAGTTCGAGCAGGAAGGCGACATGCTCACCCACGACATCATGAAGGACCTGAACAAGACCTTCCTCACCCCCATCGACCGTGAAGACATCCACGCGCTCGCGTCCCGGATCGACGACGTCATCGACCTGATGTGGGCCGCCGTGGACAGGATGGTCGTGTACAAGATCGAGAAGCCGACGCCGGAGGTCATTTCCATTGCTGAAGACCTTCAGATGACGGCCGATATCCTGAAGAAGGCGCTCCGGGAGCTCCGCGCGAAGCAGTATTTCCGCGTGCAGGAGCACTGCATCGAGATCAACCGGCTCGAGAACAGGATCGACCGCAAGTACCGCGACGCCCTCGGCAAGCTCGTCAACGATCATAACGACCCCGTCTACATCATCAAGTGGAAAGACATCTACCAGCTCTTCGAAGACGCCTCGGACCGTGCAGAAGACATCGCCAACATTCTCGAAAGCATCGTCCTCAAAAATGCATGAAATCCTGATCCTGATCATTATTCTCGCGGTATTTTTCGATGTTGCGAACGGATGGCATGACTGCGCCAACGCCATCGCCACCGTGGTGTCGACCAAGGTCCTGTCGCCCATGACGGCCGTGATCCTCGCCGCAGGCATGAACATCCTCGGCGCCTTCCTCTCCACCGCAGTGGCAAAGACAATCGGTACGGGTATCGTGGACCCAACGGCCGTCACGGATGTCGTCATTATCTCTGCACTGCTCTCTGCCATCCTGTGGAACATCATCACCATCCTCATGGGGCTCCCCGTCAGCTCGTCGCATGCGCTCTTCGGCGGGATTGCGGGAGCCGCCATGGCGCACGGAGGCTCCAGCATCCTGAATATAGGTGGTATCATCAAGATCCTCACGTCACTCCTTCTCTCACCCGTTTTCGGTATTATCTTCGGATATTTGTTCATGAAGCTTATCCTCAAGCTCTTCGGTCAGCTTGGGCCAGGCGCGATCAGCAAGTACTTCGGCAGGCTGCAGATTCTCTCATCAGTCTTTCATGGCCTTCGGCCACGGTTCCAATGACGCGCAGAAATCCATGGGCATCATAACCATGGCCCTCGTGAGTGGCGGCGTTATTAAATCCATGGATGTGCCGAAGTGGGTCATCCTCATCTGCGCTCTAGCCATGGGATTCGGCACCCTTTTCGGCGGGTGGAAGATCATCAAGACCTTGGGCGTCAAGATGCTGAAGCTCGAACCGATCCACGGCTTCGCGGCGGAAACGTCCTCAGCGGCCATCATTATTGCATCGAGCCACTTTGGGCTGCCCGTCAGCACGACGCACGTGGTTTCCTCAGCAATCCTCGGTGTCGGCGCAACAAGACGGCTTTCGGCCGTGCGGTGGGGCATCGCCGGGAAGATCGTCATGGCCTGGGTGCTCACCCTCCCGGCCTGCATCGGCATGGCATGGGGCATCCAGAAGGCCCTGACCTATTACCATATCGGATAACGTCATCATGCTCCATGGAATTCCTTTTATCAAAACCACCACATACGTTTTTCGTTCCAGTCATGACGTACCAGGTTCTCCGGCCGCAGTTAGGACAGTTTCATCGCCGTAACGTTTCTCCGTACCGCTTCTCTGTATTCTTGACTCTCCTTTTTAGGAGTGTTAAAATTTTTACTGTACGGGAACGCATAATCGTCTATATACTGTACGTGGAAGCTCGATACGGTCGATTGACCGTCATGAGGACAGATCGGACACGGGAGGGGACGCATGTATGATGTGATCATCGTCGGGGCTGGGCCGGCGGGTACAAGCTCTGCGCGCATTTGTGCAGCAGCTGGTTTGAAGACGGCGCTTATCGATAAGAACAGGTTCCCCCGTCCAAAACCATGCGGGGGCGCTGTCTCGGAGCAGGCGTTGTCCTACCTTGACTTTACGCTACCGCCAGATATTAGGGAACAGGAATGTTTTGGTGCACGGGTTTACTATCAAGACCATTCGATCGAAGTGACGAAACAACACCGGATTGCCGTACTTGTCAGCCGCGACAAATTTGATTCCTTCCTTTTAGAAAAAGCGATCGAAGCGGGCGCACATTTCTTTCCAGATGAAAAATGTACTGCCATGACCATGCTTCCGGACTCCGTGGAAGTAAGAACAGACACATCCACGTATCAGGCCCGGTACGTCATCGGAGCAGATGGCGTTCACAGCGTTGTCGCGCAAGCCGTAAGACCCCGTTTCACACAGGAAGAGGTCGCCGTTGCCCTGGTTAGCAATGCTCCTGTGGACGACCGGCATGGAGAAGAGAACCTCAGCGGGCATCTGGAAATGCATTTCGGCATGGCACCCATGGGATACGGTTGGGTCTTTCCGCATCGCGGATACCGTTCCGTAGGGATCATGGGTATTGCTTCGAAATCGTTCCGTCATCAGGATGTATTATCCGAATTTTCCCGTGACCTCGGCATCCCGCTCAGGGATGTTCGCGGTCATCTCATTCCTCTGGGTGGTATAAAAAGGACGATACGGTCAGGCAGGATTCTGCTTGTCGGCGATGCCGCGGGCTTCGCTGACCCTTTCCACGGCGAAGGGATCTCTTACGCCATCCTGTCAGGAAAGCTGGCGGCAAAGGCCGTGTCTGATGTCGTCCGGATCAGGAGAGACGATACCACGGCCTTTTCATGGTATCAGCACGAATGCGAACGGCTCATTCGGAAAAACCTGCGCGTCGCGCGCTCCATGGCGCTACTGCTCGGTCGGTATCCGCAACTCTTCCTCCGGATATTTTTCGATAATCCGGCAGCGCTGGAGAAATATCTTGATATCCCTGCCGGGAAGCTTGATTATAAACAGTTCTGGAAATGGCTCATCATGCACACGCCGTCATTCCTTTTTTCGAGCTGGGTCAATGCGGCGTCACGACGCGGTAATCAGCACCGTGCCGCTTCCAGGAAGAGACCCGTGCAGTAATGATAGATAAAGAAAAAATCAAACGGTTTGTCCGGGATGCCCTCGGGTGTGGATGTCCAGAAGAAGTCTTTCGATCCATCGATTGCAAACGCGATGTGGAACTCGGTGGCGGTGTGATTTTGCACAGCATAATCACCATCGGTAATCGTCTACTTATTTATGTTGTCCATGACAACCAGGATTTTGTTGAGAAACATCTCTCGCTTCTTGTCTCCGCGGGAAAGAAAGAACGGGACTCGAGAGGACTGAACAGGTTCAGGTTGGTAATTGTAACGGATAGAATCCCAGAAAACGATGATGTAATAAGACGAACGTTTGGTGAGTTACAGGAGAAAGACGAAAATATCCATCTGCACGTCATTAGCAGCAATAGTAAATATCTCGACTTTTACTATTGAGACGCTGGGGCACGGAGAAGAAGATTTGTCCGGGCAATTCGATTTCAATCACCCTAACAACATGTTAAAGAACGTCCTTGATATTTTTCTCGTATCCACTCCCTGATACTTCCCGGATTTCAGCAGCCCGATAAAATTCTCGTGGTTCACTTCTTCGGAAAACTCCGTGAAGCACGAGCCCACGTTCTGGGAGGCATGTGCATCTGACCCGCCTGTATAGGGAAGGTTCAGCTCCCTCGCCGCATCGATTGCCTTTACGTTGAACGCGTGCATATTGCATCCATTGCACCCTTCGAGAGCGCAGATGCCATCCACGCTACGCACGAGATCGCCGAGGCTCGTCCCCGGCCTATAGGGATGCGACGGGATCACGACGCCACCGGATTCATTGACTATCCGTATGATGTCCGCGATAGGTGCGTACTTTATCGACAGCTTATCGGTATCAACGCCAAAAATCAGGCAGTGCCCTTCAGCCGCAGAAAACTCCACACCGCGGAATATCCTGATACCGGCCTTGTACTTTTCTTTCAGTATCTCGACAGGTTCCGATGCTTCGTAGTAATAATGCTCAGTGAAGGCGACCCCATGGAGCCCGAGCTCTATGGCCCGGATGATCGACTCCTCGGGATCGGCGTCGTTGTCGCCGCTGAATTTTGAATGAATGTGCAGATCGATTTTGTATTTCATAAAAACCTTTGACATTTATTTTCACTGATCCTCTATGCTTAGAATTGTATTAGACCAATACTGAGGTTATGTCTGCTTTATCATAATTAATCAGTATTAATCTGTGTCCAATATTTATATTCCGTCTACTTTACAACCCCCGCCGCAATTGCAGGCGAACGAACCTGCCCTGGCCTTCTCGAATGCCTCTTTCCCTTCCCTGAAGCAGAGGACACCGATGACCAGCGTTCCAATCGAATCGAGCCCGCCGATGCCCGTGAACTTGTACCCTGCGCTCGCTGCGAGGAGGACAACCGAGAGCTGCAAACATGCCCTCGTGCAGGCAGCGTCAGCAAGGATGGCGTGTGAGTCAAGCTCCTTCCCTACTCTCACCTTAGCGCGCATGAGCGCCCACATGGAAGCGATCGATACAATTGACACAACGATGCCCCAAAAAGTACTCTCCGGCTTGTGTCCCCGGTAGAGGTCGACAATGGAGATAACTGCCAGCCCAGCAGTGAGTACGTAGAAGGACGCGCCCGTAATCCTGAGGGCCGTTTTCTCGAACTGATCGGGATTCTCGCCGCCGTTCCTTCTAATCCTGCGGATCATGTGCCAGATGCCGATACCGGAGACGACCTCGACGAATGAATCGAGCCCGAACCCGAAGAGCGACATGCTCTCGTCCTCGAGGCCAAAGAAGACCGAAAGCAAGCCTTCGGCCATGTTGTAGAAGATGGTGATCAGCGCAAGAGCTGAGGCCCATGTGTAGAACTCATTTTTATTCGGCTCAAAACCAACGGGAATTGTCTGCATGTTTTTTTAGCCGCCTACATCAATACATTTTAAAAACTTTCCTCTTTGATGTATCTCCACCACAAAATTACATCTTTTGCCCGCTCAAACCGCTCTTTCCCAGCTTCCTTTCGATCTCACGGCTCCTCAGCACTGCCCGCTTGATCTTACCGCTCACGGTCTTGGGAAGTTCGTCCATGAACTCGATCTCACGAGGGTACTTGTATGGCGCGGTCCGGAGCTTAACGAAATCCTGAATCTCCTGGGCAAGCTCGTCTGATGGTTTGTACCCCGGCGCGAGCACGATGAAGGCCTTCACGATCTCGCCTCTGATGGGGTCGGGACTAGCCACCACGGCGTTCTCGGCGCAGGCAGGATGTTCCTGGATCACGCTCTCGACCTCGAAGGGGCCGATACGGTAGCCTGATGCCTTGATGATGTCGTCCCCCCTGCCTACGAAGGTGAAGTAGCCATCGTCGTCCTTGACTGCCTTGTCGCCCGTATTATACCACCCATGCTGAAAGACCTTCGCGTTCTCATCGGGGTCCTCGAGATAGCTCTCCAATATGCCCACCGGTTTCTTATCATCCATCTTGACGCAGATAAAGCCCACTTCTCCGGTATTGACCGGCCTGAAATCCTCGTCGAGGATATCGATTGTCAGATCCGGGATGGGCTTTCCCATGGAGCCGGGCTTCACGGACATGAAGGGATAATTTGCAATTAGGACCGTGGTTTCGGTCTGGCCGTAGCCTTCATGGATAGTCTTGCCCGTGGCATCATACCATACCTTGATCACTTCTGGATTGAGCGGTTCGCCGGCTGAGGTGAAGTGCTTGAGGTCTGAATAGTCGTACTTCTTGAGATCTTCGAGGACCAGCATGCGGTAGACCGTGGGGGGAGCACAGAACACGGTGACGCCTTTCGTAGTCAGAAGCTCGAGCGTGAGTTTTGCATTGAACCTGCCCTCCGCATTGTGCACAAACAAACCCGCGCCGATCACCCACTGGCCATAGAGTCCCCAAGCCGACTTCGCCCAGCCCGTGTCAGAGACTACCCAGATAAGGTCCTTGTCGATGAGGTCGTGCCAGAGACCGGCCGTCCGCAAATGTCCGAGGGGATAGGAGCAGACATGGTGCACCATCTTGGGGTATTTTGTGGTGCCTGATGTGAAATAGATAAGAAAAGAGTCATTAGCCGATGTGCTCTCCACGTCGGACCGTTTGAGTACGGGCGATGAATGCTTCATAGCCTTCTCGAACCCGAGCCACCCCTTCGCCTCGCCGTCAACGAGGACTTTGTGCCGCAGGTAAGGAGCGTTAATCCTTTGGATTGCTTCGTGAACCTTGGCACGGTTCGCGTTATTGGTGATCACCACGTTCGCCCTGCCTTTCATCATGCGATACTCGATGTCAGAGGCCAGGAGGATGACCGGCGCAGGTATGATCACGGCACCGAGCTTATGGCATGCGACAAGGATGAAGTACCACTCGGGGACCCTCCCGAGCATAATGAAAACCCGGTCGCCCTTCTTGACGCCGATTCCCTTGAGCACATGCGCCGCTTTGTTCGAGAGGCGCGAGATGTCCCGGAAGGTATATTCCTTCACCTCTTCCCCCGCAGGGTCCGTCCAGACGAGAGCGCGCTTCCTTTCTTCATCGGCATGACGGTCGATCACGTCGAATCCGAAGTTGAAGTATTTCGGCACCTGGATCATAAATGATTTCCGTGCCGACTCGTAGTCTTTTGCTTCGAACGAAAACATCTTTTCATCTCCCGATCTTGAATAATCTTAAAGAAGACGCTGGGTTTCTGCTTTCGCAAGAATGACGGCTTCAGAATTGTTTCATGATGCGTGTTTCCTCTACCCTGTGAGTCCCCTGCAGTAAGTCCTTCTTCATCCTGGCCTATGATCTTTGCCCCTGTCCTTCTAGTCGATCAACTGATTCATCTTCCGCAACCTCATCGCCATGTCCCGCAGCACTTCCCCGTCGTAGTTGAGAAATTCGTTCATCAGAATAATGATGCTGTCGTTGATTATCATCACCAGATCGATTTTGTCAAGTTACACAGCCGTTACCACACGCGGCTAAAAGAGAAGAAATGACATGCCCCCGAAGCTTTTGTCATGCGGGATTACGGTGACTTTTCCCCCCTCTGCAGATCGCTAACCAGTCCCTGAGCACGGAGTACACACCGGTTCCCGGGTCCTCATCATTGGATGTATAACACTCCCTTTTCCATGATCAACAACGTACTTGATAATGAGCCCTCCGGCTACGTCCTTTTTGCCTTCCATCGGTTTCTTTATGAAGAGGGCCTCGTCCCTGCTGAAGCTGCAGCGATCTCGGCGCCGAACAGGAACACAACGAGAAAGTAGTAGATCCAGATAATGACGACAAAAAGCGATTTGAACGACCCGAAGGCGAAGCCGTAGCCGGGATTGTACGTGAGAAAGAGATGGAATGCAGGTCTCATCGCGAACCAGAGCAGCGACGTGACCAGAGAACCTATGATGAGTTGACGGGTCCTTATTTTCGAAGAGAAAGTGAAATAGAGCGAGAAAACGACACCAGTTACCACGATGAAGGGGGCAAATTCTTCGAGGTAGATGGGAAGCAATCGCAGAGGTTGTATCCGTTCCATCAAGGTGAGCACCACGTCGGCAACCGCCACGGCAGAGAACCCGATGAGGAAAATAATGCTGATGGCCACGTCGAACAGCTTTTCCAGAAAAAAAGGCCTGCTCGGCCCTTTTGGAAAGATCGTCCCGAGCGATAGCCGCAGCTCCGACACAAACGGAATGATACTCCAGAAAAGTATCAAGAGATTCACGAGGCCGATAGCCCTCCTGTGGCTTGTAATAAACCCTACCTCCTTCAAAATGACCTGACTGTAGGCAGGAACGAACTGCGACATGAGCTCCTGCGTTTTCTGGAATGCCTGCGCTGAAGACCCGATGACAGCGCTAAGTAGAATGGTGAGAAGATAGAGCGCTGGGATGACCGCCAGCATCGCGTAAAAGGCCAAAGATGACGCAGCAGTCAGGTCATTGTTCTTCCTGAAGGATGAGAATGCCTCGGAGAGAACGGGCCAGAGCTTTTTGAAAGAATTAGACACCATATTGTTCATCTTCGAGAACGTCTCTCAGCGGGCGGAGAAGGGCAGCTGGTCCAGAAGATTATTCTGCTATTCAACGACTAAGATGCAACCGCACGCAGCGCATTATAGATTGTTGGTCTAAAAATATCAAGTAACTCCTAATGCCCGTTACGGTTTTTTTTAACGCTTGACGTCATGCCGGGCTTCCTCTATCATGCAGCGAGAAGCGCGAATTCCCAAAGACCCGGGAGCCGGTAGGTCTCTCACTCTATTCCTTTATGAAACTGATCTCCTCTGGAAAAACAGACCAAGGCAAAACGCGGACAAACAACGAAGACGCCTTTCTGACAAACGACCACCTCGGTTTGTACGCCGTTGCCGATGGCATCGGCGGCCATGAGGGCGGCGAAGTCGCCAGCCGCCTGGCCATGGAAGCACTGTTCAGCATGCTCCGCGAACAGTTTGCTGGCAGCAGAAGCGCTGCGGCATTCGATGATTCACCGGAGGCAGATCAGTACATCTCCTCACTGAGGGGCGCCGTCGCCTTCGCGAATACATCGATACGCCAGGCCGCAGCTCAGGACCCTGCTCTCACCGGCATGGGAACTACGGTGACAGCTGTCCTCCTGCGGCCCCGGACCTCCGTTTTTGCCCACGTGGGCGACAGCCGCGCTTATCTCTTCCGCTACGGGACACTGAGACAGCTGACCGACGATCACTCGCTCGTGGCGGAGCAAATGCGCGCAGGGCTGATCACACCCGAACAGGCCCGGATGAGCCCCTACCGGCATGTAATCACCCGGTCAGTTGGCATTCATCCGGAAGTCCCTGTGGACCTTGGCATGTTCGAGGTCGAAAAGAACGATACCCTCCTCCTCTGCACCGACGGGCTGACGGAAATGGTCAAAGATGACGACATCGCGCGGATTCTTGGCAGTGAAACGCCCCCGGCCTCAGCAGAGAGCCTCATACGTCGGGCGAACGATAACGGGGGAGTGGACAATATAACCGTAGTCGTGGTAAGAATAGAGGACGTCTGATAGGGCACGCATTCCATACGGAAAGGGAGTCTGTCAGCGCTATGCCGAAAAAGATAAAAGACGAATACGAAATTATTGCCGAACTTGGTGTCGGAGGCATGGCCACCGTGTACAAGGCGTTGCAGAGGTCGCTCAATCGACCCGTTGCCATCAAAGAGCTCAAAAAAGCCTATCACATGGATGACAAGATCGCACAGCGCTTCGAGCGTGAAGCCAGGCTGGCGGCGTCATTCCAGCATGAGAACATCGTCCACATCTACGACTACTTGGCCCAGCCCGTCCACGCCATTGTCATGGAGTACGTGGACGGAACCACACTCGCCAGGATTATCGAGGAGACCGGCGCACTCCCTACGGATGTCGGCATCATGATCGCGCTCCAGGTTGCAAATGCCCTGGAGTACGCACACGCGCGCGGTCTCATTCACCGCGACATCAAACCGGGCAATATCATGGTCAAGCGGAACGGTGAGGTGAAGCTCATGGATTTCGGCATAGCCCGCATGCGGGAGATGGAGTCTCTCACCCTGCCTGGCACACTGATGGGCACACCGTCGTACATGTCGCCCGAGCAGGTTCTGGGTCAGCCGCTCGATGCTCGGTCGGACATTTTTTCGTTCGGCATCGTGATGTACGAGATATTCACCGGGATAAAACCGTTCCCAGATGAGGAAGAAGACCCGAGCAGCTCCAAGATTTTGAAAGGAAAGTACCTGTCCCCCCGCAGCATCTACAGCGACATACCGAGAAGTCTCCAGCGCATCATCAAGAAGTGCCTCAAGATGAAACCACATAAGCGCTACGGGTCCATGCAGGAGATCGCACGGGTGCTTGGAAAGAGAATCAAAGGGATGGACAAACCTGCTTCGCTCAAACGGATATCGGACTACCTCGTGGACGTGAAAGTGTTTGAGGCTCCGCCCGAGGACGAGAAAGTGGCCATATATCAGGCGCCGGGGATGGGCATATTCACGAAAGTAATCTTGGCCGCTGCTGGCGTGCTCATAGTACTTTCTGCCTCTATAGGATATTATTATTGGACAAAGGCGATGCTGGCGCGGACCCCGCGAATGGTGCCTGTTCTCACTCAGCCCGCTGCCGTCATGCCCGGCTCCGGGCCGGCAAGTCAGCCGACGCCGACGGCACAGCCGGTCACCCCGCCTGCTGCAGTCTCGGAATCCGCCAACAAATAGCCGGCTTTCGCACCTGAAACAACCTCCCAGCAACCGGAACCGCACCTGTCAAGGCGCAGGTACCGTTCCGTTGTTTTCCGGAGAAAGATCCTCTGTAAGCTGCTCCTTGATGAAACCACGTATAAAGTTTCTGTCGGAATCGGCGATCTCGACGAATTTCAGCCCCATACCCGGTTCTTTGAACGGACCGCCGCCCATTGTAAAGCTGTAAAGCACAACCGCCTTTGCCCGGATTTCGCGGTTCCCGATGAATATTCTAATAGGAGTAAGTGCATTCCGCGGCTGTGGATAGAGCGTTCTCACATACAGACCGCCTTCGGATATCGCAGTGGAATACTCGGTCCTTGCAGTGCCTCCCATCACCGTCCCATCCCCCACGATCACCTTGAGCGATGTATGGAGACGAATATTTTCCCTCGGAATCGATTCCGTGACGGACTGGAGCGTCCTGTAGAGCACATCAGGCTCCACCGGTTTGCTGAGGTACGCCGCACATCCCAGACGCATGCAGGTATCTTTCATTCCGGGATCGCTGTCGGTCGTCAGGACGACGATGGGGATGGTTTTCCAGAGGGGAGCGTCCTTCATTCGTTTCATCAGGTTAATGCCACTCATCGTGGGTAGGAAAATGTCCGTGAGAACGATGGAGGGTACGGACTGCTCCATAATCTGCATCGCGTCCTCAGCGTTCCGTGCCGTGACAACATTATATTCAAGACGCCGGAGCAACATGCCGAGATAGAAGAGACTGGAGGCGCTGTCGTCAATGATGAGTATTGTTCGAATTTCCCTGTCCATTCAACCATATCCTTTCGAGCGATTTCTTTACGGCTCCCGCATTCCCTGAATTACGCTAAGGATATCATCTCTGTAATGTTTGTCAAGAATATAGAAAGTTCATTGCACCAGGGAATCGACTGGAGCACTATAATGGCATTCTTCCGGAAGCATACAAAGCTCAAACTCCTTGGTGCGGATGAATATAAGGGTTCACAGAATATCGAGCTGTTCTGCTCGCCGTGCATGCAGTGCGCTAGCCTAGGCGACAGCGTGAATTTGGCGGTCACCCCCTCCGGGGATGATGACAAGGAGCGGCAAGGCGAACGTTTTTATTACAATCAGGCAGAGTAAGAACAAGCAAGGTGTTGGTGGATGTTATACATGAGACGGGCACTTTAAAGCCTTGACACTGCGGATGCATCAAGAGGAAAATGATAAGGGGCATCAGGCTTCATGCCTCCTGCCCCTTCTTCCGAAAAGCCGACTGACTCTCGGCTTCATCGACCAGAGAACGCAACCCTCATACCACGCGAAAGTTATTCATGGTAACCGAACGGCTTATGACGCATGCTGCCACTTTTCTTTTTCCTGAATGAACGCGGTCTTGCCTGCTTCGATGGCGTTGGCAACAGCTTTTGCGCCTTCGCCATAGAGATCCTTGCCCTTATCAAAGGCCAAAGAGACTCTGTCTCTCGTGCTAGTGGCAAGCCGCTTAATGTCTTCCCTAACTTCCTTTCCCGGCTTTGGAGCCAGCAGAAGCGCCAATCCTGCCCCCACAACACCGCCTGCCAGGAACGGCATCAGTATTGAGTTTCCCCTGTTCATCAGTCCCTCTTTCATAACCATCACCCCTTCCTTTATTCAGTGATTCTACGAGGGTTGCGACCTCGATTTTTATGCCGGCCTTCAGTCCGGAGAATGTGCGCCGGCTGCAGCACTGAGTTCATTCTTGAGGTATTGATAGAGATATCGTACGTACTTTCCCAGCTTTATCACGGTATCGGCAACCAGACGGACATCTCTCCGCACGGTGCTGATATCCGAAGTAATCTTATTCACATTCCACAGCGTTCCCTGCAGTTCGAGCAGCGTATTATTCAGATTCCCCCCGGCACTCTTCACAACGTAACGGACTGCAGCACTTGTCCGTCCTGCATTCATCATGGCCGCAGTCGAAGCTACGGCATACACGATGGACACAACAACCCCGCTTCCCAACAGTAACTCATTCATCGCGAATTCCTTCTAATCGTGCGTTCTTATATATTAAGTATATCACACCCTGGTTTTTCCAAGAAGGGAAGGAGAGAAGACAGCAGAAAATTCGCAAAAGCATGCAGTATCAGGGTTGATGCGACGGAATGAATCTATTCGATTGACCCTCATGAGAACCCGATGTTTCGTCCGACAAAATATGATTATTTGATTTTCCTAAGTATACAAGAAATGAGGATGACGGAAAACACTAAACATAATTGATATTACCTTGAATTTATCATCTATACTCATCGAACTATATAACGTTGCTTTTTTCATGCTTATCTCATTTTCATGATAATGTAGTTTCAGAAAGTTGAAACGAAAGATGATCGTTGGTCGAATTAGGCATACCACTCAGCCAGGGCGATCCCGCAGTTCGCCCTCGGTTCAGGCGTCTGCCTTTTCATTGATACTTGATTGCGACACCCCGAATTTTCGGTACTACACCGCTAATAGTCTGATATTCACCTAGCCATGGGTCATACAGATGACCCTGCGCTTGCCGTTGACTCGCATCTTGTGTGGGCATGATTGCATCAGCGCCAATATCTTTAGCCTTTTTCCTCATGCTCTCCAGGAGATCGGGGAGCGGCGTATTAGCTGGTCCTGTCGACTCCAGTATGGCGATCGCCTTGCACGGCCTGTCCGGAGCCGCCGATAAGATATCAATGTTTGCGGTCGCTGGGTATTTATCCGATTCGTAAAGCATAACAACGCTCGTGGTTGTACAGCCGCAGATTACGAGCAGCATGGCAAAAAGTGCAAAGGCCCTCATTATCAACACCACCTCCTCAATGCCTGACCTATCAGTGAAAACATAAAGCCGAATATCATATATTTTTCCGAAACTTGGTCGTAATCTTCAACTGACATGAAAATCCACCGGTCGCTCAGGAAGAGGACGTTAGTCCCCACATTTACTTTACGCATCCGCTTTTTTTGAAATAGTACGGAACGAGCAACTACAGCCTGAAAGTCGTTAAGTCGCTGCCCTGTCTAACGCCGCCTTCACAATACGATCCAGTTCCTTTGCCTCGATCGGTTTACAGACAAACTCGCACACCCCGAGGCTGAGAGACTTTAAATAGGTCTCCACAGAGCCATACCCGGTAAGGATGATTACCGGCACTGACGGCAAGGCCCGCTTCAGCACGCTGAAAAATTCATGCCCGTCCATCCCCGGCATTGAGTAATCCGTCACCACAAGATCAACGTTAGCTCCTTCCCGGATGACGGCCAAAGCAGACTCGGCATCGGGTTTTGGAATAACATTGTATCCAAACGTGCGCAGGGAATCCTCCAGGTAACTTAAGATATCGCGATCATCGTCTACCAGAAGTATTGTCTTCATATGCCCATCCATTCATCGATCATGGGACCCAAACAGTACGACGTAGTGCCATTTCAGGTGAGTTCCGATTTGGATATCCTTCATTAACTAATGGAGCTCTGTGCGCGGAGCTGTTTTCCGCTCCTGTCCTTCGATCTCCTGCGCAACCACGGGATCACTCTGATCAAGACGCTGAATCCGTCTATTGAGTGAGACTCAGCTGCATGATAGAGGCTGCAACCTGTTCATTTTGATAAATATTGCCACTTGCAGGTTTTCGAGAAGCAACCTTTATTTTTAATAATATATCATAAATAATGCTTTTCTACAGAAGTTCTCGTCCTGTATTTCTTAACTGAATCGGTAGCAGTCTTGCGCAAAAATAAGTAAGCCCATCTATCGGATAAAAAATACCCATTTCCGTGTCTGCAAAACCCGCGGTTTTTGAACATATTGAGCGCAGTCAGGGACAAGGACACGAAATGGTCTATTTAATGTATCAAGTTTACACAAGATGGCCGATTAAAGGCAAATAAGGCATATAGGCTAGTTAGCCCATTTGTCAAAAAGTTAATATTTACCGAAAAGCGAGCAGAGTCGAATTGGATATCGAGGGAGGAGAAAATAAATGGAGGTCTACGGGGCTTTTAAGGAAGCGGTCAAGAAAGCAGAATCTGCGGATTTTTTATAACTTTGGTATTTTTAATGGCATTAACTCAGAATGTATTTTGCTGGTGAGTTTTCCGAGAGATAGTGTCATTGGGCAGCGTAAATCGCGCGAAGAGAAATTCCTCAGTTCATGATTGCTAGTTGAAATATACACATGAACAACTTGTTTAATAAGTGCATATCACAGTAAGTGTTTGTCTCTTGAGCACAGCAACATTGTGGCACTCGCAAATCATGAAACTGACAAAGATTGACCGGCATCTGACCATTCAAGTGCCGCCTCAACGATACGGCCCAGTTCTTTTGTCTCGACCGGTTTATTGAGATGTTCGAAAACACCAAGGCTGAGAGATTTTAAATAGGTCTCCACGGAGCTATGTCCAGTAAGCATGATTACGGGCACTGATGGTAGGACCTTTTTGAGGGCAAAGAGAAATTCATGGCCATTCATCCCCGGCATACGATAATCCGTCACCACGAGATCGACCGTAATCCCTTCCTGGATAATGGACAGCGCGGACTCAGCATCTGGTTTTGGAATAACCCTGTATCCAAACATACTCAAAATCTCTTCCAGGTTATTTAAAAAAGCTATATTATCATCTACCAAAAGTATAGTCTTCATATTCGGATTCCCCCGTACGAACACAGCACCGTGATATTTTCTATCTGTCTCCTATACCTCCCCAGTTGTGCATCCTCAATTTGCAACTGCGTCATGGAAGAAACTGAATTGAACGTCTCTATCGATGCTAATGAGTATTTAAGATTTTAATGTGATCTTTACTTTTTTGCGCATTTTAATGTACCCAAGAAACATCCGTTCCACCTTAATCTAGAACAAGTTTAAGATCTTATGGTTTATTTATCCCTGATTTTTTTAATTCTTCTGGTAGAGCTCGTGATAAAATCATCCTAATAATTTCGCTTTCAGAGCGGCGAAAGAAATTCCCTTCACTTTCAGACAATTTTTTAATTATCCCCTTCAAATCTCCATCTTTTTCTTGGTCATAATAAACTGAAATTTTATCTGTTTTTGCCATATCTTTCTTTGCACCTAATAACAAAGTATCCTTCCGCAATTTGATTGAGAATAAATACTTTTTTCTCCACTACAATTTAATCTATTGCGGTTCAGTTTAGATTAATATACTCTATATTAATAGTTTGTCAAGAAATTAATGATGGTACCTGAACTTGCCTTCCTAAATATATTTTGCGATTCAGACGGCAATACGTAGTCCCCTTATTTGGTTACGTTTTGGCCGGATGGATGATAAAAAAAGTCAGCTAAATAGCTAATCCCTTGATTATTTTGCGTCCCCAGGAGGATTCGAACCTCCGTTATCGCCGTGAAAGGGCCATTCATAGCAATTTCAATTATTTAGCGTAAATGGGCGATTGGCAACGGTTTTTGAGACCTATGAAGGACATCCAGAGAAGATCCTAGTGATCAGTACATTTCAGAACTCCGCGAACAGAAGGCTCTTCGAAGACGATCTCGTGAAGTCATTGAAGGATTGCGGGACCGATGCCGTCGTGAGCTACACCGTGATGCCTGACCCGGCCGCAATCGATAAGAACGCCATTGAATTGCACGCAAAGCAACTTGGCGCGGACGCCGTCCTGATCAACAAGCCCCTTGGCATAAAAATGGATGAGGCGGGAGGTGTCTTCGGTGTCTACGAGGACCTGCACATAAATACTCAAACAGATGTCTACGACATGAAGTCGAACAGATTGATCTTGAGCGTTACAGCAGAAACGTGGATACGACAGGACGTACCTAACTCCATCCACATACAATCCTACGTCAAGGACCTTGTACGGGAGCTGTCGCGAATGGGCCTCTTGTAGATAAAGGACGTGATGTAAATGAAGCAGCGAGCGGATTAGCGATCCATGGAGAATAAGGTGCTCCCTTGTTTATTTCTTTTTCTTAGTCGAAGCCTTTGACGATTTTTTTGACTTCACTTTTTCAGAACCCTTCTCATAACGGGTCCATACGATTCTCTCAGCCTCAAGCCAATCTTGCAGGTCATGTCTATGCTTCCACCCTCTCTTTTCATGGAGATCATAAGCAGCTTTCACAATTCACTATGCAAATCATCCCTCATCTTCATCCCTCCTCATTAAAATGAATTAACTCAATTAGAAAAGCATAGCAGGGCCGTGCTCGGCTACGCCCATGGACAGACGCATTCATACCTTTTCCTGATTCCTTTCGCTGCGTGCGAATCGAAAGTATGCCCCAACGGTCAGAAAATTGATCACCACGGCGATCATGTTCCACACAATCACTGGTCGCGACGCAATCAAGAGGCCGTAATAAATCCAAATAATTTGAAAAACTCCCATGATGCCCGCCATCATCGGGTTCATGCCCTTACTTGACCGCCGCTTGAGCATTTTGATCAAATCGGGCAAGGCGGCAAAGGTCGTTCCAAAACCTGCCAAAAAACCCATGACCTCAGATCGAAGAAACTTGGGTAAGAGCAGGCTCGACGTGTCGGGAACCTCCAGGCCAGTACAACTACAGAGCATGATCACGCTCAGCAAGACGACCCCAAGCATCATCCTATCGATGGAATTGATATTCACCATGGTCACTCCTTTCTGTCATTGATGGCGCCTATCCTTGTTCGGAAACAGCTACTTGCTTCACACAGTCTCGCCATTGATATGTCATCAATGCATTCTTCAGTTGCTCCTTTGTCGGACCCGCATTATCAATCTGCGTTCGACGTCCCCTTCCACCTCATGAGCCTCTCGCGGACCAGTGTGATATGCATACGCAGAGTATACAGCTGGTTCGAGTAGAACAGTGGCACTCGCAGACGGTTTGCTTTCTCTTCAATCCGGCCGAGCCACTCGCTCAGATCGTCAATGCCCTGTCCCCCACTCCGGGTTTCCAGATCTTTCTCAAGGGTTCTCAATTCACGGTACAGCCGGAAGATCCGCAACCGCATTTCCCATCCGTATAAGGCCGGCATTAACCGCAACAACGGATAGATCACACCGAACAACGGAATGAGCAGGATGAGCAGTCGGTCGATCAACACTGCCAGCCAGAACGGGAGGTGGCGCTGGAGGAAAGGACGTCCCGACTTGTAGAACTGACGAGCCTCGTCGCTCAGAGGAAGGTCGATCGATTCTGCGGCCGGGAACTGTCCTGATTTCTGAAAGATCCCCGGCCCGGAATGGATCTGCGCTGCAGCATCGAGCAGCAAGTACTGGATCGCTGGATGCAGGTCCTTACGCACCACCAGGCTGGCTTTTGGCGCAACTAGGATCACATCGGTGGGCGGCAGGTTCTTCGCCAGGTCGCCCACGCCGGCAGGCACCGTCAATTTGTTCAGGAAGGGGTACAGTGCAACATAGGCGTCCGTACGCGGGAAGCTCACAAGCCCGATGTTCTTGTCGGAAAGCAACAGCCTCACCACGGGAGAGTCCCAGGAGGCCACCATGAGCGCGGCATCGATCTCGCCCTGGAGCAACTTTTCTCCGGCCTCCCGGGGTGTGAGCGAAAGCAGCTGTGCGAACTTCTGGTCGATCCCGTTCCGGGCGAGAAGTTCAAGCGCGAGCGCTCTGGTACCGCTGCCCTCGGGCCCGATAGAAATTTTCCGACCCCGCAAGGCATCCAATGCCTTGCCCCGGATAACACCTCGATGGAAGAACCAGAGGGGTTCATAAAATACCGCGCCGAGGGACTCGAGATCAGGAGATTCCTTCTCGCTCGTGATGCCGCTCTGCAGAAAACCAACCTCCACGCGTGAACGGGGGTCACGCAGCCGTGCCAGGTTGTCCAGGTCTCCCGCGGTCGTTAACAGTTGAAGTTTGATCCCTTGGTGCGCGAGAAGTTCGCGATAGCGTTTCCCCAACTCATAATACGAGCCGCCCTCGGGTCCGGTGGCCATGATCACGGTGCGCGGTGGCAGCGGACGCAGGGCAACGATGGCCGCCCACAGACCAGCGACAATAATCGCCAGAGCAGCGATAACCGGGATTATGAGACGAAACCGATTGGCGCGGAAGTAATCGAGGGTGGTCCTGGTGCGTACTCTTTTGTTTAATGACCTCATGGACCATTTCCGTTGTTGTTCATTTTCATTATCCTCCTTAACATTCGCCGCTTTCATGCCCGATTGCCACGGTCATTTGTCGCTGGTATTGGACAGAGAGCCCTGTGATACTTTGTTATCGTACGGGTTGAGGATACAGCCACTTGAATTTATTCAACGCTGTGTTGCATTCGGGCGACAGACTGACATAGTTTCCCTGGAGGCAGCCCAACATCGCCAGAGGGTCACCCTTTTCGATATTACAGCGCATATCTATCTCTTTGGCACACGCTTCCTTGAGAACTGCTGCGTTTGCCTTCACTCCTTCTGCCCAGGCCCTGCAGTTAGCGGACATGCTGTTCTTATTCTCCTCGTAGCAGCGAAGCAGGCGGCCACCTCCAGGTGTAATATGACCGCAGTACTGCGCAAAGTCCTTGGCACAAGGGCTTGTCTCCTGAGCAAACGCGGGCAACGCTGCCGAAAGCACCAAGAGGGCCATCAGCGTCATTACAATAACTTTAGATACCGCAGAAGTAAACTGTTTCATGTTCCCCTCCTCTCTCCTTTGTGGTTTGTCCCTGTCAATCCGTTTCCGACATCGTCCAGGCCTCAGTGACAGTGAAGCTCGGATATCCACTGTCGCCCTGCGCTGTGATCGCGAAGGTGGTCCAGACCAGAAGTAGTGCAATCACACTCCCGATGACTTCTGTAGCCCTGATGAAATCCCTCCTTGAATGGCAATAATATCATCAACACTTTTCACAGTAGACAACGATATTCATTTTCAGACATTTGTCCCGGCAAGCCCATCATCGGTCAGCCTGGTAGATCCGGCAATGTCCTGTCAAGGATCATGTACCCCGTGATCGCCGAAAGGAATGATCCGGCGAGGATACCGATGCGCTCATCCACGCTCTCGTCGAGCGTCCCCGGCTCAAAGGCAAGCGCACTTATGAAGAGGCTCATGGTGAACCCAATCCCGCACAGGATTGCTACACCGTAGAAGGCCTTCCATCCAACCGATTCCAGGGGACGGGCAATGCCCAGCTTCACCGCCAAAAAGCTGAAAAGGAACACCCCCACCTGCTTACCAAGGAAGAGACCTGCAGCGATCCCAAGCGGCAGAGGATAGAGTAGCGACGACATGCGGACCCCCGCAAGTGATATCCCCGCATTGGCGAACGCAAAGAGCGGCAGGATACCGTAGGAGACCGTAGCGTGGAGGTCATGCTCCAGCTCACGCAGCGGAGAAGGTCCGTTCACATCGCCTGATCGGAGGGGAATGAAAAAAGCCAGGATGACCCCGGCGATCGTGGCATGAATCCCCGATTTCAATACCGCTACCCAGAGCGCCAGGCCGATGATGATATACGGGGTCCTATTCGACACTCCAAGACGGTTCAGAATGAAGAGAGCAATGATCATCACGCAGGCGAACAGAAGCGCCGCCTGGGTCAACTCCTCGGTGTAGAAGAATGCAATGATCAGGATCGCGCCCACGTCATCGAAGATGGCGAGGGACGCCAGAAAGACCTTGAGGGAAGCGGGCACACGGCTTCCGAGCATTGCCATTACGCCGAGCGCGAAGGCGATATCTGTCGCCGCTGGAATCGCCCATCCGCGCAAATACATAGCATTGCCGTGGTTAATCGCAACGAAGATTGCTACCGGCACGGCCATCCCGCCCAAAGCGCCGGCAGAAGGCAGGACCACCTGACGCCAGCTTGAGAGCTCCCCCTCCAAGAACTCTCGCTTCAACTCGAGCCCAATGAGGAAGAAGAAGACAGCCATCAGACCGTCGTTGATCCAGAGCAAGGCGGGCTTCGCCACCTTTATCACGCCCACCCGCACCTCTACTGGCGTGTCGAGAAAGGCATTGTACAGACCCACGAAAGGAGAGTTCGCCGCGACGACAGCAAGCGCCGTTGCTCCTATCAGCAATATGCCGCCTGCGGATTCGAGTTTCAGGAACTCCTTGACGGGATCTGTCATCTTCTCGAACATGGTTGAAGGTCTTTCGCTGCAACGCATTCGCATCCCGAAATACCGAAGAGAGACTACCGGAGTTCATTGGCCTGCGCCATGGCATTCATGGCACAGCATCTCCTTCCATGCATCACCGATGTCCACGGGATGGGGATATTTCATGACTTGGAACACGGCCCTGTCCGGCCTTCCCGCGGCCGCTTCCGCTGCCCGCTCGATCAGGAGATGACAGAGGCTGCAGTCCCGGGAAAGGACCGCTCCGTCGTCGCTCCGGTGTTTTCCGTCGTGACACCGGAAGCATCCGGGCGAGAACCGGTGACCCTGGTTGTTCGGAAAGTTCTTCCAGCTGACCTTCATGGAAGGGTCATAGTTCCTGTCATAGGCGCGCTGGAGCGCTGCGATCGCAGCTGCGATGGCAGCCTCTTTTTTCGAGGAAAGAGCGGGATATGTAGTCTTGTAGAAATCCCTGATCGACGAGTCGATGCCTTTCTGTGCGTCGTCCCGGGATGCATAATCAGCATCAAGCGCCTTGACTGCAACGCTCTTGATCTCGGGCAGGTCAGGATCGACGAGTTGTACGGCAAGCAGCGCATTCAGGATAACACTGGGTGGGTTGTAGGGATGACCGGGCCGGTTGTGACAGTCGACGCAGTCCATCCGCCGCTTCTCGGCTTTTGCCGCCTCGACGTCAGACATCTTCACCTCACTGCTGCGGTACACGCGTTCCTTCCCATCGAGTCGCCTGACCCGGACCCAGGGGATCACGTTCCGTTTCTCGTCCGATGCATACACGATCTCCTGCGTGGTGCTGGAGTGCCAATGCATCTTCGGCGGCCGCTCCGTTGTTACCTCAGTCTTGCCCATGCGCAGCAGAAGATTAATCGTCCTGCGGGTGTTCTTTTTGTCGGACAGAAAATAGGTTCTGCTTTCCAGCTTCTGATTGATCTGGTACTTGGGGCCGTGGCAGTGCTCGCACACATCCTGCGAGGGCCGAAGGTCCTTGATGGGCGTGGGGATAGGCCTAGGATACTGATCGAATATCAGGTCAAAGAGCTCCTTGGTCCCTCTAAGCTTGTAGAGCAGAAAATATTGAAGGCCCGGACCGACATGGCAATCCACGCAGCCGATTTCCGCATGGACCGAGTATGCATGGGCCCGGAATTCGGGTCCCATGACGCGGTGGCACATCATCCCACAGAACGTCTTCGATTCGGTGAACTCATAGGTCTTATAGCCTGCAAAAGCATACAGCAGTGTCAGGAGCAGGAATCCTGTCAGCAGCACGACGACGGTCCTGCGGTGCTTCGGATCACTGAAGTCGACGGTCAGAAAGCGGCGTTCTACCTGCGCACCGGCACGCTCTTTCCGCCGCTCACGCTTGATCCCGATGATGATGAGAACCACGCCGAGAAGAATAAGCGCAGGCAGAATGAGCCAGATGACGAGATCTGCGTAAGGGTGGACGCGCCTGGAGAACGCCTCGATGACTGATAGGAAAACAATGAAAGCTGTGTTGAACACGGCGATGACGGCGCCAATCAGGGAAATCGGATTGTAGAAGACCTTCGGTAGTCGTTGCCTCATGATGCAACCTCCTCCTTCACTTGCAGCCTGCTGTTTCGAACTTCAGAAAATCATCGTTCTGGAGACCTTATGGAGCATCTGTTAATTTCTTCTTCAGCGGCGCCCTCCTCCGCCCCCGCGCCCCCCTCCGCCTGCCGGAGCCGCGCTGCGCTGAGCAGGCTGCGCAACGCTCCGTTGACCATACTCATTGTTCCACTGACTGGTGCGCTGATCTCCAGCCGAGCGGTTCGCACTCTCGCGGTTCAAGTCACGGGTCACGTCCTTGCTGCTCGCGCGATTGTCTAATGTTCCCTGCTGTGGCGAACCGGGCTGCGCCGGAAGCTGCGAGGCAGTGTTTCCCCGTGACCGGTCAGCGGAAGACCAGGCCCCGTTCTCATACTTCTGCCATCCCGATTCGTTCTTGCGGTAAACATTGCCGTCCTTGCCCACATAGGTATTGTTCTGCCCTTTGACCACGCTTCCGCCTTCGGATGTCGTAATGCCCCCCACGGTGCCCTGGCCGGTGCTGGCATAGCCGCCCTTAACCCACTGGTCCCCGCGCGACACGACCCCGGCGCCCCAGCTTCCGTACACGCTCGATCCCTGGGCTCCTGCTAAATCCCGTTCCCGTTGAGGGATTGTATCCCTGGGCCGCGCGGATCGATCCGTTAGGGCCATAGGCAGCGGCGCCGGTTGCCCAGGCCCCGGTCCGGGAGTTGTACGCCTGGCCAACCTTGTAGCCGCCGGCGGGCCGTACGACCCATATCCCCGTTTATAGGTTCCGGTGGCTGCATTATATGATGCTCCGGCTCCGAAACCTCCGTAGGGCCCGTAGGCGGCGCCGCCCCGGTAGTAGGTGCTGGTTGCCGGGTTGTACCAGGCATGAGCACCCCAAGTATATGGACGTGGATAGTAGATGGGGTAGCCGTACGGCGGGTAGTGCCAGTAGGGCGGATAGTAATAGCCGGTTCCCCAGAACGAAACGCCGAAACTCACATAACAGCCCGTATAGCCTGACGTATAGCTCGCAACCACGACCTCGGGCGACTGCTCGTACTGGACCACGTAGGTGACGGGGTAAAGCGGCGAGCTGGGAGGGATGGTATAGATCGCCTGCGGCACCGTGGACGCTACGACCCAAGGCCCTGCTGGTGCGGGAGCGGCGAACCAGATGCCGCGGTCGCAGGCATAGTAAGCCGTGTCGCTCACCTTGATTACGGCGACTGACGCGTTTACGGCATACAGGAGTGGTGGAGTCGTACCCGCGATGGGCTCGAACTCCGGTTCCCCGGCATACGTGACGGTCAGCTTGACATCACCGGGCTTGATCGTGGCGGTCTGCGGGATCCCTGCTGCGCGAACCGATTCTTGCGCCTGAGGCGTTCCAGGCACCGAGTAGAGCACGCGTCCCTTGGGCCCGCTCGCGGGAATCGAGGCGAAGACCTTAGGCAGATCCGCCGTGGCGAAGCTCCACGGGCCGTCGAGCGCCTTCGATGAACGGTACCAGCGTCCTGCCACGAGAAAATACCAGCTTTTGTCACCTTCGTAATAGAAGAGGTCCGCCTCCGTGTTGCTGACATAGTGCAGGTCAGCGGCTCCTGTGGCCTGGTACTTCGGCTTTCCGTCGATCACGATAAGCTCTGACGGCTCCGTGACCACGAAGATCTTCGGGACCTTGCTGTACTGGGGCTGCCGCGGCGGCACGTTCTCGCGGGCATCCTTGAAGTTATCGTCCGCGGGAAGACGGGCAAGGTCGCCGGGCAGGGACTTCGCCAGCGTCCAGGGTTCGCCGAGCTTGTTTGTGAAAAGCCAGGTTGTGCCGTCGAGCAGGTAGTAGGAGGATGTGGCCTCTTCGGTGAACACGGTCCAATTAGTGTTTATTGCGTACCGCACTTTCAAGCCCTCGAGCGGAGCGAACACGGGCTGGCCGTCGAAGATCAGAATCCGCGCAGGTTCGAAGGAGACAATGATCCGCGGCGGGTCGTTCTTGAGCTGAATGTTCTTTCCCGCGGCCTCTTCCGTCTGTTTGAGTCCGACCAGAATGCGGTCCAGCGAAATCGGTACCGATTTGCGGGGGATCATGGCCTTCACGGTTTTTTCGGCCATGCTTGCCAGTGCGGGGTCGAGCACGGAAAAGCTCGTCTTTTCGAGCTCGATGTCGTCGAGGGTGACAGTCCGGCTCTCGAGGTCTGTCTCGGTATTCGCCGTGATCCAGAGCGCTCCGGCTATCGGCTGCTTCTGTCCCTGGAGCGTGAGTTCGACTGCAATGCGCGCCTTCAGCACTTTCTGGTCCTTCCAACTGTCCAGTTGCGGCTGATAGTACACCAGGGTATTGCCGTCCTGTTGTTTCTGCCGCGGCCACCCTTGGTCAACACCCCAGGCAGGTCCGGCCCCGCCGGCAAAAAAGGCCGTGATCAGGACCAGGCTAATGAGTGCTGAGAGTCGCCGCCCATATCGATAATAGTGCATACGGTTTTTCATGATATTCTCCTTATCACCTTTCCCCCGGAAGGGATGACGAAGAAGACCGCTGCGGACGGCTGCATCAGTATTTCGGCTCCGGCGCATGCATCTGTGCGAACTTCGCTACGAATCCTCTCCATACCGCAATGTCTCCATACCCGCAGAAAAATAGGTCATTACTACCGCGGCCAGCTCTTCCTGGAGCTCATCGCCCTCATGACCTGAGTAGCGGTCGTAAAGCTCCCGGGCGACCTTCCCGAAGGCATCGAGGACCGCCGGGTCGAAGTGCCTGCCGCGGTCCTGCTCGAGGATATCCATCGTCTCCTCGAAGGAGAGCGGCTTCTTGTAGGGACGTTGCGACGTTAAGGCGTCGAAGACGTCCGAGACTGCGAAGATGCGGGCCGTTATCGGGATGTCCTCACCCTTCAGGCCATGGGGATAACCGCCGCCGGCGAATTTCTCATGATGATATCCGACGACCCTAGTCCCCTCCTGAAGCCACGAAGAGCGGTGTACGATGTCCGCGCCCTTGTCCACATGGGTCTTCATGATCTTGAACTCCTGTGCATCGAGCTTCGCAGGCTTAAGCAGTACATTGTCGGGGATCCCAAGCTTTCCTACGTCGTGCAGGAACGCACCCTTGATCAGGACACGCATCTCCGAAGGTGGGAGGCCGACGACCTCGCCGATCCGTGTGGAGTAGAGCGTCACCCGGTAATTGTGAGCGTCCGTATCGCTATCTCTTTTTGCTATGGCACTGCCGAGTACGGACAGCGTCTCGAGGTTCGCGTCAAGCAGGTGCGTGGAGTAGTCGGCCAGACGACGCGTGAGCTGGAGTATGATGGGATAGAGCAGCGCTGATACGACGATGACGATTGCGACAACGAATATCGTGTTACGGACTAGTGCCCGCCGCATCACGGCGAGCTCGTGCGGCGAGACCGCGAACATCCCCCGGGCGAAGGCAGCCGTCTTCCCCGTCCGGTCGATAATGGGGACCGCAATGAGAACGAACAGGTCGCCGTCTACGTGCACCACACGCGCTTCGTCCTGTTCCGGCCCGGGGAAAGAGAAAGGACTGCCTGCCATGAATGCCTTCGCACGGTCGATGCCTGGCTGGTCGACCACCGAACGCTCCGCGAGGACAGCTGAAGCGCGGTCATAGACCTGAACGGTCACGAACCGTCCTGCGCGGTAGACCACGGGAGGCTCACCCCGCCCGAGAACATCGCGGAGTGCGGTCACCGCGTCATTCTGCCGAAGTTCCATCTCGGAGCGCACCTTCTCGACGAGGGTCGATACCCCCCGCCGTCCGAGGTCTGCGACGTCGCTCTCAAGCTGGGCATGCTGAAAGCCATACGTGAACAATCCCACAATAATGGCAATCACCACAGATGCTATGCCGAGCCGGACAATGAGCACCCGGTGGATGAACGTTCGAAGCGGATAGGTCTTCATGCAGGATCCTTTCCCTCCGTGTGCAGGATCGTGCTTATCTTCTTGCGGGCATCGGCCGGGGAGCCGGGCTCGGCAGAGGCCGCGCTGGCATTTGCGCTGCATGCGGCGGTGCAGGCGGCATGGCGACCGGCGGTTGGGGCGACACCCCGACCGGAGGTCGGGGAGCGCCGACGATCACATCGCCCCGATAATATCCCGGATCGTATGCCCCGTAATAGCCGTATTCGTAGACGCCGACCTGTGACTGGTAATGGTGCCATCCGAGGCGCAGGCCGGTGCGAGCAGAGCAATCGCCATCAGCAGCAGACCAGTGAATGCTTTCCTTCCGGCATGTGGCTTCATGGCTTGCCCTCCCCTTCGTTCTCATCCTTCCATTCCGCCACGGCCACCGCCGCGCCCAAGGGGTCGAGGAATACCGCTACCTTTCCCGTTCCGGATCTCCGGGCTCGGCGCTACCACGACGCGGCCGCCAGCGTGCTGCGACTGTTGGCGAGGGTCTTCTGCATGTCCTTCACCCGCACATAGGGCAGCCACGTGGACGGGGGGTCCTCGCGCTCAAGTCTCCAGGACACCGGCGCGCGGGTATCCGCCCGCCACCAGATGCAATTCTGTCCGGTCTCCGGGGCTTTCCTGCCGCATCACCGTGTAGGCGCCGATGGAACGATAGAAATCCGCCATCTTCGTGATGCATCCTTGGCCCAGAGCTCCAGCCAGAGCCATGCATTGTCGGAAGGGAACGCCATCGGGCGGATCGCCGCTCGGCCGCGTGGATCACGCCGAAGAGCGCGCCCTCGGGGTCTGCACAGCACCGCGAAACCTCACCCCGCCCTGGAAGGCTCTTGGGCTGCACCAGGACCTTGCCGCCGGAAGCCGCCGCCTGCTCGGCAGTGCGGGCCACGTCAGGAACGGACATGAGCGCCAGCCATCTCGCCGACCGCTCGGCATCGGCGGGCTTCGCATAATGGACGATCCCTGCGATCGGCCGTCCATTCACGCGGATCAAGGTGTAGGCGTCTTTGCCTGATCCGTAGTTTTCGTACTGCCAGCCGAAGACCTCCTGGTAGAAGGTCTTCTCCGCCTCGACATTGTCTGCGAACAGTTCCGCCCACACCCACCGCCCCTGGATGTGAACGTCGGTGGGAGTTTCGCTGATCGCAGGCCACCGGGGCCGGGTCGTCGTGCATCCCCCGGCCAAACAGCAGCACCGTGCCGGCCAGCATCAGGCCATCATTCTTACTAGGGAATGTCTCATCGCTACGCCTCCTTCAGGGATGCGATCGATCCCCACTGGTGCAATGCCGCTCCCGGGACGGTGCGATCAGCACGCATGATCGCGCCCTCACCTGCGGGCACGAACATCAGTTGCTTGTCCTGGTCATCTCGCTCACCAGGCCCTTGTCGAGCAGCATGATCTCGATCCGACGGTTCTTCTGGCGCCCTTCCGGCGTGTCGTTGGGAGCCACGGGATCGTACTCAGCCCGTCCTGCCGCCACCATTCGCTCGGGTGGTACACCAACTTCCTGCAGGAAACGGACGACGTTAGTGGCCCGGGCGACTGACAGATCCCAGTTCGATGGGAAGGTGGCCCGCAGGGCCTTGGCCACCGGTACGTTGTCCGTATGGCCTACGACCCGGATGATCTTGTTCTCGTACCCCTTCAGGGCATCACCTACCTTCTTCAATACGGCCTTGCCTCCCTTCTTCAGCGTCGCTTTGCCGGAATCAAAAAATATCTGTTCCGCCAGATCCACCGACAGCATGTTCTTATACTGCTTCACCTGGAGCTCGCCCTTTTCAACTTCCTTCGAGAGGCCCTGCACCAGTTCCTCATACTGTCTCTGCGTCTGCTGACTGTTCGCCGTCAGTGAGGCCTTTTCCTGCTCCAGCGATGAGTTCTGCCGTTTCAACGCAGCAATGTCATTCTCCAGTGTGGTCTTCTGGCTCTCCAGTTCGCCTTTCTGCTGTTCCAGCGAGGTCTTCTCCTGCTTCAGGACCGCGATCTCCTGGTTCTTTCCTTCTTCCATCTTTTTAAACTTGCCGGAGCTGACGCAACCGCTCACGATCAGTCCCGCCACGAGAACAACTATGCTAAAGCGCAGATGTCTAGTCATGTGTTTACCCCCCTTTTGTGGTGACCTCCTCAAGTAGAATTGCGCTACAACTCTCTGATCCTCAGAAAATCCGTACATCGTCCTTTGTGACGACGATGCCCACTATTTCTTGAGCCCCACGTCCTTCATTGCCTGCTTGCACCGGCCGCTTATCTGCTTCTCATTCTTGTCCATGCAGGCCATCACTCGCCCCCCGCCCGGTTTGATGTCGGAGCAGTACTTCAGGAGGTCATCGCGGCACTCGTTCGCCACATAGCTCAAGGCCGTCAGGGCCCGTTCGAGCTGCACAGCGGCATCATACAAGGCGTATTCGCACTGGCCGGACAACTTGTCTTCGTGGGCATACAGACAGGCCAATACCCGTCCCTCACCAGGTGTCACGTTTTTGCAATAGGTTTCAATCTCCGTCTTGCAGCCTTTGGCCACGGTTTCCACCAGCTTCTCTGCAGCAAAAACTCGTGTTCCGAACACCAGCACGACGCCAAGCACCAAAATAAAAAACACCTTCTTCATCATAGCAGTATTCTCCTTTTGTTGGGTTATCCTCGCTGTGAGGGAATTCTGTTATCACCAAATCGTCTTTTCATATGGCGCCGCTTACTGCAACAAGCGGTATGCACTGCGTCCGCGGACAACGCCAGCAAAACCTTTATTGATCAGTGTAACACGTCACTCCTTCCTCACATCCGGAATATGAAATCCAGCCTCCAAACGTCGACATCGACCGTGCCGTTCCCCCCCCTGTCGAGCCACACCTTATTGTAGCTGGGTGCCAGACTAAACTGGCGGTTGAGATCGAACCTGACGCCAATACCGAGATTGTAGCTAAAATCGCTCTCGGTCTTGGTCGGATACCCATTGTTGCACACATAGCCATACCACGGGTCCCACCAGCACGTGGTCGTCCCTATGCCGGTAGGAATGCTTGTGTCAATATATGTTACGCCAACCCCGCCCGACACGTAGGGGGTGATGTTCCCTGGCAACAAGTAAAAGATCCCGTTCAAGCCAAATGTGGAGCTATACTCTGTGTTGCCATATCTCTTGGTCGTGCCGTCGGTGTTAACGAGGGTCGCGTCATAATTCCGGGCGCTCCAGGAAAAGAGACCGTTCACTTGGAAGTGATCGCTGATGTTATAGCCAAAGCCGAATCCAAAGCCCCATGTGGCGTCCAGATTCACGTTGGACCCTCCCTGGCCGCTCCAGCTCTCTGGGGGGTTATAGGTGAGCGGCATGAAAAATTCCCAGGTACCGCCGCGGCCTCCCGGCCGACTCATACTGTAACTCTGCGCATCGGCATCTGTGGTCGGGACCGAGACGCACACGATCGCAACAATCAAGCATACCGCACTGATTCTCAGCATCTGTTTCATAAACGAATCCTCCTTTCGTGTGAACGAAATGTTGTATTTTGAGGCGCCGGCAATCCCGGGCGTCATCCTTCTGCAACCCACCTTCACGGTAAGAAGGTTCTCGTCCTCGCTAGTCCCGGTCAGGGTATCATCCCATCTGATGCCAAGCGGTCGATTATAATCTTGATTAAATCCAAAACGATCTCTTGCTTGACCACGCTAATCTTCAACACGGATCGGGCCATCCAGATGCGTCGCTCGGGGTTCACGTCAAAGAGCCCATTCAGCTATTTCGACTGTTGGGAAACCGGCGGCGTTGCTGGGGTTGACTGCCGATCAGTGCTGACCGCTATTTTATCCGCTTCCATCACCCAACCGCCGCCCATAGACTTGTAGAGGTTTACGAGGGCGCGCAACAGCGCGTCCTGCGTCTGGGCATAGGAGAGCTGGCTGTTGAAGAGGCTGCGTTCGGCGTCGAGCACTTCGATATAGCTCGTGTAGCCGTTGTCGTAGCGGAGGCGCGCCAGCCGGGCATAGGTCGCGAGCGCCTCGACCTGCTTCGCTTGCGCGTCGAGCTGCACGCGCGTCCGGTCCTGATCGATGAGGGCATCATCGAAATCGCGGAATCCGCTCCTGACCGCCTGCTCGTAGCCGAACAGCGCCTCCTGCTGGACTGCCTCGGCAGCCTTGACGGTCCCCTTGATCTTGCCGGCCGTGAAGATCGGACCAGCAAGCGCGCCCGCATAGCTCCAGGTCTTCGCCGGGCCGGTGAAGAGATCGGAGAGGTCCGTGCTCGCCGAGCCAAAGAATCCTGTGAGCGAGATGGACGGGAAGTACTGCGCCTTTGCCACGCCGATACGCGCGTTCGCAGCGATAAGCGCCTGTTCAGCCTGCCGGATGTCGGGACGGCGCGCCAGCAGCTCCGAGGGAAGGCCTGCGGGCACCGCCGGCAGCGCGATCGCATCGATCATCTTGCCCCGCAGGATCGGTCCGGGGTTCCTGCCCAGCAGGATACTGATGAAGTTCTCCTGCTGCCTGATACGCCTTTCCAAGTCCGGGATCGCGGCCAGGGCGACATAGTATTCCGACCGGACCTGGCTCAGCTCCATCTCCGAGATATTGCCGCCCTTGAAACGAAGCTCGAAGAGTCTCACCGACTCCTCGCGGCTCTTGGCGGTCTGCCGGGCGATTCCGAGCTGCTGGTCAAGTGAGCGGAGGTCGATGTAGGCCGTCGCCACCGACGTAACGAGCGACAGGATCACGCCACGCCTGGAGTCCTCAGCAGCCATGAGATCAGCCCTTGCCGCCTCAGTCGCCCGCCGGATCTTGCCCCAGAGGTCGATCTCCCAGCTTGCGCTGAACTCAGCCTGGTACGTACTGTATTTCGAGCTTGTCCCCGGCGTAATTGGGATGGGACCCTTCGTCGGTCGCCTGCACCCTGCCGGCGCTCCCGTCGTAGCCGACCTGCGGAAAGAGGTCCGCCCGTGTCGCGCCGTACAGGCCATAGAACTCCTCGACCCGTGCCGTAGCGACAAGGAGGTCATAGTTCTCCCTGAGCGCTGTCCCGATCAGCTCGTTCAGCACGGGATCGTTGAACTGTTCCCACCAGGCAGTATTGGCCGTGTCCTTCGCCTGCTCCATGTCCACCTGCCACACTGGCGGTGAAACAATATCCGGTTTCCGGTAGTCAGGACCGATGGCACAGCCTGCTAGAAGGAGCAGGGTCATCGTTATGGCGATCGATCGCATCATCGGTGTCCTTCCTTTCCCGGTGTCTCGCCATGCTTCTCGCCGCGATGGGACAACTTCTCGATCACCGTGAAGGTCACTGGGATAAGGAACACGCCGATGCCCGTCGCGGCAAGCATGCCGCCAATCACGGCCATCCCCATCACGTTCCGCGACGCTGCTCCGGCGCCAGATGCCGTGGCGAGCGGAACACATCCGAGGATAAAGGCGAAGGAGGTCATCAGGATCGGCCGAAGCCGAAGCTTGGCGCCTTCCAGGGCCGCGTCCTCAGCGCTCTTTCCCTTGTCGTATTCAAGCTTCGCGAACTCGACGATCAGGATGGCGTTCTTTGCCGCCAGTCCGATCAGCATCACCAGCCCGATCTGGGCGTAGAGGTTCAGCTCCATCCGGCTGATGAAAATAGCGAAAAAGGCGCCGAATATGGCAATTGGCGTTCCGAGGAGCACGCTGAACGGAAGCGACCAACTCTCGTACTGCGCTGCAAGGATCAGGAAGACAAACAGAAGCGACAGCGCGAAGATGGCCGCCGCCGGAACGCCTTCCTGGGCCTTCTTCTCCTGGTAGGACATGCCGAGGTAATCAAAGCCCATTTCCTGCGGCATGGTCGCTTTGAATACTTCCTCCAGCGCCTTCATCGCCTGGGTCGAGCTGTACCCGGGTGCGGATACGGCGTTGATCTGGGCCGAGCGGTAGAGGTTGTAGCGCATGGTGAACTCCGGGCCCGAGCGGTTCTCGATGCTCGTGAGCGCGGAGAGAGGCACCGGCTGGCCCTTGGCATTCCGGACATAGAACTGTCCGAGCTGGTCGGCCCTGACGCGGGCATCGCCCTCGGCCTGTACGTAGACCTGCCACTGCCTGCCAAAGCGGTTGAAGTAGTTCACGAAGGCCCCGCCCATGAAAGCCTGGAGCGTGCCGTAGACGCTGTTGCGGGTCCACCCCCTGCTTCAGCACTTTGTCGCGGTCCACATTGATGAAGATCTGCGGCACCGAGGGAAGAAAGGTGGTCGTCGCCCGGGCGATCTCTGGCCGCTTGGTGGCCGCGGCCATGAACTTCTGCGTGTTCTGGAAGAGGAACGCGATGTCCTTTCCCGCCCGGTCCTCGAGTAGGAAGGTAACACCACCTGAGGTCCCGATGCCGGGGATGGCCGGCGGCGAGAAAGCGAAGGCCACACCCTGGGGCAGCTTGCTCAGCCTCGCGTTCAGTCCCGCCAAGAGGTTCCCATACTTCTCCTCAGAGCTCTTCCGTTCACCCCAGGGCTTCAGGGTGACGAAGAAGAACCCGCTGTAGGTGTTCACCACGCCGCTCAGCATGCTGTACCCCATGATGCTGGTGCAATACTCCACGCCCGGTGTCTCCATGATGATCTTCTCGACGTCCCTCACCGCGACGTCGGTCCTCTGGAGCGATGAAGCATTGGGAAGCTGGATGCCGGCATAGAAGTAGCCCTGGTCCTCCTCAGGCAGAAACCCTCCCGGGCAGCCCCTTCCCCAGCAGGCCGACCAGCAGGGTGACGATCCCGAGGAAGATGAGGCTCATGGCGGACTTCCGGATCAGCGTTCCGCAGAGCCGGACATACCCGTTCGTCGACTTGCCGAACATATCGTTGAACCAGGCGTAGAACTTCCCGAGCAGGCCGCGGGTCTCCGTTCTTGGGCTTCAGGATCAAGGCCGAGAGCGCCGGGCTGAGCGACAAGGCCACGAAGACCGAGATCATCATCGAGATGGCGATGGTGACGGCGAACTGCTGGTAGAGCCTGCCCGTGATACCTGGAATGAACACGGTAGGAAGGAAGACCGCCGAGAGCACGAGACCGATGGCAACGACCGGTCCTGCCACCTCTTCCATGGCCTTGATCGCAGCCTCTTTCGGCGTCTTGCCCTTCTCGATGTGATGCTCCACAGCCTCAACCACCACGATGGCGTCGTCCACCACGAGTCCGATGGCGAGCACCATGCCCATGAGTGCGATGGTGTTGATCGAGAACCCGATGACCGGGAAGATGGCGAAGGTTCCGATGAGCGAGACCGGCACGGCAAGGGCCGGAATGAGCGTAGCCCGCCATCCCTGCAGGAAGATGAAGACCACGATGATCACGAGGACGAGGGCCTCGAAGAGCGTACTGCACGATCTCCTTCATTCCCTCGCGCACCGCCTCGGTCGTGTCCAGGGAGATCACGTACTCCAGGTCCTGGGGAAAGGACTTCGAGACCTCTGCCATCAGCTTCTTGACGCCGTCCACGGCGTCGATGGCGTTCGTGCCCGGAAGCTGGTACAGGCCGAGCACCGCCGACGGCTTCCCGTTCAGCCGCCCCCGCATCTCGTAGGTCTGGGAGCCGAGTTCGATGCGGGCAACGTCCTTGAGCCGCACGAGCGACCCGTCGGGATTGGCGCGCAGGACCACCTGGCCGAACTCCTCGGGCGTAACGAGCCGTCCCTGGGCGCGGACCGCATAGGTGAACTCCATGCCGGGCGGCGCGGGCTCGGCGCCCACCTTGCCGGCAGGGTTCACGGTGTTCTGCTTCTGGATGGCATTGCCGTGATCTCGGGGATGGTGATGTTCAGCTTCGCAAGCCGGTCCGGCCGCACCCAGACGCGCATGGCATACTGGCCGGCGCCGAAGACCGTGACGCTGGCGATACCGGGAACACGCGTGAGCTGGTCGTTCAGGTTGATGTTTGCGTAGTTCGCAAGGAACGTGTCATCGTAGGTCCCCTTGGGCGAATAGAGCGAGACGACCATGAGCGGCGATGACGTGGACTTCTTGACCGTGACGCCGTAGTTGCGCACGTCGGAAGGAAGCTGGGACGCGGCCTGGCTCTGGCGCATCTGGGTCAGGACCTGGTCGATGTTCGGGTCCGTCTTCACGTCGAAGTTGACGTACATCTTCATCTGCCCGTTGTTCGCGTTGAGCGAGTACATGTAGTTCATGTTGTCCACACCGCTCATCTGCTGCTCGATGGGCGTGGCAACGGACTGCTCCACGGTCTGGGCATCGGCGCCCACATAGGTCGTGTCGATCACGATCTCGGGCGGGACGATGTTCGGGTACTGGGCGATGGGAAGGCCGAGGATCGAGACGATCCCGACGATCACGATGATGATCGAGATGACGATGGCCACGATGGGCCGGTTGATGAAGAAGTTGACCATAAGAAGGTTACCTCTGCTCGTGGCCCGCGACAGGCTTTTCCGCCGGGGTTGCCGCGGGCTGCTGATGTCGGCGTCTCCAAGGACACCGGCTTGGGATTGACCATCACGCCGTCCGCACCTTCTGCAGGCCCTCGACCACGATGCGGTCCCCTGGCTGCAGACCTTCGGAGATAACCACCAGGGACCCGGTCTTGACGCCAGGCTTTATGGTACGGATCGCAACCTTGTTCTCAGGACCGACGACAGCCACCTGGAAATTGCCCTGGAGCTCGTTCACGGCGCGCTGCGGCACCACTATCGCTGCCGGTATCGTTTCCATGACCGCGCGGACCTTGGCATACTGCCCCGGCCGAAGCATGTTCCCGGGGTTCGGGAAGAGGACCGCTATCTTGAGCGTTCCGGTCGAGGGATCAACCTGCCGGTCGGCAAAAGCAAACTCGCCCTTCCGGGGATAGACGCTCCCGTCAGAAAGGACCAGGTCGATCTGCGGCTTCGACTGACCCGTGGCCGGTCGTGTTTGTCTGGAGATGGAGGAACTCCTGTTCGCTGATCGGTACCAGCACCTTGATGGGATCGACGGTCGAGACCGTGGTAAGCTCCTCCACCTGGCCCGGCCCTACGAGATTTCCGATCTGGGCCTTGGCAATTCCCGCGATGCCGTTGATGGGAGATGTGATCCGCGTGAACCCGAGATCGAGCTGCGCCTTGTCCACGGCGGCCTGCGCCGAATCGAAAGCGGCATGGGCCGACTGCTCGTTCCCCGACGGCGTCATCGAGGTCCTTCAGGCTCACCGCATTCTGCTCTGCCAGCGGCCGGATGCGCGCCAGGTTCGCCTTGGTCGTGTCCCACCGCGCTTTTTTCTGCGCTACGATCGGCCTTTGCCTGGTTCAGGGCCGCCTGGAAAGTCCGCGGATCGATCTCGAACAGAATCTGTCCCTGCTTAACGAACTGCCCTTCGGTGTAGTTCTGCTTCACGAGGTAACCCTGGACCTGGGCGCGGATGACGGCGTTGACCGACCCATCCATGCTGCCCACCCACTCCTTGGCCACCTTAACGTCCTGCTTGGCAACCTCGGCCACTTCAACGTCCGGCGGACCGGCTGCAACCTGGGCCTTCTTCTTACAACCGGAGATCACCGTCCCGACCAGGACCAGCACGACGAGACCAAGAACGATCCGCTCGAAAATCTGCGTGAGAGACCTACTGCATTTCAGTTGCTGCGTATTGCAGCGCATGGAACACCTCCCGGAAGAAATTCAACTTCTTAACACAGGTCCAGCAAACGGCTGGCCGTGAAGGGCCTGATTAATGATAGAACATATAGCATTATACAGTTGATTTTAAAAGACCTAGAACCTGAAGGAATGAGCATCAACTGTATCATGCATGGTATTACGAGTCAACTGAGAAAAGGAACTTCTCTAACAACCAGCCATGCTCTTTAGCGTGACCGATTTGCTTCTTTGAGACGATCTCCGTCTGGAAGATTCCCTATAAACTTATCAATCCACACTGGTGTATTCGCAAATTGATACGCTACGTTTCTTCGTTATCAGAGTTTCGAAAACGTTACTCAATCCCCTCGTGCCTACTAACGCTTCGGCTCCTCCCCGGATGTTTCCGGACGATACAACGGCTTCGTGCTCCAGTTGAACGTAATCGCCAAGACGCGCAAAACAAATGTGCAGGCAATGGTAATAAGGGCCGCCCTCGGGGCCGGCATGCCTAAGTGCATGGTGAGGAAGACGAAGAGCAGACATCCTCCCAGGGCAGCCAGAGCATAGAATTGACCAGGCTTGAGCAGCAATGGTTCGTCCCTTACCAACAGATCACGAAGCAAGCCGCCCCCAACAGCATTGATGACACCGACGAGAATGGCTGCCGGAATGCTCAGCCCGGCGCTGATCGACTTCTCTACACCTACGACCGCATAGGCACCTAGGCCGAGTGCATCAACGAGGGCGATCACTTTCGTGAACCGAGTCACCCCGTGGCGAAAGAGCAGCCCGACGATGCTTGCCATGGTGATGGCCACGATGTAGCGTGAATCCATCGTTACCGCCGGAGGCCCCTGCTGGATGAACAGACCGTCGCGCAGCAGACCGCCGCCCACGCCGCTTGCAAAAGCCAGCGCAAACAGTCCTATAAAGTCATATCCGCGCTTCAGCGCTGCCAGGGCGCCTGTTATACCGAAGATAAAGGTGGCGCCCAGGTCGAAGATAATCGGTAAATGAAATTGCTCTTGCATCTTCGCACATTCTCTTCAGCGCATCGTGGACCGTCGCCTGACAAAGTGCTGGCAGCGCGACCGGCGAAAAGCGCGGGTTAGAAGTTATACTTAGCCGAGAACTGGATGCGATTATCGTGTCCGGTCTCGCCGCTGTTCCGCTCGAGCTTGCCCCAGAGGAACTCGCCGCCCACCATCACGTTCTTCGCCGGGTAATGCAGCAGGTTCACAGAAGCGTACTGGCCCTTATGGAATGCTGTCGGCTCCTGTCCTCCGGAATTGTTCTGCGACGTTTCACTGTATCCGATCGAGCTGCTCCATTTGTCGTTCCAGTACTTGTCATAATAGAGAAGTAATCCGAGTATCGGCAACGCCTCGGCACCGCCCGCGCTGCTTTGGGGCGCCAGGTCGACGCCACCGTCATTGAAGTAGTTCGCGATGCCCTCTCCGTAGGCGAGCTGCACGAGTACAGTGTCTTTACCAACGGTATGGACGGCCCCGCTCAGGTTAGCTCCCCAGCCGGTCTTGTGGCCCGACACGCCTCCGTCGGGCGAACTGTAGCCGAGCCAGCGCAAAATACCGGCTGCCTGTAAGTGGCCCCAGGTCCCATCCATACGGTACTGACCGGTCAGGTCCGGAAATTTGTTCCAACTGGAAACACCATTGATGTCAACGAGGTCAAGCTTCCCGGTGTCGATTGCCGAACCCGGCGACTCAAGCGCGACCGCAGCCTTCGTCCCGCCCTGCTTCAAGAACGTCCACCGTGCCTGGATGTTGCGGAAGAAGATCATGCCCGCCGGTCCCCAGTAGTCGACGACATTGGGGTATACATCTATGTCCATGAAAAGGCTGTTGGTCTGCCCTGCAAGGAATTGACCTAACTCACCGTAGGCATGGCGCAACCGGATCGTCGTCTGGCCCGCATCGGCACCGACGCCGAACAGATCGAACTCGAACTTCGTCTTGAGCTCGCCCAACTCGGTGGGGACATAGCCATTGACGCCAAACCTAGTCTGCTTAACGCTGAAGATGGTCTCGCCGTCATGGCCAAACTGGTTCGCTCCGGGGGCAGGGAGGATCTTGGATGGACGCAGCGTGGCGTTCCAACTCGGATCGACACGTTTGAAGTCGTAGATGGCGTCCAGTCTGAACAAAGCCATAGATTTCAATTCGGGGCATGTCCTGCGATGCGGCGCGCGCCTCCCCTCCTGTGGCGATGATTACCAGAAGGGCAATGATGATGCCTACATATATTGCAGTCTTTGGCTTCATATTTTCATAGCTCCTTTCTTCGTATGATTTCAGTTCCAGTATCAGGTGGGTCCAACAGTCTTTCTCATCGATACCTCCTTCACTTGGAATGACAGGATACTATTTCTCATCCGCTTCTTCCTTCTGATTCGCACAGGGTGTGCGTATTTTTCATGAATAGTGCAGGTCAATTTACCGCTGATACATCCTTGCCCTCTTGTTACCTATTTCCCCTGCACAGAACGGAGATTCTGCTTTTGCCTCATGCCATCATTGCCACAATGACCGGCCCCCATGCCGTCAACAGAATGTTTCCGATGGCATAGGGCACCGTATAGCCAAGGGCTGGAAGCTTGCTATGCGCCTCATCCTGGATGGCGCGCAGCGCCGCAGTTATCGTCCCTGCTCCGGAGCATGCGCCCAGAAGGATCAGGGGATTCATCTTTAAGACATAGCGTCCGAAGAGGATCGCCGTGACGTGAGGCAGCACGGCCACCAGAAGTCCAACAAAGACCAAACTTATTCCCGAGTGTTTGAGCCCCGCGATGAAGCTGGGGCCTGCCCCGAGACCAACAACGGCAATGAAGGTAGTGAGTCCAACGGTGTCGAAGACCCACATGGCGGACTCGGGGATGCGGCCGAAGGTCGGGCGGACAGACCTGAGCCAGCCGAATATCAGGCCCATGATCAGCGCACCGCCACTCGCCGTGAGTGTGATCGGCAATTTGCCGATTGTTATCGAGAGCAGACCGACCAGCCCTCCGAGAACGATGCCTGAACCTACAAAGATCATGTCGGTGGCGTTCGTGGGCCGGTCAGCGTACCCCAGTTCCTTCGCAGCAAGATCGATATCGCGCCTCGCGCCGACGATCCTCATTACATCTCCCCGGTCGATGCGCGTTTCGAGCGCGAACGGCATAGGCTCCCCTGCGCGTAGCAGTTTCTGCAGGAAGACACCACGGGCAAAATTCAAGGTAACTAGCTCCTTGAGGGTCTTCCCGGCCACGGCCTTGTTCGTGATCACGACGTCGAGGGTTTCCTGGGGAAAGTCGATGAGGGCCTTGTCCGCTACTTCGGGGCCGATAACTGTTCCCCGAGCCATGAGGGCCTCGGTGCGCGCCATCACCGCGATCACGTCCCCCTTATGAATGACCGTTGCGGGCTCAGGCTCGATGATCGTGCCCTCATGACGGACCCGCGAGATGAAGACCCTCATCTCCTTAGGCAGGGCCTCGATCTCCGCGATGGTCTTGTTCACCAGTTTATCATTGGTCACGCTATACGCCCGAACCCCGAAACTCTGAAAAGCTGATTGCACGCCGGGCTCCTGCTCTTCCTCGCCCGAGATCTGGGCTTGCAGTTTCCTGCCCTCCTCCTTCAAGTTGACTCGCATCAACCTCGGTCCGAGACTCGACAGGAACCATACGATGAATGTAGTGCCGACGAGGTAACTGACCGCATAAGCGACCGGAATATTGTTCATAAGCCGGGTCTTCTCCTCGGCCGAGATACTTAGATGGTTGATAGCATCGCTCGCCGTGCCGATGACCGTGGATTCGGTAAATGCCCCGGCCAGTAGACCCGCCGCTGTCCCCATGTCGTACCTGAGGAGCTTCGAGACCGCGAACGCGGTGAGCAGACAGGTGACGCACAGGACGATCGTGAGCGCCATCTGGGACAGGGCATCCTTTTTCAGCCCTCGGAAGAACTGGGGCCCGACCTTGTAGCCAGTCGTGAAGAGGAACAGGTCGAAGAAAATGGTCTTCACGATTGCCGGGACCTTGATATCGAGCTGCCCGATGAGGACGCCGGCAAGCAGCGTACCCACGACGGTCCCCAGGCTAAACGATCCGATCTTGAACCGGCCTATGAAAAAACCCAGAGCCAGTGCAAGAAAGATTGCCAGTTCCTGATGCTCCTGAAGGGCCTTCACAAAATAGTCCATGCTGAGTATCTCCTGTAGGGTATGCTCACGAGACCGCCGCCTGTCCTGCACCGTTTCAGGCCGTTTGACCCGCACGTCCCTGCGCACTCATGCAACTGAGATAATGCTGGAGACGCGCAGGCGGCCGCTTTTCTCAGTATTTCATGAAGATCTCCTGCAGCTTCTTAGGATCGTTCGTATTCATCAGGCCGAGCATGAGCAGGATGCGGGCCTTCTGGGGATTGAGCTCCATCGCGGCGATGAACCCCAGCTTCTCGTCGTCCACTTCCACGTTGCGCACGATGAGGCCGCTGCCCGTGCGAGTGGAGCGTACGACCGCAATGCCCTTCTTGGCAGCGTCTGCAAGTGCGGCGATCGCAGTATCAGTGCTGTTCCCGTCGCCCACCCCGGCTAGCACGATGCCTTTCACGCCCTTCCCGACGAGGAAGTCGATGGTGTCACGACCAAAATTGGCGTAGGAGTAGACGACCTCCACGTGCGGCAGGTCGTTAACACCCTTTCCGTCCACGGAGAACTCGCTCTTCGTCGTATGGACCGTGGTGTTGGTGGAGAAGAAGTAGGCCTTGCCCGTGTTCATGACGCCTGCCCGGCCGCGGTTCGGCGACTTAAATGTATCCAGCGCTGTGCTGTTCGTCTTCTGCGCTTCGCGGGCATAGTGGATCTCATCATTGAGGACGACGAGAGGGCCACGTCCCTTGGCTTCCGGATTGGCTGCAAGCGCTACCGCATCGTAGAGGTTGGCCGGACCGTCCGCGCCGATAGCCGTGGCAGGCCGCATGGACCCCACCAGCACGACCGGCTTATCGCTCTTCACCACAAGGCTGAGGAAGTAAGCCGTTTCCTCCATCGTGTCCGTGCCGTGGGTGATGACCACACCGTCTGTGTCGCCCTTGAGAACTTCATTGACCCGCTTCGCAAGCTTCAGCCACACCTCGTGATTCATCGTCTGGCTGCCGATGTTGGCAACTTGCTCTCCGGTGATGTCCGCAAGGTCCTTCAGCTGTGGCACGGCCTTGATGAGGTCATCAACGGAAAAGCTGCCGGACTTGTATCCCGCCTCACTTGTGCTGGCCTGTGCGCCGGCGATAGTACCGCCCGTGGCGAGGATCATGATCTTGGGTTTGGCCTGCGCCGCCGACGCTATCAGCATCAGTGCGACGACAGCCGTCAAAATGCTCCGAAATATGTGCGATGGCATTCTCTTCATGGTATTTCCTCCTTGTCTGTTTGGTTGGGTTGTCCTCGTTACTTCTTTTTCGTCCTGTTCGATGTAGCAGCAGTCTTCCATTCCTCGACATAGCCCTCGGCCGCTTCCTTGAGGTACTGGCCGATCTTCGGATATGTATCCTCCGGTAGGTTGGCGAGCGATACCCTAACCGACCAGTCCGGCCCGCCGAAACCACCGCCGTGCATCAGCACGACGCCTGACTTCTCAGCGAGGCGGAACAGGATATCCGTGCATTCGTAGTTCTTCCGGAGGAACTTCACGAAGTCGGGGCCGTAAACCTTTTCGGCCCAGACCATAATGTCGAGTTCTACATAATAGAAGGCCCTGTCCTTATCGGGTGGCGATGGAAGTCCCAAGCCTTCCCAAAGCGCCTGGTAACGCCGACGCACGATGAGCTGGCAGAGCGTCTTATAGCTGTTCGCCTTATCAAGTAGCGCGAAGAGGGAGAACAGGGCCATCTGGATCTGTTGGGGCATCGACAGGCCGGCAGTATGGTTCAGCGCGACCTGTCGACTGTCCGCCACCATTCGGTCGATGAATTTCAACTTCTCCGGCACGAGGGTGATGCTGCTGTAGCGGCGATTGAGCACCGTTCGATCCTTTGCGGGCAGTTTTGCCAGCATCTTGTCAAAGATGTTGTTCTGGTGAACGGCTACGACACCAAGCCGCCAGCCGGTGCATCCGAAATGCTTCGAGTAGGAATAGACGCAGATGGTGTTTTGCGGCAACTCGGCCATCAACGACCGGAACCCCGGCACAAAGGTACCATAGACGTCGTCGGTGATTATGATCAGATCGGGCCGTTTGTTCTTCACAAGCCTGACGAGCCGTTTTATCGAGCTTTCGCGCATGGCATAGGACGGCGGGTTGCTTGGATTGACGAAAAAGAACGCCTTGATGCGCTTGTCGGCCAGCTTGTCGATCTCCTTGTCCGCGTACTGCCACGTGTGGGTGCCGTCCGGACGCAATTCTACGCTCGCATCGATGTTCACGACCTTGAACGCGTAACGGTCGAAGTGAGGGATCTCGATGTACGGCGTGAAGGTCGGCACCCCGAGCGCAATAGTGTCGCCGCGGTGAAGCAGGTGATTGAGCATCAGGGAATCGAAAATGTAGCACATTGCTGCTGTGCCGCCCTCGACAGCGAACAGATCGAACCGGCCCGCCGGTGGCTTCCCTGCGCACATCTCCTGAATAAGGTAATCGTGCACGATCCGCTCGGTGCAGCGCAGCATCCTGTCCGGCACGGGATACATGCAGCCGATGATGCTCTCGGTGAGTTCGTGAGCAAAGACATCGGGATCGAATTTCAGCGTCTTCACGCCATAATCGAAGGAGTCGCGAAGCAGCTTTGCGCCGGGAACATCCCTGTTGGCGTCGAGGAATCCGTCGAAGCGTTTCGCAATGCCCTTCTTCTCCGGCATGCGGCCTGCATCGGGAATGCTGATACCGCGTCGAGACTCTTCAATGCCGAACTGCAAAAGCGTGCCGAAAGCTTCACGCGGCGTAGTACAGATCCAGTTCGGATTGCCGCGCCCGGCGTTCAGCATCTGCGCGTCGCTCTCCCGTTCGCTCTCGTCAGCAAGTGAAATAAGCTTGTCCTTGAGCTCGAATGGACTCAGCTTGAGCAGCTCTTTTTGTTCAGCGCGGGACGTCGATGTCTTTCTTGTTTTGCTTTTCATAGTATGCTCCTTTCTCGTGCGGGCAAATCATGCCATGAGTAATACGATCACTAGACCCCAGATTGTCAGCAGGGTGTTGCCGACAGCGTAGGTGACGGTGTAACCGAGGGCAGGCACCTTGCTTTGTGCCACATCCTCGATCATGCCCAAGGCCGCAGTCGTCGTACGAGCGCCAGCGCAGGCGCCGAGGTTGATGCCCGGGTGGAACTTGAAGAGATATTTGCCCATCAGAACGCCGATGATCAGCGGAACCGAGGTCACCACGATGCCGGCGAAAAACAAGCTTACTCCTGCCTGTTTTAGACCCGCCACAAAGCTTGGTCCGGCACTGATGCCGACGACAGCGATAAAGGTGGTGAGACCCACGTTGTTCAGGATCCACAGTGCGGGGGCCGGGATCCGGCCGAACGTTCTCTTCACAGACCGCAACCAGCCGAACACGAGCCCGGCTATGAGTGCTCCGCCGCTCGTACTGAGGCTCAAAGGGATTCCGCCAAGCCTGATCGTCAAGGCCCCGACAAGGCCGCCCAACACGATACCCACACCGACGAAGAACATATCGGTCATGTTCGTCGGGCGGTCGGCGTATCCAATCTCCCTTGCCGCTCGATCGACGTCACGCTTGGCGCCCACCAGAGTCAGCACGTCGCCGCGGTCAATGGTGGTGCCCGGTGTGAATGGCATCTCCTGCCCTGCCCGCACGAGTTTTCGTAGAAACACTCCGCGTGCAGACTCGTTGCCCGCCAGATCCGTCAGGGTCTTTCCGGCTAAGGACTTGTTCGTTACCACCACATCGAGCATCAGCGCAGGAAAATCAAGCAACTCCTTGTCGTTAACCTCGGGTCCGATCGTAGCCCCGCGCTCTATGAGTACTTCCTGCCGTGTGGCCACGACGACCACGTCGTCCTGCTGAATGACCGTTTTGGGTTCGGGTTCAATGATCACGCCTGCATGACGGACCCGCACTATGAAGACACGTGCTTCCTTGGGCAGCCCCTCGAGCTCAGCAACGGTCTTGTTCATGACGTTTTGATTGGTCACACGGTAAGCACGCATACCGAATCGCTGTGCCGCAGATATAGCCCCGGGCTCTGCCTCTCCTGCACCCATTTTCGCTTCAAGCTTCTTGCACTCTGCTGCGAGGTCCACGCGGAGCAGTTTCGGCCCGATAGACGCCAGGAGCCACGCAGAACCTGCGGTGCCGAAGATATAGGTCACTGCATATGCCACCGGCATGTGATTTATGAGCTTGGTTTTATCATCCGGGGAGATACCGAGCTGATTGATCGCGTCTGTAGCGACACCGAGCACAGCGGAGATCGTCTGGGATCCGGACAATAGCCCTGCTGCCGTGCCGATGTCGTAGCCCAAAAATTTTGCGGCCACGTATGCCGTGACCAGGCAGGTGAGGCATTGGAGTGCGGCGAAGATAGCCTGCGGCACACCGTCGCTCTTCAGACCCCGGAAGAACTGGGGCCCGACGCCGTAGCCGACTGCAAAGAGGAACAGGAGGAAAAAGACCGATTTTACATTCGGTGAAATAGTGATGTGCATCTGCCCGATAAGGATGCCGGCAAGCAATACGCCGGTTACCGCTCCGAGGTTGAACTTGCCAAGCTTGAGACTTCCGACCCAATAGCCGAGCGCTAGCGTCAGAAAGATCGCCAGCTCCGGGTATTGCTGAAACGTTTTGATGATCCAGTCCATCTCATTGCTCCTTTCCCCGGCCATCGTTTGCTTCAGATAGTGTTCCTTCTTACTCCTTAATCATGCCGCCCGGACGGCCTTGATCTTCTCCATTCCGGCTGTTCCTGACACGGCATTGATCCGGACATCAGGACGCTCGTTCAGGAGCGTCAACGCCCCGAGTAGAGCGCTGAAGGCGGTGGAACGGACGTGTCGGTCGAAGTCCTCCTGGGCATCCCACTCCTCTATCAGGATAAACGTGTCAGCGTGCTCAATGTCCATATAAAAATCGCAAGCCCGGCATCCGCGCTCTTTCCGTATTGAACTGGCGAGCGTGTTGATTGTCTGCAACAACTCCTGACGCTTTTCCTGAGGCACAGTCATTCTTATCGAGGTAATAATCATGACACGCTCCTTGTCCCGCGCCCTTGAACCATCACCGACTGCACCGCCGGCCGTCACCAGCGCTCGTCTCACGGCAATCTTGAGTGAATACATATGGGGAGGGTACAACGGAAAGACATCAAACTTCGTGCCTGAAGTGTTTGCAGGACCAAGGCACGGGAACACATTGAAATTGCAAGGATTAACGAATGGACCTGTGCGGGATCTGGCATTCTGGCATGACGCAGCCACCACGATATTTCGAGGCAGCCACGATATTTCGAGGCTTGGATGTAGAAGCTGAAAGTATTAACTATTCATAGTGGTCGCATTCCGTCTCGGACGGGCAATTCCATGTTTTTGCATTCGCGAACGCAGGGTGCTCGGGTTCAGGTCGAGGAGGGCGGCCGCGCCGTGATCTCCTTCTATGCACCAGCCGGTCTTTTGCAGGACCTTCAGAATATGCTCCCGCTCCACATCATTGATGCTAAGTGCATCGGCCTTTCGACCAGTGACCAGTCCAGCCCCGATTGGTGCGGCAAGGTGGAGCACCGTTCCCCGAGTAGTGATCACGGCCCGTTCGATCACATGCTCCAGTTCCCGGATGTTTCCCGGCCATGCATAATCCTGGAGGGACTTCATTACTTCCCGGGGAATGGTCCTGATCTCCCTACCCATCTTGCGGTTGAATTTCTTCACAAAATGGTCGACAAGGAGAGGGACATCATCCTTTCTATGCCGCAACGGAGGGATGGTGATAGGGAAGACGTTCAACCGGTAATACAGGTCATCCCGGAACCGGCCCTTGGAAATCTCCTCCGGCAGATTTCGGCTCGTAGAGGCAAGGATTCTCACATCTACTTTCCTGGTACGGGGGCTCCCCAACCGCTCGAATTCCCCTTCCTGAACGACACGCAGCAGCTTTGCTTGCAGTTCCAGGGGCAATTCGCCGATCTCGTCCAGGAAGATCGTTCCCTTGTCGGCTACTTCGAACCGTCCCATTTGCAGCGCGTGGGACCCAGTGAAGGCCCCTTTCTCCCTGCCGAAGAGTTCGCTTTCGATCAGGTTGGCAGGAAGGGCGGCGCAATTCACCGTGATGAGGGGCCGGTCCTTTCGCAGACTCCGGCTATGAATGGCATGGGCAACCACTCCCTTGCCCGTCCCGGTCTCTCCCAGAACAAGGACCGTAGCGTCGGTGCCTGCAACTTGATCCATCCGGTACATGACATACCGAAGGGCGTCGCTCTCACCGATGATCTCATCGAAGTTGAGCTCCATTTTGATATCTTCACGGAGATAGACGTTCTCGGCCTCAAGCTGCTCTTTCAACCGTCCTATCTCGGTTAATGCTTCGAGGAGCTTATTGTTCGCTTTTTCCCGGGCGAGCGCATTGGCGAACATTTGCGCGACAAGATAGAGCCGTTTCACGAGCAACTCCGACCAGACCCTTTCCTCCCTCATCATGGCAAAGGACATCGCACCAAATACCTCCCCTCTTCCTACTAACAGGGGGACCATCACGGTGGACTTAGTTCCATACAAGCGCAAAGACTCTTGGTCGCGGGCTGCTTCCGGCGGAAAGTCCGATAGCTTAGAAATGGCCAGGACCTCGCCCGCCAGGATTTTCTGCAGCGACCAGGGGAAAAAATCCTTCGCCTGCATGTCATCGAGAACCTGCGGGCTTCCCGGAGGTTGAAGCATGTGGGTCAGCAGAAGCGCACCCGACTCTCTCTCGGAAATCTGCCAGAGCGTAGAGCGATCGAGGCCGAGGCATTCGCAGACGCGGCGTTGGGCGTCCTTAATGCCTTGATCCAGCTGGCCGGCTGGCATATTGATAAACCCGGTTGAGATCTCCACCAGCATCATTTCAAAGCGCAACCGGGCTTCGAGTTCTATACGCAGGTCTGCTTCCGCTTGCTTCATTGCCTCATTCCTTCGCTGTGGCCGCCGAGTCATGTCGGTACACAACCGCCAGGCCCAATAGCAGCGGCACTTCTGTAACAGGCAGTTTGTCCTTCTTGACCAAGCTGTACTGATGCTCGGCAACGAGCTAACGACGATCAGCTTGATGACCGTGCCATCGGGATGGATTTATTGTGATAATTGCAAATAAAAAAGGAATCGTCAGGCCAGATATGAGATGCGTAGCACCCAGTCTGCCATTAGGTACATTATATTTATTCCAATAATAGCATAATAATAACAATACAGTAGTATAAAATAAATGATTATGAAAAACAGTTAATTCTTTTGTATTACTGTCGCTACATAATCGTTGCTCCATGACCCTCCATAAATAACCTTGATGCTCTTGCCAGCCATGGATCCGGCACGTTACTACTTTTTTTATCTCATTATCCGAAATCAAAACCTTAGCCTCGAGGGAGCATTTTCCGTTGCGACTATGTTCCAGACTGGATATTCTGTTTAAGAGGTGCCCCTCTGCAGGAGCGACGCGACCTCCCGCAGGTTATAACGCATTCCTCCCCCGGCGGGAGCCGAGGGATTCCAAGTCGTGGGATTGATCTCCAATGAGACACCAATTTGACGTTAAAGGGCTATCATGCTAAACTTTAAGCATTTCTTGGGGGATACGCCCTCAGAAACGATGCTCTTCAGACGAATCGCAGCAAAAATCGAGGGGGATCGAGCGAAGCAAAAGAAGTGACTGCACCGGAAGTCAGTGCTTCCACACGAATGGATCTTGACACATTGCAGACCGCGGATACCTACCATGCAGGAACGTGAAAGGAATACAGAAAGCTATTTTCCCCGGTTCGTCGGCTTCTGGACAGAAGAGCGGAGCCTCACGGTAATGCTTCTGCTTCTGGCGCTCCACCTCTTCATCCTAACTCCGGTAAGATTTCTCGGCCATGTCTTCACCCTTTTCTCGGTCCTTTTTTTATCCCTCGCGTTGCTGGCCGGGCTCTTCACACTGGTGAGGCAGAAGGCGCTTCGCTGGATCTGGGTTGTCATCGTCACCGGGGCCATCCTGTTCAAGTCTGCAGCGCTTGTTGTGAAGGCCCCCTGGCTGATCGTGGGCGACACGCTCTTCACCTTTTTCTCCCTGTCAGCACTGGTGTATGTTATCTTTCTTCAAGTATCGCGCGAAGGGCCGGTGACCGCTCATAGAATCCGCGGAGCGATCGCCTTATATCTCTTGATCGCGATGCTCTTCGCCTTTCTCTTCAACCTCGCCGAGGAGCTTGTGCCGGGAGCGTTCAGCATGCCCGGGGACTGGTCACGAGCCGCGTCCTCAAGCGGTGAAGCGTTCTATTATTTCAGCATCGTAACGCTGACGACCGTCGGATTCGGCGACATCACCGCTGTCCACCCGCTTGTCCGTTCCCTCGTGATGCTTGAGGCGCTAATCGGCCAGCTCTACCCGGCAATTTTGCTCGCCCGGTTGGTCACCCTTGAGCTCGAAACGCGGCGTAGTGGGAAGTAAGAGTCTTCTCAAAGCGGGGGGTCTCACATTGGGTCAAATATTTCTCCGTGCATTTCATGAATTTGCCCAATACATAATCTCTAGTCAGGCACGGATGAGGCTTTCCCCTCTCTGCTATGGCAGCACCTTACCTTCCATCCAACATTCTGAAAACAAGTAAACCCGCATGGATAGCGAGGATTATTTACTTTTCAGAGAATTGCCAGGATGTGTTTTTTTGGCAGGTTTATGACTTAGAATCCCTTGCTTTCTATTTGCTTACAGCACGTGTTATAATTATAAAAACAAGGAGCATCTTGCTTGGTAAGACGACAATTTGAACCCTAGCCGTGCGACTTGCATGCCCGGGGTAACAAGATACAAGGAGCTAAATAAATCATGACCCGAAGGAGAAAGTGGCTTGTCGGAATAGGCATAGGTCTTTTGCTGCTGGCCGTGATCGTGAGTGCGATCGACTTGAATTCGAATCTGGCTCGTCCGTTTATAGCGCGCCAAATATCCCGTTTGACGGGCCGAAGCTTTGAGATCAAGGGTGATTTGAAAGTGCATCTTTCGCTGCGGCCGCGCATCATCGCCAACGACATCGTGATTGGCAACGCAGAATGGGGTAAAGAACCGACCATGGCACAAATCAAGCGCGTCGATTTCACTATCAGCATGCCAGAGCTCATGATCGGCCGCCTGTCATTTCCTGAAATATCCTTGTCCGACTTTCATTTGGCGCTCGAAGTAAACAAGGATGGCACGCCGAACTTTTTTTTCGGTAAGGCAAGCAAGCAAAGGGAATTCCCCGACATAGGTTCACTTTCCATCGATAACGGAACATTCACGTTCCGTGATCCCATGAGCAACACCGACCTGTCACTCGTGATCAATACGACAGCCGCAAAGGGCGAGCAGGATACCATGGTCGAAGCCATTGGTAAAGGAAAATTCAGAGGAATGGACACCAAACTCCGTTTCCGCGGCGGAGCGCTGCTTGCGCTGCGCCGCGCCGACCGACCATACCCGATCAAGGTAACCCTGAAAGTGGGTATGACCAAGGCCAGTATCGACGGAACGCTGCTCGATCCCCTGCACCTCAAAAAGGAAAAGGTGAACTTCGTTCTCGAAGGGAGCGATCTTGCAGAGCTGTATGCGATCACCGACGTACCTTTTCCGCCGACGCCTGCGTACAAGCTGGCAGGGTACCTGACCCATACCGGCAATATCTGGACATTCGAGCACATCGTGGGTAAAGTGGGAAAGAGCGATTTGACCGGAGATCTATCGGTGGACCATAGCAAGATTCCCCAACTAATCACCGGCAACTTGGAATCGCGCAGCCTGGAATTGAAAGACCTGAGCGGCTTCATCGGCGTAAACATCGGCAAAAAACCGCGTGACAGGGTGCTTCCGATCATACCCTTCAACCTCGAAAAAATTCGCGCTGCGGATGCCGATGTCCTCTTCAAGGGCGAGAAGATCATTACCGAAGGCCTCCCGATCGAAAAGATGGACACACATCTCATCATAAAGGACGGTACGATTAAACTTGCGCCTCTGGCCTTCGAAATCGCTGGCGGCAAGCTGGTCACGGTTATCACGATGGATGGGCGCGGGTCACACATCATCACTCATGCCGATATCACGGCGAGAGGCTTGCACCTCGACCAACTGCTCCCGCCCCCGAAACCGACTGCCTCCAAGCAGGGCATCATTGGCGGACGCGCAAAGCTCGACGCCACCGGAGACTCAATTTCGCAAATGATGGGAACGGCGAACGGTGAGGCGGCGTTAATCATCGACGGCGGCACCATCAGCGAGCTGACGCTCAGATTATCCAACCTCGACTTCGCAAACTCGTTTCTATTGCTAGTGGGCGGCGACAAAAATGTCCCGATACAATGCATGGTCGCGAACTTTAAGGCTGTCGAGGGGGATTTCAAAGTCCAGGATCTGGTGCTTGATACGCCCAAGGTAAATATTACCGGCGATGGTAATGTGAACTTTGCCGATGAATCGCTACACCTGAGATTGGTGTCGCAGTCGAAGGGGTTCAGCCTGATATCGCTGCGAGGCCCGATCCTTGTCACTGGCACGCTCATGAAACCGAAGTACAAAGCTGACACGAAAAAAGTGGCGACGCGCGGCGCCGCTGCGGTGGGCCTTGCCGTGGTGACCATACCCGTGGCCGGGCTGATACCACTTCTCGATTTCGGCGATAAGAAGGACAGCAACTGCGCCGCATTGATGGATCAAGCCAAGTCGGATGCGGGTATCAAACAGAGCGATATCGCACCGAAGTGAACGAGTGAAACTGACCCGGAGGCGCCCATTCCTTTATTGGTAAACCTAACATTACCGGATTGAATGCTTATATCAAAAAGGAGGTGCTGGGACACGAAGTCTTTCCGTTTATCGTGAAATGAAAAGGGGAAAAAAGGACTACCCTATGTTGGAGACAAGGGATTTTGCTACAGGTTGTCTAACGATAATACTATGCGTAGTTTTATTCCCGCTCTTTTATCTGGTCTTCAAGTTGGCTCTCTATTTTGCTATTTTCCTTGCGGTAGTGATAGGAATTACTGTAGGGATAACTTTTATAGGCAGAATAGTCAGATACCTTATCACTGGGAAATAACTATGAAGTCAATACTCATTCTGATTCTACTTGGTCTCGTTCTGCCCATCAACGTGGCCGCAAAATCAACCAATCATTCCGATAAACTTTACAGGGCGGTTACCTTCTTGAGGTGATCGTACAATACAGTGTGTAAATTGAAGTGTTACTAAGAATAGAAACTTCGTGAGAGGAAGAAGAGTGCGCCGCATCCTCTAAAAGAGCTTGTGTCGAGACATTATATTTACGAGATCGTTTATGTAGGCTTGTATTTGGTCAGCGTAAGGCTTATCTTTTTGTAACCACGTTTCCGCTGTAGCGCCAAAGACTAATCTGTTCGACTTCATGTCATAGACCTCTGTTTGCGTATGAATATATGCCTCCCCGGGTAAAATACCGCCGGAGATCAGAATTTCCTTCTGTGCCGTTTCAAGAGGTCTGTTAATCAGCACGGTATCCGCGCCGACTGCTTTTGCTTGTACCGCAATGACGTCCTTATCGTCCACGACTGGGTCAGGCATAACGTTGTAGCTCACAACGGCATCTATCCTGCGGTCCTTTAATGCCTTCACGAAATCTTCTTCGAAGATCCTTCTGTTCGAGGGAAATCTAAATGCGTTGATCACAAGGATCTTCTCAGGCCGCACTTGATATGTCTCATCCTTCCATATAGAGGCGAACCTAGTTGTTTGTGGCATGCACGCCATGAAGAGAAACAACATCACGAACGCAGTGAATTGTAAAGATATTTTTAAGACTCTCATTTCTCCGAAGCTCCCTTTCACTTTTTAAAGGTTTCCCTGTGGAGGCGTTTCATTGCATAATTGAAGACGCATGACAGGAAGGTGAAAATCCTGAGCTATCTCTTAAATTTCACTGATTATAGCATAACACCGGAACTACGGCTACCTGAAACTAGTGGTATAGCCATGGGAGGATGCCCTTGGAGATTCTCATTTCGAAGCATCAAGCAATCTGATTGCCATTTCTTGTCACAAATGTATGCCTGCCACAGGGAGATGTCAACAATATCGAATGAGTATGCTGTAGTATGGGTAATAATGGGTAAATATCCTACAGTATGCAGGTTCAAACTTTAAGTGTTACAAGGAATGGAAACTTCAACCGATTTAGGAAGAATCAGGTACTGACTGATTCATTCAATATTTTTCACTTCAATCAAATCTGATCCCTGTCATGAAAGATTAAAGATAATGGAGTTGTAGATTGCCAACCCAATAATCCAACTGACTAACAAGTACATTAATCGGGGTAGGTAACGTGGCCGGACCAATGGCGGACACCGTAAACGTCAGCGGACGGTCACCGCGTAGGCGAAACGCACTGCGTTAGCCGACGTCGTATAACAAAGAGTCATACCCGGCTTGACGCCCACGATCTCCGGACCATTGTCGCTCTCCCGAATCGTGGCAATTGAGATGTCGGCGCACATCGTGAACCTCACCGGACAGATTACGGTGCCGGTGGTACAGATATTGACGGCCTGTCCCACGCCAACGGCGATTGGAAATGGCTTGTTATCCACCGCAGGCGTGTCTTGAGCTGCGGCGAGCGGAATCGTTACTGCTGAAAGAAGCGACATCAGCGCAAGGCTGAGTGCGACAAGCAAGACGTTTCTTTTCATGTTCTCATTCCTCCATGCTTGGGATTTCACAGCACCGTTACTGGTCGAACCCGTATTACCACACCGATAATTGACCTGCCCCCCGCCAAACAGAAGCCCTGTCTCACGGCAATCTGCACTTATGTCTGTCCAGGCATGCAGTGCAGATTGTTTAGTGTACCTTCAGGCGTCCGTCCTGCACCAGATAGAGCTTTGTTCGGCGAAGCGTAGGACAGCACATCGGATCGTCCGGTCCCTGCTCGGTCAGGTCCACGATGATCTCCCGGCCAGCAAGAGAGACGGAATGCACCTTCACCCGATCACCCAGAGGCGCAGTGTCTGTATGCTTCCAACCGTCCGGTCCCCAAATCAGGAGCACGAGGTCATAGAATGTTCCGCTCCCGCCGCCGCTGCTGATCAGCACGGCCGCGGCTGTCTCCCGGCCGTCCACAATCCCCTTCGCTCCTTTGTCCGAGAGCTGGATGCCGACCTGGGAGGCAGACCCCGGCTCAGCAGGTTCGACGTGCCTGCCCTTGGTCAGCACGACGGTCCCGGAATCTGTCCATTCGGTGCGGAACCGTACACCATCGAACGCGGACATCCCCGATGCCCGTTCCGGAGTAGTGGCGGTCCTTACGCACGCACCGCCGGTCACCAGGAGCATACCCGTCATGAGGCACAGATGAATTTTTCGCATGATATAGCCTCTCCTCTTGAACCCCGGTCCCATGGAATATTTCATCGGTACACCTCCTGCACAATCAAGGGGGCCGCATTCATCATGTTCTGCCGGGCTTCTCCGGGACCGGATGCTCTTTTACCGGTCCGGCCTCATCATCGCGCTTCGCAGGCGGCTGATACCAGTGCTCCTTCGGGACGATCTTGGCCTGAGCCGGGTCCCCGAGATAGTGAGGAGACATGATCTGGACCCCCTGCTCGTTGAAGGCGTCCTGGATGTTCTGATGCAGGTCCGAATAGATCGACACCATCTCCAAGGGCCTGTCGGTGTAGGCGTTCAGTTCATAGCTCACGTAGAAATCGTTCAGCCCGGTCTGGAGCACAAAGGGGCGAGGATCCTTGAGCAGGCCCGGCGTGCGCTCCGCGGCCTTGAGCAGCATGGCGTGGATCTGCCGCCAAGGCGTATCATAGCCGATGGTCACGGTCGTATGGAGGATCAATCCGCCTTTCCGCGCCAGGGAACTGTAATTGACCACCTCAGTGTTGATGATGAGTGAATTGGGGACGATGACCTCCTCGTTCTTGATCGTCCGGAGGTGCGTAGCCTGAAGCCGAATTTCGGTGACCTCGCCCGTCTGATTGCCGACCTTCACGCGGTCCCCCACCTTGTAGGCCCGGCGGAAGGTGACCATATATCCCGAGACGATGTTCGAGATGGACGATGAGGATCCGAGGGAGAAAACGATGCCGAGGAAGAGCGACACGCCCTTGAAGGCCGGAGATTCGGAGCCCGGGATGTATGGATAGGCCACCACGATCGTGAAGGCGATGACGGCAAGACGGGCAAGTTTGTAGATTGGTAGCGCCCAATCAGGTTCGAAGCCAATGAAGGTGATCTTGCCGCGCTGGACACCCAGGAAGAACACCCGCAGGAGGTTGAGCGCATACCGCGTGACAAAAAACAGGATGATCAAAAAAACGAGCTTCGGAAGGTAATCAAGAACGGCAATCCCGATGCTACGAAGAGGCGTAAGAACCAGGTCGAGCATTGGGACCGAATAAGACCGCGTCCACGGGAAGAGGCTCAGCACCAATTCGATGTAAAAGAAAACGAGGATCAGGACCAGGATGATCCGGACCGTCCTCAGTGCGCTCCTGAGGACAGTCCATATCCATTCTGTCCGGACGATATCATGGGATTTGGCCTGCAGTTCCCGGATCCGCATCGTGAAACGATCCTCAACCAGTACGATCAGCTTGCGGAATCCCCATCGGATCAGCAGGATCAGCGCGATGAGCGCAAGCGAAGCACCCGCAGCTACTGCGGCACCCCGCACAATGCTCCGGGAACCACGATCCCGGCGGTATGATTCGATAGTCATCCTAATCTTGGCAGCATATGCCTTTGCCAGCACCTGGCGGGGCACCCTGTCCAGTCCGGCATCAACGTCAAAAACAGACATGATGAACCGGTCGCCGGCCATGATGTCGGTGCTGTGGTCCGATTCGACCGCAACCACGGAATCGGCCTTCACTGCAGGATCTTCGGCAAGCGCTATGATCCGATCGGCAATGGCATCGGCCCTCTCCCCGGCCGGATGTGCCGAAATTCCCCGGACTGGGAACAGTGCCGCTCCATCGATCCTGATAGGCGCCGTCTGCACGACGTCCTCCCTGCCCGCAGCGGGCTGCGGAGAATCTGCAGAATAAACGGTCGGGCTGCTTGCTTGTGACAGGAGCAGCACAATTAATAACAGAACATTTTTCAGCATACGTTACCTGCCTCCAAAGTTCCTCATGCAACGGATCCTAGATGCGTTTCCGTCAACGCGCCTCTTCGGCAATGAAGAGGCTGTTCAAGATCGTGATGCGCGTGCCGCTATACGTTTTTCCGTTACGTCCTGCTGTCTGCCGGGTCATCACTTCTGAACATTTCCCTCCTTCGAAGTGATTTCTGATCGGCGCGCTAGCATGTCCCGGTCGAGCTTTACTTTTTCGGCGGAAAATGCGAAAGCATTTCCGCAATCACCTGGTTGATACGCTCCTGCTGCTCCTCCGGTGAGGTTTTGGGCACGACCGCTGCCGTAGCTGTCCCCCGCCAGACGAGAGACTGTGTCTTTGCGTCCACAAAGTCCAAGACCAGCGTGCCCTCCGTTTTTTCGTGGGGCTTGCTCTTTCCGCCGCCCACGGAAATCGTCCCCGCCCTGCCTACGGGAATGCCGACCGAGGCACCGACCGCCGTGGAGCCGCCGTAAGTGGTCTTGCCGGAAAGCTGCATGGCGATCAGAAAATCAGGGTTTTCCGCTACTTCCGTGCGGCCCTTTGCCTGAAGCTGGGCGTTCACAGTACTCCTGATCCTTTTTACCAGCAGGTCATCGCCGACGGCATTGCCTGCTGGAGGCATCCAGCCGAAAGTCTTCATGGCCGTGAAGTCCGCAGTCGTATCGTAATCGTAGTTCGTCGTGAGCGGGATCGAAGAGCATCCGATCACCATAATCAGCACTGCTACTACAAACCATGCGCCTCTGTTCATGTTTGGTATCCTCCATAATATTGAGTTCGTCCACGGGCCAGATCACAAATATGACTAGGCCGCGTATAAAAAGCCTTTCACCCTAAAAAGAGCAATTGGACACTGAAGAAGGTAATTTTATCATAATAATTCTTTTTCCCTGTTTCTGTTTCCTCAACGGAAACTTTCCGTGATGATCAAAGCACGCTCGCAACGTTGCTCCCGGCCTTCCCGGGAACGCGGTCTTTGCCCAATGGTCCATCAGTATCAGGGCCTTCCGAGATAGAAGTAGAAGCTTCTGTTGTCCCCCTCTGCGATGCCGTAGGCGATATATATCGGCCCGAGCGGCGTGTCGAGCGCAAAAATCAGCGAGCCCGACGTGAGCAGGCCGGTCGGGCTGCCGGGGACCAAGGGGCCGCCGATCCGGCCAGCCTCCAAGGAAGCGCCGGCATACACGCCTTCCGTCAGCGTCCCTTCGGACAGCTTCCGGAGATACACCAACCGGCCGAAGGAAAGGGACTCGCCGTAGAACTGCCCGGTCCGGTAACCCGACAATTGCAGGAACCCGCCCCAGGAGAACTGATCGTATGCAGGCAGCGGATTGGAACCAATCGCCCCACCCCCCTTGTACGCTAACTGCACAGTGTCGGCGCCGAAGGATATGGCGTAAAGAAGATTGGCATCCCATTTTGTATAGTCGTCGTGGGCGCCCAGCCCGGGTTCCGAATCAAGTATCTCCGCCGTGACGGAATAGCCGCTGCGCGGGAACTTGACGCTGTCAAGCTGGTCGATCCGTAAGCGGGCGCGCACCGCGCCAATGTCCGCCTTCCCATCCGGCGGTGCAAGATCCGGAGGCCCCGAATTCAACGTAAACGTGCGTGGGCCGGCCACTAGACCGACGCGCAATTCGCCGTACTTGGTGAACTGGCTGCCCAGGTCCAGCCCGACGGTGGTGCTGCGGTTGTTGTAGCGGGCGAGCGGTGTGCCATCCTGGAATACCCACATGGAGATACTGGTTGTACTCGAATATCGGCGCCACGAAGATATACCGGTTGACGGACAGCGGCTGGTAGAACTCCGACCTGAATTGTTGTCGCCTGACCGAACTGCACATCGTTGCGCCATTCGCCTCCCAGGCTGTTGAGCCACGTGCGGCGGTAGCTGGCGAGCACATTGAAGTAGGCGTCGCCTTCGAAGTCGGAGGACAGCGCGAGGCCGAAACGCAGGTAGTCGGGCCCCCAGGATTTCTCCACCGCGTCGACCACCAGGATCCGCTTCCCCGGCTCCTCGATGAGATGGTAGCCGACGTGCTCGAAATCTCCCCGCCCGTAGATGCGCCGCATGTCGGCGTCGATGACCTTGGTATCCAGCGGTTTGCCTGCCTGCGTCTGCATTTCCTCTATGACCACCTTGGGATTGACGCGGTGCAGGCCTTCGACACGGATCTCATCACACCGGTCTGGTGTCGGCGGCCTGCCGCTCCCATCTGCCGGCGCCGGAGCTCCGCATACTGCTTTCGGCGGCAGGCTGTAGCGCGAAAGCTGGGCTGCGACCTTCCGCGCGGCGGCCTCACCGATGGACACCGTGTCCGGCATGTGGTCAAAATCGCCGGCCGAGTAATCCCCCAGCTCGGGCAGGATGAGGATGTCGCTCGGCTTGAGCGATGCAAGCGATGCCTGCACGTTCTGTTCGGTCAGAATGTTGATCATCTGGCCCGTGACGCCGAGCAGCGAATTGATCTGGTCGGGCCTCATGAGCGGCGTGCCGAGATTCACGGCGATGACGACGTCGGCCCCCATGTCGCGCGCCACGTCCACCGGCAGGTTGCGCGTGAGACCGCCATCCACGAGCATCTTGCCGTCCAACTCGGCCGGCGCTATAGCACCCGGCACCGACATGCTGGCGCGCATGACGGCAGCCAGGTCGCCCGAGCGGAATACCACCATCTTGCCGGTCGCGAGGTCGGTGGCCACCGCGCGGAACGGGATCGGCAGCCTGTCGAAGTCAATGGAGCCCTTGACCTTTGCCAGATCGCGCAGCATGGCTTCCAGTCCCACTCCGGTCACGACGCCCTTCGGCAGGAGCAGCGATCCGCCGCGGGCACCCAGTTCGGGTCCGATGTAGTTCTTCAGATCGTCCTGCTTGCGCCGAAACGCTATGTCCTGCCGCGGCGGTGCGTCCGTTGCCAGATCCGCCGTCTTGATGGTGCTGATATCGATCAACATCTGGTCGATAGTGTTGCCCGAGGCGTAGGAGCCACCGACGATCGAGCCCATGCTGGTGCCGGCAATGTAATCGATAGGCACGTGCAGCTCTTCCAGCACCTTGAGCACGCCGATGTGCGCTGCTCCGCGGGCGCCGCCGCCGGACAGGACAAGGCCGATACGCGGCCGGGGTTTGACGGCACCGTCGCTATCGGTGTTCTCGGCGAAGCTGGGAGGCGCCATCGCGCCCAGGATCACGGCCAGTACCAGGAGGCCCCCTGCCTTCTTCCAGCCGGAATCCCCGTTTCTCCGTGTCAGCATTTTTTTTATCATGATCATGCTCCTGTAACTACCTTCGTTTTATCCGCCTGAGGCCGAGAAACAAGCCTGTGGCCTAGTCCATTATCCACCTTATGCGTTGTTTGCATAACGGGTGCGCGATAGAGGTACCTCCTTGCGAGCATGCATAGGTCGTCCGTGGTCTTGAGCGGTATGCCGGTACCGGGGTAGTCATGGATCCCATTCCTTCTTCAATCGACCATCCTGCAGCGTTGCTCCGAATACTGCTTACTTGACCGAAACCGCCATCGTCTGCGAGTATTCGATCACGAGCATGTCGTTGCGGTGGATCTCATTGAACTGCTTTGCCTGTTCGCCGACCTTGTAGGTTGTCAGGACGCCTTTACGGTTTTTGAATGTAATGGTGCGCGCCTCGTAGTCGATGGCCTCGACCCGGGTCTTCAATTTGCCCTCGATGATGCGGGTGCTTGACGGCTTCGCTCCTGGGGCCGCGCTGGACTGCGATTCAGCGGCGATGTTCATCGTATCGCCGGGACCGGGCTGGACCTCGACCGACACGGTCTCGTTAACCTCGATCGTGACCATGTCTCCCTTTTTCACCTTGTTGAAGTCTCTCACATGGTCGGCCACCTTTACCGTCCTTACCTTGCCTTCGTCATCCTTGAGCGTCACGGTCCGGGCCTTGTAGTTCACGTCCTCGACTTTCTCCACGCTGATCGATGCCTCCGTAATGACGAAGCTCGGATTTCCACCGTCTGCAGCTTCCGCCAACGACGGCAGGACCAACGTGAGCATCAGAATTGCTGTCATGACAATAGCACTGATGATCTTCATATAATTCCTCCTTGAATTCAACGCGCGTAATATTAAATTCTTTTCGCTGCAGAGGATGCGGAGGCAATCCCCGAGTCATATCGGTTAACCATTTTTGTCAGCTCTCAGGCTGACGCGTCGCTCAATGAACTGCGAAGGACCTTTCACTCAGTCCCTAAACCAGTCTCATCCTCCTGCACATCGCCGGTCACCCATGCCTTGAGCAGCGTGTAGGTGACGGCAAGAACTACCGGCCCAATGAAGAGACCGATGATGCCGAAGGCGATGAGACCGCCGATCACACCGGCGAAGATCAACAACAGAGGCAAGTCAGCTCCCTTTTTGATGAGAACGGGACGGACCACGTTGTCTATGGTAAGAGCGATGATCGTGACGATGAGCAAGATGGTGCCCCAAAGAGCGCTGTCCTGCCAGTAGAGCCAGATAATCGCAGGGACCAGCACCAGGGCTGGGCCGACCTGAGCCAAGCAGAGTATGAACATCACTGCAGTCAATAATGCCGCCGCCGGGACGCCGGTGATGAACAGCCCGGCGCCGCCCAGGGCTGTCTGAATGAGCGCCGTCAAGACGATCCCAAGCGCTACACTCCGGATCGCCTTTGCCGCGAGAACGGCGACATCCTCTCCCCGCGGTCCGGCCAGGCGTCTGGCAAAACTCAGGATTCCTGACCTGACAACCTCTCCTTTCGCGTACAGGATGGCCGCTATGATCGTGGTCAACAAAAATTGAAGCATGGTCATGCCGAAGCTCCCGGCCTTTGCAATGAACCACTGCATTACCGGTAGCGCATAAGGGGTCACCCGGGACGAGCGTTCTTCAGGGCTGAGAGCGGCAAACTCTCTCCATTGTGCAGCGAGCTTCTCTCCTTTAAGTGGAATTCGTTCGAGCCAGTGCGGCGGCGATCCGATGTTGAACGAAACCAGCGAACTGACTCGGGCGGCAATGTTCTCAGCATTACCAACGATGGTAAGAACAGCGAGCGTCACCGGGATAAGAACAATGAGCAGGATCGCAACCGTCATTATTGCCACGGTAAGTCCCCGCTTCTTCGCGACCCGCGCCTCGAGTCCTTCGAGGATCGGCCACGTGGCAATAACGATCACGCCTGCCCAAATAACGGAGATCAGAAAGGGGCGCAGGATCCAGAAGCTTGCCGCGATGAGCACTCCTATGAAGAGCACTGACAAGGTCGTATGGGTGATGTCACGGGGCATGGGAAGCTTGGGACGCATATGCAGATCCCTCCTTTTTTTCGCAGGCTCAAGACTACGGTTACCAAGGCCGAGAACATTGATGACTGAGGCAGCAATACCCTTCAAGATACGTAATCGACGCACTATGTTATAGTATGACCGATGTACGCAAGGTCACTTGTATTTATCGACCGGCTCACCTATAATAATAGCATATCGCCTGCCTGCTGTGACGGGGCTGCCGCTCTTTTCCGGAGGAAAACCCATGATATCACTGTCGATCACGACCCGGACCATTGCTATGTTCACTGTAGTTGCCTTCCTGCTCCTTTGCGCGACACTCCCTGCCAACGCCGCAGGCCGCGATCCCTTCGCCGACGGCAGCATGCGGCTCTCCGTTGTTGTGGGGAACGGATATGCCTTCGACCAGTCCTATCTCATCGTCGGCGTAGGATTCGGCTATTTCGTCGCGAAGGGCCTTGAGCTCGGCCTGGACGCTGAGTCCTGGTCGAGCGGGGACCCGGGCATCACCAAGATCAGCCCTGCATTACGGTACGTCGTGCCCACCAACAGTGCGATCAGGCCCTATATCGGTGCCTTCTACCGGTGGACGATGATCGAGAATCACGACGATCTCACTTCCGTCGGCGGCCGTGCCGGCATCTATTTTCTATCCAGCCATGGAAGCTACTTCGGCGCCGGAATCGTCTATGAGAAATATCTCTCCTGTGATGAAGCGGTCTATAGCTCCTGCAGCTCTACCTACCCGGAGATCATCTTTGCCATCACCTTTTAACCGACGCTGCTGACGTTCGTTATGCAACGAAGGAAACAACATCCCTAGGGCTTCTTAGGACTGATGCAAGCATTGAAGCTCTCTGTCGCGAGCTGAAGAGCATCCTTGATCCTCAAAGCTGTTTAGTATCCTATTCGCTCGTTGCTGAATTCACCATCCCCGCCCCGGTCAGAACCAGATCAACTGCCAGGCAACTCCGATCGTGTCGAAGCTCGAGCCGATCCGCGTCGACACTCCCCGCGCCCAGGTCAGTTTGAAGGACTGGTCCTGTTTGATCGGGGCCGAGAGTGTCAGCCCGCCGCGGGTATTGCCTTGCCGGTCGTTCTGGGGCTGGCCGTTGAGCGTTGTCTCCCCACCGACGTAGTAGGTGAAGTCGGCGGCTGCCCACAGACCCGGACGAACCTGGTATATGATGTGCGCCTGGTACGATGCGAGCGGGTCCTGCCTTTTGACCTGGCCGCCGAAGAAATTGTCGTTGGCCTCGAACAGCCAGACCCCCGCGTAGAGCTCGAAGAACCAATTGCCGACCGGTTGCGAGAGCCCCAACTCGGGCTTGCATGCCCATCGGTTGGTGCCGAGATTGATCAGCTTCGCTGGGTCGTACTGGCCGAAGGGGGCATTGACGGTGATGCTCGCGCCAAGGGTGGTCTCCGGTTTGTGCTGGCGGAATTCCCGTGGCGTTAGCGCCGGCCCGCCGAGCAGGTTCACGGCGAACCGCAGCTGCTGGTCGAGCAGCCCGGAACGCTCGATGCTGTGGCTTACATCCTGAACGTCACCATGGACCTTGGCCTCAGCGAAAGGCGTTGACAAGTTCACACTCGCCAGACGCCCGAAGAGACCGAACGTCCGCCCGTAGTAGGGAGCGGCGGTGTAGACCCTGGCTTGAACGTTCTGGATCGGCAAGGAAGGGTCGGTGACCACCCCGCCGCTCGAGTACAGGGCGCCCAGGCCGAAGTAGTTCACACCGACGGGTGCCGGCGAGTAGGCCCGGGGTTCGAGCTGCTGCGCCTGCGCCGTGCCGACACTGCTAAGCAGCATCGCGATTGCGAGGTACGGCAATATGAGCACGATCACTCGCTTCATGAAGGACGACCTCAAAGATATTACACATCTTTCCGTGATTTGCATCTAGCTTTACCGGCTTCACGCGAATGATACCCGCGGTGACCGCGGCTGACACGCCTGCTTCCTTCCATGGCTGGTCCGCCTGATGCAAGGGAACCCATACCCCTGCTAGAACTGCGCTCCGAGCGAGAAGACCACGAACCGATTGTCGCTATCATCGGGATTGAAGACATACACCCCGAGGGTCATCTTGCGGTGCATGAGCTGCGCGAACAGGCCGCGCTGGATATCGCGGTCGCTTTGATAGATCATCGAGCGCTGGCCGACGAGGCCGAAGCGCAGCCACTCCAGGGGAGTGAAGCCGAGCTCGCTCCACGCGTAGGTGAAGCTGTCCTCCCGGACCTCGATGTCGCGCACATACTCCGTTTCTATGTAGAAGTCAGCGACGCCATAGGCAACGGTCGCCTCGAAACCCGGCGCAATCCCCTCCTTCTGGCCGAACACCGCTCCGAGGATCGGCGTCAGCTCGTAGGTCAGCTTTTCTCCTCCCGAGAACTTCCAGCCGGCGAACAGCGAGCCGCTGTCGATGGCCTCGTAATTGTAGCGGGCCTCGAGATGCAGTGGCCCGCGCTCGGCCGTTGCGACGGCGAGCAGGAAGTCGTCCTGATTCCGGAACGAATAGTACATGCCCGTTGCGGAATATGTCCAGCTGGGCGCATCGGTGGTCGAAGACGGCGCCGTTTTGATCCCGCCTTCCTGCGCGTTGCAGATCATCGCTCCCAGCAGCAGCCCTGCTGCCGCGGCAATACCGATCATCCACATGTTCCGCAAGTTCATCCCCCGAGCGCCATGATGATGGACACTAGGACACCTCCGACAGCAGCCATCGCCAGCCCGGTCCGCCAGGCGACTCCGCCGGCATAGTGTCCGAGTCGGTAGCCGCCGATGAACAGCATCACCAGCGCGACCGCGTTCGAGGCGCGCATAGCAAAAGCCGTCTCGGAAATGAACATGAACGGCACCACGACCGGAAAGGTCGAAAGGACGACAAGCAGGAACACTCCGAGAGCGCCGAGGAAGTCGTCCTGGCCGAGGCGTGCTCGGGCGGGTGAGTCGGGCAGTGCCAGGAGATGCCGGCGTATGTCTTCCAGGCCCTCTGCGCCCATCGCCTCTCCCATGCGGCCGGGCAGGGCCTCGGCGATCCCTGCGTGCGCCGACTGCGGGACCGAAGCACTGCGGACCATACGCAGCAGCGTCTGGTTGCGCGCCCGCCCGGTCAGCGTTGCCACGAGGTACATGACAGCGTCGACCAGCCCCCACGCGAGGTTGCAGCCGAGCGCTGTCAGCATCACCGTACGGACCTCCTCGCGCCCGGCCGTCGCTGCGTTGAGTGATCCTGTGAACGACAGCGCCATAAGCACGCCGAAGATTATCTCCGAAATGCGGCTAACCGGGTCCAGCACTCGTGCGCGCTTCTCTTTTTCCTGTTCAGGCATGCAAGCCTCCTCTTCGTTCTACCTGAAGTGTAATACTATGGATCATTCGTTCTAGAAATGGTAAGACATAATTCAAGAATGTCTCTCTCAACGCTGAAAAAAATATGATCAAGCTACGATGTAGGCTGTTATAACTTGATTCATAAAAAATCATAAACAGCTCAGTGTATTTCAGCGTTGAATTATTTGTCTTTCTCCGTCGTAATACCGCGGTACCCGGCTCACGGCACGCGGGGCGGCAGCAGGTAGAGCGTGATGGCGAAGGTCAGGTAGACCGCCAGTACCAGCACGCCAACGAACCATGCCGAGCGCCCGCTGTTGGAGACCAAGGCCGCTGTGACCGTAGATATCAGCACCATGAGCACGGCGCCGGGCCAGAACTGCAGGGTCATCGGCGTCGGGCCAAGGGCGTAGCTGGTCAGCACCAGCACCGGCGCCACGAACAAGGCGATCTGCGTCGAACTTCCTAACGCGATACCGACGCTCAGGTCCATCCGGTTCTTGCGGGCCCCCGAGAATGCTGCGGCCATTTCCGCTGCGGCACCTACCAGCGCCACAACGATGAACCCGACGAAGGCCTTGGACATCCCCAGTGCTAGCGCGGCGCCCTGCACGGACTCGACGAAGATCTCGCTGACCAGCGCGACCAGCACTGTCACGCCACCCAGGGTCCCCAACGCCAGGCCGATCGGCCACGGAGCCGCTTCTTCCACCCCATGGGGCTCAGCGGCGCCGAAGAAATCGCGGTGCGTCCTGAGCGAGAAGAGCAGCCCGAGGCCATAGATCGCGATCAGCAGGATTGCCAGGGAAACGCTCAATTTCTCCGTGAAGGCCGCGGTCCCCACAGAGTCCGCGGCGCCCACGGCGGACGGCAGGAGCAGCGCGATCGTCGCCAGGAATAACTGACCCGCCTGGAGCCGTGCGCCCGCCCTGTTGAACTCCTGCACGTGGTGCTTGAGACCGCCCAGCAGAAACGATGCACCCAGCATGAACAGCGTATTGGTGACGATCGCCCCGGCAATGGAAGCCTTTACCAGCATGTATTCCCCGGCGCGCAGCGCGGCTAGGGCGATGACCAACTCGGTCAGGTTACCCAGCGTGGCGTTGAGCAGTCCTCCGACTGCATCGCCAGTCTTGGCGGCAACCGACTCTGTGGCATGACTGAGCAGCGCAGCGAGCGGCACGATGGCGAGGACCGACAGCGAGAAGAGTAGCGTCGGGGAATCGGACAGAAGATGCTCGGCTATGAACACCATCGGCACGAACACCAGCAACCACAGCAGTGGATTGCGGCGTATCTCGTTCAGGAGCGGGTTCATGACGGCAACCTCCACATTCTCATTGTTTTTGCATCGGACTCAAAAGCGCACATCAAGGCCGGGATCATGGTTCCCCAGGGTGGAACCCCTCCTTTTCATGCCTGATCATTTCACGAATGATGGTAGTATACTGTTCCTGCTTTACGTCGTACATGTCATCGCTCACATCGAACGGATCCGAAACAGGTTGTATTGCCAGGGTTTCAGGTCAACGTACAGGCCGGCATCCCGCATCTCGTTCCCGCTTCGGTCATAGGTCTCTCCAGACAAAACATCGCTGAGGCGCCACATCTTTCCTCTTAGCTCGTCCCACGGCACCTGGACACGCGCTTGGGCGGTTTCCTGCCTGAAATTGATAACGATGATATAGCGTTCATCGTCCTTTGCCCAACACCAGGCCAGAATATTTAGGTAGCTCTGGTTGTCGGGCCAGCCGCTCCGCTCACAGAGGCGCCATGCACCGTTCCGAAAGACATCACGACCAATCGCGTTCAGTAGACGTCCGTAGAAGGCCGCGAGTTCATGATCAAGGTGCTCTGCCGGGCGACGGCCCAAAAAGACCGGCAGCCTCACCTTCCTTCCCTCGAATTGCCCCTCATGCAGAAGCTTTGCCCCAGTCAGGGTGAGGACCGCCACTGCTGCAGCGCGCCCTTTTCCGTCCGGAAAGGTGGCCGCAGCCCTGGGCTCGTCATGGTTCTCGATGAACCGGACCATCCTCTCCTGGTAGGAGGGATCCGCCAGGAGGTGCAGACGCACGTTCTCAGCATCCCCGTGTTCCATCCGGTCATAGAGCTTCTTGTCGTAGCAATTGATCAAACCCCTGCTGCTGCAGTTCCCACTCCAGGTCCCAGTATGCCTCGGCGATGAACCTGAACTCCCGATGCTTCTTTTTGATCGCCGGGATGACCGTCGTCCAGTAGTCGTTGGCCGGCTTTGCTCCCGCACGGGCCCCCCAGGTGCGCTCGAAGATGTTGTTCAGCATGAGCATGGCCATGTCGCACCGGATCCCGTCACATTGTCCGGCGATCTCCGAGATCGTATCGATCACCGCCTGCCGTAGCCCCGGCTGAAAGGCATTGAGCTGGAGCACATCAGGCCACGCCGGGAAGTAGGGATCCCGGCCGCAGGCAAACACCTTTCCTCCCGTCGCAACGAAGGATGCCGGATCGTTCCTCGCATCGTCAGCGTTCCCCTGCACGAAGTATTCGGGATGTTCGATGACCCAGGGGTGGTCCGGCGCCACGTGGTTGGGAACGAAGTCAAGGATAAGCCGCAGCCCGCGTTTCCGGAGCATGCTTCGCGCAGCTGCGAGTCCCTTCGGACCGCCGAGGTGCTGATCCACGACGTAGCGTCGCACGCAGTAGGGCGAGCCGACATTGTCCTCCGCTGAAAAGTCAGGGAGGGCCCGTCTGAAATCCTCAAGGAGACCCTTGTTCCGCATGGAGATCTCGATCCCGGCAGGGCTCCGCTCCCAGACTCCCATGAACCACACGGCGTCAAAGCCATGAGCAGCGATGGCATCCCACTCCTGCTCCGGGACCGTCGAGAGATCCACCGGTTTCCGGTATTTCAGGCTGAGTTCACGCAGCCAGACCCAGGTATTGATCTCGTAGATAATGGGGTGTTTGGACCAGGCTCTCATAGTCTGTCCTCCTTATCAGTCACTCGTCACTTGTATTCGCCCACCGGCCTGCCGTGTTTAGAGCCGCTGCCAATCAGGGCGCCATCATCGCGATAAAGACCATGCTCAACGTCAGCAATGGAGCAGCGGAATTGGCATCCGGTGAAGCCCCTTGTTAGGCTAATTGTGCTTAACAAATATCAGATGATCAGTATCAAGACCAAGATCCTTGGATCTTTTAACAAACTGGTAAATAATTTCATTACTTACAGTCGGCGTTCTTGATAGAAACCAAAGATAAGATTTGTTATAACCTGCCACAAAAGCATATTGATACTTCTCTTTATCCAGCCCGAACACTACATATGAAGCGTAAAATGGACCAAAGAATGAAACTTTCAAATACTCCTCGTATGACCTCCAACGAAGTAGGCTTTACCTTCAGCTTCTTTCCAGTTATTTTCTGCGGTCGAAAATCCTCTATTTATTACCCTCACCCCGCCATCATCACGCAAAGAGTATTCAGCGGTTACTCTATCTAGTCCGCGCTCAAAGGAATGATCAAGCCGAGCAATCTCATACCATTTTCCCACATACTTATTAGAATCAAAATCGCTGACGGCATTTACACCTTTTGGTATCCCCAAACACCCGCTCGCAAATAGCGACATAAATACAACCAGGAATACGCGCATTTTGTTACCTCCTAGTGTCTATTCTCGAGTGGGGAGATGATCTTCCAGTCGTTCTTCATGTCTACAACTGTCCAGCCTTTTGCCTTCGCCTCGTCGAACGCCTCGTCCTGCGGCCCGATGAAGGACATTCGGTCGTAGGCCCATACGCGTTTCGACAGGTTGCTAATCTACTCCACAATTTATTGGTCGCGCCCGTAAAGGTGGCAATATCAATTTTCCCTTTGCCTGAAGGCCTGGCCACATTGTGGACAGAATCTTTCCGCCTGAAAAGAGGATCAGAAGCGAATCGTCGCACCGAGCGCCGGACCGCTGAAGCGCAGGTTTTGGACAAACTTGTCGTCTTTCTGGTCATAGTAAAGGTCACGGTAAGCGAGCTTCACCTCGCCCCACTTGAACGAGTAGGCGATGCCGAGCATCCCCTGCCATGTCAGGCTCGACGAACCCGTGCCGATGTCGAGGTAGTACGGGATCGACCAGTGGCTGCTGCCAAGCAGAACGCGCCCCCTGAGACCGATGATCCCATCCCATAGGTCCGCCCCCTCGGAAATACTGCCGGTTCGCGGAAACGTTTCCCCGCTACCCGGTCCGGTTATTGTCGTCGTGAGTTGCCAATTGGTCGAGGCCTGTAGGCTGAAGTAACGCAGACCTCCGAAAACGTCAAGCGTCCAGGCCTGGCTTGTCTGGACTGCGTAGCCTGTGCCGAGCGTCCAGGCCGTACCCCGGAACGATGAACTCGTCCCAACGTTCACGCTGGAGCTCACGAAATTGCCTCCGAAATTGACTGATTTGACCGAGCTCTTCTCATCGGAAAAGGACAGGTAGATGATATCGGTAAACACCGACCACCTGTCACTGCGAGCTTCGCCCGAAAGCATTATGACGGCCTGAAGGTTCTGGAGATAGTCGTTCGGTCCGGCCTCGACATCCGGGCTCCCTCCTGTACCCGGCGGAACACTGTACTTCAGCGTGCCATTGATATTCGGCAGCCAGACGTAAGGTGTTATCGAGAACGTCCACTGGTTGGCGGGTGCAACGGCCTGTGCGTGCGCCGGGGCCGAGAAGATAGCGACCGCCATCGCGGCCAGCAGAACTATGCACGTCACGACGCGCTGACGGCGGGTCATCGCGTTCATTCTATGCTCCTTTGTAAGTGCCATATTCAAGCCTCCCTTTATTTTAACGGACCGGCATGCCTTCGGCTCCGATGCACCGCAGGCATCCGTTAACTTCCCCACCTCCCCGTGTTCAGCGCAGGGTGGGGGAACGGAAGTTATTTCGCACCAGTAGGTGCAGAACTCGGTTCTGCTGCCGGTGCCGGAGCCGCTTCTGGGGCCGGTGTCGACGTCGGCATACTCACTAGAGCAGCAAGACCAGCTTTATATTCTTTCGCACTGATCTCCTTCACTTCCGAAATCTGAAGCGAGACGTTTTTACCGGTATGAGCATCCTTCACTCTCACCGCGCTACCGTTGAGGTTATGAATTTCCTTTGTGTAATATTCCTTGCCCGATTGTGGATCCGTCACCTTGTAATATGTGGCACATCCACCAACAAGGAGACCGACGCACAGACTTACGACTAACCATCCATACTTCACAGACCGTTTCATAGTTTTTCCCCTTTCATCATAGACACACCAGTTGGTTTCAGGTCGGCGCGGAGTGAACAAAGAGCCGCGCCATGCACATCGGCTTTTCAAAGTTCGGATCCTGTCTTTGTCCCTCCCCTCCCGGAGAGGGACAAAGAGGATCGTTCAGGGTTCGCTTATTTCTTCAGCCCCGTGTCCTTCAAGGCCTGCTTGCACCGCTTGCTGACCTTCGCGTTGTTCTTGTCGAGGCACTGGAGCAGCCGCCCCTCGCCGGGCTTGATATCGGAGCAGAACTTCGTCAGATCGTCCCGGCACTCGTTCACTGCATAGCTCAATGCCTCCACCGCCCGCTGGAGCTGCACCGCAGCATCGTAGAGCGCGTACTCGCACTGGCCCGACAGCTTGTCCTCGTACGCATAGAGACAGGCGAGAACACGCCCTTCTCCCGGCGTCACATCCTTGCAGTACGTGTTGAGTTCCTTATCACACCCCTTTGCCACGGTCTCGACCAACGTCTGCTTGGCAAAGGCGGGCCCTCCCACAAGCGCAACTATACAGAACACTACCAGATACATGATAATGCGTTTCATGACTTCCTCCTTTGTTAGTTTTATTTAGATGGCGATTATGCTGCCCTTCTCGCCTTCTCGATGATCTCTATGCCGTTTGTCCGCGAGATGGTCTCGAACCTGATCTCGGGCTGTTCCACGGCCATCTCCATAACAAGAAGCACATTCCGGTATTCGTCCGAGCGGAGATGCCGATTCAGGTCCTCTTCTTCCTTCCATATCTCCTCGAGCATGATCGAGTGCTCTTCCTGCGTGTCCCGGTATATCCGACAGGTGATGCAGCCGGACTCGACCCTCGTCCGCTCGGCCATAGAGCGGAGGATCGCAAATGCTTCTTCCCGCCTTTTAGCATCGGTCACTATCCTCACTGTTGAGTGGATCATCGGCATCTCCTTGGGCGTGTCTTTATTCACTAAAAGTGCATGGTGTGGTCGGGAAAGTCCTACCCTCTTTCCCCGTGGCCGCCCTTCACGAACGCGGAACTCTTGCCCCCTTCCAGCGCCTTCTTGGCGTCCAAAAAACCGTACAGCTGAATGGTCTTCGCCACGAGCCCGGTCCAGCCGGTCTGATGGCTTGCGCCCAGCCCCGCTCCGTTGTCACCGTGGAAATATTCATAGAAGAGGATGTGGTCGCGCCAGTGAGGATCTGCCTGGAACTTCTCCGTGCCGCCGTAGACAGGACGCTTGCCCTGTTCATTCCTCAGGAAGATCCGGCTGAGCCGATCTGCGATCTCCTTGGAGACCTCGAAGAGGTTCATCATCTTCCCTGACCCCGTGGGGCACTCGATCTTGAAGTTGTCGCCGTAGTACAGGTAGAAGTTCAGCAGCGCCCGCAGGATGAGAATGTTCACCGGCATCCAGACCGGGCCCCGCCAGTTGGAGTTGCCGCCGAACATGCCGGTATTCGACTCGGCAGGCAGGTAGTCCACCCGGTACTCCTGGCCTTGCACGTGAAAGACGTAGGGGTGCTTCTCGTGGAACCTGGAGAGCGAGCGGATGCCGTAGGGGCCGAGGAACTCGTTCTCGTCGAGCATCTTCGTAAGGATCCGGCGCAGCCGTTCCGTGGTGACCAGTGCCATGAGACCACGCTCGGCCACGCCGTAATGCCCGGGACCTGTGGCGTGGACGGTCTTTAACAGCTCGGGCATCCGCCGCCAGCGTTCGAAGATCTGCTTCATTGCCCCCGGAATGCGCTCCCGTTGCCACTTTTCGATGACCGTCGCAGCGCAGATTGGCAGGAGCCCTACCATCGAGCGCACCTTCAGCCGCGTGGCGCTGCCGTCGGGGAGCCGCAGCAGGTCATAGTAGAATCCGTCCTCATCATCCCACATGCCGTCCTGCCCGGGCCGGTTCATAGCCGCACCAATATACATGAGGTGGTCTGCGAACTTTACGGCCATATCCTGGTAGGTGCTGTCATGGGCCGCGATCTCTATCGCTAGCTCACCCATGTTCTGGCTGAACAGCGCCATCCAGGCCGTGCCATCCGCCTGCTCCAGGTGGCCACCCGTGGGCAGCGGGGCGCTGCGGTCGAAGACGCCGATGTTGTCGAGGCCGAGGAAGCCGCCCTCGAAGACATTCTTGCCGAAGCGGTCCTTGCGGTTCACCCACCAAGTGAAGTTCAGCAACAGCTTGTTGAACGCCGACTTGAGGAAATCCACATCTACTTCGCCGCGCAGTGCCTGTTCAGTGCGGTGCAGGAAAAGCGTCGCAAAGGCGTGGACCGGGGGGTTCACGTCGCTGAAGTTCCACTCGTATGCAGGCATCTGGCCGCTGGGGTGGAGGTAGACGCCGCGGAGCATCAGTTCCAACTGCTCCTTGGCGAAATCGGGGTCCACGATAGAGAGGGGGAGCGTGTGGAAGGCCAGGTCCCACGCCGCGTACCAGGGGTACTCCCACTTGTCGGGCATGGAGATGACGTCCTCGTTCACCATGTGGAACCACTCCGAGTTCCGGGCGTTTCGATACCCGGTATGGAGGGGGTGGGAGTTGTGTTCCTCCAGCCAGCTGTCGCCGTCGAAGAAGAAGAACTGCTTACTCCAGAGCATGCCGGCGATAGCCTGGCGCATCACATTGGCCGCGTCCGGAGAGACCGAGGGCGGGGTAACCGAGCGATAGAACTCGTCTGCCTCCTTGAGCCGTGCCGCGAAGATCGCATCGAACTCCGGCCCGAAAGGTAGCTGCAGCGCCTTTGGCGGTCAGGCGCAGACGCACGGTCGCCGACTGTCCGGAACCAATCGTGCGTCGGTAGTGCGCCGCTACCTTCGTCCCGGTCTTCCCGGGATTCACGGTTCCCTGGCGGCCCAGGACCACGAAGTCGTTGATGCCGTCCTTGACGTACGGCTCTACATTGGGCTGACCGGGAAAGAGCCGTTCGTAGTTCGTTGAGTTCTCGGTGAAGAGCAGCGGCACCTCTCCTTCGCAGGAGAAGATAAACTCGCCCAGCAGCGAATGCTTTGCCTTGACCGCACTCGTGCCCGCGGCAGCCTTGATCTGGCTGAGGTCTGGTTTCCCGGCAGCCCTGTTAGCTTCGGTGATCCAGGTTGCCCAGTCGTTCCGGAACCAGAGCGTGGGCAGGAGGTGCAGCTCACCAGCCTCAGGCCCGCGGTTATGGGCCGTGATCTTCACCAGGATGTCTTCCGGACCGGATTTGGCGTACTCCACGAAGACATCGAAGTACCGGTCGTCATTGAAGACGCCGGTATCGAGGAGTTCATACTCCATCTCGTCCCGGGTGCGACGACGGTTCGTCTCTGCCAGGTCAGCATAGGGATATGACGCTTGGGGATACTTGTAGAGATACTTCATGTACGAGTGGGTCGGCGTGCTGTCGAGGTAGAAGTAGTACTCCTTCACGTCCTCGCCATGGTTTCCCTCGCTGTTCGTGAGGCCGAAGATCCGCTCCTTGAGGATCGAGTCCTTCCCATTCCACAGGGCGAGAGCAAAGCAGAGCCGCTGCTTGTCATCGGAGATGCCGGCGATGCCGTCCTCCCCCCAGCGGTAGGCGCGCGAACGGGCATGATCGTGGGTGAAGAAATTCCATGCATCACCCCCTTCGCTGTAGTCCTCACGCACGGTCCCCCACTGCCGTTCACTGAGGTAGGGCCCCCACTTCTTCCACAGGGCCTTCCCTTCCCGCACCTCTTCCAACCTTCTCTGTTCAGCGTTCATACGGTCCTCCATATCGAGTCTGTTGTCAATCCTTAATCATTTGGGCCTACTGTCGCGAACACATTGCTCCATATATGATCCGGGGATTCCGGTTTATGTGTCATGGCTTCTCAATTGTCGGCAGTGCACCAACGGTTGTGACGATCCCGGCGATCCAAAAGAAATATTATGACGTTTTATTGAATGAATGATCCATTATCGTGCCCCCTGGACCTGTATCATATCGTTTGCAGTTGCGCGACGGGCCCCGCCACCAACGCCAACCCAGCTCCTACCTCGATCACTGATGTTACGATGAGCAGTTTTTTCATATTCTGTCCTTTCTCTGCTTGTTTAGTTTGCCGGGTACACCCCGCCTCAGCTCGTGGCAAATGACAGCGGGCGGCACTCGCGAGCCGCCCGCCTTGTGAACTGTCAGATCACTGTCCGTGTTTCTTAATGGCTTCCTCGATCGCGGCCTTCACGGCTTCGAGATTGAAGCTCGCGCCCTTCTGCATGGGCGGGAACTCAAGGGCCGTCCCGGCCAGCTTGCCTACCTCCTGCTGGATGAACACGTAGCGCCAGAATTCATACTGGAACCAACTGAAATAATTTTGCGACCCGGTGATAGTCCCGACCGGATAGTCCAAACGTTCGAAAGGATCGAGACGAAGATTCGTCACCACCGGCGCGTCAACCTTGACTGTGGTGCCGATCCAGCCCTGGGGCTGGTCAATGAAGCGATACTTGAAGTCGTCGATCCGCACCGCGCCAAGGGTGCTTTCCGCGAAGTAGAAGAACTCGTGACGCGCGGACGGCCCCTTTCCGGTGATCATGTCCATCTGGTTATAGCTGTCGAGATGGTTCTTGTAGGTCCGGTCACCGATCTTCTTGCCCTTCAGCAGTTCCTCCTTTATGTTCGGGTTGCCTGCGGCGGCGACGAAGGTCGGGAACCAGTCGAGGCTGGCAAAGATCCCGTTTTCGACCGTGCTCGGCCGGCACATGGCCGGGCCAGCGAACGATGGCCGGCACCCGGAAACCGCCCTCAAAGACGGTGCCCTTTTCTCCCCGGAACGGCGTGCTGCCGCCGTCCGGCCAGGTGAACGTCTCCGTACCGTTGTCGGTGGTGAACACGACGATGGTGTTGTCATCCACGCCCATGTCTTTTAGCTTCTTCATCACGTCGCCCACGATGTCGTCAATCTGGGCCATGCCGGCTTCTTGAATGCTCCAGCCATTCTTCGAGTTGCGCATCTTCTCATACTTCTCCGAGAGATGGGTGACGATGTGCATGCGGGTGGGATTGAGCCACACGAAGAAGGGCTTCCCGTCCTTCTGGGCCTTATCCATAAACTTGAGAGTGGCCGCGAGGATCTCGTCGTCTACCGTCTCCATACGCTTGGGATAAAGCGTGCCAGCGTCTTCGATCTTCTGTTTACCGATCTTGCCCCAGCGAGGCATCTCCGTCGGGTCGTCCTTATCCGTCGCCCATGAATGGACCATGTTGCGCGGGCCGACGACATTCAACAATTCCTGCGGATAGGCCGGATGCGCCGGGTCTTCCATTGCGTCGAGGTGATAGAGGTAGCCGAAGAACTCGTCGAAGCCGTGAACGGTGGGCAGGAACTCATTGAGATCGCCGAGATGGTTCTTTCCGAACTGCCCCGTGGCATACCCCATGTCCTTGAGCACGGTGGCAATCGTGCAAGCCTCCGCCGGTATGCCGATTTTGGAGCCTGCCTGACCAACGGTGGTCATGCCCGTTCGCAGCGGAATCTCACCGGTGACGAAGGCAGCCCGACCGGCCGTGCAGCTGGCCTCGGCGTAGTAGTCGGTGAATAACATGCCCTTTTTGGCAAGCTTGTCGAGGTTCGGCGTCCTGCCAGCCATCATGCCCCGGTGGTAAGCGCCGATATTCCAGATGCCGATGTCATCTCCCATGATGACAACGATGTTGGGTTTTTTCTGCTCCGCCGCAAATGCCGGGCTGGCAATGAAAGCCAGACCGACAACGATCACGGCGAGTACAAATGCGAGTTTCGTTCTCATGTGTTCCTCCTTGTTAGAATGTTACTCTCCACGGAAATCCGTGGCGTGACTTCCCTTCGAGCATCTGCGTCAGAGGACTTCTTTCATCTTGATGTCCCTTTCATCGCCTCCACTCAAAAGTAGAGTTCAAGGATTCGAGAGGTGGAGGGTTCGAGTGAGAAGCGCAGATCACCGGGCCCCTTGGACCGTTGGCCCCTCGACCCCTGTCTTCCATCTTTCTACGGTCTTTTCTTTATTTTGATAGTTTCTTGAGAAGCAACTCAGCATCTTTGTACTGCGGATACTTCTCAAGAATCGCCTTTAAGGTCCTGATCGCTTCGTCCCTGTCTCCCTTCTGATCCAGATAGAAGGCAAGAGTATAGGCGTAGTTGGGGTCCAGCGGCCTGAGCTCTGACGCTTTCCTGCACCACGTTACTGCCTCGTTGATGCGGTCCTTTGCAGTGATGATGCAGAGGTTATAGGCTGCCTGCGCCATCTGGGGATCAGCTTTGAACGCATTCTTGAGATACTTCTCCGCCTGTTCCGGCTCGTTCTTCTCGGCCTTCAGAAGGCCCATGTTGAAATTTGCCGCTGCATTATCAGGTGCCAGCTTGAGGGCTTTCTGCAGGGATTGCTCCGCCTTGCCGTTCTCGCCCATCTGTGCATAGGCGATAGATGAGTTCACCATAGCCATGACCGCCTGGGGCTCGAGCTTCAGGGCTTTCTGGTATGAGGTGATCGCGTTCTTCGTCTCGCCTCGACCGAGCTGATAATTGCCCATATTGTAATGGGACGTCCACTGGTCTGGACGGGCCATAATGAATGACAGGTACTCCTTGTTCGCCTTATTGAGCTGCGCCTGATAGGTAGGCAGCGCTGTCATCCGCGGGAATATTGCTATCCCGGCCGCTGCCCGGACCCTCACTAACCGGTACTCATCACCTGTTGCTTCGATCAGAGCTTGCAGACTTTCCGTGGTTGGAATCAATCCCAGTGCCTGGACCGCAGCGCCACGCACGAGGGGCGATGAGTCTTTGGCCGCGACGAGCAGTGCAGTAAGGACTTTTTGGTCCTGCGTTGGGGAGATGAGGCGAATAAGCGAGGCTGCGAAGACCTCGTCACGCTTGGGATCGTTTATATAGGCCAACATGTCCGCAAGCTTCATCCAGTCCCGCTTGCGGGCAGCATCAATGAGAGATGCTCGTTTGAGCACCGGCGCCTGGTAGTCACGGGTGCGCCACTGCCGTACATATTTGTCGGCCCATGCAGCGTCCTTGTCGTTGTGGCAGATGTTGCAGGCATTCGGCGATTTGTATGCCATGGTCGCTGCCGGCGTTGGCGGAAGCATCGAGTGGTCGCTCCGGTTCATCCGCGCAAACGAAGTCATGGGCATGTGGCAGGAGATGCATTTGCTTCCCTTGCTCACCGCGGTATGGTGCGTGTGCGCGGTCGGGTCCTTCACCTTGTCTTCATGGCAGGGCATGCAGGCGTTGTTGAACTTCTCTTTCTTGAACCTGTACCGTCCGCTGGACGTATGGCAGTGGATGCAGTCGATCTGTCCCGATTTTGCGCAGGGGCTCATGCTCCATGACGTGAGCGTATAGTTCTCTCCCAAGTCGCGTCCGTCAGGATAATAATCGGGGTCCTCCAGGGTCACAGAGGTCAAAGTGGTCAAAGAACCGTTCCTCAGGCTTATACTCAAGGGTTAGCGGGCTTGCCTTCGCGTGGCAGCTCGAACAGAGGTCGTTCCGCTGCACTTTCGTCATGGTCTTGGTGCGGATGATCCGCAGCTCCGGCAGCGGCTGCCCCTTCGGAGTCGCCTTGGCGATCTTGTTGTGTTCGATTGCCGAGCCATGGCAGGTCTCGCAGTTGATGCCCGGCTCTGCCCAGGTAGTGTGGTAGGTGTCGGTCTTGGGATCGTAGTTGGTCGAGAGCTGGCTCACGTGGCAGCTGTAGCAGGCGGTATTGAACGTGTAAGGGTATTCCTTCCAGCTGACCGCCTCACCCCGCTCCCCTCCGGGGAAGTGTCGCATGCCGCTTGCAGCCGTATCGAACCATTCCTTCTTGTTGACATCATAGGCTACCGGAAGGGTCTGAAGCCGCCCCTTGGTGAAGGGCGTGAGAAAGTAGTAGACATTCTTGCCGCCGAGCACATGCTCGATCTGGTACTTCTTTGTCCCCTTCCCGCCGGTCTCAATCACCACACCTTCAATAATATCAGCGCGGTATTTCTCCTTGCCTATCATGATCTCACCCTGATGAGGCGTGAGCTGTATGGCGGCGAATCCCAGCGTGTAGGGCTGCATGGCCAGACCGTGCTTTGACGTGGCCCAAAGCTGGTAGAACTTCTCATGGCACTCCCTGCAGCTCGAAGAGCCGGCGTAGGGGGTGGGCTGCTTTTCTTCAGCTTGTGTCTGTGCTGAGAAAAACAAACAGATGACGAACAGGATCGGGACTATACGCATGTTGATTCCCTTCACACCATCGCCTCTGCATCTATCTCGAACAGCAGCTCCTCCCGGCAGACATCGGCGACAACGCAGACAGCCGGAAAATCTGCAAGCCCCCGGTCAGTAGCCATTTCCCAAAAGATCGAGCATACTCCGGACTGTTCACAAACACAGTGGCTGCAGCGATGTCTCTGAGGTCCGCCCCTTCCTGATGTAGTAGAGACTCAATCTTATCGAAGGTGCAATTGATCTGAGAGCGGATATCGCCGGGATAGAGACTTACGCCATGCTTCATCTATGGCGGCAGTTCCAGAAACCTGGATGAGCGACACATCGTCCTCTTCGATGACAGTCCCGCGCGAAAATGCAGCGCCATACCGGAAGGCATCAAGCTGCTTTCTGTTGCTCAGTTTTCGTACCCGCGAAGTCAGGTCGCCGTTTTCCACGACAGCCAGCAGATCCATCGAGGCTGCTGCGCCTGAAGGCGTATCCGCTCCTATGCCCGTGCTTGCTGGAAGCAGAAAGCTGGTGTCGCCGGGACCGGGCATGATGCCGAACTCCCCGTATTTTTCGCTCCGTGTCTTGTTGAATTCCGGGTACCAAACCAATATATCGGAGAGATAGAGCCATGTACGGGCTACATCCTTATAGGACGCGCCATTCCGGCTGAGAATGCTTTCGGCCCGGTCAAGCATTTCCCGCACCTGTCCGGGCCTGCTTCCTCCCTGTCCCTGAATGTTCTGGAGCATCAGATGAGTTGAACCGCTCCTGCGCCATCCGCGTCCGCACGGGGTTTCACCATCCATGATTGTCCAGACATCATCCGCATCGTCCAAAGAAACTAGCATGAATGAGCACACCGGAAAGACCCTCTCCCCAGGGCGGATCGCCTGCAACATAGGTGACCGGGCCACCTGCAGGGACCTGTCGCTTAAACAACGCCTCCTTCCTCTCACGCAGCACAAGGGCCTCAACACTCAGACTCCCGAATATGCGTTCATGAACGATAGTCTTGCGCTTGTCATAGAGGGTGTCAGCGATCATCGAATACGTTGCCCGTGCCGCTGCCGCGACATCCTCTTCACCACTGACAGAAGCAACGAGGAACGTATGCCCTTGTCCGGCTTCCGTGCAATGCTGGGCAATGTTCTTAAGTTGCCCGTTAGTTCTGATCGAGACTGTGTTTTCTTTAAACTGCATCAGTTCAACGTTCCTCATACGGTTCCCCATGTCGTTCACTGAGATAGGGCCCCCGTTGCCTCCAGATGACCTGCTGCTCCCGCGCCTCTTCGAGTTTGATGTGTTCAGCGGTCATACGGTATCCCGCGCTTTGCATACCTTTGTGGCAATGAGATCCATTCCATCCACAAGGTAATCGCGCTCATTATTTTTTATTTCCTTCCGAACTAACGTTGGCGTCTTCCATCCGACAGGGCCGCACTGTGACCACGCGCCGCGGCACTTTGGGAAAAATCATTTGTTCATACTAAATATTGGTCGTATGTCCAGGCGCTGATTCTCACTTTCTGTTTTCCGCCCCTTTTGCGCATTAGAGAGATACTGCTTAAAAATACAACGCTGCGTACAGCATCGCGCCGTTCCAATTAGTGTCAACATATAGCGTCTTCGTATCATCTTGAGCTTTCAGATTCAGTCCGAAACGATTGTATGCCAAGCCCAGGGCAACGTTCCGGAACGCTCGGTATTCCAGTCCGATCAGAAAATCCTGCATCCCCCCCCTGAACTTGTCCTGGTAATTGACGAAAAACCACTGGTAGTTGTAAAAGGCGGAGAACCGAGGCGTGAAGTTGTAGTTCGCGAACAGGCCGAACTCGGGCAGGGGCGCCGTTACCGCTTCACTCGCGGTCCCAATGCTGCCCGCGGTGATGCTGGTGCTAATGTGCATGACGTGAAGACCGACTGAGGCCCCTAGCTCGACCTTATCGTTATGGTACACGGAATACTGATAGTTAATCTTGTATACATCGAACTTGAGCGCGCTGTCCACCGTCTGGCCGGTCAGGATTTGATTGCCTCCCCACTCAATATCCTGGCCCAGCACCGTTGATCCAGCGAACCTGAGTGAGTACCAGGAAAAGCCCAGACCGTGCTTGTCATTGAAACGGTAAAGCCCGTCCAGCCGGAAGACATTCGTCGAGGTATCGCCGCCAAGCGTATTATGGAAATCTATATAGCCGCCGACAGGCAGGTTGTTCGCGTCGAGACGCATAATGGTATCGGCATTGTGGGCGGCATACCCGCCCAGCCGGATCATGAATTTGTCGGGCAGCAGCTCTTCCTCCGCGCCCGCCCGAACAGCGCCCGCGAGCACGACCGCCGCGAAGGCAGAGGTCGCAACCAGCGCGCGCCAAAGGTCTTTCCGCTTCACGAGAGACAGCAACCTCTGTATTAATAACAGTATATTATGCATGGTATCCTCCTGACCCGGACAGGCCGGAAATGTTACCGAATGAGATTACGGGATAAGCTTTGTCCCTCCCCTCCCGGAGAGGGACGAAGAGGATCGTTCAGGAATCGCTTATTTCTTGAGCCCCGTATCCTTCAAGGCCTGCTTGCACCGGCCGCTGACCTTCGCGTCGTTTTTGTCGATGCACTGGAGCAGCCGCCCCTCGCCCGGTTTGATATCGGCGCAGAACTTCGTCAGATCGTCCCGACACTCGTTCGCCACATAGGACAGAGCATTAAGCGCCCGCTCAAGCTGGGCTGCCGCGTCATATAGCGCGTACTCGCACTTGCTCGACAGTTTGTCCTCGTGAGCGTACAGACAGGCGAGGACACGCCCCTCGCCAGGCGTCACATCCTTGCAGTACGTTTTAAGTTCCTTATCGCACCCCTTTGCCACGCTATCGATCAGCTTCTGCTGGGCCGAGACGACCCCACTGAACACCAACACCATCCCGATGACCACCATCCACACCATTGCATGCCTCATATTTTCTTCCTCCTTTTTGTCGTTTAATAACCGCTACTGGCCGGATATTCTAGGTCCTCATTCCCGCTTCCTTACATCCGGAATATGAAATCCAGCCTCCAGACGTCGAAATCGGGCGAGCCGTTCGACCCCCTATCGAGCCACACCTTATTGTAGCTGGGCTGCAGGCTAAACTGGCGGTTAAGGTCGAACCTGACGCCAATACCGAGGTTGTAGTTAAAATCACTCTCGGTCTTGGTCGGATACCCGTTGCTGCACACATAGCCATACCACGGGTCCCACCAGCATGTGGTCGGTCCCCCTGCGCCGTTAGGAATGCTGGTGTCAATATATGTTACGCCGACCCCCCCCGACACGAAGGGGCTGATGTCCCCTGCCAACAAGTAAAAGATCCCGTTCAGTGAAAATGTGGAGTTGTACTCTGTGTTGCCGTATTTTCTGGTCGTGCCGTCGGTGTAAACGTATTTCGCGTCATAGTTCCGGGCGCTCCAGGAGAAAAGACCGTTCACCTGGAAGTGATCGCTGATATTGTAGCCAAAGCCGAATCCAAAGCCCCACGTGGCGTCCAGATTCACACTGGACCCTCCCTGGCCGCTCCAGCTCCATGGTGCGTTATAGGTGAGCGGCATGAAAAATTCCCAGGTCCCGCCGCGGCCTCCCGGCCGGACCGTTGTGTAACTCTGTGCGTCGGCCACTGGGGCAAACAGCGCGACCCCTGCTATCACCGCTAATACAAGTGCCAAACGTATGATCATCCCTCTCTTCATTGTTCACCTCCTGAAATTTAAGATCACTCTGCATCGTCCTTATGCTATTTCTTGAGGCCTGTGTCCTTCAAGGCCTGCTTGCACCGCTTGCTGACCTTCGCGTTGTTCTTGTCGAGGCACTGGAGCAGCCGCCCCTCGCCGGGCTTGATATCGGAGCAGAACTTCGTCAGATCGTCCCGGCACTCGTTCACTGCATAGCTCAATGCCTCCACCGCCCGCTGGAGCTGCACCGCAGCATCGTAGAGCGCATACTCGCACTGGCCCGACAGCTTGTCCTCGTACGCATAGAGACAGGCGAGAACACGCCCTTCTCCCGGCGTCACATCCTTGCAGTACGTGTTGAGTTCCTTATCACACCCCTTTGCCACGGTCTCGACCAACGTCTGCTTGGCAAAGGCGGGCCCTCCCACAAGCGCAACTATACAGAACACTACCAGATACATGATAATGCGTTTCATGACTTCCTCCTTTGTTAGTTTTATTTAGATGGCGATTATGCTGCCCTTCTCGCCTTCTCGATGATCTCTATGCCGTTTGTCCGCGAGATGGTCTCGAACCTGATCTCGGGCTGTTCCACGGCCATCTCCATAACAAGAAGCACATTCCGGTATTCGTCCGAGCGGAGATGCCGATTCAGGTCCTCTTCTTCCTTCCATATCTCCTCGAGCATGATCGAGTGCTCATCCTGCGCGTCCCGGTATATCCGACAGGTGATGCAGCCGGACTCGACCCTGGTCCGCTCGGCCATAGAGCGGAGGATTGCAAATGCTTCTTCCCGCTTTTCCGCATCGGTCACTATCCTCACTGTTGAGTGTATCATCGGTATCTCCTTGGGCGTGTCTTTATTCACGACCTAAAAGTAATACGAAGGACTGACTCTCTCAATCAGACAGGCATCGGTTATTCAATTTGTTTTATTACGGATGAAAAATATGCGAGATGTTTAGATTATAACAGTGCGAAAAGCATGCCCAGGGAGAATGCACCATACGGTCATTGAGGCAACAGGTTATTAATTAATTACTTTTATTGATAATTGTTATTTCTAGCAAGGAGAGAATATACTTAAGACTGCCGATATTTCGGCGTTTTGACGCAATATCGGCTTTAGTTGGCGGGACGTTCGATACCAAGCTTCTTCATTTTAGATTGAAGCGTTGTGCGTTTGAGACCGAGTACTTCAGCGGCACCTCCAGCGCCATTGATGCGCCAACCACTCCTCTGAAGTACTGTCAGGATGTGCCTGCGCTCGGCAGCCTCGAGCTCGAGGCCGTTGCCTTCGGCCTTTTCGGCGACGGAAACTGCCGCCGGTGCACGCAGATTAAGGGTCTTGTCGCGGGTGACGATCATAGCGTGTTCGATCACGTTCCTGAGCTCCCGGACGTTCCCAGGCCAGGAATAGCGCTGCAATGACTCCATGCCCCGCCTCGGAATGGTGTTGATCTGCTTGCCCATCTTCTTCTCCAAGTGCCGGACAAACGCCCAGACTAAAAGCGGAATGTCTTCCGTACGCTCACGGAGGGGCGGGATTGTGATGGGGAACACGTTCAGCCGGTAGAACAGGTCCTCCCGGAAGGCGCCCTGCTGTACTTCCTTCGAAAGGTCCCGGTTGGTGGCCGCGATGATCCGCACGTTAACGTGGATGGTCTTAGTCGACCCCAGCCGCTCGAACGCGCCCTCCTCGATGACCCGGAGCAGTTTGCTCTGCAGATCAAGGGGAAGTTCCGCAATCTCATCGAGAAAGATAGTCGACCCGTCGGCAACCTCGAACCGGCCTGCCATTCTGGTCATGGCGCCCGTGTAGGCGCCTTTTTCCCGGCCGAACAGCTCGCTCTCGATCAGCGTTGGCGGCAAGGAAGCGCAGTTCACCGTCACCAGCGGCTTGTCCTTCCGCGAGCTCAGGTTGTGGATCTCCCGCGCCAGCAGCTCTTTGCCTGTGCCGGTCTCGCCTGAAAGAAGGACCGTGGAGTCCGTCCGGGCCACCTGCTCTGCCAGGGCCAGAACGGTCTTCATCGCCGCGCTCTCGCCAACGATATCGCCGTGCTCGAAAAGGAGCGAGGCCTCCTCCCGCAGATAGAGGTTCTCCTTCTCGATCTTCTGCTTGAGCTGCTCGATCTCCTGAAGCCGCGCCTGCAGCTGCTCCTCCATCCGCTTACGCTCGGTGACGTCTGAATCAGAGCCGCGATAACCGACAAGACTTCCGTCCTCGTCCAGCACCGGTACCCCACTTGTTTCCAGATGCACGATCTTTCCGTCTTTGCTCACATTTGGATTGGGGAATGACCGGAACGATGCCTTCACAGCAAACACGTTGAAAGCGGCTGCCTTTAGCTCTTCCCGGATATCCGGAGCAAATAGATCGTAGAAATGCATCTTCCCGATCAACTCATCGGGAGTGTAGCCCAGGATCTTCTCGACGGCCGGACTCGTATAGCGATAGAGGCCTTTCGCGTCAACCTCCCAGATAAAATCGCTGACGATCTCTGCTACCTGCCGGAACCGCTCCTCGCTCTTGCTCAAAGCCGCGTCGGCGTTCCGGCGTTCCTGCGCATTCACTAATATCTCCCCCAGCAGCCGCAGCCGCGGAACGAATTCCTCGGGCCAGGAACGCTCCCCGCGCACGGCATTGAGCACGATCAAGGACGAGACGCGTCCTTCGACGTACAGCGGGACGGTCAGCGTGGACCTGATGCCCAACGCGGACCATGATCTGCGTTCGGACTCGGCCTCCTTCGGCAGATCCTCGATCCGGGGAATATTAACGTTGCTCCCCTGAACAACAAGCCTCTCGTAGGACCACGGGAACAGGTCCGCGAGATTGACATCCCCCGACACAGGCTCGATGCCTTCACCATACGAGGCATGGGTGACCCAGCAGAATTTACGGTCGGCACGAATACCGAGCAAGCCGCAGCGGTCCGCCTGAAAGATCTCCCGGACCTGCGCTAGGGCCTGTACGATCTCCCCATCGACCTCGATCATCGGGGCCTTGATGAGCCGGGCCGAAAGGTCCGAGATCAGCGTCTCGAAGCGCATCCGCCGTTCGAGCATCTCATGAGATCGTTTGCGGTCGAGTACGCCCGCGATGACCGTGCCGATGCGCTGGAAATTGAACAGATCTTCGTTCGACCACGCTCGTTTGGTCCTCATGCTCGCCAGGCTCAGGGCCCCGCGGAGGGTGCCGCCGACAAGGAGCGAGATAACGATGAATGATCGTATCCCGGACCGTTCCATATACTGCTTGTCAATGTGCGCGGCCTGCGGCAGGTCCTCCGAGTGGGACACGCAGAAGTTCTCGAGGCTACGGACCCTGTTGAAGATATAGGGAAGGGTCTCGTGCAGCAACGATCTCGCTGGCAGTTCAGCGCCCGCCCCGGCATAGAAATGGGTAAGATGCGCTTGCTGCCCGTCTTCCGAGAATTCCCAGAGAAGTACCCGGTCGCCACCGAAAAAGGAATTTACCTCCTCCAAGCCCTTCTCGACCTCTCGGTCCAATTGATCGAATGGAGCGTTCAGGCAGCGGAGCGATAACGGCACGAGCAGACGGTCAAAGCTCCGCCGTTCGGGATAGAACTCGCGTTGGGGTTCCCCTTCTCCCTGGCGGGCATTTCCTGCTCTGCCTGGCGGGACCGGGCTCGAATGATCATTTTCCTGCAACGTCACTTATCTCCTTCCGAAATTTCGTTGGCATCTTACGTCCGACAGGGCCGTACCGTGACCGCGTCCCCAATGGCCTTCTTCGGAGGTTAGGATGGACTTCATTATACCTGGATTCCCGCTCAAGATCTCTGCGGGAATGATGCGAAGGGGAGATGCTCTGTCGTAATGATATAGAGACCGTTAATGACCCCGCCCTCAAAACGCGAGGATCACGCCGGCATTCGCCGTAAACTGGGACAACACATCACCCTGTACATCGATCAGGCACTTTCCCTCGGTGCAGAAGACGGAGCCACTCCCTCCGATGAACGTGCCGAACCAGCGGCCGTCGAGCCGGATCCCCACGTGCTCCGACAAATAGAACTTCACGCCTCCACCCAGGCTGAACGAGAACTTCGTTTCCGAGTGAAGCCCTGCACCTTTCGGGTCCATATACGTCGCACCGATGGTCGCGACCACGAAGGGCCTCACCTTGCCGGTCGCCTGGCCGTAGGTCCCGCCGAGATGGAAGTATTCGATATTCACGTCGAACAACGGGTTGCCGAAGAACGGTCCCTGGTCTGCCCTCAGACTCGTATGCTGGAGGCTGTAATAAAGCTCGATCCAGGAATCCTCGGCCTGTTTGAGGTCCAGCATGATGCCGTAGCTCGATGTGTCGTCGAAGCTGAGCGACTTACCGGTAACGGCATCATTGAACTCCCCTCCCATGGTGTATCCGGCAAAAGGCGTGACCTCGAACTCCGCGGCTGCCGACCATGCCGCCGGCAGCAGGATCACCGCCGCGGTGAAGAGAGAAAACAGTGTTCTTGTAATATACTTCCGTATAAGCATCCGACAAAACCTCAACTCACCTATGATCCGTTGGTCGTTCGGCGATGATCGAAGAGATCATGACCTGCTGATCACTGGCGGGACCTGTCTCCTCTGCGTCGGCACCGTAGCTGAGTGTCTCCATGCCCGCGGAGAAATAGTCCGTCACCATCGCTGCCAGCTCGTCCTTGAAGTCCGCACCGCTATGACCGGCCTAGCGGTCGCGCGGAACGCTGCCACGGCGTCGGTCCGCTGCCGCTCCATCTCATAAAAAAAACTCCCATCCTGTCGATCCGGAAAATCCTGTTATTCTGTCACCCGTTGCACTTCCTATCATTTGACATCCTGGGCCGCCTCGAGCCGAGCAAGAACCGTGCTGTCGTTAAGCAGGAGCAGCATGCCCTTCTCGATCCGCCAGGCTCGGGTCTCCCCGAGCGCCTGAAGGAACGCCAGTTCAACGCTGCCTGCCACACCCCCGCAGAACCTTCGCGTCATGCCCAAGGGGCCGAGCGAGAGAGCCTCACCCTTCAGTTCGTAGCTCCCGAAGAATTCGTTGCACCCCGAATATCCGGTCGCCCGCGTCTCCGCCTTGTTGAAGTGGACGAAGGGCCGCCGCTCGCCTGACGGGACCTCGACCTTCGTACCCTTGACCTCCAGAAGGAGCCAGGTCTGTCCCTCGAGTGACTGCGCACAGTCCGCGGGCACGCCGATTGACAGCAGTGAGCAAACAGCTACTACCAGGAAGGCCACACCGGCGAATCCGGCCTTGACAGTGCTCTTAGTCATACTAATTCCTCCGGTGTCCGGGCACCGTCACCGGTCCTTGGTCCGCAGAACGGGACGACTCGCGAAGCGTCACAGTGACAATGTCCGCGGGAACCGTTTGCGACAGCTGCGGAAGTCCGGCTCATCAGGGGCTTTCTGACACGACCCGGCCGTCCAAGGGTTGGACCGGCCGCGCGTTGTGTTTGTAGAAATGTGCGAACCGGTCGATCTGGACGTCGGATATCTCCACCGGAGTTTTCAGCACGAGCCACTTGACGCCTTCCGTACAGGGCGGTGTGGTGAGAGAACCGGTATACGTGTAATATCCGCGCTGCGCTGGCAAGAGTTCCGCTGGATTGATCGTCACATCCGCTGCGACCTCTTCCTTGCCTTCTTCCTTGGGCAGGTGTTCCCACAAGGTCTTCAGGATTGCATTGGCCTGACCTTTCTGCATGAGCACCGCTACCACGGCGAGCTTTCCTTCCGCGTTCTTGTGGACCAGGTGTGCCACCATATCAAAGCTCTTGCCCTTGATCTTCTCCTCGCTGGGATGATGGAAATGGAACTGAACGAGCTGATACTGTTTCCCGTCGACGGTGATGAAACTCCCTTCGGGATAATTCACCTGGATGGAGTGGCCGTTGTTGATGATCCTGAGCGGAGCGGCCTTATAGTCGAACTGAATTGGCGGAAGATCGGCCTTCACCGAGTCCGTGATATCAATGGGGGACTGGTTCTTCCCGGTCTTACACACGGCATAATCCGCCTTCACGTCGCCCCAATGCGTGGGCCCATGCTCTCCTTCGTAGGACCACTCATGTCCGGCCGCGCTCTTCTCCGCAGCTGCGGCAAGGGGAATGGCTATCATCGCAATGGCCGCGAGAAGCAGCAGCGAGTGAAGCACATACGTGACCCTTTTCATAATGGAACCCTCCTTCTCTCCTATTGTTAAATGTCTACCCTTTCCCTCCAAGAATGTATTTATTTTTCACCCTTTAGAGAGTTCCCGCGATGCCTATCCTTGCCTGCCCACCTCAACGCTCGACAACTCCCTCACCACGCCCTCAGTCTGAAGGAAGCGACATCAGTTTACTGTTTTGGTCATTTCGCTCACCAGGTTCTTATCGATAAGCATGATCTCGATCCGACGATTCTTCTGGCGTCCTTCCGGTGTGTCGTTCGGGGCCACAGGATCGTATTCAGCTCTTCCGGACGGAACCATGCGCTCGGGCGGAACGCCGACCTCCTGCAGATAGCGGACCACGTTGGTCGCCCGGGCAACCGACAGATCCCAGTTCGTTGGGAACGTGGCCTGCAGGGCCTTCGCCACCGGTACGTTGTCCGTATGCCCTACGACCCGGATGATCTTGCTCTCATACCCCTTCAGGGCATCGCCGACCTTTTTCAAAACCTCCTTGCCCCCTTTTTTCAGCGTCGCCTTGCCAGAGTCGAAGAAGATCTGCTCCGCCAGGTCCACCGCAAGCATGTTCTTATACTGCTTTACCTGGAGCTGGCCCTTCTCCACTTCCTGAGAGAGGCCCTGCACCAGCGCGTCGTACTGCTGCTGCCGCTGTTGGCTGGCTGCGACCAAAGAGGCTTTCTCACTCTCCAGCGACCCGACCTGCTCCTGCATCGCCGTGTTCTTCTGCTCCAGGGACGCGACCTGCTGCTTCAACCCGGCATTGTCCTGCTCCACTGCGGTCTTCTGCTGCTCCAGGGTCTTCTTCTGATCCTCCAACGCTGCCTTATTCTGCTGCAGCGTCGCTATCTCCTCATTCTTACCCGCTTCCATCTTTTTGAATGTGCCATTGCTGACGCACCCGCTCGTGATGACACCCACCGCGATGACGGCAATACCGATTCGAAGATGTCTGATCATAGCAATACCCTCCTTTGTCCTGTTAGTGATTGTCAAGAAACGATCCATGGCCCGAAAAAAGCCGCGAACTACAGATCACCACAGATTCGCGCTCAAGATTAATATCATATCGGAACACCCAAAAGAATAAGTAGTCCGGCTACGAGCCGATGAACTCTGGATTAAGTCGGACCAGCCTTAAGGTTTCTTCACCGAGATCGACACTGTCGTTGTGTACCGCACGACGACCTCGTCGCCCTTATGGACCTCATCGAGTCGCTTTACCTGCGGTCCGACCGTGATGTTCATAATGCTCCCGTCAGCCAGTTTGAACGTTGCCTCACGGGTTGTATAGTTGATCGCCTCTACCCTGACGGTCATGATCCCCGTGGTCTTCATGGTTCCTGCCGGCTTCTCTCCGGGCTTTGCCCTGGTCACTGTTGTTGTTTCCGAGGCAACCGGCTCTCCCTTTGCTTTCTGGACTTCGAGCGCCACTGACTGGGAATTTTCAATGGTGACGAGGTCGCCCTTCTTCACCTGGTCGAAGTTCCGCGCCTCCTCGCCGACCTGCATCTCAGTGAGGTTGCCTTTGGGTCCCTTGAGGACCACCGTGCGCGTCTTGTAGTCGATCTTCTCAACCGTGGACGTGATGCTCGTGGTTTCCGTCTTGATACTGGAAGACCCGTCTTGAGCTTTCATTTCAGCAGCCATTGCCGGCATTTCCAACAGAAAGATCAGTGCCGACAGAACGACTACTACTGCCCATACTTGTTTCATTGCACTCCTCCTAGCGCCGCATGATTGAGTTTGTAATACTTTAGATAATAAAAACCGGTGGGAAAGCGATCCTATTCACAATCGTTAGAATTATTTTATCATACGCTATTATGGTTGTCCATGTTGCTACCACCAATTCTTTTTTTTGAATATCACATCATTTCAGTTCCCGGAGTTTGCAAACATTGAGGGAACTGCGTATAATCATTATGGAAATACTGGCAAAAGGATATCCATGAGAAGAATATCAAGATCATCTCGCCGGATCGCCGTGGCAGCAACCATCATCGCGACTGTCCTGCTCCTCGTGCTGCTGTTCTTCCCCCTGTTCATCAAAACAGCACCGATTGAGCACAAGATCCGGTCCCTGGTGGCGAAGCACACCGGCGATGCCGTTACCTTACAACGCATCGATATCTCCCTGCTCCCCCGCCCCCGACTCATTGTCCGCACGGTCGGCATCTCATTCCCCGGTACGGTGATGGGCACGCTGGAATCGGTGCACATCTATCCGGAGCTTCTGCTGCTTTTCCGTGGCCGGATACACATCGCGGAGGTACTGCTGGAACGACCGGATCTTGTCATGGAGTTCTCCAAGCATCGTGAACGTAGGCAGGAAAAGAAAGGGCCTGTGTCGCCGGAGGAGCAGCGGGCAAAGATCGCTTCCGCAATCGCCTCGATCCGGTCCCTTGCTCCTGAGCTGGTCGCCGAAGTGGACGCGGGACGTCTCGCCGTTACCATTGACAATAAACGGGTAATGTTCGTCAGGGACCTGCAGGCCCGCTTGGCGCTCCCGCCGAATGGCTTCGACATCGCGATCACCGGCAACGTCGACCACTGGGGAACGGTATCGGCAAGCGGCCGGTTCCTGTCGACAGACAAGGACATCTTCGAGATAAAGAACCTCTCCCTGTCAGGGGGCCGCTCATCGCTCTCCGATCTCTCCGGCCGGGTCAACTGGGGAAAGGCCCCCTCTCTCGAGATCACATCGGGAAGATCGGTGATCTTCCTGCAGGACCTCACGGAGCGGCTTTCAGCTGTCGAGATGGTACGCAACGCTCTGGAATCAGTTCATTCCCTGAAAGGCACCATCAACCTTACCAGCTTTACCTTTGCCGGTCCGCTCCTCCACCCGGGGCGCGGGACCATGGAGGCATCAGGGAGCGTCGCGGATGTCATTGTCGATGCAGCAATCCTCCCTGGTCCGGTCAAGGTCAACAGCGGCACGTTCAAGGCAACTATGGACAGCGTTTCCGTAACCGATGCCCGGGCGGAGCTTCTCGACGCATCTTTTGTGACATCGATCCTTATTTCAGGTTTTAGTCATAACAAGCACTCGATTGATGTATCCGTAACGGGAAATACCGGTCCTGCTACGGTACGGTGGGCATCAGCGAGGCTCGACCTGCCGCCTAAGATGACCCCGCATGCACCCCTGTCGCTCTCGCAGACGCGTCTCCGATGGCAGAAAGGTGGCAGAACGTCGCTCCGCGGCTCTCTCCAGGTACAGAACGGCCCCCAGGTCTCTACGGATATCTTTTGGGATGAGCAAGAACTGCTGATCAAACAGTTAGACATTCAGGACGAGGGTTCCAAGGCCTCCATCAAGCTGCGCCGCCGGGACAAGCTCCTTGATGTCTCCTTTGCGGGAAGCATACACGAACAAACTTTGAACCGCTTGTTCGAGCAGTCCTCATTCCGTCATGGATGGATACAAGGTGACCTCAAGGCCCATGTCGTACTGGACCAGCCGCAGGAATCCACTGCAGAGGGAAGCCTCGAGGGTAGTGACCTCCTCATTCCCTGGGCCCTTAAAGCGCCGCTGGAAATCAACAGCATCCGTCTAAGCGCCCACGACAAGACCATTACCATAGAATCGTCCGATCTCATGCTGGCTAATATGCATTTCACGCTTGCTGGGACTGTCACAGCATCGGCGCGACAGTACATTGTCGACGGGGACATTGGCGCATCAACAGTCGCGATCGAGACATTGCAGAAAGCGCTGGGCGAAGATGCGAAGAGGGAGTTTCCGGGAGCGAAGGCGGACGGAGCACCGCAAAAAAAACCTCTGCCCCTGGTGGGGACGCTCCTTTTCAGAGCGGATAGTCTCTCCTACGGCAAGTTCATGCTGAACCCTGTAGAAGCAAAAGTTGTTCTGGCCCCTGATGAGATCAGGGTCGATCACCTCGAGGCCGCGTTATGCGGGATCACAATTCACGGCAATATTGCGCTCGCTAGCGGGAACATCAGCTTTGACCTCAAACCTGATGCGAAAGGACTTCAGCTGGAGCCCGCGCTGACCTGCCTTGCCGGAAAGGACGTAAAGGTAAGCGGTGTCTTCGATCTCGGTGGGTCCCTCTCGGCTCGCGGAAAACCTGATGCACTTGTTTCTTCGCTCCAGGGATCGGCCGATTTCACCGCCCGGGAGGGTCATTTTTACCGATCACCTACGTTGGCAAAGATCCTGTCGCTGCTGAACGTATCGGACCTGCTGCGGGGAAACTTTTCAGACTTCCGGACCAAGGGGCTCACCTATCGATCGATCTCGATCAAGGCCGGCATCCGGAGCGGGAAGCTCGACCTGCAGGAACTGGTCATTGATTCCTCCGCAATGAACATCGTCGGACAAGGTGTGATGGACCTTAATGATTCCACGGTCAGCATGACGGTGCTGGTGGCCCCCTTTACGTCGATAGACAAGATTGTCAGCAAAATCCCCGTGGTGAACTATATCCTCCAGGAAACCCTCGTTTCCATACCCGTGACAGTGAGCGGCAGGATTAGCGACCCTGAGGTGAAGCTCATGCCCGCATCTGCCGTCGGTGATGGCGTGCTCGGCATCTTGAAGCGGACCGTGAAGGCCCCGGTCAAGATAATCGAACCGGTCTTGCCGGGAGAGCGGAAAAAAAGATGAGAGCCAGTGATCCGAGAGAAGGCTAGAGGGAGGTTTTTAACGTTACAGTTCGGTGGGGGCTAGCGAAATGGTTTCGCCTTAAACAGTTCTTTGGACATAAGCGAGACAAAGGCATTGATCTCTTCCTGCGGCGGGCCGGAGATGCGCGTTTCCGATAATGCCGACCAGATGAGCTTCTCGGTCCGGACATCGTACAGCTGGGTTTCAAGGGACAGAAACTTCTCCTCCGCAGAGTATCCCTGCGTCGTCGGCGCGGACGGCTCCGGGAAAGAAGCCATGACGGTTGTATAACCGCCCCAAGCGCCGGAGGATGCGTATGGCATGCCAACGCCGGTCGTGATGGTCATGCCCGGGATGTTCCGCTCTTCGGTCCGGCCTCCGGCAGATCTGACGGTCAGGACGGCATCGATCCCCTGCTCCTTGACGGCAGCGACGATACCCTCGCGCGCCGCGTCACCTACCAGCGCATCGGTCGTAAGGGCCCGGAAGCTTTCCACTGCGCCAATCCCCTTTTTTTTGAACTGCTTCACGAACTCGCTTTCCATCATCCTCCTGGTCGTGGGCTGCCTCACTACCGCGATGACAAGGACGTTATTCGGCTTTCCTCCCTGGTATGTTTCGTCGATCGAGTACTGCTTCACCTGCGTCGCGGCGCAGCCAATGCAAACCAGCAGCACGCAGAGCATGATCGTGATCAATACTCTCCTGTTCATCCTATCGGACCATTCTTTCCTGAACAAGATTTTTCACAATAGCGGTGGTGAACGGTTTGATCTGCTTCATGGGCCCACCACTCTGATAGGTGGTCTGGGACAGCGCCGACCAGATGGGCTTCCGTGTTGCGGCCTGGAAGAGGGTCGTTTCCATGGTGACCGCATCATAATCGTAGGACACGTCCCTCACGCCCACATTGGTCGAAACGCCACCGTAGCCGTAATAGCTGTCCCAGCTCGTGTCAAAGCCCTGCGGCACTGCATACCGGCGGACGGGGGTGTGCGTGTCCCCCACCTCTTTTTTGAGGAACTTCACCACGATGATCACGTCGGCGCCCACTTCCTGCACCTTTTTCAGGACCGCTTCCTTATCCGGTTTTTCCTCGCGCGGAAGCACGGTGTAGCTTGCGATGGCGTCGTTCCCACGCGCCTTGAGCTGACGCACGAACTCATCTTCTACCAGGGTCCGGGGCCCATACTCCTTCGATTGCCCAATGACGAAGATCTTCGCCGGATGCCCTTGGTACGCATCGTCCTTCCATTGAGCGACCAGCTTCGTTCCGGTACAAGAGGCCAGCAGACCGAAAGATACAATCGCGACGCTTGCCGTCTGTATGATCCTGCTTTTCATGACGCTGTTTCCTTTCCTCGGCAGGTTCTTTCATGGGCCGGCCGTTCGTGGTTATTGTGCTGGTCCTACCGCGAGCATCTTGTCACTCACTAGACGCTCGGCAATAACCTTGATGAACGATCGTACCAGCCGGTCATCGTCCCCGCGCATCCGGGTCTCCGACGCGACGGTCCATATGAGCTTGTCGTTCTCATGTACGCAGAGTTACAATGTTGCAATAATAGCAGAGCCACCACTATTTCACAACCGCAAAATGTGGTCCTTACCTCTCTCCTTTACAAATCCGGAAGGCAATGGTATTCTTGTCAAGACCCTGTGCGGTAGAGCCCTTCAATGCGAGGTAGCCTGTTCAATGCCTGTCCCTTATCGCATCGCCCTTCTTGTCATGGTCCTGTCCGCCCTTTTCCTCTCCCCAAGCCTTTCCCGGGCGCAAGCAGCCCCGCCTGCGGAGAACGCAGTCACCGTTCCCTTCGATACGCCCGACAGCACATCACCGCTCGCTACCGGCGATGATACCCGAAAGGACCAGCAGAAAAACGGATTCTGGACCGGACTGTGGAACAGCATGACCGACGAGGCTAATCTAACTGTGAGTTACGGCATCCTCGAAGCGAGCCTTACCATCAAGCGAAAAAGCGACGGCGCCACTGCCACCATGGTACAGCGGGATACGTCGGCGTTCTTCCTGAGCTACGGCACACGACCGTCCTTCTTCAAGGACTCGAACTTCGGCTATACGTTCATGGTGAACTACGTCAATTTTGACATGGGGAAACAGGAGGTTGCCGGGAATGAATATGTGGACCTCGGCACTGAAGTAACGGGGCAGATGATCTATGCCGTGCCGACATTGTTCTATCAGTGGGGAGAGCACCATTACAAAGGGACATTCGTGCGGCTGGGCGTCGGGGCCGGTGTCGGCGCTGCCACGTATTCGGGCACGGTACAGTTGACCGGTTCACAGGTTCCCGGTGGCGAGAAGATCCAAACGGCAAGCAAATCCTACTCACCAAGGCTTGCGCTGAGCGATTTTCTCGAAGCACGGTGGCACCACTTCGGCATCTCCATGAGCTACGCCGCTCCCCGCATCTACGGCGATACGTACGATGTCAAGGTGTCGAACTTCTCCGTGAACATCGGATACACGATATATTTCTGATAACTGCACATCAGCTTCTCCCTGCTGCAGTGCTCGTTACAGCAGTCAACACCGGCATGAGGCAAGGGAATATCCTGTCTCTCACGGGCAGCGTTCATTCGGCTTTGTAGCCACTGCTTCGCAGCACATCAGGATTCCCACACTTACACCCCAGGAAGAGCACAAGAACCGTTACTTGACCTGCAGGCGTGATTTCATGAGTACGACGACGTAGGGATTCCACGGGTGGCAAGCGAACAGAAACATTGACGATAAACATAATATACTATATATCAACCAGAGCGTTTATGGGCTGGGCCGAGGGTTAGACAAGGTGCCGTCCAAGATCAATGCAATGAGTAAATCTTAATAACGTGAAAAGCTAAATACTAAAAAATTATTGACAACAATAAACCAGGAAGATGCAGTACGCGCTTGAAAAGTATCTGTCAATACATTATACAAAATAATTATCAATCAAAAAATTTGAAAACCGCAAGTCGTCAATCCTGATAAAAAATGTGTTTACACTGCGGCTTATGCGGTCGATGTAATACGTCCCGTCCTCTCTTGTAACTCGGCCTGAGAACGGATATTTTCCTCCCCGTTCGTCAATCACGAGCTCCACCTGTTCACCCAGAGGAAGCAGTGGGCTTCCAACCTTTACACCGCCACGGGATACGTCAATCGTGTAGGCCACATTTATTCCTCTTTCGGTCCTGACTCCTACCACAAGCTCCTGTTTTATTCTTGGTATGATCCTTTTGTCGTCTTTGTATGAACTCATGAGCCTCCTCCTTCATCATTGAAGTAATCTACACCGACATCATCGTGTAGAGTCACCTTGGGCCGTATATTTCTGCATGAAGTCCGCAATTTCCGAAATATACAGCTGCTGCGGATTTGCAGGGTAGACCTGGGTAGTTGCCTACCCAAGCCCCCCACAGACCCGAACGTGCGCAATTAACGCATTCAGTTCTTCATGTCACGGTTTCGCCCAGAGAGAAACGAAGTGTTCGTTCCATCACTGGCCCTTCCCTTGAGTATCACGTTGCTCCATGTGAATTCTCGAGAGTTCTGCTATCCGTTGATGTTTCGGACACACCTGTTTCGGGATTCCTGAGCATCCCCTGTGTTTCCCACCAACGGTTCTATGACACGACGCCCCCCATTCCTCTACAGGGTCCAATGGAATTTGTTCCCCTGTATCACCGGTACTATGAGGGCGCTACGAAGTCTTGCTTCCCATTTCGCCGCCTTTCGTTTCCTTCAGTTGGCGATACCTCTCTCGCACTGATCGTTTTGTTTCGTGCCATTACGCACCTCCTCAAACGTCTCCGCGCTGACGCTTGGGGCCTGGAGTTATTCATTCCGTTATCCCCACCGGTGTTCTAAAGACGGAGGAACAAGACCTCCCAGGTTCCTGGGTGATCCTCTTCTGTATATGCCCTGCTCTCTGACCCCGGTGGGATCGAATCGTGCAAGGTCAATACTGCACGACGCAATGCTGCTCCCGCCTTCCTGAAAACGAAAGCTCCCGCAATGGTATTTCGGGGCTCAATCACACGGCTTTTGCAGTCGCTGTCTACGCTTCACACACGGAGTCACCTCACGCGCATGCAAGACTCGCTTCTGGCTGCTGACCAGGCTTTGCCAGTGCCGGCGATGCGCTCTTATCAACAAACAAGGCCGAGCATACCGGAGGTTTATCCTTCGGCAGCTCGGCCATCTTCTCTGAAGACCCCCAGCTTTCCTCGCCCTTCTCGCGAAGGGATCGGCTTTGTCGGGAATAATAATTTACTACTCTGAATTAACTAATATCACTTGATCTCTTCTATGTCAAAATCTATTTCCAACTGTAGATGTTCTACCTTTACCTGTTTAGCGGAACCAAGCACCGTGGAAATACTGGTTGGAAATTTATGTGTTTCAAAGATTGGAAACTTCAACTGAGGAAGGTTTATGCACTGAATGATTCAACTGATATTTTACAATTCTGATAGATCACGGGTCCTATCGCAAACACCTACTAGCGTGCATGGGCGGTCAGATAAAATGTTGTTATATTCCAACTTGAAATGTGCAACTCCCTGCCCGAGCGACCTGCTGCACCTTGTCTGGCCCATACTAATCGGACGAATGTGAACTAACCGGATTAATAAGATAGTTTTGCCCGGTACAATTTGAGAATCGACATTTGGTTTTTATGTACAGAAGCATTGGACGCACTAGCACTTCATGAGAATACATTGTCACTCCTTACCTTCACCAACGAGGTTAAGGCAGCTTCCTAACCATTTCGGCAAACTCCTGCTTGGTAAATGCTTTTAGCGTAGTTGTCCTGACGTTCCCCTGGGAGCCAAGTTTCAGTATGAATGCCGCACCGGCTTCGTCACTGAGGCCCTCGGTGATTGTAATGTAGTCATACTCCCCCATCGTGACGTAGAAGCCTGTCATCTTGCCTCCCATTGCTTCAATCGCTTTTGCGGCTGCATCAATTCGCTGAGGTGCGTTCTTGATGTCCTTGATTCCCTGCTCTGTCAATTTCATCAAAACAATATGCGTTGCCATTACTCTACCCTCCCTTCTGACAGGTCACGTGCTAGTGCGCCATTTTTAAGTTAACCTCTTTTCGAGATATGATAATCTCTGTAGGGGAGCAGGAATGCCAAGCCTGTTCCCACTACAAAAGAATATCACTGTACCTTCCGAATGGTACTATTAAAGGTATTGATGTGTGCACTTCTCTGGCCGATCCTCTTATGAATCTGTAGTTTTTCATGACTGTTTGCTATCTATCCTCTTGTTAGTCATATGGTAAATAAAAAACGGCCGGGCATTCCAAAGGATTCATCCTTCGGTAGCCCAGCCGTCTTGTCTTCCGAGACCCGTTGCTTTCCGTCCCCATCTCACGAAGGGTTTGGCTTTATCGCGGAATAGTTATATTGAATCACAGATAAGAGGAGTCGTCAATTTCCAGGATTTGCAACTTTTCACTTTATTGCATTTGTGGGTATGTGCGGGAGCGAACATAAAAACATTACTTCGATAAGAATAAGGTCATTTCTGTAGCTTAATTGCGTTTTGTTGGAGAGTGATGAAGACTTGAGGATTAGCATATTGCTAATTTCTGAATTAAACATTAAGAGTTTAGAGGAATGGCAATTTCAACGAGTGCAGGAGGATATATATTCTTTTCTAAATTCGTCGTCAATGGAAAGAGTCGAAGTACCTGAACCCAAGTGTTCTGTTTTTATTTCTCGTGCAACTTTTGTCCACTTGCTGTGCTGTTCCCTACACTTTCTCGGGCTTTTTAGGATAATTTACTCCCCTCAATAGGAGTTTCTTCCCATTTACAAAAAACAGGATCACTGTTATACATTAAGCATAGAGAATAAAGTCGCGAAAGGAGGACATCACAATGCTTACCTACAAAGGCGGAAACAAGGTTGGAAAGGGAACGTACTGGGATCTGGCAAAGGGCCGGAGGATCGATGTGGCCAGTGAAGGCGTCCTCGCGGGTGAAGGAACAACAACGTACTTCAGGATGTCGTCGGCTGTCATGTTGCTGTCGGGGCCGATCATCGGACTGCTCTACGCGGTCCTGATGCCGATCATCGGCATAGCAACCGTGGTAACCCTGGCAGTGCGCGCCGTTCTGCAAGGCATGTACAACCTGGCGGCGAAGAGCATCTCCTTCGGGTGGCAGCCAATGAGCGCCTACCTGGCGGGAAAGAAGAAAAAGAAGGCAGAAAAGAAAAAGTAACGCAGGAGCGCCAGGGAGCGGCTCACGCGACGGGAATACGGCTGCACAACGGGACAAGAACGGGAAACTAAATCCTAAACTTATAGAGAGGAGGCAATACTATGTATACGCTAGTTGATTTTATCACGCACGTAAAGGGAATCGAGTACATCATGTCACTTTTGGCCATCGGCGGGTTTCTCCTTTTCTGGGAGGCCTTGAAGCCCACGCCATTCAAGACCGTGGTCGCAACAGGCAAAGATGACCTGAACTATATCGAGCAGGCAGGCGGAGCCAGGCATATCCTGAAGTCCGTCGGCAAGATCGCCGCCGCCCCCTTCATCGGTGCGGCATACGTCGTCCTGCTGCCGGTCGGGTTCTTTGCGGCCCTGGCCATCGGCGCTGTCAACCTTGCCATGAAAGGCGTAGCGGCCATCGCGGGGAAGAGCATGACCTTCGAGTGGAGGCCCGTGGAGGCATACCTGGCGGGCAGGAAGAAAAAGGAAAGATTGTCCACGAAAGCAGACAAAGAAGAGAAGAACTAGGGTTCCCCGCCCTGAGCGCGTGAACGGAGAAAGCCGTGCATCACGGCATGACAAGATCGCCAAACGATCAATCCACTGCAGAGGTGATATGACATCAGGATGTCATATCACCTTTTCTTTTCCCTCCCGGCTTGCAGGACGCAGGATGAGAAAAAATATGTTTCAAGGTCAGACCCCTTATAGACCCGACGGCCTGACCCGAGGATATTATTGGATGTTTTAATTTTCTGACGAGCCCCTATTCCCTCACAATAGCTTGCTCTGTTTTTATCCTTTCAGCTCTCAAAAGAGGCAGGTCACGCGTGAGCAATGTCCCGCACCTGTGACTGCTTCGGCAGCACAAGGTGAAACGTACAACCCTTGCCGCATACAGTCTCCACCCATGCCCTTCATTTATGCAGTTCCGCGATCATCTTTACACTAGCGAGACCGATGCCTATTCCAGGCTTTCCTCCCGGTACAACATAATAATTTTCAAACAGCCGCTGATGCTTGTCCGGTGGCATGCCTGGACCATCATCTCTCACTGAGATCAGGACATCATTCTCTTGTTCCTGTATGGAAACGGTGTCCTTCGTTTTTGCGTACTTAACTGCGTTTGAAAGATAGTTTCCTATAGCCCGCAAGAGCAATTCCAGATCAGCACTGGCCTTGACTGGGGGAAGATATCCCCAGCTTTTCAGATGCCGCCTGTTAATGGAAACACAACATGACTTCTGTTCGATCTCCGGCAAAAGGAACATGGCGGCTTCTTTGGCGACTTCCACCACATCCACATCGCTCAATCTCACAAGGGTGTTGCCGCTTTTCAGACGGCCGTAGGCAAGGGCATGGTTGATAAGAGAGGACATCTTACCTCCGCTATCCCTGATGATCTTCAAATACTCGGTTTTTTTCTCCTTCGCCATGTTTTTCCTTGCATCTCTGCGAAACCGGTCATGCCAATCAAGGGATTTCTCAGGTCATGTACAAGGGCGTTAAGAAAATTTTCACGGTCTTTTTCAATCTCCATAAAATACGCCCGAGACATGATGGCGATAATCCCGTGGTACAGATGTTCAAGAGCGCTATGAACCTGGTCTATTCTTTTAGGGAAGGCCTTCGAGAGGAAGGGCGTTACAGCCTCTTCGTAAAAATGGAAGAACATGCAAAGGTTTTCATATCTCACCTTGATGCGTCCGAACGAGGCACCTGCTTTTTGAACCCTTTTTAAATAACGGTCGAAATCATCGTCTGCAAGAGATGTCAGAAGCAGCCGGACAGCATGCCTGAAACTCCCAGCCGTCCGTTTCCTGGCCTGGTGAATCGTTCTGTTCGCAGAGTACAATTTATACCAGCGGAGGGCAATATCTCTTTCGAAAGGCACCATCGCCTTGGCGACATCGACGATAAGCTCCTGTTTATGAAGGGATAAGAATACAAGTTCCCTTACAATCATATAAGCCCCCATCGTTGAAGGCCTCTAGCATTGAGAAAAAAACTTACACCCACCTTAGACAATTCCACGAGATAACACGCGGAGACGACGAGCGGGTAACTTTGTTAACCATCATTGATATATTCTAAATCGGCATCTTCTCTGCCATTTTTATCTTGCCATGCTCTATCTTCGAATGGCAATACAGGCAGTCGATCTGTTTCTCGGTGACATGTTTGTCGTGAATCAACTTGACGTCGGAATACTTCTCTGTTCTGTCCACATGGCAGAAGTAGCATTTGTCCTTAGGCGTGATGCCGTCGCCTTTTGTGATCTCCACGTGGCACTTGTTGCATTTGTAACCCGCCTTCAAAGCCGCCTCATGAGAGAAGGTCTTTCCCTTGTAGGCGATGGGCTTCGTAGGCGCTGAATGGCATGACGGACATCCGGTCTGGGCCTGATCACGAGCAACACCTTTGAAATGGCACAGATAGCAGACGTTCATCGAAACTTTGAGATGCTCTCCCTGAACGATGTCCGAATGGCAGCTTCTGCAGTGCAATTTGATCCCGCGCTTCATCTCCGTAAAGTGCGGTTTATGATCAAAGCTGATGCCTCTCTTCGTGAACGTCACTTTTGATGTGACCAGCCGCTTGTCATGGCATCCTGCCTGGAGACAGTTCTTATCCGGGACGTCCGTGAGGGGACGTGGATTGTATGCGCCGGCCAGAAACTTGAATTGTGCTGCGAGAGCCCGCTCAGGAGTGTATTCATGGCACTTCAGACAGGGCACCATCTTATGCGTTGAGGTCTCCCATTTCTTGTAATAGGGAACAATAAAATGACAAGCAGTGCAATTTTTGGGGTTCTGAAAGCTGACTTTTGTTGCGTAGAAAAAGGCTCCTATTGCTAAGATGCAAAAACCAATCAAAACGAAAGCACGTTTCTTGTTCATAAATGATTCCCTCCCTCTTGTTCAGAATTGACCAACACTATTATCGTTTAAACCGTCCCACCCATAGGTTTCTGGAGCACGAGCAACGTCCCGTAGGAACCGAAGTAGAACTCGGCATGTTACCGAACACCAGAATCACCAGCCCCCTACCGTTTAACTAATCTTTATTCCTGCTTTATTGTCTCATTTCTTATGATTATCTCTAAAGCATTTTTATTAAAGTGTTTTCGTGTACGGTGGTTCTTATGGAAGCGCCTACGATCCACCCGATTGTGGATGATGCCGTAACGATCAAGGTGCCTGAAATGAAGACTCCCACGAGCATGGATGCGAGAACGATCAAGCGAGACAGAAGTCCAGGTTCCAAGGGAAGGCCGAATAGCATGCCCGCGAAATTGATGCCTCCCGCGCCTCCCAGCAGGCTGCCCGGCACTAGCCCAAACAACCCGAACAGAACCAGTCCTGCGCCTGCACCCAGGTAGGTACCTTGTCTTGACAGTGTGGTCTTCATTTTCGTGTCCTCCCTTGTGTTCAGTCTTATTTATATAAATGCATCCTGTGTGCCAAAAGTTAACTATCTGAATTTGCAGTAAACGTGAGGTAATGAAGTTTGCATAAATGAGAAGCGCGCATTTATTTTTTAAGAGATGCAAAAAACTACGTTCCTTCTGTTAGGTTCAAGAGACTATTGAACATGTCATGAAGGATGCTCAGAGAAATGGTGCTTCATGATCCTTTAGTCCGCAGTTCCAGAAACGTGAAGCTAATGATGATTATTGAATGTAATCCGCAATTATTAAACAGGCATGGAGGGTGTAGACATCAGGAAGGAGATTGCACCTCGCTATACGGAACTAATAACAAATTCGGAAACATGATATCGATGAGTCTGGTTTCCGAGCCACTTGGCAGTTTAATCTCTGGGAAACTAGTAGGTTTAAATCTCAAGTGCATTTCGAATTCATCGCCCCTGAAATATTTTCAAAAGGTATTCTTCTAGAGCTCGACGATCCTCGTGCTGATCTCGATCGCTGCCTCGGCACCCTGGCCGGCGGAGATGATCGCCTGGGAGTGGCCGTGGCGGAGAGCGCCCAGGACGAAGAGGCCGGGGATGCTCGACTCGCCCGCGCCCCTCGTCACGATCTTGAACCCCTCGGCGTCGCGCTCCAGGGGGAGGCCCTCGAGGTACTCGTCGTTGAGGGAGATCCCGCCCCACCCCAGGATGACCTCGCAGGGGATGACGCGGCCGTCGGCGAGCCGCACCCCCTCGAGGGTCTTCTCGCCGAGCAGTTCTTCCGGCCGCCCCTCGACCAGGCCGATCCCCTCCTCCTCGAGTAGCGTCGTGTACGCCGGCGCCAGGGAGAAGCCGTGGGCGAGGAAGGTCACGTCGCTGGTGAACATCTGCTTCATGCCGACGCTGAGGCGCACCCCGTTGATGGTGCGGTCGATGACAAGCAGCTTCTTGCCGGTGGTGCGATAGCCGTCGCAGATCATGCAGGTGAAGTAGGAGATGCCGAAGAAGCGCAGGAGGTTCTTGAAGGGGGCGAGGGTCTCCCTGGCCCCTGAGGCGGCGATGACGAAACGGGAGCGATAGGTCTTCCCCCCGGCCTGCACCTCGAAGTGCCCCTCCCGGGCCGTGACGCGCTCCACCTTGGCGTTCTCCACAGCGACGCCGAAGCTCTTCGCCTGGGCGAGGCCGGTTTCCAGGAGGTCCGGGCCTGAGACGACACGAAGGCCGAGGTAGTTCTCGATGTGTTTCGCGTGGTAGGTCCGTCCCCCGGGACTGTGGAACAGCATGACGCGGAAGTTGTAGCGGCCGAGGTGGATGCAGGCCTGCAGGCCTCCCGGGCCCGCCCCGATGACGATACAGTCGAGAAGTGCTTCGCTGCCCATGCCGCCCGCTCGTTCCATAGCCCCTCCCCCTGTACCCCAAGAAGATCATAGGGGTCAGGTTGTTAATGTTTATATTTGCTTGAGGAACTCAAAATCTGACTACTGTAAGAATAGCGCATAGAGAGATGTTTAGCAATTGCCCCCTTGGTATAGCCATATTTCTCGACAGCTTTTTATTACTCCCACAGACAGTAATGTTGACCACGATTAATTTAACGTCATTGGCGTATAGAGGGCAAGAATATTTTAAAAATTGGGAATCTGGGAAATTTAGGTTCGATAAGATCGATGAGAGAAAAAAACTACTACAATTCTACTACAGTTACAAGAAGAGGATTTACAGATAGTGCGGCATTTCCATGAAAAGATTGGTGTCTCCAAGGGGATTCGAGCCTTTGTCATCGCCTCTTTTACGCTCAAAATAAAATGAGTTACGAAAAATGCTGCAACTCATTGACTTAAATGTTTTAATTGGCGTCCCCAGGGGGATTCGAACCCCCGTTATCGCCGTGAAAGGGCGGTGTCCTGGGCCGGGCTAGACGATGGGGACGTTATGTAAGTTCGGAGTGCGGAGTTCGTGTTGAAGCGATAACTCGAAACTCGTAACTCGAAACTGTATCTGAACTGGTGAGCCGGCTGGGACTCGAACCCAGGACACCCGCCTTAAAAGGGCGGTGCTCTACCAACTGAGCTACCGGCCCGCTCACGCGACTCTTTGAAGAGTGCGTATATTAACAAAGAAGCGTCGTCTTTGTCAACTGAAAATGCTTACTGTGTTCTTACACTGCGCGTCGCTGCGTTCTTGAACGGCTGCTCGAGAATGATGGTCTCATCCCGCCGCGCGCCGGTAGAGATGATGGCCGGCTTCACCCCGCACAGCTTGCAGAGCTTCTCCACGTAGGACCGGGCCTTCTTCGGCAGGTCGTCGTAGTTCCTGATACCGATCGTGGTCTGCTTCCATCCGGGCATGGTGATGTACTGCGGCGTACCCTTTTCAAGGACCGAGAGTTCCGACGGCATCTCTTCGTACAGCTTTCCCTTGTACTTGTAGCCCACGCAGATCTTGAGCTCATCGAGCGTGTCGAGCACGTCGAGCTTGGTGATGGCCGCGCTCGTCATGCCGTTGACGCGCACCGCATGCCGGATGATGAGCGTATCAGCCCAGCCGCACCGCCGCGGCCTGCCAGTCGTGGCGCCGTATTCCTTGCCGCGGGCGCGGAGCAGCTCGCCGAGTTTGTTCTCCTGCTCCGTGGGAAAGGGGCCGCTGCCCACGCGGGTGGTGTAGGCCTTCACGATACCCATGACCTCGGTGATCGTGTTCGGACCGATGCCGAGGCCGGTGCAGGCGCCGCCGGCCGTGGGGCTCGACGAGGTCACAAAGGGATAGGTCCCGTGGTCCACATCGAGGTGCGTGCCCTGCGCTCCTTCGGCCAGGACCTTCTTGTTTTTATGCCACTGCTTCGTTGAGAAAGAGCGTGGTGTCGGCGATATACTTCTTGAGCCTCTTCGCATACCCCAAGTACTCATCATACACCTGGTCCTGGTGCACAAGTGGCGCGTTGTAGAAACGCTCAAGCAGGAAGTTCGCTTCACCGGTATTGCACGCCAGCTTCTCGCGGAACGTCTTGGGATCCAGGAGATCTGCCATTCGGATGCCCTTGCGGTTGATCTTGTCCGCATAGGCTGGGCCGATGCCCCGGCCCGTGGTTCCGATCTTTTTGTTCCCCTTCAGCTTCTCGCTCGCGATATCGAGTGCCTTGTGGTACGGCATGATAAGGTGAGCGTTCCCGCTGATGAGCAGGCTATCGTCGAACCTGATGCCGCGCTTGTACTGAGTCCGTCCATTTCCTCGATGAGCGCTGCGGGGTCAACGACCACGCCATTCCCGATGATGCAGGTCTTGCCCTTGTGCAAGATACCTGACGGGATCAGGTGCAGGATGAACTCGTCCATGCCCACGACCACGGTATGGCCCGCATTATGACCGCCCTGATACCGAGCGACGATGTCCGCGCGCTCGGTGAGCAGGTCTATGATCTTTCCCTTGCCTTCATCGCCCCACTGGGCGCCTACAACCACTAACACTGGCATTCTTTCTCCTTAAAACTGCAAACTATGCAGTTCGCATCATAGGGAAATGAAAATTGGAAATTGTTTTCAATTTCAATCATCAATTCGCTCCGCCATGAGCGGAACGTTATATTTTCACCAGCTTCACCGACAGCACGTTCGGCAGCTTCTTGATCTTGGCCATGAGCTCGTCGGACACGGCGCTGTCGATGCTCACGACCGACATGGCCAGGCCGCCCTGCTTCTCCCGGCCGAACTGCATGCGCGCGATATTGATCCCGTTCTGGCCGAGGAGCGTGCCGATGCCGCCGATGACGCCCGGCTTGTCGTTGTTCATGAGCACCAGCATGTCGCCCTCGGGCACGGTCTCCATGGGGAAGTTGTCCACCTGGATGATGCGCGGCTCTTTTTTGCTGTTCAGCGTTCCGGCAACGGACACGTCCTTGCCGCCGGCCTTGACCCGGATCGTGATGAGGCTCGTGTATTCCGTGGCTGTCGCTCGACTTGGACACCTTGACCTCGATGCCGCGGTCCTTGGCGATGAGCGGCGCATTCACATAGTTCACGTTCTCCTGGAGGATCGGCGTCAGCAGTCCCTTGAGCGCCGCCAGCGTGATCGGCTCCTGCTTGAGGTTAGACACCTCGCCGCTGTACTCCACCGTCACCTGGGTGAGGCCGCCCTCGTAGAGCTGCGCCGGTGAACAGACCCATGCGCTCGGCAAGATTGATGTACGGGCTGAGCGCTCGGAAGCTGGTCCGCCGGCACGGACGGCACGTTCACTGCGTTCCGCACGGTCCCGGCGATGAGATAATCCACGATCTGCTCGGCCACGGCCACGGCAACGTTCTCCTGTGCCTCCCGGGTGGACGCGCCGAGGTGCGGCGTGGCGATGAAGTTGTCGAGCGTCAGGAGCGGGTGGTTCTCCGGCGGCTCCTTCTCGAACACGTCGAAGGCCGCACCGGCCACCTTGCCGCTCTTAAGCGCCTCATAGAGGTCCTGTTCGTTCACGATGCCGCCGCGGGCGCAGTTGATGATGCGCACGCCGTCCTTCATCTGAGCGATCGTGTCCTTGTTGATGAGGTTTGCCGTCTCCTTGGTCTTGGGCGTATGGACCGTGATGAAATCCGACCGTTTGTAGATCGTCGGCAGGTCCGCGAGCTCGATCCCGAGGCTCTTTGCCTTCTCCGTTGAGATGAACGGATCGTAGGCCAGGACCTTCATGCCGAGCCCGATGGCGCGGTTCGCCACCACGCCGCCGATGGCGCCAAGGCCGATGACGCCCAGGGTCTTGTCGTAGAGCTCGACGCCCTCGAACTTCTTCTTCTCCCACTTGCCTGCCTTCAGCGAGGCGTAGGCCTGCGGGATCATCCGGGCGCAGGCGAAGATCATGCCGATGGTGTGCTCCGCCGTGGTGACGGTGTTGCCGCCGGGCGTGTTCATCACCACCACGCCCTTCTTGGTCGCGGCCGGGATGTCCACGTTGTCCAGGCCGCTGCCGGCGCGGCCCACGACCTTGAGCTTCGTCGCCTTCTCGAGCAGCTCCGTCGTGACCTTGGTGGCCGAACGGATGATCAGTGCGTCGTAATCGCCGATGATCTTCTCGATCTCTTCGACCGAGCGTCTTGCTCCGGGCGTCGACTTCGAGCCCGGCCTTTTTCAATATCTCCACCCCGACGGGGGAGAGGTTGTCGCTGATCAGAACCTTCATGAAGCCTCCTTATTACAACAAGCACGAAAGATGAATACCAAAACTCTAAACAAATTCGAATGACCAAAGTTAAAAAATTTGAGAATTTGGAAATCGGAACGTGTTTAGGATTTCAGGATTATAGATTCGTGCTTGCCGTTTAATTACTTCATCAATATTTCCTGCGCCGCGCCCACGCCCGTGCCGAGCTTCACCGGATGGCCCAGGCCCTTCAGCACCATCTCGATGCCGGCCACGGCCGTGATCACGTCAAAGGTGTCGGCATAGCCCAGGTGCGCGATGCGGAAGATCTTGCCCTTGAGCTTGTCCTGGCCGCCCGCGCCGGTGATGCCGTACTTCTCGCGCAGGTCCTTATAGATCGCCTGGCCGTCAACGCCTGCCGGCGCCTCGATGGCCGTGAGCGCGTTGCTCGGGCTTTCCTTCGGGAAGAGCTTGAGGCCCGAGCGCCGCCGCCCGCCGCGCGGGTCGCCCTGGCGAGCTTCTCGTGACGCGCGAGCACGTTCTCGAGTCCCTCTTCCTGGAGCATCTTGATGCAGGCGTTGAGCCCGATGATGAGCGTCACCGCCGAGGTGAAGTTCGTCTGGTTCTTGGCCAGGTTCTCGCGCTCCTTTTTGAAGTTGAAATAGAACTTCGGCGTCTTGGCCGTATCAGCCATTTTCCATGCCTTGTCGCTCACGGACACGAAAGCGAGACCCGGCGGAAGCATCACGCCCTTCTGCGATCCGCCGATCATCACGTCGATTCCCCACTCGTCCGTCCTGATATCGTGCGCCACAAGTGCCGAGATGGCGTCAACGACGAAGAGCGCATCGGTCTTTTTCACGACCGCGGCAAGGGATCTTGATGTCGTGGTACACGCCGGTGGACGTCTCGTTGGCCTGGACGAACACGGCCTTGATCCTCGGGTTCTTCTTGAGCGCGGCCTCGACCTGCTCGGGCTTGACCGCATGGCCCCACTCCACGATGATCTCTTCGACCTTCATGCCGTAGGCCTGGCAGATCTTGGTCCAGCGTTCGCCGAACTTACCGCCGTTGATCACGAGCACGTCGTCGCCGGGGCTCAGGAAGTTGGTCACCGAGCCGACCATGCCGCCGGTGCCGGTGGCAGCAGAGGATGAGCACATCGTTCTTGGTCTGGTAGAGCCACTGCAGGCCCTTCTTTGCGGAATCGAGCACGGGCAGGAAGTCCGGCGCGCGGTGATGAATGATCGGCATGGCCATGGCCAGGAGCGCCTCCGGCGGTACCGGCGTCGGGCCGGGGGCCAAAAGATATTTTTTCTGCATGGGTGATACCCTCCAATAGAGATACGTTGGTTAATTAATATAGTATAAGTGGTTAAACGATGTAAACGTAATGATTTCTATTAAAATAGAAGAAGTTATAGTCCCGCCGGGGCGGGACCTATGCCCGGGGTTGGCGTGTCGCTGGGATATTGCGGATGTCTATGCTGTTTCAAGGTATTACTGCCTCTCCATGATGATTTCCGGCCAAAACCATAAAACACTAGCATAAGCTGCAGAAAATTGTCAAGAAAATAGTGTATGCTGCCGAATATGACAGGAATAGTGCAGAATGTTACTTTTGCAGAATTTCCAAGGTCAGCGTAAATGTTATCGCGGGCATGCTGCGATCATTCGTATACACCGTGACATGTTTTTCAAGGTATCCCATTCTTCCGGCGGTATCCACCGTGACCTTAACCTGCCCCACGCTTCCCGGTTCCAGGTGATTAGAACTAATCACCGCGGCCGTGCACCCTCAACTGGACTGAATCCGGTCGATCACCAGGGCTTCCTTGCCCACGCTGCGTAGCTCAAATACATGCTCGGCTTGCTCCCCCTGGACAACCGTGCCGAAATGATGCTTGAGCTGATCGACCAAGACCTTGGGCCCCGTGTATTCCTGGGCCGGAGCGACCAATTCGCTACCTGAAAGCGCGATGACCGCCATAGCTGCCAGTACAAGTCTCTTCATAACTCTTCCTTTCCAAACCACCTTTATTCTCCGATGAATTTTACGAAGACCACTCTTTCCGCCATCGGGATCCCAAAAGTCCTGTATGTTGCCAACCATCAACCCCGGGAATACGATCCAGGGAGCATCTCAACCCTCTTCATAGCCCGCTTTTCTTCTGGTAGATCATCTTCATAAGCTCATCGCGCGTGATCAGGTCTTTATCGATCAGCAGGCTGATGAGCGCATCAAGACGTATCCTGCTATCAGACTGCTCCTGTCGCGCTGTTTCCTCCCTCGGCAGAATTGGCGAGGTTGTTCCCGCTGCCGGGGCCATCTTGAGGTCGCTCCCGCGAATGATCTCCATTTTCCCCGCGGCCGCGGTTATGTCCCGGAAAGTGGTCTTGGTCTTTCTGACGACGTCTTCGCCGTCATAATATTTTCGGATAGCGTCCCTGATCTCTGAGTCCAGAGCCAGCGCCGGTTTGACCTTCAGGCCGGTAATGAACCTGAGCGCATCGACCACTTCATAGTCCAGTGGATCGGCCATCGCGACCACAAGGGTCCCTCCATCTTTCTTCGCAGGAACGACATTGTATCTTTTTACGACATCATTCTTGATCAGTTTGATAACATCCTCGGGGACCAGAGGCTCAAACAGGTTGACATACGGCGTGCGCAGTTTTTCAGCTATGATCTTGGCCAGATCATCTTCCCGGACGAACTCGAGTTCAATCAGGATGGCACCCAACTTTCCTCCCCAGTTACGCTGGTGCGAGAGCGCCGACTGGAGTTGGAAATCGTCGATCAGGCCGGCATCTTTCAAGAGCTCACCGAGTTTCTTGGTCTCGGCCATAGCAGCCTCCGCAGGACAAAAATTTACTACTGCAACTTTCGGTAAACTCCGATAGTGAACCTAGTTCTCTAACGAATATCGATAGCGGCTTTATACCACCATCTCCTAAGGAATGATGTCCACCGCCGACAGGAGTCGGCTTTCTCTGATGGAGTAAATTATATGCCTCTCAAGCATAGAATGTCAAACCTTTTGTCTTTTCCCAGCCTGAGCTTGAGGACTTGCCAAGGGATTATCTCCCCTGTTCTTTGTATTGTCATGCCGATCCCGCACCAATAGATGCCGGAGGTCGATATCTCCGAGAGCGGCGAGCAAGCTTGCCTTGATCCCTGGCTGTTCCTGCTCAAGGCCGGAGAGGAGCTTCTTTATCCTGACCCTTTTCATGTCCGGATCTCCACAGGATGGACAGGCACAGCAGGTAATCGGGAACCGGGCAGCAGAGGCATACCGGATGATAACATCCTCGTGCACATACACAAGCGGGCGAATCACCACATTCCTACCGTCCTCAGCATGCACCAGGGGGGCCATGGCCTTGATCGTGCCGTTGTAGAACTGGTTGAGCAGTAGCGTCTCTATAAAATCGTCACTGTGGTGACCAAGGGCCACCTTCGTGCAGCCGTGCTCTATCGCCTGGGTATACAGGACGCCCCTGCGGATCCGGGCGCAGAGGGAGCAGGGGGTGTCCTCAGGCTTCAGCTTTTCGAGCATGATTTCATGGATAGGGGCATGGACGATGCGGTATTCATATCCCCAGTCACGGAGATATGCCTCGATTGGGCCGGTTTGAAAACCAGGGAAACCGGGGTGGACCGTGACAGCGACGAGAGAAAAATTCACCGGCGCCCGCTGTCTCAGGCCTTCCAAAACATGGAGCAGCGTCCAGCTGTCCTTGCCACCGGAAAGTGCTACGAGGATCCGGTCATTGCTTTGTATCAGACCGAAGTCGCCCACGGCCTTGCCGGCAAACCGCCGGATGCGGCGCTCCAGATACGTTGTAGTCTGCATGGAAGAATCCTAAAGCCAGATGTCCGATAAGTCAACTGTTTTATCAGAACAACGTATAAACAAAAAGGGCTTCCGGAATCACTTTTCCCGGGAGCCCTTTGGAAATACGACAGTTATTTGTTATCTTCTCTTGGAGGCCTTTTTCTTTGCTTTCTTTTTCGCAGTCTTCTTTTTTGCGGCTTTCTTCTTGGTTGCTTTTTTCTTTGCTGCTTTCTTCTTCACAGCCTTTTTCTTTGCCTTCTTGACAGCCTTCTTTTTTACTGCCTTTTTTGCGGCCTTCTTCTTCGCGGGTTTTTTCCTGACCGCAGGCGTCGCAGTGGCGGCCAGCTCTTCCGGAGCGTTCACTTCCGTAGCATCAAGACCGCAGCAATACACAGGCTCTTCATACAACTCACCGGTTCTCGTGACGTTCATCCTTCTTCCGCACACCTTGCACTCATACTGCACAATCCTCTCAATGCCCATATGCATTCCCCTCCTTATATGCTGATGACCCATGTTCGACGGGACGAACAGCGGTCCCGGCTGTTTTAAAAAGCTGCGTTCAGAAGATTCAAGAAGCGGATAACAAGCTATGCCCTGTATCGCTTATGAGCACTTAATAAATAATGTAGAAGCATATCAGCAAAAAGTCAAGTTTTTTCCGCTAAGGAGACTTAACACCATATCCGCGGCTGTTTCTTGTTCGCTTTCACCATAGCGGTCTTCCTCTTGTCTGCCTGCCTGAGCTCCCAGATATGCTCCATACCCTCTATGGCGACTGCCAGCGCCTCGTTCGTTTTCGTATCATCCCATTCCTTTGTCTCCGCAAGTCGGTAAAGTTCAAGGATCACATCATCTAAATCGAGTGCCATATATTCTCCTTAAAATACAGCATGTTAACTTGGAATAGGCTGCCGGCAGCCTTTATGCGGACGCCCGCTGCGTATAAAAAAGCCGGGAGAAAAATCTCCCGGCTTTCATTATTTAAACTGCATTTTCACACCGGTTAAGCTGATAGCAATTGTCTTCCTCACCTTACCTCCGGTAATGAATCCCAAGGGGTTCTTAGGCCTGCTCTGCACTCCGAACTGAGGTCACCCGCACTTTGAGAACCCGCACCCCCGGCAGAAGGCGCAGCCTTCGCCGAACTCCAGAAGCCCGCCGCAGTCCGGGACATTCGGGGCAGAGGCCGAGATGGTTCTTGCTCCCGCCTTTGGCGCAGTCGGAGGATGACATTGGCGACCGTCGGCTGTGCCGCAGCGTGCCTTGGGCTTGTGATGCTGTCGGTAGCTCATGCCGTCCTTGTTATAGCGCTCAAGCGCCCGGCCGATGGCATCGGGGCAGGACAGGATCGAGCCGCCCTCGCCCCAGGCCGGCGACGGGCAGCGGATGCCCTTCACCTGCTTGATGATCGAGTCGATGGACACGCCGGAACGGAGCGCGAGGGAGACCATGCGGGAGACGGCCTCGGACTGGCTCGCGGCGCACCCGCCGGACTTGCCCATGGTCGAGAAGACCTCGCAGATGCCTTCCTCGTCCTCGTTGATCGTGATGTAGAGGTTGCCGCAGCCCGTGGGGATCTTCTGGGTGACCCCGTGGGTGAGGAGCGGACGATGGCGCGGCTTCTTCTCCTCGGCCAGTTCGGGCGAGGCCGAGGCGACCGTGATCGTGCTGGCCAGCTGCCGCGGCCTTGCGTGCCTTTTCCGTGGCGCCCGTGCTCAGCACCTGCTCGTCGCGCGAGCCGTCGCGGTAGATGGTCACGCCCTTGCAGCCGAGCTTGTACGCCAGCATATACACCTTCTCCACGTCCTTCTGCGTGGCGCTGTGCGGGAAGTTCACGGTCTTGGACACCGCGTTGTCGGTATACTTCTGGAACGCGGCCTGCATGCGGATGTGCCACTCCGGGGTGATGTCGTGGGCCGTGACGAACACGCGCTGCACGTCCTCGGGGACCGTCGGGATGCCCGTGCACCCGCCGTGCTCGGCGATCTCCTTCATGAGCTCGTCGGAATAGAAGCCCCGCTCCTTGGCGACCCGCTCGAACACGGGGTTCACCTCGAGGAGTTCGGCGCCGTCCATGACCCTCCGGACAAAGGTGAGGGCGAAGAGCGGCTCGATGCCGCTGGAGCAGCCGGCGATGATGGAGAGCGTGCCGGTCGGCGCGATCGTCGTGACCGTCGCGTTCCGGACCGGCGCCATGCCCGGGCTTGTCGTAGATGCTGCCTTTGAAGTTCGGGAAGGCCCCGCGCTCCCTGGCGAGTTCCTCGCTCATCTTCCGGCCCTCGTCGGTGATGAACTTCATGACCTGCTCGCCGAGCTTGACGGCCTCGTCGGAGTTGTAGGGGATGCCCATCTCGAGCAGCATGTCGGCGAAGCCCATGACGCCGAGGCCGATCTTGCGGTTGGCGCGGGTCATCTCGGCTGATCTTTTCGAGGGGATAGCGGTTCACGTCGATCACGTTGTCGAGGAAATGGACCGCCTGCTGCACCGTGTGGCGGAGTTTGTCGTAGTCCACGGCCTTGCCGTGCTTCGCGAGCATCCTCGCCAGGTTGATCGAGCCCAGGTTGCAGGACTCGTACGGCAGAAGCGGCTGCTCGCCGCAGGGGTTGGTGGATTCCATCTTGCCCACATGCGGCGTGGGGTTGTACTGGTTGATGCGGTCGAGGAAGATGATGCCCGGGTCGCCGTTCTTCCAGGCCATGTTCACGATGGTATCGAAGACCTGGCGGGCACTGAAGGCGCTTGACCACGGCCTTGCTCGCGCGGGCGAGACCAGATCGTACTCGTCGTCCTTCTCCACGGCCTCCATGAAGGTGTCGGTGATGGCAACGGAGATGTTGAAGTTGTTCAGCCGGTCGTTCTGCTGCTTGCAGGTGATGAAATCGAGGATGTCCGGATGGTCCACCGAGAGGATGCCCATGTTCGCGCCGCGGCGCGTGCCGCCCTGCTTCACCGTCTCCGTGGCCGCGTCGAACACGGTCATGAACGAGATGGGGCCGGACGAAACGCCCTTGGTGGACTTCACCACGTCGTTCTTCGGCCGGATGCGGGAGAAGGAGAAGCCCGTGCCGCCGCCGGACTTGTGGATGAGCGCCGCGTGCTTCACGGACTCGAAGATCTCGTCCATGGAGTCGCCCACGGGCAGCACGAAACAGGCCGAGAGCTGGCCGAGCTCGCGTCCCGCGTTCATGAGCGTGGGGCTGTTCGGCAGGAACTCGAGGGAGGTCATGAGGCGGTAGAACTCGGTCGCGGTCCGCTCCACCTCGGCGTCGGACTTGCCGTAGGCCCGGTCGCCTCGGCAATGGTCCGCGCCACGCGCGTGAACATGTCCACTGCTGTTTCGATAACGGTCCCGTCCTCGTTCCGCTTGAGGTAGCGTTTTTCGAGCACCTTGAGGCAGTTCTCGGACAGATTGAGACCCTTGCCGGATGCTGGTGCCGAAACAGAAGCCGCGCTCTTCATGATTCCCTCCTGGCTGATGTAAAAAAATAAATTGAAATCAAAGCCGGGGCGGCTTGATTGACCGCCCCGGCATTATATTACTACTTGTCAGATTGACTTGCCGAACGATTAAAACAGTATCTTAATGAATCTCTCATATGGCCCTGCCTGTGATGTGTTTCTCTCGGGTGAAGCCTATTGAGGTTTTTTGCGTGATGCTAAGAGAAGCAAAAACCAGCAGAAAACGATCATACAGGAATAAAACTGGTAGGAAGTATAACCACAAGATATTGTATTGTCAAGGCGATTTTTATACCATATTTAGGCAATTTTCATGCGGCTTTTATAATAAAATGCCCATTTCAAGAGCATAGAATCTGGATGAAAAAAAACGAGGTTTTAAAAACCCCTGCCAAATGCGGATAACATGAAAAATGAGGAGTGAAGGGGTCTCGATAGGGGGACGGTCGTCTAGTTCGTCCCACAGGTTCCGTTCGCCGTCAGTGTGAACTCATAGAGCTTCGAAGGCTGGCTTTCTCACTTATCTTATTCCACGTCACTGGTGCAGTTCGTGTCTTTTAGCAAGGCACGACTGCAGTGGATAAAATTTTCTGCGTTATTTTAAAACGGAACTTCCAAGAGTGGGTATCAGTCAGCTCCGGAATAAAACAGCGCCTTAAAAATTTATAGAGCTTTTTCTTGAGCCCCGGCCGTTTCATGAACATATGCCTTGCCGATATGCCCTTCACCCACTTTACGAGCGATGAGATGCTTATGTGGGGAGGAGCCTTGATGATTAAATGGACGTGGTCTTCTCCGACGGCCATTTCGCGTATATCGAAACCTTTCTCTTTGGCTACATCAGTCAGGATCCGCTTCAAATCTTCCGATACAGTGCCAACAAGCATTTTATACCGGTACTTGGTGCAGAATACAATATGGTACCTGATTTGGTATGTACAAGTCCTGTGATGCACGATGTCCATATGCACATGGTATCAATAAACATGCAATTATGCAATATCTGTATGGCCATTTATTATATCATATAGTCACTTTCATCTCCCCTTTGAAAAGGGAAGAATTCCCGCTCCGTCTCTTAACTCATTTATTCCACCACCCAAACCGCGCAGTTCTTAGCCTCGTGGATGAGCTTGCTTGAGGTGCTGCCGAAGAGGAACTCCTCGGTCTTGGATTTGTGGTGGCTCCCCACGACTATCGTGCAGCAGGAGAGGTCGCAGCGGGTCTCGAGAATGGCCTCGGAAAACGCCTTGGCTTGGCCCACACAGGCACGGTACCGGACCTTGTCCTGAGGGAACCCGGACTGGATCAGGACCTGGCGGTAGTTTTCGAGCATCTTGTTGGTCGCATCGGTCTTGTTCCTGAGCCAGGTATTCATCTCCTCGTCGGTATCGAAAAAGTCCTCCTCGGGCTCGGGAATGATGCTCAAGAGCGTGACCCGGAAGCCTGGGAACCCGCCGAGGAAGTCGGCGACGTAAAGCACGGCGCGGCGCGAACTGTCAGACTCGTCGACGGCGATCAGGAGGTGCTTGTCTTGCATCGGGCTGCTGGTTTCGGCATTCATTACTGGGCTCCTTTCGGGGACACTAAAATATTTTCTTCACCGCAGAGATTTGAATTTGAATAGCAGCATACTGAATTCTCCACGGTGCGCTCTGAGCACTATGCGGCAGGTCATCGCATTTTCAACTCCTCCCGCGCCTCTCCTAGGTCCTCGAGCAGCTCCTTCGTTTCCTCGTAGTATACCGGCGCGCTCAAGGCAAAGTGCATCAGCACCCGGTTCAGCTTCTCCGGGATATAGGGATAGATCTTTTTGAGATTGTTCACGCGGTTGTGGAACACGATGTTCACGTCGTCCTCGGTCAGCCGGTCGAGCACCTCCGGGCTCTCGCGCAGGAGGCGATACGTGGTGACGTCGCCCCGTCCGGTGATGAAGAGCAGGACGTTCCCGAGGCCGAAGAGGTCGTAGCCGAAACGGCTCTCGCCGTGGCGGTAGTTGAAATCGAAGTCGATCCAGCGGTACTGTCCGGTCGAGTCGTCCTTGATGATGTGGTCGCGCCGGATGTCGCCGTGCTTCTCGTTGTTCTCGTGCAGGAAGCGGATGGCCTCGACGATCACGGATGAACTCGTCGAGCAGCGCGGGGTAGTAGTGATAGAAAAAATCCTCGTGGTCCTTCGCCCATCTCGGGTGTGAGCTGGCCGAGCGTCTTGCCCCGGATATAGTCGAGGATGCGGAGCTGGTTCCCGGCTGAATCGAGCACGGTCTCGCCCTGCATGAACTCCGGCCTGCCGCGCACGAGTTCGAGGATCCGCGCCTCCTTCTGCGGACTGCGCACGCACTCGAACACGAGGTTCCCGATCCTGGCGTTGAACCGCTCCTTGAAGACCCACTTCAGGATTTTGACATCGCCGGTGAGGAGATTGCGGGCGCGCTTGACCCAGAACTTCTGCTCGTCATCGATTCCGAACCTGCCCTTCGCGCTCGTTGTTCCGGACGAAATACGGGACATCGTTCAGCACCACCACATCGTCGTAGTCCACGCGGAAGAAGTCTGCCGTGTCCTTGACCTTCACCCGCTTGGGCACGCGATCCCGCGGGACCCACTTCCGGATCATGCGTAAGAGTTCCTTCTCAGAGTAGCCCCCGTTGCCAGCCGCCATCTTCACTCTCCTGTATATTTTATCATTATACCAGAGAAGAGAGATCATGGATCACAGCTCTTTGCACATAGGTCATAAATATCAAATAGTGCCTTTTTCCATGAACCATAAGCCAAGAGCTGAGTGCTCTGCGTAATGTTTTCTCTTGACTTTTCGGGCAAATAACGCTAATTTCACTATGATGATTTTTCATGTCCCGGACATGTACGGTCCATGCAGCGGAGGGGCTCAACCACCCATGTCGTATCAGATAAAACTCGAGATATTCGAAGGTCCCATGGACCTTCTTCTGCATCTCATCAAGAAGCACGAACTCGAACGTCTACGATATCCCCATTGCACTCATCACCCAGCAGTACCTCGAATACCTTGGCATCATGAAGAGCCTCGACATGGAGATCGCGGGCGAGTTCCTCGTCATGGCATCGACGCTCACGCACATCAAGTCCAAGATGCTCCTGCCGCCACCCGAGAACCCCGAGGCTGAGGATGACGGCATTGACCCGAGGGCCGAGCTCATCCGGAGGCTCCTCGAGTATAAAAGCTTCAAGGAAGCTGCAAACTCGCTCGAGGACAAGGAAGAGACCTGGTCCCGGGTTTACACGCGGCCGGGGGACACAGCGCCCGAGCTGCCTGCAGACGACGACCCTCTGCTCTTCGATTTTCACCTCTTTGACCTGCTCGCGGCGCTCAAGGACGTGATGGCGCGTGTGCCCGGACTCGCAATTCGAGATCACAACCGAGACCGTCTCGATCACCGAAAAGATCTCGCAGATCCTAGCGCGGCTCGAGGTCGTGGACAGCATCCTGTTCGCTGACCTCTTCGAGGGGAGCACAAGCAAGATGCAGGTGATCGGCACGTTCCTGGCGCTCCTCGAACTGATCAAGACGCGGGTGGTGAAGGCGTTTCAGATCGAGCAGTTCGGCGCCATTCGAATCATGAAGGCCGTGACGGAACGGCAGGACAAGGACACTGCCACGGGGAGCCTGTTCGGATGAGACCGCTGGAAGCCGGCAAGCTCATCAGCTGTTTTCCATGCCGACTGTGGCTAAGAGAAGTTTAATCCTATGAAACCCGACATTAAGACACTTGCAGAAGCGAAAAAATTCGGAGACGTCGAGACCGCCGTCTACGAGGACCGCTCGCTCATCGGCGACCTCGTGAAGCTTCTTTCCGAAAAGAACGGGGACGTGCGTTCAGGCGTGCTCAACCTCCTGTCACGCGTTGGCTTCGACTATCCGAACGATACGAGACCGCACCTTCCGACGCTCATCGCGCTCTTGGACGACCCCGATATGTTCATCAAGATCGACGCTGCGAACGCCGTCGGCAATCTCGGCTTCAGCTTCAAAGACTCTGCAACAAAGGCAGCTCCCAAACTTAAGTCCCTCCTGAACCATGAGCAGAGCCTCGTACGCCAGGAGGCGGCCTACGCCCTTGGTAACATCGGCTTTGCCCATACGGACCTCGTGAAGGATGCTGTCCCGCGCCTGATCCAGATGCTCGAGCAGGGCGATGACGACGAGCGAGAGGCCGCTGCGCACGCCCTGGGCAAGGTCGGCATCAACGCGCCGGAGCTGATCCGTGGCATCCTGCCCAAGCTTGTTGAGGTTCTTGAGTTCTCAAAGGAAGCCACCTGCGGCGGTGTGCTCTTCGCCCTCGGCGCCATCGGCCTCCATTATCCGCAGGAAGTGGCGAACCTGGTTCCCCGGTTGATGCAGTACCTGGACAGCGGTCATCCGAACGCAGTCAAGAATGCCGTCGCGGCACTCGGGAACATCGGCAGTTCGAACCCGGAAATCGTTAAGGATGCTGTCCCGAAGATCCGGAAGATCCTGGAAACAACGACGGATATCGACGTTAAGATGAACGCCAAGGTGGCCCTCGGAAGGCTCGGGGACCCTTCAGCGATGTAAAATCAAGAGCCATGGGACGCAGATGTTTGCAGACACGCGCAGAGGACAAAGACGTAGCATCAGTTTTTTGAGTCCAATTTTACTGCGTTCACCTGCATACAATTTACCTTTTGACTTTTTTGTGAGGTATTAAGCTTTGGAAGACCATCAATTGAAGTCAGTAATCGAGGCGCTGCTCTTCGTCTCGAATAATCCCTTGTCCCTAGACAAACTCAAAGGCATCTTCGAGGAAACATCACCGGAACAGATCGAGGCGCAGATACAAGCACTGAGCCATGAGTACGACGAACGTGGCGCGGGCATCATGCTGGCTGAAGTGGCCGGCGGGTACCAGCTGGCGACGAGGCCGGAGAACGTCTCCTGGATACGGAAGTTCAAGTCCGTTAAGGTCTCGGCCAAGCTCTCGAAGCCCGCTCTCGAGACGCTTGCCATCGTGGCCTATAAGCAGCCCATCACCCGCACGGAAGTAGAAGCGATCCGCGGCGTGAACATCGGCGGCATCATGCGGAACCTCATGGAACGCCGTCTCGTGAAGATCGTAGGCAAGAAGGACGTGCCGGGCAAACCCATGATGTACGGCACCACCCTCGAGTTCCTCCAGTACTTCGGGCTGAAGGACCTCTCGGCCCTGCCGACGCTTAAGGAATTCCAGGAGCTCGAGGCCGGTGAAGAGGTCATGGAAGAGGTTTCTGTTGCAGGTGCGGATGCGGGCCCCCCGGATGAGCCGACCTCCGCAATGGTCGAAGTTGAACCGGTGACTGCTGCCACGACCGAGGAGAACGTTTCAGGATGATAGAACTCCAGGATGCTCTGCGCAAGAAAGAAATCTGGGCCATCGGCGGTGGCAAGGGCGGGATCGGTAAAAGCCTGATCACCGGCAACATCGGCATCTGCCTCGCGCGCCTCAAGCAAAAGGTCCTCCTGGTGGACGCGGACCTCGGCGGTGCGAACCTTCACACTACCCTCGGTATCGGCGTGCCGGAGACGACGCTCTCCGATTTTCTGAACCGACGCATCGGAGAACATTCAGGACGTAATTATCAAGACGGACATCCCGAACCTGAGCCTTATCAGCGGGGCGCAGGACTTCCTCGACGCGGCCAATCCCAATTTTGCCCAGAAGACGCGGCTGCTCAGGCACCTCGAGACCCTGGACGCGGACTACATTCTGCTCGACCTCGGCGCGGGCACCTCGTTCAATATCCTCGACTTCTTCCTGTTCTCCGACCAAGGGATCCTCGTGGTGCTGCCCGAGCCCACGGCCATCGAGAACGCCTACCGGTTCATCAAGAGCGCCTTCTATCGACGGTTCAAGAAGGTAGTGACCAACCAGGGGATCAAGGACCTCATCGACGCGGCCATGGACCAGAAGAACACCATGGGCATCCGTACGCCCTATGACCTCATCGAGCGTGTGAAGGAAATGGAGAAAGAGGTGGGCGAAATCCTCGAGCTCGAGGTGCTCAAATTCAGGCCCAAGCTCATCGTGAACCAGGTGAGAACCAAGAACGATATCCAGATCGGGTTTTCAATGAAGAGTGCCTGCCAGAAGTATTTTGGCATCAACCTCGAATATCTGGGTTATGTGGAATACGACGATTGCGTGTGGCAGTCCATACGGAGCAAGCGGCCGCTTGCGATCGAATACCCCTACTCGCGGCCGTCTCGGTGCATCGAACGGATCGTCCACAATCTGCTCAGGAAAGAGCAGTTCACGCTTAGCATGCTCTATTAGGCGGTGGCACCATGATCAAGAAAATAGAGGACCTGAACTTCTATGAACTGCTGGAAATAAGCCCTCAGGCGACCTCCCAGGAGATCCATAAGGCCTATGAGCGGATCCGGCGGGTGTACGATCCGAACTCCATCGCGCTCTACTCGCTCTTCACGTCGGAGGAGACCGCCGCGATACACCAGCGGATCGAAGAGGCATACCACACCCTCGTGTACGAGGATAACCGGAAAAAGTATGATGCGATGCTGAGGAACCGGAACGAATTGCCGGAGATCCCTTCCCCGCCACCGCCTGCCCCCAAATTTCAGCCGCGACCGATGCAGGCGTCGCCCCCTACATACCAGGAAAACCAGTATACAGGCAGCAGCTCCGGTGCGATGCCGGAGGCCGCGTTTCGGCCTGACCAGGAAGAGGTCTCTCCGGTTTCTCCCTTCATAGCGGAATTTACCGGCCCCGTCATCAAGCTCCTGAGAGAACAGAGGGGGCTGAGCGCACGGAATATCGCCGAAATGACCAAGGTGAGCGTGCGCTACCTGGAGTTCATTGAAGAGGAGAACTTCAAGAAACTCCCGGCACGGGCTTATGTCAGGGGCTTTCTCATGCTCTATGCAAAGGCCCTTGGGTATGATCCTGACCGGATGAGCAGCGACTACCTTAAGCGATACGACGCGGCAACGGGGTTTCCTTATTCTCTCCGCAAAAAGCCTGCGGTATGATCCTGAACGGATAACCAGCGACCATCTCATGCGCTCCGACACAGCAATGGGATAACCGAAATGATTGATGCCGGATACGGGATATCAAATGCCCGATAAAGGAGATTTCTCACCACTCATCCGGCATAGGGAACCGCGCATCAGACTTGCGATCTTCTCAATTCCCGTTCCTTCCAAATCACATAAATAGCCGGATAGATGATGAGTTCGAGAATGGTCGACGTGACCACACCGCCGACCATGGGCGCGGCAATGCGCTTCATCACATCCGCGCCCGTGCCTGTGGAGAACATGATCGGCACGAGGCCCGCTAGGATGACCGACACGGTCATGATCTTCGGCCGGATCCGCTTCACCGCCCCCTCCATGACTGAGTCCTTCGATGTCCTGGAGGGTGTTGATCCTGCCCTCTTGGTGCCAGCGGTTGTACGACAGGTCCAGGTACAGGAGCATCACGATGCCGGTCTCGGCATCGAGACCGGCCAGGGCGATCACGCCGACCCAGACCGCGGTGCTCATGTGGTAGCCGAGGAAGTAGAGGAGCCAGACCGTTCCCACGAGCGAGAACGGCACAGCGAGCAGCACGATGGCAGTCTTGATCCACGATTCGGTGTTTAAATAGATGAGAACGATGATGATGAGCAGCGTGAGCGGGATGACGTACAAGAGCTTAGCCTTCACGTTTTCCATGTACTCGTACTGGCCGGACCACTGGATCCGGTAGCCTGCCGGCACCTTCACCTTTTCGGCAATCGCCTTCTGTGCCTGCTTCACGTAGCCGCCGAAGTCACTCCCGTCGATGTTGAGCGTCACGCTCGCCGTGAGCCTTCCGCCCTCGCTCTGGACCATACCCGGCCCGCGCATCACCCGGATGTCGGCAAGCTGTCCCAGCGGTACGTGAGCCATTGCGATCCGGAACCTCCCTTCATGATCTCCGCACTTTGAACGGGCACCAGCACCCGCTTCAGTTTCTCGATATCGTCCCGCAGTTCCCTACCGTAGCGGATGTTCACGGGATAGCGTTCCCGGCCTTCCACGGTGGTCGTCAGGTTCATGCCGCCGATGGCCGACTCGATCACTTCCTGCACATCCTCGATCTGGAGACCGTAGCGGCTGATCTCGTCTGCGGTTCGATCGTGAAGTCGAGGAAGTACCCCGTGTTCGCCCGCTCCGCATAGGCCATCCGCGTGCCTGCCTCGTCCTTGAGCGTCTTCTCCACGTCCAAGCCGATCCGCTCGATCTCGTCCAAACGGGGCCCGAAGATCTTGAGGCCCAACGGTGTCTTAATGCCCGTCGAAAGCATGTCGATCCTGCCGATGATCGGCATGGTCCAGGTGTTGGCCACCCCGGGGATGGTGAGCGCCGTATCCATCTCGTCCCGGAGGTCCTCCCACTTCTTGAACTGGGGCCGCCACTCGCTTATGGGCTTAAGGGTCACGTTCGTCTCGATCATTTCGAGGGGTGCCGGATCTGTGGCGGTCTCAGCCCTGCCCGCCTTTCCGAAGACGCGCTCCACTTCAGGGAACTGCTTCATAATGCGGTCCTCGGCCTGGAGTACGCTGGACATGGTGGAGATAGAGGCCCCGGGAAGGGCCGAGGGCATGAACAGGAGCGTGCCTTCGTAGAGTGGCGGCATGAACTCCGAACCCAGCTCGAAAAAGGGGAAGATCGTGACGATCACAACCACGATAGCAGCAAAGATGACCGCTTTCCGCCAGTGTAGGGAACATCCGGCCACGGGGTGGTAGAGCCTGATTAGAAAACGGCTGACCGGGTTGTCATCCTCGTGCCTGATCTTCCCCTTGATGAAGAGCGTCATGAGCACCGGCGTGAGCGTAATGGCGAGGAAGCTCGCGAAGAGCATGGAGAAGGTCTTCGTATAGGCCAAGGGCTTGAAGAGCCGGCCTGCCTGCTCCTCCAGCGTAAAGACCGGCAGGAACCCCACGGTGATCACGAGAAGCGAAAAGAAAAGCGACGGTCCCACCTCCTGCGCTCGCGTCTATGATGACGTCGGTCCGTGAGCCGTGAACCTTTCCCGTCTTCTCCCACTCTTCGAGTTTCTTGTGGGCGTTCTCGACCATGATGATCGACGCGTCGACCATGGCGCCGATGGCGATGGCAATGCCGCTCAGGCTCATGATGTTCGAGCTGATCCGCAGATAGTACATGCAGATGAAGGAGATGAGGATAGCGATCGGGAGCGTCAGGATCACCACCAGGGCGCTCGGCAAATGGAAAAGAAAGACGAGACAGACCACGCTCACTGCCAGGCCGAGCTTGATGATCTCTTCTTTGAGCGTGTCCACGGAACGGTGGATCAGCTCCGACCGGTCGTAGGTGGTGACGATCTTGACACCTTCGGGCAGGGTGGGCGTTATCTCGTCGATCTTCTGCTTGACCCGGTCGATGACCGACAAGCACATTCTCGCCGAACCGAACCACCACGATGCCGCCCACGGCCTCACCCTTGCCGTCGAGGTCGGCAGCGCCGCGCCTGATCTCGGGACCGAGTTGCACCGTCCGCGATGTCTCGCAGAAGCACAGGCGTGCCCCTGCCGTCGGTGCCAACGGCGATCTTTTCTATGTCCGTCTTGTCCTTGATGTAGCCACGGCCGCGGACCATGTACTCCCTGCCCGACCACTCGACGACCCGTCCCTCAACGTCGCGGTTGCTTCTGCGGACCGCTTCCATCACCTTCATGAGCGAAAGCTTGTAGGCAAGCGAGCCGGTTCGGATCGATGGTGATCTGGTACTGCTTCACGAACCCGCCGACGCTCGCGACCTGCGACACGCCGGGCACGGACTCGATGGCGTACTTGAGCGTCCAGTCCTGGAGCGAGCGGAGCTGCGAGAGGTCCTGCTTGCCGGTCTCGTCGGTCAGCGCGTACTGGAAGCCCCAGCCCACGCCGGTCGCGTCAGGCCCGAGCAGCGGGGTACACGCCCGCGGGAAGCTTTCCTGCCACACCCTGGAGGTATTCGAGCACCCGGCTCCTGGCCCAGTAGATGTCCGTGCCGTCCTCGAAGATCACGTACACGAAGGAAAGCCCCAGAAAGGACTTGCCGCGCACCACGCGCACCTTGGGCGCCGCCAGCAGTGGTCGAGACGATGGGATAGGTGATCTGGTCCTCGACGAGATCAGGGCTCCTGCCCGTCCACTCGGTGAAGATGATCACCTGCGCGTCGGACAGGTCCGGGAGCGCGTCGAGCGGCGTATGATACACCGCCCAGATGCCCCAGATCGTAAGAAACGCTACGGCCAGGAAGACCAGAAATTTATTCCGAGCTGAGATTTCGATAATTTTTGCTAGCATAAGAAATCCTTAAACAGCACTTCACCGCTAAGATTGAAGAGGACCCAGAGTATGAAACATAAACACGTGATTGACCACTGATGGATCCAGACGGCCACGGATAACTAACATGGAATCGGATATTATCTTTTTGCTTCACCAATGCTCATCCGTGTGCATCCGCGGCACAAGCAATTGTTTTTTGTCTCCCTAGCTCCATCCGGAGCATGATTTTCGTTGCGAATTCTGCAATCTACATTCCACAGGCCAAGATACTATTGCCCGCCGCTTCGTAACTGACTCTCCGAATCGATCAGGAAATTGCCCGATGTGACCACGCGCTCGCCCTTTTTGATGCCCTTGATCACCTCGACGTAATCCTCACCCCGGAGCCCCAATGTCACCTGGCGCATCTCATATACGCCGGGTTTTTTCTCGACGTAAACGATCTGGCGTAGACCGGAGAAGAGCACGGCCGGGGTGGGGACCACGAGCTTCGGGCCCGAGGAGACCATGATCTCCACATTGCCGAACATGTCGGGCTTGAGCGCGAGGCCGGGGTTATGCATCGTGAGCCGCACCTTGACGGTCCGCGACACCGGGTCGAGCACAGGGTAGATGAAGTTCACTTTCGCAGCCAGGGCCTCTCCGGAAGAGTACGGCAGCGTGACCCGGGCTTCCTGGCCGACCCTCACGAGCGGCACTTCGTATTCGTAAACATCGGCCATGATCCATACGTCCGAGAGGTCCGCGATCTTGTAGAGGTTCATGCCCGGCGTGATGTAGGACCCGTCGAGCACCATTTTGTCGAGCACGATACCGCTCAGAGGGGCCTGGATGATCATGTCTGTCTGGGGTTTGCCGGTTTTTTCCAGTTCCACGATCTGCTCCGGCGTGATGTCCCAGAGGAGAAGCCTGCGCTTTGCCGACTCCAGGAGATCCTTCCCGGAGGCCTCGACCTCTTCGAGACTTTGATCGGTGTGGCTATGGGTCGGCCGCGCGGCCCTGAGCGCCAGCAGGTACTCCTCCTGGGCAGTCACGAGGTCGGGGCTGTAGATCGACAGCAAGGGCTGGCTCTTTTCGACCCGGTCCCCAGTGTAGCTCACGTAAAGCTTCTTCACCCACCCGCCGATCTTCGTATTCACGAAGGCAAGCTTCGTTTCATCCGGCTCGATCCTGCCCACAGTCCTCATCTGCCGGTCAACGGAGCGAAATTCGGCCAGGGCAGTCCTCACTCCGATCAGTTGCACCTTGTCGGGGCTCAAGACCACGGTGGGCGCCGCTTGCTCTTTTGCAGGAGCATTCACCGTCTGGTCTGCCTTCTTCTCCGCCTGAGCAGGAGCGACCTGCTGGTGTCCGGCATGTTCCTGGGCTGATGCCGTCACAGCGACAGAAGCCAGAAGAAAAAACGCGCCAACGACACGAATGGAAATGGTTCCGACCTGAATTCCACAATCCGTATTCAACAATCCGCAACTTTTTTTACTCATGGTTTTCTCCGATAACTTCGGAAATCATGGCCATTGTCTTGTTCAGGTTCACTAGCTGCTCCTCGTAGGCAAGCTGGTATTTGAGCAGAACCGTCTCATTCTCCAGGAGAGACAGGAAGTCGATCTTTCCGACCTGATAGTTGGACGTTGCGGACTGCAGGGCCAGCCTCGCCTGGGGAATGATGCCCGACTCGTACAGGTGTAGATGGTGCTCCGAGGTCTTGGCCATGGAATAGAGATCCTGCACACGGGTGAGGAGAGCCAGCTTCGATGCTTCGTATTCGTAGCGGGCCGAGTGCAGGTCCGCCGAGGCTGCGCGCACGTTCGTGGACTTGTTCCAGAAATAGAGCGGCACCTTGAACATGACGCTCGCCTGCCACACGTCCTGGAAGTCGCCGCGGGTGAACCAGCCGACCGAGACCACCATGTCAGGCAGAAATTCGCGCTTGCTCAGAGAAAGCTCGTACTCGCTCTCCTCCACCATGCGCTTCTTGGCATCAAGCAGGGGCGAATGCTCCTGGGCCATGGCGCTCATCTGATCAAGCCCCATCGAGAAGGTCATAACCAGGCTGTCTGCGGGCCTTCCCAGTGCCGAGCGCGGGTCCCGGCCGACAAGGCCGTTGACCGCGGCGCGCGTGGTCTCCAGCTTCTGCTCCTCCATGGCGATTCGCTCGATCAACATGGAGACTTCGATCTGCGCCCGCAGCACGTCCTGCTGCAGGCCCTGGCCCGTGGAATAGCGCGTCTCTGCCACGCGCTCGAAGTTCTTCATGATCTCCTTGTCCTGGCCGAGGATGTCAAGGGACCGGTAGGCAAGGTAGTAGTCGTAGTAGGCATTCCTCAAGTCGCTCAGGACCTTGAGCCTGGTAGCGCCGGCATTGTCTTGCTCGCGCTCCGCGATTTTTCGAGCGGCGCTACCTTTGGTCGAGAGCTTGCCCGGGAAAGGAACCTCCTGAGTGACTACAAATCCCTGCATGCTCATCTCTTCCTTCCCGACCGTGGAAGTTCCCAATGCCCCCACATTCTGGATCATATACCCGATCATGGGGTCGGGCATGGCAGCGGCGAGTGACTTCTTCTCTTCCGCCGACTCCGCCCTTTTCCCAGCCATGCCTATCTCGGGGTTGTTTTTGAGCGCTTCCTGTTCCAGGTCTTTGAGGGTGACCGCGGCCTCGTCGGCCCGCGAGGTTGTGGGTCCTGTAAGAAGTGCAACCATACTAATAATGATGAGTATTGTCCTCATTATTTTCCTCCTAAGAGAGAAATGCAATGACTGGACCAGAAAGGCCTTCTAAATATACCATCACATTTCAGCAGGTTAGGCTTATTTCAGGAATGGCCGCAGACGCTGTTGGAGCGTCTGATTACGTCATTGTAGCATTTACTACAGTGATGATAGCATATCAAGAGGTAAATAAATGGGTAGGCATTGAGATGTCCGCGAAGGCGACGCACGTCATAAAAAGAATTACTTCCCTATCTTGCGAAGCTTTTCCTTGGCAAGCTGGGCCTCTTTGGTACCGGGATATTCCTTGACAACCTTGTTTAAATACTCTTTGGCCTTCACGGTATTTTTTTCATTCAGGTAGGCGTAACCGATCTTGAGATTTGCTCCGGCCACCTTTTCGCTCTTGGGATAGGTTTTGACCACTTTTGAGAAGGCATCAATGGCTTTGGGGAAATCCTTTTTAGCATAATAGCATTCACCCACCCAGTATTGTGCCTTGTCTGCCTGGCTTGTCGCGGGAAACTGCGTAAGATAGTTGTGAAATCCGGCAAGGGCAAGATCGAAGTTGCCGCTGTTATAGTCGTTCATGGCCTGGCGATAGGCTTCTGACGGTTCAATGGCCTTCGGTGCGGACTTCTTGTCCTTATCAGTGACGGTCCCGCCTGGTCCCGACGATACGCTCGACGTGCCGGTGGCAAGCGACTTTGTCCTGGCCTCAAGCTCATCTACCCTGGCCGTGAGCTCGGATATTTTGAAGCTCTTATCGTCGAGTTTCTGTGCGAGCTCTTGGATGCGAAAGTTATTTTCCTCAAGCTTCCCTTGGAGGAGCTGGATATCCGTGGTGAGCTGGTCTGTTTTGGCGCCGTAGTCGGCCATAACCTTTTGCGAATCGACCGTACCCTTGACATTCTCATCAATAGCGTCGACACGCCGCTGCAGTTCCTGAACCTGCGTCTTTGTTGCCTTTGAGTCTTCGCGCACATTGGACACCGCGGACTGCGTCTTCACCAGTTCAGCCTGAGGTGCGCACGCCGTGAGTGCAAAGAAGAATGTAAGTATGAAAAATGTCCTGGGTTTCATATCGGTTGGTATAGAGCGCGCTCAAACGGCATCGTTCGCTCGCCGTACGGCAACAACTGTGTTGCCCACTATAAACGCACGGCGTGGAGTGAAAGGAACGTTGCAATCCCCCTCTCCCCACGCCGTAACGTGTAGGGTGTAATTCTATTCGCTCACGGCAAAATCGTCACGCCTGTTCTTCTGCCAGCATGTTTCGTTGCTCTCGGTGCAGAGCGGCTTTTCCTTGCCGTAGCTGATGAGCGAGATGCGGCTGGCGGCAATGCCCATATCGGTAAGATACTTCTTGGCGCTCGCGGCGCGGCGTTGGCCGAGGGCCTGGTTGTACTCTTTGGTGCCGCGCTCGTCGCAGTTGCCTTCGATCCTGATCTTTACCTTGGGATGGGCCTTGAGCCACTCGGCATTGGCTTTCATGACCGGCTTTGCATCGTCACGAATAAAGGACTTATCGAAATCAAAATAAACCGGCTGAGGCCCCTCGACTGCAGCAGCGGCGCGCTCCTTGACCTCTTCTTTCGCAGGAGCTGGCGCCGGGGCCACTTCCGGCTTTGCCTCTTCCTGCGGTGCAGGTGCAGGTGCGGGCGCTTCCTTCTGCTCAGGAGCTGCAGTCACTTCTGCCTTTTTGGGACAACCCCAGAGTGCCAGCAAACTGAATGACAAAATAAATACGAGATATAATGCGCTTCTGTTCTTCATGGAATCCTCCTCACATTGTAGTATTATCGTTCTGTATAGATCATCGGACAAGTAAAGACAAGATATGAGGCGAACATCACTGCATCGAGTTGCTGATGTTAAGATAGCATACAACCTAAAAGTTGTCAACGAAAATTGGTTTTTCGTTGCGCACAAACGCTCCGGGAGCGGACAAAACCAAAATGTCATGCTCATCAAAATAAAATCGGGCATGGCAATGCTCCTTCCCAGACAGAAGCGTGGCGTTCTCAGCCTCCTCTAGCCAGCTGTAGATGGTGTTGTCCAGACAATCAAACTTTGCGAGCGAAATATTGCCGAGGATCGACGACCTACCCGTGAGTATTGTCATGCATGGAAATAGACGATAATGCCGATATTGTTGATGTCCGGTGGGGTCCGTGAGATTAATGTCCTCGATATTTACCTCAACGATCTGGTCAATGAGGATATCGCTCATGCTGATTGCCCTTTTCTCGATGAGGTCCTCCTGCCCGGTCTTTTCACCGCCATCGGTTCTCATGTACCCGCGAACCGTCAAATCGGTCCGGTGCCTGTTTCTCTTCCGCAGGAAAACCCAGAGGAACGAGCGAGAACGGCACGACGTGCTCGGGCAGGCTGAGCAGCTTTTTCAGATTCGCTACCCGGTCCTCGGTAGGGTAGACACCACACCAGACCGCACCAAGTCCCTTGGCATGGGCCGCGAGAAGCACATTCTCTGTGGCTGCGGCGCAGTCCAACGTCCAGTAGCCTTTGTGCTTTTCAAGCGTCAAATCACCGCAGACTAGGATCGCCACCTGCGCATGTTTCAACATCGCGGAATAGGGATGGAATTTCGGAATTTCATCGAGGATATTACGGTCGGTAAGAACGATGAAATGCCATGGCCGTTCATTCCCTGCGGATGGGGCGCTCATCGCGGCCCTTAATATCTCGTTAACCATCTCCCGGGACACAGGTTTTGCGGTATAAAGCCGGATACTCCTTCGGGAAAAAATCGTGGTCAGCGCGTCCATGGTAAGGTTCCTGCCTTTCGTTCATAACGGCGTCATGTCGGCCGATGCCTTGGTATTCAGTATCCTAATTATCATAACTGCCGATGTTCTATTTTACCACATAGCCGAGGCCGCAGGAATGATTTTCCGTGCCGGTCTCTCCGGTCAGGGTCCCGGATTCATTCGATGCGAGAAAGACCGCGAGCCGGGCGACCCGTTCCGGCGCCTTTAACCGGCCGTTCTGTTTCAGGGCGAGAAAATTTTCAGAGACCTTCTTGCCTCAAACGGCCGTTCCCATGACCTTCACTTCGTCCTGCATGGACACGTCCATCACGCTTGGGTCAAGCCTGTTCACCTGGATGTTTATGTTTCCGGAACCCGCGGCAAGGATCCTCGCAAGGTGATCCAGACCAGCCTTGGACATAGAACAGCAACTGAAGATCGGCATAACCATCTTGGCCACGCCGAATGTCACCTTGATGATCTTCCCGCTTCGCCGCAGAATCAGGACAGTAATGGCCTTACGGACATCGGTGGCTTCGATTCGTCAGCCGTAATTGCTGGCCCGCTCCTCCGGCGGCCTGTATCATCTTCGCAGACTCTCCGATCTCTGCGGCAGTCCTGCTCAAGATAACGACCGAGGCACCTTATTTAGCCATGGTAATATCCGCCGCACGCTCCAGTCCCCCCTGTGCCGATGACAACCGCGACCCTTCCCGAAAGTGTCATCTCGCCCGGTACTCCTGAATCATTTCTTCGATCCCCTCTATCATGGTGTATTCTGGCTTCCAGTTCAGGAGACTCTGTGCCTTGCTGTTGTCGAACAGCAGATCTGTCTTGACATACTGGACATAGGCCTTCAGGCTGAGCCGGATCCTGAACAGCCCGGACAATACATCGAGAAACTGGGCTGGAACCCCGAGCAGAAGAGGCGGTAACGAAAGGATTCTCATTTTTTTGTTGAGTGCCCCTGCCATGGCATTGAAAAAATCCGACCAGCTGTGTCGGAGTCCGTCGGTAATATTAAAAACCTGTCCTGCTGCACCTCGTTCGATGCCCGCGAGATACACGGCGCGCGCGAGATCTCTTACGTGAATGAGCGGCGCAATTTTGTCGCCTTTTCCGATAAAGGGGATGCCGATGGTTCTAAGCCGGTCGATCACCGATATCAGGCTGCCGAGATGCCGCGAGCCCGGGCCGTAGACCATGCCGGGGCGAACCACTGCATACTCCGCACCCGCGACGCGATCTGCCAGAAGCCTCTCGCACCGCTCTTTGTACCACGTATAATGGTCCGCGAGTGTGACCATTGGCGCCGTTTCCTCGTCGGCAGGAGTCCGGGAGGGGATGCCGGCTACGCTTATCGAACTTATGAACACGAACCGCTTAACACCTGATGGCGCAAGATGATTGATCGCGCGCTCCACATGATGGACATTCTGTTTTGCAGCACGTCGCGTTGTGTTCCTGATCTCGCCGATATGATAGAACACGTCCATGCCCTTCATGGCGCGGGAAAGCGACTCCGGGTACCGGAGATCGCCTGAGAAAAGAGAAACGTCTTTACCGGCAAGCCTTATGGGAAGTTCGGACTCGCGCGAAAAGAGGCGCACGTGATGACCGCGCTCAAGCAGAAGGTCGACGACGTGGCTTCCTATATATCCTGTACCGCCTGTCACGAGAGCTTTCATTTCGTACTCCCTAAACTGGACAAGCTGGAACGAAGAACACGTATTTTAAAAAATTATACGGAAAGCACGTATGAGAAATATATATTTTTCGCGCTATACGTCCCTGATCTGTCACTCGTGTTATTGATTTCAATGATTTTGTGCCATTTCGCAAGAATAGGAATTGCAAGTTACTAAACAAAGCATAAAGAGAAAGCGGGAAGTTGGAGCGTTGGGTAAAATCAGAATGTCGTCCCGTTCTCCATTTTTCAATTTCTCCCTTGCAATTATGACGCATTAAGAAAACACTGCGGGTCATCAGCGAGGAAATCGTCCCCTCCCCGGGAACGGGAAAAAGCGTACGCGATCGCCCTGCATCCTCTGCAGTGCGCCCACCTTCTGCAGGTGCCGCATTTCCCCTTATACCTGCTGCGGTCCCTGAGCGCCTCTAAAATCGGCGATGTCGCCCAAATCCTGCGGAGCGAGTGCCTCCTCACGTTCCCGAGCGAAAGCGGAAGCCTTCTGCACGGGGTAACGTTGCCGTTGGGAAGTATCGTCAGTCCCGACACTCCTGCAGCGCAGCCCGAGACCGCTGTGCTTCCCGCGTCACCGTTGGACTTGAGCTTCATCTGTGATGCAAGGGGATCTCCTGTAACAAGCTCAAGACTTTTTATTTCGAGTGACCAGAGCGACTCGTACAGGCTCTTCACCTGTTCCGGCTTCAGGGTCTGAGACAGCAAGGACCTTCCCCTCCCATATGGAACGAGCCGCGAGAACCCCACCCTTTGGGCTCCGATGTGAGAGCCGAACGCTACGACTTTTTTCATTTGCCCGGCGTTCAGATTGGAGAGCGTGACGTTCAGTGTGACCGGGATGCCGGCTTCGACGAGACGCTCGATGCCCGAGGCAGACGCGGCAAAACTCCCTTCACCCCGGATTGAGTCGTGGACTTCTTCAGCTCCCTCAATGCTCACCTGGACGCCCTTGACACCCAAATCGGCCAGCATCCGGGTTCGCGTCTGGTCCACCAGCGTCCCGTTCGTCAGGAGAAATATTTCAAAGTTGTTCCTCTTGATCTCGCTGAGAATATCGAAAAGATCACGCCTCAGGAACGGCTCGCCGCCGGTGATGTTAAAGCTCGGAGAGAAGGAGACATCATAGGCTTCCGACCAGTCCTTGAGCATGGCCGACACTTCGGCGATGACCTTTTTCGCCTCCGCCAGAGACATCTCGTCAATGCTCCGTTCGCCCTGGTAACAGTGTTTGCACCAGAGATTGCATTTCTCCGTGAGATGCCACTGGATAAAAAAATCAAAGGGTTTATTGGCCGACATAGACATAATGAATGAAATGATGAAAAGATCCGGAAATTAAGTTAAAGGAAGGGCAGATATAGCGGGTGCTGTATTTCAGCAATCTCCCGGACACCGTCATACCTGCCGGCAAATGTTTCGTTGCTGACCAGCAACTTTAGCTCTTTCAGCCCTTTCATTTGTGGCATACCGTACCAGGATTCTGCTTTGCTATTTGTTTCATGGCATTCCAGTAGGCAGCCTCTTTGGCGAGAGCTTTCTTGCTCACCGTCTTTTTCATCCTGTTTTCACCTCCTTCCTGATCTAGATATTATTAATGATATCATAAAAACCGGACGCAGAGGCTGTGCGAGCGTCATCTTCGTTCATTCAATACTGATATATGAAACGGCCTGGCCAATGCACTGGAAGCCTCCCGGTCTATCATCCACACGACATTGCCCTGCAACGGCTTCACCAAACCGGCGGGATATTGCTTCGGATTCCCGTCTTCCACGATCTCATGCACCGCCGCAGCCTTTGGACGGCCTGATGCAAGGAAAAGGACCTGTGCGGCATTGTTAAAGACCGGCAGCGTAAGCGTCACCCGGTTTATCTTTGGTTCTTCTAGATAGACCGGAACGACAGGCCGCATCCTCTCGTCGACTGCGGGAGAGCCTGGGAAAAGGGAGGCCGTGTGTCCGTCCTCTCCCACTCCCAGTATGATGAGATCGAAAACGATGGCTCCAGGGCCGCTGAAAAAATTTCGCAGTTCATCTTCGTACGCTTCGGCTGCCTTACGGGGCTCATTTTCCCCCCGTATCCGGTGGATGTTTTTAGCGGGAACAGGCACGCGGGACAAGAAGGCGTCATGGGCGAGCCTGTAATTGCTTTCGGCATGGTCTTTGGGAACACTGCGTTCATCGGTCCAGAAGATATTCATTCGAGACCAGTCTATGACGTCGCGATACCATGGTAATCCAAGGAGGGAATAGAGAAGATGTGGCGTGGAGCCGCCCGAGAGGGCTACGACGAATCTGCCGCGAGAAGCGATGCTTTTTTTTGAAAGCGCAGTAAATAATTCGGCAGCAGCACGGCTCAGCTCTTCCAGATCCTGAAACACGCGGACCTGTAATCTCTGACTTTCCGTCACAGCGGCCTCCAGGCGCGTCCGTCCTTTCCTATCAGGCGCACGGCCTCATCGGGTCCGTTCGATCCCGCGGCGTAGGTCGCGAGCGGCACGCGGTTAACCGCTTCGATCGTCTCGAGGACAGGGGTGAGCGACGACCACGCAAGCTCCACGCTGTCTTCCCGCATGAAGAGCATATGATCGCCGAGCATGCAGTCCAGCAGCACCCATTCGTAGGCATCGAGCAATACGCCGCGGGGGTAAGAATAGGTCATCTGCACAGGGTTCAAACAGACCTTTGTTCCCGGTTGCTTTGACTGGAACGTGATGCTCATGCCTTCGTCGGGCTGGATCTTCAACACGATCGTATTCGGCTCGATAGGTCCGCTGACAGAATCGGGAAACATGGAGTGCGGTACTTCCTTAAAATGAATGGAAATCTCCATCTTCCTGCTCGCGAGCCGCTTGCCCGAACGCAGGTAAAAAGGAACTCCGTGCCAGCGCCAGTTGTCGATGAAGACTGTCATAGAGGCGAAGGTAGGCGTCAACGACCCTTTTGCGACCCCCTTCTCTTCACGGTACCCGGGAACCTCTTGTCCATCAACCTTCCCCTTTGCGTACTGCCCTATCACGAGCTGGTCCACGAGCGTATTAAGGGGAGACCGCCTCATGGATCGAATGACCTTGGCCTTCTCGTCCTGCACCCGATCGGCGATGAATACCGCAGGCGGTTCCATGGCAGTGAGGCAGAGCAGTTGAAATACGTGGTTCTGGAACATGTCTCGGATCACCCCCGCATTCTCATAATAACCCGCGCGGTGCTCAACGCCGATGGTCTCGGCGGCTGTTATCTGGACGTGATCAACATACCGTTCGTTCCAGAGCGGCTCGAAGATGGAATTTGCGAATCGGAACATGAGGATATTCTGGACCGTTTCCTTCGCAAGATAGTGATCAATGCGGAAGATCTGGCCTTCTTTATAATAGGTATGGACGAGACGGTTCAGCTTCCGCGCCGAAGAGAGGTCACGGCCGAAGGGCTTTTCGATCACGATGTGGCTGTAGCCCTTGTCCTCGCGCGATAGGCCAGCAGCGCCCATGTTGTGAATGACCTCTTCGAACACCGAGGGGGGGATAGCAAGATAAAAAATCCGGTTGCCTCCCGTCTGATGACTTTTCTCGAGCTCCGGGAGCTTGTCCCTGAGGCTGACAGTATAGGATTCGGGAACACCGTAGTCGAAGGTTGTATAGTAGATATGGCGTGCGAATGCATCCCATATCGGCTGGTCGAAATCGCGCGGAAGCGCGGTCTTGACCGCGTCGAGCATGGCCGCGCGGAACTGTTCCGTTGTCATCTCGACGCGGCTTGTGCCGAGAATGAAGAACTGCTCCGCGAGCATTCTATTTTTATAGAGTCGGTACAGCGACGGAAACAGCTTTCTCTTCGTCAAGTCCCCTGATGCTCCGAAGATGATCAGAGCCGCCGGCCGCGGAATCTCAATCTCACAGTTCTCAACCGTGCGGTACTCCGGCATACGACCACTTTCCGTCTCGGCCGGTGCGGTTTCATCTTGTACGAGAGGGTCATCCATGATTTCTCGTCCTGTTCGTTATTTTATCAGGGCGTTCCAATCCGCTGAGAATCTCTCCATGCCTTTATCCGTCAGTTCGTGGCGGATGTCGTAGTCCTCCCATTTTTTGCCGAGTTCGATCTCTCGGTAGGGAATGGGCCTCAACGATTTCACGTCATATTTGTAAGTATCTCCGGGCATGGGCATCCCTTTCTCTCCCCAGGTTTTTAAAACTTCATAGGGTGCAGTGATGATGTCCGACCCGAGCCTGAGCGCATAGAGAAAGTGATCGATGTTCCGTACGCTCGCCGTCAGAACTTCCACGTGCCCGTCGCCTTTCCGGTACATCCTGATGATGCTGTCGATCACATCCATCCCGTTCTCGCCACGGTCGTCCAGTCTGCCGATGAAGGGGGAAACGAATACCTCGCCTTTTTTCGCACCTCGTGTCGCTGCGTACACGGCGGCGGCTTGTTCCTGAGTAAAGCAAAGGGTCAAGTTCACGCGGAGCCGCTCATTCACTGCCCGTTCTGCGGCTTTGAGGCCCTCTCGCGACGTGGGGAATTTGACATGCGCGTTCGGGATCCAGGAGAACATCTCCTTCCCCTGCTGCAGCATGGCATCGGCGGACGTGAAAGCATCGGCATAGACCTCCACGGACACAGATCCCTGCGGGATCAGGCCAGAGATGGTCTTAACCACGTCCCTGTAAAAGTCGAGTATTTCCTTTTCACTGAACTTGTGTCCCCTCTCAAGGCGCTTGCGAGCCTCGGGATTCTTGGAAATAAGCGTTGGATTCGTGGTCTGACCATCGAGAAAGCCGAGCATTTTTGTGATCCGCTCCGTCTCTTCCTGGTTCCCACCATCTAAAAAAATCCTTGTTTTCATGTTCTGTGGTCTCATATGCTCTCCTTTTTTTTCTCCTTCACTTCATGACCGCCGAACTGGTGTCGCAGCGCCGAAACGACCTTGCCGGTATAGCTCGGATTCTTCTGCGACTGGAGACGGAAGTCGAGAGCGCCCTGGATGATGGGTACCGGGATACGGAGTTCCTTCGCCGCGTCGACGGTCCACATCCCCTCCCCGCTCTGCGCCACCGAGCCGGAGATATCTTTTAACTCCAGACCGGACTGCTCATAAGCGCTCTTGAGCCACCCCACAAGCCGTGATTCGATGACGCTTCGATGATTATAGAGGTCTGCGACCTTCTCCAGATCCAGGTAAAACGGCGACGCCTTCATAACTGCAAATCCTTCAGCCAGGGCCTGCATCATGCCGTATTCGATCCCATTGTGCACCATCTTTACGAAGTGCCCTGCGCCTGGCCCCCCAAGGTACGCGTAGCCATTTTTGACGGCGAGGTCGCGGAACAGCTTTTCATGCATTTGGAAGACCGCATCTTTGCCGCCGACCATGATGCAGGCTCCGGCTCGTGCGCCGCCGGGTCCGCCGCTCACGCCGGCATCCAGGAAATCAATGCCTTTCCCTTCCAGATCCTTTGCCCGACGCATCGATTCCCTGTAGGGAGAATTGCCGCCGTCGATCACCGTATCACCCTTCGCAAGGAGCAGCACGATATCTTTCAACACATCGTCAACGGCGCTATGGGGAACCATAATCCAGACGAGCCTCGGAGGCGTTAGCGTTGCGACAAGAGTTCGCAGAGAATCCACCGGCTGGGCACCCCGCTGCGCGATCTTCTTCACCGGTTCCTCACTCCTGTCGTAAACAACAACTTCATGCTTCTTGTCAAGGAGCAACTCCACCATGTTGTAGCCCATCTTGCCCAAGCCGATGTAACCGAGTTTCATAATAACCTCTTTTTTTCATTCACGGGGATGGCGGGACTGTCATGATTCCTTGACCTGTCTTGTCGTTTCCCGTCAAAAATACCCTGCAAATCCCTATATATGATACAGTTATTCTTTTCTTTTCATGAACTCTTTTTCAATATCCTCTATTTTACCCAGTCTTCGCACGTGCCGTTCGGCACCTGAGAACGTTGCCGACAGAAATATGCGCACTATCTCCTTCGCGAGCTCAGGCCCTATGACGCGCGCACCGAGACAGAGGACGTTCATATTGTCGTCTTCCACCCCCTGGTGCGCGGAAAAGGTATCATGACAGACCGCCGCGCGGATACCCGAAAACTTGTTGGCTGCCACGCCTGCTCCTACGCCGCTGCCGCAGATCAATATTCCCCGCTCTGCATTTTTCTCCCTTATCGCCTGCGCCACGGCTCTTGCATAGTCCGGATAGTCGACGGCATCCTCTGAGTGGGTCCCGAAGTCATCCACGGTATAACCGAGTTTCCTGAGGTATTCCGTGAGAACTTTCTTGAGAGGAAATCCTCCATGGTCGGCACCAAGAGCAATAATCATGCGTTCTCACCTTACGACTCTCTTATATCAATTTACTCCATCTGTTTAATGTTATCACTTTTAGAATGTCTTTTGTCTAAGTTATAGCTTTTCTCCTGGACTTATTTTCGTACAACTTTTTCATAAATAACCGGGACAAGGGCAAACAGTCCCAAAAGAGCTAATGCCCCGAGTACGCGGCGAGATGCGACCTCGCTTATACTCTCGATCGTGGCGAGGCTGGCGCCCGCGTTGCAGAACACAAAGCTGCCGGGTATAATGCCGACCATGGTGCCGAGAAAAAAAGTGCGCAGGGGCATGGTGGTCAATCCAGCGCCCAGATTTATGAGGAAGAAGGGGAACACCGGTACTAGACGAAGAAATATGAGGTAGTTGAGCCCCGCTTTTTCCAGTTCCCTGTTAATTTTGTCGAGCCGCGGTCCGAATTTATTTTGGAGAGCATCATGGAACATATACCGGGCGACGAGGAACGCAAAAATGGCACCAACCGTGGCGCCGATATTCACGTACACGGTCCCCATGACGGCGCCGAACACTGCACCTGCCGCGAGCGAAAGCACCGCTGCACCGGGAAGGGAAAGTGCGGTCTGTATGATATAGACCGTAATGAAAATTGTAACCATGGCAAACCGATGGTTTGCGTAAAACTCAACAAGGGCGTCCCGATTTGCTTTTAATGATGCCAATGTAAGATATCTCCCGAGGTTAAAGTAAAAGAAGAGTGCGAACAGGAGTGCAATCATGATGAATATGATGGTTCTCTTTCCCTTCATGGCATTCTTTTTCCTGGAAAGGCGTTCATTCTTGCCGTGCATCCACGTCCCTTTTCCGAAAGAAACGAGCTCCCTCCTCGATATCAGATCGTCGTTAATCTCTCCAGCCATTATCAAGAATCACGATTCTTTGCCATCTCCTTGGATACCGCCCTTAATCTTGCCTTAATACCTTTCCTGAACGCCGGGGCTTCATTCGTTAGTGCCCCAATATTATCATATTTATCTTCGCCTGATGTGTGCACCATTTTGAATCATTTTCTTTTTCCATTATTTACTCCGTAGGAGATATCCGCCGTTCCCTCTCGGCGGTCCAAATCATTCCTTGGAGACAGTGGTATACATCCACCATCGTACTCGTTAGAGAACTTCGTTCTCCAAAGGAGTATACTTGTCCGATTACATAGCGTGTGCGATTCTCTCATTGAGTAACGGCTCCATGATTTTCCTGCTCTGTCTCGGTCAGGCCCGCTATTCACACCAGCACCACTGGATCATTTCCGCCACGAGCGCCGTCCACCCCGTCTGGTGGCTTGCACCCAACCCCATGCAGGTATCGCCGTTATAATACTCATGAAAGTGGACGAGTTCCCTGAAGTAGGGGTCCTCCTGATATTTCCTTTCTTCACCATGGACGAACCGTTTTCCCTTCTCGTCCTTCACGAAGATGCCCGTCACCCGCTGGGACAATTTTACCGCGACTTCCATGAGGTTCATGCTTCTGCCGGAGCCCGTCGGGTACTCGATTTTCAGGGAATCGCCGTAATAGCGGTGATATTTCCTTAGTGCTTCGATAAAGAGATAATTGAGGGGGATCCAGACCGGACCTCGCCAGTTCGAGTTGCCACCGAACAGATCCGTTCTCGACTCGGCCGGCTCATAATCGACACGGTACTCATTGCCGTCAAGCCGCAGCACAAAGGGGTGGTCCTTATGGTATTTGGAAATGGACCTGATCCCTCCCGGCGATAGGAATTCGCCTTCGTCGAACATCTTCTGGAGTATCCTGATCAATCTCTCTTTCGGTACGAGAGAGAGCAGGAGATTCTGCTCTACCCCGGGATCCTCGACCGCCATACATTTCTTCAGGTTCTCCCGGTTATGCCTGAACCACTCCATCCTCTTTTTGAATCCCTTCATCCGCGCAAGGACATCGATTCCGATGACGGAGACCGCTAGGAGCGAGGTCAGGCCCACCAGCGAGCGGACCTTGAGCGGGAGCGTGCTTCCGTCGGGCATATGCAGGGCATCGTAGTAGAACCCGTCCTCCTCGTTCCATAGCCCCTGCTCTCCGAACTGGTTCAAGGACTCCGCGATATGGACGAAATGCTCGTAGAACTTGGACGCCACATCTTCAAATGCATCGTCTTCTTGTGCGATCTCGAGCGCCATGTCCATCAGGCTGAGCGCATACATGGCCATCCAGCTAGTGCCGTCGGCCTGTTCCATATGGCCGCCCCCGGGAAGGGGTTTGCTGCGGTCAAAGGCACCGATATTGTCCAGGCCCAGGTATCCTCCTTGGAATATGTTGTTCCCTTCCGAGTCCTTCCGGTTGACCCACCAGGTAAAATTGAGCACGAGTTTCAAAAACATCTTCTTGAGAAACAGGATATCGCCTTTGCCGGTTCGCTCCTTTTCGATCTGGTAGACTTTCAGCGCCGCCCATCCCTGTACGGGAGGGTTCACTTCGCCAAGGTTCCATTCATAGGCTGGGAGCTGGCCGTTTGGGTGCATGTACCATTCGCGCAAAAAGAGGATGAGCTGTTTCTTCGCGAAGTCAGCGTCAATCATGGCGAGCGGGACGCAATGGAACGCCAGGTCCCAGCTGGCATACCAAGGATATTCCCATTTATCCGGCATAGAGATCACATCCCTGTTGAACAGGTATTTCCAATCGCTGTTCCTCCCCTTTTTTCTGCTCTCCGGAGGAGGAGGCTGCCCCGGATCTCCGTTCAGCCATGTGTCGATCTCGTAATTGTAGTATTGCTTGTTCCAGAGCAGTCCTGCAAAGGCCTGTCGCTGCACGGGGACTACGTCTCCGACCGGGTTCGCAGGAGTGAATTGAGCATAGAACTCGTCCGCCTCTCCGATCCTCTGGTTGAAGATGTCCTCGAATTCCTTCCCGAAGGGATTTTGTTCGAGCTTTTCTTTCCTGAGGCGCAGTTTTATGATGCTCGGCTTTCCCCCTGCGATATTTAATCGATACACGACGGCGCTCTTCGTGCCGTTTTTCCTGTTTTTGAACAAGCCAAAATCATTTTTGATGACCGCATCATGAAAGGAGTCCTTCACATAGGGTGACGGATTAGGCAACTGAAAGAGCTTCTCCGTATTGGTTTCATTTTCCGTGAACAATACGAGGTCGCTCTGTTCGCTATAGAATAAAATCTCCCCCATCTCTTCATGGATACATTCCAGTGCGTTCCACCTTGTTTCACTGTCACTCAATTTGATATCGGGCTTTTTCTTTATCTTGCTAAAGACCCAAGTATTCCTGAACCACAAGGTCGGCATGACCGTGATAGCGGCCCGGTCTTTTCCGCGGTTGAAGATACTGATCTTGATCAGGATGTCGTCATGGTCTGCTTTGGCATACTCAATGAAAACATCGAAGTATTGATTGTCAGCGAATACGCCCGTTCCCATGAGTTCATATTCGGGGTCGAGCCGCGTTCTCTTTCTATTCGTTTCAATGAGTTCCTCATAGGGGAACTCCGCCTGCGGATACTTGTACAGGTACTTCATGTAGGAATGGGTCGGCGTGTTGTCGAGGTAGTAGTAGAGTTCCTTGACGTCTTCGCCGTGGTTTCCTTCATGGCTGTTCAAGCCAAAGAGCCTTTCCTTAAGTATGGGGTCCTTCCCGTTCCAGAGGGCAAGGGCGAAACAGAGGTTCTGGTTGATGTCGGAGATGCCTGCCAGACCGTCCTCGCCCCACCGGTATACGCGCGAGCGCGCGTGGTCATGAGGGAAATACTCCCAGGCTTTGCCTTCCTCGCTGTAGTCTTCGCGCACGGTCCCCCACTGGCGCTCGCTCAGGTAAGGCCCCCACTTTTTCCAGAAGACCTTATGTGCCACGTTGTCTGCAAGTCTTTTGTTTTCGGCGGTTTCTTTACTCATGTCCATCTTCAGCTACCGTTCAGCGTTTTGATCGACACGACCTGTGTGCTGTTCCCGTCCTTCACTTCAGCGTAGTATGCATAATGGAGTGCTACGACCGCTGCCACCTCAACCAGGCGGAGAACAACCTCTTGATGAACGGTGTGAGTTTCGTCCGGTTGTAGGCATCCGCCAATTTCTTTATCGCCTCTGCCTGGGTGGGATAGGGATGGATTGTCTTCCCGATCACCGAGAGCCCGAGGCCTGCTGTCATGGCGAGCGAAAGCTCATTGATCATCTCCCCGGCATGACGGGCGACAATGGTGCCGCCAAGTAATTTATCGCTCCCTTTTTTCAAATGCACCCGCGCGAATCCCTCGGCTTCTCCATCGAGAAGCGCACGGTCCACGTCGGCGAGCGGGACCGTAATGGTCAGCACCTCTATCCCCTTTTCCTTCGCTTCTTTCTCGTACATGCCTACATGCGCCACTTCCGGATCGGTGTAGGTGCACCATGGGATGACGAGCGCTGACGCCTTCTGTTTAGCCATAAACAGCGCATTGGCGATCACGATGCGTGCCAGCGCGTCAGCAGTATGGGTGAACTTGTAGGGAAAGCAGACGTCTCCTGCCGCGAATACGCGCGGGTTCGATGTCTGGAGCCGGTCATTCACCTTCACGCCCTCACGATGATCGTAGGCTATGCCCGCTTTCTCAAGATCGAGCCCTTCTACATTGGGGGTCCTGCCGACGCCGACTAAGATCTCATCGACAGCCAATGCGGCGGTTCTTCCGTCCTCTTCAACAATGACGATCTTCTCGGTCACTCTCTTCTCGACTCTGAGGATCTTCGCCTGCAGTCGAAGCGCAATCCCATCCCGTGTAAGAGACCTGTGAACGATTTCAGCTGCGTCGGCATCTTCCCTAGGGAGGACGTGTCCTCCCCGCTGGAGAATGGTGACCTGGCTCCCAATCCGTGCAAACGTCTGGGCCAGTTCGCATCCGATTGGTCCGCCGCCGATGACCGCAAGCCTGCGAGGCAGTTCCGTGAGCCAGAAAACAGTTTCGTTCGTAAGATATCCCGTTTCCTCGATCCCTGGAACAGGAGGAGCTGCGGCACGTGCGCCAGTGCAGATCGCCGCCTTCTTGAACTGGAGTCGTCTTTCTTCTATCTCGATGCTATCGGGACCAACAAACTTCCCCTGGCCAAGGAACACATCAATTCCAAGCTCTTTGCTGAATCGCTCCACGGAATCATGGTCGCTGATACCTGCCCTGATGCGACGCATCCGTTCCATCGCCTTTGCGAAATCGACAGACACGTTCACTCCGCAGGTCACCCCGAACTTGTCCGCTGTCCTGACATCATAGACAGCGCGGCCAGACCTGATGATCCCCTTGGACGGTACACATCCGACGTTCAGGCAATCACCTCCCATAAGATGCCGTTCGATGAGCGCGACCTTTGCACCCAGCCCTGCCGCCCCTGCGGCAGTGACTAGCCCGGCTGTTCCCGCGCCGATCACGACAAGATTGTAACGGGAAGACGGGTCAGGATTCTTCCAATCGGCCGGGTGTGCATTCTTTACAAGCTTACGATTATTTTCGTCCTGTGGCAAAACGAGCGGTTTTGCTTCCATGCAGTTCATCCTTTCATCAATACGACGATCCGTGGTGTATGCATTAGGGCAACAAAAGTCCGAACGATCCCAGAGCTGCCTTCGTAGTTTCAGGAGCTTCATGATGGATACCGTTCATCCCCAGCCCGCGTGCCACATCCACGAACATCGACCGATCCTCAATATACACCACCTGCTGCGGCGATGCCTGGGTGATGTCAAGGGCAACGCGGTAGATATCGGCATCGGGCTTGCGGTAGTGAACGAAACAGGATGACACAAAACAGTCAATGAACGAAGCGAGATTGAATTTCCGTATCCGGTGGATCGAAAGCTCTCTCCCTTCATTGTTCACCGCCGCGATCTTGAGACCGTAACGGGCTTTGATGTTGCGCACAAGTTCGAGCATCTCGGGATAGGGCCGGGATTGGTCGAACATGGAGTTCCTGAAATCGTCCTGCGAGAAGGACCGTTCTTCGCAGAAAACAACCCTGGACAAATATTCACCGAGACTCAACTTCCCCTCTTCATACGTATCGAACGCCAAGTGGTGACGCTCGTCCATCTCAGCAAGGTCGAGATTGAACTTCTCAGCCGCTCTCTTGCGAGCGCTCCGGTCCCAACCGTTCGTCAGAAAAACGCCTCCGATATCGAGAAATAGCGTGGATATCGTTGTTGTAGACATGGCGTACCTCTTCTGCATCATCGATACATGATTTATCCCGCGGCAAATACCTGCTGAATATCCGCTATTCTCATGAGGCGCAAATATTAATGATTAACGGGTGCGTTGTCGTTTTCCGGTCTTTTGGAGTCCGCAACAATGTCACGCACCGTGCCTCTGAGGATATGCAAGAGACTTTTCTTATTCTACCGCGACCATAAAGCTTATGACAATTATTTTGCCTTGGTGCCCTACCTGTCCAAAGATCTGGTATAAGCCTTTAGCCGGGAAAACGACATGAATTTCAACTGTAGGACCGAACTTATCAGGAATTGCCATCTTCATCATCTGCATGTGATGTGCATTGTGACCCATGGACGACATTCCCGGCACTTCACCATGCGTGTGCATAAAATGCGTCAGATCATTCGAGATTATCGCAAGATGCATGGGTGCTGAAAGATAGGGCTCAAGGTCGGTAACGGATTCCCCGTTTTTCCTGAAGAGGCAACTTAGCACCACTTCTTTCCCTGCTGTGATGCGTTCAGGCATGGACGAGAGCTTTACATCGAGGTCTCCGAACCTCTTTTCTCGGGACAGATCCCGTGTCGGAAATCCCATTTTAGGTGCACCTGCAACATCAATGAGAAAATGTTTGGAAATCAGTTGCTCTTGCACTGCAAAGTCGATTGCAATGATGTAGCGCCCTGCTTTTGGAAACGTGAACCGTACCGGGTATCTGGCGAACTTTTCCATCTCAGTGGTTATAGGGCCAAAATCCTCCGGATGAATGTGAGCAAATACGCTGAAATCCTGGCTCGCGATTATCACATGTAAAATACGATCATGATGGACGGAAAGTTCTTGTATCGGTTTTCCTCCGTGATCTTTAATAGAAAACAAAATATTCGTTAAGCTTCCCACTTGAATGCGCTCTGGATTCGTTTTTATGTCTGCAATTATCTCTTCTCCTCTCATAGTATGCACGTGTTGCATATCCTGATGTTCATGCATTCCGCTGATCTGAGCATAGGCTTGGCTTTGCCCCATGGGAAAGAGCACGCCGGCAATAAATAAGGCCCTAAAAAGATTTTTTACAAAGTAATTATTCAACATAAAAATCCTCCCTGGCAATATATTACATATCACCGGACATGCCGTGCAGCGTATTTAAATTCTATCACAGCCATTGCTTTCTGCAATCCTTTTGTAAATTATTGATATCGCTACAAGGATATAAATCCGCTCACGAGCAGCATAATTCCAGTAGCAATCAGCAATATCACATCGGCGTTTGAAGGTGCATCGTACAGGAAATGATCCAGCAGACGCACGTCACCGCTTCTTTGGTAGTTCTGCTGCATGTCTCGGAAAATTCTGCGCCCAGATAAGACGGATGCTATCCTCAGACGACAGACAAAGAACGAGCCGTGTTCTTGTGCCGCCGACGTCTTAGGCAAGGATCAAGGATGATCGTGAGATCATTTTCATGTTGCCTCGTGCGGGAAGGAAGCTGTTCCGGCCTTGAATTATGCATCAGGACGGTTTGGACCGCAAAAGGCCCCTGATATCTGGCTTCCCCGAGCAGGCAACCTGCCTGCTATGCGGCCGAGCCAGTTCAGGAGGATCCCTGGCCTGCAGTGCAGCCGAAGCAGTGGTCTCCCACATCAACGAGTCGTGTGGCGAGACGGACGTGGTCGAAGTCCATGATATGCGCGGGAACGCCGGAATCCAGGGGGAGCCCGAGGACCTGGTTGAAATCGCAGTCAAAGAGGGCACCGTCCCATCCCACGCTAATCAGATGCCTGCACATGATGGTGTCGAGGGTCTGGGGGTTGAAGGCACAAGTAAGCTTGTCCATGTACTTTTCGAGGCTGCCGGTCCGGGCAAGAAAATCCTTGAACCTGCCGATCGGCATATTGGTAAAGGTATAGAGGTGGTTGAAGGAGATGTTAAATCTTGATTTCAGCTCTTTCTTATATTCTTCTTCAAGGGTGTTCTGCGCCAGCGGGAGGAACGCTCCTTGAGGATTATAGACGAGGCTCAGGTTCTTCCCGTTGGTCCCATTGCCGTATCCCAGGCTGTTCAGCTCCTGGAGGGCAGCGATGCATTTTTTGAACGTTCCGCTTCCCCGAACCCGGTCAACATTGTCTTCGAGATAATAGGGGAGAGATGCGACGAGCTCAACATCATGGTCTCGGTAAAACTCGGGCAGGTCTGCCATGCCCGCCTCACAAAAAATGGCGAGGTTCGTCCTGACGATCACGTGGCGGCCGAGGTTCCGCGCCTCCTTCACGAGATAACGGAAGGAGGGATTCAGCTCAGGCGCACCGCCTGTTATGTCCAGGATGCTGAGGGGGCTTTCCGAAAGGGCTCTAAGCACCGCATCAACCGTGACTTTGTCCATTATCTCAGTCCGTGCGGGTCCGCCTGAAACGTGGCAGTGCTTGCAGGCGAGGTTGCATTGATAACCGACGTTGACCTGAAGCGTTGTTATCTCCAGCGCCTTCAGCGGTTCCGGTCTTACGGAGAGGACTTTCTTGGAAAACTTGGTATCTTTCACAGTACTCGGCATCAGAGGCTCAATTCCGTTTACAGAGACAGTTTGTCAGCGACGTTATGCGCCTGAATAGCGTGTACGAGAGAAGCTCCGCCCCGTATGGCGGCAGCCACATGCACGGCCTCGGTGATATGCTCAAGGCTCATGCCTTCTTCGAGACAGGATGTGGTGTACGCGTCGATGCAGTATGGGCACTGCACCGCATGCGCCACGGCAACGCCGATGAGGGACTTCTCCCGCTTGGTCAGCACGCCCGGCTCCAGTGCAGAGGTGTACCAATCAATGAACTTCTTGAACAGCGCAGGATTGTGCTTGCCTACTTCGCCGAACCGGTCGAGATCTTCCGGTTTGTAGTACTCTGTCATGCGAATTTCCTTCCTTTCTGATTAAGAATTTATTGGCGGCAATATTTCAAGTATAGCAAGGTAGCTACTGTATTTCAAAAAAAATAATGCTGTTTAATCCCTTCTTTATTACGTCGTTGCGATCACGATGTGGCTGCATCAAATCGTCAACTAAGATTATACGTCATTCACTTGCTTTCCTGCAAAGATACGGCTGACGCTGCACCGTCAACACTAGATTACTAAGAGAAAATGTCTTTTATCAGCAAATATGAGATTATCTTTCCTCAAAAAGTGAATACCAAGATAGGTTCCATTGAGAAGTTTTTCATGCTGCTCCGGACTTTTGAGATAAATATTGCCTTCGGATACGAAGTACGAACGGCAAAGAACGGCATTATCTCCCGCGATGTTTTTTAATTCCGTCGACTCGTTGGTAAAGCGTGAAAATGTCCTTGGGGCGGATGCTCGGCTGGTTGAACTGCCATATTTTTAGCCATGCGTGATCGACTGCGGGCACGCCGGACTCTCCGCCCCGCTGTTCGAGTAACAGGTCGCAGTTTCCCGTGCCGAAGACCTCGATTCGGTGGGCTTGTATGCCGGTGAAGTATTCGAGCATGGCCCGCTCCGACTCTCCCAATCCCCGGCTCGCAATACAGGAATATACATTGGGCATGGACTTTTTGAGCGATGTAAACGCGGCGCGAAAGCTCGATCCCGTATTCAGGGCGGGAAGCCAGAGTGTCATGATCAGCCCCCAGGCGAGTACTACGCCTAGGGTCCAGTTCACCGCGGCGTAGTCAGGTGAGCGGGTGACGAATATAACGGTGAACAGCCATGCAAGGCTATAGAGGACGGCAGCAGCCAGCAAAACACTATTGAGGGATGGAACATAGTCAGGCTGGAACTCGTGAATCTTTTGTGCGAGCGCGACTGGACTGCCCGTCATCATTGCAAACCAGCCAAACCACAAAAGGAGCGCTAAACCGCCGAAAAACCAAATACAGGCCTGATTTGCGATGACTTTGGCTTTGGCCGGAAGCACAGGAACTCCCGGGACTGCGATCAAGGTAATCGGCAGGAGCATCGGCACGGCATAAAGTGTCCGGCTGGTTGAAGAAACGCTGAGTACCGCAAGGATCACAATAAATGCAACTAGGGGAACCTGGAAGAGAGGATGTTCGCGCCAGGACCGCTTGAAATGCCAGAGCGACCAGAACGCCGGCAGCACAACCGGCCAGGCAAGCCCGACAAGTTTCCGGATATAAAAACTGTGGGGATCGGGAGTTGCGACGTTGAATCCGACAGCTCCTCCCGGGTTCAATCCCAGGAACCTTCCGAAGTTCTGATACCAGAACCAATGCACGAAGAGAGCGGGGGAGCGCTGGTAGAGGGCAACCGGCCAGATAACCAGCCAGGGGAGCGCTGCACCGAGGGCGACCGCGAGGGATACGCCGAAGTCTTTTCGCCGCCACTGGCGGAAGAACACGGGAAGGGCGACGGCGACAATGCCAAGCATTCCGGGAGCGAGCAGGCCCTTTGATAAGAAACCGATGCCCATCCCTGTCCCGATCCAGCCCCCTCCCGCCCATGGGCGTCGCCTGCTGAGGGCGAATCCGTAGAAGGCAATGGAAAAACCGGCGAAGAGGCTGACATCTGTAATCAGCTTATGAGCGGTGACCTGAAGGTGAACGCAGCCGATGAGCAGGATCGCAGCGATCGCGCCGTATTCCTTCCCGTATATCTCCCGTGCCGTGAGCGCGAAAAAAAGAAGGGCCAGGAACATATAGAAGGCGGCAGCCAAACGAGTCGCATCGTAGAGTTCCAGGGGAGGAGAAAACATTCGTCCGAACTGTGCTGCGGTCACGTAAAAGAGCGGGGGCTTTTCGAGGAAAGGCTCACCGGTAAGCGAGGGCACTACCCAATCGCCCGATTGAATCATATGGTATACGAGGCCGAAGGTGTAGGGTTCGTCCGCCTTCCAGGGGTCGCGACCGACGAGGCCGGGCGTGATCCACAAGATGAATATGAGAATGATTGCTGTCAGAGAGAGGATGTTGATTTTCATTTGAAAATGCCTTTTACCAAAACACCGTCAGCGCTTTATATAAAACAGTCTGCAGGTAATTGTCAAGTTAGAACTGTCCGAATCTTATTATAATTTGCTTGATAAGGATATTAAATTTTGATAAATTGGTTACTTGAATGTTTATGGTCAATTTGCGGGTAGTAGTGAGTGGAGCTCTTGATCGAGGCACTACAATCCCTCGTGCTTCCAGGGCGAAGGACGCGACCAAGTGTGAAGAAAGCGAGGCGGGCCAAGCGGTTGGCGACGCGGTGTCAAGTCGCGCTGGAGGTGCATATGTTGTCGTCAAGCGATAAGTGTGCCGCACGGTATGCATGGGTCGGCTGGACCGCGCTGTTCCTTGTGACGGCTGCAATCATCATTGCCGGGAGCAACCGCACGGTTGTCCCTTCCTACCGGTTGGCCGCCTTAAACTGGATAGCCGGGCGAGGCCTTTACGACGGTACCGGAGTGGGAGGATTCGTGTATTTACCGCAGGCGGCGATTCTCTTCGTGCCGTTTGCGATGATTCCGCAGATTCTGGGCGAGGTGCTCTGGCGTCTCTTTACCATCGGCACCCTCGCCGTGGGCCTCCGCGGCTTTGCAGGTCTTGCGGGTGAGAAGTCAAGAACAGAGCTTTTCCCGCTCATGACGCTGGTGACCATCCCTTTGGCGTGGGATTGCGCGCGCAACGGCCAGGCTACTCTTATTATAACGGGTTTGATGCTGTTATCGGTCGTCGATATATCCCGCTGCCGCTGGTGGCGGGCGACGCTGTGGCTATCGCTTGGCGTAGCCGTCAAACCGCTGATGATCGTGCTCGTCTTGCTCATCATGGCAATCGATCGTCCCATGACCTGGCGCCTGCTGTTGGGGATGGGAGCGGTCGCCCTGGCGCCATTTGTAATGCAGCACCCCGCATATGTCCTCCAGCAATACTCGGCGTGTCTGCACAACACGACGATGGCAGCGCATGTTAGTGTGGCTGCCCATGGATGGACATCTCCGTTCACGGCTCTGCGGCTCGTGGGTCTCGATGTACCGGAGCATGTGCAGACGGCGATCCGCATGGTCGCTGCATTCGCGACATTGGCGCTCTGCATCGTGGCTCGACGATGGCATGATACGGATCGTTCGGCAATCTTCGTGTTCTCGCTGGCCGTCGTATACCTGACACTGTTCAGCCCGCGAACGGAGAACAATACGTACGCGATGCTCGGTCCGGCGATTGCGGTGTTTCTCGCCTTGGCTTTTCTGGTCGAGAAACGGTATTCAGCTGGCATCCTGCTAAGCTGTATTGCGGTGATTCTAGTTGGAGGACGCCTGTTCGAACATCTGCTGGCACCGCACGCCGAAGGCATTTGGCTGTCCCCGCTCATGGCAACCTGTTTTTCCGTGTACCTTCTTGCCCAGCTTCTCGCGAATCCGACGAAGCGGATCAACGGGGAAAATCTTAGCACAGCCGGCCATCACGAAGCGCACGCCGGCACCGATGGTCGCTGAAGCTCAAATCCAGTCCGGTCCCTCGGTGCGACGGTGAGCGACCCGCCGTAGCGTCTCCTCCTCGATCACGTACAGTCGGTTTTTATGTATCACTGAACATTAATGTCCCATTCAATAAAGCGGCCACAGGATTCAATAACGGAAACCCGTCAGAGCCAAGGTCTTTCCTCCCTTTCGCTGAGTGTCCCTTGCAATGGGAGACAGGCTTTTTTTGACTATGTATTGAGATAAAGGCATTTTCTGGAAAAATTCTTAAATACTTGTTGCCATACTGCTGTCTGATCGGTGAGGTGATTCATGAAAGTTGTTGTTATTCTACCGACATATAATGAAAAAGATAATATCACACTGTTAATCGGGGAGCTTCAAAAACAATTTGCGAAAATTCCCCACGATATGAATATATTGGTTGTTGATGATAATTCTCCGGATGGCACGGCGGAAACGGTCAAAGCTGAGTGTAGCAAATCGTCGAACATTTTTTTAATAACCGGCAGAAAACAGGGGTTGGGAGCTGCGTATCTCAGAGGTATGAAATTTGCTATTGATAATCTGCATGCAGATATCGTGATGGAAATGGATGCGGATTTCTCTCATAAACCTGAAGATGTACCCCGACTCGTTGAAGCTGTTGATGGAGGAGCGGATTTTGTAATCGGCAGCAGATATGTTAAGGGCGGTAAGATCCCGGAGGACTGGGGTTTTTTAAGAAGAATGATCTCTGCCTGGGGGAATGTATTTGCCAGATATATAGCAGGCCTCTATAAAGTCAAGGACTGTACAGCAGGCTTTCGGGCGATACGCGCTTCCATAATCAAAAAAATCGATCTCGATGCCATCAGGGTTCACGGATATGCGTTTCAAATAATGCTTCTCCATCAGGCAATCGTTCATCACGCACTCGTCCAGGAAATACCCGTCGAATTCGTCGATAGAAAAAGAGGGCAAACGAAGCTGGGACTTTCTGACATTGCGGAATTCATGTTCAATGCGTGGTGGATCCGATTTGAAAGAAGTAAGACCTTTTTGAAATTCTCGGTTGTCGGGGCTACGGGAGTATTTGTTAATTTGGTTTCTTTTACCCTGCTCATGAATGTTGGTTTAAACAAATTCATTGCTTCCCCGATAGCGATTGAATTATCTATCATATCCAATTTTCTCTTCAATAATTTCTGGACCTTCTCAAACAGAGATATCAGTGATAAAATTCACATCAGGGGGGTAAAATTCAATGTTATTTCCTTTGTCGCCCTGGGGGTCAGCTATTCCACATTCTTATTATTGAGTATGTTCAATCCAAGCGGGTCACCGCAAATTCATCAGGCAGTGGGCATCGTGCCGGCCACAATAATAAATTATTTCTTAAATTCCTACTGGACATTTAAGGAGTAGGGCGTTGGAAATACGGAAATGGTATTGACCTCCCCTGGTTATTGTACCAGGTGGAGAGTTGGATGAACACGCTCAAGGCCTTCTGCTAGGAGCATCCTCCTCCATTGATGTCCCCAGTTCGGATGGATATTGATGTCACGCGCATTTTTCCTCACCGGGACACCTTTCTCCATCACCAGTTTGACAGCATCTCTTTTAAATTCTTGACTATAATGACGGCGCTCGCTCTCTATCCCATAAGCGCCTCCTCACAGGTTGTACAACTCTTTGAAGTGTCCATCAAATCGGGGGGAGGGTAACATGAACTGAGCAAATTCTATAAAATGCGACTTCCGCTTAGTAGGGGAAGGAATAAACACCACATGTTTGTGCGCAAATTTACATTTCTCGTACCGAATATTAAAAAATTAAATCGATTCCACAATTAGCTTTTACCTTTTCCTTGATCCAACTCTCTGCCTGCCATCTGGTTCTAAATGTCATGGTTTCCCAACCTGTATGCTCAATGAATGATTGCCAGATATGCGCCGGACCAAAAGCGAAATCACTCTTGGCTATTACAGCGACAACAGCCCCAAGTGGAACGAGGCTGGCTATTTTTTTATCCTGCGCAGTAATCGTCAGCATTTCTGACTCAGACATATGAATGTTGTCAAGTGCCGTCTCATCTATAAGACCGTATCTCACCTGTTTTAAATGCTCGTTGAAAGTGAGGATTTGTTTGTTAGCTTCTATGAAGTCTTTGCCAGTCACCGTTCCATGACAGAGATACAGTATGCCCACGCCTTCATGCAGAAATTTAATATCGATTGGCATTGCCGCTCCTCCGGCGACTATTTCGAAGTGTAATTTGGATCTCTGTCAAGATTAAGTTGACGGAAGCTTACCTGGAGTATATTGAAGCCTTAATCATGATACAAACTATATAGTTTATTTACGATAATTATGTAACCAGCAGAAAGGCCGGATGTTGAGTAACGGTCGCCATTCGGCTTTGCGGGATACAGCCATTCAGCTTTGCGGGATACAGCCATTCAGCTTTGCGATGATCCGATCTGGATCTTGTACCGGCTTGCTAGGGTTCACTTGTTCAATTTGATACCGAAGGTACTCTTCTTCAACTCGGGTAAGGGAGACGAATCGGATGCCGCACCGATACCGGCTACCGAATTGATTACACCACATCAGGACACCGCATTTTTGTCCGTAGACATGTTCCTTGAACCAGACAACACCAGGTTGTATCGGATGATCCGTCTCGATACCGATACCGATTATGCTGCGATTCACGATTTTACTAAGATAATCTGTCCGCACGAGATTATTAAACGAGATGACCCCGAGGGAACAGTTTAGATCACTTGAAACGGGGTGCCATATTAACTCTTTTCTCTGATTACGTCTTTTCTCATCCATACTGGGATACCACCTTACGAACTAAAGCTGCGTTATCGGTAAACGCTATAATATTCACTCCGTCTTCACGTTAATCCAAATATGAAGAGCCCGTAAAAAATTTCACCGTAGAGGAGATATTTTAATAATCAGGCAATCATTTTATTGATTGTTGCGATGCTATCTTAACGTACAACTACGGGGAGGACCATACCGTTATCATTAACAGTGTTACAAATCTACTATCCCAATTTAAAAACATATTCTAATTTACATGGTAAACTGTAAAGCTACTTAGGAAAAGCCGATGAAGAGGAGATTCGAAAAGCATAACTATTAAACATTATTTTTACATTAAAGTCAATCCCCTTTGGATTGGATATGGACTGAAGGTTTCAGCATGAAATATTGATGTTGCGAAGAGCTGCAACTATAATTGTTCCAGAAAGGGATTCGCATTCGACGATATCGTTATACAATATGATGCGGTAAAACTGGGTTCACTTTCTTGAAGATTCTTATTCCATTTCTTTTTTGTATCAGCCGTTCTTTTACAGATGATTCTATGGATGAGGCATACACGCCTAAGGCATGGAACACCAGACCAACGTGAAAGGAAGAAGTAATATGCAACTCGCTTCGCTCGTTCATTCAGGAGGCATAAAAAAACGGAACGCTCAGGGAATGGTGAAGAAGAAGGTGGCTCCCCTACCAGGCTCGGACTCCACCCAGATGCGCCCTCCGTGCCGCTCCACGATCTTCCTGCATACGGCGAGGCCGATGCCCGTGCCGGGATACTCCTCGCCCTGGTGTAGACGGTAAAATATCTCGAATATCCGCTCGGAGTAGGCGGGGTCGATGCCAATGCCATTGTCCGAGATGGAAATCAACCAGCCGGTCTTGGAGTACGAAGTGCGAAGCGTCGAGTGCGAAATCGTATCACGGGAGTTTACTTCAGCATCCCCAAGAGATCGAGCAGAGATATGGATCCGCGGCGGCCGGTCCTCCCGGTACTTTATGGCATTTCCGATGATGTTTTGAAACAGTTGAATGAGCTGTGTTTCCTCGCCCGTCACGCTCGGGAGATCGTCGGACGTGATGACCGCAGCGCTCTCCCCAATGGCCCTCCCGAGGTTCGAGAGAGCGATCGCGAGGACGGTGTTACACGAAACGGGCCTGAAGGGATGCACGGATGAATTGACCTTCGCGTATGCAAGAAGATCCTTGATCAAACTCTCCATGCGGATGGATCCGCTGATGATACGGGAGATGAGGGTCTTCGCTTTGGCATCCAGCTTATCTTCATACTTTTCCCGCAGGATCTCGGCGAACCCTCCCAGGGAAACAAGGGGTTCCTTGAGGTCATGCGAGACAACCGAGGCAAACTGCTCGAGCTCAGCATTGGAGCGCTCCAGTTCCGCCGTCTTTTTAATCAGTTTTTCCTCGGCTCGTTTGCGCTCGGTGATGTCCTCGCCCGAGCTCAAAGTGGCAATGATCTCCCCTTCATCGTTCTCCAATACCGCATTGTGCCACGCAATGAGCCTCTCTTCTCCCTCCCGTGACACTACGGGGTTCTCGAAGTGCTCTACAGGCTGGATTTCTCTTGTCATTAATTTGTTGAATGCCGCTTTCACATCGTCGCGAATTCGCGCCGGCACAAACGTGTCGAACCAGTTCTTACCGATGATCTCGCGCTCATCGTATCCCAGGATATCACAGCCTTTCTTGTTAATGAGGCTTACCCGCTGGTCCGCGGCGATTACCACGAGGATCGTCTTCGCCACGTCGAGATAGTGCTGGGCCCGGTCACGCTCCTCCCGGAGCGCTTCCTCACTTTTCTTCAAATTCCGGAAGAGGATGTCGTAGGGCTTGACGAGCGCGGACTCAACCAGGGCTTTGTAAAAAAGGTAGAACGCGGCGATTTTGAGGAAGTGTCCGACCTTGCTGGGAAGATCTTCCGCGCCGATATACGACATGAGCATCAATTCGGAACAGATCCGCAGAAGGATGGACCCGATGAGCAAGCGCAGGACGCTCTTGTCGAATTCGCGGTGCTTCCAGAGGAGGAAGGCGAGGGCCGCGGCAAAGAGAGATGCAATGACGTATTCGCTCACGATCTTGAATTTCGTAAGTTTCCCGCCTTCGCCGACGCAACCGGGGAAGACCTTCCAGTAAAATATCATGGCCAGCAGCACGACGGTCACCGCCGCGTATGCACCGAAAACGAGGCGCGGCCGCAGCCTACTATCCATAAGCAGCGGCGCAATGAGGAGCGAGGAGCTCCCCATAACGCGAGCCGTGATCCAAAGCTGGGTTGCAATGTTGTCGTCGATTCCCGGAACGGTATTCTGCCCTTGGTAAGCAACGGTGTGCAGCATATCGAAGACGCTCACAAAAAGGAAGGAGATGCCGATGAACAGGATGTAGTTGTTGGAAAGAAACCGCCGCGTGTTCCAAGCGATCATGAAGATGCTGCAGGCGACGATTATGGTGAACATCTCCACCAGAGTATGCATGAGGACAGCACTGTGGAGGCTGATGATGGTGAGACCGAGTAGGACCGCCGCACCAGAGAGGAGGTAGAAAAAATTGGCAGGGACAACGGGCTGCTGCGTCATACTTACCCCGGCCAGAAAAGCTGCCGCTACCGCAGCGGGATGTTTCCTCGCGATTCTTTGTGTACGAGTGAACGGGAAGTGACAATTCACCTTCCCGCTGAAGAGTTTATATTACTCCTAAGTATCGGGCAGGTCAAGGGGCGGCTGCTAGCTAGGACAAAGAATATTGGAATCAGCGCAGACGGCTCCATTTATCATTTTGGCGGCAGACGGAGGAAAAAATCTTTGAGCTGTGCTGGATCGGATATCGGTTCTAAGCAGGTTTCATTGATGCATGGAATCACGCGGCCATTGTCCGCTCCGTAAAGGATTGTGGAGTACGGACCGCTCAGCGCCAGAGCAGCCCGACTGAGGTCGCTTCCCGGATCAGCCTCCACCGTTAATATCAGCATGCTAAAATATGCATCCAGGGCACAAAAGTAGGTTCCTGCATGGATCCCCATCTCTCTTGCGGCCCGGGAAAAGATCTTGAGCGCTTTCTCCGAAGCAATGCGGTATGACTCCTTCCCGGTCAGACGGAAGAGCTTTAACAGCAGCATAACGGCAATGGCGTTGGCTGAGGGATGGGGAATATCCTCAACGCGTCTGAGGCGTGTTCCGAGCACTTCTCCTTCGGTATCGAAAAAACCCCCTCCATCGTCCCCGAACCTCTCCATGCACTCCGTCATGAGTGCATCTGCACGATCAAGATGGCTCCTCATGCCGGTTCCTTCATAGGCTGCTATAAGGGCTTCAATGAGATAGATGATGTCATCGAGCACCGCGGGGACACCTTCCGAATGGTAGACTGTGTTTCCCATGAGACGGTCTCGGAGGATCCGGTTAAGGCTCAAGAGCGCAAAATCTTTGAGAGAGGGATCTCCCAGCAACCGGTACGCCTGAAGATAGGAGGTGATGAGCATGCCGTTAAGCGAGGTATACAACGTCTGGTCCACGAAGGGCGCCTTCCGCGCACTCCTTTCGCGGAGCAGTTTCTCTTTGCCGCGCCGGATCGTTTCGGACACCTCAACCAAGGACTTCCCGAGCTTTGCAGCGATCTCTTCCGGAACCTGGGCAACGGCAAGGACCTTCTTCGAGGGATCATGGTGCATATAACCGCGTTCGTGAAAGAGGTGGAGGGTGAGCACTGTGCACTCTTCGTCAGTGAGAACTTTCTTGAAATCATCGTCTGTCCATGTAAAATAACCGCCTTCATCGTCTGGCGTCACATCCGCGTCCTGGCTGGCATGGAACCCGCCGCCGGGATCGGACAGCACGTCTCTCGTAAAAGCTATGATACCCCGTGCAACGTCCCTGAATCGTTCGTTGCCGAATACGGCATAGGCATCGATATAGTTTCTGAGCAGCCAGGCGTTGTCATCGGCCATCTTCTCGAAGTGTGGGACAATCCATGCCTCGTCCACAGAATACCGGTGGAACCCTCCGCCAATCTGGTCATGGAACCCGCCTTGCGCCATGGCATCAAGCGTCCTGCGGACAGCATCTCCCATTGCCGTGTCCCGGATTACGGAAAATCGCCTTAGGAGGAACTCCAAAGCCCCGGGCATGGGGAATTTTGGTGACGTGCCGAAGCCGCCATGCTGAGAATCAAAATGGGAGAGGATACCTTTCTCCGCTTCGTCCAGAGCACTTTTGTTGAGGTCATCGGGAAGCAGGACCTCGGGCTGTAAGGTATCCATGACCTGTGATGAGTAAACCGCGACATCGCCTCGCTTTGTTTTGTAAAAATTACTCACGGCGCTGAGCACGTTCTTAAATCCCGGCCTGCCCTGCATATCCTCCGGCGGGAAATAGGTGCCTCCGAAGAATGGTTTCTTGTCGGAGGTCAAAAAAACACTCAAAGGCCAGCCGCTTCCCGCGCCCATGGCTGCCACCGCCTGCTGGTATCTCCGGTCGATGTCGGGCCGCTCATCCCGGTCGAGCTTGATGTTGATGAACAGCTCGTTCATGAGGTTCACGATATCATCATTTTCGAAGCACTGCTTGGCCATCACATGGCACCAGTGGCACCACACCGCACCGGTACTCAGGAATAGGGGCTTGTCCTCGCGCCGCGCCCGATCAAATGCCTCTTCTGACCACGGATACCAGTCGACCTTCTGATACGCGGCGTGATGGAGATAGGCGGATTTTTCGTTTGCAAGTCTATTCACGAAAATACCTTTCACAACGGAATCGGCCACACATCTGCATCGGTTAAAACAACGAGGAACTATAATAAATCAGACTTTACAGATAATTCCCGTTCGGTAATCTCTCCTAGCGTTTATGAACGATTAATATGTCTTCGGGTCTTCCGGCGGGAGGTCGGCATCATCAAACGGCATGACCCCCAGCTGATACATGACCCGCTCGATACCCTGAAGAACATCGCGATAATCATAACCGGGCATTTCTTCGTTCAATGCTCTCTCCATCAGTCTTTCGAATGTCTCGAACTCAAACGCGCCATCAAGCACGCCGGAGCGGACCAAGACAGCATAGACAGCCCTCTCATCCCTAAGATCATCGCCCTGTTTAGTAACAAGGTTCCCCGTATGTTCCGGCGAATTGACGTATGATTCCATTGCGGCGAGCAGAGCATCGTAGAGCGTTACAATGCCGGCGGATATTTTCCCCTGCCTAAGCCTCCGTTTCCCGCCGCGAATATGGAGCCGTGCTCGCTGGAACGGACCGTCTATCGGCCCGAGTGCTCTTTCGTCCATTAATCCGAAATGCGGCATACAGATCTCAGAATGGTGCACTGTGCAATGCGAAGCTCATCATCTTTGTTAGTCCTCGGCTCCCTATTCGATGCACCATGCTCTCCTCCCCTGCCCTTTGCTCATGTCACGCAGCCGCAGGCCGAGCCCTCTTCGCTCGCTTGATCATCTTCAAGGTCTCACGCATGAACGCAGGGAGGTCCGACGGCTGGCGCGAGGTCACCAGGTTGCCGTCAACGACAACCTCTCTGTCCTCATAGAATGCGCCCGCGGCCTTCATTTCCTCGGCGACGGTCCGATAACAGGTGGCGTGCCTTCCCTTCAGCAGTCCCGCGGTTATAAGGGTCTGCGGGCCATGGCAGATGGCGGAGACCGGCTTATTCTTCTGGAAGAAGTGCTGTGAGATCTCGACGGCCTTCTGCTGTTTCCGGACGGCCTCAGGTGCCTTGCCGCCCGGGAGCACGAGAATATCGTACTCATCAGGGTTCACCTCGGCAATTGTCTTTGTCGCCGCCACTTCGTACCCGTGTTTGCCCTTGATCGTTCCCTTCCGGATGGACGCGATATCCACGTCGATCCCCTCCTCCTGAAGCCGGTAATAGGGAACGAGGAGTTCCGTATCTTCAAAATTGTCAGCACTGATCACCAACGCCTTCATAGTCCCACCTCCCCGGAGCGCAACCGATTTCCTTAGAACAAAAGGACAATTGAGGACAAAATTGCTCCTCAAAACATCTTTTTTTAATTATATCACAGTACCGGTAAGCGGGAAAATTGCAGCTCGGAAAGGATGTAATACTTAGTGAGGACAGAGAGAAGGGGCAACCGATCAAGAAAGAGGGCGACTCTGGAGCAGCAGGAAACTCATTTCTAGGCCGCGAGTGGCGTTGATGCATTTAATATGAAAGCAAATATAGCACTCATATCAAACAAACAGATGATCGGGAACAGGAGGTCTTGCAGAGCAGGGTAGACAAATCTGTGAATGACATGGAATCGTTTCTTTGCTCCTTACGGAGACCATGCAGGTGATGTGTAGTTTGCATCGTTCGGTGTGATCCGCTCAATATCCGTGCCGTCGGCATTCATGATGTAAATATTGAATTTCCCCTCGCGGTTTGAACTGAATACGATCTGCCTGCCGTTCGGAGACCACATTGGGTTCTCGTCGTTCCCCGGTCCGTTCGTGAGCAACCGGAAATCAGAGCCATCCGGGTTTGTCGTGGCGATTTTGAACAATCCGCGGACCTGCGAAACGAACACGATCCGGTCACCCCGCGGCGACCAATTCGGCGAGGCATTATATGACCCCACGAACGTTATCCTGCGTGCGTCGGTCCCATCGGAGCTCATGATATACAACTGCGGCGTTCCCACGCGGCCCGAGTTGAAAGCGATCTCACTGCCATTTGGCGCCCAGGACGGCGACACGTTGTCATACGCCCCGTACGTCAGCCGCTCGAGGTCGTTCCCGTTCCGTTCCATGGTATAGATCTCCGCGCTCCCGTCCTTGCTCAGAGCTACAGCCAGGCGCTTGCCGTTCGGGGACCATGCGGGTGATATATTCAGGCCCTCATTCCCCGATATCTTCCAGCGTCTGCCCGTGTCCATGTCCAAGCCATAAAGATCGGGGTTCCGGTCGCGGTACGATACGTAGACAAGCACCTTGCCATCCGGGCTCCATGCCGGGGACAGGCAAATAGAGCGGTCGGCGGTTATCTTCATCGCATTCTTGCCGTCATAGTCCATGACGTACAGTTCTTTGTGCTTCGTCTTATCCGAGACGTACGCGATCCGGGTCCTCGCAATGCCCTTCTCGCCCGTGTACCGTGATACGATCTCATCTGCAAAGGTGTGGACCATGCGACGGAGCGTATCGCTATTGCCAAAGTACTCTTTGGCAGTCATCTTCATCCCGGTAGCCGCGTCATAGAGCCTACCGGACAGCACAAGCTCCGTGCCCTTCTTCTGAAGAGACGCCCACACAACACCGGAGAGGCCGAAGGTCCCCGCCCGCTTGACGATATCCTCCGCCGGCTCCGTCTTTGCCGGATAAGCGAGATCAAGCTTCTTGGGGTCCATGACGTCGAATATCTGGGAGCGGCGCAAGTCCGCCTGCAGGACCTCCATCGCCAAGTCGCGAAGCGACGGAGAGCCGGCATCGTCGTAGACATTCAACACCACGATCGGGATCTTCTTTGCCTCCCCCTGTATCACGCCAAGATAATACTGGGAATGGACAATGGCGGGAATCGCCAGCAGTATTAATATGATTATCGTTATTATTCTTTTCACGGGTATCGCTGATACAGGGTCAAAGGTCAAAGATATTTATCGAGAAGAAGACTTTACTATGACCCGGATGCCGGACCCTGGCATATCCTTTATTCTTTCTCCATCAAATCCACACTGAACTCTAAAGACTGTTTTGCAAATTCGTCGGGCAAGGGCGGAAATGGATTCGACGAACGGATCGCTCGCACCGCTGCCTGCTGAAAGCCGAAGGTCCCGCTCGAGTTTTTGGTATCCAGGTTTACCTCCCCTACCCAGCCCGACCTATTGACAGTAAATATTATCCTGGCTTTCGCATCTTTAACGTCCGGTGGTGGCCTCCAGTGTTGCCCAATTTTTTCTCGAACAGTGTTAATATAATATTGAAATTTGAAGTCAGGCTGCGCTGTTGCCACGGTCACGCCGGACGCCGTCCCACCACCGGACACCAATGGGCCTCCGATCGGGCCGGCAGGCTGTTCCTTCACAATCTCTTCCGGCTTCGCCTCTTCCTCTTTTCTTGGTCGCTGCTTCGGCTGGTTAAGCTCGGGCATGGCGCCTTTCGTGGGAACTGCCTTTGCCACCCTTTGCGGAACCGTGATCTTCTTCGGAGCGGGCTTTTCCTCATGCTTCGGCACGGGAGGCGCAGCACCTCCTGCAGGCCCTCCCGAAGGCACCTGGGGGATGTCTACGGGCTGACCCACCAGCTTCACCTGATAGACCGGGGGAACGTACTTCTTCGGCGTGGCGCTGATGTTCAGGAATATAGCGGTAAAAAGGATAATAACATGGAGAAAAAAAGAGAAGAGAACAGCGTACGCCAGTTCCGGTCGTGACTGCCCGATCCTCTTCCCGGAGAGCAGCCTCATTTTCCGGTCTCGCCTCCCGATGCGGCTTCGGTCACCATGCCCAGCCGGTCTATACCCGCCCGCTTCACGACATCCATCACCTGCACCACCGCGCCGTACGGTGCATCGCGGTCAGCCCTGAGGTACACGTTGATCAGCGGCTTCGATATCCTTATGGAATCGAGCACGCCCTTCAGCTTTGAAATGTCCACCCGCTCTTTCTCCACGAACAATTCCTGAGCGCGGGTAACCGTGAGCACGATACGGTCTTCTGGCTTCACGGTATTTGCCTGGGACTTGGGAAGGTTCACATCGAGCCCCCTGCTCATCATGGGGGAAACGATCATGTAGAAGAACAATACCGTCAGTAGCACGTCGATGAGCGGCACGAGGTTGATCTCCCGGATTATGTGCCTCTCTCTTCGCTCGAAGCTCATGACCGCCTCCTGAGAAGATTTCTCTCAATAAAGCTCAAGAACTCCATGGAGAACGAATCGCACCGGATGGCAATGTCCCTGATCTTGTCCGCGAAATAGTTATATGCGATCACCGCAGGTATGGCCACGAACAGGCCGGATATAGTGTTGATGAGTGCGGCTGCGAGCCCCGGCGCCAGTGCGCCGATGTCGCCCGCGCCCTTGAGGCCGATACCGTAGAACGCATCCATGATGCCCCAGACCGTGCCGAAGAGGCCCAGAAGAGGCCCCACCGTGCCGGTCGTGCCGAGGAACGCCAGGTAACGCTCCATGTACACGATCTCATCCTGCGTGGTGATCTTGAGCGAGCGCTCGAGCTCCTGGGAGATGAGCGGCCGCTCATCCTCGGTCACCTTTCCGTCCGGAAGGGTCCTGATGATCGACTCGGCCTCCCGGTAGCCCTCGACGAAGAGCGTGGCGAGCGGGCTGTATTTCTTCGTCTCCGCTTGCTTGAAGAGATCGTCGATGTTCTTGGTCTTCCGGAACGCGGACAGGAAAGCATGGGATTCTCTCTCCGCCCTCCGCAGGAACTGATATTTGAGCAGGATCATGGCCCAGGAAACGACAGAAAATCCCAAAAGGATGATCACGATCCCCTTGCCGACCCATCCGGTCTCCCCGAAGAGGCCGAAAACTCCCGCGCCCAATCCGGGCACTGCGCTGATTGCGAGCATTGTTACCTCCGGTAAAAAATTTACAATTTAAACTGGAAAATAAATGAACTCCGTCAATTTACTTTTTGCTCTTTCCATTTTTAATTTCAAATGATGCCGACCACCGTTCCCATTTCACTTACATCATAGCCTCCCATATTGATGATCTGCGCTCGGAACTCTTTGTCCTCGCGGATTATCCCGAGCAAAGCCTGCAGCATGGGCGTATCGTAGAATTTCTGAGGTATTGCCAGGTCATATCGCTCTTGCGCTACAGGGATAAAGTCCAGGTCGCAGTGCCTGGGCTGCGGAGAGGACCGCAAGCCCCGTGTCCGCCGCTCCTGACAGCACGGCCGCGGCCACAGCCATATGCGTGAATTCCTCGTGATAATACCCTTTTACATTCTTCGGGTCAATCTTCAATTTTCCGAGATACAGGTCCGTCAGAAGACGCGTACCTGCGCCTGCCTGACGGTTCACAAAGACAACATCCTGCCGCACAAGGTCTTCGAATCCTTTGATGCCCTTGGGATTGCCTTTGGGCACGATGAGACCCTGTGTCCGATATACAAGGTTCACAAGCACGGTCTTGGCATCGGGAAGTATCTTTTTGATGTAGTTAACATTATATTCTCCTGTCTCTTCGTCCAGGAGATGGGTACCGGCGACGTGAGCTTCCCCGCGCTTGAGAGCCAGGAGCCCTCCCATACTGCCCACGTGCGCTGACGAGAGGAAAAGTTCTGGATGTTTTTTCTTGAGATAGTTGCCGAGTATGTCCAGAGCATTGTCATGGGAGCCGATGCAGACGATAGTGTTCTCAATGTCACGGGCATCCCGGAGTAACTCCACGGTCATCTCTTGCCCCGCAGCAATACCTTCGCTCTGGGCAGGTACACGGATGATGCCGTCTGCACGTACGAGCGACATGAGCGCACCCGCGCCCCTGGTCACGGGTGTGGCAATAAGGTTAGACGGACACGTTCCCGAGCTTCACGCGGATGAACTCTTCCTGCCCGAGACTCGACGCCACCTGCCTGCTGAGTTTTGCTGTGATCTGCATCGGAGTGGGAGTTTTCAATCCCAGCATGGCATAGATCAGCGGTTTTACAAAGAGACCGAACGTAAGCGCCGCGGAGACCGGATACCCGGGAATACCGATCACCGGCTTGCCTTGAACGATGCCGAGGATCACCGGCTTGCCCGGTTTGATGTTAACGCCGTGAACGAAGACCTCACCAAGTTCAGCTATCACATCTGCTGTATAGTCTTCCCTTCCGGCTGATGAGCCCGCATTAATGACAACGAGATCCGATTCCAAAAGTGAATCTGCAATCGTTTTCTTGAGAAACACAACATCGTCTTTTACGATGTTTTTTTTGACTGCATGGGCACCGCATTCCTCTGCCAAAGCCGCAAGCATAGTCGAGTTAAAATCTATAATGTCCCCTTTCTTGAGCTCGCTGCCGGGCTCCACGAGCTCGGTACCGGTGGGGATGATCGAGACAACGGATCTACGGCGTACCATGACCGTAGTGTGGCCGCTCGCGATCATCGCCGCCATGTCTACGGGCCGGATCACATGGTTCTCAGAGATTATGAGCTCCGTAGCAACAATGTCCTCTCCAACAAGACGCACATGCTGCCATGGGGTTGCGGGCTTCAGTATCTCGATCTCGGTTTCCGAGCTCTTTTCGACGTCCTCAATCATGATCACGGCATCGCAGTTGTCGGGCACGGGGTCGCCCGTGTCCACATATAGGGCCTGATCCGGGACTCGGAGCCTCTTCGGCCGTGTCTCGGAAGCACCGAACGTGTCGCTAAACCGGACCGCAACGCCGTCCATGGCGGCGGAGTGATAAAAGGGCGAGGATATTTTCGCGATCACCGCCTCGGACGTAACACGGCCGAGCGAATCGCCGACAGGGATACGCTCACCGGGCAACGGACAGCCGATGTTTGCAGACCTGAGTGCATCATTATATTTCTGGATCGCGTCAGCGAGCGGCCGGTTATCGAGGTATTTTTTCTGTTTGTACATGATCAAAGATTTAAACACGAATATCAGGAATAGATGAATCCCGCAAATTTGAGCCAATTATTTAAGTATCAAACCTTATTCGAGCCATTCGTTCCTTTGTGTGATTCGTGTGCCTGATTTTTCTCCGTGCTTCTGTGCTTCTGTGTCTCTGTGGCTATTCTTCCCGACTTAGAACAATCGCACTTCCACTTCCTCGCCAGCCTCTATCCCTATCTTATTGACCGGAACGACTACCGTGCCTGCGGCCTTGACGAGCGTACTGATGAGTCCCGATGCGCCGAACACGGGCTTGGCCCAGAGACCGTCCTCCCGCTTCTCGAGCGTGACACGTATGTGGTCTTCGCGGCCCGGCGAGGACGGGATGCTCCTTGCAAGCTTTGCCTTCACGGTCCGGTTTGGGGCAACACCTTCGAGTGCAGGATCAGAAATTGTGCCCGTGAGCCTCGTCAATGTCGGTTTCACGAAAAGTTCAAAGCAGATGGCGACCGCTGCCTGGTGTCCCGGCAGGCCGAATACTGGAATCTGCTCGTTTCCGCCCTTCCGTTTCACCAGACCGACGATGAGCGGTTTTCCAGGCTTGATCGAAACGCCGTGCACAAGCACGCCCGGTGGTCCCAGGTCGTTGATCACCTTAGCGGTAAAATCAGCCGTGCCCACAGAGCTTCCGCCGGTAAAAAGGACCAGATTGCAATCCTGCATGGCGTCTTCCAAGGCTCTCTGCAGGCGGCCGTAATCATCAGGAATAATTCCCATTTTTACCGGTATGCCGCCCGCCAGCGTAATGAGACCTTCCAGGCTATAGGAATTGCTGTCCCGTATCTGGCCAGGCCCGGGGAAGCTATCGGCAGGAACAATCTCATTGCCCGTGGATATAATTGCAACGCGCGGTTTCCCGAACACGGCTATGCGCGTGATGCCCATGCTCGCAAGGGCTGCCATGTCCTGCGGCCGGATCACCTGCCCTTTCGAGAGCACACGTTCACCCTTCGTGATGTCTTCCCCGGCCAGCGTGACGTTTTCCTGAGGCGCAACCGCTTTCACGACCTCGATGCTTTCCGTGTCAACAGGCTGGATGTGCTCGAACATTACCACAGCGTCCGCACCCTGAGGGAGCGCCCCGCCTGTGGCGATCTTCATCGCCTCGCCCTTGACGATACTGCGGTCAGGCATCGTTCCCATGGGGATATCGCCAACGACGCGGAGCAAAGCAGGACGCGACTCGGCAGCGCCGAAGGTATCCGCGCTGCGGACGGCGTATCCGTCCATGGTCGAGCGATTGAATTCAGGCAGATCAACGGTTGAGGTGATATCCAGAGCAAGAACCCTTCCCAGTGCGGCGCTGATGGAGATCTCTTGTGCTGTGAGGTTGGAAACCAAGAGACGCTCGTTCAGAATATTGAGCGCCTCTTCCCGCGACACCACACCGGAACGGCCAAGCATGTCCTTAACGGTCATGAATACCCCACGGGGAAAATCTCAAATTCCAATATCTAAACTACACATGAATTCCAATGCATCAAATTAATAATTGTGATTATCGAGATATGGTTTTTCAAATTTTTGAGCTTGCTGCTTATTTCCCTGCTGTCTTCGCCTTGGCTTTGCGGATGTTCGAAGCAGCCCGCATGCCCGCAACGGCACCTTCGCCCGCAGCAGTCACGATCTGCATACCTCCGCAGGTACAGTCGCCGGCAGCGAACACGCCGTCTAGGTTCATCCGCATGTGTTTGTCCACGATCAGGCAGCCGCGATCATCGGTCAGTCCGCCTGCCTTCAGGATAAGCTGCGAGATGGGTGTGGAGCCCATGGCGATGAACACACCCTCGAGGGGAAGCACCTTATCCGCACCGTTCTCGGAGATCGTGAGGCCAGTGACCAGCTCGTCGCCGACGATAGCATTTATCTTCGATACCGGCAGGATCTCCACGTTCGGCTTGGACTTGAGCCGTTCCATGACCGCGTGCACGATGTCGATCTCCTTGTGCGGGACCATGGTCACCTTTTCGGCAAGGTCGGCAAGGTGGAGCGCCTCTTCAGCCGCCTCGTTGTCCGAGCCGACCACGGCCACCTTCCTTCCCTTGAAGAAGTTGCCGTCGCAGGTCGCGCAGTAGGATACGCCTTTGCCGAGGAATTCCTTGGCCCCCGGGACCTCCAGCTTCTTTCTGGCCACGCCGATCGCGATGATCACGACGTGCGCTTCGTATACCTCATCGCGCGTGCGCACGCGCTTGACCTCTCCGTTAAGCTCCATATCGACCACCTCGACTGGATAGACGATCGTCGCACCGAACTTTTCGGCCTGTTTTGCCATGATCTGGGTAAGATCCATCCCGTTGATGGTCTCATAACCAGGATAGTTCTCGATATGGGCGATCTTGGCGGTATAGCCGCCGACAAAATCCTTTTCGAGCACTACGCACTTCTGGCCTGCCCGTCCGAGATAGAGTGCGGCGGTGAGGCCCGCAGGGCCTGAACCGATGATGATCGCGTCATAGAATTGCGCCATTCCTGTTCCTCCTCGTAGTAGGTTAATGTCGTATTTTATCTGAGAGACAGTGACAAGTCAACCCCGGAAACAGAGATTGTCAATCGGAAACCGGAGAGAGAACACTCTCAGCTTGTATCATGCATCATGTATCGTGTAATATACTGTTATTCTACAACAGAGAAATGAGGAGGGCGTATGTCCCGGGAAAAGATGATTGAGGCGATACGAACGGCATCGATAAACGACAGGCTTACCTGCGAAAGGGCCCATACTCTGACCGAGGAACTGAAGGTCCCGCTCAAAGAGATCGGTGCGCTCTGCAATGAGCTCAAGATCAAGATCGTTGCGTGCCAGCTCGGCTGTTTTTAGGGTTTATACCCCGATCTCGACTCTGGCGCTGGACCGGGCATAGAGCACGACTCGCTGTACGAAGTGACCCGGTTCTTGCCCGTGGCCTTGGACCGATAGAGCGCGATGTCAGCCTCGTTCACAAGCTCGGGCACGGTCTTTCCGCTGCCCTGGGACATGGTGGATACCCCCAGGCTTACCGTCACCTGTTCAAAGGGGTGGGCGACCTTAACAGAGAACGGATACTCCTCCACACCCTTCCTCACCCGTTCCGCAACGGCCATGGCCTCCTGCAGCTCGGTTTCAGCAAGGAGTATAGAAAACTCCTCGCCCCCGTAGCGGAAGCAGATGTCCGTGCTCGTCGTTCTGCATGCGGATTTCAGGAGCGGCCCCATCTGCGCTATCAGCCTGCTCCCTTCAAGGTGGCCGTATCGGTCGTTGATCCGCTTGAAATCGTCGATATCAATCATGATAAATGAGAACTCCCTCGCTGTACGTGCCTGTCTACGGATTTCCTCTTCAAGCTTCTCAAGAAGCACCCGATAGTTGAGCAAGCCGGTCAGTTCATCTACCCGTGCAAGCTCCAATGTTTTTTTGAAGAGCTCCGCTTTCTCGATGCCGGCGGAAATCAGGTGGGATACGGTCCGGAGCAGATCGAAGGCCTCGACCCGGAATGCAGCCTTCTTGCTGTGACTGAAGCCCATCACGCCGACAATGCGGTTTTCGTTCTTCAGCGGTATCCCGATGTAGCTGCCGGGTTTGATCTCTTCATCGGGATGATGGATAAAACCCTCAAAGAGGGTGGCATCCTCCAAGAACAGCGGCTCGCCGCTGGCCGCAATCTCTCCGGGCGCGCCGAGATCAAGGTAGACCATCCCGGATGCCTTTTCCTGGGCAGAGGATGCATAAACATACAGGGGTTCCAGGCCCGTCATATCTTTTTTCACGACATAAACGGAAGCATCTTCAAAGGTTATCGCTTTTCTGATGGATGCAACGATTTTTTGGACAAGATCGGCCGGTTCCAGCTCTGAAGCAATGATTCTGCCGACTTCGTAGAACAGGTGAGTTTCGGTAAGTTTTCGATAAAAAAGGTTCTTATAGTCCCGCAGTGCGCCTGCTTTACCGCCTGCTTTTTTCTTGGCAGTCTTTTTTGTAGGCATTCCCCACCTGCCCTGATCATGCAATGGTAACGGCCGTAATTGTAATAATATACCACATTATTCTTTTGTCAACCACAAATAATTTGTCTCGCCGCCTTTTTTTGTGGCAGAGGGCGGGTTTTCCCTTGCAACTCTCACCGGGCGGCAATAACCTGAGCCGCCGCCCTGAACACCAGTCGCCGGTCATCCCGATCCACGACTACCCGAGATCCTTCTCTAATCTCTCCGGAGAGTATCTTTGACGCAAGCGGGTTCAGCACATCGCGCTGGATCACCCGCTTGAGGGGCCGAGCGCCGTAGACCATGTCGAACCCTTCCTCGGCCAAGCAGCTCCTTGGCTGCCTCGGTGAGCTCGATCTCGATCTTCCGGTCCGCGAGCCGCTTCTGCACCAGGCCCACCTGGATCTCGACGATCTGCTTCAGCACTTCCGCATCGAGAGGATGGAAGATGACCGTATCGTCCACGCGGTTCAGGAACTCGGGCCTGAAGTGCTGGCGCATGGCCTCCGTCACCCGCCGCCGCATCTCTTCCTCGTCGTTCCGCAGGTCCTGGATATACTGGCTGCCGATATTCGAGGTCATGATGACCACGGTGTTCTTGAAATCGACGGTCCGGCCCTGGCCGTCGGTAAGCCTGCCGTCGTCGAGCAACTGCAGCAGCACATTGAAGACCTCGGGGTGCGCCTTCTCGATCTCGTCGAAGAGGATCACCGAATAAGGTCTCCGCCGCACCGCCTCGGTCAGCTGGCCGCCCTCCTCGTAGCCCACGTAGCCCGGAGGCGCGCCGATCAGGCGCGAGACCGTGTGGCGCTCCTGGTACTCGGACATGTCGATGCGGATCATAGCCTGCTCGTCGTCGAACAGGAACTCAGCGAGCGCCCGGGCGAGCTCGGTCTTGCCCACGCCCGTGGGTCCCATGAAGATGAAGCTCCCGATCGGCCGGTTCGGGTCCTGGATGCCCGCCCGCGCCCGGCGCACGGCGTCGGACACGACATGATGGCCTCGTCCTGCCCCACGACCCGCATGCGGAGCCGGTCCTCCATGTGCAGCAGCTTCTGCATCTCGCCTTCCAGCATCCTGCTCACCGGGATACCGGTCCACTTGGACACGATCTCGGCCACGTCCTCGTCGTCCACTTCTTCCTTCAGCATCTTCGTCTGGGACTGCACCGCGCTCAGTTTCGCTGATTCGGCGTCGAGCTGCTTCTGGAGCTCCAGGAGCCTGCCGTACCGCAGCTCTGCTGCCCGGCCCAGGTTGCCTTCGCGCTCAGCCTTCTCTGCATCGATCTTCGCCTGCTCGATCTGTTCCTTGATGGTCCGGATCTTCTGGATTCCGCCTTTTCCGGACTGCCACTGCGCCCTGAGCCCGCTCCGCTTTTCCGAGAGCTCGGCAATCTCCTTTTCGATCTTCGCCAGTCGTTCGCGCGACGCGGAGTCCTGCTCCTTCTTCACAGCCTCACGCTCGATCTCGAGCTGCCTGATCCTGCGCTCGACCTCATCGAGCTCGGTGGGCATGCTGTCGATCTCCATTCGAAGTCGTGAGGCCGCTTCATCGATTAGATCGATGGCCTTGTCCGGCAGGAACCGGTCCGCGATGTACCGGTGCGACAGAATGGCGGCGCTCACGAGCGCCGAGTCCTTGATCTTGACGCCGTGATGGACCTCGTAGCGCTCCTTGAGGCCGCGCAGGATCGAGATCGTGTCCTCGACCGACGGCTCGCGTACCATGACCGGCTGGAACCGTCGCTCCAGGGCCGGGTCCTTCTCGATGTGCTTGCGGTACTCGTTCAAGGTCGTCGCGCCCACGCACCGCAGTTCGCCGCGGGCCAAGAGCAGGCTTCAGCATGTTCGAAGCGTCCATGGCGCCTTCTGCTGCGCCTGCGCCTACCACCGTATGAAGCTCGTCGATGAACAGGATCACCTCGCCCTGGGCTTCCGTCACTTCCTTCAAGCACCGCTTTCAACCGGTCCTCGAACTCGCCGCGGAACTTTGCGCCGGCGATGAGCGCACCCATGTCCAGGGCGACCACACGCTTGTTCTTGAGCCCTTCGGGCACGTCGCCGGTGACGATCCGCTGGGCCAGGCCTTCGGCGATTGCAGTCTTGCCCACGCCCGGCTCGCCGATCAGCACAGGATTGTTCTTGGTACGCCGGGAAAGCACCTGTATCACTCGCCGGATCTCCTCGTCCCGGCCGATCACCGGATCGAGCTTGCCGCGCCTGGCCAAGTCGGTCAGGTCCCTGCCGTAACGGGTCAAGGCCTGATACTTGTCCTCGGGATTCTGGTCCGTCACTCGCTGGCGAACCGCGGATATCGACGAGGACCGTGAAGATCCGGTCCTTGGTCACCCCGTGGCGCGCGAGAATGTCCCGGGCCGCGTCATCGCCGTCGGCTGCAGCGATCAGAAGATGCTCGGTGCTGACGTACTCGTCCTTGAGTCGCTCAGCCTCCTGCTCGGCCTTGTCGAAGAGCTTGTTGAGCCTCGGAGAAAGATAGGTCTGTACCAGCCCCTCGACCTTGGGTAGTTTGTTCAGCGCTTCCTCGATATCGGCCCTGATTCTACCGGGGTCTGCACCGAGCTTCTTGAGCAACGGCAGCACGACACCATCCGTTTGCTCAACGAGAGCAAGCAGCAGGTGTTCCGTATCCATCTGCTGATGATGGCGCTTCGCGGCCATGTCCTGGGCCGCCTGCACCGCTTCCTGCGATTTTAAGGTAAGTTTGTCGAACCGTGCCATGATGCACCTCCAACTTTCTTCGCTCACAGCTCATGGCTCCTAATCTACAATCTATGACCCGTGAGCTATGACCTATGAGCTTCGTCTTTTCTTACGCTCCTCTCCTCACGACAATCCTCTTCACCGGCACGAGGGCGTTTCTCATCTCTTCCCGCCGGCGGATCTCGGGGGCCAGTTCCTCGCGGAGCAGCCGGATCGTTTCCTCCATCTCTCTCTGCATTTGCTCCATTTTCTCGCGCATCGAGAGGATCACCTCGACGCCTGCGAGGTTCACGCCCAACTCGCGGGTGAGCCTGAGGACCATCTCGAGTTTTTCCACGTCCTCCTCTGAATAGAGGCGTGTGTTCCCGACACTCCGCTTAGGCTTTATGAATCCTTCGCGCTCATAGAGCCTGAGCGTTTGCGGATGAATGCCCAGCATCTCCGAAACCACACTGATCATAAACAGTCTGTGTTCTCGTGCAGCCATAGGTTACTCCGTTCCGATCGCGCATAACGCACGGTGCATGGTGCGGCACGTCTTGTTTACTACCCCTTCGCTCCATGCTCTATGCACTTTGTGTATTTACCGCTTCCTGAACCCTCTGAACAATATGCCCGCTCTCGGATTTGAGGGGTGCAACCGGTCGAACTCTCGCAGCAGTTCTTTGTCCTTCTCGCTCAGCCCTGTGGGCGTCACGACTTTGATCGTTACATAGTGATCCCCGACTCCGCCGCCACCCAGATGGGGGACGCCTTTTCCCTTCAGCTTCAGTTGCTGACCCATCTGGGTGCCCGGCGGAATGGTGAGAGCCACTATGCCATCCACAGTCGGTATTTCAACTTTGGTTCCGAGCGCAGCTTCCGCCACGGTTATAGGGACTTCGGAATAAAGATTATCGCCCTTACGCTCGAAGTAAAAATGTGGCCTCACCCTGGTTATGATGAAGACGTCCCCCGAGGGCCCACCCCGTTCGCCGGGACCGCCCATGCCCGCGACCCGGATCTTTGATCCATTATCCACACCAGGCGGGATCTTTACGTTGATCCGCTCAGATTTAAGAACAACACCCCTTCCATCGCACGTTCTGCACGGGTTCGGATTGATGGTCCCCTCCCCGCGGCATGTCGGGCACGGCTGGGCTATTTGCATGAATCCTCTACCCTGGGATACAGTGCCTGTGCCCATACACGTCGGGCACGTTCGTCGCGACGTTCCCGGCTGGGCGCCGCTGCCGCCGCATGTAAGACAGGTGACCTCGCGTTGCAGATCAACCTGCATTGTCTTTCCGAAAATGGCGTCTTCAAGGTCAATCTCAACGGTATAGGTGATGTCCTCGCCCTTGTTAGGTCCGCGCTGTCTCGCCGCACGCTCGCCGAAAATACTGCCGAAAATGTCCTCGAAACCTCCGCCCCTAGAGAACTCAGCGCCCTGCGTGAACCCTTCGAATCCCGGTCCCGGACCGCCGGGCCCGGGCCCTTGGCCGAAACCCGCATCAAAGGCCGCATGGCCGAACTGATCGTACTGCTGCCTTTTTTTGGCGTCGGACAGGACTTCGTTGGCTTCGTTTATCTCCTTGAATTTCTGTTCTGAGCTCTTGTCCCCGGGGTTGATATCAGGATGATATTTCCGCGCAAGTTTTCTGAATGCCTTCTTGATATCTGCCTCGGATGCCCCTCTGTTGACCCCAAGAACCTCGTAATAATCTCTTTTCGTTGATGTCCCCATAAATATCTCCAAGGTATTATAATGCTTACATTATAAAATATGAGTTGCCTATTGTCAAGTTTTATGCAAAAAAAATAGAAAGCTTCCCCTTACTAAAACTTTTTCAAATTTTCTTTTGTTATTTTTGAAGCTTCTCCCACTTCATTACCAATAAAACCGTCATTTTTATATACCCATGCCACTTCATGGTTTAAACTAATATTTTCGATAAGGCTCATTACACGCTTGCGATACTCGGGACTCCACAGATTTTCCCTGATTGCAGTCTGCCAAAGACGCTCCACAAGCTCTAGCCCATATATCTTCACAAGCGGATTTTTATCCGCCAATGACATAATGGCTATCTTCTGATAAACCGCTACCTGCTCAGGAGCTGTCTCTGCGATCCGAGCAAGAGCATACACCACGCCGGACCTGAACACCTCTTCCTCGACTTCATAGACCTGCGCGATGAGCGGGACAATGTCGCTGAACCTTTTCGGGTCTGCGCTCACGATCTCCCCGAGAAGCTCGGGCGCGGACCAGCCGATGCCGCCGGATTCGTCCGAAAGCGACCAGAGAAGCTTCCTCACGGCCTCACGCAGAAATTCGTGATCCGTTTTGACAAGTGCCTTCGCCGCAAGCCCGACGGCCTTGATCGCCCGCCACGCAGCAAGCGTTTCTTTGTCGTAAGAGATCCTCACAAGGATAGCCAACGCCCTCTTGTTGTCTTTCACAAGAGAGGCAACGGCATCGAGATCGTTCGACTCGAGGGCGTGTAATATGGATTTTTTCAGACCATGCATAAGCTACAGGCTTACAAAAGGAACGTTGTCATATGGCAGGAGTTGGCATGGATCTCAGCACTGGGGCTGGAGTATCTTGTACAGAACATGCTGCAATCTGCACCTCCACTACAAGTGGTGGTGCAGGATTACCAGCAGTTTTATAGAAACTTCTTAAAGAGTATATTCGTCGTATCCCCGTGACGCACAAATACTGACTAAACTAGTAATGTTAATTTACTGTTACTGTCGCATTTCCAACATTCGCACCAGATTGAACATAAATAGTGTCAGTAAACGTACCGCTTGCAGCAGAGAGAAGTGTGGAGAACGTATATTGGCCGAAGTCATCTGTCTGTGCAGCAAACCCTGAATTAACAGCTATATTATTGGGGTTAGCATTACTGTTGGGGTAAAAGTAAAATTGATAGAGCGCAAACCCATTCGGCACGGCAAATGTTCCGGTTACATTGATACATGCTTTTGGCATAACCGTCCCATCAGAGAGGGCCACTCTCACTGTCCAATTAAGGTTCGTAGCTACACCAAGGCCAGTACCACCGGTATTAATCGATTGGCTAGAGGGAGTGATTGTTATTTTGGACCCATCAGGAGCCGTACATTCAGTACCTTTAGTATTTCCGCATCCCGAAATCAGAGTTATCAAAAGCAGGACAAGAAGCAGGGCAAGTATCACGATCTGCTTGTGTTTTATAGTCAATTTCATCGATCCAACCTCCTCACAACTTACTTGATTATCGCAAATTACTTACAACATCGCACGTCGGCATAACACATTAATTTTTCATAATATCGCATGCCCATGGGCTTTAGGTATGAGTAAACTGCCTGCTCTTACCGTGTAGTAGATTAATCATATCGCTCTCGCAATTCATTTTTTTCCCGCCCACATTCCTATAAGCGATGAGCTGATCTGTATCTAAATAGCCTCCTGTTTTACGACCTTCGGGGTTATGAAAATAATCAACTCCGTCTTGTTGTCCCTTGAGCTCCTCTCCTTAAAGAGCCATCCGATGAGTGGAATATCGGCGAAGAATGGAACCTTCTGCTCGGTGTACCCGCGATCGATGGTCAGGATGCCGCCGATCACTGCGGTCTCACCGTCGGAGAGGAGAATCTCTGTCGTGGCCTCGTTCTTGCGGATGGACGGCTGGCCGCCGGCACCCAGGAGCGAAGTGTCAGGCGCGTTCTTGGTGGCCTGGATCTTCATGAAGATCTTGTTGTCCGGCGTAACATGCGGGGTCACGGTCAAGCGAAGAAGGGCATCAATGAACTGCACCTGGGTTCCCGTGGCCGATGTCGTCTGATAGGGGATCGACTGCCCCTGCTCGATCTTGGCCTCTTTGTTGTCGAGTGCGCTCACGCGCGGCGACGAAATGACCTTGCCTTCACCCGTGGACTCCATGGCCGAGAGTATAAGGTCGAGGTTCAAGGCCTTGTTGAGAGAGCCGAAGGTGAACCCTACCGCTCCGCCTGATCCCTGTGCTACCGCTGCAGGGAGGTTCACGAAAAAGTTTCCGGAGTTTGATGGCGTCGTCCCCATGGAGGGTCCGCCGGTCACAGTGACAGAGTTGGGGAAATTGAAGCTCGTGGGATTTCCGTGCGCCGCATCGTGCTTCGAGGTCCCTCCCCACTGGACGCCGATGTCGCGGGTGAAGTTGGTTGATGCTTCGATGATCCTCGCCTCGATCATCACCTGGGCAATGGGCTTGTCCAGGATCTTAACAAGGGTTGCGACCTCATCCACGTTCCGCGGGATGTCCTTGATGATGATGGTATTGGTCCTCTCGTCAACTACGCTCTCACCGCGGGCAGAGAGGGACTTTTTGAGCGTAGGCTCAATCTCTTTCGCCTTTGCGTAATTGATTGCGATAATGCGGGTGATCAGGTCTTCCGCCTTCTTTTTCGCTTCCTTGGCCCTCGACTCGTCCTCGGCCTCTTTGGTCAGGGCCGCAACTGAGCCGATCCGGAGGATGTTGTCCTCAAGCGCATACCCCAAGCCGTTCATCCTGAGGATGATATCCATGGCCTGATCCCAGGGGATATTGACCATGCGTACCGTCACCTTTCCCTTGACATCGGGAGAGAGAATCATGTTCAGGTTCGCCACTTCGGCGAAGAGCCGTAGCACGTTTACCAGGTCCGCATCCTGCAAATCGAGGGATATTCTCTTTCCCGCATACTTCCCACCGCCGATGAGCGATGAGGCCTCTGTTGCGGCGGGCACAGGTCTTTTGGCCTCTGCGCGTCGTGCAGGCGCAGTTGGAACAGGGGCCAGAGCGGGAACCGCCGCCTCCGGTGCAAGCGGGGTGACTTCCTTCTCCGTTGTCGGGGCTTTCTCCGGCTCTGCCGGAGCTGCCTTCTCCTGCATCGCCTTTTCCTCGGTCTTGGGCGCAGGTGCCGCTGCAGGGGTCATGGCAATGATGAACGTATTCCCCTCGGGTTTTGCCTCATACTCCATGGGTCTGATGAGATCAAGCACAACGCGCACTTTCTGATCGGGCGCGGCATGCTGGCCTACGCGGACCCTGTCGAGTCCGCCTTTTCGTACCGGGATGACACTCGGCTTGACCTTGCTCCTGGTACCGGGGATGTCGACGACGAGTTTCTTCCCATCCACCATGAAGGTGCTCGGCACCATCGTGCCGTTTGCGGAAATGATCACCTTGACACCATCCTTACCAGCAGTTGCCTTGACCGCCGTAACGACCGATGCCGTGCCTTTCTCCGGTTTCTCAGCCGCAGGTTTTTCTTCTGCGAGCTTCTCTGCTGCCAGCGCCTGTTCCGGCTGAGGCACCGGCTTGACCGCTTCAGACTCGGTCTTCGCAACCTCAACGGGCTTGGCTACCTCAATGATGAGCTTACCGCTTGCCTGATAGAGCTTGGTATCCACCGCCTGGGAGAGCGCGATTTCGAGCCGGGCAATACTATCCATCTGGCTGGGGGTGATGTCCAGGATCGCACCTTTGTTCACGCTTATTTTGTCCTGGAATTTTTTTACGTCCGCGTCCGAAATATCGACCACAAGCCTGAGCGGCTCGGTAAGCTGAAATGACGTATATTGCAGGATGGGCTCAGTCCCTTCGATCGCGATCTCGGTCGTGCCGTCCACATCGCGGGGCTCGATCTTGTTGATGACAACCGACGGCCCCTGCTGATTCCCCGCCGTCGGAGACTTCGCGGCACAGCCGTGCATCAGCATTGTGAGCGAGATGAGGATCGTCAACCAAAACATACTGCGTGGTTGAGAATACTTCATGGCGTCTCCTCCTGTTTTTTCCGGAGTTCGACTACAATCTCCTTGTGTTCAGTTTCACCCGTATAGGATTTATATTTTTCTTCAACTACCATGGTGTTCTGCGTTATTTTCTTTACAACCCCGCGATTGGGGCCGAGAATAGTACCGACGCGGACAAAATAGCCTTTTCCGTCCGGCCCTTCAAGCATAGCATTATACCCAAAACCACCCCAGATGATCCCCGTAAGCTTGAACTCATTGATGTTATACCGCTCCAGAGGCGGACGGTCGCCCTCTTTCCCTTTTTTACTTTCCTTGATGATGATGGGAGCAAAAGGGTCACGTCGCCCAACTGGATTATAGGTGTATACCGATGTGTGCTTTTCTTCCGCCTTTGCAATCTCCGTCCTGGGCGGCGTAGAGACAATAGGCTGCTTCTGCACCGGCTGAGAGGCAGGCCTCGTCGGCGCTTGCTGTGGCTCGGAACAGCCGACAAGCGCAAGCATTGCTCCGACAAGGAGCATTGCCGCACCGGCAAAATGCCCTCTATTTCGCTTTCTTGGTTGCTGGTCCCGCTGCCACATCTGGTTTTTTCTCCACTGCCGCAAAAGTCATGGCCGTACAGCTTATCTTAATCTCCATGTTCCCGGTTTTGCTCATTGTGGCCGAACCCATTCTGAGGTTCAGCATGTTCACGATCCTCGTCAGTTTGCTTACCCGGTCGAAGAACATTCCCACGTCATGATACCCGCCGGCGAGATCCATGTTGATAGGAATCTCTTCATACAACCCGCTCGGATGGGCCCTCCGTTTATCCGGTCTCCAGAGCTTGAGCGAGAGGCCTGACTGGCTCACAAGGTTCTGTATCTGCCGGAGTAGCCCGGAAACCTCGGTCTCCGGAGGGAGTTGCGCGGTAAGCAGCTGCAGCTTTTGTTCGAGCGATTTCACTTCGACCTTTAACTCGTCGAGTTTTCGTATCTTCTCGTCATTCGCCTTTATCGTGACCTGGATGCCAGCGATATCCTTCTCAAGCTCCTTGATCTGCGTCTTTTTGGGGATATGTACCTGCCAGATAAAGAGGATCACCAGGACGCCCAAGAAGCCGAAAAATCCCACCACCCTCGTTTTGGACGGGATTTTCTGTATCTGGGCCGATATTTTGTCTATGGCCTGCACCATTATGCTCCCTTAAATGTGACCTGCAGCTTATATGTATAAATCTCAATTCCTTCCTGTACACCTTGTACGGATTCCTGCAGGAATACATCGGTAAAATAAGGAGAAGCTTTAAGGTTGTCGACAAAGCGTACGATGTCGTTGTTCGTGAATGCGGTACCGTCGATATCCACCTGGCCGCTCTTCTCCGATAGGGATTTCAGGTTCACGCCCTGTGGTAGTGCTTTGCTGAGTTCGTCCAGGAGCCTGACGAGACTGCCCTGGTTTTTTTTCAGCTGTTCGATGACGCCGATCTTGTCAGCAACCTTCTTCCGCTCTTCCTCGACGGTCTTCACTTCCTTCAGCATGTTGTCTTGAGCGTGTATCCGCGCTTCTGCCGCTGCCTTGTCCCGCTGCAGAGTCTCGATGCGGTTGTTCAACTGGGTCCAGAAGTACCAGAAACCGATTCCTGACAGCATCAAGAGGAGAATGCCAAGGACCAGCTGCTGCTGAAGCTCGGTGATTTTCTTCGGAGGTTTTCGTTTGGTAGGAAGAAGATTTATTTTGATCATCGGTCCCCGGGCCTCCTGATAGCAAGTCCCACCGCCACCGCGCACTGTGGGCCTGCCTCCTGCAAGGCTGCAGGGTTAAAATGCTTCGGGTCAACCTTGATATTCTTGAAAGGGTTCGTAATCTCCACGGGAATTCCTATGCGCTCGGAGAGGGCAGAGATAAAATTCCCGATCCGTGCGCATCCGCCAGAAACGAGCACGCGAGAAACACTATCGCTCCCCGTCGTGGACCGGAAAAAGTCGAATGAACGCTGCGTCTCGCCCACAATGTCCTCAGTGACCGAGGACATCACGCTTGCGACGTTCCCTGCATCGAGCCCCTCAGCGATCGCTCCCCGCTTTACCTTTTCCGCGTCCTCATAGCTGAGACCGAACTCTTTCTGAAGCGCCTCGGTGTAACGGTTGCCGCCGACCGTTATATCACGCGTGAATATGGACATTCCGTCTTTCAGTATGCTGATATTCATGACGGAGGCACCGATATTGAGCAGCGCCGTGATGCCGGTGCTCATTTCATAATTAAGCTCGTACATGTTCGCAAGCGCAAAGGCGTCCACATCCATAACGACAGGCTCAAGGCCGGCTTCCTTTACAAGGTTGACGTAGTCGTTTATCTTGTCCTTTTTCACCGCAACAAGGAGCACGTCCGCCTGCCCCTCGGCAGTCCCCGGCCCAAGCTTCTGGAAGTCCACATTCACATCATCGATGGAAAACGGGATGTACTGCTCCGCCTCCCATTTGATGGACTCGGCAAGCTCTTCTTCGGTCGTATCGGACACAGAAATACGTTTGATGATGACCGAGCTTCCGGAAACCGATATCACCACTTCCTTGGCTTTGACGTTCTGCGCGTTGATGAGTTCCTTGATTGCATCGACCACGCGCCCTGCATCCATGACTGCGCCCTCAACGATCACCTCGGGCGGCAGTGGCACCATGCCGAACTTGACGAGCTGATAGGCCCCCTTGGACCCCTTCAGCTGCACCAGCTTGATGAAGGTGGACCCTATGTCTAGTGCAATCGGTTCTATTTTTCTTGAAAGAAGCATTTTTGCTCCGGCAACAAATCCAGTTCATTACGTATCGGCAGAAATACAAAAAACTTTAATTTTTCAGGTGTTCTTGTTCTTCATGATCTTCTCGATGGTCTTCAGGTTTCTCTCATCATACACGCGCCATCCCCGCCAGTCACGTCCGACTCCCATAAGGAGACCCTCGCTTTCCCATCGGAAGAGCGTCGCACGAGAAATATCGAAGCGATCGCATATCTCTTTAGTTTTGTATTTTTTTGGAACCTTGCGTGTGACCATGGCACCCTCTCTGGATAGCTTACATATAGTGCTTATAGTAAGTATAGTTACGATGATACTAAAAAAAACCAGGTTGTCAAGATTTTTTATACTTTATTTAGTAATAAAAAAAAGCATACGAGATATTGTATCCGACAAGAGGGGAAAACACTAAATATAGGGGGGGGTTGTTTACTTTATTATTATTATTATTATGCAACATGGAGAAGAATGGTGAAATAGTGACACGCGCTGCCTGCTAGAACAAAGAGATGAAAAATCGCGTGACCATAGGAAAGCCTTTTGTCCAAAGCGTAGAACACAACTCCGATGGTATAGAACAGACCGCCGGCAACCATCCATATCAAACCCTCAACCGGGAGGGCATGCGCAAGCGGACGGATGGCTATGACAACGAGCCAGCCCATCAAGAGATAGATAGCAACCGAGAAAATGCTCCTGCGTCTGGTAGACAGGAGGTCCTGGAGCATACCGATAAGGGCCAATCCCCAGATAGTGCCGAAAAGCCACCATCCCCAGGCCCCGCGGAGGGTAACAAGGGTTAAGGGAGTATAGGTCCCCGCAATGAGAAGATATATTGCGGCATGGTCCAGCGTTCGAAATATCGCCTTGGCCTTGCCTCGTGAGCTGTGGTAGAGCGTGGAAAAAAAATAAAGCGCCACAAGCGTGGCACCGTAGATGCTGAAGCTGACTATCTTCCAGGGATCGCCAAGCCGCGCTGCGTGCACAACGAGCACGACAACACCTGCGAGCGCAAGGCTCGTCCCGATCAAATGTGTGATACTATTTAGACGCTCACCCTGATACATATGTTACCCGGCAATTATTATAACATCATTGTAAGCATCAGGCAATGAGCAGTCCTGTGCAGGGAATAAAAAAGGAGAGGCTTATAGGCCTCTCCCTAAGACGGCGGTACTGATTTTTACTTCCTAGACATCTTCTCCATGCGGCGTGGCAAAGGATGCCGTGCGACGGGCTGCCATATCCATGAGCACGCGCTCGGTGCCGAAGGCTCCCGGCTCGTATTTCCGGATCTTCAGCTTCTCCCGTGCCGTGTCGATGAGCTTCAGGGTGAGCTCGAGGATCTTGCCCGGATCTTCCTCGAAATAGAAGCCCGCCGTGAACATCTCCCACCACTTGTTCTCCATGATGTCCTTCAGCGTCTTGCTGGCGCTCACCGGGGAGCCCGCGCCGAAGATGATCGGCACGCCTGACGCCACGAAGTAGGTGCCAATGGCAATGGCCTTCTCGCTCATCCACTCGGGGCCGATGCCAACTGCCGGGAGGCCGCCGATATCGTCGCCCAAGCCGCCTTCCTCTGCGATGTTGGACGCGATGGTCAGGATGCGCGAGTTGTCCACGCACGAACCGAGGTGGAGGATGGGAGGAATGCCGATGGCCTCGCAGACCTGGCGGAGGCCCGGTCCCGCGTTCTCCAAGGCGTTCTCCGGGGTCATGTAGCCGGCCTTGGCCGATGCGTGGGCCGAGCAGCCGGTCTGGACCACGAGCACGTCGTTCTTGATCAGCTCGCGGGATAGGAAATTATGGATGCTGTCCTGGCTGATCCGCGGGTTGTTGCAGCCGGCGAGGCCCACCACGCCGCGGATTCGGCCGGAAATAATGGCGTCGTTCAGCGGGCGGTAGGAGCCCCGGTACTGGCCGCCCTGCATGTACTTGATGTACTCGTCCGAGAACCCAGCCACCATGTTGGCTTGTTTGAACTTGACCGGGCTCGTCAGTTCCTTCTTGCGGTTCGGGAAGTTATCGATAGCGATCTTCAGGACCTTCTTCGCGATGTCCATGGCATGGTGCTCGTCATACTGGATGTGCATCGCGTCCACCATCTTGCCCTTGGGCGTCGTGGTGATAATCTTGGTGTGGAACTTCTTGGCAAGTTGGCCGATCGCCGGCATGATGCACTGCACGTCTACTGCCATGGCCTCGACCATACCCGTGACGATGCCGAGCTCCTGCTGGAGGAAGCCGCCTGCCGTGGCAATGCCATGCCGGACCAGGATCTCGTTCGCGGTGCAGCACATGCCGACAAGGTTCACGCCCTTGGCGCCCTTAGATTTGGCGTAGGCGACGATCTCGGGGTCGTCCGTGGCAACAACGAGCATCTCGGCGAAGGAAGGCTCATGGCCATGGACCACGAAGTTCACGTAGTCTTCCTTGAACACGTCGAGGCTCGCCGTCGCGGTCACCGGGTGCGGCGTGCCGAACAGGATGTCCGAGATGTCTGTGCCGATCATCGAGCCGCCCCAGCCGTCGGCCAGCGAGGTGCGCAGGGCGCCGAGCATGATGTTGTTCGGCTCCTGGTCCACGCCCATGGCCGTGCGGTGCAGCATCTCGACGCACTCGCGGTCGATGCCCCGGGGCGCGATGCCGAACTTGCGCCAGATCTCCTGGCGCCGCTTCGGCGCTCGGGAGAGATAGACCAGTTCGCCGTTCTGCTGGCCGAATTGCTCGATGAACTTGAGGGCCACTTCCTCGGCCACCTTATTAACGGGCTTGCCCTCGATATTGATGTTGAGGTAGCCAGCGACGCGGTTTAGTTTTCGAACGTCCTTGATCTTGAAATCCTTGGCCTCGCCACGCGCGGCAGCGAGCAGGGTGTTCGCCAGATCGCGGGCGTGGTCCGAATGGGCGGCGGTGCCCGCGGCGACCATGCGCGCGAAGTTCCGAGCCGTCACCACCGGCAGCGTTGCGCCGCATACGCCCTCGGCCTCATCTTCCTTACCCACGAGGCGACAGGGGCCCATGTGGCAGATCTTGCAACAGGCTCCCTGGTGTCCGATGGGGCAGGGTTTGAGCTTCTCGGCCCGGTCGAACGAGGTCGTTATATTCTTCTGACCGGCAATCTTCAAGAGGACCTGGGCTGCCGGGTCAACGGATCTCTGATTTTCCTTCATGGTCGGTACGATCTCCTTTCATTCGGCACGTATCAAAAGGGGGACAAAATCCACCCGATATTTTTGACTGGAGTGCATTATACGAAACAGCACGAAAAAATGCTACACGAAGTTACGAACGAGCCCTTCAGCGGATAAAATCCTGCACGGAGGGATTCTTCCGCGGCAGCTTGAGCCTTCCCCGGCTACCGCTTCGCCACCGTTTCCTGCACCACGAGCACCTTCTTGACGGCCGACTGCGCCAGTAATCCGGCGTTTAGTGCCATCAAGATGGCGGTCGTGGATTCCGACGCGGGATTCCCGGCCTTTGCCGCAACCGGCTTGAAAGCAGCCGCGGCAAGCTTCGCGGCCTTGGCCTTTTTCGAGGCGGCGGTCACGTCCTTCATCGTGAATCCCTTGGCCTTGCTCATCACGAGGGAAAGCTCGGCGACGATATCCGCACCGTCCTTGGCCACGCCCTCAGGGTCCTGCGCCGGCGCAAAGGTCTTCTGTCTGCCGTAGGCCGTAACGATCGTGCCGCCCCGTTCGTACAGCGCTGCCATGGGCAGCACTACGTCGGCCTTCTCTGCGAGCGGCGTCATATGGCTCGTCTGGACGACGAGGAAGTCCGCTTTCAGGTCCGGATCGGGAACATTCCCGGCGACGAAAAGTGCCTCCATGCCGGACCGCATGTCCCCATAGCCTTTCCCGGTCTTCTTGATCTTGGCGAACCCCGGCCCGAGGTCCGATAGGCATCCCATCTGCAGAACTCCAAGGGCATTGGCCTCGGGCAGGAGCGGGAGCACGCCGGCGCCCTTTAGCAGCGCGAGGTTCAGGGCCTGGAGCGACGCCTCTTCGCTGGCCGAGATGCCCGTGCCGATCACGACGACGGGATTCTTCGCCGCGGCATAGGCCTTGGCGGCAAGTGTGATCTGTTCTGCAGCAACACCCGATGCCGAAGCGGCCGCCTCGACGGTCACGAGGGACTTCTTCAGGGCATCGAGGCCTTTCGCGGACGGGGCTGCGCCTTCGGCAAGCGCCGCGGACATGAGGCCCGCGAGCAGCGCCGTGTCGGTGCCGGCCTTGAGTTGCAGCAGGATGGCGTTCGCGTGATGGGCGAGGTCCGTCTTTTCCGTGCTCACCACGATCACCTTGGCGCCTGCCTGGGCGCGGCGCCGTATCATCACGTCCGCTTCCTGCATGGTCTGCTTCTTCTGCGACGGGTCGGCGCCGATGACGACCACGACATCAGCTGATTTCAGGTCGGCTTGGGACGCAATCGCGATACCGGCATCGCCGTACATCGCGCGCAGCGCCGCGATCAAGCCGCCGGCGTAGGCCGCGGCCGCCATGTCGATGTTGGAGCTCCCGGCCACGTCGCGGGCCAAGGACTGCACTGCCATGGCCTCCTCGTTCGTGAGCGAGCCCGAAGCTATGAATCCCGCGTTGGAGCCGGCCTTCTTCAGGCCATCGGCCGCGATCTTTAGCGCTTCGCTCCATGTCGCGGGGACGAGCTTCTTGCCTTCCCGCTTCATCGGGGTGGTGACGCGGTTCGCCGAACGAAGGGCGTCGAAACCGAACCTGCCGATCACGCAGATGTAGCCGTTGTCCTCTTTCGCGTTCACCTTGACGATCCTGCCGTCCTTCTTGCTCACTGTCACGCTGCAGCCCGAACCACAGGCAGTGCAGACCGACTCATGCTTCGCAAGGTCCCATTCCCGGCCGTGCTGCCAGCGATCGCGCTCCATGATGGTGTTCACCGGGCAGGCGTCTATGCAGCTCCCACAGAATGTGCAGCCCGACTCGTGGAGCGGCTTGTCCAGGGCCGTCGAGACCTTGGAGGTGATGCCGCGGCCCATGAATTCGAGCACGTTGGTGTTCTGCTCCTTGCATACCCGGACGCACCGGCCGCAGAGGATACAGTAGTTGTTGTCGATGGTGATGAAGGGGCTCTGGTCGTTCAGGGGGTAGTTGAAGCTTTTCCTGCCAAACGAGGATTCCTGGATCTTCAGGTCGGCGGCGTAGCGCTGGAGGTCGCAGGTGCCGGCCTTGGGGCAGGTCATGCAGTCCAGAGGATGGAAGGACAGGACCAGGTCGGTTACGAACTTCCGGATCTCCTCCACCTTGGGAGTCTTGGTCTGAACCTTCATGCCCTCCTTGGTGCGGGTCGTGCAGCCGGTGACCGGGGTCTTCAAACCCTCGACCTCCACCATGCACATGCGGCAGGCGCCCACGCCGCGGAGCTCCTTGATGTGGCAGAGGTTCGGGATGTGGACCCCCACTGTCGCAGCGGCATCGACTAGCGTCATGCCCTCAGGCACGTGGTATGCCTTACCGTCGAATTCCATTTTCACCATCTTCGTCGTCATAGCAGCCTCCAGTTATAAATTCCAAATCCTAATATTCAAATCCCAAATAAGCTTCAAACTTCAAATCCAAGATATTCGATCACTGGATATCGTTCTTTATTTGGAATTTTGTGCTTGCATATTGGTGTTTGGTTCTATTTCGCCGGCGTTATGGTCTCCGCCATGTCATGAATGGAGCAGACCGGGGCCTTGCCGGTCAGCCTGCCGCTGACATCGCAGGTGCAAACCAAGGTCCGCACAGGCTCTTTCGCAACCGGTTCGCGCTCTTTCTCCACCACGATGACCGCCCCCTCGGGGCAGACCTTGATGCATTCGCCGCAATGAGTGCAGCGGCGCTGCCGGATGCGGTAGGGCGTGAACCCTCCCTTGAATCCCACGGCCTTCTGACCTTCGATGGCAAAATCCTTGCAAGCCTCTCGGCACTTGTCGCACATGGTGCACTTGTCGGCCTCGATCTCGTAGGTCACGAGGGCCGAACACTCGCGGTGCGAGCAAATGCCTGCAACATGGCGGAGCAGGTCATCCTTATGCTGGGTGAGGAACGCAGCCAGGATGTCGGCGTGGTCCTTGCCCTTCTTGCACATGCCGCCGTCTTTCACGTCCCTGGCAATGCGCTCTAGGAGCGCGATATGCTTCGGAACGCCCTGGCCGGACTGGATAGCCTCGATGATCTTGATGGCATCAAAGACGCCGAGCTTGCAGGGATGGCACTTGGAGCACATGCCGTCCTTGGAGGGATCATTATAGAAGTACGCGAGCTTGAGCCGGGTGCTGTTTACGGGGCACTTACTTTCCTGCTTTGACATGGGCCCCTCCTTTTTCGACAACAATGGCCTGTGTGGGGCAGACTCCGTAGCATGCCTTGCACTTGGTGCAGTAGTCCTGGTCGATGTAGAACCGGTCGCGGAGCTCCACCACGGCATCGAAGGCGCACGCCGTCTTGCAGAGGCCGCACAGGATGCAATGCTCGGGCCGGATGCGGAACATTCCCAGGCCCTGGCACCGTCTTGGCGCGGCAGAACTTGTCGTGCACGTGTTCCTCGTATTCCTCGCGGAAGTATTTGATGGTGGAGAGGACGGGGTTTGGCGCGCTGTTCCCGAGTCCGCAGAGCGAGCCGGCTACGATCAGCTTGCCCATCTTCTCGAGCCGCTCGATGTCCCCCTCTTCGCCCCCGCCCGAGGTGATCTTGTCCAGCAACTCGTACATCTGCCAGGTGCCGACGCGGCAAGGCGGACACTTGCCGCAGGACTCGCTCTTGGTGAAAGAGAGGAAGTACTTGGCCACGTCCACCATGCAGTCGTCCTCGTCCATGACCACCATGCCGCCGGAGCCCATGATGGAACCCACGGTCGCCAGGGTGTCGAAGTCCACTTTCAGGTCGAGGAACTGCGCCGGGATGCAGCCGCCCGACGGGCCGCCGGTCTGGACCGCCTTGAATTCCTTGTCGGGGTTCAGCATGCCGCCGCCGATGTCGAAGATGATCTCCCGGAGCGTGATGCCCATGGGAACCTCGATGAGGCCAGTGTTCTTGATCTTGCCGGTGAGGGCAAAGACCTTCGTGCCTTTTGATTTTTCAGTGCCGATGGAAATGTAGTAATCAAGGCCCTTGGTGAAGATGGTCGGAACGTTCGCGAAGGTCTCGACGTTATTCAGGTTCGTAGGCATTCCCCAGAGGCCGCCTGCCGCTTCTGAGAGGCGGGGCGGACGGGGGCGCGGCATGCCGCGCTCGCCCTCGATGGACGCCACGAGCGCTGTGGACTCGCCGCAGACGAAGGCGCCGGCGCCTTCCTTGATCTCGCAGTCGAAATCGAGGCCGCTGCCCAGGATATTCTTGCCCAAGAGGCCGAGCGCCCGCGCCTGCTCGATGGCAATGCCCAGGTTCTTCACCGCAAGGGGATACTCGTGCCGCACGTAGAGGTAGCCGTGCTGGGCGCCGATGGCGTAGGCGTTGATGATCATGCCCTCGAGCACCGAATGGGGATCACCTTCCATGAGCGAGCGGTCCATGAACGCGCCCGGGTCGCCTTCGTCGCCGTTGCAGACCACGGCCTTGATCTTTGCGCCCGATTTTTTGGTGTGCTCCCACTTGAGGCCGGCAGGGAAGCCCGCGCCGCCGCGTCCCCGGAGACCCGACTTCTTCACGATATCGATGACCTCGTCGGGTTTCATCTCGGTCAGGACCTTGGCTAGGCCCTCGTAGCCGTCCTCGCGGACCGCGTCGTAGATATTGCAGGGGTCCACGACGCCGTTCCGGTGGAGCGCTAGGCGCTTCTGCTTCTTATAGAAGGGGATGTCTCCCACGGCCACATTGGGATCGGCCAGGGAGTCCTCGCGGTAGAGCTTCTTGCGATAGGGCATCCCCCGGAGCACCGATTCCGAGAAGATGCCCGACACATCGGGGACCTTCACCTTCTGGTAGAAGATCTCCTGGGGGTCCTGGATCACGACCGGGCCGCGCTGGCAGAAACCCTGGCAGCCGGTCTTCACGATCTCGAGGGGGACCTGCTTCTTTGTCGCCTCCTCCTCGAACTGCTTGATCAGCTTGTTGGAGCCCGTTGCCTGGCAGGCCGTGCCGCAGCAGACGCGGACGCGGTGGGCGTCCTTTTCCTGGTGTTCCTTCTTGAGCTTTGCCCTGCAGGTCCCTGAGTTCCGTGACATTTTCGAGCCGCTTAAACGTGAGTTCCATGTTCGCTCCTCACCGAGGCGATGATATCGTCCACCATCTTGGGCGTCAGTTCGCCGTACAGATCCTGGTCGTTGACCGTGAGCACCGGGGCCAGGGCGCAGCAACCAACACAGCCTACGGTCTCGAGGGTCACGGCCCGGTCCACCGTGGTCTCGCCCTCCTTGATGCCGAGCTTGTTCTCCATCTCGGTCAGCACGGCCTTGCCGCCGCGCACGTGACACGCGGTGCCGGCGCAGACCTTCACGATCTTCTTGCCGCGGGGTTTAAAGTGGAAATGTTTGTAGAATGAGGCCACGCCGTAGATGTTCGTCAGAGAGAGTGACAGCCTCTCCGCGATCATCTTCATCGCCTCCTCTGGCAGATAACCTATCTTTTCCTGCACACGCTGAAGCACCGCAATGAGCATACCCCGCTGGCCCTGTGCATCGTCAAGGACAGCATCAACTTGTTTCAGATCTTCTTGCTGGAGCACGGTATCAATCCCCCCTTACCTTATACCCTAACTATATGCGAACAAGTCATATAATAATTTCTGATTACTGTAATTTTTTAGGATGTTACCACGCGGTGGATTATTGCTACTTTTCGTAACTAACGTGGTAAGGTTAATTAATGATTATATTTTAAGGAGCTTGCATATTAACAATGGGCCGATAAAAAATCAAGCGAAAATAACATTAAAAAATATCATAGGAAAGTTATAATTCTCTATCTTGAACACATTAAACAGAAACAAGTTGCGCAAAGCTGGATAGGGAGGGCCGTATCCGTGATTGACAGTCGTTCATCCTCTTGCTATTATCTTTATAGGCGATACACCAAGGAGCAAGAAAGTGATCAGTATTCTGGCAATGATCCTTGCAGGCGGCAAGGGAGAACGGCTCCATCCCCTCACCATACATCGCGCAAAACCCGCGGTTCCCTTCGGCGGTATCTACCGGATCATCGACTTTACGCCTTTCGAACTGCATTAACTCCGGCATCCGGAAGATCGCCGTACTTCCACAGTATAAATCCCTGTCCCTCGACAAACATCTACGTCTCGCATGGAATTTCTTCTCCGGTGAATTGAACGAATACATCATCTCCGTCCCGCCCCAGCAGCGGGTCGGGGACAAATGGTACCAGGGAACGGCCGACGCCATCTACCAGAACATCTACATGATCGAGAAGGACGCGCCGGACCACCTGCTCGTGCTCGCCGGCGACCACATCTACAAGATGGACTATGCCGAAATGTTCAGGTTCCACCAGGAGAAAAAGGCCGACGCCACCGTGGCTGCCATCGAGATGCCGAGGAAGATCGCATGCGTCATTCGGCGTCATCGAGGTGGACGACGACTGCAGGATCGTCGGGTTCGAGGAAAAACCGAAGGACCCGAAACCTATTCCCGGCCGGCCGGACATGGCCTTCGCATCCATGGGCGTCTACCTGTTCAACACGAAGAAGGCCATCGAACACCTGGAATTCGACGCGCTTCAGGACACGGCGCACGACTTCGGCAAGAACATCATCCCCCAGATGATGAGGACCGACCGCGTCTGTGCCTACAATTTCAAGGACGAGAACAAAAAGGAAGCGAAATACTGGCGTGACGTTGGGACCATTGACGCCTACTGGGAAGCCAACATGGACCTCGTAAGCGTGGACCCGCTCCTGAACCTCTATGACAAGGCCTGGCCCATCCGCACCTACCAGGCGCAGAACCCGCCGGCCAAGTTCGTGTTCGCCCAGGAGAAAAAGGGCGGCAGACTCGGTATCGCCCTGGACTCCATCGTCGCGCACGGATGCATCGTAAGCGGCGGCCGGGTGCAGAACTCGGTGCTGTCGCCGAACGTGCGCGTGAACAGCTACAGTGAGGTGCACGACTCAATCCTCATGGAAAACGTGGACATCGGCAGGCACTGCCGCATCCGGAAGGCCATCATCGACAAGGATGTAACGATCCCGGCGGGCACCGAGATCGGTTATAACCATGAGAAAGACAAGAAGCGCTACCATGTGACACCCTCGGGCATCGTGGTGATAGCAAAAGGGACGGAAGTGTCGGACGAGGCGAGGGAAAATCTAGCGGAAAAGGCGGGGTGAAAACCCGCTTGGAACCGGGATGAACATGAACAAAGCCGACGATAACGTGCCGCGTATATGCACACAATGCGGCGAATAGTATAAGTGCGGCGGATGGACACTTCATCCGCTTTTTTATTGGATCGCAGGGCGCTGTTCTTCATCTCCCTGGGCATCTTACGGCATCATGCCCATCATACGTTTGGATGACCGCGGAGGTCTTACCGCATGCGGCTTACTCAGGAAGCCATCGACACCATCTCCAAGCAGGCCATCGCCGAATATCCTTCCGAGTGCTGCGGCATCGTGACCGGTGTGGACACCGTCCTGCGGGTTCATGCCCTGGTGAACATTCAGGAGAGGCTGCACGCCGAGGACCCCGGGACACACCCCCGCACGAGCCGCGAGGCCTATGCTGTGGATCGCAACGAGGTCGAACGGATCATCGACGAGGCAGCGTACAGAGGCGAATCGATCCTCGCCTTCTACCATTCCCACATCGACTGCGGGGCTTACTTCTCCCCGATGGACAAGGAGGTCCAGACCGTCTTCGGCGAACCCGAGTTCCCCGGCGCCGTGCATGTAGTGGTGTCGGTGCAGCAGTGCTCAATCCACGAGATCAAAGGATACCTCTGGGACGGAAGGAAGCAGGATTTTGTGGAGGTGGCGGTGCGCTAAGGGCGCTTCCGCCTCCTCGCCTCGAGGGATTTAGTTGGTGATGGGGTCCAGCGTGATCTCGACGCGGCGGTTCTTTGCCCGGCCTTCGGCGGTATTGTTGCTTGCAACAGGGTGTTTCTCACCATACCCGATGGCCGCCAGCCGCTCTTGGGCCACGCTTCTGCTATGAAGATAAAGGGCCACCGTGGAAGCACGTCTTTCCGAAAGTTTCTGGTTATAGTCTGCGGGACCGGTGCTGTCAGTATACCCCGCAACCGTGACCAGCGTGGATTTGTATTCGTTCAACACCAGCGCGACGGAATCCAGCACTTCAAAAAACCTAGAATCGAGGCTGGCGCTGTCGGTCTCAAAGGTGACATCTCCCGGCATCACGAGGTGGATATTTTTTCCGTCACGCACCACCCGTACACCAGTGCCTTCCAACTTCTGCCGCAACTTGGCTTCTTGCACATCCATGTAATAGCCCACGCCGCCACCGGCGACGGCGCCGACGCCGGCGCCGAGCAGCGCCATTTTCGTGCGGTCATCCCTGCTGGCCGTAGCCGCGCCCAGAATAGCGCCGGCAATGCCACCGATGGCAGAGCCCTCGGTGGCCTTTGACGTCTGCTTCTCGCCCGTGTAGGGATTAACGGTGCTGCAAGCAGGCAGAATAACAAAAGATACAGTCACCAATAAAACAAGCAATGCAGTGCCGATTTTTTTCATACGTTACCTCCATGCATTCTGATACTATTATAGCCCTTTTCCACCTCAGAGGACGCAGAGAAGTTGCAAGGAAATAATTCATCAGACACGCAAGTCGAGGATCTTTTTCGCATTCTTGGTGTCTTTGTGGTGAAAAATTCTTCCCTATTGGGAAGAATTTTATTCTTGGGTGACTAAGGTCTCCCCGGTTTCGCGCCGATGGAGAACAGCACGTCCACATCGAGCCAGATCCCGTCTTTGGTCGCGATGCGTTTCCAACGCGTATGATAAGCATGGGAATATGGCACGGGGTTTTACTGTTGCCGATTGGAAATTACAACCGGGGGAATTGGGAATTACAAAAAAGCTACCCTATCACGCGCATGATCTCTTCCAGCAGCTTCCTCGGCCTCGCTGGCGGGTTCTCGTCAGGTACGCCCATGGGCAGAAGCGCCACGATCGACTTCTCCTTGCCAAAGCCTAGAATCGTCTCAAATGCGTCCTGCGCCACGAGCGGCCCCGTCATCCAGCACGAGCCGTAGTCAAGCGCATGGATGGCAAGAAGCATGTTCTCGATGGCCGCCGCAACGCTCTGGAGACCGGGCAGGGGCCTGAGCCTCTTGATGTCTTCAGGAGAATATCCCATCTTTGCGAGGACTCGGTCCGTTCCCGCGTCGTAACCCTCCATGAGCACGGCGATCACGACGGGCGCGTTCTCGAAGAAAGTGTAATAGTTGCCCTTGTACGCCGCGAGCCGCTGGGCCTGCTTCTCGCTCTCGGCATAGGGGATCATACGGTCGATCATTTGGCGTACGGCATCGGCCATCTGTTTTAACACGGTACGGTTTTTTACGACGATGAAACTCCAGGGCTGGGTGTTATTCGCGGAGGGCGCACGCCTGCCCGCGTCAAGGATCTTTTTGATGTCCTCGTCGGGAACAGGCGTTTGCTTGAACCGGCGTATGCTTTTTCTTCCCTGAATAGAGTCGAAGAGGTCCATGAGCTTAAGCACCAATGACCAAGCACCACAATCCAACCGCTTGGTTATTGCAATTTGATGATTGGATATCGTTTGTTATTCAAGATTTGTAATTTGAAATTTCCAGCGCCTACACCATCCCCGCCAAGTCGCGTATCAGCTTCTCCGAGTCCTTCCACCCCAGGCAGGGATCGGTGATGGATTTGCCGTATACGTTCTCCGTCACCTTCTGGCTGCCCTCCTCAATGAAACTCTCGATCATGAACCCTTTGATCATTGCCGTGAGAAGTGCTGAATTCCTACGGCTCCGCATGACCTCCATGGCGATCCGGGGCTGTTCCGCGAACTTCTTGTTCGAATTGGCATGGTTCGTATCCACAATCATGGCTGGATTGACGAGTCCCCGTTTCTTGTATGCCTCCGCAAACCAGATGAGGTCTTCGTAATGATAATTGGGGACGGTCACGCCGTGCGGATCAACAGCGCCCCGCAGCACCGCATGGGTCAGGGGATTTCCGGCAGTCTTCACCTCCCACCGGTTGTAGCTGAAGATATGGGGAGCCTGGGCCGCCTGAATGGAATTCAGCGTCACTTCCATGTCGCCGGAGGTGGGATTTTTCATGCCCACGGGTACGTCGAGGCCGCTACACGTCAGCCGATGGGCCTGATTCTCCACGGAACGGGCCCCGACGGCCACATAGCTCAGGACGTCTTCGAGGTACGGATAATTCCCGGGATAGAGCATCTCGTCAGCTGCGGGGAGGTGCGATTCCTTCAAAGCGCGGAGGTGCATCTTCCGGATGGCCTTGATGCCTTCGACGATGTTCGGCTCTTCCTGCGGGTTCGGTTGGTGGGCCATCCCTTTGTACCCGATGCCGGTCGTGCGGGGCTTGTTGGTATAGATCCGGGGAATGATGATGATTTTGTCTTTTACCTCCGCCTGGACCTTTGCCAGCCGCGAGATATAGTCACAGACTGCTTCCTCATCGTGCGCCGAGCAGGGCCCAATGATGAGCAAAAACTTGCGGCTCTCGCCGGTGAATACGGCCTTGATCTCCTGATCGCACCCCTTCTTGATGGCCGTCAGGTCCGTGGAAAGCGGCATGGCCGCGAGGATTTCTTTCGGTTTCGGGATCTCCCGGATGTACTCGAAGCTCATGGGATTTTTTAATGAACCTCCTTCCGCATGTTTCACTGTGTGTCTTGCACGAGTGGTATGCAGTATAAAATCCGTCACGTCCTATGTCAAGGTAAAAAAAGATTACGTCGCGAAGTGAAGGTTTCCTCCACCATCCATACCGTAAAAACCTCTGGTTTTTTTTATCATAATATTGTATAAATGGCTTGCCATGGCAAAGAAACCCCCGGCAAAAGGAAGATCAAAGGGCAAAGGCAGCAAGTATGACCGCTGGATTACGATAGGGATTGTCCTCACCCTGGTCGCGATCGCGCTCTCGCTCTGGGGGCCTCTGCGCAGGTTCCGGATCAGCGAGGAGGGAAAACCCGCTCAGCAGGTAAAGAAGGTCGAGCCCGCGCCTAAAAAACAAATAACACCTGAAAAACCGGAGAAGAAAAAGAAGCCGGAAAAGAGAGGACCGAGGGAAGCGAAACAGCGCGAAGAGGTTCTGATTGTCAAGCCATCTGAAAAAACGGCGCTCATTGCCATCGTAATCGACGATCTTGGTCAGGACCTGAAGCCCGCGCGGGAGATAGTGTCCCTCCCAGCCAAGGTCACCTTTGCTGTGATGCCGGGTTTTCCCCAGTCGCGGAAGGTCGCGGAACTGGCAATACAGAATAACCGCGAGGTGCTGCTTCATCTGCCCATGGAGTACCGAAGCAGGAACGGGAAACCAGCCCCCGGTATGCTGCGCTCGGACATGACGCCCATGGACTTTCTGAACACGATCAGTGACGACGTGGCGTCCGTACCCGGCGCTGTGGGCGTGAACAACCACGAAGGCTCGTCGCTCACTGAGAATAAAGAGGCTATGAAGTTCCTAATGGCCGAGCTCAAGGCCCGGGACCTTCTCTTCCTCGACAGCCTCACGAGCCCGAAGAGCGTGGCCTATGCCACAGCAAAAGAATTCGGCGTGAAGGCCGCAAAGCGTGATGTGTTCCTCGATAATGAAAGCGACAACGAAGAGTATATCCATGGGCAGTTGGAGGAACTTACCCGCATAGCGAAAGAGCACGGCTGGGCCATCGGGATCGGCCATCCGCATCCGGCCACGATCAGTGCTCTCCGCACGTGGATAGCCGAAGCGAACAAGCAGGGAATCACGATCGTTCCCCTATCGAGGCTGATGCAATAAATTCAGGGGCAAGGTACAGGGGACGGGTAAAAAGATTCATTTCCTTTGCTCTTCGACCTTGCCCTTTTGCATCACCCCAATATCGTCAATCAAAACTATGTTTACTCTGGGAATAGAGACTTCGTGCGATGAAACCGCAGCCGCTGTCCTTCAGGACGACAAGGTCCTGTCAAGCATCGTCTCTTCGCAGATCGACATCCATAAAAAATACGGTGGCGTGGTGCCGGAGCTTGCGTCCCGGGAACACCTGAAAAACCTCATGCCGATCATTCGCGAAGCACTCGCAAGCGCATCGGTACAGCTCAGCGATATCGGACTCGTCGCTGTCACGTATGCACCCGGCCTGATCGGTGCGCTGCTCGTGGGCGTATCTGCAGCCAAGGCGATCGCGTATGCGCAAGGCATTCCGTTCATCGGCGTGCATCATGGCGAAGGGCACATTCTCGCCGCGCACATCGCATATCCCGACATCGGCTATCCTTACATTGCGCTGCTCGTCTCCGGTGGGCACACCGCGCTCTATCACGTCATAGGGCTCGGGAACTACCGCCTGCTCGGACAGACCAGAGATGATGCCGCCGGCGAGGCTTACGATAAGGTCGGGAAGCTGCTAGGTCTGGAATATCCAGGAGGTCCGGCAATTGATCGCCTTGCGCAGCAGGGAAACCCGGAGACAATCACATTCCCGCGTGCGAAGGGAGAGGGTTATGATTTCAGCTTCAGCGGGCTCAAGACCGCGGTCAGGACCCACGTCGCGCTATTTACGAGCAAGGACAAGGACCTTGATCCGGCGCTGAACATCAGGGACGTCGCCGCGAGCTTTCAGGTTGCGGTGGTCGACATCCTGACGCAGAAGACTATTCAGGCAGCCCGAGAAACCGGCGTGGCTAAGATCGTGGTCGCGGGAGGGGTGGCGGCGAACAGCTCACTCAGAAACCGCATGAAGGAGCAGGCGGACAAATACGACATTGCACTGTATCTTCCGGGCATGGGACTCTGCATTGATAATGCGGCCATGATCGCGCTCGCGGGATATCTACGTTTTCGGCGCGGCGAAACGTCAAGTCTTGACCTGAACCCTCGGGCCAGCATGCCGCTGTGATTTTTTTTAAATTCAGTAAAATAAAACTTGCTATTTTCAAATAAACCTGTATTATGACCTTCGACTGTTTAACAACGTGGCAGGAGTTGACTGAAGTCCCTTCAAACCTTACCATCTCACTGCCATCCACATTCATCGATCACTGACCCCCCTTACTTTCAGTTTCCATTCTGAAATTGCGGCAGCATGTATGGTTGGCGAACGATGTAGTTATGCCGGTCATATTTGTGCTGGCGTCGTCTTCGTTCTCAGGGACGCACGCGTTTCCCTGCGGCCTGCACACAAACCTTTCACAGGATTTCTCTTTCCGGAATTCACGTTACCGGAGCACGAAATCAAAGGAGTAGCATGTCTTTTTCCAATCTGCAGCTCGTAGCACCGATTCTCAAAGCAGTAAACCTCTGCGGTTATGCCGCACCCACGCCCGTTCAGGAGCAGGCCATTCCCAAGGCACTGGCAGGCCATGACCTGATCGCCACGGCCCAGACCGGCACGGGCAAAACCGCGGCCTTCGTTTTGCCAGCGCTCCAGCGCCTGAGCGTACCGTCTCCGTCAGCGAAAAGATCCAAGGGGCCCCGCGTGCTCGTGCTCACGCCTACGCGTGAGCTGGCGAACCAGGTAACTGACGCGGTCCGCATGTACGGCAAGTTCATGCACATCCGGAGCGGGGTCATCCTCGGAGGCATGCCCTACTTCGAACAGCAACGGCTGCTGTCTCAGCCTGTAGACCTGATCGTAGCAACACCGGGACGGCTCATCGACCATATGGAACGCGGACGCATTGATTTTTCACGTCTGGAGCTTCTCGTGCTCGACGAGGCCGACCGCATGCTCGACATGGGATTCAGCGAGGCCGTGGACACCATTGCCGCCGCGACGCCGGCAAACCGGCAGACCCTTATGTTCACTGCAACGATGGACACCACTATGGCAAAGCTTGCCCAGCGGCTGCTCAAGGATCCGGTACGTGTCGAGATCGTAGGGAAAAAAGCCACGCTCGAACAGATCGAGCAGCGACTGCACGCCGCAGACGACATGCAGCATAAGAATAGATTATTGAAGCACCTGATCGCTGACAGCGGCATGACGAGGGCAATCATCTTTTCCGGCACCAAGCGGAATGCCGACCAGCTCGCCCGCGAGTTGGCTGCCCAGGGACATGCGTCAGCGGCCCTACACGGGGATATGAACCAGAACGCCCGCAACCGCACCATCATGAACATGCGCCGCGGAAAGATCCGGCTTCTCGTGGCAACGGATGTAGCCGCACGCGGCCTTGACGTCACCGGCATCACCCATGTTATCAACTATGACCTTCCGAAGAACGCCGAAGACTACGTGCACCGCATCGGCCGCACCGGCCGGGCAGGCGCATCAGGCATCGCGATCTCATTCGCTTCGGGAAAGGAGATCGATTCTCTGCGTCAGATCGAGCGCTACATCGGCCAGTCAATCCCCCAGGAGGTGATCCCGGGACTGGAGCCGGCGCGCCCCTTACGCCGTTCAAGCGGCGGGAGCCACCCAGCTCCGTCATCGGGAAAGCGCTGGCAGGGCGCCACAGCAGGCAGACGATACGGGCAGAACACTTCGTCGAACAATCCATACGGCACCAGACCTGTCCACAAGCCTGATACGGAAAGCCGTTTCTCCAGAGATGATAAGTGGAGCTTGAAGAGAGAAGGCGGGAAAAGCAAGGACTTCAGAAATACCAGGGCCAGTCGCCAGTCGCGGTGGGCGTAACGCTTAAACGGTAAATCATGAATTACGACCAGGCACCTCAGAAATGAGGTGCCTTTTTTATTTCACCAGCTATCGAAATTCACCTTGGATGAATTTCCAGATAGCATTGTTGTCTATCCCTTACCTCTTCTTCAAGATAGGACATAGAACACTGTATGTTTGCATTCTTATAAGCTCGCGCGACGCTTTTCTCATATCTGCAAACGGTTTCAGGAAGCAGTTCCTTACAAATTCAAATGCTTATATTTTGGCATGCTTGATGCAACAACCTAGGCAAGACAGGACGAAAAGGAGGACACAAAATGAAAACCACAATATCAAGAAAGTCGGCTTACATAGGGGCTGGCGCAGGGCTGGCACTCTTCGCGATCTTCGGGCTTCTGCCTGGCAGTCTTTTGGGCGGAGCTGCAGGATTAAAATTCGCGGGCATGTTGTTCGGACTTCCGCTGGACCCGGGAATCGTATCACGGGCCATCGTGCTCGCATCCATGCTCGTGGGAGTCCTAGTCTCCGGAATCGCAATCATAACCGCAACATCCACCGCCGGATGGCTCGTGGGCAGGGTGCTGGACCCCAGCATGAGCATGGCACAGGATGCTGCCCAAGAAAAAGCCGTTGTCAGAAACAGGTAGGCATAAGAAACATCAAGAATAAAATAGAAATTTAACTTAGCTACGGCTGAAAAAAGGAGATAGTATCATGAAGAACGAGACGGTAAAAACAGGAATGAAGATCGGTGCTGCAGTAGGCGGCTTGGTGTTCGTGGTAGCGGGGATCGTTCCGGGGTTCTACTTCGGGAGCTACGGGACCCTGATCCTGCTCCAGAAGCTGATGGGTGGGACAGTTGAGCCCACGCTCGTTGTCAGGGCTGCGGTGGTGATGGGAATCGTTGTCGGGATCGCCTGTGCGGCTGCGGTGAGCATCGTGGTCGGCGGCCTCCTGGGCACGGTGATGGGTTACATCGTCTCTGCCCCCGCGGCGCTCCGGGAGAAGCAGGCTGCTACAGAAAAGGCGTAAGACAGGCAAGAGGCAAACAGATAAGGCCATGAGCTCTGATCTACGGGCCAGGGGCTACACAAAAGGCGGTGAGAAATCACCGCCTTTTGTTTTTTAGAGGCTGCTCAGCGGCCCGGGTTATGCGATCGGCGGGGCTTAAACGTCCGTAACCCGGACAGATGGGTCGTATTGGCAGGACGGCTCACGGCTCCGTGTGTTGTTGATGCTGGGTGTGCCGTTTTATGGTTTGCAGACGTGCGAACCCCTGACTGCTTCGCACCTGTCTGATCTCGGCGGCGTTGTGGTTCTCGCGGTGGGCGGGCGAATTCAGCGTCGCGAGCAGGCGCCGGCTTTGTGTAATCAAAGCCTTTGAGAGTGCGGCGCTCTATTTTAGCACCGAGGACGCGCTCAATGGAGCGCACCACGGGTTCGTCTTCCCGAGTTATGAGGGTAAAGGCGTCCCCGGTCTTTGCGGCTCGGCCGGTACGGCCGATGCGGTGCGTATAGGCATCGACAGTGTCAGGGATGTCGTAGTTTATAACATGAGAGATGCTCGAAACATCAATACCCCGTGCCGCGATGTCGGTTGCGACCAGGACCTGGAACGATCCGTCACGGAATCCGTCGAGAGCGGCCTGACGCCTGTTCTGAGACAGGTTGCCTTGCAGCGAAGCGGCCTTGTACCCCGCCTTTTCTAGTTGCTGCGCTACGCGCTTGGCACGATGCTTGGTGCGCGTAAAGACCAGAACAGACCCTGTGTCGGTGTGGCGCAGGAGTTCCAGAAGCAATGCGGTCTTGAGATGCTGCCCGACTGGATAGAGCGCGTGCGACACCGTGTTTACTGGCGCGGTATGGCCAATCTGCACCGTGACCGGATCATGCAGGATGTCGTGGGCCAGGCGTCGGATGTCATCGGGCATGGTGGCCGAGAACAACAGCGTCTGCCGCTTCGTTGGCACGTGCTTCAGGATCCTACGGATATCGGGAAGGAAACCCATATCGAACATCCGGTCCGCTTCGTCCAGTACGAGCACTTCAAGACTTGATAACCTGATCGTTCCCTGGTTGATGTGATCGAGCAGGCGACCGGGGCAGGCAACGACAACTTCTACTCCGGCGCGCAGTTTTTGAATTTGCGGGTTCACGCTCACGCCACCATAGATGGTGATGCTGTGCAGTTTCGTCTGTCGGCCGAGTTCTTTGATGGATTCGTGGATCTGCTCGGCCAGTTCGCGCGTAGGGGCGATGATCAGGGCGCGGACCCGGCCGCGCGGGCCTTGCAACAAGCGCTCGAGGATCGGCAGCACGAACGCCGCCGTTTTACCGGTCCCGGTCTGCGCCAGCCCCATGACGTCACGTCCCTGCATGACGTACGGGATGGCCTGACGCTGTATGGGGGTGGGCGTGGTGTAGCCCTGTGCCTGCACTCCGGCCATAATGTTGGGGTGAAGTTGGAACGATTCAAATTTCACAATAACTCCTTGCTGATACCATCGAATTGACATCCTCCCCGGCCTGAAGGCCGAGGATTCCCGAATCAGGCTCTGCGTCTACTTTGAGCCACAACTGATTCTGTTTGCAGATGCGGCAGAGATGATTGCCGCGTCCCCGGCTCATGGGCTGATGCAGATGGCCTGGTATTTCTCCAGGCAAGCCGGTTGACCACAGGCTGTGCCAAACAGCCACTACTCCAAAAACCACCTGTTGGTTTCAGGAGATACCTTTTATACAGAGGCGCTAATTATGACATCACAGATTTTTGCTAAACCATTGTTCTCAAGGTTCCCAACGTTGGTCATTGGGGTACCGCGAGCATATGCATCGCGAACTGTAGATTTAGCGAAACTCATGATCCGGCGTCATAGTTATTTCTTTGACGGCAGAAGTTTTACCCGGCAACCTTCTTGCCGGAACCCCCTCCTTATGGTTTCAAAGAACAAAACAGGGTTCGTTTCCCTGCAGTGCGACTATCTCAAATGTATCGGATGAGTAATTATTTGTTAAACAGAAAGTAGTGCCTAACAGTGCATCTAACCATGTTAGATCTGCGCCTTATATCCCCACCCTGAAGAGACGGGGTTTTACGGCGCGAAAGGATAAAAAAGCCCCGGATCGCTCCGGGGCTTTTGGAGTGGTTATTTAGAATATTTTTCGCAGTATATTTATTGAGCTTTGGACACGTTCGCTGCCTGGAGGCCCTTGGGGCCTTTTACAACCTCGAACGTAACCTTATCTCCTTCGTTCAGAGACTTGAAGCCGTCTCCCGTGATGGCCGAAAAATGTACGAATACATCCTCGCCATTGTCCTGCGTGATAAAGCCAAACCCCTTACTGTTGTTGAACCACTTCACTACTCCATTTGCCATTCTGTTTCTCCTCTGCTTCCTTTTGAAATTTATCCGGGAATTATCCACGGATTGACAAAGCATACCGTATTTCACTGCATCATGTCAAGCTCATAATTGATAAACACCTTGAGATTGTTCAACTGAGGATACCACCCTTAAAACCATAGTTAGCAAAGTTCGAAACTATTAAGGACTTCTCAAGGGTAGAGACCATCCTGACTCACTCACGACTTCTTTTCCCGCTGATACGACCGTGCCTGGTGCATGAACGCTTCGAGCCGGGTTATGGTCTGGGAATCCTTTTGTCCTTCGTAGGCAATGTTCAGGAGGGGGATGTTGTTATGGTCCTCTCGCACCCGCTTAAGGATGGCGCTTGCGATCGTGCCGGGCATGCACGTGAACGGCATCACGTTCAAGATGCCCGAGACTCCCTTGTTGATGTAGTCGATTGACTTGCCCACGGACAGCACGGCCTCACCTTCGAACGAGTGGTGTATGTACGGCATGGCCGCATGCAGGGTCTGCTTGATGCTTGGCTCATGCAGGCTTCTCATGCTACCGTTAAACCCGCTCAGCAGCCGACGCTCGTCTTTGCGCTGCACCCGTCCCGTTATGTAGGCCTTGAGCAGTTCATTCCACGAGCGATTCATTTTTGCCGACACCTTTGCCGTTTCATTGACATACAGAAGCCATTCGGATATGGGAGCGACCCACGCCTCACCGCCGAGCCGTTCGATCTGGCTGACAACATCCTCATTGCTAAAGCGATTGGAGCGAATATAAATCTCGCCAACAATGCCGATGACCGGTTTATGACGTTCGGTTATTTCGATGGCGATGAAATCTTCGTACGCCTGCTGCAGCACGGGAAGGAGGTCTGCCCGGTTCTCTATGGCAGCGGTCATATGGTCGAGCGCGGTCTGGTATACCCGGTCCGTCTGTCCTTTCCGTTTCTCGTACGGACGGTGTTCCCAGAGAGCTTTCTGGAGCATATCAACGGCAAAAGCCCCCCGCCAACTCATGAGAACGAAATCCTTGTCCAGGGCACGGACGTCGTTATGCAAACTCTCATCCTGCATGGGAGCAAGGATCTCCACGCGCTCGAGCCCGAGCCGATCGAGCACCTGCCGATGGTAGCGGTGGTACTGCCCGAACCTGCACGGCCCTTTGCCCGTGGGCATGAAAAAAGCGCTCTTCTCAGGATCGAACCCCGGTCTGCGCGTTGCCTTGATCATGTCGCCGGTAGTCAAGGCGAGAGGATAGCATTCTCTGCCCGAACTGAACTCCTTGCCGATCCGCACGGTTTCCTCGTCCGATTCCGGCAGTACTTCTGCGTCTGCGCCGCATGCACGGAAAGCAGCCGCGAGCGCATGGGCATGGTCCGTCATCGGCGGGAAATAGACTTTTTTCGCACGGAGCGAGCCGTTCGACCTGGCTGGGGACGACAGACGCTGCCTGGATTTTCCGACATTATTGAGGCTGTCCAGGAACGCCTCGATCCTCGTGATCGCGCCAGCGTCTGCGCTGTGCTCATCGATCTCGAGCTGCAGGAATGGTTTGTCTCCCATCTCCTGCCTGAAGAAATGTGTGATGAACGAATCAGGGCCGCACCCGAAGTTCGTGATGTACACCGGGTACAGGCCGGGATGTTTCCGTATGATTCTGGCCGCGGCCATGATCTTCTGACCTGACCGCCAGTACATGGTTTCGAGTCCGGACATGTCCGCGTTGTGGAGCGGAAGGAAATCCATGGGGATCGCCTGGAACCCGAGGTCCCGGATCTTGGACGGAAGATTCATGTTCACGCCGGGATCGCAGGTGTTATAGTTCCTCCCGACGAGCACGAGCGCCTTTTCGCCCGGCCTGATCCCGGACAGGACTGCGCTGCCCCGCTCTTCGACGGCCCCGTGAAACGCTTCCTGCGCCGCCCACGCGATCCGCTGCGCCCTGCGCACTGCTACCCGCACCTTTCCCGAGAGCCGTACCGAGCGCCTTCATGCTCTCTGGTAAAGTGGCGCTCGTCCTGGAGATAGCAGCACCGGTTCGATCGCCTTGGTGCTGCCGAACCTGCATGGAAGCCTCGCGCAATGTACGGCAGAGCCTGGGCATAGGGACACGCCTGCGAGTTATCTATCCGCGCCGTGAGAGACCGGGAACCGGATGAAGCTCGGCAGGAAAAGGATGTCCACCTTTTTATCGAGGAGGTCCTGGATGTGTCCGAGCGCGACCTTGGCGGGAAAGCAGGTCTCGGCGACCGTAGCCTCAAGCGCCCGGTTGATCAGCGTCCGGTTCGTGCGCTCAGAAAGCACAACACGGAACCCGAGTTCTGTAAAAAAGGTCTGCCAGAACGGCAGATAGTCGTTCACATAGAGCATTCGCGGGATGCCGATGCTAGGGGAGCCATCGGCCGCCGTCCGGGAGAGGACGGTTCCCGTAAGCAGCTTCTCGCGCTCGGCGAACAGATCAGGCAACACACCGGTCGGCGATGATTTTTTCTTGACATCGTATTTCTCGCACCGGCTCCCGTAGAAGAGCGGTTTCTCGCCGTCGAAACTCACTCGGCGGATATCGCAGCGGTTCGCACATTCGACGCACTCGAAGGTCGAGACGGTATACGCACGCTTGCTCAGGTCAAACCCTTTGAACGCGCTTCGACCCGTGCCTTCACGCATGGCAAGGATGGCCGCGCCGATCGCGCCGGTGACCTCGTGGTGCGGAGGAACAGTGATAGGTTTGCCCGTTATCTGTTCGAACGCGGAAACCACGGCCTTGTTCGCGGCCACGCCGCCCTGGAAGAAGATCCGGTCGCCGACCCGCTTGCCGGCCACGACCTTGTTCAGATAATTATGGGCAATGGAATAGGCAAGGCCGGCGGTAAGCTCTTCCACGCCTGCCCCCTTGTTCATGAAGTGCACCAGGTCCGATTCCATGAACACGGTGCAGCGTTCGCCGAGCCTGCAGGGAGAAGCGGCACAGAATGCCCGCTCCTCGAACTCCTCGCTTGATCCTGATGCCGAGCCGCTCTGCCTGCTCTTCGAGGAACGACCCCGTGCCCGCGGCGCAGGCCTTGTTCATCTCGAAGTCCACGACCGCACCGTTCCGCAGGCTGATGTACTTCGAGTCCTGCCCCCCGATCTCGAAAATAGTGTCCACGACGGGATCGATCGTGGCCGCCGCTGTGGCCTGCGCCGTGATCTCGTTCCTGACCACATCGGCGCCGATCATGTCGCCCGTTAGATATCTGCCCGAACCCGTGGTGGCTGCGCCCACGATCTTCACCCGGGAACCGATCTCTTCACCCACTTCGGCCAACCCCTGCTTCACCGCCTCAATCGGCCGACCAGCTGTTGGCAGATACCGTTTGGAAAGTACACGCATCTGCCGGTCGATCACAACCACGTTGGTCGAGACTGACCCGACATCCACGCCAAGGTACGCTTCGATGAGGCCGTTCGATCCTGGCACAGTATCCTGGTCCGGGTTCGGCATAATACCCGTCGGTTTCGCGAGAGGACTCACAACGCTCTTCTCAAGCTGCTGTCCACTAGACAGATAAGCGGCGAGCGTGGAGATGCCTTGATATGGGATTGCGTGCTCGGGATGCTGCAAAGCCGTAAGTGCTGCGCCGATGGCCCCGGAAGTGTTGAAGTGATCCGGCACAGTCATTTCGGACTCTGCTAGTTTCAGTACAGCATGGAATGCTCTGCGCATGCCAAGGTTCGCGGCAACACCGCCGAGGAACAGGAGCGGCGCTGGAAAGCTTTTACCTTTTCCAACGGTGGCCTTGAAGTTCCTAGCCATGGCATAGCACAGCCCCGCCACGATATCGAAATCCGGCGTGGCGATCTGCTGCAGGTGGATCATATCGCTCTTAGCGAACACGCTGCACCGCCCGGCCACACGCGGTGGTGTCTTTGACTGAAGCGCGATACGGCTGAATTCTTCTATCGAGAGGCAAAGGCGTGACGCCTGCTGGTCGAGGAAAGAGCCCGTTCCCGCGGCGCAAGCCGTGTTCATAGAAAAGTCTTCTATCTTGACGCCACCTGACGATGAATCTGGCACGAGGCTGATGAGCTTCGCATCCTCGCCTCCCATCTCGATGATGGTCCGCGCGTGAGGGTGAAAGCGTCCGGCGAAAAGGGACTGAGCAAGGATTTCGTTAATGAACCGCGCACCTATGATCTCGGCGACCTGTTTACCGCCGCTACCGGTTATGCCGGCGGATCGTATCATGGTTTCAGGGAATTGTGACGAAAGCGCCGTGAGCTCGTTAGCAAGAGAGTTGGCCGGGTCTCCCTTGATCCGAGTATAGGTTTCAGCAAGGACGTTCCTACCCGCATCGACGACCGCGGTCTTGATGGTTACGGAACCGATGTCGATACCGAGGAAAAGGTCTCTCTGCATGCGTCGCTCCTTATCCTTGAATGATTTGACCTGACAGCACGGCTTACGACAGAAGACAGCCGGCTTTTTCAGAACACACGTGACATATCACGGTAATGGCATCCTGTTGTGATGCTCTCGCTTCTTGTCTGCTTCGTTCCAGAACAGTGAAGATGAGATATGTTTTGAATAGGTACCATTATAATAAGAACACCGATGACAGTCAACCCTTATACCAACATGTGTCAACCCTTATACCAACCTGCCCCCCTCCGCAGGATCTGTGGTTTTTACATGATCTCAAGATCATCATGTAAGGATTTGCATGCAAAAACACAAAAACATGATATAATGCAAAACAATATGCAGCAATTTTTGTTCTGAAGGTTAATATGATCACCCCTACCGGCAATATAACTGATATGACAATCCCCCTGCTTTTTCAGGGACTGCGGGCGGAAAAAAAAACCGGCACGCTCGTGTTCGAGCGCGAAACGGCGGTCAAAAAAGTCTATTTCCAAGCAGGCGATATCATCTTTGCCTCATCCAACCTGGAGGAGGACAGACTCGGGGAGTGCCTGCTCCGGGCCGGCACCATCACCAAAGCACAGTACGATGCATCTGCTGAGGTCTTTAAAAAAACAGGCAAGAAGCACGGGACCGTTCTTATCCAGCTCGGCTTTATCTCACCGCAGAATCTGGTTGCCGGCGTAAAGCTCCAGGTCAAGCACATAATTCTCAGCCTGTTTGCCTGGCGCGAGGGCCGCTATACCGTCGAGGAAGGCCCGCTGCCCCAGACAGACATCGTCCCTCTCCAGATGAGCACCGGGAACTTGGTCGTTGAAGGTTTAAGCGGCATCGACTGGCAGCTTGTCCGTAAATCCCTTCCCCAGATCAAGACCGTGCTCCGTCCGTCCACAGACCCATCGCAGCTCTTTCAAGGTGCCGGCCTCACCCAGGACCAGCTGATGGTCCTGTCACTGATCGACGGAAAAAAGAACATCGAGGAGCTCTGCTCACAGTCAGGCATCGGTGACTTCAACACGCTCAAGGCGGTCTACGTTCTCCTTGCGCTCAGGATGGCCGAGATCGGCGAAATTAAAACCGAGGAGGAGAAGAACTTCGTACGCGAGATCGTGCGTGAAACCGTTACGGCAAAGACGATGTCGGAACGGAAGCCGAGTGAACCTCAAACCGCCGTCCCTTCTGCCACCAAGGAAACAATACAGCGGGCGTACGACGATATAGAAACCCAAGACCATTACCAGGTTCTCGGCATAAAGCGCACTGCCACGGCACAGGATATCAAGAAGGCGTACTTCAAGCTCGCGAAGCTCTACCACCCGGACAGGCACTTTGATCCCGAGATGAGCGAGATGAAGATGAAACTTGAGGCGCTCTTCATGAGGATCCACGAAGCATATGATACACTCAGTACACAGGCCAAGCGAGACCAATATACCAGTACTCTGAGCAAAGGGGTAAAAACGTCCAGCGCGGAACAGCATGAGCCTGAAAAATCGGCCCAGAAGGGCAGCGCCGTCGATCAGTATAATGAGGGGATGAGGCACTTCAAAGCGGGAAACTTCTGGGGAGCGGAAGAAGCCTTCCGATGGGCTGTACGTCTCGATCCGGGAAATCCTCGGTTCCTGTTCTATCAGGGGCTTGCACTCTCCCGTATGCCGAGGAGACGCCATGAGGCAGAGGAATACTTCAAAAAAGTGATCGAGATGTCACCGAACAGACTAGAGTACTACATGGAACTCGGGAATTTCTACCTCATGAACAATCTCAAGCCCAAAGCCTATTCTGTGTTCATAAAGGCCCAAGCCAGGGGGCTTGACTCGAAGCAGCTGCGGCAAGGCATTGCTGCTGCGGAAAGCGGTGGAGAAGCGAAAAAAGAAAAAGAACCGGGGAAAAAATCCAGCGGCGGCATACTCAAAAAACTTTTCAAGGACAAGAAATAGAGTTCTCTGCGTCGCGCTCCCTACCGTCCTATTTTTGCTTTAACCGGACAATCTCCGCTACCCGATGATCTGCATCGTGAATTTTGCCTTCTTTCAGCAAACTGATGACATCGGAATCCGCAAGTGCTTGCAGAATCTCTCTCCGTACGCCATCATCCTTCACTTCATCCATAAGCCGGGCGCGAAGCATCGACATCTTTCCGAGAAAAACCTCATATTCAGGCCCGTATCGTTCCTCGAGCTCCTGACGGATTTTTTTCGATAAAGCGGGGCTCATGCCGCTCGTCGATACGGCGATTAAGAGCTCGCCGCGCTCCACCACCGATGGGACGATAAACGAGCTCTCGTCTGGCGGGGTGACAACGTTTACCAGGATGTTCCTTTTTTTGCAAAGCCTGCCAATGCTGGTATTCACCACCCGGGAATCAGTAGTGGCAATAACGAGGAGGGCGTCGGTGAGGTCTTTGTCGTCGAAGGTTTTCGGCAGGTGAATGATCTTGCCCGATTGAGCGAGTTCCTGCAGTTTTTGGGTAAGCGACGGGCTGATGACCGTGACGTTTGCCCCCGCTTCTATCAATGAGAGCGTCTTGCGCTCGGCAACATGCCCTCCGCCGACGATCAAGCAGGGCCGGTCGCGAAGATCGAGGTAAATAGGGTAGTACTTCATTTTGTCTGGAGTCTCGCGATGAGGGGCCCTATGCTCCCCTGCACGGAAGGGTATTTCTTCACCAGCGTTTCGAACGCAGCCAGTGCCTGCTCCCGGTCGCCGAGGTCGGTGTAAGACAGGCCAGTAATATATAATGCGTCCTTCTCTGCTGAGGACCCGGGATAGTCATGCAGGAGCTTTTCAAGCCGGCCGATGGCAGACTTGTACGAGCCCTTTCTGTAGTAGAACCGTCCGACATAGAGTTCGTATTCAGCAATCCTGTCGCGACAGATGGTGATTTTACCCCTTGCTTCCTTTTCGTAAATGCTCTTCGGATAAGTTTGGAGGAGCTTCTCGTACTCCTTTAGCGCGGTCCGGTTAGGATTCGGGTCCCGATCGATGGTGGTGAACTGGTTGAAGCTGCACATCGCGATCTGGTATTGGGCATATGCCGCATCCTTGCTCATCGGATGGTAGTTCAAGAACGCCTGGTACTCTACCAGGGCTTCATCGTACTTCTCCTCACCGAAGTAGGTATCCGCAACTCGGAGCATAAGCGCCGCGTCAAAGCTCTTGTCCGGCGACTTCTCCTGGATCTCCTGATAGCCCTTGCGCGCCTTCTCGAAAGCACCTTTCTGCATACTTGTTTCGGCATCTTTGAATACGGCCGCAGCGTCGAAGACCTCTTTCTTTCCTGCACAGCCGGTCAGGACCGCCACAATCACAACAGGGATTATAAGAGATATTTTTTTCATAAACGAGGTAGGGTCGGGTTGAAATGGTGCCGAAGGGGGGACTCGAACCCCCACGGGATTGCTCCCACTGCGCCCTGAACGCAGCGCGTCTACCAGTTCCACCACTTCGGCACAAGCGTCATAACTCATAACAACGAAGTGTAATAATAAAGAGAACGGCCGCGATTGTCAAGGGCTGTTTTCCCCATCATGTCCGCTAGGCCTGCTTATGTGGCATGCCCTGCTTCAACAGATTTCTTCTTGTCACAAATGCACCGGGTTTCGATGCATCAAACACCCCCGTCATTTAAAAATAGATATTCCAGCTCAAATTCACGTCCGACTGATAATAATCATAGGCCTTTTCCCGTGAGAGAAAAAAAGTGATACTGTTGTTCGTGGTAATCTTGAAATTTTGTGCCAGAGACGCATTCACACTGCGATGTTCGTCTCCAACTTCATAGTATATGCTCTTCACGGAAAGGTTGATTTTCCATGAACCGGTCAATTTTTTAATGATGCCCGCGGAAGCGCCGAACCCAAGTGAATAATTGTCCTTGAGGCCCCCGCTGAGCTCCAGGTCCGTCTCGATCATGATATAAGAAAGCCCCAGGAGGTCGTTCTTGTAAGAGAAGCCTCCGCCAGGGTTTATCCTGTAAATGAGATGTTCCTCCCCGTCCGAGAAAAGTTCCCTGTCGAATCCAGTGTTCACTTTCCACGAAACGGGCTTAAAAAAAGCATCTCGAGGCGAAAGTGAAACGATGTCTATAAAACGAAAACGTTGCAGTTTCAAGGAATCTTCCTTGTAATAATATCTACCGCTTATGTCGAAAAAATTTATCTGCGCTCCTTCGGTATACCCCTCATCCGGGTCGAGCAGGTCGTGATATGCTGCCCGCCACCCCATCTCTGTAAAAAAGGAATCTGTCCGGTAGCCTGCACCAAGGCTGAGTTTGCCCGGGAGGTGACCCTGCTCAGGTGGGACTGGGGGCGGAATGGCGTAAACGTCTGCAGACTGTTTTCCGAGCGTGCTCCTGGCATTCAGAGTTGGAAGGAACTGTTTAAGGTACTCCTCTTTTCCTAGTTGTTTGCGCGCATATTTATATTGAAGAAGTTCCGCAGTCAGGTCGAGAATCTTCGTTTTTTCTTCCGAGGTTATTTCCATTTCTGTAACAGCCTGCGGAGACGTCTTTTTGTTCGCCACATCGAGCGCCACCTTCTGGAAACCGCTATCCATGTGTGACGCAATGGCAAGGATACGCGTGGCCTGGGAGGGACGGTATTTCTCCTTGGTGATCAGACCACTCTCCTTAATAACCCGTATGGTATCCACCGGGATGACCCAGAACCGAACTTTGTTGTCCCAGAATGCGTCAGTCAATCGGAGCGATGGCCGGGCAACTTCCAGGAGAAACAACAGATCAAAGGAGCAGTTCTCATCAAAAAAATAATAGTCTGCGTAGATGTCCCTGACTTCCCAGACATGCATGACCAGCCTGCGGACCTCTTCTTCGGTCAAGTTAAGTTGATATTCCCATATATCGCGGTGCTCGATGTTGCTGTACTCTGCCACTTTATCATAATAAGGAAGGGTCGAGAAATATCCGCGGTAATAGCCGAACATGCCCTTGAAGGCATAGAGAAAACCGTTCGAGTCAGTGGTCACCGCAGCATATGTGACAGCATAGGATAATAGATCGTTCTGGTTCTCGCTATCTATTCTTATCAGGGTATGGCCGAACATGGATGCGGGGCTGTTGTTAAGGGTCGTGGGAAAGACAAGAACGGCCGAGTGAGGGTTTACCCTCGCAAGCGCCTCGTTGAATTCCGTACAGGCAACGGGCGGAAGCCTGATTTCATTGATATCCAGTTTTTCCTTGAGCCAGGCATAACGCGCGACAAATCTACATCGGGGATGCTCTTCATCCTTCTTTTCCTCCTGGAAAAAGGCTCCGATCGTGGCTTCGAGTTCGGCGGCAGGATTCAGCTTCCCATCGGGAGCAAGAAAAAATTTGGGATCATCGATAAGGCTCTTCTTGCCGGAGCCGTGACGCTTGTAGTGGACAAGGATTTCCCAATAGCGGTCTTCGGACAGGCGCTTTTCTCTTGCAGTCCTTAGCAGCACATCGAGATAGCTGTTGTCTGCCGCTGGAGACGGGCAGGCCGGAAAAAGGAATAAAAAAAATGATATGACGACAAAAAAAAAGTATACGGGACTGTGCGTCCCGTATACCATGGTACCCCGGAATACTGTAAAGCGCATGATTAATTCGAAGAAGAGACAGTGGCCACGTTATCTACGACATTCGCAAGAACCACATCCTCGGAGGTGAAGATCTTGGCGAAGCTGGACTGAAGTTTCTTATAGAACTCGGGACGATTCTCGGAAGGGACCTGCATCAAGTCCGCAAAAGCATCGAGCGTCTCGCCGCGGCCCATGGCAATGTCCTTCGCCAGGTTGTCCATGTTGGCGACGACGAACTCGTTCAGCCGTTCATTGCTCACGAACTTGGTAGGCTGCTTACACTCAGATGTACCCGAGGTAATACCGAAGGTGTTGTTACCGAATATACCGTTTGTCGTAGCCTGAAACGCCTGGAGCAGAGTTGATTGGTCGGCATTGTTCTGGAAGAGCATTGTGCCGAGGCCGCATCCGGTATTCGCCTTTGCCGTACCACTTGCAGCTGCAGCAAACGCTGAACTAACAACAAAAACAAATAGAACTGATACTACTGTAACTGCTAAAATCTTTTTCATAAGACCCTCCTTGTTTATTATTTTTTGAAACGATGATTGTTATTAAAGCGTACTTTTTTATTTTTGTCAACCCTAAAGAGCACGTAAAAGAGATTTCTCTTGTGGTGATGCTGGTCACATTTTCTGAAGTTGTGCGGTAAGATACCGGACGAGTTTATCCCTGACGCCTGCGTCCGCAAACGACATGACATGCCCCGGCACCGTTGTCTCCCAAAACTCTTTGGGATCCCGGGCTGCTTCGTAGAGCTTCTGGCCATGATGAATCGGGACCACAGGATCCTTGTCGCCATGTATGATCAAAACCGGCACGCACGAAACCTCCCCGATCCACCGTACCGGACTGTAGGCATCGCTTACAAGGTACGACAGTGGATACTGGAACGGCCAGGTGATGAAGACCTGCGCGAGCTTTTCGCGCGCAATGAGGCGGTAACTGGAAAATGCGCTTTCAATCACCAGCGCGGCGATCCTGTCCTTATAGGGAGTGTGCGCCACTGTGTAGACCGCGATCGCGCCGCCGATACTCTGTCCGAGGACAATGATCCGCCCCTTCTCTACGCGAGGCATGGCCAGAAGCGCTTTGAGCGCCGCCTCCGCGTCCAGGTGGACACCTTTTATGCCGGGGCTGCCTTGGGACTTTCCGTACCCGCGGTAGTCAAAGATAAACAGGTTGAAGCCTTCCCTGACCAGCCACAGGACACTGTTCACGTGCGTGCTCAGGTTCTGTGCATTGCCGTGAAGAACGAGGATGGTTGCACGCGCCTCCGTATCCGCTGCCTGGAAAAACCAGCCATTCAGCGTGAGTCCATCGGAAGTTTTGAAATAGATGTCCTCGGGAGAAAACCGCCGGGCCACAGGATTATCATACAGCTGCTTCTGGGGATAAAAAAAAAGAGAACCGCATCCCGAGAAAAAAAGGAAGATCGGAAAGAGCAAGGAATAGACGATCGTAATCTTAGAAAGTCGCATAGAAGCTTAATTGATCGGGCTTACAATTTTGTTTCCTCATCGATCATTCTCGCGAATCAATGAGTATGGTCACCGGCCCCTCGTTAGTAAGCGGTATGGCCATTGACTCCGCGAACACCCCGGTCTGAACGGAAAGTCCGGTCTGCCGGAGATTCGTGACGAACGTTTCGCATAGGGCCCTCGCCCGTTCGGGGGCCTCGGCAGCATCAAAGGACGGCCGGTTTCCTTTGCGCGTGGACGCAGCAAGCGTGAATTGTGAGACCACGAGCACCTCACCTTCTATGTCCATGATCGATAGGTTCATCTTGCCATGATCGTCCTCGAAAATTCTGAGCTTCGAGACCTTATTGACGATATATTCGAGGTCTCTGTCCGTATCGCCCTTCACCGCACAAAGAAAAACGAGCAACCCATTTTCTATCTCACTAATAGACCTTCCGTCAATCTCAACTCTGGCGGATGAGACCCTTTGGAGCAGCGCCTTCATAGCCACTATAGATAGCATGCCGCGGTTATCCTGTCAAATTCTTTCCTCAAATTTTATTGCATTATTATCAGGGAGGGCTTAATATTTACGCGTGATGCAGGATAAGTGATACACGATGTACGATACCACCAAAAAATATCTCATCGATCTCAAGGGACTTATGCCGCTAGCGATAGATCGCTTCTGCATGGAGAGGCTTGGCCAGAAACCGGGACAGGGACTGCGTGTGGCAATATGGTTGTATCGGAGGAAGATTGAGGACTTCGATTCCATGGCCGATCTGAACAGGCCGTTCCGGGAGCAGCTCAAGAGGCATTGCACCATCTCCAAGCTTTCGATCGCGCAGAGGATCGCGTCAGAGGACGGGACTGAGAAGCTTCTGTATCACCTCGGTGACGGCAACACTGTGGAAGGTGTGCTTATTCCTGGGCCAGGCAGGATCACACTCTGCGTCTCTACGCAAGTGGGCTGCGCATCGGGCTGCGGCTTCTGCCGTACCGGCTCAGGCGGGCTGGTACGGGACCTTACGGCTGCCGAGATCGTGAACCAGGTCTTCGCGGCCCACACGATCGCGGCCGGCGCGATCACGAATATCGTGCTCATGGGAACCGGGGAACCACTCAGAAACTACGATGCGGTCAACACTTTTGTCCAGACCGTGACAGACCGCAACGGGATGGGCTTTTCGAATAAAAAAGTGACGGTCTCCACATGCGGCCTTGCTCCGATGATAGAGCGGATGGCTGAGGATAAAGAGATGGTTGCGAGCCTCGCTGTCTCATTAAACGCGACCACAGACGAACTACGGGACCGGATCATGCCGGTAAACAAGACCTATCCCCTAACGCGCCTGATGCAGGCACTTCATTATTACTGCAAGTCTACAGGCAACACCGTGACGATAGAATATGTGCTCTTCAAGGGCGTTAACGATACCTTCGAAGACGCGAAACGGCTTAAGGACCTTCTCGACGGTCTGCCGTGCATGATTAACCTCCTGATGTTCAACCCGTTCCCAGGCAGCGCGTTCGAACGTCCGGACGAGAAACAGGTATATTCATTTAGGGACTTTCTGCTTAATCACGGATGCGTAACCGTGGTCAGGAGCAGCCGCGGAAAAGACATCCACGCCGCCTGCGGCCAGCTCAGGGCCGCGCCTTCTGTTCCTGACAAGCAATGAAAGCCCGAAAAACAAAATCCCCCCTGCACTTGCGTGCGAGGGAGGATTCCTGTGTGCTGCTTGCAGAAAGCACTCGTCAATAATCAGAAAGCGATTTGCCTGCGGCAACGATTTCGATCATGACATCCGCACGCCTGATGATTACTGAGGTTTTTGTACATCTTAATTTATATCTTCCCATTTCCTGTTCCTGTTCCGTATCGGCGGCGCTAGTATCTTCAAGCTTTCTGCAGACTCCGTCCAGACACCACTCCAGCACCCTCTTGCTTGTGCCGGCAGGGGTAATACCGTTAAAAACGATTTCTTTCCAGTTCAGGAGAAACGCATCGCTCTTGCCTGCCTCGTCCGTGTAGAGGAAAGTAGCTGACCACCCCATCTCACAGGGACCGGCATCGCACAACAGGACATTCTGTTTCGTCCTATAATACCTGCCGGTCAGGGTTTTGTTCTCTGTATATTTGCTGATCACGGCCTGGTTTACTTTGTGGTCGATCTGAATCTCCTGTGATGGAGTAATCTCAAAATGGATCTGCATGGGAGTGAGGTGCAGTTTACGCCGCTCTTCCTGCGGATCTTTCGGCTCCTCCCGTTTCACCTCAACGACCGGAACAGGCTTCTTCGGTTTTTCCTGCCGTACAGGCTCGGTCTTTTTCTTCTTTTCAACCTCACTCTGTTCCACTTTTTCGGGCAACGTAATGAATAGAAGCTTCCCCTCGCCAAATCGCGCCTCCAGCCGTAACGTCTCGTTCTTTTTCACGGTAAAAGTACCGGAAACCGTCTTGTTCTCGGCGCGGCAGGATATGACATGGTCTCCAACAATCACGTTTTCTATGGTGTTCTCTGCTGCGCCTTTGTAAACGTCGTCAATGAAAACTTTTGCATCGGGAATCAAACTTTTCACCGACACAGACCCATATTTTACGATGGTCAATTCTGATTCCTGCACCTGCTGAACAGCTTTCTCCTGGGCATTGCTAATACATGTCTCCTGAAAAAGGCTCATGGCCACGAATAAGGAAAATATCACGACTCCTTGAGATAATAATATTTTTTTTCGCATCTTCCCTTTATCCTTGCAACACAATAATCCTAAGTTCTTATCGAACTATACCTACAAAACTATAGCATGCAGTCGGAGAAAATGAAGGTCGGGTTGCACTTTGTTGCAGACTTTTTTCTGCTATCACCCGTTTATATATTGCGAAATTTTTCGATGATTTCCGCCATATCACTGGGCGGAGGAGTTGTAAAGGTCATCGGATGGCCTGTCTCAGGGTGGAGAATGGAGAGTGATTCGGCGTGGAGCATCTGGCGTGCAACCTGGCTGTCGTTTAACTTCGATGCCTTGGCTCCACCGTATACGCTGTCACCGAGAATGGGATGGCCGATGTGAGCCATATGCACACGAATCTGGTGGGTGCGGCCAGTCTTGATTTCTACCGCGATAAGAGTCGCTCTCCTGAACCGCTCCTTGACCGTATAGAGCGTGACGGCCTCGCGTGCCTTGTGGGTATATACGCTGATCTTTTTCCGATCTTTCACGTGCCTGCCGAGTCCGGCCTCGATGGTGCCCGAGCCTTTCTTGATCACCCCAACGACAAGGGCAAGGTAGCGTTTTTTCACCGTGCGATTCTTGAACTGGGCCGATAGGGAACGGAGGGCCTCCTGCGTCCTCGCCACCACCATCACGCCGGAAGTGTCTTTATCCAGGCGGTGTATGATGCCAGCGCGTTCCCGCTCGCTCCCGCGCGTGCCCGGCCCGGAAGAGGGTAGGCTCCCGTAGTGGTATAGGAGAGCGTTCACGAGCGTGCCGGTGTAATTCCCCGGCGCCGGATGCACCACGAGGCCTGGCGGCTTATTCAGCACGATGATATGGGGATCTTCATAAATAACGCAGAGCGGAATAGGCTCAGGCAGGACCTCGAACTCCTTCTTCTCCGGCAGGTCGAGCGTAATGGTCTCACCGAGCTTGACCTTATACCCTGGCTTTTCGGCCCTGCCATTTACAAGAGCAAGTCCGTCCTTGATCATCGTCTGGATGCGGTTGCGGGAGATGTGCGGCTCGTAGTGCGCGATGAAGATGTCAAAGCGTTTTCCGACGTGTTTCTGGGTGACCGTGAGGGTTGTTGTGGGCATGGGATGACGAGCTAATACCTAAAACGTATCCGCAGATTTTCCAGATTTCACAGATTATTTTTCAGTGGACTTCTGTTCAATCTATGAACGACACTTGCTTCATCACGTTGTCTTCTTCTCTGCCTTCCCGAGTTTCCAAAACATAAACAGAGAAAATCCGAACATGAGCACCGCTATGATCTGCGAGGTCGAGATCAGGCCGCCGAAGTAAAGGCCCCGCACTGCATCGCCACGGAAGAACTCGACGGAAAACCGAAGAACAGCATAGAAGATCGAGTAGAGCCAGAACAGCTGGCCATCGAACTTCTTATACCGTCGGAGGAAGATAAGAGCCCCGAAGACAAAGAACTCTCCGCCCGACTCCATGAGCTGGGTGGGGAAGAGAGGAACGCCGAGGGGGGCGAGCGAATGGGAATCGTTGAACGTGATGCAGAACGGTCCGCTGCAGGGCGCACCGTAACAGCAACCGGCAAAAAAACAGCCGAGTCTGCCGAAAGCGTGACCAAGCGCGACGTACGGTGCCATGATGTCCGACGTCTTCCAAACCGGCAGGCTGTGCTTCTTCACATACCAGATTCCGACGGGCACGGCCGCAAGAAGGCCTCCGTAGAACACGAGCCCGCCCTTCCAGATCGCGAATGCATCAAGCGGGTTCCTTGTGAACTCCTGCAGGGTGGTCAGCACGTAGAGCACGCGCGAGCCGATGATGGCCGCGAGGAGCAGGTACACGCCCATGTCGAGAATCAGGTCCGGGTTAAGTCCCTCCTTCTTCGCCCGGCGCGAGGCGAGATAGATGCCAAGGAGGAAACCAATGCCGATCATGAGACCGTACATCCTGATCGGGATGGGACCGATGATCCAGTTGCCGATCTCAATTTTGGGTATTTCGAACAATATGGGATGCATGGTCTTCCTTCAGGGGAAATCCTGGGTCCGAAGTTCTAAACTCTAAAAATATCGAATTTCAAGATTTAAATTAGTTTGAACATTCGGATTTCGAATTTATCTAGGCTTTCGATCTTAGGATTTCGTGCTTTCTCCAGGTTCTGGTTTCTTCAAAAACATCATATCAAGAGCCAGAAGTCCGACGCCGATGGAGATGGCAGAATCCGCCACGTTGAATGACGGCCAGTAGTACGATTTCACGTACCACTGGATGAAATCGACCACCTCGCCGTATCGCACGCGGTCGATCACGTTCCCGATCGCACCCCCGGCAATGAGCGAGAAAGCGAATACGAGAAGGCGCTCATGGGTCTTCCGTATCAGGACGGCAATCACGATCAGGGCCGTGAGCGTCACCGAGATGAAAAACACGCTTCGCCACGCTCCGTGCATCCCCGAGAGGATGCCGAACGCGGCCCCCGGATTCCGCACGTTCGTGATATTGAAAAAACCCGGGATGATCGTGATGATCTCATGTCTGCTGATATGCGTATCAACAAAATGCTTCGTGCACTGGTCCAGGATCAGGACGATGCCCATGATCGAGACGACCCAGAGGTATTTGTTCTTCATTCTTCCTCAATCTTTTTTACGCCACTGAGGCACGAAGGCTTAAAGTTGTTCCTCCGTGACTTGGGGTCTTTGCGGCAGAAATTATTTTAGATTTGAGGCGCACCTGCCGCAGATCTGCGGATGCTCCTTCACCGTACCGACACTTTCCTGATACATCCAGCACCGGCCGCACTTTGTTCCTTTGGCCGGACCCGCTGTTATCCTGAGCCCCTTCACAACGTCACTCATGTACGCGTCAGCCGGCGCATCGGGTTCTTTCGCGATCTCGACGGACGAAACGATGAAGATGAACGCCAGGTCGTTCTTATAGCCGTTCAAAAACCCGTAGAGCTCAGGCCCGGCATAGAGTGAGACGGTGGCGTCGAGAGAGTGTCCGATCTTTTTGTTCCGCCGGAGAGCTTCGAGCACTTTTGCGACTTCGCCGCGCACCGCGAGAATTTTGTCCCACCGCTGTTCAAGTTCGACGGGATAGTTTTTGTCAGTCCCTGCTGCCGTCAGTACTATTGGTGCTTCACGAGGGAAGTCAGACAAAAATACGCTCGACACGTTCTCGTTCCCCTTCACATACCCCCAGATTTCATCCGCGGTAAACGACAGGATAGGCGCCATAAGCCGAACGAGGGTCGAGAGTATCTCATACATGGTCGACTGGCCTGAGCGCCGCTCTTTGGATGTCGCTTTCGCCGTATAGAGCCGGTCCTTCAGGATGTCGAGGTAGAAGGCGCTCATCTCTACAGCGCAGAAATTATGAAGTGAATGAAATACGAGATGGAACTCAAAATTCTCATATCCAGCGGTTGCCCGATTGATGAGATGCTGCAGTTTAAGAAATGCCCACTGATCTATTTCGGGCCTCTGCTCGATTGGGACCATGTCCTTTTCAGGATCGAAGTCAAAGAGGTTGCCGAGAAGGTAGCGGCTCGTGTTCCTGATCCTGCGATACGCCTCGGCCAGGTGGGTGAGAATCTCCTGCGAGATCCTGATGTCGTCTCGGTAGTCCGCCGCTGAGACCCAAAGCCGGAGCACCTCGGCGCCATATTTATCAATCACTTCCTGCGGCGCGACCACGTTGCCCGCCGACTTGCTCATCTTCTTGCCCGATCCGTCTACGGTAAACCCGTGCGTCAGCACGGTGCGATAAGGCGCATCGCCCCAGGTTCCCACGGAAGCAAGGAGCGATGACTGGAACCATCCCCGGTGCTGGTCACTCCCTTCGAGGTACATGTCTGCCGGCCGTGATAGTTCTTGGCGCTTGTTGAGCACAGCGGCGTGGCTCACGCCCGAATCGAACCACACATCGAGGATGTCCATCTCTTTGTCGAGATTCTTGCTTGCACACTTTTTACACGCCGTACCGGCCGGAAGCAGCTCTGACGGCGTCCTCACGAACCACGCATCAGCACCTTCTTTTTCAACGATGTCCGCCACATGGTCCACGACTTTCTGGTTCAATAAAAGTTCGCCGCAATCCTTACAGGTAAAGGAAATGATCGGCACGCCCCATGCCCGCTGACGCGAGATGCACCAGTCAGGCCTGTTCTCGATCATGCTAATAAACCGGTCTTTACCCCATGCCGGGACCCACTTGACTTTATTAGCTTCATCAATTGCACTCGTGAGCAAGCCTTTCCCCGTATGTGGATTCTCTGTCTTCATAGAAATGAACCACTGCTCCGTAGCACGGAAGATCACGGGGTTCTTGCACCGCCAGCAATGCGGGTAGGAGTGCGAGATTTTCTCCTCGGCCTGGAGTACGCCTTTGGCCTTAAGCAGCTCGATGATCCCCTTGTTCGCTTTAAATACGTGCTCGCCCGCGAACACACCCGCTTCTTTGGTGAACCGCGCCTTGTGGTCAACTGGAGCAAAGACGTCGAGCCCGTATTGGAGGCCGACTTCGTAGTCTTCCTGGCCGTGGCCCGGGGCCGTGTGTACAGCTCCGGTGCCTGCTTCAAGGGTGACGTGCTCGCCAAGAATCACGAGAGAATCGCGGTCAATGAAAGGATGGCGCGCCTTCAGGCCTTCGAGCTTTCTGCCCTTGAACTTCTCGAGAACCTTGTACTCCTTGATCTCGAACTTCTGCAGAGACTGCGCGAGAAGCGCCTCAGCAACGATCAGGACGGTATTAGAACCGGTATCAACGGCAACATAGTCGAAGTCGGGATGAAGCGCAACAGCAAGGTTCGACACGAGCGTCCAGGGTGTGGTGGTCCAGATCACGATGAAGACGCTCCTTCCCGCGAGCGACGGCAATGCCTTGGCCGCATCGGGCAGAGGAAAACGGACGTAGATGGAGGGAGATTCATGGTCAGCATACTCCACCTCCGCCTCGGCGAGCGCCGTCTCATCGGAGCCGCACCAGTACACTGGCTTCTTCCCTTTATACACGCCGCCGGTCCCCACGAACTTGCCGAGTTCCCGCACGATCGCCGCCTCGTAGGCATAGTTCATGGTGAGGTAGGGATTGTCCCAGTCGCCGAACACGCCGAGCCGCTTGAACTCGTCGCGCTGGATGTTGATGAACTTCTCGGCATACTCGCGGCAGAGCTTCGGATCTCGGCCTGGCTCATGGTCTCCTTCTTCGGACCCAGGTTCTTGAGCACCTGGTGCTCGATGGGAAGGCCGTGGCAGTCCCAGCCCGGCACGTAGGGAGAGGAGAACCCCTGCATGGACTTGTACTTCACGATGATGTCCTTCAGGATCTTGTTCAGCGCATGGCCGATATGGATATGGCCGTTCGCGTAGGGAGGCCCGTCATGCAGGATGTAGCGCTTCTTGCCCTTCGCCTGTTCCTGCATCCGGCCGTAGATCTTCTCCTGCCGCCATTTCTCGATGATCCGCGGCTCAAGGTCCTTCAGGTTGGCCTTCATCGGGAAATCGGTTTTCGGCAGATTCAGTGTTGTCTTATAATCCATTCAGCCGCCTCCAGTTCCAGATCCGAATCCGAATCCGCATTCAGTTTTGTCTTCTTATTTTCTGTTTCGACAGCTGCCGCTCCGCCCTGGTCGAGCATGTAGAACTGCGACGCCTTCTGCCCTTTCTTCGCGTATCGGCATACTGCGTCGGCTCCGTGCCCTTGCGGAACACATCGTCGATGGCATCGGCCGCGCCTTCCCGCGCGAGCAGGCCGCTTTCGGGGTCGATCTTCACGAACACGACGTCGTCCGTCGGCGTAAAGTCCTCGACAGGCTTGTCCGCAAGCGCCTTTGCCATGACTGGTATCCAGATGGGAAGCGCGGCGCGTGCGCCGGTCTCCTTGTCGCCGAGCGACGCCTTGGCGTTATCATACCCTACCCACACGCCCGTCACGATGCTCGGCGCGTAGCCCACGAACCAGGCGTCCACATAATTGTTCGTCGTTCCGGTCTTGCCCGCGAGCGGCTTTTCCGAGCACTTTGGCGCCCCTTCCCGTGCCCTCCTTCACCACGCTCTTGAGCAGGCTCGTGACGAGGTAGGCCGTGGTCCGGTCGATCGCCTCCATGGGCTGGGGCTGATAGCTCTCGAGCACCGCGCCGTTGCCGTCGATGATGCTCTTGATGATGATGGGCTCGGTGCGCACGCCCTGCGAAGCGAAGGTCGCATAGGCCGAGGTGAGCTCCAGCGGCGTCACCGCCGACGAGCCGAGGGCCGTGGTGTAATCATAGCTGATCGGGCTCGTGATGCCGGCCTTGCGCGCGAAATCGATGGCCTTGTCCAGCCCGATCTTCTCGAGCAGGCCCACGGTGACGGCGTTCCGCGACAGCGCGAGCGCCGTCCTGAGCCGCATGGGGCCGAGGAACCGCTCGTCGTAGTTCGTCGGTCTTCCAGCCCTTCTTCTCGAACTCGCTCTTCTCGTGGATCACCGGCAGGTCCATGAGGATCGAGGCCGGCGTGAATCCGTTCTCGAGCGCCGCGCCGTAGATGAACGGCTTGAACGACGACCCGGGCTGGCGTTTGGCCTCGGTGGCGTGGTTGAATCCGCCTTCGACAAAGTCATAGCCGCCGACCAGGGCGCGCACGTATCCGGTGATACGGCTCGATCGACACCACGGCGCCCTCCACGAGCGGCGTCTGGTCCAGGATGAACGAGGCGAGCTGCTTCTTCTTGTCGTAGTCCTTCAAGCGGACCTTGATGATGTCGCCGGGCTGGACGATCTCCTGAGGCTTCTTGAACTCGTCGGGATCGTCCTTTTTCTTCTTCGGCTTGATGAGCGCCCAGGCCATGTCGTCCTGCATGATGTAGCCCATCAGGCCGCGGCCCTTGACCGTGATATAGTTGTCGCCCAACCGCGAGCACATGCGCGTTGAACCCCTCGCCGGGCTTCACCATCACATGGAGCGAGCCCCACTGGATCGGCGTGGACTTGAGCTTTCTTGAATCCGACGCGGCCGCGGAATCCCTGTCGCTTGTCGAGCGCGCGGAGACCATCCCTGAGCGCCGAGACCGCAGTGCGCTGCAGATCGATGTCGATGGTGGTATAGACCTTGAGCCCGCCCTGGTAGAGCTTGTCGGGCCCGTACTTCTTCTCGATATATTTGCGAATATAGTCCACGAGGTGAGGCGCAAGCTCTTCCTGGGGCCGCAAGTTCTCGAGGTTGAGCGGCTGGTTGTAGATCTTCAGGCTCTGGTCCTCGGTAAGGTACCCCTCCTCCACCATCCGCTTGAGCACCTGCCACTGCCGTAGCTTGGTCAGGTCGATGTCGCTGTAGGGCGAATAGACCATGGGCGACTTGGGCAGACCGGCCAGGAGCGCGGCCTCGGCCTGGTTGATCTCCCAGATGTTCTTGCCGAAATAGGTCTTGGCACGCCATCTGCACGCCATAGGCGCCGTGGCCGAAGTAGATCTTGTTGAGATAGAGTTCGAGGATCTCCTCCTTGGTCAGCTCCTTCTCAAGCCGCCGCGCGAGGATGATTTCCTTGATCTTGCGCGTGAACTTCCGCTCCGGCGAGAGGAACACCACCTTCGTTAGCTGCTGCGTGATAGTGCTGCCGCCCTGCTTCAGCCGTACCGATATAATGTCCTTGAGCGCCGCACGCATGATACCGCGGTAATCGATGCCCTTGTGCTGGAAGAAGCGCGGGTCCTCGGTCGCGAGAAGCGCGTTCACCATGTACTTCGGGATCCGCTGAAGCGGCACGTAGATGCCTTTCTCGATCTTCACCTGGCCCAGCACCCTGCCGTCCTCGGCGAGGATGAGCGTGCCCGGGCTCGGCTTGTAGTCCTTGAGCGACTCGACCGTGGGCAGGCCGAAGGAGAGAATGAAGAACATGAGTGCGATAAAGAGAATGCCGGCAACAAAAGCGATGCCGAGGAGCATCATCGCTTTCTTGGGAGTGAGGTTTTTGAGCCACGGCACGCGCGATAGTGAACCAGAAGACCTTAAACTTTTCCCAGACCCGTGACATCAGCGTCTTGGTTATTTCAAGGATTTTTTCTAACCATTTTTTCATCATAACTATTAGAACCTCGGATAGTTCCGTTCTTTTTGAGCAGTATCGAAAATAATAACATCACGGCAGGATAAAATCAAACGAAAAGTTATTTGCCAATTTCACCGTGACGATCCTGAGCAGGAAATTGAATCGGCACGCAAACACGAGAAAATGTTGTTCTGAGCATTGCGAACAATCTCGCCTTGCCAAATAGCTGAGACCTTTCACGGACCTGCCTTGAGTCGAGCATGGTGATCCTTTGTTCCGCTCAGGGTGAGACGAAGGAGCCTCGTGCAATGATCTGCAAAAAGCACTCTGTTTGTTGGTCTTCTCATCTCTCCTCTGTTACATGGCCTTCCTGCCAAAAACGCTTGCAAACGAAATTTCTTTATGGAATAATCAAATTCGTTGTGCTTTACGCAGCGCTGTTATTCCCCTCGCGGAGGTACCATGGTGCAGAAATCAGATTCGATACTCGTCGCCAAAGGTAAAGAGGAGATCTCGATCCTGCTGCGCATGGCAAACCGGCACGGTTTGATTGCCGGCGCGACCGGGACAGGCAAAACCGTCTCGCTCCGGGTGATGGCCGAACAGTTCAGCAGGATCGGCGTCCCCGTCTTCATGGCTGATGTAAAGGGCGATCTCTCGGGCATCGCTAGGCCTGGTGGAGACAAGCCTGATTTTACGGAGCGTGCAAAGCAACTGGGCATCGCTGACTTCGCTTTTGAAGGTTTCCCGACCGAGTTCTGGGATGTCTTTGGCCAGCAGGGACATCCGGTCCGGACCACCATATCCGGGATGGGACCGCTCCTCCTCTCACGCGTGCTGAACTTGAACGAGGTCCAGAGCGGCGTCCTCACGCTTATCTTTAAGATTGCCGACGATAACGGCCTGCTTCTCCTCGACCTCAAGGACCTCAGGGCCATGACGCAGTTCGTCGGCGATAACGCGGATACGTTCAAAACCGCATACGGTAACATCGCAACAGCGAGCATTGGCGCTATCCAGCGCGGACTGCTCACCATTGAAGAGCAGGGCGGCGCCACGTACTTCGGCGAACCGGCCTTGAACCTGCAGGACCTGATGCAGACTGACGCCGAGGGCAGAGGCGTGATAAATATCCTCGTCGCGGACAAGCTCATGCAGGCACCGAAGCTCTACGCCACCTTCTTGCTTTGGATGCTGGCCGAGCTTTTCGAGACACTGCCCGAAGTAGGTGATCCGGAAAAACCGAAGCTCGTCTTCTTCTTTGACGAAGCCCACCTCCTGTTCGACGAAGCGCCGAAGGTTCTTGAAGACAAGATCGAGCAGGTCATAAGGCTTATCCGCTCCAAGGGTGTCGGCGTCTATTTCGTGACCCAGAACCCGCTCGATGTGCCCGAAACAGTCCTCGGCCAGCTCGGCAATCGGGTCCAGCACGCACTGCGGGCATTCACACCCAAGGACCAAAGGGCTGTCAAGGTCGCGGCCGAGACATTCCGGACCAATCCAAGCCTCGACGTCTCGAAGGTCATCACCGAACTCGCCGTGGGCGAGGCCCTCGTGTCTATGCTCGATACAAAGGGATCCCCTACCGTGGTCGAACGTGCAACCGTCTTGCCGCCTCGGAGCCGCCTTACGCCGCTTTCGCAGGACGAACGTGCGGCGACCATCAAAGCGTCGGTGCTCTTCGGCCACTATGAGAAAGAAGTAGACCGTGAGTCTGCCTACGAGAAGTTGAAGCAGCGGACGGCAGAAGAGCAGAGCGAGGAAACGACGGCACCTGTACGCCAGGGGCGTTCAGTCGAACCTAAGTCCGAAACCGCAAGGATCTTCGGAGCTATGGCTCAAAGCGCTGCTCATGCCATCGGCAGCCAGATCGGTCGGCAGATCATTCGCGGGGTGCTCGGTTCGATCCTCGGCGGGAAAAAACGGTAGCTCCTGGCGTCAAGTGACCCGAGGATCCGGCCGGGTGCCGGCCGGGTGCCTTGACAGTGGCACCTATATCCGTTATAATTTTGAGCGTTATCATCTCACACCTAAGGAGGTTTTCTATGAAGCGTGCAGTGGTCGTAGTAGTAGTCGTGTTGTTGCTCATAGCAGCAGTCGCATTCGCCGAATCCGTCAAGACCTATCAGGTAACCGGGCCGGTCCTGGAGATCAAGGATACCATGATCGTGGTCCAGAAGGGCAAGGACAAGTGGGAAATCGCCAAGGACGCGAACACCAAAGTCAAAGGTGACCTCAAGGTCGGCGCCAAGGTCACCATCCAGTATGAGATGAAGGCCACGGACATCGAAGTAAAAGCAAAGTAATCAGACAGCGAACAGAATCTAATAGGAGGGGCTCCGGCAATTCACCGGAGCCCTTTTTTAGTCTTCGTCAAGTCCCATAAACGGTTCATGCCAATCTCAAAAACCGCACAAAATCGTATGATAAGAGGCAGGGAACGCAGAAGAAGTTATAGTAACGGTCCTTGTAGATCGTGATAGTCTGCAGGTATTTATCAAGTCGGATGGGTTTTTGAAAATTCTCTAATCCTGATTGCCATGTATGATAATTCCGGCATAAAATTCTAAAATTCGATCCGGGGTTTTCGCTGCAAAGCAGGAGGATAGCTGAACGGGAGCCGTTAATATCTCAACAATTGAAGCCAAGCTTCGCCGCTAGTTCATACAGTCGTCAATGCGTCAAGCATTAAGTTATTCCTTCGTTGATTGGCCATTGGTAGTTCTGTCAACCTGCACCTCGTACGCGCTGTCACTATGAACTACCCGCCACTAAATCGCTGTTGCGACTGTAGAGGGAAGCTGTCCGCTTGACCCGCCTCCTGGTAATTCGCCAAGGAGGGGGAATGCACGGACATTAGTTCAAGCAAGCATTCATTCCCGGGATGATCCGCCCGGACGACCGGAATTGTATATCGTCCCTCCTGCCGCAACGTATTCCCGAAGCACTGCCGCCGCTTCCTCTCGGAGAACGTCACGCACCACTGCTATACCTCGATTGTTGAGAGCTTCAACCCAGTCATTCAGCTTGGGGCCCTCGTCGAACCCGATGGCCCGCGCGTCTTCATCCCGCGCCCCGCACACCAGTCGTCGCACGCCGGACCACGGAACAGCGCCAAAGCACATGGCGCAGGGTTCTGCGGCTGCAACCAGATCGTAATGCAGCTTCCCTTCGTCGCTGAGGTCGTACCTGCCGAGGGTCTTTTGAGCAAGAACGAGCGCCACGATTTCCGCATGGAGGACGGAGCAATTCGACGTGACCACCATGTTGACCCCCGGGGCAATCAGGCGACCGCTGTGGTCGAAAACCGCAGAAGCGAAGGGGCCACCCGTCGTGCGCTGCACATTCTGCCGGGCAAGCGATATGACAAAGCGCATGCGGTCCTCAACATTTGGGAACACCTCTGGGGATGTCGTCACAAAGTTCTTGAGCCAATCGGGTAATCGGATGCAGACCTCAGTAAGCATTATGCATCACCTCATAGCGAAACCTCTGCGTCCGGGGTGAACGCTTCTGGTCCCAGACCGCACGTGGCAGATTTTTTTCCTGGGCCATCTCTAGGGAATAAATGTCTTTGCTTTGCACATCGACACCCCGATACTCGAATAGTCGCCTCTTTCTCTGGGCATTGCCCTACTTAATCTGCTCTACCATTCTCCTGAAGTGGCGACAGTTCTCAATGAGGTCAGGGCTGTGACGGAACAGCCCGCCGCCGATCAGGAATATCAGGTCCTGCCCGTAGGTCTCAAGCATGTCCGGTACTTTGTCGATGCTCATGCCGCCTCCTGGTGCAGGGAAGATGGTTTTGATTAGTCCCATAGGGACAGAGGTCCCCTTGACGATCTCTTCGCATTCCTCGCGGCTAAACGAGAACCGGCCTCCGAAATTCGGGAAGATGGTCGCGTCCGCTCCTGCCAGGCGTGCGAACTGTCCGAAGATGACGCCATGGGAGATTCCGTTCCGGCTTGTTACAAAACTTCCTTGTAAGGCCGGATGTGTGAGGATCGGCAGAGCGATGCTGTCGTCATCCGCCAGCTCTCTCATCACATCCAAACCGACTATTCCCGGAGCAACCATCAGCCCTCCTGCGCCGGCGTCTTTAGCAATCCTGGCCCTCTTCATCACTTCGGTATGAGGAGCGGAGATATTTGCTACATAGATAGTCCGCTGGTCCGTTTCTTTGTTCCCCCTCTGCACGGCCTCAGCACAAAGGCTGACCCGTTCCTCGAAAGGAGAACAGCATTGATTGCTCAGGCCGTGGTCGTCCTTGATGATGTCCATACCTCCCACGGTAAACTGGTAGGCCAGATCCGCAAGCTCCTTTGACGAAAGACCCATGGGCTTGAGCGCCGTTGAAAGAAGCGGCCGCTTCGGGACGTTTACAAGGCGTCGTATCCCCTCCCGGCCAAAGCGGGGTCCTTTAAAGCAGCGGAGAAACGACCCGGGAAGATCGAGATGCTCCACCCTGATGCCGGGTTTGATGCTGCTGTTGCCGAATACGACATTCAGAAACTGGGTCAGCTCGCCTGCAGCGATCTCCACTGCATAGCTGATCACTGCCTTGAAGCTTTCAGTGTCCCATGGTTTGAGTTCCTCGATCCTTCCGAACACATGGTCCCTGATGATTCCTTCTGGAACCAGATCGCCGGGGAATTCCACGGTCTGCTCAATGCAGATGTCCTCTGCCTTAGCGCGGGCCTCCTGCTCACTGCCGAACAGCCGGTAGGTAACGAAAAAGCGGCCGGAGGAAAACAAAGATTCGGGAGTACAGGTTTTATTGATGATCATGAATATACCTTTACCTTGTACTGTGCCTGAGTTTCTGAGAGATTCATCGATAAAGCGATTGAGTTCGTAATTCCCGCGGAATCGGGAATCCAGGAATATAATTTGTCTCTCGTATGCACGCTAAGAACGCGAAGAGACGAATAAACACAGGTCCTGCCTGTGCGACATCTGCGCCTTTGCGAGAAACCAAAGCATTTGCCGTTTACGCTTGCCCTTGATCCCGGTCGCTCCCTGGTCGCTCACAGCGCCTCTGACTTTGCCTTGCTGTGGACCGCGGCAACGTGCGTCTTGGTAAGCTCGTCCTCGGATATGTTGAATGTTTTCCCGACCATGGCTTCCACCTCTTTGATCAGGGCAAGAGCGTCCATTCCGTATTTCTTCAGGAGATACTGTTTGCTCGCCCCGTGAGCTGATAGGTGTCCCGCAGTCCGATGCGCACGAGCTTCTTTTCCATGCCTGCCTCCGCCATCTTCTCGGCAATGATGGTCCCCAGGCCGCCGATGATGGTATGGTTCTCCATGGTGATCACACCGTAGCGTGATTTGGCGATCGCATCGAGCACGGACTGATCGTCAAAAGGCTTTAATGTCGAGATGTGCATATGCTGGATCGAAAGCCCCCGTTTCCGGAGGACCTGTACTGCCCGCATGGCCTCTTCGGTCATGATGCCGCGAGGTCAGGATCGCTACGTCGCTGCCTTCGGAAAGCACCCGCGCCTTCCCGAATTGCATAGGGCTCGTTGTCGAAGAGCCGTGGGATCTCGCCCCGTAGCATCCTCACATACACCGGGCCCGTTGATCTTCTCGATCACATCGAGGACGGATTCCACTTCGGTCGCGTCCCCGCACTCGAGGACGGTCATGTTCGGTAGTGCCCGCATGATCGCGATGTCCTCGATGGCCTGATGGGTCGCACCGCCCGGCGTGGTGATGCCCGGAAGGAAACCGATCATCCGCACCGGCAGATTGGGATAGGCAACGGACATGGCGATCTGGTCATAGGCGCGGCGGTAGATGAAGACCGCGAAGGTATGCACAAAGGGGATGAACCCTTCCCGCGCAAGGCCCGCGGCAAAGCTCAGCATGTTCTGTTCGGCAATGCCCATGGACAGGAAGCGGTCGGGATAGGTGTCCCGGAACAGGTCGATCTCGGTGGAACTCGTGAGGTCGGCAGAGAGCACCAGCACCTTCGGTTTGTCCGCAGCCCATTTGACGAGATTCTTCGCATGGACCCTGGAAACGATCTCGGGGCCTGCATAAGGTTTACCTTGAAGTTTCGACTCAGTTTGCGCAGCCTTTGGTTCAGGCGCTTGTCCTTTTCCGCAGAGCTCCTGAAAGGCAGCTACGTAGCGGCCCTTTTCCTCTTCGGAGGTGAAGCGGACATAGTGCATCTTCGGTGCCCGTGCTTTCAGGACATCGATGTCCCCGCGCAGCATCGGTATCGCACGAGCACGACAACAGGCCGGCCGTCAGGTGTCAGCGATCCGGCCTCTGCCAGGCGCTTGATGTCGTGACCGTTCACCCGGAACACCCGCGCTCCGAAGGATTCAAGCCTCTTGTCCAGCGGTTCGATGTCCATGACATTGCACATCTTGCCGTCGCACTGGAAACCGTTCACATCAACGTAGATGATCACGTTGTCGAGCATGTGAAAGGACATTGCCTGGAGCGCCTCCCAGGTCTGGCCGATCTGGAACTCGCCGTCGGACATGAAGATGAATGACCCTGCCCTTCTCGCCCTTTCGTCTTTCTGGCCATGGCGATGCCCGCTGCCTGGCTGATGCCCTGGCCCAGAGAGCCGGTCATGGTCTCCATGCCGGGCGAATGCTCCGCGCCGATCATCTCGACCGAGCTTCCATCCTTGTTGAACTGGAGAAGCCCCTCCTCTGCCATGCGGCCAGTCTCGATCAGCGTCGCGTACAGGACCAGGGCATATTGGGCCGGAGAGAGAAAGAACCGGTCGTGGTCCGGTCCCGGGTCCGTTGAAAGCAGCGCCGGTAAAGTAATCCGGATTGTTCGGGCCGGGCACACCGGGGAAGGGTTGGGGCACGAGAGGGATGTCGATCTTGCCGAGGTCCATGACCTTTACATAAAGCGTCGCCAGGATCTCTGCCGAGGAACAGGCCTGGGAGAGATAACCGCCGTTGTTCCTGATCGTATGGTCGAGCACGCGCCGCCGGATGCCGGCCGCTACGCGCCTTACCTCGTCCTGCCACAATGAAAATTCTCTTTTATTATCTGCCGCCTTCATTGCTTTCCGCAATTCTCCTTAAAGATATCATCAAAAACCTTATTCGCCGCAAAGTCGCATGACCCAAAATCAGTTGCGACCACGTGAAGAGCGCAAAGAACGGCACAAATGAATATTTTTTGACTACCAACCACTTCGCGACCTTCGCGTCCCAGCGGTTGACAGAGTATCTCGCCGTCTTGTCCGGATGAGAATTTAGTAATTCCTGCTGAGAATTTGTCCTAACTCTGCAGATGGCGTTGATTATCACGCAGGGGTGGATAATAGTCAAGGTGAAACGACATCACCCTCCTCTCCTCCATCACGATTGAGGAGTATGGTGCCGTTTAAAAACCAGAAGGCTCAGGGGCGGAAGAGTAAGTGAGAGGGAGTGGTCCCTCCTATGGCAGGGAACGGGCTCAGCCTCTGCGCCTCCGACGTTCCCGTACCCGTCACCCCCGTATTCCACAGCATCGCTGTTTAGCACCTCGCTCCACCAGCCTCCTTCGGGTACACCCACGCGGTAGTTGAATCGGGGCACAGAGGTGAAGTTGCAGATGGCGAGGAACAGGTCCTCTGTTTTTCTCCCCCTTCGGAGGAAACTGATGACGCTTTGTTCTTGGTCGCTGAAATCCACCCACTCGAACCCCGCAGGCTCAAAATCGAATCCATGGAGCGCGGCCTCGTTCCGGTAGAGCAGGTTCAGGTCCCTGACCCACTGCCAAACCCCGTTATGTTCCTGATAGCGCAACAAGTGCCAGTCCAGGCTCTCCTCATGGCTCCACTCTCTCCACTGTCCGAACTCGCCTCCCATGAACACCAGCTTCTTGCCCGGATGCAGGTACTGGAAGCCCAGCAAGAGACGGAGGTTTGCCAGCTTTTGTTTTCCGTTCCCCGGCATTCTGCCTGCAAGGGAACCCTTGCCATACACCACCTCGTCGTGGGACAGGGGGAGCATGAAGTTCTCGAAGAACGCGTACCAGATGCTGAAGGTGATCATGCCCTGGTGGTACTTGCGGAAGACGGGGTCTGTGGAAAAGTATTCCAGCGTGTCATGCATCCACCCCATGTTCCATTTCATGCCGAAACCGAGCCCACCCACGTGTACGGGCCTCGAGACCATGGGCCAGGCCGTGGACTCCTCGGCAATTGTCTGGACATCGGGAAATGCGCGGTACACTTCACGGTTCAGGCTCCGCAGGAAGTCGATGGCCTCCAGGTTTTCTCTTCCGCCATAAGCGTTCGGAATCCACTCGCCCTCCTTACGTGCGTAGTCCAGGTAGAGCATGGAAGCGACCGCGTCGATCCTGAGCCCGTCGGCATGGTATTTGTCCAGCCAGAACAGGGCGTTGCTGATCAGGAAATTGCGCACCTCATACCTGCCGTGGTTGAAGATGTAACTATGCCATTCAGGATGGTACCCCTTCCTCGGGTCCACGTGTTCATAGAGGTGCGTCCCGTCAAAATACACGAGCCCGTGGATGTCGTCCGGGAAATGGGATGGGACCCAGTCGAGGACCACACCGATCCCCTCCTGGTGCAGGCGGTCGATGAGATGCATGAAGTCCTGGGGCGATCCGTAGCGGCTCGTGGGCGCAAAATAGCCGGTAACCTGGTATCCCCAGGATCCATAAAAGGGGTGTTCCATTACCGGCATGAACTCCACGTGCGTGAAGCCCGTGTCCTTGAGGTACGCGGGGAGGATGTCCGCGAGCTCACGATACGTTAGGGAGCGATTGTTCTCCTCAGGAACCCTGCGCCATGATCCGGGATGGAGTTCATACACCGAGATCGGCGAGCTCAATGCATTTCTTCTGTGGCGGTCCTTCATCCATTCCGAGTCGCTCCATGCATACGATACGTCCCACACAATGGATGCAGTTTTTGGCGGGACCTCCCAGGAGAAGGCAAAGGGGTCGCCCTTTGCAGCCTCGTGGTTATGCACTCGGGAGCGGATATGATACTTATACAGCGTGCCGTGGGACACACCGGGGATGAAACCCTCCCAGATGCCTGATCCATCGTCCCGCGCGCGAAGCGCGTGGGCGTTCTTGTCCCATCCATTGAAGTCCCCGATCACCGACACCTTTGCCGCGTTCGGCGCCCAGACCGCAAAGAGAGTTCCTACTTCACCGCCCACAGTCATGACCTGGGAGCCAAGCTTCTCATAGAGTTTGAAGTGGTTCCCCTGTTTGAACAGGTAAATATCGTGGTCCGTTAGGAGGCTCACGTTGTGAAGCACACGACTTTTTTCTCTCCCGGCCTTAGCCTTCATGCAGCCCTCCATTGCTTATGCGGTATATAACAATCTTACCATATAGAAATCACGACGACCCGGATTCACGCTGAAGAGAAAAAAATTTTAGAATTTCTTGAGGGGCTGAGAGCAAGTGAAGGAGAGAAGACAAGGGGCTAAAATGGAATGGATCGTCACGGCTGCTTTTATTTCGGTCCGGTTTCGTTATTCTCTTCCTTCTTTTCTTTTTTCTCTTCGCCCTTATCTTCAGCCTTCAGTTTCTTCGACATCTCCTTGAGTCGCTTGTCCACGAGGAAGTTGACCGTGCCTTCGGGATAGGTCCACGTCTGTCCTGCGTTCACCGGCCGGCATCCCGGTCATGATCTCGAGCGCTTCGTTCACGGTCTTGACGGCATAGACATGGAACTTCCCCTCCTTGACCGCGTCGACGACCTCCTTCTTGAGCATCAGGTTCTTTACATTGATCTGCGGTATGATCACGCCCTGGTCGCCCGTCAGGCCCCGGTTCCTGCACACGGCAAAGAACCCCTCGATCTTTTCGTTCACGCCGCCGATGGGCTGGATCTCCCCCTTCTGGTTGATCGATCCGGTGATGGCAAGGTTCTGTTTCACCGGCACCTCGGCGATGCCCGAGAGGAGCGCGATGAGCTCCGCGGCCGAGGCGCTGTCGCCCTCCACCTCGCCGTAGCTCTGCTCGAAGGCCAGGCTCGCGGAGAGCGAAAGCGGCTTGTCCTGCGCGTAGGCGCCGCCGAGATAGCCCGAGAGGATGAGCACGCCCTTGTTGTAGATGCGGCCCGAGAGCTTTGCCTCGCGCTCGATGTCGATGACGCCTGCCTTTGCCGAGGTACACGCGGGCCGTGATGCGCGACGGCTTGCCGAAAGAGAAATCACCGATATCGTACACCGACAGGCCGTTCACCTGCGCGGGTACCGCGCCCGCCACGTCCACCATGAGCGTACCGTCGGTGAAGAGCTCCTGGATGCGCTCATCGATCAGATTCGCCCGGTAGACCTTCTCGTCGAGCGCCTTGTCCACATGCTCGCCGGTCACCACCACGCCTCCGGCCTGCGATGCCCAGTACGATGCCTCGCGCACCAGGTCCGTGAGGTCGCTGAACCGGAGCGAGAGTTTGTCCTTTTTCTCGGTCAGACGCACGGCATAGTCCACGATTCCGGCAACCGCGCCCCGGTCGAAGGGGAGCAGTCCTTCGTTCTTCACCATGTTGCCGATGAAGTTCGCGTAGCGCATCTTCTCGTCGCGGGAGCTCGCGGTCTGAGTATCGAAATCGGACTTGACCTTGAAGATGTCGCGGAAGTCCTCGTCGTAGTAATAGAGGAGGTAGTAGAGCCAGGGGCTCCCGAGCATGATGATCTTGAGCGAGACCGGGATGGGTTCGGGTTTGATGCCGCCGGTGGTGAAGCCGTAGAGCTCGGCCACGTCCTCGATCTTCACCTCGTTCTTCTTGATGATCCGCTTGAGCGCGTCCCAGGAGAAGGGGCTCCGGAGCACGTCGAGGGCGTTCAGCACGAGGTAGCCGCCGTTGGCCTGGAGCACGCGAGCCGGACCGGATCATCATGAAGTTGGTGAAGAACGCGCCGAACCGCGCCTTGCGCTCGATGCGGCCCACGAGGTTGTTGTAGGTGGGATTAGCCTCCTCTACGACCGGCCCGCCCTTGGTCTCGGCGTTGTCCACGATCACGTTCACCTTGTAGCGCTCAAGAAAGCTTGCCTTGTCCATGCCCTCGATCTGGATACGGCATCTCCGGCGTCTGGCCGAGGAACTCGCGCAGGTTGCTCAGGATGTCTTCCTCGACCTCGGTGAGATAGTCGGGGATGCGCGGATTGACGCGGTACTTTTCCTTCAGGTCTTCGAGCTGGTGGCCCATGGCGAAGTGCGCGACGCGGCGGTTCAGCTCATGGATCTTCTCGTGCGCCTCCTTGTCGAGCTGGCGGGCCTTGGACAGGAAATCGCGGATCTCGGCGTCCACCTTCTTTTCGCGTTCCTCAAGCTCGAGCCGCTGCTCGGGCGAGAGGCTCTCCAGTTCCTGCGGGCTGGAGCGGCTTGCCCTTCCACAGCGGGACCTTTACGATGCCTGTGCGGGTGATCGAGAGCTGGAACCCGAGCTCGAGTGCGCGCCTGCCGGCCTCGCTGAAGAGGACTTCCTTCGCCTTTTCGGCGTCTTCCACGATGCGGGACTTCTGCTCCTCGTACTCCTTGGATTCGAAGACCTTGGGGATCTCGCTCTGCATGAACGTCGATGAACGTATCCACGTCGCGCCGGAACTCGCGGCCCTTTCCCGGCGGAAGATTGATGGCGAGCGGACGGTCGGGGTCCTTGAAATTGTTGACGTAACACCAGTCGTCGGGAACGGGACGGTCCAGGGAAATCCGTCTCACGATGGACTTGACAATGGTATTTCTGCCTGTGCCCGGTATGCCGGACACAAAGATATTGTAGCCGTGGTTATTGATGGATAGACCGAACTCGATGGACTTTACGGCCCGCACCTGGCCGATCACTTCGTCTTTGAGCGAGAGCTCGGCAGTGGTCTGAAACGGGAATTCCGCTGGATCTGTTGTATGCCGGAGTTCGGACACCGGCAGTTGAAGGTCTTTGATGTTCACAGCGCCCTCCTTCGGAAGCATCCCTTCTATATAGTGTAAGCGCAGATAAGGACATTGTCAAGGCAGGCTGAAACCATCGATCTTGAGCCGGAGGAGAAGGCGAGGAAGCGGCATTTGAGTATTATTGGAGACCAAGCCATAGTTTGGCCACAAGTAAAAGTTCGCACAGTCAGGTTCACCAGTAAAGGTTCGTATAGGATGGATAAAGAGATATGCACAACGACATTAAATATCTGAGGGCTTACAACTTCGCTAATTCAGTTTAAAAAGAGTATAATAAAAAAATGTTGCTGCGAAAAGCGAAGCGACGAAGTAATCGTTATTAAAAACTAGATTGCCACGCTCCCGGTGGTTGCTCGCAATGACACTGTTGTTTGATGTACGTGCTGTGGTTGCAAGGGGTGTAATCGCCGCTGATTACTCTGTCAAGCTTCGTTATCCTTCGTGGACTCTGTGGCGATCAATAACGTATTTACTTTTTTCGCATCAAAAAATACAGTTCCCCTTCCTGATGCATATACCCCGCCCCGATCTCGGCCTCAGGACCCTCTCCCCAGAACAGGTCCGCTCTGCCTGGCCCCTTGATGGCTCCGCCTGTGTCCTGATTCAGCACGAACCGGGTGAATGGCGCCCACTCCTTGATAAAACCGTTTTCGACCACCGGCTTCTGTGTTGAAATGAGGGCGAGGGCGCCCTTGGGAAAGAGCTTGCTGTCCGTGGCTATCGAACGTCCGGGGGTGAGAGGCACGCCGATGTTCCCGAGCGACGGACCCATGTCCATACGGAAGAAGACGTAGCTCGGATTCTGGTTGAGAACCTTGAACAGCTCGTCGGGATGGGTGTGCAGGTATTCGCGGATCGCTTGCATCGACATGTTCTCTTGGGTCATCACGCCGCTCTCGATGAGATACTTGCCGATGCTCTTGTAAAACCTGCCGTTCTGGCCGTCATAAAGTACGCTCACAACGTTCCCGTCGCCCAAATCCACCTTGCCCGAGCCCTGCACCTGAAGGAAATAGATCTCCACGGGGTCTCGGCACCACACGATCTCCAGGCCTTTGTTCGCGATGGCCTGCTTGTGGTTAATCTCTTCGCGAGAGTAGTAAGGAATGACCTTTTTATTGTTCAACCTGCCGAAAAGCTTGTTCTTCGGGAAGTTGTCGCCGAACTGCGTCAGGTCGATCTCGATGAGGTCATCCGGCCGTCGGTAGAGCGGATATCTGTATGTATCATCGGCAATCAGCCTGCACGAGAGCAGGGGCTCATAGTATCCGGTGAACAGCACCCTGCCGCTACCATTCGAGCCGACTGCACGATAGGCGATGAATTCATCCTTGATCTTCCTCACCTTCTGGTCATAGGTGAGCGAATCGTTCTCAATAATTAATAGGAAGTTCTGGAGCGTTACGATCATTTCGAGGGCAGTGACCCGTTCGGGGCCAAGGTAAAAAAGCGTCTCTGGCGGAAGTTTCCTGTAGTACTCCAGGCTCTGATGCACCGCAGCGGAGATGTCCTTGAAAGCTTGGTCGTCGCGCGGCGCCGCCGCCCGCCACCACGATCTCTGCTCAAGCGCGTCTTCAGGCTTCGTCACCGGCACCGGCGGACGGGCGCAGGCGAAGAGGGAAAGAAGAATTCCAATTATGAAAATCCGTTTCATATACAGAAACATTGCGTTATCCCTTTCATCCATTCATCCGCATATCTCGAACGCCAAAGCTATTGATATTGCCGGCTGGAATTTACCACCCAATTCGGTCCATTACATGCGTGGTAGCTGTTCCCCGGAACCGCTGCAGAAATGCTTTGGAATATGCAATCCACCAATTTTACAAAATCCATGCTACGGTACCGCTTTCAACGCGTTACATCCTTTTTCGTCCCCTAAATCACATGCTTTTTGGAAATCCGATAGGGCAAACTCTTTATTGCCCATTCTAAGATAAAGATTTCCACGATTTCGGTATGTAACAGCAATATTTTGATCTAAGGCAATTGCTTTATTAAAATCCTCCAATGCCCTATCATCCTGACCAATGTATACATAGGAAATACCTCGGTTGTTGTAAGATTCAGCATGCTTCGGATTTATGGCAATATACTTATTAAAATATTCTATCGATTTATCGAAAAGGCCGGCCTTGCCATATAATTTGCCCCCAGCATGATAGGCTTCATAACGATATGGGTTCAAAGCAATTGCCTTATCGTAGTCTGCAATTGCTTTATCGAGCAGCCCCATTTTTTCAAAAGTTATCCCTCGATTGAAATAGGCTTCATAAGTAGGCCTTAAAGCGATTGCCTTATCGAAGTTCTCGATCGCTTTATCAAACTTGCCTATTTTTTCAAAAGCAGTACCTCGATTTAAAAAAGCGTCACCAAAATACGGATCCAAAGCAATTGCCATATCGAAATCCTCGATTGCTTTATCAGTTTGGTCCGTGTTCAGAAAGGACAAGCCGCGAAAATAATAGGCGAGATGAATTCTTTCTGGATGTTTTCCGATAACGTAGCTCCACAGTCGGATACTGTTGTTCCATATGCCTATCTGTCTGAATGTTAAATATGACATAGAAACAAACACAAGAATAGAGATGGCGGCACCTAGAAGTTTAATGATCAGACCCCACCGAGGGAATGTATTCATCTTTCTGGAAGCCCATGCCACTCCTAAACCCATTATAAGGAATGGCCCCAGACTCGGTAAGTAAGTATACCTGTCTGCCATTGCTTGTCGCCCCACCTGAACAATACCAATCACGGGAATCAGGGTCATGACATAATAACTCCAGACCGACAACCATAATCTCTGTTTTTTAGCACTAACTATACAGACTATCGTAATCCCGATAACAAAAACAATTTTGACAAGATACTCCAAAGATAAAAGTGATACATCCGTTGGATATGGATAAAAAGGGATTAAATTCAAAGGCCAAATCATCTTCCAGAGATAGGCAATAAGAGAGCTGGCCCCTACCAGCACTCGTGTCGAAAGCGGTGCAGACTCCATCGACACTAAGGCCCCTCCCGCTCTCTGTGCCAAAACAGTCAGGACTGATGAAATAAGACTCAAGGCAATAAGAGGAATTTTCTCGATAAATGCAACCCAAAATGTCTTCAGAGACTGGATCCTTTTAAACGGATACCAGTCTAAAATCAGCAGGACAAAGGGGAGGGTGACCGCCATAGGCTTGCTTAACAACGCAAGAATAAAAAATACAAAAGCAATGAAGTATTGTTTATTGAAAAATCGCAGCGATAATTTTTCTTGAGCCGGTTCGTTATTTATACTATTTACGTATTTCGTATACAGGGTGATACTGAGCAGGAAGAATAAGGCACACAGAAGATCTTTCCGTTCCGCAACCCAGGCCACTGATTCTACGTGCAAAGGGTGAAGACCGAACAAAAGACCGGTTACCCCTCCAGTTATAAGTATCATCCGCTCATGTAAGAATTCCGATAGCCCTTTTTTTATTGTTGTCTCTTTCAATACATTGAGGAGGCCTATTATGAGCAATACCACGACAAAGGTATTGACAGTGTGGAGAATAACGTTGGTTAGATGATGCCCTAGTGGATTCAATCCCCAGATGGCATAATCTATGGAATGAGATATCCATGTAAGGGGATGCCAGTTGCCTGCATGGAAATCGGCAAATGCCCACTTGACAAAGGCGATGTTAATCGCTCGGATATGGAGATTCTCAACAACATACTGGGCATCATCCCACTCAACGAATTCATGGTGAAGAGACGAGAGATAGACAACAAATGTTACTAGTGAAACTATAGCTGCAAGATAGTATCTATAGCTTTGTGGTCGCTGCACCTTCAATCTCCAAAATCTTAAGGGAATTTAACAAATCCGCTTGGTTGTTAATAGGTTCATCTATCTCACCATCTTTGGGAGTATACTCATATCCCAATCATTAATTACAGATTGAAATGGCCATCTTCATATCACAACTATGCTCAGAATTAAATAATTTAGACTTTTTTCTTAAGCTTGTCAATGATACTTGAATCGCGTGTGAAAATCATAGCAGGACAGGGAAGACAGATGAGAAACGAAATATTATCCCAGAATGACATTCCATTCATAACTATTTTAAAAAGCGAAATGAAGCCTTCCGGTCTTCAATCACTCTGATTCCTTTTCATCCACCTGCATATCGAGCGCATTCCATCCAGGATGATGCCGCTGTTGCGCCGCTCCCGCCTTGTCTTTATCGATGTTCGCATAGCAATATACGCACCCGTTCGCACAGGTGTCGTATGCCCCGACATCAACGCTTTTTGTGCAGGCACATTCCTTTCGTGTTGCGGCCCGTCGAGTGTCGATAGGCGCTCTCGATATCTCAGCCAGATAGACTCCGTCTATGCAGCTTCCTTTTTTTATTTTTTCAGACAGCAGATAATCACTGCAACAGGCATAAAGCTGAATGCCGTAGGATTCTGCCCTCTCAGACAGACAATGAGCGTATTCCCGTTTCCTATCCATTGGAAGATCAATTAAAACGTGGTCCGTATATTTCTTCAAGTTGTCGAGAGCTTTCTTGTAGGGATGCACAAAGCTTATAATACAATTCCGAGCATAGCCCTTGAGTCTTTCGGCGCACTGCACGAATCGTTCTTCATGAATTTCGAAGGATAATTTATCAGTAACGCAGATGGGGTCATACCGCCAGACTATCTGTTCCCTTGAATACCGCCGGGCGATAAAGATATAATCCTTTATCGAATCTTTGTAATCGGGTGTATTGAACTCGAGCTCTCTGTTTGCCGTGATAGTAAAATGAAAGAAGAGATTCTTCGTGGTTTCCTCGATAGCTTCGAGCTTGTTGAGAAGCGGCGCGTAATTTTTGGACCAGAAGACAATGGCGCCTACATCCTCCGGCTTGAGCGAGACGCATATCGACTTTTTCGTATACGGCTGCTGGACATAGACATAACCGGCCTTCAACCGGGTGATGAACCAGCCCGCATAAAAGGCGGGAATGTCGGTCCTTCTGCTTGCGGATATTACCTGCGGCATGCTTTCATGGCCCCTTCCCTTCCTAAACTATGGCAACACTATAATTCACCCTGAAAGAGATTTGAAGCAAAATCTAGGCCTGAAAGAATTTCTTTCAATAATTTACAAGAACGCTTCCTTTTTTTTTAATTTTATCGTATTATAGTGCTCACTTACATTTTTAAAGATCATCCCCGAGGTATTGCCATGAGGCGATTTCAGATCTTATTATTTTTGTGCATGCTCCTCTCCCCCCATGTTGGCCGGGCTCTTACCCTGGACGAAGGCCTCAAGATCGTTGCTGAGACCGGGCGTGATATAAAAATCGCCCGGTCCGACGAAGAGGTAGCACGGAACTCCGTGTCTCTCGCCCGTTCCCCCTGGCTGCCCCAAGTGAACATCTACGGTAACGAGACATGGCTTCGATACCAGCCAACGGCGAGATTCAACACTGTGATCGCTCCTACAGCTCAGGAGCAGTTCTTTACCTACGGTGTGACGGCGAACCAGCTGCTCTATGACTTCGGGAAGACCTCATCATCGATCGATGCTGCCAAATATGATCTCAAGGCCAGGGAAATTGCAACCCAGCGGGCACGGAACCGGTCCGCCCTGGATTTCATTCTCGCCTATTACGATCTCCTGGAAGCAGATAAGCTCCTTCAGGTTGCCACCGAGGAGGTCAAGCAGTACGAAGAGCATAAGCGGGATGCCGAATTGCGGTACAGCGCCGGTGTGGTTACGAAGAATGAGGTGCTCCAGGCAGATGTGACGCTTGCCGATTCACGTCAGCGGTACCTGACGTCCGATAATCTTCGTTCCTTGAGGGCGTCGCGGATCAACAGCCTCCTTCTGCGCCCCTTGAACGACGCCGTGCAGCCCGAAGAGGTCAAGACAAGTCCGTCAGCAGGTATTACGCTCGAAGCGGCCTGGACCGCCGCCGAGGCACAAAGCCCGGAGATCCAGGTGCTCGACGCGGGCATCCGCTCCAAGGAAGAAGGCATCAATTCGACCCGAGCTGCATATTTCCCCACGTTCTACCTTTCGGGAGGATACCAGTACCAGGAGAACGACTTCCAGGTCTATCCCCGAAACTGGTCGCTCATTGCGGGCATGAACTTCAACCTCTTTGATGGAGGCGCTACCAGCGCCCGGGTGCACATCGGCAAAAGCGAACTTGCATCGCTCAAAACGACCCGGGATAAGATCGTCGACGCGGTCCGGCTGGATGTCAAGGGTGCCTACCTCAATCTTCAGAGCTCGGCACAGCAGATCGACGTGACGAAGACCGCCGTTGCTCAAGCCGAAGAAAACCTCCGGCTCCAGCGGCTCCGATACCAGGAAGGCGTTGGAACGGCCCTTGAGGTGCTCGACGCAGTAACGCTTATGAGCACAACGCAGTCCAATACATATAAGGCGCTTTACGGGTTCACGCGGGCCGAGGCAGGCCTCCTCTATTCCATGGGCGGGGACCTCATGAGCGTATACGGGAAGTAAATTGAAGGAAGCATGAAGCAAAGAGCATGGGATATAAGGGCCGCGTGACGTTATTTTTTAGCTCTATGCCCCCTGCTCTTTGCTCGTTGCCATAACCATCAAGGAGATCCAGAATGGCAGAGGCACAGATTGAGAATAGCAATAATAATCAGAAAAAGAAAAAAGCCTTCTTGATCGTCGGGGTTGTTGTCCTCGTCGGCCTCATCGCCGGTTATTTCTACTCAGGGTACCGCAGGACGCACGTCTCCACCGATGACGCTTTCATCGATGGGAACATCCATACGATCGCGGCAAAGATCAACGGCACGGTGAAGGAGATCTCCGTTACGGATAACCAGCCTGTGAATAAAGGTGACCTTCTGCTCGAGATCGATCCTTCAGATTACAGCGCGCGGTTACGCGAGGCGTCGTCCTCTGTAGGTGCGGAAAAGGCGAAGCTCGACGAGGCCGAGACGCGGATCGCGGCGGCCAGGGCGAACCTCGAACTGCAGCGGGCGAACCTAAAGCTGGCAGAGATCGAGAAGACCCGGTCCGAGAACCTCTATCAGAAGGAGGTCCTCCCCCGCGACCGTTACGACCGGGCCATGACGGCCTATGAGGTGGCCGTCGCCCAGGTGAAGGCGGCCGAAGAGCAGCTCCGGTCGGCGGAATCGCAGAAGCTGACACAGGTGTCCACGATCAAGCAGAAGGAAGCAACAGCAACACTGGCCGAGCTCAATTATCAGTACACGAAGATCTACGCGCCGGTTGACGGCTACGTCACGAAGAAGTCGGCTCAGATCGGAAACCAGATCCAGCCAGGCCAGCCGCTTATGGCCGTGGTCGGACTGAACGACATCTGGGTAACGGCGAACTTTAAGGAGACACAGATGGAGAACATCCGCCCGGGACAGTCAGTGAAGATCGAGGTGGACTCTTATCCAGGGAAGGTGTTTAGAGGCAAGGTCGACAGTATCATGGCCGGGACCGGCGTGACTTTTTCGTTGTTCCCCGCGGAGAACGCCACGGGCAACTATGTCAAGGTGGTACAACGGATACCGGTCAAGATCGTATTCGAGGAAGGAACGGACAAGGACCACATCCTGAGGATCGGCATGTCTGTAGTGCCCACGGTGATCGCAAAATGAACAGAGGCACCATGAGCCGTGGCCTCATCGCATTCACGGTAATGCTCCCGACGCTGATCGAGATCATCGACACGTCGATCGTGAACGTCTCGCTCGATCACATCAGGGGATCGCTCTCCGCAGGCATACGACGAGTCCACCTGGACCATCACCGCCTACCTCGTGTCGAACGCCATCGTCATCCCCATGGCGGGCTGGCTCGCCCGGCTCATCGGCAGGAAAAACTACCAGATCGCCTCCATCGCCCTCTTCACCTTCAGCTCCTTCATGTGCGGCTCGGCCTGGAGCCTGCAACAGCCTCGTGTTCTTCCGGATCCTCCAGGGCATCGGCGGCGGCGGGCTCGTTCCGATCAGCCAGTCCATCCTGCTCGAAACCTTTCCCCGGGAAAAACACGGCCACGGCCATGGCCATCTTCGGCATGGGCGCCATGCTCGGCCCCATCGTCGGCCCGCTCCTCGGCGGCTGGATCACCGACAACTGGTCCTGGCGCTGGATCTTCTACATCAACATCCCCATCGGCATCCTCTCGATCATCATGAACGTCATCGTGATCCAGGACCCGCCGTACATGAAGCGCCAGAAGATGAAGATCGACTACTGGGGCCTCGTGTTCCTTGCCGTCGGTCTCGGCTCGCTCCAGTTCATGCTCGACAAGGGCGAAAGCGAGGACTGGTTCGCTTCAAACCTGATCGTGACCTTCGCATCATCTCGGTTGTATCGCTCGTGCTGCTTGGTGATCAATGAGTACTATTCCGAACATCCCATCGTCAACCTCAAGCTGTTCAAGGACCGTACGTTCACGAGCGGCGCCACGGTGATGTTCTTCGTCTTTCTGAACCTCTTCGGGAGCATCGTGCTTCTGCCCATCTTTCTCCAGATCGATCATGGGCTATACGTCGTTCTATGCCGGCCTCGTGCTCGGTCCCGGCGGCATCGCCACCATGCTCGCCATGCCTTTTGCTGGCAAACTGATAGGCAAAGTCAATCCCAAGCGCCTTCCTGTCGTCGGTATAGTGATCTGCGCCCTCAGCACCTACATGATGTCGCAGTTCAATCTCACCACGGACTTCTGGACCTTTGTCTGGCCGCGGACGATCCTCGGCATCGGCATGGGTATGACCTTCATACCGCTCACCACGATGACCCTCTCCCACATCTCCCGGGAGAACATGACCGAGGCAACTTCTCTATACAACCTGCTCCGGAACCTGGGGGGTAGCGTAGGCATCGCCTTTACGACGACCATCCTCTCCCGGCGGGCTCAGTTTCACCAGACGCGTCTCGTGGAGCACCTGCGCCCTTTCGATCCGGCCTATTCTATTTACCGGGACAAAATAGGGGCTTTCCTAGGATCGCAAGGGCTGCCAGCTACCGGTGCCGACGGCCTGATTTACCGGGAACTGGTCCGGCAGTCTACAACCCTTGCCTTCACCGATGCCTTCCTGACCATCTGCGCACTCATCCTCTGCGTTCTCCCTCTCGTATTCCTGATGAAACGGGCCGAGGCATCCATTGGCCCTTCTCCGGTGCACTGAGGCTGGTATCGATTATTCCCTGACTCGGACAACCGGTACAAAAAAATTCTAACCGCATATGCGCAAATTCTGAGAGAGTTTTTAAAAGCTTAAAATGAAATTCAGTGTTTTCTTTGCACCTTAGCGTCTTCGCGGAAAATTTTTTCCATTTTCGGCAACAATTTCATTTGCCTTATACATTTCACATCAGATTCATAGGGTCCACGTCAACGATTACCTTGCACTTCCTGCCAAACTTCTCTTCCACGATATTCCTACCCTCTTCGGCCAGGGACCTGATTAGGTCACGTTTCTGAGAAAGCAGGAGCAGCTGGAACCGATACTGGCCGCGCACCCTTGCTATCGGCGCGGGTGCAGGACCTAGGAGTATGGTCTCTTTTCCCCGCATCAGGCTGCGCATGCGGGTCTGCGCGGTCTTCGCAGCTTCAGCGGCGTGGGCCTCATTGGCACTTTTCACTTCGAGCTTGATTATCCGCCCGACAGGCGGATACCCGAGTTCCCTGCGGTACGAGATCTCTTCATCATAGAACCCTTCGTAGTCGTGGGTCCTGCTGTACTGGATGGAATAGTGCCGCGGGTTCATGGTCTGGATGATCACTTCACCCGCGGTCTCTCCCCGCCCAGCCCTGCCCGCGGCCTGGGTAATGAGCTGGAAGGTCTTTTCCGATGACCGGAAGTCGGGCAGATTCAGCCCGACATCGGCGTCCACAACGCCCACAAGCGTCACCGACGGGAAATCGTGTCCCTTCGCGATCATCTGCGTACCGAGCAGGATGTCCACCTCCCGCCGGTCAACCTGCCGGAGCAGCGTATCGTAGGCCTGCCTGCCTTTGACCGTGTCGCTGTCCATTCGCTTGATCCGTGCACCGGGAAAGAGCGCCTTCAGCTCTTCTTCGATCTTCTGCGTGCCTGAGCCGAGCAACTTCATGTTAATGCTCGAGCACGACGGACATCGGTCCGGCGGCCGAATGAGAATACCCGCAGTAGTGGCACTTGAGCTTCTGTTCCGCCTTGTGAAACGTGAGCGACACGCTGCAGCTCGGGCATCTTGACGGCCTCGCCGCAGTCCCCGCAGATAAGCACGGACGAGAAACCTCTGCGGTTCAGGAGCAGGAGAGCCTGCTCGTTCTTTTCGAGCCGTTGTCTGATCTGCTCAACGAGAACAGGGGCGAATAGAGCGAGGACTTGGGCAGGACTTTACGATCGACGACCGCCACCTCGGGCATGGGACGATGGTCCACGCGGTTCGCCATATGGAGATAGCGGTATTTGCCGCTCTTTGCGTTGTAGTAGCTTTCGAGGGACGGTGTGGCCGAGCCGAGCACGGCAACGGCGTCCTGGAACTTTGCGCGCATGACCGCAACGTCCCGCGCATGGTAACGGAGCCCCTCGTCCTGCTTGTACGAATTCTCATGTTCTTCGTCGACGATGATAAGCCCGATGTGTCTCGAACGGGCGCGAAGACCGCCGAACGAGCGCCGACGGCGACATCCACCTGACCTGCCTGAATGCGCCGGTATTCGTCGGCCCGCTCGCGGTCCGTCAGCCCGCTGTGAAGCACGGCCACGCGGTTGCCGAAGCGCCTCCTGAACCTGCGCAGGAGCTGCGGCGTGAGCGCGATCTCGGGCACCAGCACGATGGCACCGCTACCCGTATTGGCGAGCCTCGCTGATGATCTGGAGATAAACCTCGGTCTTGCCGCTCCCGGTCACGCCATGGAGCAGGAATACGCTCGAATCGTTTGGCGGCAACCGCTTCGGTGATTCCCTGCACTGCCTCGGACTGCTCGGGCATGAGCACGGGCGGGATGCTCGGGGTAAAACCTTCAGGCGCTGCAGCAACGGGAGTTTCCCGCTCAATGATCTCGACGATCCTGGCATTGCACAGGGATCTTATGGTTTGAGACGAGAATGCAGGGAGCTCATCGCTGGCCATCTCGCCCAGTTCCGAAAGAAGGCGCACAAGCTCAGCTTGCTTCTTTCCCCTCACCTTACCGCTCTCCCCACCAGGGAGAGGGATTGACAACAGGCGGATATACTTTTTCTTCTTTGGTTTTGCGCGCGATACAGCTTTGGGCACCAGGGCTTCGATGGTCTGACCGAGGGGATACATATAATAGTCGGACATCCAGCGAGCGAGGGTGAGGAGTTCCGTCATGAGGGGATAGTCGAGGATCTCGATGATGGACTTGAGACCAGCCACATCGGTCTTGTTCGAAAAGCCGATCACCGTTCCGGCGATGCGCCTGCTGCCGAACGGGACGAGCACGCGCGAGCCAAGTACGAGACGTCCGTTCATCTCCGCGGGTATATGGTAGTGGAAGGTTTTGTTTACGGAAACACCGACGGCTATATCAACGATAAGGTCGGTCATAGGATGTGATCACAGAGATCAAGGGTCTACGTGTCAAAAGGCAAGGATAATTTCTCCGGCTTCGGACTTTTGTCTTCCGGCTTCTGCGGCTTTTCGGTGGTCTCCTTCACGGCCTTCATTTCCTTGTTGCTCAGGATGTCCTTGAGCTCGCTCATGAACTCGTTGATGTCCCTGAAGGACCGGTAGACCGAAGCGAAACGGACATACGCGACTTCATCCAGCTTGTGCAGCCGTTCCATCACTTCCTCGCCGATGACCGTGCTCGGGATCTCCTTAAGACCCTTCTCCTGGAGGGACTTCTCGATCTCCTCCACGGTCTTTTCGAGCATCTCCGATGCTGATGGGACGCTTCTCGCAGGCCTTCTTGAGCCCGTTCAGGATCTTCAGCCGGTCGAAGGGCTCGCGTCGCCCATCCTTCTTGATGACCGACGGCAGCACTTCCTCGACGCGCTCGTACGTGGTGAACCGGCCCTCGCACTTGAGGCACTCGCGCCGCCGCCGGATGGAGTCGCCTTCCTTCCCCATCCGGGAATCCACAACTTTATTGTCAAGGCTGGAACAATAGGGACAGCGCATGGTTTGGCTCTTTATAGCTCGATTGTCTCATGGTTCGAAGCTCATAGAAACTGCTATCAACCATGAGCTTCATTAGCTGCGAACTGGTTCTCGATTTCTTATACTGCGTGATCTTGATGCCGGATTCGTTCAGCATCTCCGCGGCCAGGGCGTCGGGATAGCCGTCCTCGAAGATGATCTGCTTCACGCCCGCGTTGATGATCATCTTGGCGCAGATGCCGCAGGGCTGGTTCGTGCAGTAGAGCGTGGCGCCCTCGATGTTCGTGCCGTGCTTGGCCGCCTGGATGATCGCGTTCTGCTCCGCGTGCAGGCCGCGGCAGATCTCGTGCCGCTCGCCCGAGGGGATGCCCAGCTGCTCGCGCAGGCAACCGCGGTCGAGGCAATGCTCGATGCCCGACGGCGTGCCGTTGTACCCCGTGGCGAGGATGTTCTTGTCCTTGACGAGCACGGCGCCGACCTGACGGCGGAGGCACGTGGCGCGCTTCTTCACGAGGTGCGCGATCTCCATGAAATATTCGTCCCAGGTAGGTCTGGTCATAGCAAGCTCCAAATCACAAGTACCAAATCTCAAATAAGTTCCAATAACCAAAATTTCAAGCATCAAACTGTTTGTAGTTTGAAATTTGATAATTGGTTATTCTTTGGAACTTCTGATTTTGAGATTTTGGAAATTTATTATACTTACACCCCGGCCTTTTCCATCGCGAACAGCGGGAATTTGGTGCAGAACGCCTTGGTCCGCTCCTTGATCGCAGCGAGCTTCTCCGGGGACTTGGCCGTTCGCAAGCGCCTCGCAGATGAGGTCGCCGATGACCTTCATCTCCGGCTCGCGCATGCCGCGCGTGGTCACGATCGGCGTGCCGAGCCGGATGCCGCTCGTGGTCACCGGAGGCTTCTGGTCGTAGGGGATGCTGTTCTTGTTGCACGTGATGCCCGCGGCGTCGAGCGCCGTCTCGGCGTCCTTGCCCGTGATGTTCTTGGGAGTCAGGTCCACGAGCATGAGATGGTTTTCCGTGGTCGCCTGAAACGATGCGGAACCCGTCCGCGGTCAGCCGCCGCGCCAGCGCCTTCGCGTTCTTCACGACCTGGCGCTGGTAGTCCTTGAACTCGGGCATGAGCGCTTCCTTGAACGAGACAGCCTTGGCCGCGATCACGTGCACGAGCGGCCCGCCCTGGATGCCGGGGAAGATGACCTTGTCCACGGCCTTGCCGAACTTTTCCTTGCACATGATCATACCGCCGCGCGGGCCGCGCAGGGTCTTGTGCGTCGTCGTCGTCACGAAGTCCGCGTAGGGCACCGGGCTTGGGTGCTCGCCCGCCGCGATGAGCCCGGCGATGTGAGCGATGTCGGCCATGAGGTACGCGCCGACCTTGTCCGCGATCTTCCGGAACCGCGCGAAATCGAGGATCCGCGAATAGGCGCTGTAACCGGCAACGATCATTTTGGGCTTGTGCTCCACGGCAAGCCGCTCCACTTCGTCATAGTCGAGCAGCTCTGTTTTTTTGTCCACGCCGTAGGAGAAGGACTTGTAGAGCATGCCCGAGAAGCTGACCGACGCCCCGTGGGTCAGGTGCCCGCCGTGCGGGAGCGCCATGCCGAGGATCGTGTCGCCGGGCTGGAGCACGCTGAAGTACGACGGCCATGTTCGCCGAGGAACCCGAGTGGGGCTGGACATTCACGTGCTCGGCGCCGAAGAGCTGCTTTGCACGCTCGATGGCGAGCGTCTCCACCTGGTCGGCGAACTCGCACCCGCCGTAGTAGCGTCGATTAGGATATCCTTCGGCGTATTTGTTCGTGAACACCGAGCCCTGCGCCTCGAGCACTGCCTGGCTCACGTAGTTTTCCGATGCAATAAGGACGATCTTGGAGAGTTCGCGCTCCTCCTCGCCCTTGATCGCGTTGTAGACTTCGGGGTCCGTTTCTTTGAGTCCTGACATGGTGTTATCCTTTTATCGATTTTTCTATTTCCTGTATCTTATCGAGCCGCTTCTGGTGCCGGCCGCCCTCGAATTCAGTCTCGAGCCAGGTCTTCACGATCTCCAGTGCAACGCCCTTGCCGATGACCCGCTCGCCCATGACCAGAACATTGGCATCGTTGTGCTCCCGGCTCATCTGCGCCGTGAAATGGTCATGACAGAGCGCAGCGCGCACGTTCGGGATACCGGTTGGCCACGATCGACATGCCGATGCCTGTACCGCAGATCAGGATGCCACGGTCCACGCCCCTGTTCGAAACCGCCTCGGAGACCTTTTTCCCGTAGTCTGGATAGTCCACGGAGTCCCTACCCGCGGCCCCGTAGTCAGCAAGCTCTATATTCTTGATTGTCTTTATGAATTTGACGATCTCTTCCTTCAGTTCCCAGCCGCCGTGGTCGCAGCCAATCGCCAGTTTCATGAATCCCGCCTTTCCGTAGATGTTGATATTAACATCTCTGCTGTTTTTGTGTCAAGGAAAATACCGGGAGGAACCGGCCGGACGGCATTAACGTTGGTGGGTCCGATGGGTCGTCTGCTTCAGGGCCTGCATCCACGGGGCCGTAGTGTTTGACCCGGTGCGGAACTCTCCTCATTAAGAGTCTGCAGCTAATCCCTGGATGGGCGTGGGAGGGGCGGCTTCCCACTCCTATGTCCGGCGTCATCCTTCCATGAGGAAGGATCGCCCGAGGAATCAAGATGGGTCAACGCCTCCACATTGGGCAGCGAGCACCTGATGTCGGACTCGATGCGTTCCGGCAGAGTATGGCCGCGCTGGACCGTCCACATACCCGGAACGAGCACATGGACAGATACGAACCGGCGGGAACCCGCCTGCGGGTGCGCAGATCGTGGGATGCGATCCTTCACTTAGCACGAAGGTCCCCGTCTGAGGATACTTCGTCTCTCCCGCGATCGAGAATCAGGGACCCGGTACTTCCTTTACGAGTACTCGTATCCGATCATGCCGAGCACTGCCACGGCCGCGGTTTCGGTACGGAGGATGTTCGGCCCCAAGCTCACCGCATGAAAGCCCTTTTCTTGCGCCAATGCAGCCTCGACCGCAGAGAATCCGCCTTCGGGACCGATGAGGACGACGATATTTTTTACTCCGGGCCTTCCCCGAAGCACACCTTTGATAGGCTCCTCTCCCTCTTCCCAGGGTAGGAGGAGGAGGGTCCCGGGTCGGGGATCTAGCGTCTGGACATAATCTTTAAAGGTCTGTATCCCTTCCACCCTCGGGATATCTGCACGATTGCTCTGCATGGCCGCTTCACGGCAGATCCTCCGCCATCGGACAAGACGTTTTTCTTCGTCTTTGACCTTCACGATCGTCCGCTCGGTGATAAGCGCCACGATGGACGCAGTGCCGAGTTCTGTGGCCTTCTGCACGATCCAGTCCATCTTGTCGGACTTGGGCAGCCCTTGGCCGAGGGTGATGAGCGGATACCTGATTTCCCTCGTGGTTTGGCCCAGGATATTCGTTTTGATCGCAGATTTGTTGATATCGGAAATTTTCACGGTGTACTCGATCCCCCGTCCGTCGCACAGCAGCAGATGATCGCCGGTCTTCATGCGCAAAACCGTTGCAATATGGCGCACGTCCTCATCCGTGATGGTGATGTCGGGGCCGGAAACTTGCCCAGGGGATATAAAAAAACGCGGTGGCTTAGACATAAGACTCCGGAAACATAAAAACAAATTTACCGCGAAGTCGCCGGAACATGGAATTTTCTATTCGGAAATTACATAAAACTTTGCGCACTTTGCGGGTCAAAAAAGTTATGCTTTATTTGTCAGGTTTTCTCGTTTCAGATTTGTCTTTCCCTCCGCGTCTCCTTCTTCTCCTGGTCGGCCTGGTCCGCTTCTCGTGGCTCTTCTGAATTTCCTTTTCCTCCCCCGGAGAAAGAGGATGGTTCTTGATGAACTCCTTCCACCAGGCGCGGAGCTCTTTTTTCTCACCCGTGGTCTCGCTCGTAAAGCGCAGGTACTCGAATGCATCGGCAAACCCGGGCCTTCTGAGAAAATAGAGCGGATGCCTGCCGGCGGTTTTCTCAAAACGGTACTGATTCCAGTAAATATCACGCATCGGAAGCCCGACCTTCTTCGGGATCATCACCCGATGCGACTCCTCCGTGAGGAACTCGGCCACTGTCCGTGTTACGGCATCCAGCGCGGGTGCACCGGATTTCCTGAGCTCCTCCGATTTTTCCTCCATGAATTGTCCGAACATGAGCGAGAACAGGATATGCGGCGGAACCTGTTTCCCCGCCTGCACGCACGCATCAACCCATTCGAGGGCCTTGCCGATCCAGATATGTGGGAAGCCGTCGGACTCAGTGTCCACCCACTCATTCAGTCGCGGGAATATGACTCCGAAAATTCCGGTCTTCCTAAGCAGTTGGTAGGTCTTCTCGCCCTCGCCGAGCAGAAAGAGCTTGAGCACTTCCTCGTACATCCGGGAAGGTGACGCGAGCGCCAACCGGTCCTTCAACTCAAGCATGGCGCGGTACGTATTCTCCTCGATCTCGAACCCGAGCATGGCGGCAAAACGCACGGCCCGAACCATTCGAACCGGATCCTCGGTGAAACGGACAACGGGATCGCCGATGATCCGGATGAGTCCAAGCCGGAGGTCCTGCATCCCCCCCACGTAGTCTATGATTGAAAAATCCGCGATATTATAAAAGAGCGCGTTCACAGTGAAATCGCGCCGCAGCGCGTCCTCTTCTGGCGTTCCGAAAACATTATCCCGCAGGATCATGCCATCCTCGGTCATGAGAAGCCGCGGAGGACGGGGCTTCTCCACAGGCGGGGCCTGCGCATCAGGCGCCGCGCTTTCAGACGGCGGTTGTATGGCCGGGATGGGAAGCTGTTCCGTGGTTTCCGGACCTGCTTCGATCTCCGGTTCTTCAGCCGCCAGGGCACGGAACGTTGCGACTTCAATGATCTCGTTGTGGAAATGGATGTGGGCGAGCCGGAACCGCCGACCGATGAGTCGACAGTTTCGGAAGACCTTTTTGACCTCATTGGGCTTGGCATCGGTGGCAATATCGAAATCCTTGGGTTCCCGGCCGAGCAGCAGGTCGCGCACCCCGCCCCCGACAAGGTATGCATGATACCCTTTTTCCTTTAAACGGTAGAGCACCCGGAGTGCGTTGGGACTGATCCACTTGCGGGAGAGGGAATGTTCAGATCGTGAAATGATGATCGGCTGTATACCCACACTAGCATATTAACATACATGGAAGGGGGAGGTAAAGAGGAGAGAATCATCCAACGGACTGAATGCGTTTGCATGAATCTCTAGTTCGTCCGCGCCAACCCGCCAGAATTCTTGCCTGCTGCCCGTGCTGCTTTGCGCTTGGTGAAGTATCAGCATAGATGGCGGCATGCTCGACTCACAGCCATTACAGCCGAGCTATCCGGAGGAGAGAAAACATGAAGCTATGCCTTATGAACTACCCGCCACTAAATCGCTGACGCGACCGTAGTGGGGGTTTCACGGTTCAATGAAGGATGCGAACTAAAGGTATTTCCTTTAATACGGCTTATCTCCTTCTCCCCGTGCGTTACTTTGGCCAGTTCCTGGCCTAGTTGATGCTTTTTCTTTAACCGCATGACACGCTTCCGTGATATCCTCTCAACAGCCAGCTGAGCTTTCTTGGCCGAATTTTTCATCAACGACTTCAGGAGCTCGATCTGCTCATCCCTGCTGTATATAAAAAAATAATCTCCAAGGCATTCCCTGATGATCCTGAGGCCGAGAACGTGAAACGTGCCGATGAATACCTTCCCGGCTACGTTCCCGAGCATGGCTGCGGCACGCTCCCGCATCTCCCGCGCCGCACGGTTCGTAAACGTGACGGCATGGATGTCCTCCGGTCGAACGCCTTGCTGAATGAGATAAACGATCCTGCGGACGATGGTAAGCGTCTTCCCCGTCCCCGGACCGGCGACGACCAAGAGAGGGCTGTCGATGGTTTTCACGGCCTTTTCCTGAACTTCGTTCAGGCCATCAAATATTTGGTATGACGGAAGACCCATCAGCGCTACCGGTTGTCCTCAATGACAATTTTATAATTTGCAAAAGTCTCCCGGGTATAGACCCCCGGCACAGCATGATCGCCTACTTCAAAAATGAAGTTTACTTTTTTAATCTGGCGATTTTCTGTAAGCGTGTAGGTTACGGAAGCAAGATAATCCTGGGCTCCTGATGAGCCCATCCTTTGGGTTAAATATCCAGCATTTATTATTTCAACGAATGCCACGCCATTTTTAACCTTTATCAACTTTACTTTTGGAGGGTGACCGGGCTCTTTTTCTGCAGGGGTCCCGGATGACCGTGGATCTGCATCAGTCGCGTTCAATGCAGCAACGAGCTTGTTCGCATCGCTTTTTATTTCTCCGATTTTCTTTCCGCAAACAATAAAGATGTCATCACTTTTTTCGTTATAATCAACATACCAGGTATAACTTCTATCGGTGTAATCTACTGTTTTCTTTCCCAATAAAATAAAAGTAATTGCGACTGCGGCGATGGCACTTATGAGGAATAAGGATGAGATAGTTTTCTTTTTCATGATATGAGTATGAGACGGCTCCTCTCATCCGGTCATGCATCGTGGTTATTTACAACAGCTTGAGCTGCCCTTTCATCTCTTTCCTCTCCACTTCCTCGAATATCCTTATCTTCCCGTATTCCCCGTCATACCCGGGCGCGATATGCACGTTGCCTGCGCGCATGCGCGAGATTGCTTCGCGAAGGAGCGGCGTACCGGCGCGTTCGATATCATCGAGCGGAGCATCCATGAGGATTCTGAATTCATTGCCGAGCTGTGCGAGCAGACGAAAATAAAGAGCATCCACCTTCTTTGTGCTTACACCGCACTTATAACCCTCGGCTATGATCTCCGGCAGAGGGATTATGGATGTAAAAGCAGGCGCATCTGCAGGCTTGAACCCGTGCTCCCGGTCCGCGAGCTTTTCAACCCTATGCATCACGCCGACGGTCAATTTTTTTCCGCAGACTGGGCACAGGTAGTCGTGATGTATCGTCTCCTTGGGAGAGAGGCTCACACCGCAGTCACGGTGACCGTCATAATGATATTTCCCCTCTTCTGGGAAGAACTCGATGGTGCCCAGGAACCCCTTACGCGTCTTAATGGCATTCATCAGGGAGTCGTACGAAATTTCGGTGTCAAGAATATTCGCCTCACGCCCGATTTTGGCAGTGGAGTGCGCATCGGAATTGGAGACAAGCGTGATCCGGTCGAGGGATGAAAGACGCCAGTTCATCAGCGGGTCTGATGAAAGCCCGGTCTCGATTGCGGAGATATGCGGGGTGAGCTCATCATAACATTCTTCCAGGGAATCGAAGCCCGAGGCAGCGCCGAAGACCGAGAAGTGCGGCGTCCAGGCGTGGGCAGGAATGTAAAGGTTGTCGGACGAAGCGTCGAGCGTAATCTTCAACAGTTCCTTTGCGCCGAGCCCGAGGATAGGCCTGCCGTCAGCATTGAGGTTCCCGATCTTCGACAGGGAGAGATTCAATCGCGCGGCGTTCGCAAAATCAGGCGCGAGGATGATGGAATGCACCTTCCGGGTCTTTCCATCCTTGCTGTAGATGCAGCTAATCTCCGCGGAAAGGACGAAGTAGACATCGGCCTTGCACGACTCGGGAACATCATCGGTCAGATATTCCTTTTTGAGCTTAAACAACCCGTGACCTGTGGGTTCCAGCTTTTCGCTCAGTTCCTTGAGCCACCCCGGATGGGTAAAGTCTCCGGTACCGATGACGTTGACGCCTTTGAGCTGCGCCCATTTCCATATGCCTTCGGGCGACATGTCTTTGCTTGTTGCGCGCGAATAGTGTGAGTGGACGTGAAGATCGGCGATGAAACGCATGGAGGATTATAGCATTATTTAAGGGGCTGAGAAACAGGATTTTAGTGCCAGCAGAGATCAACTACTTTTTACACGTGAAGAACATCTTACCGCTACGACGCAAGAAACGCGAAGCGTCGAGGTCTTTATCATCGCATCGGCGGATCATGTCTGTCTCCGGTAACCATGGCCTTTTTCACTATGGCGGCGATGTCTTCCTCGGCCTTTTCGATGCTTTCAAGCAGCTTGAACTGGACCCGTGCCCGATGCAAATTATGGTCGGGATATTTGATCCTGAAATATGTGTCTCCCCGGAGATAATCGCTCAGAAAGCGGAGACCGAGCTCGAAGGTGATCACCTTCACCGATGTGGGCAGCATCTCGACTTCTTTCTCCGTAAGGAAATCGCCCGCCTCGCGCAGATATCCGCGGGCCACCGCTTCATAGAGAGGCAGATCGAGGCTGACTTTGTTCACATCCTCCGCATCCTCTCCTCCAGGGTTGGCAGCAGAGCGCACGCAGTCGCCGAAATCGAAGTGAACAATACCGGGTTTGACTGTATCCAGGTCGATCATGCACAGGGCCCCGCCTGTGGCCGCATGGATCAGCACGTTATTCACCTTGGGGTCGTTATGCACCACGCGAACCGGCAGCTGACCGGAATTCATCAGCTCCGTGAGCAGGGGAGCAAGATAGCGCCCTCGTGACACGAACGCTATCTCGGCATTGACGCCGGCGGCCCTGTGCTTGACATCAGCTTTCACCGCGTCGTCGAATTCTTTGAGGTATTTCGGAGTATGATGAAAGCCCGGGAGGGTATCGTGAAGCCGTTCCGGCGGGAGGTCCGACACCAACGATTGGAACCTCCCGAGGCCGCGGCCGACCTCATAGGCGTGCTGCACATCCTTGACCGTATCAAACACGAGCCCCGCTTCTATATAATGAAGCATGCGCCAATAAGCTCCGAAGTCATCGCGGTGGAATGAACGGCCGTAACGGGTAGGGATGAGCGCTGGCGTGACGGCATACGGGTCTTGAACGCCTTCCGCAAGGAGTCTGCTCACGATATGAGCGGTCACGACCTCCACATTCTCCATAACCTGTTCGGGATGTCTGAATACCGTCGTATTGATGCGCTGGAGAATGTACTTGCGAATATCGCCGACATCACCGAACTGGCAAAGGTAGGTATCGTTGATCAGCCCCGAACCGAACCGCTCTGCCTTAATGAGTGTTCCCCGGAGGGTGAAGTGAGAGATGACCGCATCAATCATGGAAATAATATCTTTCTTCAGGATCTTAAGCATTATATCAGTTCTGATTTTTTATGCCACACATTTTGCCTGACAGCTGAACAGACATCCAAATCATGCTTTGTTTCGTTCAGGAATCGACCGAACTGCGAACGAGACCGTCGGCGACATACAGCCTTATATTAAAGTTTTCGTCTTGTAATCCCGATAAGATTCGCGTACAGGTGCGCCAAAGGCGGACAAACGTTCAAACATCATTCTCAGGCGGATGAAGATGGGATTAGAAAGCATACAGCGCAAGAACATGCCAAGGAAAATGATCTTCATCGGCCTCGGCCTCGGCTTTATGATATGGCTCGCCGACGCTGCCTCAGATGCTTTCCTTTTCAAAAGAGGGCACTTTATCGCTCAACTGCTGGCTCCTCCGTTCCTCGTAATTCTGGAGCGACTATTTACCACGCTCATTCTCGTCGGCTTCGGCGCCTATAGCAGTCTTATTATGAGAAGGCTCAGGGCGTCCGAAAAAGTACTGCGCGAATCGGAACAGCGGTATCGCAGTCTCATTCATACCGCCGAGGACATCATCTTTACACTTTCCCTTGAAGGGAAATTCACCACCCTGAACCCAGCGTTCGAAATCATTACCGGTTTGTCATGTGCGGAATACCTCGGCAGACATTTTCAGTCAATCATCCATCCTGAGGACCTGTCCCTGGCACTTGATACTTTCGGCCATCTTTTGGCAGGCAAGACGCCGCATCCCTACGAACTGCGAATTCTCTCGAAATCAGGCGAATATCTTACAGGAGAAATAATTTCGACACCGCAAATTCAAGGCGGGAAGATACTCGGGATTCTGAGCATAGCACGCAACATCACCGGACGGAAGTGCATGGAAAAATCACTCCGGGAGAGCGAGGCAAAATACCGGGACCTGTTCGAGAACGCGAATGACCTCATCCTGAGCGTAGGCCCCGACGGCACGTTTCAATATGTCAACCGGGCCTGGCAGGAGACCCTCGGATATACCGAGGAGGATGTCGCACGGCTCACCCTGCTCGATATCATCCACCCTGATTCGCGGATTGACTGTGTAGAAGCCTTCCAGCGCATAGTGGCTGGAGATAAAATCGACCGTATCGGCGCTACATTTGTGACCAAGGACGGCAGGCCGATCTTGGTCGAAGGCAGCATCAACTGCAGCACGGTGGATGGACGACCCACCGCGACCCGCGCTATTTTCAGGAACATCACCGAACACAGGCGTTCCGAGGAGTTCATCAAGAATGTCCTTGAAACCGTGGACGAAGGGTTCATCGTCATCAGCCCGGACTTCAGGATCGCCTCCGTCAACAAGGCCTACTGCAGCAAGCTCAAACTGCCATTGCACGATATTATAGGTAGACACTGCTATGAGATCTCACACCACATATCCACGCCCTGCTACGAGTCAGGTGAAGACTGCGCCGTACGACGGACATTCGAGACGGGTGAACCGCACTCCTCCGTCCACACGCACTTCGATAAGGAAGGGATTCCCATCTACACCGAGGTCAAATCTTTTCCGCTAAAGGATTCCCAGGGGAAGATCATTTCGGTCATCGAGATCCACAACGACATCACCGAGAAAAAGAAGCTCGAAGAACAGCTGCGACATGCTCAGAAAATGGAGGCCGTTGGAACACTGGCCGGCGGCGTCGCGCACGACTTCAACAATATTCTCACGGCTATCATCGGATACAGCAGTCTCATGCAGATGAAAATGGATGAGAACGATCCACTCCGGCCGAGCGTGGACAGTATTCTTGCCTCAACGGAGCGTGCGGCCAACCTTACTCAGAGCCTCCTTGCGTTCAGCAGGAAGCAGATCATCGCTCCGAAGCAGGTGGATATGAATACGATCGTGCGGCGGATCGAGAAGCTCATAGAGCGGCTCATCGGAGAAGACATCGAGATCACACTGGTCCTGCGCGGCGAACCGCTACCCATCAAGGCGGACGCGGGCCAGATCGAGCAGGTATTGATAAACCTCGCCACGAATGCGCGGGACGCCATGCCGCAAGGCGGGAAGCTGACCATTGAAACAGGGATCGTTGAGATGGGCAACGAATACGTAAAGGAACACGGCTATGGGAAGCTCGGAAAATACGCGCATCTGACCGTGACGGACACCGGTACAGGCATGGACAAGAATACCGTAGAGAGGATCTTTGAACCGTTCTTCACAACCAAGTCTACAGGCAAAGGGGCCGGGCTTGGTCTTGCAATCGTCTATGGGATCGTAAAACAGCACAACGGGTATATCAACGTCCATAGCGTACCGGGCATCGGGACCACCTTCAATATTTACCTCCCGCTGAGCAGGGTCGCGGTCGAGCAAGCAGCGCGTGTTAACGCCTCCGTGCCGAAAGGCGGCGCCGAGACACTCCTGATCGCGGAGGATGATACCAGCGTCAGGAACCTTATGAAGTCGGTGCTCCAAGGGTCCGGCTATTCCGTTATTGAGGCTTCAGATGGCGAAGAGGCGATACAAAAGTACCGGGGAAATAGAGATGCGATCCAGCTCCTCATCCTGGATGTCATCATGCCGAGAAAGAACGGCAAAGAGACCTATGACGCGATCAGGAAGATACACCCTGCGATAAAGGCGCTTTTTACGAGCGGATATACCGCCGAGATCATCCATAAAAAGGGCATCCTCGAAGATGGCGTGAACTTCCTTTCAAAGCCAGTATCACCCAATGAGCTCTTAAACAAAGTAAAGGACCTGCTGGACAGCGAATCCAAGGAATGTGTCAAGGCCGCTCTGTGATTCACGGAATATGACATCCCAACACTACGACGGCTGCCGCCTGCCTGCTTGCCATTACTTTCTCCCCATTATCAGGAAAACTGTAAATGTTTTTTTCCCCTTCCCCTCGATCTCTTTTACGACCGCTGCGGCTGTTACGTCGCGAACCTCCTGAAAACCGGCCTTTTCAAGAAGCCCTTTCAGGTACGGCCGCTCAAAACCGAAATGCAAAACGCCGGTTTTATCGCCGTGGAAGGAACCGTCCTCCTTGTCCAGGTCGGAGAGGCAGAGGGTGCCGCCGGGATGCAGAAGGTCGCGCAGCAGCCGAAACAGCGGCGCAGGATCATGGATATGATGCAGGGTCATGCTGCTGACGACCACGTGAAACTTCCCTGCCACCAGCCCCCCCCTCTCAAAATCCACGAATTGGACCTTTACATTCTTCAAGCCGAACCTGCTCACCTTGTCCTGGAGTACGCCGAGCATCCCCTTTGAACTGTCAGCGCCGGTTATCGTCTTCACAAAAGGCTGCAACCGGAGCGTCATCAATCCCGTGCCGCAGCCGAAATCCAGGACGTCCATGTCCCCGGTCGGTTTTATCTCCCGGATGATCGTATCAGCCACGTCATCGGCGAGTTTGACGCGGCCCGGGTTCTGGTCCCAAGTGGCAGCCTCCTTGTCAAAGTCTTTTCTCTCGTCTGATTTCATGGCTTCCTTATTCGGACAAATGTCTTCGGACAGGAAGAAAGAATCAATATTCGCAGGCGATGTTCGCGAGATCCCTGGAAAAAGTTTCATAGTTGACCGAGTAGTCGACGGGGCACTCGATGAGGACCACCTTTTTCAGCGAGAACGCTCGCCGTAATAGTTCCGAGAGACTGTCCCCTCCCTTCACCTTCATGCCGACTGCTCCGTAGCTTTCCGCATACTTTACAAAATCCGGATTCGAATAGTCCAGGCCGAAGCTCGCAAAGCCCTTGCTCTGTTGTTCCCATTTGACGAATCCGAAAGCATTGTCATTCAGGACCAGAACGACAAGGGGAACGTTATGCCGCAGAGCGGTCTCCAGTTCCTGGGAGTTCATCATGAATCCGCCGTCCCCCACCACCGCCAGCACATTCCGGTCGGGCTTGAGCATCTTGGCCATGATGCCTGCCGAGAGCCCTGCGCCCATGGTCGCGAGGGCGTTGTCCAGCAGGAACGTATTCGGCTTGTAGGTCCGGTAGAGACGGGAGAACCACAGCTTGTAGATCCCGTTGTCGAGAGTCAGAATGTCTTCATGCGACAGCACCTCGCGCACATGCCACACGATCTCCTGGGGTGTCAGGGGATACCGTTTCTTGAAGTCAAGCGAGAGCTTCCGGTTCAGGAATTCCCGGATGGACTTGAAGGTCTCATCATTCTTCCTGCCCGGAATCAATTCTCTGAGTTGCCGAAGCGAGCAGGAAATATCGCCGATGATCTCGATATCCGGATCATAGTACTTGTCCACCTCCGCCTCGGCAAAATCGATGTTAATGATCTTCTTGTCAAGGTGACTGTTCCAGACATAAGGCGGATATTCGACGATGTTGTACCCGATCGTGATGATCAGCGTCCGCCCGGTCGATGCCGCAGTTCACGTAATCGCGCTTGTGGATGCCAGTCGCAAAGAGGCTGTAATCCGATGCGTCGCTCAGCACGCCTTTCCCCATCTGGGTGTGCACGGCGTAGATCCCCGTCTTCTCGATGAACTGCATCAGCTGCCGGGTGATCAGGTTCCGGTTCGCGCCCGACGAGAGGATGATGAGCGGTCGCTGCGCTGTGTTGATCAGCTCGGCGGCACGGACAATCGTCTTGGGGTCCGGCGCGGGCCTGCGCACGAGACCTCGCTTCTGTACTGACTGCATCCGTCTCGCTTTCCGCAACATCCTCGGGCAGTTCGACGTGCACAGCACCGGGCCGCTCTGCCTGCGCGAGCTTGAAAGCGTTCCGGAGGATCGTCGGGAGATGTGCTCGGGTCGACGATGGAGACGGAGTCCTTGGTGATCGGCCGCATCAGGCTCACCACGTCGATGAGCTGGAACCGGGCCTGCCAGTTCGTCCCGGATCGCCTTCTGGCCTGAGATGGATACGAACGGCGCGCCGATGAGCTGCGCATGGGCCACGCCTGTCACCAGGTTCGTCGCGCCCGGCCCGAGCGTCGAGAAACAGACGCCCGCCTTTCCGGTCAACCGGCCGTAGGTGGCTGCCATGAACGCCGCGGCCTGCTCGTGACGGGTAATGATCACCTTGATAGACGATGTGCGGAGCGATTCGAGGAGATCGAGATTTTCCTCGCCCGGCAGACCGAAGATATACTCGACACCTTCTTCTTCCAGCTGTTTCACGAACAGATCGGATGCCTTCATTGATAGTCAGACCTCGTAGATATTGAAAACAAAAATTAACCACGGAAGGCACTGCGAAGTTTAAATTTCAAAGTTCACAATGCCAAATCAAACTCGAATCACTCCCTCTCAAACGTTCCGTTTTTTCTCCTTTGGCATTGGTTTAAACCTTGAACTTCGTCCTTTGACTTTCACTCTCTCACTTCCGCTGTGTCTCCCTGGTTATTATCGCTTCTGTGATCTATTCTCTCACAACGACCGTCTTGACGTTCACGAACTCCTTCAGTCCGTAATGCGACAGCTCCCTGCCGATGCCGGACTTCTTGATACCGCCGAAGGGCAGCCGCGGGTCCGACTTCACCATGTCGTTGATCGTAACTGTTCCGGCATCGATCCTTGCGGCCAGCCGTTCCGCCCGCTCGCGGTTCCTGCTCCAGATTGCGGCGCCGAGGCCGAACTGCGTGTCATTGGCCACGCGGACTGCTTCATCCTCGTTCTTGACGATGATGATCGGCGCGATTGGACCGAAGACCTCCTCGGTCAGGACCTTGCATGTTCTGTTTCGGATTATATACTGCGCATGGAGAAAAGAACAGCCCTTTCTTGAAGGTATGATCAAGCTGAATCACCTCCGCGCCTTTAGCCTTCGCGTCCCGCAGCTGTTCATTCAGAGACGTTAAGGATATCCCGCTTGGCCACCGGGCCGATATCGGTTTTCTCGTCCATCGGATCGCCGACTTCAGTTCTTTGAGCCGACCGATGAAGTGTTTCTTGAACTCATCGGCTACCTTGTCCATCACGATGAAGCGCTTTGCTGCGATGCAGCTCTGGCCAGCATTGATCATTCTGGCATTGGCCGCCATCCTGCCCGCCTTTTCCACATCGGCATCATCGAGCACGATGAAAGGATCGGAGCCGCCGAGTTCGAGCACGACCTTCTTGATCTTCCCGCCCGCATGGGCGCCGACTTCTTCGCCGGCCTTGTTGCTGCCGGTAAGCGAAACGGCATCGACCTTGTCGTCATCGATGAGCCTGAGCGCTTCCCTTGAATCGATGATCAGGGTCTTGAACACGTTGTCCGGAAAACCCGCTGCCATGAAGGCGTCCTCGATGGAGAGTGCCGTCATCGGAACGTTCGAGGCATGCTTCAGCAGGATCACATTCCCGGCGATGATCGCCGGGATCGCCGAATCGCAAAGCCTGCCAGTACGGAAAGTTCCAGGGCATGATCGCGAGCACCAAGCCTAGGGGCTGGAACATGACATAGCTCTTCCTGTTCTCCGTCTTAATCTCCTCAGGTTTCAGCAACCGCTCGGCGTTCTCGGCATAGTAATCACAGAGCCAGGCGCACTTTTCGACCTCGGCGAGCGACTCTTTGATGGCCTTACCCATCTCGCGAGTGATGAGCTCCGCATATTTCCTTTTTTCGGTCCTCAGATGCTCGCCTAGTCGTTTGACCAGGAACGCTCTCTCCGAAATGGGCAGAGCGCTCCAGCTGTTGAACGCCTGGCGGGACTTGCACAACCTGCTCGTTGATCTCAGGCTCCGTCATGAGCGTGAACTCTTGCATCACCTCTTCGGTGTAAGGATTGATTGACTGGATCGTCATCTCTTTTTTCTTTAATTGATTTCATTGAACTGACTTTCATTTTTTTCACCCCCTGCTTGGAGGACGCTATATGTTTCTGTTCTGGGGCGATCTGCTGCTTTGCCTGGTCTTGCGTAATTTCTTAATTGCCTTCTTATCTGCCATCTGGCATCCTCCGTTTATTTTATTCCGTTCTTCTTGACTGTCGCTCCCTTGAGAGCGGGAATTCAAAATGAAACCACTGGATTCCGGATCAATCGCGGAATGACTAATTACGGCGCTGTGCGACAGTCATTTTCTCTTCTCCACCGGTGCATAGGTGCATCCCGTCTTTCCGCAGTAGTTGCCGATATAGTCCGACGACGGCCGGTACAGCGCAGGTTTTCCCTGCGCCTCGCCGAACTTCTCTTCGATGATATGCGCGGTCCAGCCCGCGATCCGCGACACGGCGAAGATCGGGGTCATGAGATCGCCCGGGATACCCATCATGTGGTAGACCGGCGCGCTGTAGAAATCCACATTGGGTTTGATCGTGGTCTTGCCCCGCTTCTCGAACTCGGTGACCGCGGTCTCCTCGATCTGCGTGGACAGGCGGTACCACTGCTCCTGGCCGAGTTTCTTCCCGAGCCGCTTGCACATCTCCTTCAGGAACTTCGCCCGGGGGTCGGTGGTCTTGTACACCGCATGGCCCATGCCCATGATCTTCTGGCCGCTGTCGAGCTGTTTCTTCACCCACCCGGCAATGTCCTTCTCATTCTTGCAGCTCCATGAGCATCTTCATGACCTGCGCATTGGCGCCGCCGTGCAGGCTGCCGGAAAGGGCCCCCACCCCCGCAGCAACGCCGGCGTACATATGCGCCTGCGTCGACACCACCTCGCGGCAGGCGAAGGTGGATGCATTGAATGAATGGTCGGCATGGAGCACCAGTGCCGTGTCGAGGTCTTTCGCCGTCTCCAGGTCAGGCTTCTTCCCAGTAAGCTGCCAGAGAAAATTTCCGGCATGAGACAGCCCATCATCGGATGGAAGCGGATCCCAGTCCCTGCCGTATCCGATGCCAGGCGGCCACCACTGCGGCGACCTGCGCGATAAGCCGGATTGCCTTCGATACGTTTGCATCCCGCGTTTCCTGCGTAAGCTCGGGATCGGCCATGGCGAGAAGCGATATCGATGCCTGGAGCACGTCCATGGGCCGAGCCTGGGCCGGCAGCTGTTTGAAGCTCTCAAGGACAAAACGCGGGATCCGTCGAGCATCGACAAGACGGCTTGATAATTCTCTTAGCTGTCCTGCTGTGGGAAGTGCGTCATGCAGAAGCAGATAGGCCGTCTCCTCGAAGGTCGAGTTTTCCGCAAGCTCCTCGATCCGGTACCCGCGGTAGATAAGAATGCCGTTCTCGCCATCGACGTCGGAGATCTTCGTATCCGCCACTGTCACACCGCGCAGTCCGATGTTCTTTGTTCTTACTTCATCCAGGTTTTTGCTGCGTGATTTCTCCTATTTTCAGCTTTCATTGACATATTCGACCTTTTTTTTGAGCTGTGAACTACGAACCTTCATCAATCCGCTCGTGATTTCAACTTTGTGGATAGACCTCTACGAGCAATATCATTTTTCACAAAATTCAGCGTCCCTCCTGCCAGCAGATGTTTGCGCTGACGCTCGGATACATCCAGTACCGTGATGATCGTCTGCCCCTCAACCTCGACCGGGATCTCCCGGTCACCCCGTTCGATCCGCTCTCCGGATATCCGGAAACACCACCTTCGTGCCTTTGTTGATGCGATCATAGTCCTTCGGGTCCTTGAAGGTGAGCGGGATGATGCCGAAGTTGCAAAGATTGGATTTATGGATGCGGGCAAAGCTTTTCACGATCTTTGCTCGAACTCCGAGATACCGCGGTGCAAGCGCCGCATGCTCGCGGCTCGACCCCTGGCCATAGTTCTCGCCGCCGATGACGATCACGGTCCCTCGTGCTTTGCATTCTTTCGCAAAATCGGGCTCGATCTGGGAATACACGAATTCGCTGATCGCTTCGATGTTGGACCGAAAGGGAAGTACACGGTTCCCTGCCGGCATGATGGTGTCTGTAGAAATGTTGTCCCCCACCTTGAGCACAACTTCTGCCTCGAGCGTATCCGGAAGGGGCTTAAGTTCGGGCAGGGCCTTGATGTTCGGCCCGCGAATGATCCCGGTCTTCCTCAGATCTTCCGACGGGAAAATGATGGATTTCTCATCGATAAGGAACTGCTTAGGGTCTTCAATATGCGGGTACTTCATTTCTCTTGAGAGGTCCTGCGGGTCTGTAATCACGCCTCTTAATGCCGCTGCTGTGGCCGTCTCGGGTGAGCAGAGATAGACTTTATCGTCCTTGGTCCCCGACCTGCCCGGAAAATTTCTCGGGAACGTGCGGAGGCTCACCTCGCCGGTAGCCGGTGCTTGTCCCATGCCGATGCACCCCTGACACCCGGGTTCATGCACGCGCGTGCCCGAGGTCAGAAAAGCCAGGAGTCCGCCTGCCTGATACACATTCTCGAGCACCTGGCGGCTTCCGGGGTTCACATGGAACGAAGTATCGGGATGAACGCGCCGGCCTTCCAGCATCTTGGCCGCGACCATAAGGTCACGGAAGGACGAATTTACGCTGCTGCCCACGATCGCCTGGTCCACCTTGAGACCAGCGATTTCACGCACCGGCACGACGTTGCCCGGAGACGATGGCTTGGCGATCAAAGGCTCCAGCTTCGAAAGGTCGATCTCTGCGTACTCGTCATACGATGCGTCCTCGTCGGCGGAAAGCCGTACCCACACATCGCCTCTTCCCTGGGCGATCAGATACTCTTTCGTCCGTTCGTCGGAGGGAAAGATCGAGGTCGTGGCACCGGTCTCGGTGCCCATGTTACCGATGGTCTCGCGGTCCGTTGCGGACAGGGTATTCACCCCCGGACCGTAGTATTCGATGATCTTGCCCACGCAGCCCTTCACGTCATATCTACGGAGCATCTCGAGAATCACGTCCTTTGCGCTCACCCAGTCGGGGAGCACTCCCATGAGTTTTACACCGAGCACCTTGGGGCAGGTCAGATGATAAGGATAGCCAGCCATGGCCAGGGCCACGTCTAAACCGCCAGCGCCGATACCGAGCATGGATATCCCGGCAGCTCCCGGAGTGTGGCTGTCAGCGCCCAGAAGCGTTTTGCCTGGAACACCGAAACGCTCCATATGGACCTGGTGCGAGACGCCGTTGCCCGGCTTGCTGAAATATACACCGTACCGGGCAGCGGCGGTCTGAAGGAACTTGTGGTCGTCGGCATTCTTATTGTCCGTCTGGAGGAGGTTATGGTCCACGTACTGAGCGGCAAGCTCGACTTTCACCCGGTTTATGCCTAGTGCTTCGAACTCCAGCATCGCGAGCGTTCCCGTTGCATCCTGCAGAAGGGTGTGATCGATCCTGATGGCAATCTCCCTACCGGGAACCAGCTCACCCTCAATCAGATGGGCTTCCAGTATCTTGAACGTTAGGTTCTTTTTCATAGTCGTACGTCAATAGTCTTACGGGCAAAAAGCCCTCTCAGATTCACCCACCCCCTCAGATGGCTGCACCCAAGGGCCTTTCGCCCTAAACAATATTGCATGAAATCAGGACATTTACCGTCCTTTTTAAGGACCTTTTCTATATTAATTTTACCATCTTAGATCAGGATGTCAATGCCGCGACGGCCCTCCTAATGAGCATCGCCTGATACATGAGACACGTGATATAATTATCATATATCAATCACAACTCAAAAGGAGGGAAACATCATGAGAAAAAAGCTATTCGTTTTGTTGTCTGTGCTTGGATTGATTTTGTTGATCTCGGGAGCTGTGTTCGCAGGAGATACCGTCGTTCAGATGAACCTTATAACCGATCAGGGTGCGGGCAAGAGCATTGGCACGGTTACGATTTCTGATACTCCGCAAGGGCTTCTGCTGGTCCCAATGCTCAGCGAGCTGATGCCGGGGACCCATGGTTTTCATGTCCATCAGAATGCTGACTGCGGCCCGGCCATGAAGGACGGCAAGCAGGTGGCGGGTCTTGCGGCAGGCGGACACTATGATCCTGCAGGAACAGGTAAGCACGAAGGGCCCTCTGGAAAGGGACACCTCGGCGATCTGCCGGCACTAAACGTCGGGGCTGATGGCAAGGCCACCACTTCCGTTCTCGCCCCGCGGCTCAAGACTGCCGATCTGATGGGCCATTCGCTCATGATCCATGCCGGTGGTGATAACTATTCCGATATGCCGGCAGCTCTGGGTGGAGGCGGTGGACGAATAGCATGCGGGATTATCAAGTAAAAAATGATTTTCTAGTATATTTTTGATGATACCCCCCCCCACATGGGCGGGGGTATTTTTCGACAATCGCAATTGATTCTCGCCCCCGTGCCGGACATCCTATAGCCTGCATTTGCATCGAATGGGCGAGATCGTTTCGCCTACTCCGGATTCGGTCCCACCGTGACCTGGACGAAATCGGCAGGCCGAATCCACTTAGCAAACGCATCCCTTATTTGCTCAGCCGTGATCTCAAGGTAATGCCCTGCAGCGCGGACAGGTTCGTCGAGCGGCAGGTCTTCAAGCGAGCGGGAGAGCAGCCCCCCGGCAATCCCGTCCATGCTCGCTTCGGAGAGAGGGATCCGATGGAGCATGAGCGTCTTGGCCTGTTGCAGTTCCTCCTGTGTCACGGGCATCGTCTGCATCTCGCGGAGATTACGTTCCACCATGGCCCGCGCCTTTGACACATTGGGAGGATCGCAGGCAAAGAAGACGCCGAAGAGGGAACGGGTCTTCCCCGCCTCAATGAAAGACTCCACCGTGTAGACCAAGCCTGCATTCTCGCGCAGGTCGCGGTACAACCGCGAGGAGTAGAACGCGCCGGACAGCACGTGGTTGCCGAGTTGGAGCGTGTAATAGTCTGGGTGTGAGCGCGTCAGGCCGATCGTCTCTGCAAGCGTCACCTGGTCCTGAATTTTGCTCGTATCGGGGACCGAGGACACTGACGGCTTGTTGGGCGGCACCGGCGGAAGGTCCGTTGCCGGTTTCGTTCCGGCTGCCTTCCAGGCACCGAAGTATTTTTCAGTCGCACTCCGTGCCCGCTCCGGCGTCACGTTGCCGATGATTACGATGGTCGTCATATCAGGACGGAACGCCTTTGCATAATAGGACTTGACGTCTTGAAGCGAGAGTGACAACACGGTCTCGGGCGAGGGGTCTCGAAGCACGGGGTCGTTCTTGGGATAGAGCGCTTCGCGCAGCGCATGCCTCGAAAGATAGTCAGGGCTTTGAAGTTGGCCCCGGAGAGAGTTGATCGTTTCCTTCTGTACAACGGCGAATGCCGCTTCTGGCAGCGCCGGGTGCAGCAGATTATCTGCAAGAAGTTCCATGCCTCGATCGAAGCGGTCCGACAGGACCCTCAGCGAGAAAGATGTGCCCGCCGTTATATCTGCACCGATGTCGTCCTGAGCCTTCTGGAATGATAGCCTGTCGAGTGATGTGGTCCCGTAGGAAAGAAGGCTCCCCAGCACCTCGGAGACCCCTTCCTTTCCTGATGGCTCTTCCAGATCGTCGTTGTTCTTCACCTGGCCTGTGACGCTGATGGTAGGGCTTACGCTTTCCGTCTGGACGATCAAATGGATCCCGTTTGGGAGTGTGAAGACCACGGGGTTCACCTGAGACACAGGCACAGGCGGCAACGATGCTGCTTTCTTCGCCCATAGAGGGAGTTCAACAGGCTTGGTCTCTTTCGGAGCAAAGGACTCCTTGCCACCGAACCCTTTTGAAGCGACGGGCTTGCCCGATGGTCGCGGCACAAGCACGGCCGTGACCGCCCTATCGTTCTTCAGGTAATCCCGGGCCACACGATTCACGTCCTCTACCGTCACTTTTTTGATCGCTTCAATGTCGTCGTCCGGAGAATTCCGGCCCTCGACTGCGAGCGCCTGGGACCAGGCGGCCGCGAGCCCGGCAACGGAGTTCTTCTCAAATTGAGCATCAGCGATCTCATGACGTTTTGCCGCTTCCACGAGATCAACGGGAACACCGTTCTTGACGTAACCGGCTATGATGTTCTTTATTGTATTAACCAGGCCCGGGCCCTCCCCTCCGGGAGGAAATGCCGCGAGTGCGTACCCGAAGGCCGCTTTCGGAAGTGCGCCGCCGTCGAACCCGGTGAAGAGCGCTTTCCCCTCTGGAACCAGAGCGTAGAGATCCCCCCGCCGGCTATCCAGAACATCAGCAAGGATCTGGCCCGCGGCGAAGTCAGGGCTCTCGAAGCCGGGCAGGCGGAATGCCACGACAGCAAGCCCATAGGGAAGGTCGGTCTCGAGCATGATGGCGGCGGGCTTGAGCGGCTGCAAGCGTATCGCGGGACGCTGAGGCACAGGCCGCTTCGGGATCTGTTCGAACAGCTTATTCACTATCATCAGGGTCTTCTGCGGGTCCACATCTCCAACGATGACAAGGACGGCGTTGTTCGGGGCGTACCAGGAGTCGTAAAACTGCTTGAGCATGGCGCCCGTCGTCTGCTGAAACGATGGGCGCGTGCCCAAGGCGTCATGGGCGTAGGGCGTACCCGCGAACATCTCCGAAAGGAGGCGTGAGGAGAAGACATACTCCGGGCTCGAGAGGTCCTGCGCAACTTCCTGTTCGATGGCTCCACGCTCCTGCTGCCAGAGATTCTGCGTGTCGAGCACTCCCCGCATGCGCACCGCCTCCACGTTGAGCGCAACATCCAGATCGTCGCTGGGCACGGTGAAGAAATACTGGGTAACGCCCTGCTGGGTTTCCGCGTTGAAATCTCCACCCATTAGGGCGATGATGTTCGCGAGCTGGGCTGCGGACAGGTCTGGACTGCCTCGAAACATCATATGCTCCTGGGCGTGCGCCATGCCGGGGAACCCGTCCGGCGCCTCATTTGATCCTACGAGGTAGTTCACCTCCGTAGTCACCACGGGTGCGAGGGTGTTCCGCACGATCACCACCCGCAGTCCGTTCGTGAGCGTTGCGCGGAGAACGTCCGCATCCGCGGCTGTCCATGCCGGGGACGGAGCGAGAAGGCACAGTGAAATTAGGGCGAAAAAGACGCGCATCCTGCTGGTTCTCATGATCTCCTCCGGTGAAGTATCGTCTTTTAAACCTTTACTCTCAGAGGCGTTAAGGCCTCGCGGACCTATAGCAGATAAGAGTCTCAATGCAGCTTTGTTCTTTTTATTTTAGCGCGGAAGGGGCAGATGTCAACCTGCCGCGCTAGAGATTGCATTATGCTCAAGCCCGAGAGAATACTTGAAGCCAGAAGGAGAAGTGTTGCTTGAAAAACAGGCTGAGGTCGTCCATTTCTTAGGGTGCGAACACGGCATCCCGCATTGTGTATCATTCACCTGAGGACTTCGAGCTTGGCAAGTAAGCTGGCGCGACTTCGTTCACGGCTCTTTCCTACTCATTTTCTTCTGACAATTCCGTACGCACGATCGCAAGGATGGCCGAATGAGGAACGATGAGGTACTTCCTTTCCTCAAACTCGATCTCCATTGCAGCGTCCTTGAGGAAGATCGCGTAATCCCCTTCTGCGGCCTGCAGAGGAAGGTACTTCACTTCTTTCCTTCCCGTGGTCCACGACTCGTCCGGCGTCGAGTCAGGGATTGGATAGCCGGGGCCTGTCTTTTCCACGTGCCCGCCCATGATCTTCTCCTTCTCCTTGACCGTAGGAGGAAGGTAAAGCCCCGAAGGTGTCTTGTCCATCCGCTCGTCGGGGTCGATAAGAACCCGATCCCCGACAATTATAAGATTCTTTTTCGTTTTCATCGTTTCTATCCTTGTATTATTCGGGCCCTTCCTTAATTATAATTCATAGCCATAGCACGATCGTGCATCCAGAATCTCGCAAACCGCTTTCCGCTCCGCACCTTACGCTCTAAATCTGTCCGTTCTCAGTCTCTGATTTCAATTGTCTATTGTTCTTTGGATTTTTCCTGTTATTTAGGGCGGTTTTCGCTTTTGCCGCAGTCTTTCTAGCCAGGGGCTACAGATTCCCCCGCAGCCTCTCGGCGTTCAGGATCCGTTTCACCGCCAGCTCGTACGCGGCCTTGCGCATGCCTGCACCGCGATTTCCCTGGCAGTGGCCTGTGGACATCATTGAAGGCGGTGGTCATGAGTCTGCTTCAATTTTTCGAGGACCTTCTCTTCCGGCCAGCGATCGTTGCTCAGGTTCTGGCTCCATTCGAAATAGCTCACCACCACGCCGCCGGCGTTCGCGAGGATGTCGGGAATGACCAAGATGTCCCTGCTGAAGAAGATATCATCGGCCTCAGCGGTGATGCGGCGCGTTCGCGAGCTCAAGGACGATCTTTGCCTTCACGTCTCGCGCATTGTTCTCGTCGAGCTGGTTCGAAAGGGCCGCCGGGATCAGGACGTCGCAGTCGATGGCAAGGAGTTCGGCATTCGTGATGGCCGTTGGCGCCGGGGAATCCGACGACGCTGCCGGTCTTGTTCTTGTGATGTCTGAGCGCGGAGATGTCGAGGCCCTTCGGGTCCAGGATGGCGCCATTCACGTCGCTCACGGCCACGACCGTGTAGCCCCAGTGATGGAGGATGCGTGCGACATTCCCGCCCACATTGCCGAACCCCTGGACCGCGACACGAGTCCCGTGAGCTTCCATGCCCCTGCTCCTTCATGGCCTGCTCGAGCACGTGGACGCCGCCCAGCGCGGTCGAATACCTGCGCACGCCTGATGCCGCCCAGCGCGGGCGGTTTTCCCGTGACCACGGCGGGAACATGCTCGCGCTTGATCCGCTCGTACTCGTCGAGGATCCACGCCATGATCTGCTCGTCGGTATACACGTCGGGCGCGGGGATATCCTTGAACGGCCCGATGTAATCCGCAATGGCCCGGATGTAGCCGCGCGTCACAAGCTCGAGATCGCGCCTGGAAGAGTTCCAGGGGATCGACGACAACGCCGCCCTTTGCGCCGCCGAAGGGGATGTTCACGACCGCGCACTTGAGCGCCATGAGAAAGGCGAGTTCGCTTGTGTGCTCCTCGTTCATCTCCGGATGGAACCGGATGCCGCCCTTGGCAGGTCCGCGCGCGTCATTGTACTGTACGCGGTAACCCGTGAACATCTGCGTCTTGCCCGTGTCATCTTCACCGGGAAGCTCACCGTGAAGGACCGGCGCGGCACGGACAGGAGGTCGAGTTCGTCCTGCGACAGGCCGAGATCGGCATAGATGGTCTGCAGCTCGGTCATGGCGAGGCTGCGGAGGTCTTTCTCGTCCCGGTGTAATCGTTCGTGATTTCTGGTCATAGGTTTGTCCCTTAACGATGAGTTAATTCCATAAGAACGCTTAAAATGCTTCTTTCTCGCTAAGCACACAGGGATCGCAAGGTTTAAAAACAGAGGCTCGGATCTTTCTCGGCGGTCTTAGCGTCTCTGTGAGAAAACACGTTTGACATCGGCGCTCGTCACTTCGGCGCTAGTCCCGTCTTCTTCGCGGCCTCGGCAACTGCAGCCGCCACGGACGCGACCACCTTCCGGTCGAAGATGCTCGGGATGATGTAGTCCTCGTGCAACTCCTCCTCGTTGACCGTGTACGGCGATGGCGCGGGCGGCGGCGAGCTTCACGGCCTCGTTCACGCCCTTTGCGCGCACGTCGAGAAGTCCCCGGAAGATGCCGGGAAAGCCGAGCATGTTGTTGATCTGGTTCGGGTAGTCGGACCGACCCGTTGCCATGACCCGCACGAGCGGCATGGCCTCCTCGGGCGAGATCTCGGGATCGGGATTGGCGAGGGCGAAGACGACCGGGTCTTTGGCCATCCTCCTGATGTCGTCCGCGGTGATAACGTTCGGGGCGGACAAGCCCGATGAACACGTCCGCGCCCTTCATGGCGTCAGAGATGCTCCCCTTCACCTTCCGCGGGTTCGTCAGCTTTGCCAGCTCCCGCTTCGCAGGGTCCATGCCCTGCTTTCTGCCGGCGATACAGCGCGCCGGTCCTGTCGCAGACGATGATGTCCTTGACGCCTGAGGCAAGGAGGATCCTCGTCGTTGCCGATACCGGCTGCGCCTGCGCCGACGACGACGACCTTGAACTTTTTAAGGTCCCGCTTCAGCAGCCGCGAGACATTGATGAGCGCGGCGAGCACGACCACGGCGGTGCCGTGCTGGTCGTCATGGAACACGGGATGTCGAGCAGCTTCCGGAGCCGGGCCTCGACCTCGAAGCAGCGCGGTGCGGAAATGTCCTCGAGGTTGATGCCGCCGAAGGCCGGCGCAATGTTCTTGACCGTGGTCACGATCTCGTCCACGTCCTTGGTCGCGAGCACGATGGGGAAGGCATCGATGTCGCGAACTCCTTGAAGATCATGGCCTTGCCTTCCATGACCGGCAGCGCCGCCTCGGGCCCGATGTCGCCGAGGCCCAGCACCGCGGTCCCGTCGGAGACGACGGCCACGGAGTTGCCCTTGATGGTATAGCGGTAGGCGTGTTCTTTATTCTGATGGATGTCCATGCAGACCCGCGCAACGCCCGGCGTGTAGACCTTGGAGAGGTCGTTCCGGTCCCGCACGGGCAGCTTGTTTTTGATCTCGATCTTTCCGCCCTCATGGGCCGAAAAGGTGCGGTCCATGACCCTGAGGACCTTCACGCCGGCCACGGTCTTGATGGCCCGTACGATGGCCTTCTCGTGCTCCTCGTCGCGGGCGTTCACGGTGATGTCCCGGATGATCTTGCCCTTCTCCACGCGCACGATGTCCACGGCGCCCATGTCGCCGCCGGCGCTGCCGATGGCCGTGGCGATCTTGGCGAACATGCCGATGCGGTTCTCGATCTCCACCCGTATCGTGATGCTGTAGCTGGGACTGGGACTGCATACATGTGTTCATGGCGCATCTCCTCTTGCTTTCATTATAGAATTAATTATCCTTCAGGTCAACTCAAGCCTTCTGCATATCCCCTTTATGAAGCCGAATTTTCTCTCTCCTCAACAAGTGGCTTTTTTGATCTCACTACTGCTATGGCCTGTACCTTTCTATTTTTTTAAAAATCACCGTGCAAAATCTGGTCAAAGTCGCTATAATTAGACCCATGAACCACCGATGCGTCATTGTTCATGGAATTCGGCTCCATGATCCTGCACCGCTTCAGGGCCCGGCTTATTGCCACGAAGTTCATTACGACACGAAGAAAAGCGACCTTGCTATCGTTTTCATGAATTTCATGAGTTTCGCGTATCAACAAATTCCAGGTTTCAAATTCTTTTCCCTATGACCGATTTTCGCATTGAAAAAGACTCCCTCGGCGAAGTCAAGGTCCCGGTAGACGCGCTCTACGGGGCGCAGACGCAGCGGGCGATCGAGAACTTCCCCGTGAGCGGCATCCGCTTCCCCCGCGTCTTCATCCGCGCCCTCGGGCTCATCAAGGCCGCTGCCGCCGAGGTGAACGCCGGGCTCGGCCTGCTCGATGCCAACATCGCGCAGGCGATCCATCTGGCAGCCCTCGAAGTTGCCGACGGCGAAATGGGACGACCACTTCCCGCTCGACATCTTCCAGACCGGTTCGGCGACATCGACGAACATGAACGCCAACGAGGTGATCGCGCGGCCGCGCAACGCAGATCCTCGGCAGCTCAGCAAGACCGGTCCATCCGAACAATCACGTGAACATGGGTCAGTCCTCGAACGACGTCATCCCCGCCGCCATCCATGTGAGCGCCTATCTCGAAGTGAGCGAGGTGCTTCTGCCGGCCTTCGAGCACCTCCATGAAACGCTCAAGAAGCGTGAAGCCGGAGTTTCACGACGTCGTCAAGACCGGCCGCACGCATCTTATGGATGCCATGCCGATCCGTCTCAGCCAGGAGATCAGCGGCTGGGCCTTTCAGGTCGCGCAGAGCATCGAACGCATCGAATCCATGCCTGCCGCGCCTGGCAAAGCTCGCGATCGGCGGCACGGCCGTGGGCACGGGCATCAACGCGCCGAAGGATTTCGGCAAGATCGTTGCCGACAGGCTCGCCGGCCGCACAAACTCCCCTTTGTACGAAACCGACAACCATTTCGCTGCCCAGGCGACCATGGACACGGCGGTCGAACTGTGCGGGCATCTGAAGACCACGGCCTCGTCCTTCATGAAGATGGCCAACGACCTCCGCTGGATGAACAGCGGTCCGATCGCCGGGCTCGGCGAGATATCCCTGCCGGCGCTCCAGCCGGGTTCGAGCATCATGCCCGGCAAGGTGAACCCGGTGATGTGCGAGATGATGATGATGGTCTGCGCCCAGGTGACGGGGAACGATGTCGCCATCACGATCGCGAACCAGCAGGGCAACTTCGAGCTGAATGTGATGCTGCCGGTCATCGCCCATAACCTGCTCCAGTCCATCACCCTCCTCGGAAATGCATCGCGGCCTTCTGGCGGACAAGGCGATCGCAGGCTTCACCGTGAACCGGGAACGCATCACCGGCCTCGTGGACAAGAACCCGATCCTCGTGACTGCGCTGAATCCCGTCATCGGCTACGACAAGGCCGCGCAGATCGCGAAGAAGGCCTACGCCGAAGGACGGTCACTAAAGGATGTCGCTGCCGAGATGACGGATCTGTCGAAAGAAGAACTGGACCGCCTGCTCGATCCGAGGAAGATGACCGAAGGCGGGATTGGAGAAGAATCGGGGAAATGATGACGATGTAAAACGGTAGCGCAGCAATGTCATAGCCGAAAAATGTGACGGCTTTCCCGAACCGCGGCATCGCAGCTGTGACCGACTCCCAATTACCAAGGTAATCTTTTATGCTCTTACCCACATCCACTGTCGGCAGAAAGATCCTCATGGCCGATCATCGGGCCAGATGATTGGTCTTCTTCGTCATTTTCCACGTGCTCGGCAACTCGACCATCTTACTTCCAGCAAGCTCAATGCCTATGTCGCTGGCTCTGCACGCCCTGCCGGTCTTTGCTCTGGGTAGGTCCGCATCGTCCTGATTGCGGCCTTCTGCCTCCATATCTATTACGGCACGTGATCACGCTTGAGAACCATGCGGCAAAACCACAGCCCTATGCTGTGACTCATTACCTCCAGCGCGACCTTTGCGGGAAGGAACAGATCTGGACCGGCGTCATCGATCATCGCTTTTCTTATCTATCATCTCCTCCAGTTCACCTTCCAGGTGACGAACCCCGCTATTTCTGCGGTACAGCCATCCCGACACCCTTGGAAGGCCGGATGTGTTCATGATGGTCGTTCACAGTTTTCAATATATCGGCATTGTTTGCGGTTTACGTCATGGCCCTAGCAGCCTTGGGGCTGCACCTGCTCCACGGCATCCAGAGCTCCTTCCAGACCTGGGGGCTGAACAATGAGAGGACGCTCCCGGTCTTTGAAAAGTCAGGGACGCTCGCCGCCGTCATTCTGTTTCTCTGGTATAGTGCGATATCCGGTTGTGATCATCGCGGGATTATTGAAACGGTAAGCAAAGTACTTGGCGGTGAAGTCGCAGAGGACGCCAAGGAAAACTTGGATCTTTTCTTTTTTTATAAACTTCGCTCTATTCGCGCCTCGGCGGTTCAAGGAAGCTTTGCACTTGGCTATCCGATTCAGGTGATTACATGATCCTCGACGGTAAAATACCTTCCGGCCCGCTTGCATGAGAAATGGGACACGGCGTCGCGCACGAGACTGAAGCTCGTGAGCCCGGCGAACAAGCGGAAATACCGCATCATCGTGGTCGGCACCGGCCTTGCCGGCGCGTCCGCTGCGGCGACCCTCGGTGAGCTGGGCTACCACGTGGATGTCCTTCTGCTTCCAGGACTCGCCCGCGCCGCGGCCCACAGCATCGCCGCCCAGGGCGGCATCAATGCTGCCAAGAACTACCCGAACGACGGCGACAGCATCTACCGGCTCTTTCTACGACACGATCAAGGGCGGCGACTTCCGCTCCCGCGAGGCGAACGTGTACCGGCTCGCGCAGGTGAGCGCAAACATCATCGACCAGTGCGTGGCCCAGGGCGTTCCCTTCGCCCGAGACTACGCGGGCTATCTCGTGACCCGCTCCTTCGGCGGTGCCCAGGTCTCGCGCACCTTCTACGCCCGCGGCCAGACAGGCCAGCAGCTCCTGCTCGGCGCCTACGGCGCGCTTTCGCGCCAGGTGAAGGCCGGCACCGTGACCCTCCATCCGCGTACGGAGATGCTCGACCTCGTGGTCGTTGACGGCCACGCGAGGGGCATCACGATGCGCGACCTCGTGACCGGCAGGATAGAATCCTTTGCCGCCGATGCGGTCTGCCTCTGCACGGGCGGATATTCGAACGTCTTTTTCCTTTCGACGAACTCCCTCGCCTCGGGCGTGACCGCCGCATACCGTGCGTACAAAAAAGGAGCGTTCTTCGCGAACCCCTGCTTTACCCAGATCCACCCGACCTGCATCCCCGTCACCGGAGAGCACCAGGCCAAGCTCACGCTCATGTCCGAGTCGCTCCGGAACGACGGCAGGGTCTGGGTGCCGAAGAAAAAGGGCGACACCCGTGCCGCGAACGATATCCCCGAAGCAGACCGGGACTATTTTCTCGAGCGAAAATATCCCACCTTCGGCAACCTGGCTGCCCGCGATGTCACGTCCCGCGCGGCCAAAGAAGTCTGCGACGAAGGCACGGGCGTCGGTCCCGGCGGACGGGGCGTATACCTCGACTTCTGCCGATGCCATCAAGCGCCTGGGTGAAGACACGATCCGTGAGCGCTACGGCAACCTCTTCGAAATGTACGAGCGCATCACCGCGGAGAACGCCTACAAACAGCCCATGCGCATTTACCCTGCACCGCACTACGTCATGGGCGGACTCTGGGTGGACTACAATCTCGAAAGCAATATCCGCGGGCTCTTTGTCCTCGGCGAGGCGAACTATTCGGACCACGGGGCGAACCGCCTCGGCGCGAGCGCTCTCATGCAGGGTCTCGCTGACGGATACTTCATCATCCCCTACACCATCGCAAATTATCTCGCCGGAACGAAACCGGGCGCTGGTGAATACGGACCATCCGGAGTTCAGGAAATCCCGCGGGGAGGTCGATGTCCTTCTCGAAAAGACTCCTCTCCGTGAACGGCAAAAAGACCGTAACCGAGTTCCACCGCGAACTCGGCAGACTCATGTGGGACAACGTGGGCATGGACGCGGAGCGTGGAGAGCCTGAAGCGGGCCCTCACCCGGATACCGGCATTGCGCGAAGAGTTCTGGAGGAACGTGAAAGTGACCGGCAGCGGCGAGCAGTTGAACCAGGAGCTTGAGCAGGCAGGCCGCGTCGCCGACTTTCTCGAGTTTGCCGAGCTCATGGCAAAAGACGCCCTGCACCGGAACGAATCCTGCGGCGCGCACTTCCGCGTGGAACACCAGACACCCGATGGCGAGGCGGAACGCGATGACAAGAATTTCAGCTACGTTGCTGCCTGGGAGTTCAAGGGTGTCGACAGGGAGCCGGAACTCCACAAGGAACCGCTCATGTTCGAGAGCATCCAGCCGTCGGTGAGAAGTTATAAATAGAAGAAAATAACCGCGGAGGCACGGAGAATTCTGAGGCGATGCTTTTGCCATGGATATACACGGATTCACACCGATAAGGCAAAAAGAATCAAAGGGCTTAAGAATGCGCAAGAGACTAGAAGAGGAAACAGGTTCTTTCGTAAATTTGCGCTCCTTTGCCGCTATGTTATAGTGTGTACGTTTATATCCGAGTTCTTCTGCGTCCATCCATGGCAAGTCAAGCTATTCTTATTGAAAGAGGCTGAAGTATGAACCTGACTTTGTACGTCTGGCGTCAGAAAGGCCCCGAGGACAAAGGGCGGCTCGTGCTCTACGAGGCGCGGGACATCACCACGGATATGTCTTTCCTCGAGATGCTCGACGTGGTGAACGAGGACCTCGTTAGGAAGAGCCAGGAGCCCATCGCCTTTGACCACGACTGCCGCGAGGGAATCTGCGGTTCCTGTGGCCAGGTCATCAACGGTATCCCTCACGGACCCCGGAGAAAGACTACGGTCTGCCAGCTCCATATGCGCCATTTCAAGGACGGCGACACGATCTACGTCGAACCTTTCCGCGCCCGGGCGTTCCCTGTGATCAAGGACCTAATCGTGGACCGTGGTGCTTTCGAACGAGTGATCCAGGCAGGGGGATATATATCCGTCCACACCGGCGGCGTGCCGGACGCCGACACTGTGCTCATTCCGAAACACGATGCGGACACCGCCATGGACGCGGCAGAGTGCATCGGCTGCGGCGCCTGTGTGGCCGCCTGTCCGAACGGCTCAGCCATGCTCTTTACCGCCGCGAAAATATCGCACCTTGCGATGCTGCCCCAGGGGCAGGTCGAGGCAGCTCGCCGCGTCTGTGTGATGACCGAGGAGATGCTCAAGCAGGGCTTCGGCAACTGCAGCAACCACTACGAGTGCGAGGCCGTCTGTCCTAAGGGAATCAAAGTACAGTTCATCGCGAAACTGAACCGGGAGTTCATCAAGGCTGGGATGCCGGGAAGCGGTTGTACGAGTGGGAAGCGGTAGGAAACGGCCCATAACCCGGACAAGATAACCGGAACAAATGATTGAGCACGGATTGAACGACCCATCAGACAACTTCTAGTGAGCCTCGTAGCATGGACAAGGAGATTGAAAAAGGATTGAATGAGGAGCAAACACCAGACTACCTGTAAGCACCAAGTACCATAGCTCAAACGGCTGCGATTTAACCTTTGCTGATCTGGAGTTTATTTGGAATATTTTTTTTAATATTTGGAATTTTCTCGGGTCATGAAATTTATCGCGAGTCATGATACAATAGCAATTATCAGCTCAGAATAACATAGATCGACATAAAAATTACTCTTAACGTAGGAGGATCCCATGAAACACCCATCGTTCATTCTCGTTGTGTCTCTGGCTGTAAGCCTGTTCGCCGCTCCCTTGTACGCAGCGGACGCCCTTGACCTTACCATTCCCCTTCCCCTCACCGGCAAGCAGGCGAAGTTCGGCGAGATCATGAAGCGGTCCTACGAGATGGCTGCCGAGGAGATCAACGCCAAGGGCGGCGTCAAGGGCAAAAAGCTCGCCCTCTCCTTCGAGGACTCCGGCGGCAAAGCCAGAGACCGCCCGGGCCATCGTTGAAAAGCTCATTGACGTGAAGAAGCAGCCACTCATCGTGGGCGAGTATACCTCGTCCTGCGCGAAGGCCGTTGCCGCGGTGGCCGAGGAGCGCAAAACGCCCTACCTGATCGTGGCCAGCGCCGATGACGACATCACGAAGCAGAACTACAAGTATGTTTTCCGCCAGAACCAGGTCAATGACCACTATGCCGACGCCCTCGTATCTTTTCTGAAAGAGGTCGTCAAGCCTAAGACCATTGCGATCCTGTATGAGAGCTCGGCCTTTGGCACCTCGGGGGCGACGCTATGGAGAGGGATGCCCAGAAACTCGGCATCAAGGTAGTGTTAAAAGAGAAGTTCGAAACCGGCGCTATAGATTTCAGGCCGATCCTCGGCGAAAGTGAAGGCAGCCCAGCCTGATGTGGTCTACACAGTCTCCTATGCTAACGAGGCCCAGTTCGTCATGAAGCAGATCAAGGAGCTGCGGGTCGAAGCGAAGCTCTACGCCGGCGGCGCCGCCGGATTCGCGATTCCGGAATTCATCGACGGAGCTAAGGACGCAGCCGAGTATGTGGTCAGCGCGACCCTCTGGACACCCCAGCTCAAGTATCCCGGGACGAAGGAGTTTGCCGAAAAGATACAAGGCCAAGTATGGCGATTATCCTTCCTATCACGGGGCATCTGCCTATGCTGCGGTCTACGTGGTTGAGGACGCGCTCGAGCGGGCAAAGGACTGGACCCAGGACGGCATCCGCGATGCGCTGAAGGCAACGAACCTCAAGACCGCCTTCGGCCCGGTCAAGTTCGAGGACAAGGACGGCTATCAGAACCAGAACTTCATGGAGACCCTCGCCATCCAGGTCATTAAGGGCCAATTCGAGACCATCTGGCCGAAGTAGCATGCCAGCGCGCCCTATGTCTATCCCGGTCCCGAGCTGGAGGGAGCGGAAGTATAATGCGAATTGCGGATTATGAGATTGCGGATGACTTTTTCCATGGGTCTCATTCCGCAATACGAAATCTACAATGAGGTATTCCATGACATCTGTTCAGACTGAAGTTCTTCTGCAGACGCTCATATCCGGCCTTCTGCTCGGCGGGCTCTACGCCCTGATCGGCATCGGCATGACCATCATCATGGGCGTGATGAAGATCATCAACCTCGCCCACGGCGAGCTCATGATGGTGGGCATGTACATCGCCTTCGTCCTCTTTTCCCTTTTCCACATCGATCCCTATCTCTCCGTCTTTATTGCTGCGCCGGCCCTCTTCCTGCTCGGGGTCGCGCTCCAGAAGTATCTGATCAACCCGGTGCTCAAGGTCGACTCCATCCTGCCCGAGAACCAGGTGATCCTCACCGTCGGCATCGGCATGGTGCTGGCGAACCTCGCAACCATCATCTTCAAGTCCGATTACCGTCAAACGCCCGTGGACTACGCGCACCAAGGCCTGGTACCTCTCCGACCTCTGGAAGAACGCGCCCATTGAGCTCTCGCTCTCCATGCCCTGGACCGTCTCGTTCGTCATCTGCCGTTGCTGATCACCGCCGGCCTCTGGTTCTTCCTGACCAAGACGGACACCGGCAAAGTCCATCCGGGCCACGGCCCAGGACCATGACGCCGCCCTGCTCATGGGCGTGAACGTGGAACGGATGCGGGTGATCACCTTCGGGCTCGGCTCGGCCCTCGTCGGCGCGGCGGGCTGCCTCTTCATTCCGATCTACTATATCTATCCCGACATCGGCGGCCAGTTCACGCTGATCGCCTTCGTCATCACGATCCTGGGCGGACTCGGCTCCACGGTCGGCGCCATCATCGGCGGCCTGATCCTCGGTCTCTTCGAGTCGCTCACCGCAACCTACATCGGCATGGGCTGGGCGCCGGTCGGCCGGTTCGTCATCTTCGTCGCCGTGCTGATCTTCATCCCGGGCGGCGTTGCGTCGCTGCTGAAGGCAAGAAGTTCGGGAAATGAGATATCATGATCCGGACAATTACCGTAAGCCGCAAAGCACGGAGAAGTGGAGCAGAGTGCATCGCGACCAGAGTGAACTCATGGTGTCCAGGTGGCTGATAGTGGTCTGATTAAATGAAAAAATATTTCCCTTCATAGTCGTGGGGCTCCTCGCCCTCCTGCCGCTCCTGGGCCTGAGCAGCTACCTGATGCACATCCTGATCCTCGTCATCATGTGGTCCGTGATCGGCATGGCCTGGAACCTCCTCGGCGGCTACTGCGGCCAGGTCTCCTTCGGCCATGCCGCGTTCTTCGGCGTCGGGGCCTATACCGCAGGCATGCTCTACAGCAAGCTCGGCATCTCGGGGTGGTGGGGCCTCCCTGCAAGCATCGTCGTCGTCACCGTCTTCGCCCTGGTCATCGGCTACATCTGCCTGCGGCTCCGCGGGCCGTACTTCGCCCTGGCCACGCTCTCCATGGGCGTCATCCTCCGGATCGTTGCGGAAAACCTGGTGGACGTCACCGGCGGAGACCTGGGCATCATGATCCGCGAGCGCACCTGGATCGAGAAGACCTGGTACTACTACATCATCCTGGCCATCGCCTGCGGCACGTTCATCGCTGGTCAAGAATGATCATCGAATCGAAGCTCGGTTACTACTTCGTCGCCATCCGCGAGGACCAGGACGCTGCAGAGTCCCTCGGCATCAACACGACGCTCTACAAGACCATCGCGCTCTGCCTGAGCGCCGTGCTCACCGGATTTGCCGGCGCCTTCTACACGAACTACATGGGCTATATCGACCCGAAGGTCGTCTTCGCGCTCCATGACATATCGATCATCACGATCATGGTCGTCATGGTCGGCGGCGTGGCCACCTTCTGGGGTCCGGTCGTCGGCGCGATCATCATGGTCCTGCTTGCCGAGATCATCCGGTCGCATCCCCATGCTCGGCACGGCGCACCATACGTTCTTCGGCATCCTGCTGATCGTCATCATCATCTTTCTGCCCAACGGCATTGTCGGTGATTTTCCGAAACTGAAGAGACTTGTCGGTCTCGCGAGGAGGCCGCTCATGAGCTTCCTCGAGGTAAAAAAGGTCTCCCGGTTCTTCGGCGGTCTATCGCCGCTGATCAAGGACGTTTCCTTCGAGGTCGACAAAGGCGAGATCCTCGGCCTCATCGGCCCGAACGGCGCGGGCAAGACGACGCTCTTCAACGTGGTGAACGGTTTTTACCATCCCTCGCGGGGCGAGGTCTTCTTCAAGGGCAGAACGATCTCGGGGCTCAAGCCGCACCAGATCTGCCAGCGCGGGCATCGCGCGGACCTTTCAGGTCGTCAAGCCGCTCCAGCGGATGAGCGTGCTCGACAACGTCATCGCGTCGGCATTCCTTCGCGCAACGGTAAGCCGGAGTGAGGCCGTCGGAGCTGGCACTGGATATTCTGCAATTCACCGGCCTCTCCGAAGACCGGGACGTCATCTCCAAGGGCCTTCCCCTCGGCAAGAGGAAACGGCTCGAGATCGCCCGGGCGCTTGGCCACGCAGCCCGAGCTGCTGCTTCTCGACGAGTCCTTTGCCGGCCTGAACCCGACGGAGCTCGATGAGTCCATCGAGATCATCCGGAAGATCAAGGAAAAGGGCATCACCGATCATGATCATCGAGCACCACATGAAGGTGATCATGTCCATGTCCGACCGGATCGTGGTGCTGAACTACGGCGAAAAGATCGCCGAGGGTACGCCGCTGGAGATACGGCAGCAACCCCCTCGTGGTCGAGGCGTATCTGGGAGAGGCGCAGAGTGCTTGAGATCAGGAACATAGACGTCTTCTACGGCGACGTCCAGGTGCTCTGGGACGTCTCCTTTGAGGTGAAGCAGGGAGAGGTCGTCGCGCTCATCGGCGCGAACGGCGCGGGCAAGTCAACGACGCTCAAGACCGTCTCCGGGCTCCTCCGGCCGCAGCAAGGGCGAGGTCATCCTGTTCAACGGCACCCCGATCCATACCGTCGAGGCCGTACAAGCGCATCGAGATGGGCATGGCCCTCTGCCCCGAGGCGCGGCGGCTCTTCGTGGAGATGACGGTCGAGGAGAACCTCGACATGGGCTCGCTCCGGGGCGAGGCGAGGCAAAAGCGCGAGAAGACCAAGGAAATGGTGTTCGGCTCTTCCCGCGGCTCAGGGAGCGGAGAAGACAGCTCGCCGGAACGCTTTCCGGCGGCGAGCAGCAGATGGTCGCGATCGGCAGGGGACTCATGGCGCTCCCGAAGCTCATGATGTTCGACGAGCCGTCGCTGGGCCTCGCGCCGATCCTCGTCACGCGAGATCTTCGATGTCATCAGGAAGATCCGGGACGAAGGGACCACGGTCCTGATCGTGGAACAGAACGTGAAGCAGACCCTGGCCATCGCCGACCGTGCCTATGTGCTCGAGAACGGCAGGGTGGTCATGCAGGGGAGCGGGCAAGGACCTTCTGAACGACCCACACGTGAAGACGGCGTATCTGGGAGTTTGACACGAAGACAAGTTCCGAACACCAATAAGCAAAATCCAAATGGGCTCAAATATTCAAATTTAGAGTTTTGATCCTTGATCATTAGTTGGGATTTGGTGCTTGGGATTTGAGATTTGCTACCGAGGAGGCTTAACATGTATGTTTCCGACTGGATGACGAAAAAGGTCTTTACTGTCGAGCCCGACGATTATCTTTCTGATGCCATTTCCATGATGAAGGAGAAACAGCATCAAGCACATCCCGGTCGTCAAGAACGGCAAGCTGAAGGGCATCATCTCGGACCGGGACATCAAGGAGTACAGCCCCTCAAAGGCCACAACCCTCGACATCTATGAGCTTCACTACCTCCTGGCCAAGACAAAGATCAAGGAGATCATGAAGACCAAGGTCATCACCACGACTCCCGATACGCCGGTGGAAGAGGCGGCCATGATCATGCTGGACCAGGACTATCGGCTGCCTGCCCGTGATGGAAAGAGGGGACCTGTCGGCATCATCTCAGACCGGGACATCTTCCGCGCCCTGGTGGACATCACCGGCGTTCGGCACGGCGGCCACCGGATCTGCGTGACCATCGAGGACCGGGCAGGTTCGATAAAGGATGTTGCGGACATCATCCGAAAACACAATTTCCGCCTCCAGGGGATCCTCACATCCTATGAAGGAGTGCGGGAGGGCTACCGGAAGGTGGTCATCAGAACAAAAGGCAAGGGTGATTTCAACAGCCTGAAAGAGGAGATAGAAGGGACGTTCAAGAGCTGCGAGATCAGGAAGGGGTAATAATAAGTCATTGCGAGGTGCGAAGTGAGGGAACAATCTTGTATCCACTGCAGGATTCCCGCACTCGCGGGCAATGACAAGATAAAACAGGGACGATCCTATTCCGGATTTTCTATCTATGATCCTGCTCGATCATTTCTCGAGTTTTGCCTTCCTCGCTTTGCACGCTTTCAACTTCGTGATGAGCGATTCATAGCTAAGCGTATTCAATACGTCCTTCTTCTCCACCCATCCCCGCCGTGCAACGGAAACGCCGTAGGTCATGAAATCAAACTGGGTCGTGACGTGCGTGTCGGTGCTGATCACGAGCGGCACGCCGTATTCCTTGGCCATCTTGATGTGGAGGTCGTTCAGATCGAGCCGTAGGGGGTAGGCGTTGACCTCCATGGCCACGCCGTACTTTGCCGCCTCTTTGAGCACCGCCTCCATGTCCACGGCATAGGCGTCGCGCTCGCCGATGAGCCTGCCCGTGGGATGGGCGATCACGGAGACGCAGGGGTTCCTGATCGCCGAGAGGATCCGTTTCGTGATCTGCTCCTCTGTTTGCTTGAATCCCGAATGGACCGACGCCACGACGATATCGAGCCCTGCAAGCGCGTCGTCAGGCAGGTCGAGCCTGCCGTCCGCCCGGATATCGATCTCCGTTCCCTTCAGGATCCTGAACCCCGAGAGTTTTTTGTTCGCTTCATCAATGAGCTTGATCTCTTCCGCGAGCCGCTTTTCATCAAGGCCATGAGCGACCCCGAGACCCTTGGTATGGTCGGTGATGGCGATGTACTGGTAACCCTTCTTCTTCGCTGCTCCGACGATGGTATCGAGGTCGTGGCTGCCGTCCGACCATTTAGTGTGGACGTGGAGATCGCCCTTGATGTCGTTAAGCGTTACGAGGTCAGGGAGCTTCCCCTTTATCGCAGCCTCGATCTCGCCCGTGTCTTCCCTGAGCTCCGGCGGGATAAAGGGAAGCTTGAGCGCCTTGTACACATCCTCTTCCTTCTTCCCGCCAATCTTCCTGTCGCCCGGCTCCTTGAACACGCCGTATTCGTTGATCTTGAGCCCGGCCCGCACCGCCATTTCGCGGAGCTTGATGTTGTGCTGCTTGCTGCCGGTGAAGTACTGGAGGGCCGCGCCGAAGGAATCCTCCTCCACCACTCGCAGGTCCACCTGGATGCCCTCCTCGGTGATGATCGAGGATTTTGTCGGCCCGTGCATCAGCATCCGTGTCACGTGCGGGAGCTTCACGAACACATCCATGACCTTTTCGGGATGCTTCGACGTGGTGAGAATATCGATGTCTTTCACCGTTTCTTTCATCCTTCGGATGCTGCCGGCGACCTCGATCTTATCCACCGGAGCGGCATCACGGACACGCCGTACGATATCATCCGCGAGGGGCAGAACCCTGCCGAGGGGTCGCCGCTCCGTTCCCCGCTTCAGGAACTCGATACCCTTCAGGATATTCTCCTCGGTCTTTTTCTGGATGCCCGGCAGGCCGGAAAGCTTCCTTTTTTTCAGGGCATCCTCCAAATCGTCAACACTCTTTACCTTGAGCTTGTCAAAGAGCATCTTGGCTTTCTTCGGTCCGAGTCCGGGGACCTGCAGAAGCTCTAGTACCCCTTCAGGAATCTCCTTTTTCAATTCCTCGTGCTTGGCGATTTTCCCGGTCTCGATATATTCATGCATCTTTCCGGAAAGGTCCTTGCCGATCCCGGGGATCGCTTCAAGCTCCTCTTCGGAGAGCGAGGCAACATCCTTTGAGAGCCCGTCGATATTCTGAGCAGCCCGGCGGTACGCCCTGACCCGGAACACATTCTCCCCCTTGAGTTCGAGCAGTTCCGCAATCTCGTTGAATATCTTCGCGATCTGCTGGTTTTTCATGAAACGCTCCGAAAACCTGGTCTCCCGCAAAGCCCATGAAGGATGCAAAGTGCATCAAATTCATGATTTAAACTTTGCGAGTTCAGCGTCTCTGCGAGGAAACAAGTTTCTGTTTTGATTGTACCACGGAAATGCGGATGAGAGGGTCTCGTGAACGGAAAAGGCCGGGAAGTTGCCTCCCGGCCTTATGTTTTTCTCTGCTTCCTCTGCGGTAAACAAAGAACTGTCTATATCGGGTTCAGGATCTTGTCAATCACCGTCCTGGCGGCAACGAGCGGATCGATGAAGGCGCTGTCCATATCCTGTTCGAGGTCGCGCTTGTTCGAGAGAAATGTGATGCGGTCCTGCATCCGATTCCGGAGGAACTGGAGATACTCCTGGTTCCGCGTCGGCTTGTACTTCTTGTCATAGTCCGGATTGAACAGATCGACGCCGTTGGCCGGGAGTTGGAGACCCGGGAATGACTTCCATTCACGCCACTCGATCTTGCCACGCACCATCTGGGTCACAATGGCGAGAGACAGCTCCTTCGGGATGTCGACCTCCTCGCCGGGCAGGCCAAAGGCGCCGGTGTTCATGATATAGCACTCGGTGCCGAGCTTGAAGAGCTTCAGGAACTGACGACAGTCCTCGAGGAGCGGGTGCACCCGGAAAGGATTGGCAAAGGGCTCTATCACGAGCTTTGCCAACTCCTCCTTCGTAACATTCTCCACGCCCTTTGCCCGCATGGTGGAGAGGGACGCGCCCATTGCCACGGCGAGGCCGACGTCCGTCACCTTCGATACCGGCGGCAGCGACTGGTCCTTCTGAAGCCAGATAAGCTGTTTCGGCCTGCCGCAGTAATCGTCGTGGTTGAACATGTCTCGGGATTTGAGACACCGGCCGTTATCATTTCTGGTGTCCCGGGCCACAATCTCACGCTTGCCGGTCCCTAGGTCCGTGACCGCCAGGTTCTGGGCGGAATAGAAATACTTGATGATGGGGTCGCGGAAGTCCACGGCGTCGGTCTTGTCGAACAGGCTCGGCTCCAGAGCCACCGTAAGGTTCTCGTCCAGAACAATAAGAAACGCGTCGTCATGAATCACCGTGACCTTTTCGTTCTTCTTGAGCGTACCCGCGTGGTCATGGCTGTTCGTAATGGAGGACTTGCCTGATCCGGAAAGGCCGAATACGGCCACCGGCGGATGATTGCCGATGGTCTTGATGCCGCCGTGGCAAGCCACCATGTTGAGCCGCACGCCGATGGTCCAGGCCAGGGTGAGCGTCCCCTTCTTGCGCTCGCCGAAGTAACGGAGGCCGAGGATGGCGATGCAGTTCTCCTCCTCATCGATGATCACGAGCCCGTTCGGGAACTCAGGGTTCGACCACTCGGGGTCGGCCAGAACGAGGATATCCGGCTCGTCGAGCTTTTTCGATTTCTTGTACGTCTCTCTCCAGGGCTTCATCCAGGGCGTAAAGTTCACGCCCCAGTCAAGCATGTTCTTCGCGTCCGTGATAGGGCTCAGCAGATGGGCCTTGACCATAAAGTCCCTGTGGAGCCCCACGATGGCCTCGAGCCTCAAACATTCCCGCTTGTTCAGCTGGTAGGTTACTTCTCCAAGGATGCGGAGGTACTTGTCTCTGTCCTTGCCCATCTCTCGGACCAGACGTCGGGCGCGGGCCGTGCGGCCCACGATGCCGCCGTCGTTCGAAATAAGCACCTTTGCGTCTTGGGGCAGGCCGTACTGCGACGCCTTGTAGAACGGATGCGATGTGGCCATCACCTCAGGTTGCTTCAAGGCCAGCTTGTAGAGCTCGGCCATAGAAGTTTTTTCTACTGAGTTAGAATAAAAAGCGCTCTCGATCATCGCCCTCCAGGGCGACCGGGGAAGTCTGTTCACTGATGCCATTGAAAATCCTCCTCATAAACACTGATTCCTGCAGGCATTGCGGAGCGCATATTATGCACAAACCAGCGATAAAAGTAAAGGGTAATATACGGTACCCTGGGGAGAATGAAAAAGCCCCTCGCCAACGCGAGGGGCTTGAAAAACGATGCCAGTGGGCTAAGCCACCCGGCCTCAGTGCTGGATGGTCGCCTCTTCCATGATAACGTCATATTTATATCCAGCCCCAAAATCCTTGTCCTTGTAGATAGTCCCCTTGACCGTCACTGAGTCGCCCACGGCAGCCTTGTCCGTGGTCGTCGTCACCACCAGGTCATGCGTCCCCTTACCGGAATCTCCAGTGCCGTCCTGAATGTGTATCCAGTTCTTCCCCATGATCGCCATCGATACCTTCACGACCTTGCCCCTGACGACGGCGGTTTTCTTGTCCAGCGATGCCCTCTTCGCATAGATCTCGCCGACCGTATAGGCATCCGGACCACCAGCCTTTTCCACGGTAAATTTTTCGTTGGACGCTACCACCGCCGCTTTGCTGCCAGGCGCTTTCGCGGACGCGGTCTTATCGCCAGTGCCTTTCTGAGGAGCAACAGGTCCGCCGGAAAAAATGATGCTCTCGAATGTCCTGTTGAGAGTCTTGCTCGTAAAATTCTTCATTTCCTGCCCGGGATGGAACGCCATTTGCTGTCCCACCGAAGCTTTCATCTCAGGCACCGCGATCCAGGTCTTCTTTCCGTTCTTTTCAAGACGGACATAGGTATACCCGCCTGCGTTCATCGTTTCCACTACCTTGCCCGAGAGAGAAGGTCCCACTGTTTCCGCCGTCCTCTCGGTCGAGGGAACCTGCGGTCCCGGCGCGGGTTTCTCCTTCTCAGGAGCGGCGTAGACGCCGGAAACCGTGAGAGTCAAAAAGCCAACAGCCAGCAAAAAAAACAATCGTTTCATCATGTGTCTCCATTCTTTGAGAAAAATGTCGGACCGGCTAACCCGAACCATCACGGCCCGGTCAAGTAATTTACTTCTTTTGCTGGAAATAATCAAGCTGGTTTTTTAAACAATCATTAAGGGTATTTTCCGGGTATGGGTTAAAAACTGCTCCAGGAGAAAAGATATGTCTTAGGATTAACGACTGCCTAACTTCAAAGACTAGTGCTATTGCATCACTTGTTGATTAAAGTTTTTGATGTAGTTTCTAAAAGCTTAACGGTGAAATGTGCACAAAGAAGTACGCAGAGCATGCTTCATTTGTTGGCCTCGCTAATCCTATGGCATGTTGATTACTGGTTCAATCTGCTTATCCGCAGTTTGGCGAGGAGTACCTCCTGCGTTTTAAGGAAAAGACCTTGCTAAACCAATCAGTGGCAACAACTCGGCTATATCATTTTAGTTTTTTGATCACTGCCTTCAGAATATCGGCCCTCGTTAAAATCCCGATGAGCGTATTCGTGTCATCTACCACGGTCAACCTCCTGATCTTCTTCTCATCCATGATCCGTACCGCTTCGGCTATATTCGCATCGGGTTTTATGGTAAGTGCCGGGGATGTCATGATATCTCCTACATGGTCTCCAAGCCTGCGCGCTGGAAGCGGTTCTCCCAGCATATATTTTAACAGGTCTTTGAAGGTGTGCTCCCTTCCCACCCCCACCATTGAAAGGATATCAGCTTGAGTAATGATACCGATCAACTTCTTTTCTTTATCCACCACCGGAAGTCCGCTTATGTTTTTTTCTGTTAAAATATTCGCGACCTGCATGATGCTCTCGTATTTCGTAATCGAGATAACATCCTTTGTCATCACTTCTTGAACAAGCATCTCGACGCCTATTCTTGAACTTAAATGCCCCCCGGCAGCGTCGTTATGTGTCGTATTCATAAAATTCTCCGTAGAAAAGATTTGAGTTTGTCATAACTTTATTTTAAAACAAATCAGTTACCATACATTCTCTGCAAAATAGGAGTATACACATAATTGAAAAAATGAATTTCCATCTTAAATCTTCTTTTCTCTCAAAATGCCGATGATGCGGAGTACAGGCTGCAACCCTTAGAGGTGCGAAAACCATTGATTTGACTCATTTGTAGAATAGGTGTCTGCCGCGCCGCGGCTGACGAGGGAGCTAATCACCTCCGATGGTTTGAAGAATATCCGCAGCTTCCGGTGTTCTTGGTCGCTGCACTGAACACGCGTTCATCGAGCGAATCGATGAACCGCAGAATCTCTTCGCGCTTCTTATCGCTGAAGTCGAACTTGCCGCCCTTCCGTTCCCGCGCAGGCGCGCCGGGCTGCAAAAGCCGGTCGGAGAACCGCGGGGACTGTCAACAGAATGGGCAGGGCTGGCCACGCTGGATGAACTCTGCACCGCTCATGGGGCTGAGATTCTTTCCGGGGTCTCGAGGGTGAGTTCTCGAGTGACGGGACCTTGCTCAGGATGAAATCCGCGATAGTCGGCCTACGCCCGTGGACTCCGAGACAGGCGTTCAGGTTCGCGAGGCCGAGGTCCGCGACGATGATGTTCTTCCCGCTCCTGCCGACGCCGCCCTTCCCGCCACGAAGGGGAATAATGATGTTCCCCGTTTTTCGATCAAGACACACGACATACTGTAGCAGAATTTTGACATAGAGTAAAGTGCGGAACATCCCTCCGGAACTCATCTCCCCTCGGATTTTTAGAGCTTGTAACCGATCTTTCGGAGGAATTCTTTCCGCTCCGCCTTGTCAGCGGGCGTCTCTACGCCTTTTGGAGAAAAACCATCGATGACGCCGAGGATCCCATTGCCCTGCGCTGATGATGCCACAATAACCTCGAGCGGATTCGCCGTGGCACAGAAAATACGGCACACCTCTGGGCAGGTCTTAATCTGGTTAAGGACATTGATGGGAAAAGCTTTTTTGATGAAGATACAGAACACGTGGCCGGCGCCTATGGCTTCAAGGGTCTTCACGCACGCCGCAATGAGCCCGTCATCGTTCCCTTCGGTGCGGATCAAGCAAGGGCCTGATGCCTCGGTAAATGCGACGCCGAACTTCGCCTGGGGCACGGTGCCAGCAATAACCTCGTAGAGGTCTTCCGCTGTCTTGATGAAATGGGTCTGGCCGAGAATAATATTGCAGCCTTCCGGGATTTCCACTTTAACCTTAATCGTCTCCATACGATCCTCCTTGCAGGATTCTCAGTCGCATTTTCTCTATGATACCATAGCAGATTTGACGATAATATCGGCCGGGGCGCGGAAGTAACAAAGGGATAACAGGTGACGTGACTAGAGCGGGTTTTTCTGCAGGACCGGGGAATCGGTGCCGTTCTTGAGCAGGTCCAGCATGCGCGCAATGGACTCTTCATGGAGATCGTGGATGAGATCCCTGTCCACGCCTCGCCGTCTCTTCTTGTTCAAAAAAGAGAGGAAGACCATGCTCTTGTATATTCTCTTGTTCGTTTTGAATGAAAAAATATAACTGTCGAGGGAGTTCTCGAGGAGAAGGTCGCTCCGCTTGCGGACCGTTTTGCTGATCGTGACGCATTGCAACCAGTAGATCTTGTCAATCAGGCTGTCGGCCTTCATCTCGATCCAGGTATGCCCCATGTTCCCTTTCTCGTCCGTCAGGGTCTCGTGGGCCACGGTATCAGCGGCAAGATGACTGAGATATCCGTAGGCAAAGGCCCGCTCGGGCCATGTATTGGCCTGGTCGAGGAGCTTCAATCCCACATCCCATGAGTGCGAACTCTTGTCGTCGGGCAGGTATTTCTTGCCGAGAATTATGTCGGCCATGATATTGCCATACAGGAAATCTTGCTTGTGCTTTTTCAGAAGAGCGAGGATGCCTGCGGGAATCAGCGGGGCACACGAGAGAAGTTCGTTGCCGAGATACATGTGGGTCATGGGACCCCATGCGAAAGCAAAAGACGGGACGAGCATGAATCCCACTACGAGAAGAACAAAATACATGATAATGAGTCCACTCCCCCAGGGGCTGCCTGAGAAGAAGATAATAAATTTTACATCAACTCTTTTAATATAACCCTTTAAAACTCAGTCGTCAAGAAGAAAATACTCTTTTCGGAGCGTCAAGACCGCATGCAGAAAGATACGTATAAGATAGTCTAGGACAGTTAGGTCTTCCCATTGTCAGTTGTTTTTTCATCGGTTTTCCCGTTCCAGGCTTTTCCTTGTGGAGACGGGTCGCGATAGCCGTCGTATCCGGTGTTTTGCCTTCGGAAAAGTGTCGCGCCCCATAAGCGCGACGTTACGCAGCCCGGATGCTGCTCCCTCCCAGCCTGTGCATGAAAGATCCCAATGCCACAGGTATGTTGGCTGTCATTTCTTCATGGATATGCCCCTTGAATTTATTGCTGGAGCAGTCTAATATTAATTTCATCATACTGGTTAATAAATTATAATAAAAAATATAAGAAAATTAAGTTCAAACCGATGAGTCATACGGATGTACCCGTCCCAGAAAGGGCAGTGAGAAATAAAGCGTATTGTTAAGAAAATAAGAGGTTTTTATGATTGGATATGCGATTTTGGGCGTCACACTCTATAAAATGCTGGTTGTATAAGGTCTGCCCTTGTGGTATAATTCGTCGAGTTTTTCATTTTTTGAAACGCTTCAGCGAAGGCTCATAAGAAGAGATCGGGCATAGAAACATCTTTAAGGCAGCGCAAAAATGAAGAGGGGGCAATTTGAGTTCAATGTCAGCTTTAAGGCCGCTCGTTATTAAAGGCAAAAAAATAAGAGTACCCATCATACAGGGCGGGATGGGCGTGGGGGTGTCACTGCACCCCCTGGCACGGGCAGTTGCGAGGGAGGGTGGTCTCGGAATCGTATCGAGCGCCTGCCTTGATCGGCTCGTGAGCAGGCGGACCGGGAAAAAGAAAAATGTTTATGAGGCCGCATACGAGGAAGTATCCCTCGCAAAGACAGAGGGGGGATTCGCGGGCATCAACATCATGATGGCGCTGGTCAGGGACTATAGTGATTCGGTGAAGGGCGCCCTTGATGCTGGTGCCGATGCCATCATCTCTGGCGCAGGCCTGCCGCTCAGCCTTCCGGCCATTCAGCCGCCGAAGGACACGGCCCTGATCCCGATCGTATCTTCAGCACGGGCGCTCGATATCATCTGCAAAAAATGGGAGAAGCTGGGATACCGCCCGGACGCCGTTGTGCTCGAGGGTCCGCTTGCGGGGGGCCACCTGGGTTTCAGGATCGATCAGGTGGACCTTGAATCCAATAGGCTGGAGAACCTTCTGCCGCCGGTCAAGGATAGGGCTGTCAAATGCGGAGATTTCCCCGTCATTGTTGCCGGCGGAATCTACACGCATGAAGACATCCTGCGATTTCTGGCCATGGGTGCCGATGGCGTGCAGATGGGAACGCGGTTCCTCGCCACCGAAGAAAGCAGCGCCTCCGAGACATACAAGCAGGCCGTGGTTCATGCAACGGAAGAGGACATTTTGGTCGCGCACCGGCCCGGATCGCCGTGTGGACTGCCGTTCCGGGTAATAAAACAGTCCCCCATGTACATTTCGGCACTGCAGCAAAAGAGACCGCCCAAGTGCGACAAAGGATACGTGCTGCTGAAGGATGCGGACGGCAACTTTACGGTCTGCCCTGCAAAGGAAAACAATAAGGATTATTTCTGTATCTGCAACGGACTGTTGAGCTCCGCCGGATATAATACCGACAAAGAAGAGGCGCTCTATACGGTCGGCACCAATGCCGCGAGAGTGGACAAGATACTCTCCGTCAAAAGGCTGATGAATGAGTTGACCGGCGCAGGAGGCTAACCATGATCGTCGCCGACTGCCTGAAGGCGGAAATCGTCAAAATTATCCGGGAGACAAAAAAACAGGAATGAAGCACGCACTGCGGCTGCAGTGACTTCTAATTATTTCAGCAGTAAACGAGCGCCACGAAAAACTACAGTTCCTTAAGCAGGACCTCCGGCACGTCCTTACGGTGAGAGGTCCTTTTTTGTTGAACGGGATGCCCTACGGCGATCACTGCCATGATTTCCATCTCCTCCGGCAGTCCGAGGAGCATACGCACCGCGCCGGCGCTCTTCAGGATTTCGCCGAGCCAGACGGCCCCTAACCCCAACCCATGGGCCGCAAGGAGCATGTTCTGCATGCAGGCGCCCATGGCCTGATGGTCCTTAACCTTGTTTTACATCGCGCTCTTGTCGATAAAGACGGCAATGCACGCGGAGGCCTTCTCGATGATGAAATTATATTTCGTCAGCTTCGCCAGTTCACTGCGGACCTCGCTGCCCTTTATTATCACAAAGCGCCAGGGCTGATTGTTCAGTCCCGACGGGGCCCAGGTCCCGGCCCTGATGATCTTCATAAGCTGTTCCCGTTCGACCGGCTGGTCCGTGTACTGCCGGATGCTCCTGCGCGTATAAATTCCTTCAAGCAGGTCCATGATCAGATTATTTCCCCTCTTCTTGATCTTCTGTTCCTTGACGTTCCCACCGACCGGCGGATCATCAATTCTTTTTTCAGGCGCCAGTGTCAGAGGCGGTGCCGGTCAATCCCGTGCTCAGCTCGAACAGAGGCCGCTGCAGCAGGACCTTGGCAGAGGCGGTTCGGCGGAGACAATCATCGCCGCTGCAAAATCTGCCGTCGTCGGCAAACGAAAACTTCTGGCCCGGGTTATCTTCTTTCGTAAGCTTCCTGATCAGCGTGATCCCTCTCCCATTCGGGTCGCGGATGGGAATTCCTTCATTCACGAGTTTCACCGGCACTAATTCTCCATCGATGAAGTTGCCGGTCGAAGTATCGATGCGCGCCTTCAGAATAACGCTCAACCCGTTCGGGCCATCGAGGTTAAACCGCTCATAAGTCAGAAAATTTCCGAGGCTGTAAATGATAAGTTTATCTTTGTAGACCTCCAATGCCCGCAACACGTGCGGGCCGTGTCCGATAACCAAGTCAGCGCCGGCATCGATCACTGACTTGGCAAAAGCGACCACATTCCCCCGCTCCTCCCCGAGAAACGCCTCAGCCTCACCCGTCACGTGGCTAGCCGAAGCTCCCTCGGCACCTCCGTGGAATGAGACGATTACGAGGTCGTTCGCGGCCTTCAGTTCTCGGACGAACTTCTGAGCGGCATCAATATCTAGTATGGAAAAAGAATAAGGAGAGTCGGAATAGGAGAATCCTGCTACGGCAGTTCGCTTTCCTTTGATCTCAAAATGCGCAATCGCCTTTCCGCCGACGGATTGGATGCCCGCTCCGTCAAGCGCACGGCGCGTGCTCTCGATTCCCTCCGGCCCGAAGTCCGAGGCGTGATTGTTCGCGATATTCAGTGTTGTGAAACCTGCATCCTTCAGATATGCTACGTACCGTGTCGGGGTCTTAAAGGCGTAGCAGGTCTTACCCGGCTTCTTGCACTTCGTCGTGGTCCCCTCGTCCACCAGTGGTCCCTCAAGGTTGCCGAGCACGATGTCGCTCCCTTGGAAAGCGTCCTTCACGCTTTCGAATATCACCGCCCCGTCATTCGGTGGGAGAAGGTTCTCAGGGTACGTGGTGCCCATCATGATGTCGCCGACGGCAGCAATGGTAAGACAACTGTCAGGTAACGGCAACGTCTGTGAGAATCCGTTCATGGGTTTACTGCAAGAGAACAAAATGAAAAAAGCAACATGGATCTTTTTTAGTGTCAAATGAATCCCCTCCGAGAGAGTACGGCGTCCTGTTCTCAACACATCTCCCGCAGCGCTCCGCTGAAATCATTAAAATGCGTTTAGAAGCGCATGAAGAGCGTACATGATGCGTTCATAAACTACCACAATTATGCAGCATACATCAAGATGAAATTAGGACCAAGGATGGAAAACAAGTGAAAGACGATGTATTATATTACATGCGGTAAAATCAGGGCATGTTGATTTGGCGAGAAAATCATACGTTGAACCTGAACAGCATGATGTCCCCGTCCTTGACCACGTAGTCCTTGCCTTCCGAACGGAGCAGACCTGCCTCTTTCACCGCCTGCGGGGTCTTGAGCCGCATAAGGTCATCGTAATGAAACACTTCGGCGCGGATGAACCCCTTCTCAAAATCCGTATGGATCTTCCCGGCGGCCTGCGGCGCCTTGGTGCCCTTGGTGATGGTCCAGGCGCGCACCTCCTTCTCGCCCGCGGTGAAATAGGTGATGAGGCCGAGAAGGTCATAACCCGCACGGATCATGCGGTCGAGGCCTGACTCCTTCAGCCCCATTTCCGCGAGGTACTCCTTGCGCTCTTCCATCGGAAGCTGGGCGATCTCTCCCTCTACCTGGCCAGAGATAACCACCACCTTTGCCCCTTCTTCGGCCGCAATTTTCCGGACCGCGTCCACGTGCGGAGTGGGTTTGTCGACCATGTCCTCGGCAACGTTCGCTGCATACAAGACCGGCTTTGCAGAAAGGAGATTATAGCTCTTGAGCCACGCAACCTCTTCTTCGGAATGCGTCGCGCGGCGGACGGGCTCTCCCCTGCTGAGCATGTCCTTAAGCCGCTTCATGAACTCAACTTCCTCCATGGCTTTCTTGTCCCCGGTCTTTGCCTGCTTTTCGGCCTTAAACAGGCGCTTCTCGATTGCATCAAGGTCTGCAAGCATGAGTTCGGCCTCGATCACCTCAATGTCCGTCCTGGGATCGACCTTGCCCGCCACGTGCACTACGTTCGGATCTTCGAAACAGCGCACCACGTGGACGATGGCGTCCACCTCGCGGATATTAGCAAGAAATTTGTTTCCAAGCCCTTCTCCCTGTGCCGCGCCCTTGACGAGCCCTGCGATGTCGACGAACTCCATAGTCGTAGGCGTGATCTTCTTCGGATGGTAGATCCCGACAAGCTTATTGAGCCTTTCGTCGGGCATGTCCACGATCCCTACGTTCGGGTCAATGGTAGTGAATGGATAGTTCGATGCCTGGGCGCCCGCTGAGGTCAGCGCGTTAAAGATGGTGGACTTTCCTACATTCGGCAGTCCGACGATACCGCAGTTAAAACCCATGAATAACTCCTTTTATTTTTTCCCACGGATGGACATGGATAGGTACGGATTGAAAAGCACCACTCACTGCATCGAACGCAAAGATAATCTAAAGAATTTGACACTGCTTCAAAATTGTGAACTATATTTTTTCTTTGCGAATCATTGAACAATCTGATTCTTCCGTGACAGTAATTGAGACACTTCTAACCCGTCCACCCAGACGCAGTTTTTAGCTTTCTCCATGCTTCAGTATCCCTGTGGTGGCTTTTTTACTACTTCATAAAAATAAAAAACCCGGATCTGTGGGCATGCTGCCTAAAGGTCCGGGGTTACTGTGCGGTTACCGCTGGTTGAACAGATTCATAGCCTTGGTCACACCCTGTGACACTATGGCAAGCACTGCGTCAGCAGCCCTGCCAGCCGCCTCAGCTGCGGCCTGCCTTTCATCCGGCAGGAACTGGCTCAGCACATAATTCGCAGCATCCATGCCCGGCTCAGGCCTGCCGATCCCGATGCGGATTCTGATGAAATCGGACGTCCCGATGAACTCGATGATGGACCGAAGCCCATTGTGGCCTCCATGGCCGCCGCCGATCTTTATTCGACCGAACCGAGCGGCAGGTCAAGCTCGTCATGGATCACGATGAGATCGCCGGAGGATACATAGGCATCCTCCATCACTGCGGCGATGGCCCTTCCGCTCTCGTTCATGTAGGTCTGAGGTTTAGCCAGCACGATTTGTCCGGCCTCGATACGCCCCCTGCCGATGAGAGAGTGGTGTTTTTCCTGGGAGATATCGATACCAATACGGCGGGCAAGTTCGTCCACCGCCAGGAACCCTGCGTTGTGGCGCGTTCGTTCGTACTTTCTGCCCGGGATTGCCGAGTCCTACGACAATGATTTTCATCGGGGATTCAGGATGAGGTCCCGCTCCACTGCAGGAGACGGAACGACATTGCAACACTACTTCTTGGGTGCAGCTTCCTTCTTGGGAGCGGCCTCTTTCGGTGCTGCTTCCTTGGCCTTGGCCTCGGGCGGCTGGCGCAGCAGCTGCAGCTTCGCCCTCTTTCTTTGGCTTCTTAACGAGCTCGGGCTCGCCCGCCTCTGCCGTCAGCCGGCGTCGCTGACAGCATGGCCTCAAGCTTGGCATCGGAAATCGGCGGCTGGATGGTCGCAACCGTCGCGTCCCCATCGGTCAGGATCCTGATCCCCTCTGCACCGTGATGTCCCTCACGTGAAGTGACTCGTTGACCTTGAGCGCCTCGATATTGACCTCGATGTGTTCCGGAATCTGGTGTCGGAAGGCACTCGACCTCAAGCTTCACGCAGCCCGTACTGGAAGATACCGCCTTCCTTCACACCGATGGAGGTGCCGCTGAGATGCACCGCCACCTGGATCTTCACCTTCTCGTTCATGGCGACTTCCATGAGGTCGACATGCATGAGCGTGCCGGTGATCGGATCGACCTGATAGTCCTTGATCAGGGCCATCCGCTCAGCCGCCTCTTTCGTGCCCTCGAGCGTGAGGTTGATGAGCGCATGCTCACCGCCCTCGGTGTTGAGTATCTTCGTCACTTCCTTATTGCCCATCGCAATGGGCATGGACTTGCCGTGGCTGTAAAGAACCGCCGGCACCATCTGGTTCCGCCTGCAGGCCTCGGGCGACTCCCTTGCCCGCCTTTTCTCTGACCTGTGCTGTTAATGCTATCTTTTCCATTTCTCCTCCGATACGAAATCAAATATGTCTCAACTATATTCTGGACGCCGATCTTCGCAGGTGTGCGCCGATAAAGGCTTTCCCCCTGATCTTTTTTCCGCTCTTTCAGCGTCGCTTAGTAGTGCGTCCTTTCGGTCATCTGCGTCCTTACATGCAGCGTTCTTCCTACACAAACAAAGAACTGAGCGAAGTCTCCTCGTGGATCCTCGTAATAGCATCGGCGAGCAGCGGCGCCACCGAGAGGACCGTCAGTTTCTTGCACTCCTGCTGCTTACTGTCAAGCGCGATGGTATTCGTAGCGATAAGCTCATCAAGCGCCGATTCATTGATCCGCTGTGATAGCCGGTCCCGAGAGCACCGCGTGCGTGCAGGCCGCGTAGATCTTGCCCGCGCCGTTCGTCTTGAGCGCGGATGCGCCCTCGGTCAGCGTACCGGCAGTATCCACCATGTCGTCGAGCAGCAGGCAGTCGTGCCCCTTCACATCGCCGATGATGTGCATCACCTGGGCAACGTTCGGCTTATCCCGCCGCTTGTCGATGATTGCCAGCGCGGCATTGAGCCGCTTGGCAAATGCCCGTGCCCGCTCCACGCCGCCGGCGTCGGGCGACACCACGGTCAGGTTCGTTGAACTTCTTCGACCGAAGATACTCAAGGAGCACCGGCGCCGCGAACAGGTTGTCCACGGGGATATTGAAAAACCCCTGGATCTGGCCCGCGTGCAGGTCCACCGTGAGCACCCGGTTCGCCCCCGCGGTCGTGATCAGGTCAGCCACGAGCTTGGACGTGATGGGCACGCGCGGCTGCACCTTGCGGTCCTGCCTGCTGTACCCGTAGTAGGGGAGCACAGCCGTGATCCGCGTTGCCGAGGCCCGCTTGAGCGCATCGATCATGATGAGCAGTTCCATGAGGTGCCGGTTCACCGGGCTCGACGTGGGCTGCACCACGAAGACATCCATGCCGCGCACATTGTCCACGATCTGAACGTTGATCTCACCGTCGCTGAACCGTGCCCACGAGCGCGTTTCCGAGCGATGAATGTTCATCTTCTGGCAGATTTCCTTTGCCAGTGCCGGGTTCGCGTTTCCTGTGAATATCTTGATCTCTCGTGCTTTAACCATAGCCTTCAAAGACCTCTCTTGTCAGACTGGTTCGGGGACAGGGAGTCGAACCCCGATTAAAGGCTTCAAAGGCCTCTGTCCTACCATTAGACGATCCCCGACCGGTGGCCGAATCTCATATGGGATTCCGGCCGGGTAAACATGAAAAGGATAGGCAGGCGCCTATCCTCTCATATCAGATGCAGAATCGGCAGAACGAATATCAGTGCGGTCAACCGCTATTCAGGGCTCTTCGGTGGAGGCTCCCGTTTCGTGGGATTCGCCAGCTCCCGTTCATACTCGGAGAGGACCTTTGACTCGATCATCTGCCTCGTCTCGCTGTTCAGCGGATGGGCGATGTCCTTGAAGGTCCCGTCCTTCATCTTTCTGCTCGGCATGGCCACAAACAGTCCGGCGTTGCCGTTGATCACACGGAGATCCCTGATGAGGAACACATTATCGATGGTTATCGTTGCGTAGGCCTTCAGTCGCTCTTCATTGCTGACCGGAAATACCCTGACCTCTGTGATTTCCATACTCATTCCCCCTCGTGCTGGACGATCGTGGAGTCAGCGCAGCGTCAAAATCACCCGCTGCCGTCCGAACTCTACTCTGTATGGTACACCCCAAGAGGCGATACGGTCAAGGTCTCAGTCGGATAAAGCTTCCACCCTTCTCCGGATATGCTCTTTGCAGCTGCCCGGCAGGCCTCTTCCGTCTCGAATATGCCGAATACCGTAGGGCCGCTCCCGCTCATACACGCCCCGATGGCCCCGCGGGCCAAGAGTGCTCCTTTGATCCTGTTGATCACCGGGTGCGTGGTAGCTGTTACGGTCTCGAGATCATTATGGAGACTCTCTGCAATGCTTCGGACCGTAAGCCCTGCAATTTTATTACAGTCAACTTTTTTTGTCAACCTCAAATTTAAGTTTTTGTAAACCCACGCCGTCGAGGTCTCAAACCCCGGATTAACGAGCAAAACCCAGAACTTAGGCAACGGCGTCAGCGTTGTAAGAACCTCTCCCCTGCCCCGCGCCAGAGCCGTAGGCCCGTAGAAGAAGAACGGCACATCCATACCGAGCTCGGCTCCCACCTCGGCCAGCTGTTCCCTATTGAGCCCTGCCCCGAGCAGCCTGTTGGCCGCAGCGAGCACTGCGGCGGCATCCCCGCTCCCACCGCCGAGACCGGCGGCAACGGGGATCGCCTTCCTGATCTCTATTGAGAGCCCCGTATTTCTCTCTGAAAGCTTGAGCATCGCGGCCGCGGCCTTCCAGGCTATGTTTCCTTCACCTGACGGAACCGCGCTATTATCACATCGGACAGTGATGCCCCAGTCACCTCGTGCCACCGTTACCTCGTCATACAGGCCGACCATCTGTATCAGCATCTCCACCTCGTGATAGCTGTCCGGCCTTTTCCCGAGCACCGACAGGCAGAGGTTGATCTTTGCAGGCGCCTTGATCGTAATTTCGTTCATTGCCACGGGGCCTCCGCGTCAGGAAGCTTGAATGCATCATCGTTAAGAGGCACGTTGACGTCCGTCTCATCATACACAATAGTGAGTGATATCTTACGCTCCGGGTTTTCGATCCGCATCGTCTTGGGGATCAGATACTGCGAGATCTGCTCCATCTGCTCGTACAGCGCCCGATATACGAGTTTTCCCGACCGGTACAATTCAATGGCTGTGATCCGGAGGCTCTGCTCAGGACCCGATTCCGAAAGCAGCACATGAACACGTCGTAGAGTGTCCCCCCTACTCAGCTCGATCAGAGAGCTCCCGTCAGGTTTGCGGAACGCCCGCGTTTCTACTGGCTGGACGGCAGCCGGTATATTTCCTGACAGAACACTGCAAAGTTCCCCCGCGTCCATTGCAACGCCGATGATTTTCTCGAGCCCTGCCGGTCCCGGCCTCGCTACCCTGCCGTCTTCAAGACGGAGCGCCACATCGGTGCCGTCCCAAACAAGCGTCATGAGGGACTGACCCAGGGGGCCGTAGGTTTCCACACGAAACCGCCGCTGGCCGTCAACCATAATGCCGACGGTATCATAGGATCGTTTGCGGCCGGACCTTACCGTCTTAACGCTCGCAACGGCCTTAAGCCCGGTGAACGATTGCCGGCGCTGTTCCAGCATCTGGAACAACGGTCCGGACGGGACCTCGGTCAGGGGAATTTCCGTTTTTTTAGGGAGGCATGCAAACAGGAGAGGGATAATAACAAAGGGAATGATCCGGGGTATCTTCACTTCTTGTTCTTCTTCCTCGGTTGTACGTCTTTGAGCAGCTCATCGGGATTTCCGAACCCGGCATTCTTAAACTTATCCCGGAGCTCCTGGTTTTTGGGGTCGAGCTCAAGAGATTTCAGCCACTGCTCACGGGCCTTTTCCTTGTTGGAAAGCTTCAGATAGATATCGCCGTAGTGCTCCCGCATAACGGGATCATCTTCAGATGACTTCGCTACCGCCTTTTTCATGACTTCGAGGGCCTCATTGAGCATCCCCTTCTGGTAATATGCCCAGGCAAGGCTGTCGAGAATGTAGCCGTTGTCCGGCTTGAGAAGAAGCGCCCGCTTGATGAGGACGATGGCCTCGTCGAGCCGCTCGCCTTTCTCCGCGTACGTGTAGCCCAGGTAGTTGAGCGCATCGGCGTTGTCAGGTTTGAGCTCGAGTGTCTTTTTAAGGGCAGCAACCATATCATCGCGCCTTCCAAGCTTCTCGTACGCGATCGCGAGGCTGAACAGCAGATCGTCCCGGTCCGGAGCGAGTTCGATGCCCTTTTTTAGAGTGTCCGCCGCCTGTTGGTACTTGTCCACGTCCATGTACGCGTTGGCGAGATAGAGGTAGAGCTCAGGCTTGCCTGGCTGTTCCCGGAGCGCCTTCTCCAGGAGCGGGACCGCCTCGGCAGTCCTCTTTTGCTGTGCATAGATATAGGCTATCTGGAGCAGGGTGTCGGTATCGTCGGGCGCGGCTGCAAGGATGGCTTTGTATTCCTTGAGCGCATCATCATACCGATCCATGGCAATAAGCGTGGAAGCGAGGTACCGCTTCACCTTCAGGTCGTCGGGCATGGCGCTTGAAACGACCGAAAATGATTCCGCGGCCTTGTCGTATTGTTTTTTCTCCGCGAAGATGAGCCCCATCTTGATATAGGCGTCGAAGTTCTTCGGGTCCATGGCCACCACGCGCTTGAACTGCTCCAAGGCGTCATCAAGGGCGTTCTGCTGGATGTAGAGCTGTCCCAGGTGCTGCCTGATCTCAACGTTGTGGGGATTGAGCGCCAGGGATCTTTTGTACATCCCGATGGCGTCTCCCGTCCTGTCCATGAGCTCATACACAAAGCCCATGCTTGTATAGGCGGGCTCAAAATCGTCCCTGAGAGCAGCGGCCTGCTTGAATTCAGCGAGCGCCTCAGGATACATCTGGCGCTCCGTATAGATCCTGCCGAGGTAATAAGGCGCCATCAGCGAGGAGGGACTCACTTTCTCGAGTGCTTTGAACGTCGCCACCGCTTCGTCATATCGTTTCATGGCGGCATAGAGCGACCCGAGGTACATATAGGGTTCATCCTTTTTGGGATCAATGGCGATCACCTTCCGGTAGATGTCGGCCGCTTCCTCGTATTTCTTTTTATTGGTATAGATACTGGCGAGCATGAGGAGCGCGTTGGTCTTGTCCGGGGCAAGTTCGGCCGCCTTTTGCGCGAAGACCGTTGCCTGGTCGAGCTGTCCCTTGCGGAGAGAGAGGGCCGAGAGCGAGAGCGCGATTTCGGCAGAATGCGGATCCAGGCGGTACGCTGCCTCGTATTCCTTCATGGCCTCATCGAACTCTCCGTCCTGTTCCAGGAGGTTGCCGACCATGAAGTGGTAATAGGCATCTGCCTGCTCGCGATCCTCGGAACTCATGCTCCCGACGGTCACCTCGGACATTTTCGCAGGCATCGTTGCGCAGGAAGCGGTGAGTATCATCAATACGGTGATAACAACGGTATTTTTCATGTAATTAGTCTAAGGCACGAGCCTGATCATGTCAAGGCAAACCTGCCGTCGATGGGCCCAGCAAATTCTCTCTTCTGTCTTCGATCACTGCACCTGCAGCAGAGCCTTTACCCGGTCCAGGCTCGTTTCCACATCATCCCTGTCGTGCGCCTCGATGGTATACACCGGTTTCGGCGAATGAGTGCGCATCAATCGGAAGAATTGCTGAAAATCAATATCACCTCGCCCCATAGCCCAGTGGGAATCGGTCGTGCCATCGTTATCATGCAGATGGACTTCGATTAGATTTTTCCCGAGGGTCTCGAACCACTGTTCCATGGAAACCGTGGAAAAGAGGTTGAAATGTCCTGTGTCGAAACAGAACCCGAAGTCCGGGCTCCCGATCTTCTCGATAAGCATCTTGAGCGCTTCGGGGTCCTCATCGAACACGTTCTCCACGGCGACCCGCAAGCCGATCTTGGACGCGGACTCCATCACCTTATGCCAGGTATCGAGGCTGTACTCGAGCCAGATATCTTTTCGCCCGCTGTAGCGCCATCGGTCGTAGGCCGCATGGAACACGGCGGCACGGGGCTTGAGAATAGCGGCGACGTTCAGGAGCTGTCGGAACCGCACCTGGGTCACCGACCTCACCATGGGGTCCACGGCGCCGGGGTTCATGTCCATGAATGGCGCATGGAGGGTGAGCGCAGGATTCCAGTCGAGGCGTTCGAGAAGTTTCTCGAGGTCAGGTTTTTCTATCTGGTCGAGCACCGCAGCGGATAGATATATCTCGAGATCATACCGGCGCTTGCGCAGTAGTTCAAAGTAATCCTTCAGTTTAGGATAGGGGATATGAATGTGTACGGGTTCCATCAGGGTCAGCCTTTTGACGCACACGTGCCTGACGCGCACTCGCCCGCCGTACAACCGGCAGCCGGCTTTGACTCCTCCTTACAGGGTTTTTCGGATTCTCCGGCCTTTTTCCTGTCGCCCGAAGGGTAATCGGTGACGTACCAGCCGCTTCCCTTGAGCACAAAGGCCATGGGCGAGAGCACCTTCCTTACACCCGCGGCACCGCACAGCTTGCATGTGGAGAGGAGAGAGTCGCTGAACTTCTGGGTCACCTCAAAGCGCCCGCTGCAGCTTCCGCATTCGTATTCATAAATCGGCATGACAAAACCTCCAAAGTCCTGAAATAGGGGATATATTATAAACAATGGAACGGGGAAATACAAGCTTTTTTAAGGGTTTTTCTCGGTTTTCAGTCTGATTCTCTAATTGCCCTGAGTGATATAATGATGACTGGAGATATCTCGCCTTTTCGGGAATCATGATCAAAGATGTTTCGTCAACTCCTTTACCAGCTGAAAAGTTCTGCTCCGCCTAATCGCTTCCTCGGGCATGTCAGGGTGCCACGCAAAGAGCTGCCGCCGATGCGCCTCGAGGATCTCGTCCTCTTTTCCTAGGAAACCCGCCGCTGTCACGACCTTCTTGCCGGCCTTCCATGCCCTCTCAAAGACCTCGACCATCTCTTCTCTCCAGTTCGGGTCCCTGAGCAGATGATGATCAATGATGAGCGTTCGTACGCGCGTCGTCTCGATCACCGTACAGATATTGCTGATCGAAGCGCGGAGATCATCAAGGCTGAACCCGTGTTCCATACGGTACGTGAGCGGGCCGTCCAGATACAGGACATCGGGATTTTCCGACAGAATGAATTGCATATGTTGCGGAAGGCTGGCGCCCTGGATGTCTGAGGTATGCAGGAAGCGAGACTCCCCTTCCTGAACAGAAACTTCGACGACCCATCCGCCTTTTGTGCTCGGCCCGTGCGGCACTGCGGGAGAGAACCGGATCGCGGTGCCGCCGAAATCAAATCTGTTGTTATCGACAAATTCAACCTTGCGCGGCAGGGTCTTGAAATTCCTGATCAGTTCGCGAGCGCGTTCGCGTTGTTTTGTATTGATGTTCTCATCAGGATGCTTCATGAGGAGCACTTTCCCGTTCAACACGAGCGGCTCCGTGGGATCGAAGTGGTCGAAGTGGTAGTGGGTGATGATGAGGATGTCGGCGCGCGCGGCGTATTCCTTGATCACGAGCCAGCTCTCGTTCATGGCCTTGATCTCGAGAGGATGGGGCGGCAGGCCGAAGCGCATCGGTGCAAGCGACACGCCGGGGTCGATGAGTATACTCACGCCATCGGTCTCGATGAAAAAAGCGGCGCTCCTGACCCCGAGCGATTCAGCTGCAAGAGGGATGATGTTCATAGGAGTTCTTATACCGCAACTCTCACTTGATCACTACCTTGTCCCCCACCATCACCCCTGACCCCTCTGAAGTCTCGACCACCCATTTCACCGGGATTCCGGAGCCGTAGAACTCATGGCTTCCCGGCAGGCAGTGGGGAGAGACTTCGACAATGTATCCATCAGGGCTGACAAAAATTATGTCGATCGGGAAGGTCACGCTCCCCATCCAGAAGGTCACGGCCTCGGGTCTGTCGAACACGAAAAGTGCGGCTTCTTTCGGCTGGAGCGGCCTGAATCCCTGGAGCCCCTTGGCCCGCGACTGGTCCGTATCGCACATGAGCACTACTGTGAAGGTCCGGCGGCCTGCTGCGTGGCCGCGGGGCATAAACGTTACGGTCATCTGCTTTCCCTTCGTCCCAGCCGCAAAGGCCTCAGCGCCGTTTGCTATTTTTACTTCAACAGCCAGGATCAGAATGCCGATGGCGACGGTAGCGGCCGTGATCAGCGCGCCAACACGGAAATATTCCATGAAACCGATCCTCGCCTTTCTCCTGGCCTGCTGGACCACGATCAGATTCGCGACCGACCCGATGAGCGTCAGGTTCCCTGCCAGCGTGCTGCTCATGGCAAGGGTGAGCCAGAAGATGCGGTCGCTGCCGAGCGTTTGCGTGAGTGGCTTCAGCAGCATCACCGCAGGTACGTTGCTTACGACGTTCGAAAGGACGGCGGTGATCAGGGAAAGCCCCGCAATTTTACCCTCCGTCGAATACGATGCGACATTGCCCATACGATTGATCATCGCCGAGGCAAGGCCCGAGACCTCGACCCCGTGCATCACTACGAACAACCCGGAAAAGAACAGGAGGAGTGTCCAGTCCACACCTTCCAGGACCCGCTCCGTGCGCACGCCGCCGATGAGCATCAGCATGACCGCACCGGCGGCGGCTGTGAGCGAATAAGGATAGCCGAATGAGAACGCAACAAGAACTGCGGTACAGACCAGGAGCGACTTGATCAAAAGCGGCCTCTTAACATCATAGGCGGGCATTGTTGGCCTCTTGATGAAACACTTCTTCTCCATATCATCGCGATATACAAAACGGATCACCATAATACTCACGATAAAGCCCAGGAGCGCCACCGGAAGGAGTGCGCCGAAGAATGAGAGATAAGGTATCTTCGAGTAAATGCCGATGAGCATGTTCTGCGGATTCCCGGTCACGGTCATGACGCTTCCGATGTTCGACGATGTGGCAAGCGCGAGCAGATACGGCATAGGGTTCACACCCAGCTGCACCGTCACCTCGAGGATGATCGGCGTGTAGAGCAGGCAGATGGTATCGTTCACGAACAAAGCCGAGAGAAGTCCCGACGAGACCGTGACGAAGATGAGGAGCTGGAGCGGCGTTTTCGAGAGTGAGAGGATCTTGTCTGCCATGAGCTCGAAGAACCCCGCGGCCCTGAGGTAGACGGTGATGATCATCATCCCGAGCAAAAGGAGCAGGGTGTGCATGTCTATGGCGGCAAAGGCCTGGTCGAGAGTGAGCACACCGAAGGCTATCATCAGCACGGCGCCAATGAGAGCGCCTGCGGGCCGGTCGATGTGCACCCGCGGGATCTGGCGAAGGCCGATGAAGATGTAGGTGATAATGAAAATAATGAGGGCTGTGATCACAGGTTACACTTTATCAGGATAGGATGGAAAATTCAAGCATCGAGCAAAATCTCAGAAGGCATATTGAGTATGAGTTATGTGCCGCTGGTGTGCATTTGTCCAGTTTGCATGTTAACCGAGAAGTGAGGATTATGATATCAATGACTTATGTCACTTTCGCTTTACAAAAAAACTAACTTCTGCTGCACTTTAGATGTCATTTAATTACATGGTTAAGCAGATATCTGCTACTTTAAGCGAAATAAATGGGAGGCATAGATGAAGTATCTTCTGTACAAGCTCATGCCGCTCGAAGATGACGCCGACGCTAATGCTCTTGGCACGAACGAACCAACAATCAAAGCCAATGCTGGCTTTAAGTTCGAAGTCTATTCAATACCGCAAACGGTATCCCTTCGAAGCACTTTGAAATCAGGGAAAATATACGTCTCTAATCATTTTTTGCCTGACTACTTTTTCTCTTTCTGTTCCATCTTCTCTTTCAGCATATCTCCCAGCGACCCCATGGTCTTCGGAGCAGCCGCGGCCTTCTGCTGATAGTCTTTAAGCGTAGCAGCCGCCTCTTCTTCTTCGCGGCTGATCTCCGCTAAAGAGAGCGAGAGCTTTCTGCTTGCACGGTCAAAAGCCTCGATCTTCACCTCGACGGTCTGCCCTTCCTTGAGCACCTCGCGTGGATGATTAATCCTCCTGCCGGCGCCCAGCTTCGAGATATGGATAAGTCCGTCTATACCTTCCCTCAAGGTGACGAACGCGCCAAAGGGGGCGAGCCGGGAGACCGTCCCGATGTGAAAGGAACCCGCAGGATAGGCATCCGCAGCGCTGTCCCAGGGATCGGGCAACGCGTCCTTCAGGCTGAAGGAGAACCGGTCCTGATCCCAGTCAAGCTTTTTGATGATCACTTCGACTTCCTGGCCCACGGAGAGTATGTCGCTGACCTTCTCCGTTCTGCTCCAGGCAATCTCGGAAACCGGGAGCAGGCCTTCGATTCCGCCGATATCCACAAAAGCGCCAAACTTCTGGATGGAGGTCACTTTCCCTTTTACCTTCATGCCCTCTTGCAGCGTCGTTCTCAATTCTTGTTTTTTGCTCCGCCGTTCATCGTCCAGAATGGCCCTCCGGGAAAGCACGATATTCCTGCCGTCCTCGCCGTACTCAATGATCTTAAAGGACTGGGACCTGCCTATATAATCAGCCTGGTTTTCCTCGCGCCGGATTCCCATCTGCGAAAAAGGGCAGAAGGCGCGCACGCTGCCGCCGATCTTGACTTCAAACCCGCCCTTCATTTCTTTTGCAATCGTGCCCTCGACGGGGATCTGGTTTCTCCAGGCATCCTCGATCTGACTCTGTTTTCCCGGACCTGATCCGATCTTGGTAGTAAAATGCATCTCATTATTTCCCGAGGACATGAAGTAGGCACGGACCGTATCGCCTTCTTTGACGGTAAGGTTACCGGCCTCATCGATCATCTCCTTCTTATCGAGGTAGCCCTCTCCTTTTCCGCCGAGATCAAGGAAGATCCAGTCCGCCGAGATCTTGACGATCACTGCCTCGACCATCTGCCCGGGCTCAAGCCGGCCCTGCTTCTTGAAGCTCTTCTCGAACATGTCCGCGAAGCTCTCCTCATTGTTTGCTGCTTTTGCTGACTGATTGTTGTTATCCATACAGTCCCTTTCACTAAAATAATTTAACACGAAGTAAACGAATTATTCGAATGTCACGAATGAAGACGCTTCATAGTTCCTCTCTCCGTGTAATTCATCTCATTTGAGTCATTCGTATTCTGGTCTTTCGCTGTCCCCATCAGATCATACTCCGTGGCATCGGTGATGGTCACCTCGACGAACTCGCCGGGCTCTGACTCGGTCTCGGAGAGATAGACCACGCCGTCGATCTCCGGCGCCTGAGTCGGCGAGCCTGCCGATGAGCGCCATGTCCTCCATACCGTCGATCAGCACACGCTGACGTGTGCCGATGAGTGCGCGGTTCTTCTTGAGCGATATCTTTGCCTGGGCCTTCATAATCCGGTCGAGCCGTTCCGCGGCGATCTCTGCCGGAACCCGTGCTTTAAGACCGCAGGCTGTCGTTCCCTCTTCCGGAGAATAGGTGAACACGCCGAGGTGCTCGAACTCCGCTTCTTTCACGAACGAGAGCAGCCGCTTGAATGCGGCCTCGGTCTCTCCGGGAAAACCGACAATGAGCGAGGTGCGGAGCGCAATGCCTGGCACCCGCTTGCGTAGCTGCTCGATCGTCTTTCGGATATCCTCCGACGTCCCGCGCCGGTTCATGGCCGTGAGCACCTTGTCGTCGAAATGCTGGATCGGGATGTCGAGGTACTTGCAGATCTTCTCTTCGTCGGCCAAGACCATCATGAGCCCAGTGCTGATCCTGCCGGGGTAGGCGTACATGAGGCGCACCCATTCTATGGCGTGAATTCGCGTCAGCGCTTTCAAGAGCAGCGGCAGATCGGCCTCGCCGTCACGGTATGCCGTGGAATCCTGGGCCAGAAGGATAAGCTCCTTCGCGCCCTCGTCGGCGAGCCTGCGCGCTTCGTCGAGGATAGATTCGTAGGGCCTGCTCTTAAAGTTCCCGCGGATGATCGGGATGGCGCAGTACGAACAACGGTTGCTGCATCCTTCGGCGATCTTGAGGTAGCGGTAATGGCGCGGAGTCGTGCTAACGCGGGGGAGTCCGTAGACCATCGCCGGCCCCGATACGTTGAGTATGTGTTCTTTTCCGGCAAGCGCTGTCTCGCAGATCTCGCTGATCCTGCCTATCTCGGCCGTTCCGATAACGGCATCGGCCTCCGGGATCTCGCTCAGGAGTTCTTCCTTGTACCGCTGGGCAAGGCAGCCGGCGACGATGAGCTTCGCGCACTTTCCCCGCTTTTTCATCCTTGCCGCGTCGAGGATCGCCTCGATGGACTCTTCCTTGGCCGATTCGATGAACCCGCAGGTGTTCACGACGATGACATCCGCCTCGTCCTGCTCGGAGGTGATCTCGAAGCCTGAGCCGGCAAGCACGCCGAGCATCTGCTCCGCATCCACCTGGTTCTTGGGGCAGCCCAGGCTGACCATTCCTATTTTATATGATTTCTTGGTCACTGATCTGAAATTAACGTAACGCGCAGGTAAACTTAAAAAGAGCGGTTACTGCGGTAATGTCACTATACCACTCGGCCCCTGCTCGGACAATGGAAAAAGCGTTAAAACCCTCCTGATATGGCCTTGCCGAGCATCTTGTTGAAGAGGCTCACCGGGCTTCACCGCTCAGCATCCGCGCAACAGGATTGAAAGCTCTGCCGGTGCGCATCGCAGGGGCCATGCTTTCGCAGCAGGGACAAGTGCTCCTTGGTCCCGTAGCCTTTGTGTTTCTGAAAATTGTACTGAGGGATATTTCTCGTGAAGTTCCAGCATGAGCCGGTCACGGGTCACCTTGGCGAGGATCGAGGCCGCTGCGATGCTGTGGCTGCGGCAGTCGCCTTTGATGAGCGGCTTCTGCGGGATCGGAACTCGCGGGAGGGTGAGTCGCATCAATCAGCAGATAATCAGGCCGCGGGATGAGTGCCTCGAGCGCCCGCTCCATGGCGATGATGGTCGCCTGGAGGATGTTCACCTCGTCGATGGTCCGCTCGTCGACGATGCCGATGCCGTAGCAGACCGCCTGCTCCCGGATCACATCGAAGAGCCGCTCCCGCTCCTGTTCCGTCACCTGTTTGGAATCGGTGAGGCCCGGGATCAGGAGACCGTCGGGAAGCACCACCGCAGCGGCCACCACCGGACCGGCCAGCGGCCCCCTGCCGGCCTCATCCAGCCCCGCGATACAGGTGAAGCCGGACGCGCGTGCGCTCCGCTCGAAGAACAGGGGATCGCACGCCAGCTCGTTGCCGAACAGATCATCGGTCCGGTCTGGATGCGATTCCCCGCGGCGGGACCGGCCACGAGGCATAAGGACCTCATCGAAGATAAATACAAATTTCGAAATCCGAAATCCTAAACAGTACTCAAGTTCGAACGTTGAATTCTGCACTTCATGTTTAGGATTTCGAGCTTCGTGCTTCGAGCTTGTTGCTGACTTATTTCTGTTCTGTCGCGTCCGCCTGTGTTGCGCCGGCCACGGATGCCAGGACGCGCTCTTTCTCTTTGATCCTGGCGGCCTTGCCGCGCAGCTCTCTGAGGAAGTAAAGCTTCGCCCTCCGGACCTTGCCCTGCTTGGCAAGCTCGATCTTGTCGATCATGGGAGAGTGGAGCGGAAAGAGCCTCTCGACGCCCACGCCGTAGGACAGCTTCCGGACCCGGATGACCTCGCGCGCGCCCGCACCCTGGCGGCCGATCACCACGCCCTCGTAGACCTGGATCCTTTCCTTGTCGCCTTCGACGACCTTCGCATGAACGCGGATGGTGTCACCCACGCGGAAGCTCGGGATCCCTTCTTTCAACTGTGCCTTTTCCAACGACTGTATGATGTTCATGGTAAACCTCCCGCATTAATTTCAATTTCAAATTCCAAATTGAAAATCATAAATGAATTCCAAATTCTCACATCTATTGAAGATCGGTCATTGGAGCTTATTTGTTATTTGGTGCTTACTCTCGCTATCGATATCCAACTCTCTCTTCAGTTCTTCCAGCATCTCCCGGTCTTCATCGGTCAAATCCGCGGTCTCGAGAAGATCCGGCCTTTTCATGAGCGTGGCCTTGAGCGCCTCGCGCCGCCGCCACTTCTCGATCTCCGCGTGATTCCCCGAGAGCAGCACCTCCGGCACCTTCATGCCGCGGAACTCCGCAGGCCGCGTATAGTGCGGATGGTCGAGCAGCCCGTCGCCGAAGGAATCCCGGTAGGCCGACTCTTCATCGCCCAGGACGCCGGGCAGGAGCCTCGCCGCGGCATCGATCACCACCAGCGCCGCGAGTTCGCCGCCGGTGAGCACATAGTCGCCGATCGAAAGTTCTTCATCAACGAGGGCGTCGATCACGCGCTCATCGATGGCCTCGTAGTGCCCGCAGAGCAGAATGATCCGGCGCTTTTCCTCGGAAAGCTGCTTCCGCCCGCTGCTGATCAAAAAGCCTGCCCTGCGGCGAGAGCAGGATCGTCAGAAACTCTTCTCCGGGATGCGCGGCCTTCAGCGCCTCAAAGGCCTTGAAGATCGGCTCGGGCTTGAGCACCATGCCGGCGCCGCCGCCGTAGGGGCTGTCGTCGGCGGTCTTGTGCTTGTCTTCCGTATAGTCCCGGATGTTCCGGACCGTTACGTTCAGAAGCCCTTTTTCCCGGCCGCGCTTCAGAATGCTCTCGTTCAGCGGTCCCTCAAGTATTCCCGGGAACAGGGTGAGCACCTCAAAGTTCAGTGTTCGCATAGCTGGGCCGGTTCTTATTCAGTTGAACGTGCAGTGAATGCCACGGAAGCATCCTGCTTTCCTTTTCACGGCTAGTCCTGAATCTCCGAGTTATTCCATCAGGCCGTCCATGAGATGGATGACCATCCGCTTTGCCTTCCGGTCGACCTGCTTTATCACTTCTGCGTGGCAGGGAGGTAGATCTCTTTCCTGCCCCGCTTCATCACATACACATCGTTGCTGCCCGTTTCGAAGATGTCCACGATCGTACCGAGCTTCTCGCCGCTTTCGGAAACAACCTCCATGCCGATGAGTTCGAACCAGTAATACTGCCCTCCGGGCAGCGGGACCGCCTCTTCCTCGGGGACTTTGACGAGCCACCCGTTCAGCGCCTTGGCCTTCTCGGGAGAATCATAGCCGCTCGAAAAGAAGGAATGGCGCATCCGCCGGCATACCGTACCGACTTGACCTCGCAGGCGATCTCTTTTCCTGCAGGAGAGACCAGATACACCCGGCGCAGGTCCTTGAACCGCTCCGGGAAGTCCGTCATGGGCTCGATCTTCATCTCGCCCTTGACGCCAAAGGGTTTCACCGCTTTGCCGATCGTTATGAGCATGAGCATGCGTGCCGCGGTTCGGAATCGCTTGCACAGCTTGCGAAGACTGCACTCAGCACTCCGAAATCCGCATACTGATTACTTCGCCGCTTCGCGAACTGCTTCATGACCCCGACCTTGGAGAGCAGGGTCTTCACCGTATCGGAGGGGACTGCGCCCTTCTTGAGCCAGTCGAGTGTCTTGGTCTGGTCGACCTTGATCTCCGCCGGCTTCTTGAGCGGGTCGTAGGTGCCGACCATCTCGATGAAGCGGCCGTCTCTCGGCGACCGGGAATCCGCCACCACCAGCCGGTAGTACGGCTTCTTGTGGGTCCCCATCCTCTTCAGTCTGATCTTTACAGCCATGTGTTCACCTCTTTCGTTCAATGAAAATTCTAAATTACGAATCTCAAATCACAAACAATATTCAAATTTCAATCAAATCCGACTCAATTGATATTGTTCTTTTGTCTTGGAATTTAGTATTCGCTCTTCGTGTTTGCGCTTAAAACGGCATCCTGCCGCCGAGCATCTTGCCCATCTTTCCCATCTTGCCGCTCGACATGGACTTCATCATCTTGCGCATCTCGGCGAACTGCTTCAGGAGCCGGTTCACATCCTGCACCTGGGTGCCGCTGCCCTTGGCGATGCGGGCCCTGCGGCTGCCGTTGATGACCGTATAGTCGGCCCGCTCTTTCGGGGTCATGGAGCTGATGATCGCGTCGACCTTCGTCAGCTCCTTCTCGTTCACCTGCGCGTCCGGGAGCTTCATCTTGTTCATCCCCGGGATCATGCCCATGATCTGCTCAAGCCCGCCGAGCTTCTTTACCTGCTTCAGCTGGTTCCGGAAGTCGTCCAGGTCGAAGGAGTTCTTCTTGAGCTTCTTCGCAAGCTTGAGCGCCTCTTCCTGGTCAACGGTCTCCTGCGCCTTCTCGATGAGCGACATCACGTCGCCCATGCCGAGGATGCGCGAGGCCATGCGGTCCGGATGGAACGGCTCGAGTGCATCGAGCTTCTCGCCCATGCCGACGAACTTGAGCGGCTTGCCGGTAACGGCCCTGACCGAGAGCGCCGCGCCGCCGCGCGCATCGCCGTCGAGCTTGGTCAGCACCACGCCGTCGAACCCGAGGTCGGCGTTGAACTTCGCCGCGATGTTCACGGCTTCCTGGCCGGTCATGGCGTCGGCCACGAACAGTGATCTCGTGCGGCTTTACCCCGGCCTTGATCTGCCGGAGCTCCTCCATGAGCGGCTCGTCGATCTGGAGCCTGCCCGCCGTGTCGAGGATCACGACCTCGTACAAGGATGAAGCCGCCTGCTTCACCGCCGCGCGGCAGATGACAACCGGGTCCTGCTCGTCCGATGAGATAGGCGTCAACCCCGACCTGCTTCGCGAGGGTGATGAGCTGCTGGACCGCTGCCGGCCTGCGCGTATCAGCCGGGACGAGAAGGACCCTGCGGCCGTCCTTCTTGAAGTTCTTCGCCAGCTTGCCGGCAGTGGTCGTCTTGCCGGAGCCCTGCAGGCCCACCATCATGATGACGGTAGGCGGGTTCGGCGACAGATAGAGCTTTGCCTGCGTACCGCCCAGAAGCGCCACAAGCTCCTCGTGGACGATCTTGATGACCTGCTGGCCCGGGGTGAGGCTGCTGAGGATCTCCTGCCCGACTGCCCGCTCCTGGACCCGGCCGATGAAGTCCTTGACCACCTTGAAGTTTACATCGGCCTCAAGGAGCGCCAGGCGCACCTCGCGCAAGGCCTCTTTGACGTCATCTTCATTGAGGACGCCCCTGCCGCGGAGCTTCTTGAAAACAGACTCTAATTTACCCGTTAAGGAGTCAAACATGGAAAACACCCGCTTGGCAAAGAATATAGAATATATAAGATAAGCCCATTATTGTCAAGGATTTTTTCCCCGTGCTTCATGGTTCACCGCCATACTATTAAGTTTGCCGGTATCCCGCCGATATGGTTAAGAAGTTAACATATCGGTTGACCGTAATCCCAAGGGGCGAAAGCGCCCGGGGCTTTTTTTCTCACAACCCGCTTACCTTGTTGTGAGTTTTATCGTGCAAGTTTGGATAATCATCTCAGGAAATTCTCCGATATTCTAGGAAGCGACACGAAGATAAAAAAAAGGGCATCCTGACTGCCGCTCATTTAGGGGGGAGAGAGGCGAGCCGCCAAGATACCCTGCGGGGGAATCCCGTGAAGTATAAGTTGCCTACGTTAGACCTCCATGGCAACTTCGTTAAACTTTTCCCTCCTCACCTCGTTACCGGCCTTATCGCGATAAACAAGCTCATCCGTATCAAGATCATATTCCGGTATATTCGGGTCAAACCACCGGCTCACAAAATATTGATAAAAGAGGTTGAAGAGGCCGCCATTCTGATCGTGCTTGAACACGTATTCCGGCATCTTCCGTACATTCAACCCTGCAGGATAGTGCTGCAAGCAGAGGTAATCGCCGAGAATGGCCAGCTTGAGGAGGGGCACGTCCTGGTAGAGCTTCAGTCTGATGTTTTTCTGATGAGCTTTGAGCCCTTTCAAAAAATCGATGCTTCGGATGATCTGCTCCCGAAAACCTTCCGGGGTAACGCAGGGATCAGCTAGACTCCTTGCTCGAACAGTCACTCCGTCCTTAAGCGGATCGAGGAGCAAAATCTTCGCTTCACGGCAAGTTTGCAGGACGTCATGCATATCCCCCGCGGGGTCGGCAAAGGTCCGAAAGCCCGTTGAGCTGATGATCATCACGTTCCTTCCGAATCCCTGCCCTTCCTTCAGCTTCTTCAGCCGTCTCCTCTCAAGGAGCGCCGTTGCGCGGGCCACGCCTGCCAAGCCGGCATCCTTCGCCATCCGCGAGATTTTCCTGATCCTCCAGCCTCTGACGATGGCATTAAAAAAGACGATCAGAATGATAGCAGCCCCGATTTCCGTGGCTACTAGGAAAAGCTCCTCGTTCTCTACAACAGACCAGTACATCAGCATTCTCTGTGCAATATACTTGATTGTAACGGGAAGAGAGAGCGCTATGCCGGCACTCAGAAGAACGACAAAAATATGGTATAGCATATGGGTTATGTTCTTTCTCACGGCTATCTCCTTCTCTTGAATCCTTCGATGATGAACCCGTTTGGTTGTGCTCCTGGTCAGGACAGAACGATCAATGCCGTAGCGAGCAGGAGGGCAAAATCTGCTCCTGCCGTATCGGCTGTCTCGGACAGTCGATCACAAAGCGATGTTAAGAGCCGGATTTCTTCATCATTCATGGTAGCGAGTTTGTTTTTTGCTTTTTTCGGAAGGTGGTGATTTTTGATCCTGCTTTCAAGGGTTCCGATGACCTTATTCAGATCGCGATCTCTCTTTACCGACGATATCCGTATATCCTGAACGCGCGAAGGCTTCGAATCCACACCTCCCGGCAGAGAGGCCATGGATAACTCTTCGAAGACCACTACACATAGCAGGATAGCAATCAGCGGGACCAGAAATAATTTAATAAGTTTCAGCATCTCCAACCTCCTCTCGTTTAATGATCATCGCGAAGACGTGCGAGCGATGTGCCGGCCTTTCTCGTACTGAGGCTGGTCCTGGCCATGGTGCGAACTGCTGACCTCTCGTCCTTGGAGAAATCCTCATGCATGCTGAACAAATCAGTATACCCTCAGAAACTCAAGATCAGGGGCGTCCGCCATTCTCATCTTGTTCGAAATCTTCATTATCCCCTGCTGAACACTGCATTTCAGGCATTGGGACACAAAGGGACCTTCATCGTAGCTCTTATACACACAACAGGTACATAACCCCAGCAGTACATCCAGCTTGCTTGATGCTACGCACCCTTCTATTTCTTTCAACATCTGTTCTCTGTGTGGGAAAAAGTTGACAGCCATCTGCGAGTCCTCCCTCTTTTTTTCTCTGATCCTGAAACAGGTGATGAACACAATGAAAAAAATCCTTATCTCAGAGGGGATCTTCTCTTTAGGTGTTTCATGAGAAGCTCCAATACCCTTAATGGTCCGCGCATATCCGAGTCAATCCATGTGCAATTTTTTTTTAAAATTATCGAGTCTTTTCCCTCTTCGTTTCTATCTATTGTCATATAAGAGCAATTCGAATGCCATAACCGGACTGTTCTTGTCATCGCATTGATTTCTATGAATAAATATCGTGATCACGTATTCTGTCCCTTATCTCAGCAAGTTCAAAATTGTATGGATTTACCTGCAGTAAAATTTGCGATCCAACGAGTTCAGAAAATATTATAGCCATAAAATCAGTTGGTTATGCTTCTGTATGAATTTGCATACATGCAAGAGTTTTTTGTGCACGATCCATTTGAATGCGGGAGTGTCTGAATTTAGGCGGAAAGCAGGCGGGTTCAGCGTTTTCCTTATTCTTTTTTAAAATCCGCGGGATTGATGAGGTATTTCTTCAGGAGGTTGTACAAATCAGCCCTGTACTTGCCAGCTAGGGTTGCTGCGCGGCTCACATTCCCCCTGGTGAGTTCAAGGATCCGGATAAGATAACTTTTTTCGAAGGTCTCCCGGGCCTCTTTCAAGGGCTTGATCGTTTCTTCAGATGTGCCTTTCGCTGGAAGGATCAGGTCCTCAGTAAGAACATCCTGTCGCGTCATGGCCAGGGCATACTCGATCGTATTTTCTAGCTCTCGTACGTTACCCGGCCAATCATGGAGCATCAGACGCTGCATCGCGAGAGGCGTTAGGCCTTTAATATCTTTATTCATCTGGCCACAGAACTTTTTCAGAAAATGGTCCACCAGAACGGGGATGTCCTCCTTCCGTTCCCGGAGAGGCGGAAGCACAACGGGGATAACGTGGATCCGATAGTAGAGGTCTTCGCGGAACAGCCCTTGTCTGACATGCTCTTCAAGGTCCTTGTTCGTTGCCACAATAACGCGAACATCCACCTCCAGAGGTTGCTCGCTTCCCACGGGATAGAACTGGCGCTCCTGGAGGACGCGGAGAAACTTGGCCTGGATGGAGAGCGGCATATCGCCGATTTCATCCAGGAATATGGAACCTTCATGGGCCTGTGCAAAGAGACCCTTGGAACTTTTAACAGCCCCCGTGAACGCGCCCTTCTCGTGACCGAAGAGTTCGCTCTCCAGCAGCGTTTCGGGAAGGGCAGCGCAGTTGATAGCTACGAAGGGCTTGTCCTTTCTATTGCTCGCAAGGTGGATAGCCCTCGCGATAAGTTCTTTGCCTGTGCCGCTTTCTCCCCGAACGTACACAGTCGAGTCCGTTTTTGCGATCCGGGACACGGCCTCCAGCACCGTCTGCATTGCTGCACTTCGCGCTACAATGTTCTGAAAATCATACCGCTCGGTCAAGAGCCCTTTCAACCGGTTGATCTCCGACGCGAGCCTCTTGTTTTCCAGGGCATGCTCTACATGCAGAATCAGCTCGCGTGCATCGAAGGGTTTCGTGAGATACGTAAAAGCGCCGCGCTTCATCGCTTCCACGGCGCTCTCGATACTCCCATGGGCTGTGAGGATGATGACGGGCATATCGGGCCTCACGCGGTGCAGTTCCTCCATGAGTGATATCCCGTCCTGGCGCACGAGCTGAAGATCGAGAATAGCAAGATCAAAGGCCTCTCCGACCGCGGCTGCTTTTGCATCGTCCTCGTCCGGCGCCGTCGTCACGACGTAACCTGACGACTCCAGCCTCATCTTCATCAGTTCCAGGAGGTTGCGATCATCGTCTACGATCAATAGTTTTCCAGACATCATCGGCATGTTTACTTCCCCAGCTCCTTCTTCTTTTTCTCAATCTCGATATCCACCTGCTGAGCCTTCTCAAAGGCAAGCAAGACGCTGACCCATATCTTTGATTCTTCCACGAGAGGGCTCCGTGGAAAATCCTTCTCGATTCGCATGAAGTAGCCCAGCGCTTTTTTGTAATCCCTCTTCGGGTTGGCATAGTGGGCACTGATGAGCCCCATGTTCATGAGGGCTTCGTCTCCCGGCGGCGTTGTCGGTGAGCGGGCCAGCATGTCCTGGCTTTCCCTCATTGCGCCCTCGAAATCGCCCCGGACGATAAAGCCGCTTATGTTCCCCAGGTGGGCGCATTCCTCTTGCGCCGGGGGTAGCTGCTTGAACGGAACGCAGGCCGCGCTGATGAACAGCATCAGGCAGGCAACTGAAAGGTAAAGGTGCTGCCGCTTCCCACTTCGCTTTGTACCCACACTTTCCCTCCATGCGTTAGAATAATGTGCTTCACGATTGCCAGACCCAGGCCGGTCCCCGGGAGCCTGCCGGCGCCCGGGACCTGCCGGAACTTGTCGAAGATCGCAGCTGTATGCTCCTTCGGAATGCCCGGTCCAGTGTCAGTAATGGAAACAATGACCGACTTCTCCTCGCGGCGGGCGATGATGCTGACCGTTCCTCCCCGGGGAGTGAATTTCAATGCATTCCCAATGAGGTTCCGCAGCACCTGGAGCATCCTCTCGGTGTCCATTGACAGAGAGGGCAATTCCGGCACGTCACGGTCAATCGTTATGCGCTTCGCTTCTGCCAGCGCTCCGACTTCATTCACTACCCTCCCGATAAGAGGGGGGAGGTCGGCTTTCATAAAATTAAAGGTGAGAATTCCAGACTCGAGCTTCGACAGGTCAAGCACGGAATTGACCAGACCGATGAGTCTGTTGCTTTCCTCGGAAATGATCGTGATCAGCTTTGTCTGCTTTTCCGTGACCTCCCCTCCCTTTCCTTCCAGGAAAAGGTTGGTCCCCTCCTTGATGGCGGTGAGTGGCGTGCGCAGTTCATGTGACATGAGCGCAAAAAAATCGGACTTCATTTTGTCCACTTCTTTCAGCTTGCTGCACATGGTGTTGAATGCCTGGGCCAGTGCGCCAATCTCCGGGGGTGAAGGGAGCTTCAGGTCCGCTTCAAACACGCCGTCCGCGATGTCCTTCGTCTTCTTCTGCATCACCGTAAGCGGCCGCGTAATGCTCTTCGTGATCAAAACGGCCAGGAGGATACCGAACAAAAGCAATGCCGCGCTCACAGCCATGGCAATGGCCTGTGCACTGGTGCCTGCTTCGCTCAGATTTTTCACCTTGTCTAAAGTGCTCTGCTGGCTCAGGAGCCGAACCTTGATCAATTCTTCTATAGCGGCATTGACTGCCCGTTCCTTTTCTTCGCTATACCAAGCTTTGGTGTATTGCAGACCGTCCTTCAGATATTCCGCCTCTTCTTGAAACAGCGCGAAATACGTTAGGTGAAGGTCCGCCACATTGTTTAGGGCATCTCTTGCCGCAGTGGGAACACTCAGCAAGAGGGCCTCTCTCAGGTAGTGTTCGAACTGTCCCTTCGATTTCAAAAAGCCCTCATAGAGCGCCTGGTCCTGCACGATAAGATACTTTTTTTCATACCGCGTCTCGGAAAGGAGGGCATCGGTCAAATCTTTACTTAGGCTCAGGAGGGTGTTGTCCACCAGGATGATAGAACGGGTTACATCCGTGACGCGGCCAAGCTGAACAATAGCGTACACGCTCATGCCCGCGGCCAGAACCAACAGGAAAAAATATCCTAGAAATAATCGAGAAAGAATGCTCAGCTTCACGGTCAGCCCTTGGAGAGACGCCGATCGTTGGTCGGCCGTCTCGTGTTTACGAAATTTCACCTCATACTGAGAAAGTAGAACCACTAGGAACTGCGAAGAATAACATAATACACCAAGTTTATTGTTTTTTCTCCTGTTAATTGTTCTTTCTTGAGTGCAGCCGTCAGCGTGATCACAATCATTCGCCATAGAGAATCACCGATACAAAATCTATCAAAGGGAAAATGGCGAAGGGGGAGAAAGTAAAAGAACCGTAACATTACACTCGCTTGCTCCATCTCCCCTCATCCCCATTTCGCCTAAATATTTTGTCTGCCCTTGCCGTGAAAATCCATGTCAAAAAGCCCTCGCATTTCAATTTCTTTCGGTTATAATAGCCCCATGTCGATCAGGGACATATTGAAACAGAATCCCCTCGTGCTCGCCCCCATGGCAGGGATCACCGACTTTCCCTTTCGTATGATCTGCAAGGAACTCGGTGCAGGACTTGTGTTTTCCGAGATGGTAAGCGTCGAGGCACTGATCCGGGAGCACAAGAGGACCTTCAATATGCTTCATACCGATCATGCCGAGAGGCCCGTCGTGTTCCAGATATTCGGCTCCAAACCGAGGTCAATGGCAGATGCAGCTCGCATTGTATCGCAGGGCGTCGTGGATTTTATCGACATTAACATGGGTTGCCCTGTGCCGAAGGTCCTGAAATGCGGTGCAGGCTCGGCGCTCTTGCGCGATATCGGACTCGCAAAAGAGATCATGGCCGCGGTCGTAGATGCATCCAGTGTCCCCGTGACGGTCAAGATCAGGCTCGGTTGGGATTCTCAGAATATCGTTGCAGTAGATATCGCCAGCGCTGCAGAATCCGTAGGCATTGCCGCCGTCACCGTGCACGGCCGCACCAAGGTGCAGGGCTTCTCCGGCCATGCTGACTGGAGCATGATCAGGCAGGTAAAAGATTCTGTCGGTATCCCGGTAATAGGCAATGGCGACGTGCGTTCGGCGCAGGATGCAAAAAAGATGAAGGACGAGACCGGCTGTGACGGCGTCATGATCGGGCGGGCAATCCAGGGCAATCCATGGATTTTCCGGGAAGCAAAGCAGTATCTTGAAATAGGCGTCGTTCCTTCTCATCCAACACTCGAGGAGCGCGAGGCCGTCATGCTCAGACATCTGAACGATATGGTCAAAACGCTTGGAGAGAATATCGGAGTTCGCGAGATGCGCAAGCACCTATGCTGGTATACAAAGGGCCTGCCCGGCGGCGCAGAATTCAGAACCAAGGTGAACCATTTATCAAGGGTGGAGGAAGTCGTACAAGCAGTAAAAGACTTTTTTTCAGCATTCGTCGAATAAGCAACTCATTCTTAAGCTTCTGGATTTTCACCTGATCCCCAGTCTTCTCTTTCTCGCGATGAACCTTGATGGAGATGACGACCGCGGTCGTGAAACCTGTGAAAACCAGGCGTCGAAATATTGAATAGACACGATTGCAAGCTCGGATAGAAGATGATACTATTATATATATATCCCGACTGATTTACAGACCATGCAGGTTCAGAGCAGGACGTTCGATCGAACCTCCTTGCTCTTCACCTTGTGTTGCTGGTTCGATTTCCGCTAAAGCAGACAAATTCGATTGGACATATGACATTACAACAGCTACTCGCAGACCTGCAGAATTTCTATATCCTTTCGATTAGCTCTCTCCTGGGCATATTCCGCAGGTCCTTGAAGTGGCGGGATGTCCTCGAGCAGATGGACTACGCGGGCGCAGGTTCATTCTTCATTGTTGTCCTCGTCTCGCTCTTCATCGGCATGGCCCTGTCCCTCCAAATATCCACCGAACTCGCTCCCCTGGGTCTCAAGATGTACACCGCGAAAATTGTAGGTATTTCCATCATCCGGGAGATCGGTCCGGTTGCCATTGCTCTAAGCTATGCAGGCCGCGTGGGGTCCGGAATGGCTTCGGAACTGGGCTCCATGGTTCTGAGCCACCAGGTGGACATGCTCCGCGTGTACGGTGCGGATCCCATGATGAGACTGGTCACCCCCAGAGTGCTGAGTTCCACGGTCATGCTCCCGATTCTCACGGCGATCGGCGACGCCATCTCACTGGCAGGCGGCTACTACATCGCTGTCGCAGTGAGTCACCAGAGCGGAGCATTCTACTGGAGCCAGATCGGCAATGAGCTAAATTTCCACAACATCCTGTCCGGGCTCACCAAACCTTTTATCTTCGGCTACCTCATCGCCTGTATCAGCTGCACGGTGGGTCTGTCTACGCACGGAGGCGCCCAAGGGCTGCGGCGCGCGACCACCACTGCGGTGGTTCTCTCCACCATCATGATCATCGTTGTCGACTTTCTTCTGACGCAGGTGTTGTTCTTCATCCTGGGGATGCAGGCATGATAGAATTTCAGGACGTGACTATCGTTTACAATGGCCGGCCCGTGATGGATCGGGTCAGCTTCACAGCACAGTTCCATGAAAAAATTGCTATCCTGGGCTCCAGCGGTGCAGGCAAGACCACGATCCTCAAGCTTATCGTAGGCCTTGATCAGCCCGATAGCGGCAGAATCCTGATCAACGGAACAGACATCTCGGCCTTGACCGAAGCCGAACTCCGGGACATCCGCATGAACTTCAGCATTGTATTCCAGGAAGGAGCGCTCTTCGACTCCCTGAGCGTGCGGGATAACGTGGCTTTCTGCCTATGGGAGCGGGAAAAGGCTCCCGAGGATGTGGTGGAATCAACAGTCAAAAGCCTGCTCAACCGGGTAGGCATCGAAGACGCCATGTACCTGATGCCCGATCAGCTGAGCGGAGGCATGCAGCGGAGGGTAGCCATCGCCCGTTCCCTCGCCGGGTGTAGGCCACGTATGATGCTATATGACGAACCAACGTCCGGTCTCGACCCCCTTACCGCTGATACCATCTGCAACCTCATCAATGAGCTTTCATCCGGCGACCCTACCAAACGGACAGGACTCATTATCGTGACCCACGATGTCCCGGATGCCGTCAAGGTTGCTGAACGGTTCATGTATCTTAGAAACGGAAGGATTCAGTTTGACGGCGGCCTAGAGGCTCTCACAAGCACCCAGGACGCCGGGTTGAAAAAGTTCATAGAGGACATTCTGTAAACCCCTTTACGCGCGGAGGGAAGGTCTATGTTTGATTCACACAAGCACGTTACCTGGGCCAAGCTGAGAGTCGGGATTGTCATCACGCTCGGTCTCACCGTCATTTTCTTCGCAATACTGTTTGCGGAAAACATTGTACACCTTTTTACTCCTCAGGTAACAGTGTATGCCGAGTTCAGTGACGTCAAAGGGCTCCGATCTGGCGCACCGGTATGGTTCTCAGGAGTCCAGATCGGGTCCGTCAAGTCTCTCCGATTCGAGAGGGGCGACAAAATCACCTCTGCGTTGGCCATTGACAAGTCATCGCTTTCGTACCTTAAAAAGGACTCCGTCTCAAGCATACTCACCATGGGGCTTCTTGGCGATAAATATGTGGAGATGAGCCCTGGATCCCGGGAAGCAGCTTCGCTGCAGCCGGGCGATACTGTCAGAGGGTCGCCCCGTCCCGAGATCTCCGAGGAGCTGAAGCGGGTCATTGAAGGCGTCGAGACGAGCAAAGGCTCGCTTGCCCGGCTTATGCGCGATGACACGATCTATCGGGACCTTTCAGCTTCGTTGAAGGACATCAAGGCCTTTGCCGCAATGCTCAAGTCGTCCGAAGGCACCATCAGCAGGGTCATCAAGGATCCGGCACTTTACGACCGGTTCGTCAAGGCCTCGAAATCCCTTGACTCCTTTTCCGAAAAGTTGGTAACGTCTCGGGGAACCGTGAACAAGCTAGTGGAAGACGCTAGCCTGTACGAGAACATGAACGGAGCTGCAAGCCGCCTCAATGCGATCCTGGAAAAAATCGACAAGGGAGAGGGGTCCGTGGGAACGCTCATCACCGACCGGCAGGTCGCCGATGAACTGCGCTCGACTTTGAAGGAGATTAATGCCCTGGCGAAAGACATAAAGGAACATCCAAAGAAATACTTTTCATTCAGCCTGTTTTAGCTCTTGTGCGCCTACACGGACATGATCCTAGATTAGAGCTCGCGAGCTGCATGAGCACCTCTGCCGGTATATGAAGGGCCCGGCTAAAGAGACGAAGTTCAGGACAGCGATAAATCATCCGTTGGATGTAAAGATCGCGAAGCTGAGATCCATCGGTTATTTCTTAAGCTTGCCATATAGTACCACGGCAGCTCATCAATCAAAATATTTTTCCGCAGGAATCAACTAAAAAATGCTTTTGGAGCAAGCAAAACCTCTTCCTCCTGCGAGGGTGCGCACATGTCATCGAAGAAGACGCGGACAGAGAATGACGGGCAAGACCAGATCATAGCGAAAGCCCGGCGCAACCGGGAGCTTCGCGAAAAGGCCTATCGGGAGCAAGCGCTCAAGATGTATCCGTGGATCTGTGCGCGGTGCGGGCGCGAATTCACAGGCAAGAAGCTTCGTGAGCTCACGGTCCATCACAAGGACCATGACCACGATAACAACCCTCCTGACGGCAGCAACTGGGAGTTGTTATGTCTCTACTGTCACGACAATGAGCATCAAAAATATCTGGATGAAGAATCGTTTGGCAAAACGGCGCCGGGCGGGGTGAAAGAGGCGCCTGCTACCCACCGGCCGTTCGCCACTCTCGGGGATTTGCTGAAGGACAAAAAGACGTAGATTGGTCGCGCGATATGAAGCACAACCACCCCCGGCTTTAACATTCTTTGATTGACAAGACCGGCAGAACGCTCTAGACTTCTTTCTGGCTTTTTTATTTCATGATGCGTTAAGCAATTCAATGTTTCGTTGAGAAATGGTTGCAAAAGAAAGATTACATCAATATTTGTAGAATATCTTATTCCGTGATGAAAAAAAAACAACTTGTAAATGGAGCTCTGAGCAGGCCCTTTAGATTCCTCCTGGGGATTTTGCGCGATTTCAAACGCAATCAGGGCCTGTTATTGTCCGGTGCTGTTGCCTATTACACCCTGTTGTCGATCGTACCCATGTCAATTCTCGCCCTTATTGGACTGTCTCATTTTACAGAAGAGGAACAGTTGTTTCACACTTTATCGACGTATCTGGAAATGATAATCCCGGGCTATGCAGCAACTTTGACGGAACAGGTGCGGGTATTTCTTGAGCACCGTAATGTGATCGGTATTATTGGATTCCTGGCCATGCTCTTTTTCAGTTCCATAGCCTTTACCGTCCTTGAAAACGCCATGTCAGTGATCTTCTTTCACCGTGTAAGAATAAAACGCCGCCACTTTCTGATTTCCGCCATTATTCCCTATGTGTATATCCTTGTATTGGGTCTGGGTATATTGCTGGTATCATTTATCACGGGAGCAATAGAGACACTTGAAAACAGGCAATTAATAATTTTCGGATTGAGATTGAGCCTCGAAGGTACATCCGGGGTTGCGCTGTATATACTGGGTATAATTGGTGAGGTGCTTCTGCTCACTTCCCTGTATCTAGTTATGCCCGTCGTGCGTATCACGTTTCGACGCGCATTGATCGGAGGGATAGCCGCAACGATCTTATGGGAAATCACCCGCCGCGTGCTGGTCTGGTATTACTCGGTTATATCTGTGGTAAATTTAATTTATGGATCCTTCGCCACGGCAGTGGTGGCACTTCTCAGCACTGAGGCTGTAGCATTGATCCTTCTGTTAGGTGCTCAGGTTATCGCAGAACTTGAGCGCAAGACCGACGACGCTACCAAGGAGAAACTATCGGGTTTTGAGACCTGATGCTATTTAGGTTCATATTTTAGATTAAGAATGTAAATAAATGAGCAGGAAACTTCTTACAGCAAAAGATCCCCGATGCCTCCTGTATCGCGAATCTTTGACTCGATGGCAAAAATGTGGATTTCAAATAATTGTTAATTGTTTCGGCTGTCCATAACTACACACATGCAGTTGAATTCTTTAGCAGCGTACCTTAATGTTAGCGTTACACGTGCAATGCCGCCAGCGCTTCCCACCTCGCATATGACTCAACCAGTCCTTTTTCAACCGCCTCAAGTCGTGCCTTTGTTTCTGTTACCTTTTTACCGCTCTCACGATAAAAGGCCGGGTCAGCCATGACTGCGATGATCTGCTGCTGTTCCGTTTCGAGCTCTTCGATGCGCTTCGGAAGTGCCTCAAGCTCTTTTTGCTCCTTGAAGGTAAGCTTGCGCGATTTCTCTTTTTGGGGACCCGGAGCTGCTTTTTTTTCGTCTATCTTGACCGGAACTGCAGAAGCCTCAATCTTCCTCTGGCTCTGGCGCAGCCAGTCGTCATAACCGCCTACGTATTCATTTACCTTGCCGTCGCCTTCAAGCACCAATGTGCTGGTTACGACGTTATTGATGAACGCACGATCGTGGCTTACGAGGAGCACCGTGCCGGGATAGTCCATCAGGAGTTCCTCCAGCAGATCGAGGGTCTCAATATCCAGATCGTTCGTGGGCTCATCAAGCACGAGCACGTTCGAGGGTTTGGTAAAGAGCTTGGCGAGCAAAAGACGGTTCCGTTCACCACCGGACAAAACCTTCACAGGACTGCGCGCGCGGGCTGGCGCGAACAGAAAATCCTGCAGATAACCAATTACGTGCCGCCGATTGCCGTTGATGGTCACGTGGTCGCTGCCATTGGCGACATTATCCTGAACAGTCTTTTCATCATCGAGCTGGGCGCGATGCTGGTCGAGGTACGCCACTTCGAGATTTGTGCCGAGCCTCATCATGCCCTTTTGCGGCTTCAGGTCGCCGAGGAGAATCTTGAGCAGCGTCGTCTTCCCTGATCCGTTCGGCCCGATGATGCCAACCTTGTCCCCGCGGATGATGGTCGTGGAAAAATCGCGGATAACCGGGCGGTCATTGTAGCCATAGCTCACGTTCTGTGCCTCGATCACCAGCTTGCCGGTGCGCTCCGCCTCCTGCATCTGCATACGCGCGGCACCCGTGACCTCGCGCCGCTGGCTTCGGGTCTTGCGCAGTTCCTTAAGCGCACGCACGCGGCCTTCATTCCGGGTCCGGCGTGCCTTGACTCCCTGCCTGATCCAAACCTCTTCTGTGGCAAGCTTTTTATCGAACTTCGCATTCTCAACGACCTCGGCGTCGAGCGCTGCCTGCTTGAGTTCAAGATAGGTCTGGTAACTTCCAGGCCAGCTCGTAAGCCGTCCACGGTCGAGATCAACTATTCTTGTTGCCAGCTTCTGAAGCAGCGCCCGGTCGTGGGTCACGAACAGCAAAGTCCCTCCGAAGGAAAACAAAAATTCTTCGAGCCAGGATATGGAATCGATGTCCAGATGGTTCGTAGGCTCATCCAGGAGCAAAAGGTCCGGCTGGCCTGCCAAAGCCTTTGCCAGAAGGACGCGACGTTTAAGACCGCCTGAGAGTTCGGAGAACTCGGCATCTTCGGGAAGCTGCAGGCGCGTCAGGATCTCCTCGACCCGCTGCTGCATTTGCCAGCCGCCGGCCGACTCGAACCTGTGCTGGACATCCTCGAGTTCAGCCATCAGCTTCTCGCTGTGATCGTGGGCCAGCTTACTGCTTACATGATGATACGCCGCAAGCAGTTGCCCCTGTTCGCCGAACGCGCTCGATACAACGTCGAACACACTGCCGAAAAGGGCGTGCGGGACTTCCTGAGTCAGAAGCGTGATGCGCACACCCTGCTGGTAAACAATCTTCCCGCCGTCGGGCTTCACTTCACCGGTGATGATGCGCATGATCGTGGACTTGCCCGTACCGTTCCTGCCCACGAGGCAGACCCGCTCGCCGCGGTCAATGGAGAGATCGACCCCTTCGAGCAAGAGCGGCCCGCCGAAGCTGACGTTGACGTCCTGTAAGCTTACTAATGCCATGAAATACCTCGTTCATAATTCACCTGTTGCGCCCGCACAATGTACTCCGAGATGTGTTGAATTGCAACCAAAATCATGCTCACCTTAATGCAGCCTGCCATGCAGGTGGATTGCTATGATGTGGTAAACGTTACATGCAATCTTCAATTTGTGATATAGTTGTTGAGATGGAAAGTGATGAGGGATATCATCGGGTTTGTTGTCAATAATGTTTCACACTATTCATTAGCATCTTATTAATTGCCATGTAAACACCAGGAGGCGAACTATAATGAAGGAACAACAAGTCCTCGATGGACTTCAACCAATATGCCAGTGTAAAGGGATCAGGAAAACTGTTTTCCTCAAGCATATTAAAGCCGGTTTAAAGACCATTGAAGAATTACGAAGAGCCACGGGTGCAGGTTCTGGTTCATGCAAAGGCAAACAATGCACACCGCGCATTACCGAGCTGCTCAAAACGAGCAGCAAAAACAGGTAGTCCCATCCATACCATGAGAATCGCGTGGCTCATCATTATCCTTGCGTGCGTAAAACCCCGTCTCTTCAGAGCGGGGATATAAGGCTCCGACCTAACATGGTTAGATGCACTGTTGGGCCACTACTTTTTGTTTGCAATCATTTGTTTGAATCATCGATAGACGCTTCTTTTTACCTCTGTAGCCTGCTCACACGGAACCGGTGCATGTCCTAGAGGTTGAATTCACCCTCTCACATCCTTTTCATGACATCCCTCAGGGAAAAATCTATTCAACAGCCGGTACCGTCCGCCGCATCCGCTTGGTCTCGCCTCTCCGCTTCTTGCTTTCAATCCTGCGCTGCTTTGCCGCCTGAGAAGGCTTTGTTTTTTTCCGCGGCTTCGGCTTCTCCGCGGCCCTGCGGATGAGCTCGACCAATCGCGCGATCGCATCTTCACGGTTCCTCTCCTGCGTGCGGAACCGCTGTGCATCGATGATGAGAATGCCTTCCTGGGTAACGCGTCTGTGTCCTATGCGGATGAGACGCGTGCGTACATCGCCGGGAAGGGCGGGAGAATTCCCCACATCAAACCGGAGCTGGACTGCCGTGGCCACCTTGTTCACATTCTGCCCCCCCGGGCCCGAAGAACGGACAAAGTGTAGCTTTATTTCGTTCTCATTGATAGATATGGTTTTGGTGACGGGAATCATCGTCGTACATTACACTATTATCACTGATGACTCAAGAGAAACCATTTTCAATCATTTCTTTCCTGCTTCCGCTGTACTGTCCGGGATATAAAACGTTTACCGAGCTTGACAGCAGGAGCACCGCATGGTACTTTTCTGCCATGGCTCCCCTCCTTGAGATAAAGAATCTCATAAAGGTTTATCCCGGCGTCACGGCCGTCGATGACGTCAATCTGACAATCGAGCATGGCGTCTGCTTCGGCCTGCTCGGCCCGAATGGTGCGGGCAAAACAACGCTCATCGAAATCATGGAGGGTATCCAGCAACCCACATCGGGCAGCTCTCTTTACAAAGGAGATCCCGTGGGTGTACAGTTCAGGCGAGAGGCGGGCATTCAGTTCCAGGTCACGTCGCTCCAGGAATTTCTGACGGTGCGGGAGACGCTACGGCTGTTCAGGAACCTTTACCCGAGGACCATGGGCTTGGAGGAAGTAATCCGGCTCTGCAGCCTCGAGGAATTTCTCGACCGTGACAACCGTAAGCTTTCGGGCGGTCAGCGACAGCGGCTCCTCATGGCCCTCGCTTTGATCAACGACCCGGAGGTTTTGTTCCTGGACGAGCCTACGACCGGGCTGGATCCGCAGTCACGGAGGAACTTCTGGGATCTCATCAAACTCATTCAGTCACGCCGGAAGACCATCGTCCTGACCACGCACTATATGGATGAGGCGTACACGCTCTGCGATGAGATCGTGATCATGAACCGGGGAAAGATCATCACACGGGGCACACCTGAGCTGCTTCTCAAGGAACACTTCGGCAACGTGGTGCTGCAGTTCCCGGAGGAGGATGTGATCGGCAAGATAGACGGGCTGGCGCTATGCACCTCGAAACAGCCGGGATGGTGCGAGATACAGACACACGACGTCGATAGCACGATCCGGACGCTCCTGGGACGGGGTGTTTCACTCAACCGTATGAACGTTCGGTCCTGGAGCCTCGAGGATCTGTTCATAGCATTAACGGGACGGGATTTGACAAATTAAGATCTTTTATCACGGTCATCTGGAATAAGCGCTTCTAAACGACAGGGATTCGCACAGGTGGATGGAAAACGGCCCTCGTGGTATTGCAAGGTTTTTTTCGCTCCGGGGCGACCTCTTTTGAACTTTTATTAAAAAGAGAGGGAGCTTCACTTTGTGCGCAAAGACTGCAAAAAGATAATGATGGTAGGTTCTGAAGATATTGCCACTGGTGTTCACCCGTGGAATGAAACTTTGAGGTTTACTGATGAAAAAATTCCTCGCCATACTGCATGCCCGGAACATGGAGTTCATCCGCGACAAGTCTTCCGTGGGCTGGAACATCCTGTTCCCGCTGCTTCTCGTACTCGGTTTCGCCTTTGTGTTCTCAGGAGAGCCGAAGGCTGTATACAAGGTCGGCGTGATGGGTGACACGTCGGCGCTTGCGACAGCAAACTCGGAATTCTTCAAGACAAGGTACATACAATTCATCCCCGTTAATGACCTGGACAAGGCAATCGACAAGGTCGAGCACTTCCAGCTCGACATGCTCGTCGATCTTCATGAGGGACGTAGATACTGGATCAATACCAATGCACCGAACGGGTATCTGATCGAGCGGATATTCCGAGGTGAGGGCGGAACGGCTTACCGGAGACTGGAGGTCCGAGGCCACGAGATCCGATACGTGGACTGGGTCGTACCGGGCATCCTAGCCATGAACATGATGTTCAGTTGCCTCTTCGGTGTGGGCTACGTGATCGTGCGATACCGCAAGAACGGGTTTCTGAAACGTCTCAAGGCCACACCTCTTAGCCCCTTTCAATTTCTACTCGCACAGATGGTATCGCGCCTCCTCCTGATCCAGACGATCACCGTAGCCGTGTACGTCGGATGCAATTACTTCATACACTTCCAGATGCGCGGTTCCTACGCAAACTTGTTCCTCATCTCTCTGGCCGGCGCCATATGCCTGATCTCCCTCGGCCTCCTCGTGGCATCGCGCTTATCGAGCGAGGAGCTCGCAGGCGGCATCCTGAACCTTCTCACGTGGCCCATGATGCTCCTATCCGGGGTATGGTTCTCTCTCGAGGGCGCTAACCCCATCGTGCGAAAGATCGCGCAGGTCCTGCCGCTCACGCACCTGGTCGACAGCGCACGAGCGATCATGACCGAGGGCGCGGGACTTGCGGACATCGCCCCGCACCTCCTGGTCCTCGCGCTCATGAGCGCAGTCTTTCTCTCGCTGGGCTCGCTAATCTTCCGGTGGGAATGATCGTTCTTCCCACGACGGGCAAAACCACCTGCTCGCCGTAGTCTTTCGTTTAGGGGGGATCAGCGTACGACGTGAAGGAGTGAAATCGTATGCGCTTTAGAATTAATAAAATATTGCTGTACGATTGGGGATTTTGCAATAGCTCGTAAAAATAATATATGCCTGTGCTGTCATTCTCATGGCATGGCAATATGGTTGCATCGGTTTTCCCCTTCAGAACAATCGCGAAAGCAGGGCAGTCACTGCCACTTCCACGCTCAGGATACGGTCTCCCAGATGGACAACGGAGAACCCGCGGGAAACGAGCAATTCGATTTCGTAGGGGATGAAGCCGCCTTCGGGACCCACGGCAAGGGTCACAGGTTGGCCGATATTGCGCGGACAGGAAGCGGAAGCTGCGGGATGCGCAACAAGAGGAAGCGTCCCGTGGATGAGCGTCGAAAGCTCATCCTCAACAAACGGCTTGAACAGGGGCCGGAGCGTGACTTCCGGCAGGAGTGTGTCTCGGGCCTGCTCCAGGCCGAGGATCAGTTGGTCGTTCAGTCTTTTCTCGCCCAGGAAGGGGCTCTGCCAGAAGCTCTTCTCCACCCGAAAGGAGTTGAGCAGGATGATCCGTTTCACGCCCATGGCACTCACCGACCGGAGCACTCTCCTCAGCACCTTGGGCCGCGGCAGGGCGAGTATGAGCGTCACGGGCAGGGCCGGAGGAGGTACACGGTTGAAACGCACTTCCATCTCCAGGACCATTTCGTTCAGGCTTGTCACACGGCCAGTGCCGATTCGGCCCCCCGCCAGCCCCACGCAGAGTTCATCATTAATCGATGCGCGGTGGACGGCAAGCACGTGTCTGAGCCTGCGGCCCTGAAGTCGCACACGGCTCGCATTCTCTACGAAATCGTCTGGAAACAGTAGGATGAGGTTCATACGGGAAAACGGGCTGAGTATCGGCATTCGAGTTACTGTTGCTGACTTCGCTGCAAGGCATGAACTGTCGTCACGATACTACGGGGTTACTTCAGTACGGCCCGGATCCTTTTAATCCGTTCTTTCGCCGCGCGGTAGCCTTCGGCAATCAGCGCATCGATCTGGCTCGTGTCCATCCGGGGGAAGTCAGATAGCCGGGGCTCAATGAGGACATTGGCGTTCCGCACCTGTACTTTGGTGTTCTCGTCAATGGCGATGTCGAAGGCATTGAAGAGGACGTCGATGATGTCATTGGGCTTTATGTATTTGCGCTCTGCACTCAGGTTCACGGCAATGACTTTTTCCGCACCCATGACGCGGAGCGGCGATATCGGGACGTCTTCCACGATCCCTCCGTCCATCAGCATCCTCCCATCAATACGCACCGGCATGTAGATGCCGGGCGTGGCGCTGCTCGCCATCACCGCAGGCGCGACCTCTCCCCGCCTCAACACTATCTTTTCCCCGCTCCCGATATCCGTGGCCATAATGGCGAGTGGTATCCTCGCGTCTTCGATTCGGGCCTTTCCGATCTCAGCCAGGATAAGCTTGCCGAGCTCTTCGTTCGTGAACAAGGCATACCGGGAGAGATTGAGTTTTGAGACATTGAGCGGCGTCATACCCTGACCTACCCGTCGCATTTCCTTGATCGGGACCCCGAAGGCGTAAAGCGCAGCTGCGAACGCCCCGATGCTCGAGCCCGAAATACAGTTGGGCCTGATGTGGTGGTCTTCGAGCGCCTTCAGAACGCCAATGTGAGCAAGACCGCGCGTGGCACCACCGCTCAGGGCAAGACCAATTCGATTTTTTACGGGAAATGCAGCCATGGATTCATTGACTCCGGACAAAGTAAAACCCGTACGTTTGCTTCTCTCGAGAGAAGATCCCTTCTGCAAGCCTAATTTCTGATAACGTTTCCAATATAGGTGGTTTGACTTTGCTTGTCAAGAAAGTGCTAACAATAAAATGGGATGATAGATGCATGAGGATGACGGCTTGACAGCTGTAAGACAAAAAATACCGTTGATCATCTCGAACCGATACGATCGCTGGGATTCATGGTTACCTGAAGCTTCTGGGGATTGATCACCGAAGCTCCCCGGGTAGTTTCCACGGGCCGACCATCCTTAGTATACGGGCGCTGGTTGCCATCCCGCTAAGCAGGTTATCACGTTCTGGGCGTCAGAGAACCTAACGAGATTAGCATGAACTCGTCATTGATACCATAGTATTAATGAACATTAGTGCTCGTCCCGATGTCTGTTCAAAGGTGTTATACTTTGATATATAGAGACTCAAAAGATTAAAGGAGGTCAACACGATGAAACGGTCCTTGAAAAAAATACAGGCGATAGTGGCACATCCTGATGTGGAAGGGATAGAACCCGTAAGTGATGAGGGTGAGGAGACCGGCGGCCAGATGGAGACAATAGTAGCCGAAATTCTGCATGCTGAGCCGGGAGCATTACAGGCTGTCAAGAGCGCCGTCAAAGGACACGGTGAGCAGACCATACTCCCCGACGACTGCGAATTCGGAGACAATGATTTGTGCTACGTGGACGCTTAAGTTAAAAGTCGCCTAGGGTAGTTCTTCCGAGTATAAAGCTTCATAATTTGCATTACCTTGGAGTTTATGGGCAATCTTCTCCGAAACCTCTATTAAAAAATACCAGGCTGAATGGCTATAATAATATGTTTGTCCCGTCAAGATATTGTCCTGCGAACCATCCGCGGAACTCAAACATCAGCCCCCGACACCTTGGGTGTAGCGGCGTAGTTTGATACAGAAACGGCGCTCAGTATGTCCAAGGTTCCCGAAGCCGCTCAGCATCCAGCTGTGGCCGACAAGAAAACCCCGATCAAAAAGATCATTCGCGTTCTGCGGAGGGAGGGAGCCTGTCTGCTGGCGTCTCAGGCTTGACGATAGCACGACAATTCGATATTCTTACTGAATACTATTTACCTGAACCGAATAAAGCAGGTGTCATACTTCTCATTTTCTCGAATCCAGTGGCTTCTTTCAGCAGGGGTGGAGAGAGTAAAGGTGAAAGGTTATGTTTTTTTAAAAAAGTTCATGTTATGCTCCATGCTTTTCAAGCGCTTTTTCTATAATGTCCTCTTCATTCTCCGCCTCTATCACACCCTCAATTCCTCCATGTATGTAACCCGATGACGGGCTTCCCCATCTGAGCGCAGGAGCCACCTCATGATCTCTGCGCTATTGAGCGTCCGCTCATCGGCCGCACCAGCACCAATCGCCCCAATGATCATCTTCTTTCCCATGCTGCCTATCGGACATGCAATATGCTAACTGCTATTCCGCATGCAGCCCTACGGACTTACCCTCTTCCCTGCTCTCGCGTATCCTCAGCTCCGCTGCCCTGGACAGCAGGTCTTCGCGATTCTTAGCTGCCTTTTGTGCATTGTCCTCGTCATGCTTGAGGTCGTAGGATTCTTTCAGCACTTCATAATATTGCGCCTCGTTCAGATAACTGCGGGAACGCCGGAGGATCCCGGTTTTCCCCTTTACCTCCTCATCACTGATCAGTCGTTGCAGTACGGCGATCGACTCATCAGGCCTGTTTTCGGCATTATAGGCAACTGCAAGACGGTAGCCCAGGAACTGGAGCTTGTCCTGAAGCTCGCGGGCGTAAAGCGGATCCTTTTCCAGACGGCTCTTGTCCCGGGACGCATAAATCTCGTCCCGCTCCTTGGTGATGATCACGCTCTCGGGCGTCGTTGTCTGCTTTACCACATAGATAAAGAACAAAATCGAAACTGCAACAATGAAAAAGACTATTAATCGCGTATACTTTCTCATAGTGCCCCCTCATTGTGCGTCATTATAACCAGCCTTTTCCAGTTCTTGAAAGCACGGTTTGACCGGAATAAGGCCATCGGAGCTTTGGGCATTTCCATCGTAATCCCAGGCAAGGAAATGTTTCGTATGGAGAACATGCCCACTAACTATCAGATGGCTTCCTTCGCCATCTCCACGGAGCGATCAGGATTATTAATGCCTTGCGGAACGTCTGGTTCGTCGTGAACCGCTCTTTAAACTTCTTGTCATCCGAATAATAATCGTCCCCGAATCATCACGCTTTTTCAGTCTGCCGTTCTCATCCGATGATACTGGATTGTGCCGATGTAAACAGCCCCAACACCCGTTTTCAGCTCTATCTTGAAAGGGCTACAGAATGCATACGAATCAATCCGGTAGTGAGGATCGAACAACGTGTAAAAGCTGCCGCCCGAAATTTAGAGCGCTTCGGCACGCGCAACCTCGAGAGAAAAATGTTCTCCCGACTCGTCCGAGACCGAGCCTTCGAAGGCGGAGGGTTTTTGAGATATGAAGTCATGGAGGTCATCACTGCAAAAGAGGATGAACCGATCGGCGAAGCTCTTGCCGAGAGAAATCTTAAGAAACTGCTCATCCTTTCCGAGCGGCGGGTGCAGTTCTATCCTGCCGACCAGCACGTCCCCCGTCCTCTGGCACATCGGTGAAACGGCCCACTTGCCGTTTCGGAAGCGTCGTGCAGGCGTACAGCATTGCCGTAAGGAAGAAGCAGCCCGCGGCATGGAGAATCTCGGTCCGTGATAATGGTTTCATGGACTTTCAGCCTTCCTATTCAACCACGGTGACGGCGATCCCGCTTCCCTGGTTGATAATCCTGCTCGCAACGCTGCCGATCAGGATGTGCTTTCCTCCGGCCGCGCCGCGCCGGCCTATGATGATCGTGTGGTACCCGCCGTCCCTGGCCTCTTCCAGGATGCTCTGCGCGACGTCAGTAGAATCCGATATGGACTTCGTCTGTATCTGCTGAGCCTTGATCCCCGTTCCGATCAGCATCTCGACGGCCATGCGGAACATGGGCTCCATCTTCGACTTCCGGTCGGCTAGCCACTTATCTACGACCTTCTTCCTCTCCGACTTCTCCTGTTCCGAGAGGATATGCCCCTCGTCCCAGAATATGGCCGGAAGGTTAGGGAGCACATGGACCAGGGTAATCTGCAGATCGCCGATCCCTGAGAACTGTTGCCCTGCGTACTCCACCGCCTTCATCGCATTCTTTGAATCATCAATGGCAATGAGCATTTTCTTCATGAATTCCCTCCTGAGCAAAAATAATATAACGATCAACGACGGAGGTGGCGACTGCATCTTTGCCTCTCATCGTGATCGGACGTAGAACTCCTCTCTGAGAAAGATAATATAATTCATGTGAAAAGGCAAGGTCTCTGATTGACATCCTCCCCGGCCTGAAGGCCGGGGATTCCCGAATCAGGCCTGTATTTCGCTAAGGGCCACTGCTGATCCTGTTCGCGGATGCGGCAGGGATGTTTGCCACGTTATATATAGGTAGAGCATGAGGTTATATTCCCCCATTAAAGTATAAGGAATATTTTCTTCAAGACTACCCAAAATAGAAACCTCCTGCTAAGAATTAGATTATGTGGAATCAAAATTCTAGAGTCAGGAGGCTTCTATGAACTGTATTGATGATAGCAGACTTGAGCAGTTTCTGCAACTGAAGAAAGAGATTCGTGGTTCGGAGAAGTATCTGATCGTCGGCATTGATGCAGCGAAAGACAAGCACAATGCGTTCTTCGGAACAGCTCGGGGCAAGACGCTCGTAAAAAGTCTGGTCTTTGACAACACGCTGGAAGGCTTTCAGAAGTTGCTCGCTTATGGCGAGCGAATCAAAGTTCAATACAGCCTGACAGCGGTCGTTTTCGGCATCGAGCCGACAGGGAACTACCACAAGCCCCTGGCAGAGCATCTGACCAAGTGCGGGCACATGGTTGTTCTTGTGGGAGGTATGGCAGTCAAGAACAACCGGCAGCTTCTGGACGGCCGCTGGGACAAGAATGACGGCAAGGACGCGGCAAATGTCGCTGATCTCATCGCCCAGGGGAAGTGCCTGTTTTACGAATATCCCCTGATAACGCTGCGGAACGTGCGCATACTCATCACGCTCAAGCGCCGTTTGAAGAAACGGGAACACGGCTTGAGCGTGTGCATTCGCAACAACATCATAGCGCAGTATTTCCCGGAGCTGGACCGACATTACGGCTCATCGGTTGACCACGGGCTGTGCCAAGCAGCCACTACTCCAGGAAGCACCTATTTGCTCCGGGAGATACCTTTCTAAGATGTTAATTGCACCGTTCACATCGGCATTGATTACGACACCGCATTGGTTGCAGACATAGAGGCCACGATGGACACGATTGGATTTGCATATTGTGCCGCACACGCAGCATGTCTGGCTCGTGTAGTCCTCGGGTTCCTTAACAACGCGGATGCCTTTAAGCCTGGCCTTGTATATAAGCATCTTGATGATCTTATCGAACGGCCATTTGTGGAACTGCTGGTTCCCGCTGTCTCCCCAGTCCTTCCCGTCTCTGATGTCCTTGAGGTCCCCCACGATGATCGTGGAGACACCGCGAGCGTCTGCATCGCTGACAAGAGATCTGGTGAAGCTGTGGAGCAGGTGGGTACGCTGACGAGAACGTTTCTGATTCAAGGTACACGATTTTTTAGATGTGCTCTTGGTAGTCTTTGACTTTTGTTTGTCAAAGTGCCTCATAATCGGTCTGGTTCTCCTCGAAAGACAGGTCATCGATGAATAGGATGAACCGGAAGGGCTTGCTCCGCGCAATGATGTCGTACATCTCCTGAATAGTGAGGATATCGTGCTTGTAAATCTGGATCATCCGCAGCGGCGTTCCGTCGAAGACCGTGAGGAGCGACTTCACAAGCGAAGACTTGCCGGTACCGCGCTCGCCCCAGAGGAGTACATTATTCGCCTTGCGGCCTTCGACGAAAGCCTTCGTATTGCGGGCGATATTTTGCTTGATGGACTCGATGCCGATCAGGTCGTCCTGGTCGATCTTAACCGGCCTTTGGATGGGTTTCAGCGTCATGCGGGTCCCATCCCACATGAAGGCCTGATATTTCAGGAAATGCGGCGCTTCAGGCCCGCCGTCCACATAGCGGTCGAGCAGCTTGTCGAGTTCGACCAGAAGTTGTCCGATCTTCGGCTTTTCCATTGTTCTGTTACCGTAGGGGTTCTGGCGTCGTTGCCTTCTTTCCCCCGTCAGCAGGCAAGTCGGGTTCAGGGAACGGGTCAGCATTTACGCAGATGTTCCTGTACTTCACTCCATCGATATACACCTCAAGGGAGAGTGGAACATCCTGATGGATCGTCTTTTATGTAAGTTTCCCGTCGACGAAGACGGCAACATGATTCCGTTCGCCGGCTATTTTAATGGAGACGTTCTTCACCTCGACGGTCAGTCTTTTCCGCTTTTCGTCGCTGTCTCCATGGTGTATCGCTCCTGGTCCAGGTGCTGTGTGTCAAGCTCTGCCCGGATGAAGGGTTTGACCATCTAATCATAGATTCCGCAGGAAAGCGGGCTCGCGATCTTGCCGACATCAGCACGAACCGTAGACGGTAGTATGAGGAGCGCAAGCAGCAGGACAATGCGGATATTCATCAAGCCCCTCATTGGCTAAGCGCTGGGAGATGCCGCTGTCCCGGCGAATACCAAAGAAAAAGGGGATGACTTTTCATCATCCCCGCAATAACCAAATCGGCCTTACCGGGTCTTCACCGGTTCATAGGTGCAGAAGGGCTCGGCCGCGAGATAATCGCCGGAGATGGCGAAAGCCCGGGCGCGGCAGCCGCCGCAGACCCTGCGGTACTCGCAGATACCGCACTTACCGTGGTAGTGGTCAAGGTCGCGCATCTCCTTGAAGAGCTGTGAGGTGTTCCATATCTTTGAGAAGGGCTCTTTTTTGACGTCGCCAGCCTCTTCCTCGAGGAAGCCGCAGATCTGCACTTTGCCCACGTGCGACACGAAGGCGAAGCTCTGGCCGCCCATGCAGCCTTTTGTCATAGCATCGAAGCCGTGAGACTCGGGGGTGACGGTCTTCCCCTTCTCCTTTTCGCCCTGCCGGAAGATTCGGTAGTAATGCGGTGCACAGGTGGGCTTGAACTGGATCGGCACCTTGTCGCGCATCTCATAGAACCACTTGAGCGTACTCTCGTATTCCTCGGGCGGGATCTCCTGGTCCGCGAGTTCCTTGCCGCGTCCGGTGGGGACGAGCAGGAACGGATGATAGGCAACGGCACCCAGCTTGATCACCATCTCGAGGAGCTTCGGCAGGTCTTTGACATTGTGCTTCGTGATGGTCGTATTCACCTGGAACTCCACCCCGACCTTCTTGAAGTTCTCGATGGCCTTCATCACGCCCTCAAAGGCTCCTTCCACGCGGCGGAAGGCATTATGGCTTTCGGCGGTCAGTCCGTCGATGGATAGTGATACCCGCATGATGCCTGAGTCCTTGATCTTCTGGGCAAGCTCTTCGGTCACGAGCAGGCCACAGGGCGCCATCACCATGCGCAGGCCGAGCTTCGTGCCGTACTTGGCGATGTCGTATATATCGGGCCGCATCATGGGCTCGCCGCCCGTAAGGATGATGATAGGATCGCTGAAGGACTTAACGTCGTCGAGGAAGCGGAAGCACTCCTCGGTTGTGAGCTCACCCGGGTACGGGCCGTATTTGGCCGCGGCGCGGCAGTGGACGCAGTTCAGCACGCAGCTGCGCGTTACCTCCCAGGCTATCAGACGTGGGAGATATTTCTTTTCTGCTCCCGCGCCGCTGGGATGGCCGTGGGGCGCTTTCGTTGCTTGCGGATGGGACATAGGAACTCCTTTATTGGAAATTTGGAAGTTAAAGCTTGTAAAATAAAAAAGTTAATCAAACTCCTTAATATTTCCCAGTTTCCAGTCTGGACTTTTCAATAACGCGTTGAAGCATACCAACATATTAACCAATCAGACCGGAATAGTAAAGACCAAATTCGGCGCATGATTGGATCAGGTAGCAGGCCTAAAGAGCTTTTGCAGGTCTGAAAGGGTCCGGATGATGTAGTCAGGACCGGCTTTCCTCAACTCTTCTTCGGACCGGAAGCCGTAGGTCACGGAACAGGTTATGATGCCGGCAGCCTTTCCCGCACGCACGTCCGTGGTCCCGTCGCCCACAATCACGGTCTGTTCCTTGGAAACTCCGAACGCGGACATGATCCTCCATACCGAATCCGGAGCTGGCTTGAGCGGCAGGCCGGAATCCGCGCCGATGATGATCTTGAAATATCCCGCAATGCCCAGCCGTTCAAGCAGCGGGCCGACAAATTCCATCGTCTTATTGCTGATCACAGCCATCGGCAACGCCTTAAAGTGCCCGAGCGCCTCCCGCACGGCTGGATAAAGTAAAGAGTGGACAACGAGGTTACGGCGGTGGTGATCCTTGTAAACAGCCACAGCCTCGTCAATGCGCTCCGCTCTGCCGCCGAGAGAACGAATGAGCAGGGCTTCGATCCCGTCACCTACATACTTCCTGACGGCATCCTGGGAAATGGGATGCTTGCCGAGATGCGTGAGGGTGTGGTTCACAGAGGCGGTAATGTCCTCAAGGGTGTTCACCAATGTGCCATCGAGATCAAATATGAGAAGTCCGATGGGTTGCATATAGTAAATTCAAAAAGCGCAATATACGCATGTCTCAATTCTGAACAAACTTGAAGCATCAAAAAGGTGTGGCGGTTTCGACATTCATAGTATGAAAATCATTGCGAATTGAGGATATTGACATGCTAATTTCAGATAGCTGTTATACCCAGGTATCTCATCGGATTATCCGAGGCAAGCTGAAGCGCCCGCTCGGAAGGGACACCGAGGGAGATCAGGTTCTTCACGGCATCCTTAAGACATATACCGCTCCCCAGTAGGATCCCCCCAGCACCGCGTATGGGTCCGTTCCCCCAGCCCGCCCCTTTAACCGAGTCTGAAATGAGGACGATTTTGTCCGGCGATTTCATATCAAAGAGCATTTTGAGACTCTGCGGATGGAGGTGCGCCATGTCCGCGATAACTTCAACAAAAACGTCCTCGTCCATAAGCCCAAACCCGGCAAGTCCGGGTTCGCGGTGATGAAACCCCCGCATGGCGTTGAATACATGGGTGATACCCGTGGCCCCAGCGTGCTTTCCCTCCTCTGCCTGCTCGAACGTCGCGTCGCTATGGCCCATGTGCACGAGGAAACCCATTTCCCTGCATACCTCGATCACCCGAAGCGCCCCGGGCAGTTCAGGGGCGATGGTCACGATCTTGATAATGTCCTCAAAATCCTCAACGAGACGGGTCAGCATTTCCACAGACGGCTCGGCAAAGCTCTGTCCGTCCAGAGACCCTGCCCTCTCCGGATTCAGGAAAGGGCCTTCCAGATGCACTCCCAGAATCCGGGCCCCCTCCCGCTGTGCTGCCATGGCGCGCTGCACCGCGGCCATATTATCGCGCATCGATTCAATGGAGCCTGGATAAATGGTGGGAAGCATGGCGGACGTGCCGCGCTCTCCGTGGATGTTCGCCATCTGGAGGATATCGTCCTGCCTCCTCGTGCGCGTATCGTATGTGGCCGCTCCGTGTACATGAACATCAATGAGGTACCGCTTGTTCCCAATAACATATGCCATGACGGACTCCGATGTTTACGATGCTAATAAACGATGCGGAGACTGCGCGACGGAGAGACGATGGAAGCGTCTTCAACAACTAGTTGCCGCGTCCCTCCCTCTTCGCGTCCCCTCTGCCAGAACCTGTCTGACTAAGTTATTTTCCCGCGCCGCGAGAAAAACTCGCTCAGAGCCAGCCGCACCACTGCCCCGCGGTCCCACGACTGCTTCAACTCCTTGCTGATCTCCGCGGCGACCTCGTCCAGGGCATCAAGATGCTCATCCTCAAGTAGAAGCGTGACCTCCACCAAGCCGTGATGTTCATGCCCCTCGTGCCCGTGTTCGTGATGCTGGTGCGAATGATCGTGTCTGTCACTCATGGGACCCCTCCCGATGTATTTAACTATAGGACGCGCGGTGAATTGAACAAAGCGCATGCAGCATGGAGGTGCTCGCTGCTCAGAACAGTATCTTCATCACGACCGGCATCGTAAAGAACAACGCCACCGTCGATACGGTGATGCACAAGGCGGCAAGCGGCACATCAAGGTCGAACTCATCCGCTATCACGAGCGACAGGACCATCACCGGCATCGCCCCCTCGATGGTTACCGCTTTGAGGGCCTCACCGGTTACACCGAACCGCGAGCCCACCCACCAGGCAAGGAACGGGGCCGCGACCAGTTTGAGGACGAGAGCTGGAATTGCGATTGGCAGACGCCTCAGGTCACTGAAATCAAGGGCAAGCCCCACCGTGAATGTCATGATGGGGATAACGGTCTTACCCATGAGCCCTGCTGTTTCCAGTACGATCTTCGGAACCGTGATGCCACCAGCGTGGACAGCTATGCCGGCGGCTACGCCCCAAAGCGGCGGGAGCCTGAGTACGCGCCTAATAGCCGCAGCGAACGAGACCTGGTCACCGCTGCCGTACTGCGCGGCAATGAACACGCCGATCGTCAGAAGGATGGGCGTGGTCGCGAGCAGGTCATAGAGGATCGCTACATAGCCATGCTGCGCGCCGAGCATCTCGGTTATGACCGGCAGGCCGAGATAAGTCACGTTGCCGAAGGCCGCAGCGAGAATCATGACCCCGAATGAGGGGTGAGATATATCCTTAAACCATGGGAGCAGTTTATAGACTGCGAATCCCGCTGCGATCCCCGCAGCGGTGACAACGGCCGCGGTCAGCGGCACCGAGACAAAGCTCCTGTCGACATGAGCTCCTGCAACGAGCATGAATGCAAGCGGTGGCAGGAAAAAATGCAGGACCGTAACGCTCAGAGCATGCCGCGCCCGCTGCCGGTCAATGCCTCCGGGGTTGAAAAACCTCCAGATATATCCCGCAACTATGATCAGGCCGAATGAGTACAGGACCCTGTTGATACGGCGCTCCTTTTATTACATTATACCAACACACAGCAGAACGTCAAACCATGAAACAATGTTTTATTTTACCCATTTCTGTTAAAAGATACCAGCAAATGTTTCACACGGAGAATCCGGGGAAAAAGGTACATCTTTGACAAATTCCTGCAACTTGCTTATAATATTTTTGTTTTGCAGGGACCGGCATTCACTAGTTACAAAATTCACAGGGCGGAGGTGCAGGAATGATGCAGGGGTGGATTGGATTGGTCGGTGCACTTATCATGGCGGGCGGACTTGGAGGAATTTTCTATCTTATCCTAAAGCAGAATATGACGATTGGGACCAAAACGATACAGTTCCTTGCAATAGCTTTCATCCTCCCGCTCATCCTCGTTCTCGGCATTATGAATATCCTCGGCAGGGAGACCATCGGCACAATCATCGGCACCGTTGTCGGGTACGTCCTTTCCGGGATCGGAAAAGAGTAAGGCACCCGTGTCGCGTGTGATACGTGCTTCGGCAGACACTATGCGTTCTGCTGTTCTTTTTAAACGCTTCCTGCCTCAGTCGCTGGAGAAAATCAATCCTTCGACAACGGTTCCCCCGCCCGTCATGTCTGAAAAAGTGGTAACATATAGACATTATGTTTTCAGCAGATTCTACATTACGGTTCAGCATAGAACGGGGGTTCAGCGAATCTCACTGTGTTCTTTGCCCAGTCTGCTGGAACTCAGGCATCAGGATCATACTCTGGGAAGATGGCTCGGAGGATGTTTCTGAGTGCGCAACCTGCAGGCGGAGGGACAGGATGATGGGTGAATCCCAGGCGCAAGAGTAATCATAGAATAATTCATGTATTTTTGTCCAGCCCCTCCTTCGGGATGAAGGGGATGGTCAACATGCCCGGGATCGTCATGAGGCAGACGATAATAAAAAACATCTTGTAGCCCACGGCCTGCTGAACGTATCCGCTAATAAATCCCGGGAGCATCATGCCAAGCGCCATAATACCCGTCGATATGGCATAGTGCGATGTTTTGTATTTGCCGTTTGCCGAATACATAAGATAGACCGTGAACACGGTAAAGCCAACTCCATAGCCGAACTGCTCGAGCGCCACGAGCGGATAGATGAGATCACTGCCGGGCTGTGCGTAGGCCATGTAGACAAAAAAAAGGTCGGGGATATGCATGGCTAGCACCATAGGCCAGATGCACCGCTTGAACCCAAACCTTGATATCAGCCACCCCCCCAGGATCCCTCCGATGACGAGCGAGAGAATACCCACCGTCCCATAGACCAGACCCACCTGCTTCGTCGTCAGTTCCAGCCCTCCGGCGCTCTTCGGGTCGAGCAAAAAGGGAGAGACCAGCTTGATGAGCATGGCCTCGCCCAGCCGGTAGAGCAGAATAAACGCAAGCATAACCCCGATTTTCCTCTGGAGGAAGTACGACCGGATGACCTCGCCGAAGGAAGCATGATCAGTTCTCTCTTGTACTGAACGCCTCCTGTCGGCAGCCGGGACAGGGAGTGTGACCGTATGGTACACAAAGGCCAGCGCGAATATAAGCGCTGAGATGGAGATGACCGCGGTCCAGCTCATAGCGATGTTTCTGGTGGACGCCTCAAGTATACCAGCCAGGTATACGAGCACACCGGAACCGAAGATCATCGCCAGCCGGTAGAAAGCGGCCCTGATCCCGACGAACAGCGCCTGCTCCTTTTCGGTGAGAGCGAGCATGTAAAATCCATCGGTAGAGATGTCGTAGGTCGCTGAAATGAACGCTCCGATTAATAGCGCCAACAGCGATAGGGGGAAAAAGACGTCTGTTTTGAGCGAGAACGCGAGGAGGAACATGCACACGCTCATGGCGAGTTGCATGGATAGGATCCAAGTCCTCTTGGTAGAATAGATGTCCACGAGTGGGCCCCAGAACATCTTGATTACCCACGGCAGGTAAAGGAAGCTGGTCCAGAACGCAATGTGGGCGTTGTCGATCCCCATCCGCTTGTATAGGATGACCGACACCGTGTTGATGATGACGTAGGGCAGGCCTTCGGCAAAATAGAGCGTGGGCAGAAATGTCCATGGATTTCTGGACGCCGCAGGCGATTGTATCATGCGGGCAAGACTATCAGATTGCCGGTCAAACATCCAGAAAAAAATAAGGCAGAGCGATGTCCCTGCCTTGCAGATCAATATCAAGATCCGTCAATTTCATTGTCATTGCGAGGAGGGTCATGTCGTACGATCTTAGGACCTGGAAAAATGAGATTGCGGAGTTTATCGCGAGCGACCAAACCGAGATTGCCTTTGGCTCGCAACAACAGTAGGGGATATGGTTCCTCTCTTACTTCCCTTTCTCCTTCACCAGATCGAGCGTCTTCTTGGCGTCCGGTATCAGGTCACTGTCAGGATACTGTTTTATGAACTCTGCGAGCTCCTTGATTGCACCCGTTCGGTCGCCCTTTTCCACTGTGTTGATTGCCAATTTGAATTTCGTGAGCTCTTCTTCCGTCACCGCTTCGTCGCCCTTTTTCCCTTTCCAATAGAGCTTGGGCTGGGAGTCATCCCTCGCGTCGTGACCCCTAGCAACTACCATGCTCAGCGGGACAGATTTCCTCGGCACGATCTGCTCAAGCTTTTTCTGAAGCCCCTTCAGCCATTCCGAGATGCTGGGGCCAGCCTTTCTTTCCTGCTCCTGCGCAAGAGCCATGGTGGCGGATAAGCAAAGAACGGCGAGAAAAACTATCTTTCTCAATATAACGCCTCCTTATTTGAATTGCGGAGTACGGAGTGAGGATTAAACCTGAAATCGTAGCACTATTTAATTTTTATTCTCTAATTCCCGATCCACAATCCGAAATGATCTATTTCACTACTCCCAGGCTCGCCGCAAGATCGCCGTACTGATGCACCACCCGTGGATCGAGAGCAATTGCATTTCTGAACCACTTGTTCGCATCTTCCTTCTTGCCCATCTGCAAAAAGACGCGGGACAGGTTCACCATGACCCCCGGGTCCATACCGGAAATTTTGAGCGCCGCTTCGTATGCCTGGCGCGCATCGTCCAGCCTCCCTTGCAGATAGTTAATGTTCCCGACGTTATTGAGGGCTGCGGCGTTGTCCTTGTCAACAGCAAGCATTTTCTGGAACTGCTCGAGCGCCTCGGCATAGAAGCCATTCTCGCCGTATGCTATCCCGAGTTGGCTCAGCGCGCTCAGATCGGTCGGATTTTTCTTGAGTGATTTGATAAGTGACTCCGAAAGGTTGGCGAGCCGCTGCGCAGCGAGGGCCTGAAGCTCGCCCTTGTATTTTGCCTCGATCTCCCCGCTCGTAACCTTGATTGCCTTTCCATCCGCAGGCGGCAGCGTTACCGGCTTGAACTGCTCCCATGCCTTATGGATGCTGATTATCTCCGTCTTTCCCTTGGCCGACCAGTCGCGGTACTCTTCGGCGCCTTTCTGCCATGCCCGCGTGAACGATGAGCCAACCATGGTCATCTCAAGCGGTATCCAGGCGGTGCCCTGGTACAGGACCAGAAGTTCGTCGGGGAACCCGCACAAACTCCTCTCTTTCTCGGCTATCCCGGTATTGAACATGACGAAGACATGACCCGGCACGTCCACAAGGGCCGTCTCGATCCCGATGTTTTCCTCGGCGGCGGCAAACATCATGGAAAGGTCGTCGCAGTCCCCGCTCTTTCTCGTGAGCACCTCGCGGGGATACTGGGTGTAATCCACGATTGCGGTGTTTTCGGAAAATTCATGGAACGGCGTCGGATCCACGATATAGGAGACTCCCAGAACACCGAGAGCATCATAGATGACTCGTGCATACACGATCGACTTGGGCAGATTGGGATACGTGTCCACATACGGCCGGATCACCGCCCTAGTGAAATCTGCCACGACCGGGTCTTTGGCTGTCACGAACGAACCTGCTTTTGCCTTCTGGTCCCACCGTATCGCGTGCCGTTCGTACAGCGTTACCGGAAAGCTCCGCGTCACGGTCTTGGGTTCTCCCGCCACGTAATAGGTGAGCGTAATCTCACTCTGAAGAGAAGTGTTCTCGGTTACATCGAGGATCTTATTACTGAAGACCGGCTTAAACTGCAGCTCTACATGCTGTTTCGGAGTGATCTCAGCGATCTCGATCTCCGCGGGAAAATCCATGAAACCCTTAATTGCAATGCCAAGCTTCACCTTGGTATAGGTCTGGTCGGTATTGTTCGTGATCACGACCTTCCCCAACGGGTGCGATTCGTAATACTTGTACGCGGCCGCAAAGATCTCGCTGATCTCGATTCGGCTGATCTTGATTGGCGGTTCAGTGAGGGGCACCTTCAGCGTCGAGGCGACCACCACGTCGCTCGGGTGACTCTCGTCCCCCTCTTTCCCCACGGCCGTGATCTGATAGTAGTAGCGCGTTTCGTCAGGGAGCGGGCTGTCTACAAAAACAGCCTTTTCTGTCCTGATCACGAGCTCGAAATCCGTTTTCAACTGCTTCGTGCGGTACACGCGGTAATGGCTCACAAATGGCTCGGCGTTCGGAAGCCAGGAGAGCGTAATTTCCTTCTCCGACGGTTCTATGCGCACCTTTTTTGGTTGGGCGGGAACAAGCTTCGGCGTCACGGCAACGACCGACTCGGACGCTGCGCTCTCATTGCCTTCTTTCGCTTTGCTCGCCACGCGGTAGAAGAATGTTCGGTTGCTCAGAAGGTTCCTGTCGATATAGAACGGTTCCGACGGCGTTCCGATGAGCTTGAACTCACCGGTTGGTGAGTCGGCGCGGTATACTTTATAATGCTCAAGGAATGTCTCAGCATTTTCCATCCAGGTCAGCTGGATTTCGTTCGCCCTTGCCTGCGCCGTGAGGCCCCGGGGCACCGCAGGCGAATAGCGGAGCGAAAAGACCTCCACCCTACCGTTGCCCCGGTCTCCCACATAGAGCCTGACGCCTGCCTCCATGGCCAGCCCCTGGGGCGACCGGAACTCCCCAGGCCACCTGCCTTCGCTTCCGAACTTTCTCATAAATTTTCCACGGTTGTCGAAAACCTGGACACGCGCATTGCCCGCATCGAGAACAAAGAGCTCCCCGTCCGGAGAAACGATGACGTCCGAAGGTGCATTGAATTCGCCGTCCTGCTTGCCGGTCTTGCCCATTTCCCATACGAGAGTGCCGTTGCTGTCGTATTTTGATACCCTGTCGTTTCCGCGGTCTGCTACGTAAACAAACTCCGAGCCATCCAATGCTAAACTTACGGGCTCACTGAATTGCCCGCGGTGCTTCCCCCCTTTGCCGAAGGTGCCGAGGAAAATGCCTTTAGAGCTGAATACCTGCACCCGCTTATTGCCTGTGTCGGCGACGTAGATGGAACCTTTGGAGCTGATTGCAACACCCGACGGCGAGCGGAATTCCCCCTCACCTGAACCCGATTTCCCGATCACGTGGAGCAGACTGCCCTGCGAGCTGAATTTCTGCAGCCTGTCATTGCCGGTATCGGCTACCCAGAAATTTCCTGCTCCATCCACGGTCAATCCACGAGGGTTCTTGAGCAGTGCGGGAGCACTGCCGCGGGAGCCGATGGTGCGGACACCGTGAACACCGACAGCAGTGATCGAATCGCCCACGAGGGCCCATACCCGCTTATCCGCGGCAAGGGCGTTTACCTCGCCCGGCATGTCCTTCGCGAGTTCAACCGTCGGCAACGGGGATGCCGGCGCGAGCGGCTGGTCGTCACTGTGTTCACATGCGAATATTTGGAGCGTGTTCTTCCCGGCATCGAGCAGGAAGATTTTGCCGTCCCGGTCGATGTCTATCCCCGCGGCCTCTCGGAACTGGCCCGGCCCCTCACCTTCAGAACCCAGGGAGCCAAGCAGCCTGCCCTCAGCGTTAAATTTCTTGAGCTTATAGTTTCCCGTGTCTGCCACGTAGATGCTTCCACGGTTGTCCACGGCGAGTCCCTGCGGTTTATGAAACCCTTCGGTGCCCTTACCCCGGGAGCCGAACTTTTCGAGCTGTGTTCCTGCAGGGTCGAATATGCGGACGTTATTGTCGTCGGCATCAAGCACATAGACCCTGTTCTGCACGTCCAACGCCACCGCCACCGGCGCCTTCATCTCGTCCTTCTTGGTCTTCACGGTAATCTGTCCAATGAAGATACCGTCGTAGGTGAGTACTTGCACACGACTGTTGCCCGTATCGGCGACATACAGGAGCCCCCGGCGAACGACAATCCCCGAAGGACTGTTGAATTCCCGCGTTCCGCTGCCCCTGCCGCCGATGTTCCTGACCCATTTCCCCTTGGTGTCAAACACCTGGATACGGCCGTTGCCCGTATCCGAGACATACACTTTGCCTTGTTCATCAACAGCGATGCCTGCAGGCGACTTGAACTGCCCGAGCTTATCACCCTTCACGCCCCATGCGAGCACCGTCTTGCCGCTCATATCAAGCACAACAACCCGGTGAGCATCGGTATCGGCGATATAAATTTTTTCCTCGGAAAGGGCCATTGCCCTAGGTGAGTTCAACAGACGCTCCTTGGCTTTTTTACCGGAATCACCGATTTCTCGAACAAACTCGATCTGCTGGTAGGCGGATGCCGTCGATGCGATCATGAACACCGCCATGAAAAAAAGTGGGCCGAGATGGCCACGTATTGCCATGAATATCATCCTCCGAACCTGCCAGTGAAATGAGACAAAACAGTGTATCAAACCACAGCACAAAAACGTCCTTAGAATAAATAGATGAAGGCCGAAATCCAGTTCGCAGTTTTTACGTGATAATAAAGTATAGCATACCTTGCCACGCAAGCCAGCTAAATCATTAGTAAACAGTTTTTTATAGTTCATGCTTTCGCCGTGCTTCACCATAAGTTCAGCGGTTTGACTTTTTTGCTCTCTTTATGTTATGGTTTATGAAATTTCGCTAGCTCAACCGAAGGCAAAACGCATGCAAACAAAAAACTCGGCACTCATCCTCGCAGCGATCATGCTACTTCTCTTGATAGGTGCCCCGAAGAGTCTGCTGGCGGCAACTGTCACGCTGAACGTTCCTAACGATTTTTCAACTATACAGGCAGCAATAGACAATGCGGCGAGTCTGGCTTCGGCAAATACCGGTACCACGTACTCTGTGCTTGTAGAACCGGGGACCTATCCCGGCGGAATTGTGTTAAAAAGCGGGATTTCCATTGCAGGCAGGGAAACCGCAAGGACGATCATCAGCGGAGGAGGTACTGGGACCGCGGTAACTGCGAATGGCATAACCGGCATAGTGACATTCAGCAATTTTACGATTACAACCGCTACAACAGGGATTCAGGTTAGCGGGAACTCAACACTAAAAATCATGAATAACGTGTTTACGGTAGGAACCGGCGGTACTGCCATTCAAATTCAGGGTTCTCCTAGCGTAGCAGTCATTAACAATACTTTTTATCAAAACGGGACCGCTGTCACACGAGATTCGGACACAATACAAATTATCAACAACATCTTTTCAAACAATACGATGAACATCAGCCAAAGCGGTTCGCTTTCACAATCAGGCATCGATTTCAACTGTTTTTTTGCCCCTGCCGAACGAGTCGGCACAAACTCCATCCCGAATGACGTGGTCGCGAACTCAGATCCCCTCTTTGTGAACCCCTCGCAAACAATGGGAGATTTTCATCTGAAGCAGGGGTCTCCTTGCATCGATGCGGGTACGAACATAAGCGGGCCGGACAGTTTTAACGGCTCAGTAAGCGATATCGGGGCGTATGGCGGACCGAGTTCCGATACAATTCCGTTTCCAGTTGCCATCCAGTCAGCCACTGTGGCGTCGGCATCATCAATAGCCCTCAGCTGGACATCGAACAACTCTTACCTGGTGACCAATACCGTTATGCCGGGAGGGTACAACATTTACTACAGCCTGAACGTTTCTGGTGCGCCCTATCAGGTTAAATCGAGCGTTGTAAGCACGATTACGAGCACGATAATCAGCGGATTGACATCCACGAATGCTGCGCCCACTGCCCCGGTACTTTTCCCCCCTTCGCCGGCGAACACAAGCCTTATCCTCTCGTGGTCTTCCGTCAGTGGCGCGACAGGCTACAATGTCCACTACGGCATCGCATCAACGAGCGAGAATACCATCAATGTTGGAAATGTTACGTCCTTTGTTCTGTCCGGGCTCATGAACGGGCAAACATATAAAGTGGCGGTCTCTGCTGTCACCCAATCGATTTATTTTATTGCGGTCACTGCAGTCGACAACACTAGCTCGCCTTCCTCGCCCGGAGTGGATCATGAGAGCACTTATTCTCAAGAAGCGTCCGTTCCTCTTGGACCGGTGATGGAGAGCGGTTTGTCGAACGAAGTCTCGGATTTCCCCGAAGCTATAGCCCCGTACCCAAACCTGCCGAACAAAGGCTGCTTTATTGCAACGGCTGCATACGGATTTTATTCTGCGCCACAAGTGCAAGTATTGCGCGAGTTTCGTGACCAGTATCTCATGACCAATACCCCTGGCAGGGCATTCGTCCACTGGTATTATCAATACGGCCCGACCGGCGCGGCGTTTTTAAACGCTAATCCATGGCTCAAGCCCGCAGTACGTACAGCGCTCATGCCGGCAGTTGGAGGTGCTCTTTTCCTTATGAGGACATCTTTACTCATTAAATTGACCGTTCTTCTGTCAGTCGGATTCCTTGTGGGATGTCTGCGCTACAGAAAGAAGTTCGTACATTCCGGAGGCATACGTTGAAAAAACTCGTCTTGGTGATGATCCTGTCCATCTTGCCGATGGCTGCTCTTGCAGAAGAAGCCCCAAAACGGCCACATTGGTCCCTAGAGTTAAAGGGTGGCGAATTTATCCCTGATATTGAAAACTGGTCTGCGTATTATGGCCAGAGATACACGATCGAGTACGGCGGTTCGTTGGCATACAAGATTTCGAGGAAGCTGGAATTCGGCATAGAAGGCCTGTATATGAAGGATAACGGCCAGGGCTTCGCTCCGATACACCAAACGATTACGGGCAACGTGAAATATGCGTCAGCGCCGTTAAACGTATTTATTCTGGCCCGCGGGCTATTCAGCGAGAATCAGTGGCTCGTTCCCTACGTCGGCGGAGGGTGGACCACAATGTTCTACAGGGAGGAGGTTCAGTCTCAGGAAGTGACGCGAGGTTCGACAAATGGTTATCATGGGAGGGCTGGACTTCAATTGTTGCTTGATGGTATTGATCCGAGCGCGTCGACAAGCATGTACCTTGACTACGGCATGTTCCACACTTACTTTTTCGTAGAGGCGGAGTATATACGCGCCATGGCAAACACCACTACGTCTGGCTCAATCAATCTCGGTGGGACGAGTTGGCTTGCAGGATTACTGTTTGAATTTTAAGTTATGGCCACGCATGATCAAGATCGTTCAGCAATAACAGTTACGACTACGACGCTCGTTTCGGTTATGTGGTTAGTCGTTAGTCTTTTATGACATTGCGGCTACCGAGGCATGATACTGGCTTCGTCGCCCCTTGACGCATTCGCGTCCTACATTCTCATAATCTCCCCGTCCCTAATCTCGATGACCCTCTCAGCCCGTTCTGCGTTCTCCCGGCTATGGGTTACCATCACAATCGTACGGCCTTCGGCATGCAAACCCGCGAGCATATCGAGCACCTTGTTCCCCGTTTTTGTGTCCAGATTCCCCGTGGGCTCATCGGCGAGGATAAGGGCGGGCTTGTTCACTATAGCGCGCGCAATCGCGACCCGCTCCTGCTCTCCGCCTGAAAGCTGGGATGGCAAACGCCCTGCCTTGGCATCCAGCCCGACCCGCGCTAGCGATTCATGCGCCATGCCACGTGCCGTGCCGTTCAGCCCTGGCTGGATCGTGAGCGGAAGCATTACATTTTCGAGCGCAGTGAGATAGGGAACGAGATAAAAGGACTGGAACACAAACCCAAGATATTCGCGTCTGAAATCGGAAAGCCTGTTCGGCCCGAGACTGCCCAGATCAATACTGTCGATGGACACAACGCCTGAGGTCGCCTTGCTTAATCCACCGATGAGCGACAGGAGGGTGCTCTTGCCCGAACCTGACGGCCCCATGATGGCAATAAACTCGCCGGAGTTGATACCGAGCGAAACCCCTTTGAGAGCATCATACTCTTCATCGCCGGCATGAAAAGTCTTGGTTACGTTTGAGATTTTTATGAATGACATGCCTACTCCTGTAATTTCCCATAAAGCATAGAGCATGGAACACGGCGTTTAATCCCTTTGCGCCTTGCGCTCTGCACTCTGCTACTACAGCGTCTTCAGTGCCTCAACCGGATCGAGCCGGCCTGCCCGCACCGCCGGATAAACGCTCGCTGCAAGCCCGACGAGGACAGATGATACCAGCGCTCTCACTGCCAGAACCGGATCGATCACGAATGTCAGGTTATAGGCGCTCATCAGATAGGGCGCGACGAACCGTGGGCTGATGACCCCGATGACATATCCCGTTAATCCCGCTAGCAAGCTCACGATGAAGGCCTCCGTGAGCAGCACCAGGATAATATGGCCGGTTCGGAAGCCGATAGCCCGGAATAGACCGATTTCCTGCACCCTCTCTTTGACCGAGGCGGTCATGGCGAAGAAAATTATCATGCCGGCCACGATGAGCAGGAGCGCCGAGATGCCGAGGGAGAATTTATGAAAATAATGCATAGCCTGCATCTTGAGCTCCACCGTTTCCTTGACTGCCACGGCACGAGCCCCGGGAAGCGTGCTGTTCAACTGCGCCACCATGTCCTCAATAGGACAACCGCTGCACAGAGCGGAAAGCTCAATAAGGCTTACGGCATTGCCCTTCTGAAAGTGCTGTTGGAGCCATTTGATATCGGCGAAGATCAGACCGTCGTCCTGCGATCCGGTATTGTCTAGCACGCCGGACACGCGCAGCGTCGTCCCGCGAGCGAGTGCAATACTGTCGCCAGGGACTATATGCAGCAGGGCTGCGGCATCTTTGCCGATCAGGGCCTCTCCGTTGTCCCGCGGATTCATTCCCGCTGCCACCCGCCACCATTTCTTAAGCCGTTGCTCGGCCTTGAAATCTACACCGGCAACGAGAACCTTTGTTCCTTTCACATCGGTCTGGACGAGCAGTTTCGGCGCGATCGTACTGATGTTCTGATTGTTCTTGATGGTGCGGATACGGTCAACATCGTTCATGGTGAGTTCCCGACCTCCGGTATTTACTGCAGAAACCGTTAGGCCGCCATAGGAGAGCGGTAAACCCTCGGTAGCCGGCACTATGAGGATGTTCGCCCCGAACTCGTCGAGCGCGTGCATGACCTCCCGGTTCATGGCGTTACCCACAGAAGTCATGGCGACGGCCGCACCAATCCCGATTGCAAGCCCAGAGACAAGAAAGAAAGTCCGGCCTTTTTTCCGGAGCAGATTGTTCAGAGAAATGTCAATCAGCTTCATTATTAAGATCCTCTGGGCGCGAATTGCACGAATGATGCGAAAAACGCGAATGGATGTCTCGCTCTTCTTTTCTTCGTGTCATCACTCCTTTTCGCGACATGCGTGATATCCGTTTTTTGATTCTTCTGATCATTTTCTGACCGTTACATTTCTCTTAGAAATAACGGGCACCGTCCTCAAGGTCTTTTGCTTTCAAGACAATCATCTGACCGTCTACCGACTTATTGATTGGGATGGGATTGCACCCGCCGGACGTCATGCCTATATCGGTTGGCTTAAAGCCCATGCCGCAGTTATTGCAAACCACGAGGTTACCCTCCTGCCGGTATCCCAGCTTGGCATGATTGCATGCCACGCACGCATCGAGGGCCGTCCGGATGCTCCCGTCCATAGCCTTCATCGCGAAAAAGGTAATAGTCTTCCCGCCTGCGATATAGGCGAAAAAATGCGCATTGCCGTCATCCAGGGTCCTAAGCGGGATGCGCACGTTTGCGCCCTGTTCCATTACAGGCACGGCGTTCATCAACCTCGCCGATGCGTCGCGGCGCGGTGGAAACATCGGATGCGCGCCCGTTCGTTTCGACATGTAAACACTATTGCCCAGCCAGACCATGACCACAGCGAGAACGAGGGCTCCCGCGATCGCCAGCGGTTTTTTCCACTGCCTTTCCTGAGTCAGCACGCGCGCTTTTTTCTCATCCAGCGAAACTTCTGCTCCTATGCTGCTACCGCAGGCCTTACAATATTTTGCTTTCTCCCTCATCTCTTCACCGCATTTACTGCACTTGCTCATTTATTATCTCCTTCCTTAAATCTCTGTAATGCTTCCATCCTGGTATCGGAGGGAACCGATTATTTTATTATTCTTCACGATGTCAACCTGGATATGACAACCGTATTCGGTCAACCGCGTAGTGACCGCGTCAGGTCCGTATTTCGCATGCCAGAACCGAAGGCCGGCATCTGCCGCTTTCCCCACGTCCAAAGCGGCTGGTTTCTTTACGGCTGCGCAACCATGTCCCTGGATACCCGACCGCTTCGACGCCTGCACGTCTTCTGTGTTGCAGCGAGCACACCCTGGTCCCGCTCCTTGCCCTGCCAGCGCTATCCGTACCGCGGCCCTTCCTGCAATATCATCGAGCCATCGTTTTATTGCGCTTTGCGCGGTAGGCTGATCAGCGCCCGGAGGTACGACCTTTGCGACAAAGAACCTGTTCGCCAGGAGACGGCGCTCCAGAGCATCCTTGAATGTGCGCATGCTGCCATACTGTGAAACAACTTGCCTATTGAAAGTCGCTTCATCGAGACCGGAGGATATTCGCACTTCTGTTGCGGATGTTTCGATTTCTTCTTTTGACACCGATATTCCTGCCTTGCGCGCTTCCTGAATCACGATCCGCTGGGTGATTAGTTGGTTGAGAAGTTGGTACCGGAGCCGGCTTGATGCCGCCTCCTGACTTCCCTGTGCACGGGCAACAGCGGCGTCAAGCTCGGAAAGCTTTATTTCCTCACCGTTCACCACGGCTGCTACTCCGTTAGGCAAAAAAAACTTGTAGTAACCAATGCCCGCGGCAAGCGCGATAACCGGCACGAAAAGGAGAGCAATGAAATATGCCCTGCGCTGTATCTTGACCGTCTGCCGCGGTGCCGCCTCAAGTGGTCTTCCGCATGCTGTACAGAAGAGAGCATCGGTATCGTTTGTTTGTTTGCAATCCGGGCAATGCACAGTCAAACCTCCACAGTCCGGCAGCTTTCTGTTTCCGCTGGACTACAGAATTTTTGCAATACTCTTGCCAGATTTGCAAGATGTGATTAATCAAAGGCATACCTGTGCCATGTATGCGTACAGCACCGCTTCTCTGTGCCATTTGATACAAGTGTGGTAGGAAATAAGACGATGCGAGGTCACAAGTTCCCGGGATGGCGGGACACCAGCGGGATGGTCTTCAGCATATTTGGTAGAGTAAATTTACCTTCTCTGGTTGGGTGGTTTCTTCCCCCTGTCATATTCCTGGAGTACATCGGCAGACAATGGGAAACCGCAAGGGTATTCTTCCTTGAAAACGTCATCCTGTACGTTTACATATTTGGCAATGTCGCCCATATATTCCCCGGGTATCGCATTCCATCCGAATGGAGACTTTACCTCCCTGCGGACTTTTTCATGAAAAGCAGGTAAAACATGGACCAGCTGCCGACGACAATACTCGCCATTGACACCACGCTCGACATGGCAAGCGTAGAAATCATGTGAAGCACGAATCCGAAACCGGCTCCCATCGCAATCCCCGATAGCGTGACAGAGATATCCACGAGTTCTCCTGTAGAGCCCACATCGCTGACGTGTGGTCAGAGCATATTTATTGCAAAACCGGATGACGAGTGAATTGCGCCTCTATAAATAAGTTGCCCGATAATAGATAATAATTTTGCCAAACCTGCAGGCTGTTCCCCGAAACATCGAAGATAGTTCGAGTATGTTGCAATGTATTTCATAGTGAAATAAGGACCGCGCTCGTCCCCCCGTTCGCAGGCCCCGCAGTCGTTCTGTACTTGCGGCAATCACGCCCCCTTGGACCATCCGCATGCTACCCCTTACCAGCAGAACACCTTGTCGTGTGAGAATACATCCTCTAAAAGCTTGTCGTAGGAAATTCCACCTTTATAGAGCTCAACGGCTTTCATTTGATGTCCGGACGCATGAACTTCGATGATCTTTTTTGTGCTTGCGTCCGGCGCTGTTTTTAAGATATGCAGGATCTTCACAATACGAAACCTCCTATCATGTTAGTATGGTACCACAATGTCATATTCAAGGAGTTTCTTTGCCATCTCCTCGAGGCTGATTGTCGTGTACCCGTTTTCGGGATTGTTGGAATACATCTTCAGGTCAAGATCGTTCACCAATTCAAGGGGCTGAGCGATTTCAGGGTCGTTCTTTTCCAGTTTCCGATCCAGCACAAAGACCTCGATGGTGTCGTCAGCCAGAGTAAGCCCGCCCGATACGCGGAGTGCTTCGCCCTGCCTCTCCCTCACGATTACCGCTATTTTTTTCGTATCTCCCATAGAACACTCCCATTGTTCTCATATTTGTTAGAACACCAATAACCGCGCGCTGTCGTGCAGCATCCCGGCATTATTGTACTGACTGCCGTATGATATGCCATCTGTCTTTTCGTGAATCCCGATCCGCTCGCAACTGTGATCGCAGCAGGACAGCTCCACGCCGGGAACCTTGAGCAACTCTAGGAATTTCGGATCCCTTGTAAAACGCACACCTTCGTCGGTCAAGAATATCACGACCGGATGCCCCGCAGCCCGCGCCGCCTTGACAACTCCGGCGATATGCTCCAGGTTCTCATACTTCGTAACCATGATACCCAACATATCATTCGCCATCATCTCACTTCCTTTCGATAACTGCAATTATGCCATTTCAGGACGAAGAACACTACGGGGAATTTTACGCCCCGACGTTCGCTCCGGGAAAACCCGCGAGCGCCCTTCCCCGCTTCGTAGTATCCTGTGAAACCGTGACCTCCGGTCACGACAAACAAGAAAGCCGGGCAGTTGTATTCTACCCGGCTTGTAGTGCGGTCAGTTCGGATCCCTGGAAACAACGAGATCGCTGTTGAATAAAACCATTGAGAGCCATACGGGTACTGCTTACGTGCTTACGACTTCTTGATATAGAGTTCCCACATCCCCTTGTCATCGAGCTTTACGGACTCGAAGGCGAATTTGTTCTTCTCGCAGTAGCGCGGGATGCTCTCCTCGGCAGACGCGGGAGCATCGCAGAGAACCTTGAGCATCTGGCCGCTTGCGAGCTTTTCGAGCGCCTTTTTGGTCAACAGAAGCGGATAGGGGCATACCCTTCCAAGAGTATCCAACGTTTCCTTCGGTGCTTCATCTTTCAATGCCATGATACGTTCCTCCTCACGAATGATTATCAAAATTGGGCTATCTGATTTGCCCGGTTGCTATCACATGACAATTGGCGATACGCTCTCTTGAGAAAGATGCTGGACAGAGTGTCCGCTCTGCAAACACAGCACTCTATCGCCAGATTGGTAAGTCACCATAACTCTGAACTTTCGAACCGAGATGTAGTAACTTATCAAAAACCATCTCGCCTGTCAATACTCCATTTCGAAATATAATAAAATTTAATGCCGGTTGCATATACTGCCTTCCCCCTTCCTATTAAAATCTTTCATCGCTTCATAACGATACTTTATGAGAGGGATCATGCTCTCTTCTTGCAATTTAATTTTTTTTGTATTATGTTACTCGCGCATCCTTGACATCATAATCTTGCCCACACAATAGAATATTGTTTAGAAACTAATAACACTCTATATCTCGCAACTAAGCACAAGAAGCAGCGCGGTCCGTCCACTGGCACGCATTAAATATCTCTCATCGCGGCGGTTTTTTCAACATTCAGCAGCACTGCCAAATTTCAATCGGAGGAGGTGGTCTCGTTCACATCCAAACATGCAATTTTGTTCGCAGGGGTGAATCTTTTGCATTCTTACCTAAAAAAATTATTACAACGCGGCGAATTTGAATTCAAGGAGGATGCCATGGGGAAAAAAATCGCTGTACTCGTCAGGGACCGGCAGGGTGAGGCTCTGAGGATGTCCGTGGGCGTTACGCTCATGGACGACACCATCGATGTCTATGTGCTGGATAGAAAGGTGGAAAGCAACGCCGATAATGACCTGAATCTCGAGACCATCAAGGACATGGATATGAAGCTCGCTACGAACACGAAAGAAAACGCGGGCATGGATTACATTTCCAACGAAGAATTGGCCAAGAAGCTTCTGGAGTATGACCATATCATACCGTACTAAATACCCGGAACGAGGTGATAACGTATGAAAATATTATATATTCTGAAACAGGATCTCGATGCCACGACAAAAACAATCATGGAAGTTCAGAAAAAGGGAAATGACGTCACAATCGTGGATATCAAGGAGAATAAGAACTACGACCAGATCGTAGATCTCATTTTCTCCAGCGATAAAGTCATATCCTGGTAGGTTGTACAGCTGCATGATGAACAGAGTGCTCCGGAAGTGGACACATTCCGACAGCCGAAAACTCGAGAGGAGGGGAAACACATGAAGCTCGGCATATTCGTGAATACCAATAAAAATCTTAATGCGGTACAGGGAATTACAAAAGCTGCCCTCGCAAAAGGACACATAGTCGTCCTCTTCAACATGGATGAGGGCACAAAGCTCGTCGGGACCCCTGCGTTCGCCGAATTATGCAAGACGAAAGGGGTCACTGTCAGTTTTTGCGACCACAGCGCAAAACACATGGGGGTTACTTCGGAGGGCCTTTCGAAGGAGATCGTCTGTGGAAGCCAGTACAACAATGCAGTGATGCTGCACGAGGCAGATCGGGTGATCGTCTTGTGATGTTTGTTAACTGGAGAAGTTCATTTTTTTAGAACAGAACCGAATGGCGAACAAAAAAATTCACGATAGGGAGGAGAAGGAAATGAAGAAAATACTGGTCATGCTGTGCATAGTGGTTCTGGCAGTGTCGGTATCGATTCCGGCCGCGTCTGCTGCAGATGATATGGCAAAGAAGCTGAATGATGTGCTTTCAAAAGGTCCCGACGCAAAGTTCTGGCAGGTAACGGCAGACGATGTCCTCGCGATGATCAACGCAAAAAAGACCGATTTCGTGATCGTCGATGTCCGGCCCAACCCGGCCGAGTTCGGCGAAGGGCACATTCCCGGTTCTATTCAGATAAGCGTCCAGGACATCTTTAAGCCCGAGAATCTCAAGAAGCTTCCGAAGAACAAGAAGGTCATCCTCGTCTGCGTAACCGGCCAGACCCAGAACCTTCCTGTCGTCGGCTTGCGCGCGCTCGGCTACGATGCCTCCACCATGGCATTCGGCTATGCCGCCTGGATTAAGGGATATCGCGGAGGTCAGAAGATGCAGGAAGCCATCCAGGGCGCAGCTTCAAAAAACTATCCTATTGCAAAATAAATCCTCTCCTGGGAGGCATCGCAGATGCCTCCCAGATCTCACTAATTCTCGCGGTTTTTATTCCATAAATGAATCACTCGGCAGCAAGCTGACGGGGAATTTATAAAAGGAAGACATTTATCATTTGCGCAAGCTACGGTTTCTCAGGCTCTTCCCTCTATAAGGTGACCCTGTCGCGAGCTGCAGGGAAATGCAAGATCATCATGACCCGCCGCGTACAGGGGACTTTCACCCCTTAAGCTCACACCCCTGCCGAGCGTAAACAAGTCTTTTCATCGGACGTGGAAAAACCGACCCGCTGATTTTATCGATGAAGACCATAGAACTTAATCCGACCTAATGCTATAATGCCTCCGTGCAAAACAAGCTCACTAATTATTTCCTCATCTCCGCTGTCTTTCTTATCGCCTTCATCACCCTTTTTCTCCTCCGCGGGATAGACGACAACAGCCTGTTCAGCTGGGCATGGGCGCTTGACAGGGTTGACGCGTCACGGATCTATTTCTTGCTCGTCGCTGGGTTGATCATTTCTGCTTTCCTGGCACGGACAGCAATTCCCGGCAACTATCAGATACCGTTTCTTGCGGTGCTCTCATTTGCAGTCATCCTGCCGTTCTGGAAAGAGTCCGAGATCATTGTCGACGCGTCGCGCTATTTTACCCAGGCAAAACACCTCGAAGTGTACGGCATCGGCTATTTTCTGAAAGAATGGGGCAGAACGATCCTTGCCTGGACGGATATGCCGCTCGTACCGTTTCTCTACGGAATGATCTTCAGACTGTTCGGTGAGAACAGGATCTTCATACAGTTGTTTACGACTGTACTGTTCTCTCTGACTGTTGTTCTGACCTCCCTGATCGGGAAAACGCTCTGGAACAGAGAAACGGGATTCTCCGCCGGGTTGCTGCTTCTCGGCATTCCTTATCTGCTGGCCCAGGTCCCGCTTATGCTGGTTGATGTCCCGACTATGTTTTTTCTCACACTCGCGATCTATACGTACCTCGATGCATTAAATAAGGGCGGTGCCGCAAGGATTGTCTGTTCCGTAGTAACGATCGTTCTCACAATGCTGTCCAAATACTCTGTCTGGTTCATGCTCTCCGTGCTCATAGTTGTGCTCATCGTATACGCCATGGTTCGTGCTGGATCGAAAGACCGCCGTCCGCTTCTGAGAGGTGCTATTATTCTGCTCATGGCAGCGGCAGTTATGGGAGCGATACTCCTTACAAAGTTCGACGTGTTTTCAGAACAGGTCATACTCCTGCTGGAGTATCAAAAACCCGGGCTCGACCGATGGGGAGAAAGTTTTCATTCAACGTTCCTGTTCCAGATGCACCCGCTCATCACGTTATCAGCACTGGTTTCCCTCGCTGTCGCGCTGCGAAAACGCGACGCGAGTTATGCGATCATCAGTTGGCTCGTTCTGCTCATCGTTCTCTTCGGCATCAGGAGGATCCGATACACCCTGCCCGTATTCCCCATGCTTACGCTCATGGCGGGGTACGGGTTGCAGGTCATCAAACGGGATGAGTTGAGACGATTCATACTCTTCAGCACGGTCACGACATCGCTCGTAATCGGGATTTTCGCCTTCCTGCCGCTTGCTGAGAGCATGAGCGTCGCGAACCTGAAACATGCCGGCGAGTATCTCAATACGCTGGACGCCGGGGAGATCGAGGTCATAACATTGTTTTCTAAGGAGCCCGTTGTCAACCCTGCTGTTGCTGTCCCCCTTATCGACCTTTTCACTAACAAGCAGATACGGTATCACTACCAGCCTGAAGACTTCCCTCCTCGCGAAGAAATTGAACAATCTTCTCTCCGCTTCACCTGGGCATACCGGAACCCGACTTATTATATTGCCAAACATGATGCATTTTTAAACGTTCCCGTTGTTGTCATTTCGGACGCTTCCAATGACCCGCTGCCGAAACCTGTTGCACAAAGGCTCGAAGGATACCGATTATCCGAATCGTTCAATACGAGCGAAAAAATATTTCGATACTATCGTCGGCGTCAGAATCTACCAAAAAACCTCTCCCTTCCCCCCATCAAAAACCCTTGAATAGGCTACCCATCTACCTCTCCGCAGTTGCAATCTGGTTCTTTTTTGTTGCAATATCAAGCAATTATGCAACATAGCATGCAAAATAGTGCTTGTTTTTGATCCTCAGTTTATATATTATATATTCTGTAGATGAATTGCTCCTCATAAGTTTATCCGCATATACGATTAAAAAAATTTGTTGGTTTTTTCGGCGCATTCACGTAACAGCGAAAGGGGGCGAGATTAGTCTTAAAGAAATAACTGCTTTGCATCTGAGCTACGTCTTTCAAACTATTTTTTTTAAGGGGGAAATAGTATTATGGAAGAGAAAAAAAATCAGATCTGGGCCTTCGTAGTAACAGGCTTGATGATTCTGGTGAGCCTGCTCTATTACAAGGCAAATGTATATTACATGTACCTGGTAGCATACATCTGGTTCGGAATCGCTTACGGCATGATGCTTCAGTACGGCAGGTTCTGCTTCGCTTCGGCATCGCGAGATCTGTTTGCCGCCGGTGTTCCGAGAATGGCCGTCGGCATCCTGATCGCGCTCATCTTTTTCAGCGTCATCCAGGCAACGCTCGCAGCAACCAACATGAGCACCTTCCATCCGGCCCCGTTCGGCGTCCACACGCTGATATCGGGGATGATCTTCGGCGTGGGGATGGTCCTTGCCGGAGGGTGCGCATCGGGGTCCCTGTACAAGATCGGCGAAGGCAACGGCACCTCGATACTTTCCATCCTCGGGATATCCTTCGGCCAGGCGATCTTTGTTGACATCGGCGGGCCCTTCCTGAAACTGGTCCCGGATTCCTGGAAGGCGTCTTCCGCAGCGAAGCATCTTCCCGCCGACAAGGTCAGGTCCTGGTTCGACTACTACCTTTCCGGCTACGTCTGGGACCAGCCCTCTATCCAGCTTTCACACACCCAAGCCTTCTCAAATGCCCTCCCGGGCGCATCAAAATTCTTCGTCGCAGACGCGCTCATCAGCGCGATCATACCTGCCCTCGTGCTGATCGTCGTCATCTATGCGTTCTACATCCGGAAAGGCTTCCTCAAGAAGCGCGCAAAACAGACGGGCAAGCCGACAAGCTTCTCCGACGAGTTTGCCGGGATCTGGAGCATGCTGACGGCGTCCAAGCGGACCTCTATTATGGGGGTCATCATCGGCATCACCGCGGGCATCCACATCTTCGTCATGAAGGGCATGCAGATCAAGTTCGGCATCTCGAATTTCGGAGAGCTCCTCACCAAGATGGGGCATGCCGCTGACACGAGCATCCGGGGCACGGTCTTTGACCCGGGCTACTGGTATATCACCAGCCAGGAAGGACAGTTCGGCGGGTGGGTCCTCGACAAGCTCGGATGGAACATGCATGACAACGTGTTCTTCGGCGTCAATAACGGGCTCCCCGTGCCCTGGCGCAACCCGGCGCTCTGGATGTCCTTCGGCATCATCTTCGGCGCCATGATCATGTCGCTCATGAGCAAGGAGTTCAAGTTCAAGCTGCCGAAGGGCGAACTGATCGTGTGGGGTCTGCTGGGCGGGACCTTGATGGGACTGGGCTCGCGTCCCGCGCTCGGCTGCAACATCGGCGCGTTCTTCATCCGCGTTGCAGGTGGCGATCCGAGCGGATGGCTGTACGGCATCGGCATGGTGACCGGCGCCTTTGCCGGTGTCAAGTTCTTCAACTGGTGGTCGGAGAGAAAGATGGCGGCAGGAAATGGCGGATTTTTAACCTACCCATAAATAACTATCGAATATAAGGAGGATATTTGTCATGGCAATGAAATTTGAAAAAAAAGGTGACGGTGTCTATATGCTCGATGTGTGCGGCTATGTGTGCCCCCATCCCCAGATCTACTGCAAGAAATCGCTGGAGAAGATCGGAGAGGGCGAGGTCCTCGAGATGACCTTCGACAACCCCTCGTCGGCGGAAACGATCGTCCAGATGCTCGATCAGGCCGGACATGACCTGATGGAGAAGAAGAACGAAGGCGGCAAGATCGTCTTTAAAATCAAAAAGGGCTAAGCAGTTGCTTCAAACCATATCTAAGGGAGGATCTTATGAAAGCACCGCTGGTAATTCTCATTGCGATCGTGGTGTGCATTCTCGGTTTCCTGGTGGTGTACAGCCAGCAGCATGATATGATAGCGAAAGCCGCGCCGGGCCAGGGCGCCGCAGGCGGATATGGCTCGGCGTTCCGCGTCATGCATCGGCGGCTACGGTTCAGCACCGGCTCCCGCATCCGGGCGGATACGGTACAGCACCGGCAGCAGGCGGGTACGGGGCACCGGCTCCCAAGTCAGGCGGGTATGGGGCACCGGCTCCCAAGTCAGGCGGGTACGGGGCGCCGGCAGCAGGCGGATATAAATAGTGCCCGGATAGCTCAACACCGGGAACTGCTCTCATAACGACGCATAAACATTCGCAGAACTGGTCGTTTCAAGACCATCCCTGATAACGGAGAAATCATGAAGCGGATACTTATTGCAGTAGACGAAACGAAGGGCACAAAAAATGCTTTTTCTACATACACGATGTTTTGCTCCTGCGTGCGTCCTGAGACCATCATCCTGGTTTATGTCGAGAAGCTCGAAGGCAGGTCCCTGATGGACGACCAGTTGCTGAGCGTTTCGGAGATGCAGACCCTGAAGGAAGTTTTGGAAGGGACCGAATATCAGGAGGCGCTTGATAAAAAGGCCAACGCTATTGTCGGTTACTACAAAAAAGCCCTGGAAGACAAAGGCTTAACCGGAGTCAGGACGATCATCAAGAAAGGGCATCCGGCTGAAGAGATCTTGAATACAGCCAGGGAAGAAAAAGCGGATATGATTGTCATCGGAGCGCGGGGCAGAAGAACCACCCACCTTTTCATGGGAAGCGTCAGCAGAGAAGTGGCGAACAGTGCAGACATCCCTGTTCTGATCGTGAAGTAGGCAGAAGAAAGATGTCGCCTCCCTTGCCGGCATCCAGTAGCCCCCTCTGGTGCCGGGAAGGGATGACGTGGCGGCACACCCGGTAGTGCAGATGCGTGGAGTCAGCATCTGATGTTCACCATCGTGTCGTTTTGATCATCCATTGGCAACTTACAGATCAAATTCTTACAAAAATGAATTAAGAAATTTACTACAAAGTTGCAAAGAACGCGAAGAAGAGTTTGAGATATTGCTTTGACTCTTCGTAAAACTTTGCACCTTTGGTGCCTTCACGGTTCAATTATTTGGGTTCCGGCCTGTCCGGGATAAGAAAAATTATCGTATACTCTCCGGCATATACTTTTCCACGGATACCCTCAGGTGGTACGGTGAGCGGCTCAAAAAAGGACATCATTATTTTAGGCGGCGGCCTCTCCGGTCTTTCGTCAGGCTATGTCTTGACGAACGCCGGCTTCAATGTCAGCGTGTACGAACGCGATACCGTCGTCGGCGGGCTGTCGAAAACGATCGAAAAAAACGGATTCCGCTTCGATCTCGGCGGCCACCGGTTTTTCACCAAGGACGAAAAGATCAATACCTTTGTGCGGGAGCTCATGGGAAGCGAGTTGATCTCCGTTCAGCGTAACAGCAAGATCTACATGCGCAATAAATACTTCGACTATCCCCTGAAGCCGCTGAATGCCATGTTCGGACTGGGCATATTGACCACGACGGGGATCCTCACCGACTACGCTTGGGAAACAGCCAAACGAACGATTCGGGAAAAAAAGATCATATCGCTCGAGGACTGGGTAGTCAGCAATTTCGGCCGTACCATGTTCAATATTTACTTCAAGGAGTACAGTGAAAAGGTCTGGGGCATCGATTGCAGCAGAATCAGTGCAACGTGGGTTGCCCAGCGCATCAAAGGGCTGTCCCTGGCAAAAGCAATCAAAAACGCCTTCTTCAAGTTCAGCGGCAGGGACCTGGCGACTCTGACGGATATTTTTTTATATCCATCCCTCGGGATTGGGCGGCTGTCCGACCGGCTCAGGGACGAGATCGAAAAACACAGTGACGTATTCACCGATACTATTATCGAATGTGTCAATCATGCTGATTTCAAGATCGAGAGCATCTCTATCCGCAATCAGGACCAGAGGCTCACGATCCCGGCTGATGAATTCATATCCAGTATTCCGATAACAAAGCTCGTCAGCATGCTCAATCCCCCTTCGCCTGCACATATACTCGATACTGCTGCAAAGCTCAAATTCCGCGATCTAGTGGTCGTGGCGATCATGGTGGATCGGGAGCATGTCACTGACCAAACATGGATCTATATACCGGAGCAGAAGTTCCCCTTCGGCAGGATCCATGAGCCGACAAACTGGAGCCCCGCCATGGCCCCACCTGGCAAATCGCTTTTGGTCATGGAATTTTTCAGCTTTATAGGCGACGCTGTCTGGAATATGCAAGATGACAAGCTCGCGGATATCACCATCGACAACCTTACCCGACTCGGCTTTATCAGCAGGCAAGAGGTCCTGGACAGTGTGGTAGTGCGCGTACCAAAGGCCTATCCGCTTTTCGAGGTCGGATACGGGGAATATGTAGATGATTTGTATGACTACCTGGGACGCTTCAGCAACCTTCACATTGCAGGCAGAAGCGGCATGTTCCGCTATTATAATATGGATGTTGCGATACGGTCAGGCATAGAGACCGCGGAGAAGGTCATTCAAAAATCCCGCTCTGCTGACGCCGTCGAACTTGGCGAATTGGTCCTCGCGAGCACATAATGTTTATATGAAGTGCGCACTGGTCATACCCGCCTGGGTCCCCGAAGAGATATTTTCCTCAAAGACCGCAAGCTCACAGATTAACTACTGGCAGCCGGTCGGCACTCTGTCCGTCGCAGCCGTGCTCCAGAAAGCCGGTCATTTTGTCAAGTTTATCAACGGCGCTTTCCTGACCCACGAGCAGATTCTTTCCGAACTTGAGCAATTCAGACCGCGCTTTATCGGGATCTACTCAACGACCTTCGGATGGAGCAAAGCAAAGAAGACCGCTGCTGACCTGAAAAGACGGTTTTCCGGCCGTTGCTTTATCTGCGCGGGAGGGCCCTATCCCATTGCTGTTCAAGAGCGTTGCCTGAACGACGCGGGAGCCAGCATTGATGCGATCGTTACCGGTGAAGGTGAGTTTACCGTCCTCGAGATCGTCGAACGGCTACAGAGCGGCCGAAGCATAGAAGGAGTGATGGGCGCGGTGTACCGCGAGGGGAACAAGATCTACAAAAATTCTCCGAGGCCGCTCATCACCAATCTGGATTCCCTTCCGTTCCCTGCGCGGGAGCTTTTGGGCGATACGGATCGCTATATCCCTCCGCCTGGGACCTACCGGAAAAAACCGGTAGCCGTAATGATAACCTCACGGGGATGCAACAGGCATTGCATTTACTGTTTTCAGTTGGACAAGGACCGAAAGAGCGGGATCCGCTACCGGAGTGTCGAGAATGTGATTCAAGAGATCGAGCTTTGCGTACGCCAGGGTTATAAAGAGATAAAATTCCTTGACGATACCTTCGCCGCTGATTATGACCGGGCAATGCAGATTACGCAGGAGATCCGGAGGCGCCGCCTGTCAATCACGTGGTTTGCCTCTGCCTGCGTCAACCAGGTAGACAAGCCACTTCTCAAGGCGTTCCGGGATGCAGGCTGCTGGGCCATTCTCTTCGGCGCGGAGAGCGGCGTCCAAAAAAATCTCAATACCATCAGAAAAGGCACAAGACTGGAGCAGATTCAGAACGCCGTGAGGACTGCACAGGATGTCGGCCTCAAGGTCAGTACACCCTTCATGTTCGGAATACCCGGTGAAACATTTGAGGAAGGGCTTCAGACCATCGAATTCGCAATCAAGCTGAACCCTGAAATGGCGAATTTTCATGCTATCACACCGTTCCCCGGCACCTATCTCTATGACAATCTGGAACGATACGGGACGATTTCCGATGAGCTCTCAGACTTCACGTATCAAGGTGCGGCCTTCATACCGAAGACCATGACGCGGGAGGATATCCAGAAGCTCCGTCAGATCGCCTTCAAGAAATTCTATCTCAGGCCGTCCTTTATGCTAAAAAAACTACGAGACCTGCGGACGATCAATGACGTGAAGGTAGTTTTGAAAAGTATCAGAAGCCTCTTCTGGCTGGCGCTCAAAATGGACCTTTTCAATAGACAGAGGAAGGGGCTGAACGCAACGGCTATTAAAACCTCCGAACGCCAAATCTGAAACCACTACGCATCATCTCCCATTGGAAATATGGACAGGGTGAAGGAGACAGGATGTGAGGTAATTATCAAGATTTCGTTTTCTATACAGATATATAAACTATTATAAAGTGTCATTGTCAGGCGTGGAACGAAGCAGACCTTGAATTGTTCTGCGAGATTGCCACGCTCCTATTTATTTCACTCTTGTCAAGGCACACGCATTTATATTATAGTCAGTCTATCCCAAGTCGCTTATTACTCAAGGAATAAAGCAGTTTACATATTAACCACAGATAGACGCGGACAATAACGTTTTATTATCCATAAAAATTGTTTGGTTTCATCACTATAAATCCGTGTATCCGTGGAAAACAAAATTGCTTTTTTATTCCTCGCTGTCATCTGCCTGTATCCTGCGGCTATAATCTCTGTTGAGAAAGAGTTTATGCTCTGCTCATCAACTGGCGAGTCGGCAGAATCAGTGGCAATTGTCAAATCCATAGCATCCGCTAGCAATGAGGATATAAATATGAAAAGATATCTTGCCGTGATAAGACGTCCGATCTTCTTTGTTGTTATCAATTTCTTTTTGGTAAATACTCTCTTTTCGCTCTTACCATTCAGCATCGGAAATATTGTATATAATATCGGCAGGATTGCCATAATTTTTTATGCAGGATGGTTTATTATAAGAAGAAAAGTCGGCGACATATGGCAATCTGCTCTCGCCGGAACAATCATTTATTTTATTGACCACGTGGTATTAAAAGGAGGTATTTTTCTCCTGAACTATTTATTTAAGCCTGCTGGACTGGGGCTTGCTGCATTTGGCGGCGTCTTAGTTTCCTTTATCATGTTCGTCCCATTGGCAATGCTTATAGGTGCGATAGGGGGCCTCGTTGCACGATCCAGGAGAGAAGGAAATACGGCTAATTCACAGTGATCACACTATTCATTTAAAGAATAGGCTTCTTCCTGAAAAAATCACTTTCTTTGTGTCCTTGCGAGCATGGATCCACAGCCGCAATTCCCCACAGGTGATGAAAGCCTTAAACGTTGCGGGCCCTGTGTAGAAATACACATAGTCATGGGAATGTACACAATGGAGAATCCCCCCCTTTTATGAGTGGGGATTAAGGTTGGATATGGCTTGTGGATGTAGACGTAGCTGATAGCGATTATTAAGAATGTAACCATGGCTGAAAGAGGTACTAATTAGACGGAAACCATGGCGGGAATCCTTTTAATGAAGGGATAAATTGACCAACTTCCCGAAGGTCTGACGGTTTCTCAATAATAAATATGAGCATAGGCTTCATCCCGTTCCTTTCATCGGAAGGGTTATCATAAATCTGGAGCCCTTGTTGAGATCGCTTTCTACCGTAAGGCTTCCGTTGAGTTTCTTAATGATGCTATAGCTCACCGCGAGGCCCAGACCCGTACCATGCTCTTTCGTGGTGTAAAATGGGTCGAATATCCTGCTGAGATTCTCTTTGTCAATGCCAACTCCCGTATCCTCAAAATCGATCACGATACTGTTATTCTCTACCCTGCTTCGTATTGTGAGTGTCCCCCCGCTCGGCATTGCATCCGCTGCGTTCAATACGATGTTCACGATGACCTGGGAGAGCTGGTTCCCGTCCGTGGTGATCGCCGGCATATCGGGCCAGAGGTCCCTCACGACGGTGATGTCCTGTACCCTCTGGTCGTACTGGATGAGAGAAAGGGACTCCTCGATAAGGCTGTTCACCTTGCAGGGTTTGAGCTCCATAGGCGGCATCTTCGAAAAACTGGAAAGCTGTTTCAGGATGTCCGCGATCCTGTTCATATGGAAGAAGATGGTCTCGAGCGTCTCCTTTTTAAACTCATCATCCTCCATATCCATTAATACGTCGATAAAAGAGAAAACCGATGTTAAGGGATTTCCTATTTCGGAGGTTATGCCCGAGGTCAACCGTTCGAGGGATGCAAGCTTTTCGGAGTGCATCATCTCGAGTTCCTTCTCATGTTTTGCCCGCTCTTCGGCTTGTTCCTGTTTCCGGTTTAAAACAAGCAGCATTGCGGCAACACCGCTGGTCGTCATAAAGATCACGATAATGATCCACGCATAGAGGTTCATGGACCTCTTGATCGACATGGTGACCTCGGAATAGGGGGCCGATACCGCCACGATCCACCGTGCATTCCCGACCGCTATGGTGGAGAAGGCCAGGATCTTGTCTTCCCCGGTCGGTGCAACGTATCTTCCGTAATAGTCGCCTCTCCCTTCAATGATCTTCTTTTCCACGTCAAAGGTTTTATGACATTTGAAGCAGGAAGAGTCGGTCTTGTATAAATTCCTGCCGACCATGTTGGGCTGGGTTGGATGGTACAGAAGGTTCCCTTTTTCATCCATCATCCATGCATACCCTCGTGAAGCCGGATTTTATGGGGCTGAGGAAGGTCATCGCGATGTCCTGGATATCAAGGGTAATCACCACCGCACCGATGAGGGAGTCATAACGACACATCGGAGCGACGATGGAAATCCTCTTCGTATCCTGTTCTATCTGCACATCGCCGGGACACAACCTTCTTGCCCCGCTGACGATCTTTTTTTCATCGGGTCCTTCTGCATGCACGTTCCCTCGGCTGAAAAATATTTCCCCGTTACGATCGAGGAATTCTATCCGTTTCTTGACATTATCGTTGTCCTTAAAAATCGCGTTGGTAAGCAACCTGCAATCCGTCTCTTTGCGGATCTGGAGCAGTGACACGGATTGAGCGATATGGAGCATTTCCTCTTTTACGCTACTTAGATAGGTCTGAATGTTCGATGCCTCTGCATTGGCAAGGAGCAGTTGCTGCCTGTTGAACTGTTCGGCCGTCTCCATCTGGAGCGTCCGCTGAAAAAAAACACTTAGGATCATGAGAGCCGAAATGATGATCGCAAGGACTGCTATGATAACGATATACCTTTTCATGTCATCTTCTCATCTTCCTTAGTCGATGCCGATTGCCTTCAGTCTTTTCCAGAGAGTGACCCTGCTGATCCCGAGGTGCTTCGCCGCAAGGGTTCTATTGCCTTTATACAAAGAAAGGGTCGAACGGATCTCCTCGATGTCGATACGATTTTCGTTTATCTCTGTCTTTTTTTCGTAGACGAGATAGTCCGGCAGATCCGAGACCTCAATGGTATCGCTTTTACAGGTGGCAGCGCTGTGTTCAAGGGCATTGATGAGCCGCCGCACATTGCCCGGCCAGGGGAAGTCTATTAAAATCTCCATCGCAGAAGGGCTGATGCTCCGGATCTCTTTGTTATTTACCGAGGAAATCTTTCTGAGGTAGTGGAGTGCGATAAGCGGGATGTCTTCTTTTCGCTCCCGTAACGGAGGGACGTTGATGACAATGGAATTTATCCGGTAAAGGAGATCTTCCCTGAATTTGCCTGCGTGGATCAGGCTGCTGAGGTCCTTGTTCGTGGCTGAAATGAGCCTGATGTTCACGGGGATCGGCTTGTGGTCTCCCACGCGCTCCACGACTTTTTCTTCAAGGACCCTGAGGAGTTTTACCTGCATCGTCATCGGCATATCTCCGATCTCGTCGAGGAAGATCCCACCGTCATGAGCGGCCTCGAACCTTCCGATGCGGTCGCTTACCGCGCCGGTGAAGGAACCTTTCTTGTGGCCGAAGAGCTCGCTTTCAAGTAGCTGTTCGTTCAGCGACGCGCAGTTCATCTGGATGAATGGTCCGTCCCTGCGTCTACCGAGTTTATGTATGGCGTGGGCGACGAGGTTTTTGCCGGAGCCGCTTTCTCCGATTATCAGGACAGGGGCTTCGCTTACGGCGGCATTCCGAATGTGCTCGTACAATCTCTGCATGGGTATGCTCTTCCCCAGTAACCCCATGAACCAGTAGTCCTGTCTCAAATCCTCCTTGAGCCCCTGCAGTTCCATTTCCTTGTTGTAGAGTGATGTAATGTCCGTCATCGACTCGACCGTACCGAGTATTTCTCCATTGTCGTCCCGTATAACAACGGCATTCTTTAGCAGAAGCACAGACCTCCCGTCCCCCGACCGTATCCGACATCTCTTATTGTAAATGGAACCGAATTTTTCTAGTTGACGGTCCCTCCGTCCCTCTGATTCGCTTATGACCACACAGGTATCACATTGGAAAATAGTACATTCTTTGCCGATAACCTCGTCTTTTCGATACCCGGTTATTTCTTCAGCCGCACGGTTGAATAAGAGGATACGGCCTTTGTTATCTACCACCATAAGGCCGTCCCTCATGGTCTCGAACACTTCAGGCAAAAATTGAGGGTCTTTTAATAATCTATCCAGCATGTTTGTAGACCTGGCAGCACATTGCTTTTAGAGTATAGAAAAGGATAACACCCGAAAAGGAAATTATCAAGACAAAAACGTGCAGAATTCTACAGGGATACCCGCATTTGGACAAGCATTGGTAAAGAAAAATAGAGGAATTGTTATTCTAAGAAAAACATTAAGGATCGTAAACAACTTCATTATCCTTAGTCCCCCCTTCATTTTATCAAAATGGTTTTAGGAAGTTAAGACGCCATAGGATCCCCAAGGGCACCTATGAACGTCATCTCTCACCTCTTCTTTTGCGCCATTTTCATTGACCATAGAATCTGATTCATTATTCTTTGATAAAGGATTTACAGTGGAAGTGTACTGTTTTCATTTCTTATCGGTCTCAACCAATGTCTCTCCACCAGTAGCGGAATCAACCAGCATCGATGACTGGGTTTTTCAGAAAAGATAGCTGGATTCAATCGAAATAAGCGGCGAAGTTCTCTAGAATAATCAAGTGAAGAACGGGGACGTTGCCAATCCAGCAAGGAGGAGTTAGGGAAGCACGGTCAAAAAAAGGACGGCTCCGCAAAACTGCCGGGGCCGTCCTTGTTTAAGGGGGCGTTAGCTTAATCCTGCATGGGTCTGATCAGCTTGAAGTAGACCATCGTCCAGTTGCCGAGGATGATGGCGGTGATAGCCACGAGGCTGGAAACGGCCATCGCGGACATGCCGGTAAGGCCGTGGCCGATGTTGCAGCCGCCGGCGATGACCGCGCCGATTCCCATCAGGATGCTTCCGAAGAACACCGTAAGGAACTCCGCTGCCGGGGGGATCTTCCACCTGAATTCCTTGAGTGCAGAGGGCACTGAGCCATGCCCCGAAGGGCACGGAAAGGATGAAGAACATGCCCCATGATCCGCGGAAGATACCCAGGAAGCTGAACTCAGGAAAGCTTGAGTGCGTGCTCTTGGTAAGAAGAACGTAGAAGAATTCTCTGACCGGCCCGCTGATGGCCATGCCGCGCGGAGCACCGCCGAAATAGGATGACACCCACCACGAGGCAATAGTCAAGACCGCCGATCAGAAGACCGGTGGTGCCCCATGCAAAGCCCTTTGATTTGGACTTGAACTCCGGCTTACCGGCGATAACAAAGCTTAACACTCCGACAGCAAAAATCGCAATGGTGATCCATTTCACCACCGGTCCTCCGCCGAAGATGTCCCAGATAGCAGGGCTCGCTGACCCGTTGATCTCAACACGGAAGCCCTTGAGAAAATTATTCACCGGGCTCAGCAGCCCGTCGGCGGTCATCACGGCGCCGAAGAAAAAGCCGAGGATCGCGACCATGGCGGACAGCTGGCCCTCGCCGATACGGTACACGATACCGCTCGCGCACCCGCCGGCAAGAACGATCCCGAGACCGAACAGAAAGCCGCCGAGGACGTTCGCAACAGGTACAAAGCTCTGGCGCATGAGCGATGTTGCCTCCAGGGCGCCGGTATCGGCATTAATCACCTGAAGGAGCCCCAAATCTTCCATCAGATTGGATCCGATGATCGCCACAACGAGCGCCAGCAGATATGACCGGAAGAGCGTAAGGTCCTTTATGAAGATGATGTCCCGGAACGCCGAGTTCAGACAGAAACGGCCTTTCTGCAGAATGTAACCAAGCGCGAGACCGGCCAAGATCGCGGTCCCAAAAGAAATAACGCTACTGTGCAGCATAAGCTTCCCTCCAGCCGTGCTCAATAGATTTTTCACGCCCGGCCGTCTTTGCGACAAGTACGGGCACTGTTGCAGCTCGTTCCACTTCTTTGGTGACGCATCCGGTAACGAGCCGCTGGGGCCAGGTCTTGCCGTTGCAGCCCATGATGATAAGATCGACCTTCTCTTCCCGGGCGACCTTCAGGATCTCCACCGAGGGGATACCTTCCTTTATGAGGGCCTTCACCTTGACCGAACTGCCGTTCCCAAGTTCCTTCTTGTAGAAGCTCATGATCTTTTCTGACTTCCGGTCAAGCTCCTCTTTGTGCTCCGTGCCCTGTATCGACTCCTTCAGGGTCTTCAACTCCGACTCACTGAGCATATCGATCATCATCGACTTTCCCTCAAGCCGCTGCACATGGACTAGGATCACGCTTTCCGGTTCCCGGACCATGGTTTTGTAGACGAACAGTACGGATTTTGAACCTGCTGTCTCGTCTACCGCCATTAGCACCTTCCTCATATCCCCCTCCTGTATGGTATTATTAACCCCTGATATTTCAAGCCCCGTTCTCCAGGGCACTGAAACCCTCGCAGGATCTGATAAATTATTTTTCGCACCACACAAACGAAGCGAAGGACCGCCTCTATGAAAAACCGAGGTCCTTCGCTTCGCTCAAAATTACGTTCACCGTGTTTTCTGGACGTTTTCAGCAGACTGCTTAATTGCTTGCCTTCAATCTCATGGCCGCGGTCCAGGCATACTTCTCTTCTTCCGTGGGGTCCTTCGCAACGAGGACGGGCACCGGTGCATTCTTCTCCATATCTTTGCTGATAGAGCCGGTGACAAGCCTCTGCATGAAGGTCTTCCCATTGTACCCCGTAACAATAAGGTCAACACCTTCTTCCTGGGCGACCTTCAATATCTCCTCAGAGGTGATTCCATCCCTGACCACGGTCTTCACGCTGACCAAGCCGCCATTCTCAATTTCCTTCCGATAATAGTTCAGGATCTTTTCCGACTTCCGGTCCAATGCCTCTTTATACGGTGTGCCCTTCAGGGACTCCCGGAGCGTGTTCAGCTCTGCGTCCCCAAGCATGTCGATCATGAGGGACTTGCCCTCGAGCTGCTGCACATGGACCAGCACCACGCTTTCCGGCGGACGTACCATATTACGGAACACCGACAATACGGCTTTTGAACCTTCTGTTTCATCTACAGCGATCAATACCTTCTTCATATTTCCTCCTCATTATTTTTTGTTATCTTGTTTGTTCCTAAAGTTACCTGGCTTCAACTCCGTGGTTACATATGGCATCTGCTAATTAATAATTAACGCTAGTGAATAATCATCCCTCTTTGGAGAATGACGCCCAGAATGAACAGTGCGAGCATGATTGCCGTAGTAACGGAAACAGCGGCCCAGGCATCCCTTTTGGTAAACGGTTCTTCACACATAAGCGGTCTTTTTGCCACCAGCACCGGCACCTTCGCATTGGCTTCTACGTATTGGGCGACTTTTCCTGTAATGAACCTGTCGAACCCTCTTTTACCGCTCTGGCCGAGAATGATCATATCGGCGCCTTCTTCCCCAGCCACCCTGAGGATTTCTTCAGAAGGAACGCCATCCCTTCTCACGGTCTTGAGCGTTCCCAGACCGTCCTGTACCAGCTCTTTCGAGTAAAATGCCAGGATCTGCTCCGCCCTCTTGTCCAACGTGGCTTTATGATCAGTGCCGTTCATCATTTCCTTCAGGGTCGACATTTCCGCGTCGCCAAGCATGTCAATCATCAGAGACCGGCCCTGCAGCCTTTCTACGTGAAGAAGAACCACCTCAGCCGGCTTCTGGACAAAATTATGAAAGACCGATAGTACGTTCTTTGATCCCTTTGTATCATCTACTGCTATCAGGATCTTTTTCATGCATCATTCCTCCTGCAAACATTTTATATGTTCCTAATACACGTTAATTATAGCAAGTATCATGCCTGATTTATATTAGAACCTATTTTATAATATTTCAATGTGTTTCAAAATCATTATAATTTTATATTGACAAATTTATGTTAAAATGCTAATTAACGTTAAACGTGTTTAATTAACAATTAACAAGATGCTAATTAACATGTTTCATTTTTTAACAACAAAGGATGACCCATGATTGAAAAATTATGCAAAGAACCTCACTTTCTTATGAACGTTTTCGAAACCATGCGAGACGGACTCATGATCGTCGATAAAGACGGGAATATTCTCTTCTTCAACCGAGCTGCGGAAAATATTACCGGATATCGCAAAGAAGATGTCATTGGGCAACAGTGCACGATCCTCGACAGCGACACCTGTGTCTTCTTAACCGACGAGGGGAGGAAAAAAGACTGCGGCATATTCAAGATGGGCGCGATCGAAAACAAGAAATGCCGCATAAGGTCCAGCGATGGGAGGGCCGTCTATCTCTTAAAGAACGCTACGGTCCTTAAGGACGAGAACGGCGAAATGATCGGTGCCGTAGAGTCTATGACGGATATCACATCGCTGTATATGAAGGAGATGGAGCTCGAAGAGTTGAAGCAGGAACTGCGGCAGGAATACTGGTTCAAGGGTCTGCTCGGGAAGAGCGCCCCTATGCAGACTCTGTTCGAGCAGATCCGGAACGCTTCCGTGAGTGAAGCGCCTGTGCTTATCTGCGGCGAAAGCGGTACCGGCAAGAACCTCGTGGCCCAGGCCATCCACACCCTCAGCAGGCGCAAAGAGGGCCCGTTCGTCGCGATGAACTGCGGGTCGCTCAACGATTATCTTCTCGAGAGTGAGCTCTTCGGTCACAAGAAAGGCTCCTTCACAGGCGCCATGAGCGACCGGATGGGCAGGTTCGAGGCTGCTCATAACGGCAGTATCTTCCTCGATGAGATTGGCGACATGCCAAAGGTCATGCAGGTGAAACTACTACGGGTCATCGAAGAAAAAGTGGTGGAACGCGTGGGAGATCACAATCCGATCTCCGTCAACATCCGGCTGATCTCCGCCACGAATAAGGACCTGAACGCCCTCGTCAATTCGGACATCTTCCGGGAAGACCTCCTGTACCGCATTAACTCCATTTTAATCAGGGTTCCGCCTCTGCGGGACCGGGCTGAAGATATCCCCGCCATCACGTTCCACTATTTGAAGAAGATCTCCCATATTAACAATAAGGATATCCGGAGAATAAGCCCTGAAGCATTGGATATCATCGAAAACTACCGGTGGCCAGGAAACGTTAGACAGTTGATCAACACCCTGGAGCATAGCGCTATCACTTGCAAAGGAGACACCGTCGAAGTCACAGACCTGCCTGAATATGTCTTCGAGGAGAAAAAGGCAGAAGGGAATGGACAGATTATGGACCGGGAAAAGCTGCGCTCGGCGCTGACCCTGCACAAAGGAAACCGGACCCTTACGGCAAAACATCTCGGCATCAGCAGGGTCACTCTGTGGAAAAGACTGAAAGAACTCGGAGTAGAATAACTACAGTATAAATATACTTTTCCCCCATGCTCGGCATTGCATGGATGATCACAAAATACTTGCACGGTCATAAGCCGTTCTAAAGCCATTAGGCGTATATATTCGCGCCGTTTTCACGCGTATATCGTTTTTGAAAAGCAGTATGACCGGACATTACCGGTATGTGACGCTGTCATTTGGGCCAGAGGTGCAGGTATTCCTTCATCAAGGCGGGATACATATGAATGTTAAACAAGATATTGGTCATGAAATAACATTCGTGTGTGCAGTAGCACTCGTTGTTCCTTATCGAAATATTTACCCTGCGTGATCTCTCCGAACGGACAATCTTCCCCATGTTGTATCCAAAATCCCGTACATTCCCAAATGATTCCGTGAGCAGTTCGCAGGGAAAAACATCGCCCCCTTCCGTGAGAACCAGATTGAGCCTGCCGGCGTAACAGGGGATAATCCTTTTGTGCTCGCTCATCGTCTGGTGGATGAGACGGCGCTGGAGAATATCCTGTGCCGCCTTGATGCGCGCTCCCCTGAAACGATAAACAGGAGACTTCCCTTCTTTTAAATTCTGTTCAAGCGTTCGCACGGCATCAAAATATTTATGAGCATCCACGTTACCGTATCGTTTATCTGCAAGGCTGCCCCGGACAAGAGATATCGTGTGCGTTTTGATATACGGCAATCCCCGCACATAGTCGATGATCCCGTCCATGGCGTTCTGATTTTCTGAACAGAATACCGTGTTCACTCCGAGCTCGAAATTCGGATACCTGTCTATCAGATCGGCAACAGCCTGGTACGTCTGCAGGGTCTTGTCAAAGCTTCCCGGCGTATCGCGGAGCGCATCATGCGCCTCGCCCAGACCGTCAACAGTCAGCTTGAGCGCCACGACGCTCTGCGGACAGGACCGCACAATCATCGCGATCCTGTCACGGATCACGTCAGGCAGCAGTCCGTTCGTAGGGAAAAGCATGATCATCGGCTTGTTATTCCGGTAAAAGGTTCTGGCGATCTCGACGAGATCGTCTCTCAGAAAGATCTCCCCGCCGGAAAACGCAAGCCACAGGAGACTGCCCAGAGAAGAGGAAATCTTCTCGATCTCTTCCAACGACAGCTCGGGCCGGGTTTCGCCGGGAATATCATCCGACCTGAGGTAGAAACAGAAGGGACATTTGGAATTACATCGTCTGGTCACAAAGAACGTAAGATGAATCGGCCTTCCCTTCCAGACTATGTCCCTTATATATCTGAATGGCGAGTACATAGCGTCTATTCCTTCATTGATCCTGATGAGGTCAACCGGCACGGATCGCCCTCATCCGGTTGCCTCTTCTTCCGGGTCAGATATTGGATACCCCCCCTAAATACCCCGATCCAAACAGCCGCAGGATATACCATCATATAATACATCCCCGACATAACGGCGAATAAAACACCGCCTGATTTATACAATGCTTTAAATAAATATCTGCTGACAAAAATGCCGGCTGCCCACAGAAGGGGCAAGGGCATCAGAAATCCTCGTTGTCCGGATACAAGGGAGAGAAGTGTTAGCAGGACGGTCGCAAGCCAGGTGACACCATTGATCTTGATTTCTCTCGATGCCGTTCCCGAATCGGTAAAGAGATCCTTGTTCGACAGGGAATACACGATCCAGTACCGTGTTTTTCTGATGGCATTCCGGATCGACCTCAAAAATGAAAGGTTGAATATGTGACGGACCTGCAGATCAGGGTCCATAATGAGCCGAAAGCCGGCCCTGCGCAGACGGTGACAGAACTCGACATCTTCGAGAATAGGCAGAAAGTTTTCCGTAAATCCACCAAGCTTCCTGAAGGTTTCGGTGTGAATAACTAGGGCATGCGTGGCGAGGTAATCAGGGTTGCCGCTGTTTTTCGTCTCAAAGTAATTGATAAAAGCAGATTGAAAGTGACTGAAGAAGACGGGATCGTGCGGCATGGGCGTGTAGGTGCCGCCAAACACCACATCCGGCGGATACGCTGAAAGATTCCTCCGAATGATGGCAAGGGTGTCTTGTTGCAGGAGGCAGTCTGCATCAATGAAAAAAAGGACATCGCCTCTGCTCTTGAATGCTCCTACATTCCTCGCAGCTGAAGCGCCTGCGTGTCTCTCCAACTGAATAAGTCTGCAGGGGTATTTCTTGATGATGTCGAGTGAGCTGTCATCAGAACAGTCATCAACGACGATGGCTTCTCGATCATGATCGTTCATTGCAAAGATGGAGTCCAGGCACTTTCCGATTGTTTGACTGCCGTTGTAATTGGGTATGATAATTGATATGAAATGTTTCACAGATCACCGTGTCGGTTCCGGGCCATCGGGAGAAGCCATTACCCTCGGAACCGATTCATGCGATTCGACATACGTATTAATTTTACTCATATCAGGGATGCAATCGTCAAACCCACTACTGCTGCCAGTAGACCAAATCCGAAAAGCGCAGCAGCTTTCCTCCGCCGGAGCGAGACAGCCGATCCGCTGTCCAAGAAAGGTGCCAGGAGAATAACGCTGAACGCAAGTCCCGGCAGAAGAACGGCTCCGACGAATGTCCACCGGCCGGGGAAGTATTTGGTAAGCTGATATAAGAAGAGGAAGTACCATTCGGGCCTCGGGCTGTACTGCGCGGAAAAATCTATTTCCCGTCCGATAGCAGAGGGAAACAGAATAGCGAGCAGCAGAACCGTCTCCACCGTGAAGAGGGTTATGAGCGTGATCTCGAATAGATAATATGGATAGAACTTTTTTTCGCCGCTTTGGTTCACCGTTACTCCGACATTAGGAGGGGAATCATCATTCGATACGTTCAACTAGAACGATAGATGTCTCTCTCTCTCCTTATTCAGTGCTCCGCATTCTCCATTTGGCACTCGTTACATCCCCCCCGAAATCCCCAGTCTTCGCAGGATGTGGAAATGAATCCAGAGAAAAAAGGCAGTGATGACCGGGAACCAGAGAATATGCATGCTGTAAAACCGGAGAAGCGTCTGGCCGGTCACCTCAGCACCACCGCGGACGAACGTAGCGAGGATGGGCCCGATGAACGGCACCGAACCGAGCATATTCGTTCCAATCACCGTTGCCCAGTATGCCTTCTGGTCCCAGGGCAGAAGGTAGCCGGTAAAACCGAACCCTAATGTCATCAGGAGCAGCACGGCGCCCGCGATCCAATTCAATTCTCTCGGGTTCTTGTAAGACCCGGTAATGAATACCCTGAGCATGTGGAGCGTCACCATCACGACCATGAGGTTCGCTGCCCAGTGGTGTACCGAACGGAGAAGGTGGCCGAGCGGAACGATTAGGTGCAGGCGCTGGATGCTCTTGTATGCCTCAGCCTCGGACGGCGTATAATGGATGGACAGAAGAAGACCGGTCAGGAGTTGCACGATGAACAGGGTAAACGTTATGCCGCCGAAACAGTAAAAGTAATTGAGCCATCCCGGTACCGGCTTGTCCATCACCCTGCGGTGCCTGCCCGTAAATACCATGCGTGTGTTCAGGTAATCGAGGAGCCACATTTGCAATCACACCTTGATCCCGACAGATATCATGCCGTTCTGCGTCTGGATGGGAAAACGCGTAAGAGGGGCGGGCGGAGGTCCCGCAATATTCTTTCCGGTCAGATCATATCGTCCGCCGTGGCAAGGGCAGACGAACTCATGCTTTTCCTTGTTGTAATTGACGAGACATCCTAGGTGTGTGCATGTTGCCGAAAATACGCTCAGCCCGTTCGGGGTTGATACGATAAAGACCCTCACCTTGCGTTCCTTGCCGGATATAGCATAGACGAGTTCGCTCTTCTTGACGCCTGACCTCGGAACCTCTTCCTCCAGGATGAGGGGGAAAAAGACGAGCACTTTATCGCGGTTGCCGGCAGGGGAGAAAATCCTGAGACCCGGTAACAGGAAACCAAGCCCGAGGATGACGAGCACTCCGACAAGCGCTTTTATGATAAAATCTCTTCGGTCTGGTACCATGATGGAGATACTACGACAGCGGAGAATGGGTGTCAACCTGAATTCGCGGGAAGCTGCGGGACCACCCAGTCGCAACTCGGAGACAAGGTGGGTATCCCGTGCCGGGTACTCGCCTCCTGAGAAGGGGAAAAATAAAAGCGGTAGTTCCGCAACAACGTTAAATAAAATATTGACAAACCCTCCTTTCTGGGGTATATTTTTTTTGTAAATCAAGTAAACCTAACCAAAAACCCCTGTTATTACCTAACCCAGCATAATAACCAGGTTAAATGAGAGCATTCCGCTTAGCACAGAAAGGCATTTTCATCCGTAGGTAAACCGCAGTCACACAGCACCATTGCTGATTACTCACGTTACTCACACAAGCTGACAATCTGATGGAACTCGCTCCCCCGGTAACAACCATCATCACTATTTACGCAACTATTACACCTGCTACAGGAGTGGCATAACTATCAACCCACCTCTCAGGTACAGACCACGTCTGCCCTTGCAGACCACGGCCAAGGAGTAGAATCATGAACTTAGTAGAACTTAAAGGAAAAAGCATCGCCGAGCTTACCACAATGGCGGACGAGTTGAAAGTCGAAGGTGTCAGCGGCATGCGGAAGCAGGAACTCATCTTCGCCATCCTGCAGGCACAAACCGAGAAAAACGGCATGATCTTCGGTGAAGGCGTTCTCGAGATCCTACCCGACGGATTCGGCTTTCTGAGAGCCCCAGATTACAACTACCTCCCCGGCCCAGACGATATCTACGTATCCCCTTCCCAGATAAGACGGTTCAACATCCGCACCGGCGATACGGTCTCCGGACAGATACGGCCTCCGAAGGAAGGCGAGCGCTACTTCGCGCTCCTCAAGGTGGACGCCATCAACTATGAGGACCCCGAGATCTCCCGGACCAAGATCCTCTTCGACAACCTCACGCCCTACTATCCCGAAAAGAAGATCAAGCTCGAACATTCACCGACCGACTACACGACCCGCGCCATGGACCTCGTCACGCCCATCGGCATGGGCCAGCGCGGCATGATCGTTGCCCCGCCGCGGACCGGAAAGACCATGCTGCTCCAGGCCATCGCCAAGGCGATCCTGAAGAACCATAAGGATATCAAGCTCATCGTTCTGCTCATCGACGAACGTCCCGAAGAAGTAACGGACTGGCAGCGCCAGGTCAAGGCAGAGATCATCAGTTCGACCTTCGATGAACCGCCGCAGCGGCACGTGCAGGTCGCCGACATGGTGAGCGAGCGGGCCAAGCGCCTCGTAGAGCACAAGAAGGACGTGGTGATCCTGCTCGACAGCATCACCCGCCTCGCACGGGCGCACAACGCCATCATCCCGGCCTCGGGCAAGGTGCTCTCCGGCGGTCTGGACGCCAATGCGCTCCAGCGACCGAAACGGTTCTTTGGCGCCGCCCGGAGCATCGAGGACGGCGGCAGCCTCACCATCCTCGCGACGGCGCTCGTCGACACCGGCAGCCGCATGGACGACGTGATCTTCGAAGAGTTCAAGGGCACGGGCAACATGGAGCTCCACCTCGACCGGAAGCTCGTCGACAAACGCGTGTTCCCGGCCATTGACATCAACGCGTCCGGCACCCGCAAGGAAGAGCTGCTTGTGGACAAGGACGATCTGAACCGCATGTGGGTGCTCCGCAAGGTCCTGAACCCCCTCTCCACCGTGGAGAGCATGGAGTTTCTGCTCGAGAAGCTTAAGCAGGCAAAAACGAACAGGGATTTCCTGGATTCCATGAACAAATAGATTTCGCTGATGAGCAATGCTCACTCATGAACATCGGTTACGGCTACAACCGACATCGCAGGGAAATGATGTTCGTCACCTGCGTCGGCAGCTAGTTTCATTCATCAGGGGTAAAATTTTTCTCTTGTAATTTTCCATAGTTTGGTATAATATCTTTGTCTCAACAAAATTAGCCACAGCCGACCGCTGTGGCTATGGTTTTATTTCAGGAGGATAGCACTATGAAGCAAGGAATTCATCCCGACTACAAGGTTACGACCGTTCACTGTGCCTGCGGTGAATCGTTCCAGACCCGCTCCACCAAGCAGGACGTGAAGCTCGACATTTGCTCGAACTGCCACCCCTTCTTCACCGGCAAGCAGAAACTCATCGACACCGAAGGCCGCGTGGACAAGTTTAGGAAAAAGTACAAGAAGGCGTAATCCGCCGGCGCAAATTGTATGGTGGTCTTGAAACAAGCCTGAAGCGAGGTTCCTGTCTTGTCAGAAAAATTAACCATAGGTGGCCAGGCAGTGCTCGAAGGCGTGATGATGCGCTCACCGCACGTCTTTCACCGTAGCCGTGCGCAAAGGCGGCAAACCCGGCGCAGAGATCGCAGTACTCACGCAACTGCTCACGCCGCTCGGAGAACGGTTTCCCCTGCTGAAGAAAAAAATCATCCGCGGCTCGGCAGCGCTCTTCGAAGCGATGTGGCTCGGAATACGGGCGCTCAATTTCTCGGCGAACGAAGCGCTCGAAGAGCGACGACGGAAAGAAAGAAGAGATCAGCCCTCTCGCCATGGCGGGGACCATGATTCGTGGCGCTCGCCTTCGCTCTCGGGACTCTTCCTGGCGCTCCCTCTCCTGCTCACCAACCTGCTCGGCGCAAAATACGATACCGTCAGCAGGAACAGCATCCTCTTCAATCTCACGGACGGTGCCCTCCGGGTTGCGCTGTTCCTGGGATATGTATCCGGCATCTCGTTCATGAAGGACATCCGCCGGGTCTTCGAGTACCACGGGGCCGAGCACAAGGCCATCGCAGCCTACGAGGCCGGAGTCGAGCTTACGGTCCAGAACGCGAGACCCTACTCCTGCATCCACCCGCGCTGCGGCACGAGCTTCCTGCTCGCGGTGATAGCGCTTTCCATCATCCTGTTCTCGCTCATCCCGGGCAGCTGGCCCCTCTGGGCAAAAGGCCTTTCGCGGATCGTACTGCTGCCGGTGATCGCCGGGCTGGGGTACGAATTCATCAAGTACAGCGCGAAGAAGCGCGGGACATCCCCTTATCGAGGCTCTGATGCTGCCGGGACTCTGGCTTCAGCGCCTCACGACGCGAGAACCGTCGGATGACCAAATAGAGGTCGCCATCAGGGCGCTGAACGAAGCCCTTGCGATGGAACCCCGCTGAAGCGGGGTTTTTTTGTTGGACAAAACAATCACGCTAACCGCGGAGGCACTGAGGTACAGAGAAATTATAAAGTTCGTTCTTTACAGGATGAACAGGATAAGATCGGATTTCAATCCTTTTTTTTAATCCCGTTAGTTCAGCCTCACTCATGGTTGTCTCCGTGCCTCTGTGGTAGATTTTTCCCTATGTTAAAAAATTAGAAGCAGTTGCAGAAAAATATGATGAGCTGACCAGGCTCCTGTCCGATCCGGCGGTTGCAGCCGACCACCAGCAGTACCAGAAGTACTCGAAGGAGCGGTCGGACATCGAGGACGTGGTGAACCACTACCGCGCGTATCAGGACCTCTTGAAGCAGATCACGAGAGACCGAGGAGATCACCGAGGACAAAAAGTCGGACCCCGAGCTGCGCGCAATGGCCGAAGCCGAGCTCAAGGAGCTTCGCGCCGAGGAGCGAGCAGATGGAACAGGAACTCCGGCTCATGCTCGTGCCCAAGGACCCCGGGACGAAAAGAATATCTTCCTCGAGATCCGTGCAGGCGCGGGCGGCGACGAGGCAGGCCTCTTTGCCGCCGAGCTCTTCCGCATGTACTCGCGCTATGCCGAGAAGAAACGCTGGAAAGTCACCCTGCTCGACATGAGCACCACGGGTGTCGGCGGCGCGAAGGAAGTCATCGCCCAGATCCAGGGCAAGGGCGTCTACAGCAGGCTCAAATATGAGAGCGGCGTGCACCGCGTACAGCGCGTCCCGGCAACCGAGGCGAGCGGCAGGATCCATACGTCCACGGTGACCGTGGCTGTGCTGCCCGAGGCCGACGATGTGGACGTGCAGATCGAACAGAAGGACCTGCGCATCGACACCTACTGTTCTTCCGGGCCCGGCGGACAGAGTGTGAACACGACCTACTCGGCAGTCAGGATCACCCACATCCCCACCGGCGAAGTGGTCGCGTGCCAGGACGAACGCTCACAGCTCAAGAACCGCGAAAAGGCCATGAAGATCCTCAAGTCCCGCCTGCTTGAAAAGGAGCGTGAGAAGCAGGAAGCCGAGACCGCCCAGGACCGCAAAGCGCAGGTAGGGACCGGCGAGCGCAGCGAGAAGATCAGGACCTATAACTTCCCGCAGAGCAGGGTGACCGACCACCGCATCGGGCTTTCGCTCTACCGGCTCGACGTCTGTACTGGACGGCGACCTCGACGAGTTCATCGACGCCCTGACCTCAGCGGTAAACGCCGAACGATTGAAGAACCTGTAAGGCCATTGCAGAATTCGGATTGCGGCCTGTAGATGGAAAACCAAATTCCGAAATCCGCATTCCGCAATTCGCAATTTATCACGGTGACTCTCGCTGAAGCGATATACCAAGCAGCACAAAGATTATCAGTGCACGGGATAAGCAATGCCAGGCTCGACGCTGAAATACTTCTTTCTCGCACTTTCATGAGAGACCGCGCCTGGCTCATTATCCATCGCGACGAATCTCTTGACGAGGCACAGCGGACGCTCTTTGAAGACGCGGTCAACCGCAGGGCACAGCGGGAGCCGCTCCAGTACATCACCGGCGAGCAGGAATTCTGGGGTCTTGATTTCAGCGTCACGCCAGACGTGTTGATCCCGAGGCCGGAAACGGAACTGGTTGTAGAAGCGGCGCTCAAGATCATTCAGACGGGGGGCGGGCAGGTTACGATCGTCGATCTCTGTGTCGGCTCGGGATGTATCGCGGTGAGCCTGGCAAAGGAGGCCGACGCCGCGTGCATCTTTGCAACGGATAAGTCCGATCGAGCACTGGCCATTGCCAGAGAGAACGCGCGTAAGCATGACGTGTCGGACCGCATTCGGTTCCTCGAAGGTGACCTATTCGAACCGCTCGCTGAACTCGATCTTCACGGGATGGTTGACATTATCGTTTCGAATCCGCCCTATGTGCGCTCCGAAGACCTTCCTGGGCTTCAACCCGAGGTAAGGGACTTTGAACCCGAGTTGGCGCTCATCGCGGGCCCGAAAGGGACAGAAATTCAGCAGCGGATAATCGGCACGGCGCCGGAGTTTCTGAAAAAACATGGAGCGCTCATCATGGAGATGGGACAGGGACAGTCAGGCGCACTCATGAGGATGGTGAATGACGCCGGCCGATATGAGCTGCCGGAGATAATGAAAGACCTCACGGGAATCGAGCGTGTGATTGTGGCAAGAAAAAAATGAATCGAGCAAATCAGGATTTCTAAACTCTCAATTCTAGCCCTGACAGGCCGGAACCAAAACAGACCTTAGAACGGCCAAGGCGCGAAGGTTTTTTAATGCTATAAACAAGTAAGCCTGAGGTTTTTTCCGCGTTTCTATCGTCTTTGCGGTAAAATTTTCGTGCCAATTTGAGAAGAATTTGATTCTTTGGTAACAACATAATATCGAAATCATCAAAGTCAGATATGTTTAAACTAGTTTCGATATAACAATATTCGTATTTGCTTAGTATTTCGAACTTAGAGTTTAGTGGCTGAAATCGAAACACTGTAAACAGCCTAAACCGTTATGAAAACGATTGTAATTCAACGGCGGCAAAAAACTGATAGGCGAGGTCGTGATCAGCGGTGCAAAGAATGCTGCGCTCCCGATCATCGCCGCGGGACTGTTGTGCGAAGGCGCACACACAGATAGCCAATGTCCCTCACCTGGCTGACGTTACCACGCTCGGCAAGATCCTCCAGAACATGGGGATATCGTTCGAGCGGCAGGGTCACGACATCCTCATCGACTCCAGCGGACTCACAAACCCCGAGGCGCCCTATGATCTCGTGCGGACCATGCGCGCGTCGGTGCTCGTGCTCGGGCCGCTCGTGGCGCGCATGGGCAAAGCGCGGGTCTCGCTGCCGGGCGGGTGCGCCATCGGCGCCCGGCCCATCAACCTGCACCTCATGGGCCTCGAAAAGCTCGGCGCCGCAGTCGAGATCGAACACGGCTATGTCGTCGCAAAAGCAAAAAGGCTCCGCGGCGCGCATATCTATTTCGACACGGTGACCGTGACCGGCACCGAGAACATCATGATGGCAGCCGTGCTCGCGAAGGGGGAGACCATGCTCGAGAACGCCGCGCGCGAGCCCGAGGTCGTCGACCTTGCCAACGCCCTCATCCAGATGGGCGCGAAGATCGAGGGCGCGGGCACGGACATCATCAGGATCCAGGGCGTCGAGAGCCTCCGTGCCCATGAACTACACCGTGATGCCCGACAGGATCGAGACCGGAACCTTCGTGATCGCCGCGGCCATAACCAGGCGGTACACTTACGATCAAGAACTGCTTTCCCGGCCACCTCGATGCCGTGCTTGTCAAAGGTTGCCGAGGCGGGTGCCGAAATAAATACGGACGACGGAACAATCCGCGTTAATGGACAGCGCAGAATCAAACCTGTGAACATCAAGACGCTGGAGTATCCGGGGTTCCCCACGGACATGCAGGCGCAGATCATGAGCCTCATGGCCCTGGCGGAGGGCACGAGCGTGATCAACGAGACCATCTTCGAGAACCGCTTCACGCACGTGGCCGAGCTCCGCAGGATGGGGGCCGACATCCAGACCGACGGCCGGAGCGCCATCGTCAAGGGCGTGCCGAAGCTTTCGGCGGCGCCGGTGATGGCAACGGACCTCCGCGCGAGCGCCTCGCTCATCCTCGCGGGCCTTGCGGCCGAAGGCCAGACCGTCGATTTCGCGCATCTACCACCTTGACCGGGGATATGAGAATATTGAGCAGAAGCTCTCGGCGCTGGGAGCGGACATAAAAAGAGTATAATATTCCATGCAAACCACAGATGACCGGAGTCTCAGTAGAGGCTCAAATCAAGAAATAGATTCAAGATTTTTCCCCGAGCCTCAGGGACTCCGTGGTTAACATTTTATTATTAAGGAATATTTATGAAGATCATCGACTCACAGCAAAAAGACATCGTCACCGAGCTCAAGCGCATCATCAACCGCGGCGAAACCGCGACCGAGGAAGTCGCCACTGCGGTCAAAGAAGTCGTCGAGCGCGTGCGCAAGCAGGGCGACCCGGCCGTGCTCGAATACACCGAGAAGTTCGACCGGGTGATGCTCACGCTCAAGGACATCAGGGTTTCGCCGGAGGAGATCAAGGAAGCCTATACCAAGGTGGACGCAAGAAGGTGGACGCGCTCAAGCTTGCGGCGCAGAACATCCGCGCCTTCCACGAGAAACAGAAGATCAGCTCCTGGGTCAGCCAGGAGGCCGACGGCGTCATCCTCGGCCAGCTCGCGCGGCCGATCCGGAGCGTCGGCGTCTACGTTCCCGGCGGCAAGGCGTGCTACCCGTCGTCGGTGCTCATGAACGTGATCCCGGCCACGGTGGCCGGCGTGGAGCAGCTCGTCATGTGCTCCCCGTCCCGGGCGGGAATCTGAACCCCTACATCCTCGTTGCCGCGGACATCGCCGGCGTGAGCGAGATCTACAAGATCGGCGGCGCGCAGGCGATCGCAGCCATGGCCTACGGCACTGCGACGATCCCCAAGGTCGACAAGATCGTGGGCCCGGGCAACATTTACGTGGCCACGGCCAAACGGTACGTTTTCGGTCAGGTGGACATCGACATGATCGCCGGACCGAGCGAGATACTGATCATCGCCGACCATTCGGCGAATCCGGCGTTTGTTGCATCAGACCTGCTCTCGCAGGCCGAGCATGACGAGCTGGCGTCGTCCATACTCGTCACCACGTCGCGGGAGCTCGCGGAAAAAGTGGATGCCGAGATCGAGCGACAGCTCGCGAACCTCGCGCAGGAAAGAGATCGCGCGCAAGGCCATCGATCGGTTCGGCGCCATCGTGCTTGTCAAGACGCTGCAGGAGGCAGCAGACGTCTCGAACTCCATCGCGCCGGAGCACCTGGAACTTGCCGTGGAGAAGCCCTTCGAGCTTGCTGGCGCATGATCAAGAACGCCGGCGCCATCTTCCTCGGCCACTACACGCCCGAGTCCGTGGGAGACTATATTGCCGGACCGAACCATGTACTGCCGACCGGCGGCACGGCGCGGTTCTTCTCGCCCCTGTCCACGGACAGTTTCATGAAGAAGTCCAGCCTCATCTTCTACACACGAAGAGGGCCTGGACAAGGTGGCTGAAGCCGTGATGCAGATCGCGGACGTGGAAGGGCTTGAAGCGCACGGGAACACGATCAGGGTGAGGATGGCGAAAAGATAACCGAAACGACTTAGACAATATTTACAGGATTGGCGGGATAAGATAAAATCAGATGTTGTTGTCATCCTGTCAGACTCGTTTAGAGGAGACACTATGCCAACGAAATCGAAAAAGACCGCATCAAAGGTCCGCCGCTCCGGCGGTCCCCAAGCTCAAGCTCGGCCTGCCCAAGGGGAGCCTGCAGGAGTCGACCTTCAAGCTCTTCGGCAAGGCCGGATACCGCGTCCAGGTCGGCTCGCGAAGCTACTACCCGACCATCGACGACCCGGACATCGAGTGCATCCTCGTCCGCGCCCAGGAGATGGCGCGCTACGTCGACAACGGCATCTTCGATGTGGGTCTTACCGGCAAGGACTGGATCCTCGAGCAGAATGCCGACGTGGTCGAGGTCGCCGAACTCCGCTACGCCAAGGGCGGGCTGAACCCCGTACGCTGGGTCGTGGCCGTGCCTGAAGATTCTGCAATCAAGACGCTCAAGGACCTGAAAGGCAAGCGCATCGCCACCGAGCTCGTAGGCTACACCAAGACGTTACCTCAAGTCCAAGGGCGTCACCGCCGAGATCGAGTTCTCCTGGGGCGCCACAGAAGTGAAGCCGCCGCAGCTTGCCGACGCCATCGTGGAACTCACCGAGACCGGCAGTTCGCTCAGAGCGAACAAGCTCAGGATCGTCGAGGTGATGCTTGAGTCCACCACCGGCTCATCGCGAACAAGAAGGCCTGGAAAGATCCCTGGAAACGGAAGAAGATCGAGAACATGGCCATGCTGCTCCAGGGCGCGCTCGCGGCCGAGGAAAAGGTCGGCCTCAAGATGAACGCGCCCAAGGCGAACCTCAAGGAGATCTGCGGCCTCCTCCCCTCCATGCATGCGCCCACGATCTCGCATCAGACCGACCCCGAGTGGGTAAGCCTGGAAGTGATCCTGGACGAAAAACAGGCCCGCAACCTCATCCCGCGGCTCAAGCGCAGCGGCGCATCGGGGATCGTTGAGTATCCCCTGAACAAAGTCATTCCGTAATAATTAAGGCGGCCCGCAAGGCCGCCTTAATTTTACAACACGTAGATTTAAAAAAAAACTCCTCTATTGATAATCCCTCCTTCCTTATCTTATCAACGACCAGCCCCTTCTCAACCGATGGCTTGGTAAAATGGTCTCGATTCCAGTAGTCAATCTGCCGCTGGGTTAGTGCGGGCAAGCAACGCGACTGTTTTGGCATTGAATGTCATCTCGCACCTCGATTACAATAATTACATTGATGTATTTATGATACAGGTGAATGGTGGAGTCAGCTAATAATCAGTCCGGCACAACACCATTTTAAAAAGGGTTTTCAAAACAAGGCGGGGTTTATTCAGTTCTTTTTCCCCATGAATCTTATTAATTCTTCTTTAAGATGCTCCGTCTTAGCTATCGGTGCCGAGCATCGCTTACCTGCGCACAGATAAACGGATTCTTTAAACGTGTACTTGAGTTTTGTAATCTCCCCGGCATCCTCTGAAAGCGAGAGCACCCGCACAACCTTTTCCGGGACATAAACGCTGTTGATCACCGACAGATATTTCCGTGCACCCTCTCCATCAGCAAGAATCATGATCTGAACGGGCTCCACCGCGATCCAATAAGCAGAGTTTCCATAAGCACCTGCCTGAGGCGCGAATCGCTGATATTCACCGGAAATGGTCGCAAAAACGGCATCGCGGACTTCTTTCAGCCTCTTAACCTCTCCAGTAAATGCAAGCCTGCTCAGAAAACGGATCGCCCTGTAATTAGCAAGGTTCTCGTTCACCTCCGACAAAGCGCCGGCGGTCACGGGTTTGCTGAGTGACGTATCGAGAGTCGAGCGGAATCGTTTCTTGGCCACGTCGTAGAATTGGCCAATGATAAGCTTCCCAATCTCTTTTGCAGCATTCAGATAACGTTTTTCACCCGTTGCATTATACAGATCAAGAAGGGCTGACCCTGCAAGAGCATTGTCCGAAAGAATACCTGTGAGATGAGGCGCTCCATCACGGAAATAATGGCACACTCCGTCACTGCCGGAATAAAGTTTCTCCAGCAGGAAATCAGCGCCCTTGATAGCCATACCCAAGTACTGCTTGTCCGATATCGCACCATATGACGCAACAAGTGCGCTGATCATGAGAGACGAGGAATCCGTGTACGTTGTCTTGTCAACAAATGGGGCTTTCATTCCTTTCCGGTCTCGCCTCTTGTAATATGCTTCATCCGCGTCCTGGCTTCCAAAAAAACCGCCACCCTCATTGTCGTACAGGTTGTTCTGAATAAATCGCATGCTCTTGCGGACGATGCGAATATAGTCCTTCCTTCCCAAGACCAGGGAAGCGTCAGCATAGCTCCTGATCAGCCCTGCATTCACCTCAAGCATCTTTTCATAATGGGGCTGTGACCAGTCCGTTTTCGTGGCATACCGGAAAAAGCCTCCTTCGACCTTGTCGAAGATTTCGCCTTTCGCCATGTGGTCGAGCGTCAGAGTCACGATCCTCTTGATCTCTTCATCCTTGTGCTGTGCATACACCGAAAGCAGAAAGTCGATCGAGTCGGGGCTTGGGAATTTCTGGCTCCTTCCAAAACCACCATTCTTTTCATCAAAGGACCCCTTGAGGATTTGGACAATGTAGTCGAGATCGATTTTGTCCGGCTCACCGGCATAACCTTTCTGCCCGATGCTGCGGAGTTCCTTCATGGCCCTCATCTCTTTGATCCGATCTAAGACGGCATTGCGATTGCCGCTGTAAAACGCCGCCGTTCTCTTGAGCCTCCCGAGCATTTCCTCCGGTGGGATATAGTTTCCACCACTAATGACTTCTCCCTGCGGAGTAAGGATTGCCGTGCTGGGCCAACCGCCCTGGTTATAGAGAGTGTCGATATCGGGCCGCATGTCCGCGTCTACCCTGACGGGAATAAAATTGTCGTTGATAAAGCTGATGATCTCCTGATCCGAATAGGTGGTCTCGTCCATCACATGGCACCAATGGCACCAGATAGCGCTGAGGGAAAGCAGGATAAGCTTGTTTTTCTTCTGCGCCTCATCGAATACTTCCTGGCCCCAAGTTCTCCACTGGATCAGGTGCGCCCTGTTGGGACGGGGAGAGAAGCGGAAGTCCGATGCCGGAGATGCATGACAAAGCAGAAGAACACAGCAAAGCACGGATAAAAAGATTTTTTTCATGCACTCATGATACCTCATTTCCATACAAGAAAACAACGAGTGTTAGAAATTCGCGATTCAAATTCTCGTCAAAAGGTAGAAAAAATCTCAATCCCTTAATTACGAATGACACGAAAAGGACGAAGAGCATGGATAAAACTCCTTTCCCCCTTCGTGATATTCGACTAATTCGTGCAATTCGTGTTCATGCATCTTCTGGTTCTGGCTTGTCCCTGTTAGGTATCCAATTATGTAATTTTCTCCTTGTGCAAGATTCCCGATTCTTGTATATTGCATGAAAACCTATGAAATCATCAACGATAAAAGATATCATTAGGCTCATCAAACCGCAGATACGCAAGCTTGCTGCATATCATATTGATGAAACGCCATGCCGCATCAAGCTCGACGCCATGGAGAATCCCTTCCCTCCCCCGGATCGCGTGAGCCGCGAGATCGGAAAAGCGGTGCAAGAAGCGTTCATCAACCGCTATCCTGACCCGTCGGCAATAGGGCTGAAAAAGGCGATTGCCGCGCTCTGGGGCATGGACTCGGATCAGATGATTCTCGGCAACGGATCAGATGAACTTATTCAAGCGATAATCCTTGCATTCGGCGGACCGGTGCTCATCCCCGTACCCACCTTTGCGATGTACGAGATCACTTCCCAGGCGCTATCACAGAACGTTGTCACCGTACCTCTCGGGAAGGACTTTTCCCTCGATGCCGACAAGATGCTCAAGAAGGCAAAAGAAGTCAAAGCAAAGGTGATCTTCCTCGCCTGTCCGAACAACCCTACGGGCAACCGTTTCTCCGATGCCGCTGTACGAAAAATCCTGCATAAAGCCGCTGCCGCCGTGGTGATCGATGAAGCATATTTTGATTTCTCCCGAAAGACCTATCTTCCCGAGCTCAAGAAGTTCCCGAACATGATCATCCTCCGCACGCTGTCGAAAATAGGTTTTGCAGGCCTTCGCGTAGGAGTTTTGGCCGCCTCGCCAATGGTTATTGAGGAACTGAACAAGATCAGACTACCGTACAACATCAACACCCTGTCACAGGCCGCTGCTGTTGCGGCGCTCAAGCACAAAAACATCATCGAACGACAGATTTCCCTGTTGATTTCAGAGCGGGAAAACCTATATAATGTTTTGTCGCAGATGAAAGGCATTACGGCCTACCCGTCTGAAACCAATTTCATCCTGTTCAAAACATCGACTGATGCAACGCGTATCTATACGAAGCTCAAACAGGAGGGGATCCTTATCAAGAATTTGAACAGGCCTGGACCGCTCAAGAATTGTCTGCGCGTGACCGTGGGGAAACCGGAAGAGAACAGTGAGTTTATCGCGGAACTAAGTAAAGTTCTGAAAGTTTAAGAGTTTTGGAGTTGCGGGGTAATTCATAGACTCCTCAACTTCTGCAAGGAGAAGGTACATGCCCCGCAAAGCGACGATCGAACGTAAGACCAAAGAGACGGACATCAAGATATCCTTGAACCTCGACGGCACGGGCGCGTACAACATCAAGACATCCGTACCGTTCATGGACCACATGTTCTCCCACATTGCCAAGCACGGCTTCTTCGACCTCACGATCAAGGCCAAGGGCGATACGGAGATCGATGACCACCACACGGTCGAGGACCTGGGCATCGCCTTCGGCCAGGCGCTCAAAAAAGCTCTCGGTGACAGCAAAGGCATCCGCCGATACGGAGACGTGACCGTGCCCATGGACGAGACCCTGGCGCAGGTGGTGATGGACCTGTCCGGCAGGCCCTACCTAGCGTACCAGGTGGAACTGCCGAAGAAGTACAAGCTCAAGGACTTCGACCCCGGACTTGCAGAAGACTTCTTTCAGTCCGTTGTGAACCATGCTGGGCATGAACCTGCATATCCGCCTCCTTTACGGCCGCGACGTCCACCACATGCTCGAAGCCATCTTCAAGGCCTTCGGCCGCGCCCTGGACCAGGCCACGAGCCTCGATCCGAGGATCAAGGGCGTGCTCTCGACGAAGGGAAAGATCTGAGATATCATTGGACGCTGGTGAACGCAGATTGATGCGGAAAACCAGAATTCATTGGACATGGATAAATCTGAAGATCGGATATGACTCAAATTTCTTAATCTACTTTTTCCGTGCCATGCGTATCCCTCATGAATTTGATTTTCATCCACGTTCATCTGCGAAAATCTGCGTCCCGAATTTTATTAATATATGATCGCTATCATCGACTACGGAATGGGAAATCTGCGGAGCGTTCAGAAGGGCTTCGAGCGCATGGGCCACGAAGCCGTGGTCACGAGCGACGCAAAGACGATCCTGAACGCATCGACAAGGTCGTCCTGCCCGGCGTAGGCGCCTTCCCGGACTGCATGCGAAACCTCGAGGAGTACGGCCTCATCGATGCGGTGCACAGGAGCATCAGGTCCGGCAAACCCTTTCTCGGCATCTGTCTCGGCCTCCAGCTGCTCTTCACCGAAAGCGAGGAGTTCGGGATCTCGAAAGGGCTGGACATCATCAAAGGCCGCGTGATCCGGTTCAAGGGGCCGGAATTCGTCGGATCTCAAGATCCCGCACATGGGCTGGAATTCGATATCAATCAAGCGGCAGGCCCCGGCGCTCCAGGATGTTCCTGACAACAGCCATGTGTATTTCGTGCACTCGTTCCATGTGGTGCCTGAAGACAAGAGCGTGATCGCAACGACAACGCCCTATGGCATCGAGTTCGTCTCGAGCATCTGGAAGGACAATATCTTCGCGGTCCAGTTCCATCCGGAGAAGAGCCAGGCGCTGGGGCTGTCGATCCTGAAGCGGTTCGGAGAGCAAAAAACTTGATTTCACCGCAGAGGGCGCGGAGGAAGATAAACGAATCGACAATGAACTAAAGCAAAAGAATATTTGATGACGTTAAGCTAGGCGCGCAGCTTTCTTTTTTTTCTAAAGCCTTTTGGGATTCCGTCTGCGTCCTCTGTGGTAAATATGTTTTGAGGTTCTTATGTTAATCATTCCCGCAATCGATCTAAAAGAAGGCAAGTGCGTCCGCCTCGAACAGGGGCTCATGGACAAGGCCACGGTCTACTCCGACGACCCGCGCGACCACGGCAAAGCACTGGGAAGTCCCAAGGTGCAGAGCTCCTGCATGTCGTGGACCTGAACGGCGCCTTTGCCGGCGTGCCGAAGAACCTCGATGCCATCAAGGCGATCCGCGCCGCCATCAAGATCCCGATCGAGGTCGGCGGCGGCATCCGCGACATGGCCACGATCAGACACCTTGGTCTCCATCGGCATCGACCGGATCATTCTCGGCACCGCGGCCATCGAGAACCCTGCCTTTGTACGGGAAGCCTGCGAGAAATTCCCGGGAAAGATCATCGTGGGCATCGATGCCAAGGACGGCCTGGTGGCGATCAAGGGCTGGGCCGAAGTCACCAAGGTGAAGGCCATTGACCTGGCGAAACAGATGCAGGACCACGGCGTCATCGCCATCATCTACACCGACATCAAGCGCGACGGCATGCTCTCGGGCCCGAACATCGAGGCGACCAAGGCGCTCGCCGAGGCGCTCCATATCCCGGTCATTGCCTCGGGCGGCGTTCACACGATGAAGGACATTGAGAACCTTCTTACGGTGCGATACTCCGGTGTCAGCGGGGTGATCACCGGGAAGGCGATCTACAGCGGCTCGCTCGATCTGAAGGAAGCCATCACTGTTTGTCAAGACTGAACGACAACCGGTGCGCCCGGTAGCAGGCACTATAGTTTCTCGCAAAGCACGTAGCGTTCGCAAGGAGAAATACTCAAGATAAGAACGGTCTTACTCTGGATCCTTTGCTGCTCTGCGGTAGCATGACCCTTTTGCTGTACTTTTGATATTTATTTTTTCGCCAGACATGAGAGAAATATCAATGCTGACCAAACGAATCATACCCTGCCTCGACGTGAAAGGCGGCCGTGTCGTAAAAGGCGTCAGCTTCGTGAACCTGCACGACGCCGGCGACCCCGTCGAGATCGCGAAGGTCTACGACGAGCAGGGCGCGGACGAACTCACGTTCCTGGACATCACCGCCTCCCACGAAGAGCGCGGCATCATCCTCGACATCGTGCGCCGCACTGCGGAGCAGGTCTTCATGCCGCTCACCGTCGGGCGGCGGCATCAAGAATCCTCGACGATATCCGAAATCTCCTGCTCGCCGGAGCGCGACAAGGTCTCGATCAACACCACTGCGGTCCACGACCCGGAGTTCATCAAGGCGGCATCCATGCGCTTCGGCAGCCAGTGCATCGTCGTCGCCATCGACGCCAAGCAGGTTGTCGCACATGACAAGGATTTCAAGCCGCCGCTCAAATGGGCCGATGATCCGAAATACAGGTCGCTCTTCCTCAGTCGATTCCGCAATCCACAGTCCGCACTCCGCACTGCAGTGGGAAGTCTACACCCACGGCGGCAGAAAGCCCATGGGCATCGATGCCGTCGCCTGGGCACGGAAGATGGAAGAGTACGGCGCTGGAGAGATACTGCTCACGAGCATGGACCAGGACGGCCAGAAGAACGGGCTACGACCTGGAGCTGACGCGCGCCGTGGCCGAAGCGGTCTCGATCCCGGTCATCGCCTCCGGCGGCGTGGGGAACCTCGAACATATCTATGACGGGATTCACCAAGGGCAAGGCCGATGCCGCTCTCGCGGCCTCGATCTTCCACTTCAGGGAATACACCATCAGGCAGGCGAAGGAATATTTGAAGGAACGAGGCGTGCCGGTCAGATTATAGCGTTGCACACAAATACCATATATAGATTTAAGTCACTGAACAGCACTGGTCCACTCAAATAGCGATTTGTCATTTTTCTTGATTTCCCTCTCAGAATTTGCAATTGACAAGTTTTATAACATATATAGATTATTTTTCATAATCGGCAGTAAGCGGTGTAACTGATAGGTTGATACATGTCCACGATAAGACCATTAACCAGCGAAGAACGCCAAGCTTTGATAGCCAAGGCGGAGAATCCAGTCACTCTGGCCAGTGCTTTGCTTATGGCGGCATTGTGCTCAGCCATCAGTATCGGCATCCTTTATGTCGTTGACCACGTTCTGGGTTTCTTAAGTCTATATTTCCCTGTTCTTTTTTCAATTATCATTGTTGCCTGGCTTGTCTACAGCATTCGCTCTTACCTGAAATTGTGTCGCAGTTCTTCACTCACCTCCTATCAGGATGACCTCGCTGGCGGTGTCGTCGAGGTGACTCGCTTCTATGCAAATAAGGCTATCAGAGTTGAAGAATTGGAGGATGAAGGCGGCGGTTATTTTCTTCATCTGGAGGATGGTCGCACCCTTTTTCTGCGGGGTCAGCATTTGTTTGATCTTGAAGAGAACAAGAAGTTTCCCTGTTCAGAGTTTGAAGTGGCCCGCGGCCCTAAGTCTGGTGCAATTCTCAATCTTGTTTGTTGTGGTTCATATTTCCCTTCGCAGAAGATAATTGCCCCCTTCAGACAACCCGATTTGAAAGAGGTTCCCACGGATGGAGATATTGTTGCGGTCTCCTGGGAAAAGTTCGATAGGATGCCTACCTAGTGTATCGCGTCATCAATCTCTTTTATTTCATTGTCAATCTGAGCAAAGCAGAGGATCTCGCCTTTCAAATATATGCGACCCTTCACTACATTCGGGGTGAGAGGTTTTACGGCGCAAATTGATAAAGTCAAAGTGTTAGCAGGCTGCTACCCTCTTATTCTTTTTGGACCCTTAAATACCCATCCTTTGCATTCTCTTCTGTCATTTAATTCAGCTATACATTATTAACGACATATACTGTTTCCTTCCTGTTATTTGCACCCGGCTATCATTATTTAGAAGTGTAAATAAGCCGGCGTTATCGCCAGTTTACAATTGTTGTAAATGTGACAAAAGTAAAGGCGGGATGCATGGCATCCCGCCTTTACTTTTTCTCCCAGCTAAAAATTACTTTTTCGCTGCAATCCCTTTCTGAATCGCCTTCACCACGCCATCGCTGCTCGTTTCGCGGATGGCAATGAGCATACCTTTCTTCTCGTAGTAGCCGATAAGCGGTGCTGTTTTTTCATTGTAGACATCCAACCGTTTGGAAATCGCCTCCACGGTCTCGTCGGCACGCTGAACCACCGGGCTGCCGCACTTCTTGCACTTGTTGCCGGGGGCCGGCGGGTTGCTCTTCACGTTGTAGATCTCCTGGCATGAGGGATTCGAGCACGTCCGGCGTGTGGTCAGCCGGTCGAGGATCACGTCCCGCGGGACATCGATGTTCGCCACCAGGTCGAGTTTGATCTTGAGTTTCTTGAGCAAAGCATCAAGGGCGTCGGCCTGCGGGATTGTTCGCGGGAACCCATCGAGCAGGAATCCCTTTTTCATATCTGGTCTCCTGAAGCCGCTGCTCCATGATGCCCATGATCAATGAATCGGGGACCAGGTCGCCCCGGTCCATATATCCCTGGGCCTCTTTGCCGAGCGGCGTGCCCGCTTTCACCGCACCCCGGAGAATATCTCCGGTCGATATCTGCACCGAGCCGTCAAGTGCCGTCAAAAGCTTCGCCACCGTGCCCTTACCCGCGCCCGGTGCACCCAATAAGATGATACGCATGTGACCAACCTCCTCGAGAATGTTGTAATTGATTCAAGGCGGCCATTATCGTACGAACCGACAAAAAAATCAAGAAGAAATGTTTTTCGTGACTTGCGTTCTCCGATCTCGATTTTTTCCCCTCAGATTTTTCATTACTCTATCCGCCGCTGAAAGGCGCAACCGACCCCAGGCTCGACCAGCAACAAGAGGAACAGCAGAGACCTCAGGACTCCGTATTTATCACCCGATAACTGACCGCGCTCAGGTCTCTTATCCTGGACGGTTTGGTCATGACATCCCTGAAACCATATTTCGCGCACTCTGCCATTACCGGATCATTGGTATAAAAAAACCGGGGCCCCTGCTGATATGAGGTCCCGGTCTGGATGATCCATTTCTTGAATCGCGGAGATATTACAGATCGTAATACAGGAAGAATTCGTAGGGATGGGGTCGAAGACGGAGGGCATCCACTTCCTTGGATCTCTTGTAACTGATCCAGGTCTCGATGGCGTCCTTGGTGAACACATCGCCCTTTAGAAGGAAGTTGTGGTCTGCCTCGAGATTATTGAGGGCCTCGTCGAGCGAGCCCGGCATAGTCGGCACGCTCGCCAGTTCTTCAGGCGCCATATCGTAGATATCCTTGTCGAGCGGTTGGCCTGGATCGATCTTGTTCTCGATGCCGTCCAGGCCCGCCAGGAGCATGGCCGCGAACGCCAGGTAGGGGTTACAGGATGGGTCGGGGAACCTGACCTCGATGCGCTTTGTCTTGGGGTTCGCGCTGTACATGGGGATGCGGACGGAGGCCGACCGGTTACGGCTGGAGTAAGCCAAGTTCACCGGAGCCTCGAATCCCGGGGTCAATCGCTTATAGGAGTTCGTCGTTGGGTTGGTGAACGCAGCGATCACTTTTGCGTGCTTCAAGATGCCACCAATGTAGTGGAGCGCCATCTGGGACATGCCCGCATAGCCATCGCCCGCGAAAAGCGGTTTGCCGTTCTTCCAGATGGACTGATGCGTGTGCATGCCCGAACCGTTATCGCCGAAGAGCGGCTTGGGCATGAAGGTCACGGTCTTATTATGCCGCTTCGCCACGTTCTTGATAATGTACTTGAAATACATGAGCTGGTCGGCGCACTTCACGAGAGAATTGAACCGCATGTCGATCTCGGCCTGACCGGCAGTGGCCACCTCATGATGCTGTTTCTCAACGTAGATACCAACCTTCTGCATCTCCTCCACCATCTCGGTGCGGATGTCCTCCTGGCTGTCAATGGGCGGCACCGGGAAGTAGCCTTCCTTATGGCGCGGCTTGTATCCCAGGTTCGGCTTCTCATCCTTGCCGCTGTTCCAAATGCCTTCCACACTGTCGAGGAAGTAATAGCCGGAGTGAGAATTCTGGTCGAAGCGGATGTCGTCGAAGATGAAGAACTCAGGCTCGGGGCCCATGTAGCAGGTGTCGCCAAGGCCGGTGGACTTGAGGTACGCCTCGGACTTCTGCGCTATGTAGCGCGGGTCGCGGCTGTATCGCTCCTTGGTGATGGGGTCAACGATGTTGCAGATAAGCGAGAGCGTCGGATACTTGGTGAAGGGATCCATAACCGCTGTCTCCGCGTCAGGAACCACGAGCATGTCGCTCGTGTGGATCGCCTGCCATCCACGAATGCTGGATCCGTCGAACCCGAGGCCTTCTTCGAATATGCCTTCGGTCAATTCATCCACCGGGACGGAGAAGTGCTGCCACAGTCCGGGGTAGTCCATGAATTTCATGTCTACCATCATTGCCTTGCTCTCTTTTGCTAACTTCAGTACATCTTTTGGTGTCATTTTATCCTCCTGTTCTGAAATTCGTATTGAGACCGCATTGGTCTTCTGTTTGCTTGCATCTCCCGCCTGTCCAGTAATAGCTGATTTCTTTTTTGCCGATTTTTTCTCGAGTGATTTCTTCGCAGTTGTTTTCTGGACAGCTTTCCGGGTACTGCTCCTTTTGCCTGTTTTCTTCTTTTTACTTTTCATATGGCGGCTTCTCCCCGCTCGCCGGTGCGGATGCGAATCACTTCGTCAACAGAAGTAACGAAAATTTTCCCATCCCCGATTCGTCCCGTCTTCGCCGTAGTCTCGATGGTCTCGATGATCTTGGCTACCAGATTGTCGGCGGCGATTATCTCGATCTTCACTTTTGGGAGGAAATCCACCACATACTCCGCTCCCCGGTAAAGCTCAGTATGACCCTTCTGCCTGCCGAACCCCTTCACTTCGGTCACGGTAATGCCTTGGACACCTATGGCATTTAAGGCATCCTTTACCTCATCGAGCTTAAAAGGCTTGATAACCGCCTCAATCTTCTTCATTGCGGCAACCTCCTGTCTATTTAAAAAGCAATTTTAATGCTAAAATAAAAAATGATTGATTCCATAAGGTTAGCAACAAATAAAGGGTAGGGTTTTGCCTTAAATTTAATCAGCAGCCTATATAATAGGCATGTCAGTTTCTGACTTTTTCATTTTTTCTGGTTTTCTCTTCGAGCTGGATTCTCTCGCCTTCCTCAAGAAATTTGGCGGAAATCTCCTTTTCGATATCGTCTTTCAGCTGCTCGAGAGAGATAAAGGATCCCTTTTTAAGCTCTGCGAGCTTGGCGTCCGCATCCCGATAGCCCGGATTCGCATCATGAACCCACTGGAATTGAGCAAGAGCGCCTTCCCTGTTCGCCGCTCCTTGATACGCGAGTCCAAGGTCGTAATGCATTCCTATGCGCTCCTGGTATTTTCCACCCGAACTCTCCGAGTTATTGAGGGCTTTCTGGATCTCGGTAATGGCGTTTTGATATTCTCCCTTTTCCATATAACACAGCCCGAGCATATGCCGGCTTTGGACGAACTTCGGCTCTCCTTCGGGCGTTAGCGTAAATTCTCCGATGGCATCATCCAGGAGCCCCATCTCTTTATACGCCACGCCAAGATTATAGTGGGTATCCGCGTTTTCCTTGGCCACTTGCTGTTCGACGCCTTTCTTGAATTCCTCAAAAATATCGTCGAGGCTCTGGTCATCGGCAGATGCGGCAGAATGCGCGGGAACCGTGATGCTGCTCAACTCATCCCTGAGCTCAGATGCAAGATCGAAGAAATCCTCTGATTTTCCCTGTTGCGTCAGGGAGGGATCGGCCCTCCGTTCTTGCCGAAGTTCCCGTCCTAAGTCAAAAAAGTCGTCTTCCCCGGCCTGCTCTCCCGGTTCTTCCTGCTCCCAGCCGTCGAACTTTCTATCTTCGCTTTCATCGCGAATGCCGGCTTCCTTCTGCGTCGACTCGGACAAAACTGGGGCCGCTACTTGCTCATGAGCGGGGGGGGAAGGCGCAGTCTTCTGCTCCTGCCTGAGCTTTAGTATCTCAGACATCAGCGAACGGACCGCTTCCTCATCGGAAGCGGTCAGGGCCATCTCACCCTCGGAAACGCCACCCGAGACCATGCTCTCCAGCCCCTCAACAGCTTCAGCAAGCTTGGAAAATTCCTGCGTTTCCTCCTCTTCGCGCGAGATCTCAGAAAGTCTTTCGATTGCCCGCCTGTCGCTGGGAGCTCGTTCGATGATCTGTGCGTAGTATTTCTTCGCCTCATCGAACAGTCCCTGTTGATAGTAGAATTCCGCTTCCGCCCAGATCTCGCTGATATCAGATTCCGTTGCAGGCGATCCCTGGAAAGAAGCTTGCTGCACCGGTTCTACGTCGGAGTGCTCTCCGTGACTTGCCTGCTCCGGTTCGGCTTCGGCTATTAGCTCCGGCTGCTCAGGTTCTGATATCGGAGATTCTTCAACAGGCAAAGGCGGCTCTCCCGCTGGCACCTCGGGGGCGGGGGGTGCTTGCTCGATTGCATCGCGTTCTTCTAGGGCACGTCCGGCGGATTGAGGCTCTTCGAAAACAATATCATCGAGGGTAGGTGCAGCAGTTAACGGCGCAATCTCAGGCTCGAAGGGTGCCATCTCAAGATCACCAAATGTAGTCTCGGCGGGATGGGCTTCCGGAGGCATGGTCTCTCCCGCAGATTGCCCCTCGGCTACGAGAGTATCGAATGCCGATTCTTGTGTTCTTACGGCCTCTGAGGGGGCCAACGGCGCCTCTATCCCAGCGGCCGGAGCCACTCCGAGTCTTGCTGCAATCCCCACATTGGCCGGGTCCATCTCCAAGGCCACCCGGAGCAACGGCTCGACCTGGTCCTGCATGCCTCTCTTTGCATAAATATCAGCAAGGACGAGACTGTGATCCGCTGCCTTCCGTACATTTCCCTGCTCCTGGTACAGGTCCTTCAACTTGATGCGTATCTGTAAGTTTTCTGGGAACTTTTCGGCCATCCCCTCAAGCATTTCTATGGCCTTGACAGCAAGTCCGTACTTGATGAGAACTTCAACTTCCGTGAGCGCCTCTGCAATGGCGGGGTCTTCATCTGGAAAAGGCGATGACTCAGGCGCATGCGGTGGCATAATGGGGACAACAGGCGGTGTTTCTACGGCTACAGGCGCAGGTTGCGAAGGTGCCGGCTCTGAGATCACGGGCTCCTGTGCAGCCGGTGGCGCTTGCAGGCTTTCGAGCCGCTGTTGTGCATCCACCATATCAGGCGCCATTTCGATCGCACGGACAAGAACGTCCTTTGCCCCCTCTTTATCTCCATCCTCAATCAGAATCTCCGCCGCCAGCATGAGTTCCTTTGCCGCGTCGTTCCCTCTGGCAATGCTTTTGTAATATTCGCTCAGTCTGCAATGCCCGTCGACGCTCCGCGGTACTTCGGCGACAAAGCCCTTGAGAACGGCCTCAGCCGCGTCGAATTCCTTGTTTTCCGCCATAATATTCACGATGGCCGAGACCTCGATGAGCGCCTTATCATAGTTCTTTTTCGAGAGGTAATGTTGGTAGAGTTTCTCGCGAAGGTCTATCCTGCTGGAATCTAGGGAGAGCAGTTTCTTGTATACGTCCTCTGCATCGGCATCACGGTCTGATTTGGCCAGAGCATCGAGGTAGATATTGATGAGTTCCTGATTGGACGGGTCGTCCTCAAAGGCCGGCTTGAGCGCCTTACATGCCTCCACGAACTTTCCTTCCTTAAAATAAATGATCCCGACCTTGTGGTATACTTTTTTGTTGTTCGGATCCAGGGCGAGTACTTTCTCAAAGACCTGCCGTGCGTCCTTGAAAGCGTCTTTGGACATGTGCACTTCCGCGGCCTCAAGGTAGGCATCGACGGCCTCTGTCTTCATGTTTTCCTTCGCGTACATGTCTCCAAGTTTGAGTCTGAAGGCGATGTTGGAGGGGTTCAGGTCCGCCATCTTCTGGTAGATGCCTAGGGCCTTGATGGTGTCTTTATTGTGCATGTAGTGGTCGGCAACGAGTTTGTAGCTTTCGAGAGCATTGGTCGTGAGACCCTTCTCTGCATTCAGGTCTCCGAGAGCGAGGTGGACTTCGATCTTCTTGGGGTCTATGTTGAGGACTTTTTTGTAAAGCGCAATCGCCTTGGAGGTGAATCCGTCGGACGCCAGGATGTCCGCGGCCTTTCTATATGCATCGACCGCCTCCGCTTTCGCGTTTTTTTTAAGGCACAGGTCGCCGATTGTATTAAAGGCATTAGCGTCGTTCGGTGATTCCTTGATGAACTTCTTCCACTCGGCAAGGGCCTTATCAAACTGGCCCTTGACCACAAATTTCTGTGCTTCCTTAATAACGGCATTTCTATCAATAACCATATTGCTTAAAATACCACAAAGGCAGCCGATGTGTCAATATTGACTACCATATCTTATGCCTTGATTTTAAAAATAAATCATGTTAAATATTATGTATATATGACGGTACGCGAGATACGAAAATACCCGGATCCATTGCTCCATCAGAAAACCGGCCGCATCGAGACCATCGATGTCACACTCAGGCGCCTTATCGATGACATGGTAGAGACCATGCATGCCGCGCCCGGCGTCGGGCTCGCCGCCAATCAGATTGGCGTACCGCTCCAGGTCGCGGTAATCGATCTGAGCACGCAGGAGGAAGCGGTACGGCGCCATCCGCTTCTCGTTATTATCAATCCTGAGATTCTTTCTCTGGAGGGGGCCGTCATCGAAGAAGAGGGGTGCCTCAGTATTCCGGAGTATACCGAGAAAGTAAAGCGCGCCCAGAAAGTCAAAGTACGCGCGCTGGACCGTGAAGGGAAATTGTTCGAGATCGAGGCGGAAGGACTCTTGGCAAAGGCCCTTCAACATGAAATCGACCATCTCAACGGCGTGCTGTTCATAGACAGGCTGAGCCCCCTCAAGAAGAACATCTTTAGGCGAAGGCACAGGAAGGCCGTGGCGGAAAAGGTATAGCTGGAATAAACACCAAACCGCAAGCGCCAAATTCCAGGTAAATCCCAAATACCAAGCACCCAATTCCAAACTATACGATTTGGAAATTGAAATTTTGAATATGGACATTGTTTGGAATTTCGTATTTGAGATTTGGGATTTCATCTTGTATCGGCCATAATCTAGGGAGGAGACAGTGCTGCGACGATGAGGCTTGTATTCATGGGCACGCCGCGCTTTGCAGTGCCACCGCTACAGGCCCTTGCAAAAGCGGGCCATGACATTGCCGGTGTGGTAACCAGGGTCGACAAGCCAGCAGGGAGGGGGCGTACCATGGCCCAGCCGGCGGTAAAGGTCGCTGCACTCGAAATAGGCCTCACTGTATACCAGCCGAAACGCGTGCGGGATCCGGATGCCATCGAGAGCCTTCGCCGATTAACTCCCGAGGTTATCGTCGTGGCAGCGTACGGACAAATACTCCCGAAGGAGATCCTCGCACTTCCGAAGTACGGTTGCATCAATATCCACGCCTCGCTTCTGCCGCTCTATCGCGGCGCCGCACCTATCAACTGGGCGATCATCCACGGCGAGACGCGGACCGGCAACACCATCATGCTGATGGAAGAAGGCTTGGACACGGGAGCGATCCTTTTGCAGGAGGCCATCCCCATCGATCCGAAAGACACGGCGGGAACGCTGATGGAGAAGCTTTCAGCGCTCAGCGCGAAGCTTATCACCACTGCCCTGCCGCTCATCGAGGCAAGAAAGCTTACGCCCGAGCCGCAGGACAATTCAAGGGCAACGCTGGCGCCGCTGCTGAGGAAGGAGGACGGCCTTATCAACTGGAAACTTTCGGCAACGGATATTCACAACCAGGTGAGGGGTTTAACTCCCTGGCCAGGCGCGTATACGTTCTTAGACGAAACCATGGTCAAAATCCTTGAGACCGAAACCCTCCAAGGGAGGGGAGAACCGGGCAGGATTCACGAGGGAATGCAGGGCAGCCTTGACGTGGGCACCGGAAGCGGACTGCTGCGCATCATCCGAGTACAGCAGGCAGGCAAAAAACCTATGGATGCCGCCGACTTCCTGCGCGGGCACCGGGGAATTGAAGGGAAAAAATTTACGTCCGAACAAAGGCCGCACGGCACAAAGGTCTAAGCGCATAGAACCTGTCTGTACTCTGCTCCGTGCCCTATGCAGGATGCCGAAACGGACATCGTAGCCGTCACCGTTCTCTTTTACATTATGTCCGAACCCAAGAAAAGAATCTTCATCGGCCTTATCGTCTTTAGCGTGTTTTTAATCACCGCTGTCACGGTGGGTCTCTATCTGATCCCCTACATCGGGCTTAGGAACATCCATCCCCTTGCGCCCAGGATCGTCTGTGTTACCATGGGTACGGTGATCGGCGCGCTCATTCTGGGAGTCACGCTGCTAATCCTCACGCTCGTCAGGGGGCGGGAGATCTTTCTTGCAACAAAGCTCAGGGGCATCGTAATAGAAGTACTCTTCCCGATTATGGTAGTTGTGGGCAAGCTCCTCGGGATATCCAAAGAGAAAATCCAGCAATCCTTCGTCGAGGTCAACAACCTCCTCGTCCGGGCCAAATGCAGTGACATTAAGCCGAAACGTATCCTTCTTCTGATGCCGCACTGCCTGCAGTTCAACGACTGCGCAATTAAGATCACGAGCGATGCCTACAAGTGCCAGGCCTGCGGCAAATGCAAGATCAAGGACCTTATCGTCCTCGCGAGGAAACATGAAGTGCATCTCTCCGTTGCAACGGGAGGCACGCTTGCACGGAGGCGGGTGGCGGAGGCCAAACCCCATGCCATCATCGCCGTAGCCTGCGAGCGGGATCTGACGAGCGGCATCCAGGACGCTTACCCGCTCCCCGTTATCGGGATCCTGAACGAACGCCCGTTCGGCCCGTGCTTCAACACGAGCGTTGATATCAGCAAGGTCGCCGAGGCGCTCGAATTCCTCGCGAACGGCCGTTGTGAATCCCGTGACACACAAGGATAACCCGCGGGAAAATGCCCTCGAGATACTCCGCCGCATTGAGGAAGGGGCCTTCGCTGATGCGTATCTAGAACAAACGCGTCAGGACTTCGATGTTCGCGACAGTGCTTTTATTCTCGAACTGGTATATGGAACGCTCAGGAACAGGGCACTCCTTGATTGGATCCTCAATCGTTTTTCGGCACAACCTGTTGAGAAGACAGACCGGTGGACGAGAAACATCCTTCGCCTCGGTGCATACCAGATGCTGTTCCTGGACAAGGTTCCGGTAAGCGCGGCCGTAAACACGTCGGTTGATCTGGCTAAACAGTACGGGAAGAAGCACAGTTATGTGAATGCTCTGCTCAGAAATCTGGATAGAAACAGAGGCGCTATCTCCTATCCGGGGACGGACGACAGAGCTCGGCAGCTGGCGGTACTGTATTCACACCCCGAGTGGTTGGTGCGACGCTGGACAGGGCGGTTCGGTGCGGAAACGACAGAAGCATTTTTACTGGCGAACAACCATCCGGCCCCGCTCGTTATCAGGACGAATACGCTCCGGACCACAAGGAAGGAGCTCAAAGCCTCCCTTGCCTCAGAAGGTGTAATAGCAGTTGAAACACAGTATTCCCCGGTCGGGCTTGAACTTGTCTCCGGGTCGGGCATCCAGGCGCTTTCATCATATCGAAAAGGCTGGTTCATGGTACAGGACCAGGCCGCCCAGCTCATCAGCCTGATGCTCGCACCACAGCCCGGTGAGATCGTTCTTGATGCGTGCGCCGCCCCCGGAGGCAAGGCAGCGCACCTCGCCGAGATCATGCAGGACAGGGGAATGCTTATTGCGCTGGATGCCGATGCCGAAAGGATCGAAAAAATTCATGAGAACATCCGGAGACTCGGGATAGCTATCATCAAGACGGTACAAGGAGACGCAGTACGATACACGAATGAAGCGTTCGACAAAATCCTGATTGACGCGCCCTGTTCGGGCCTCGGTGTGCTTCGCAGGCATCCCGATGGGAGATGGACCAAGAGCGTGCGGACGATCAGCGATCGCAGAGCCCTTCAAAAGCAGATACTCAAAAACTGTGCCGGACTCCTGAAACCCGGCGGTGCATTCGTCTATGCCACCTGTACCACCGAACCGGAAGAAAACGAAGACGTGATCGCTGATTTCATGCACACGAGGAGCAGAGAGTTTATAATTGACGATGCCCGGCCGTATCTGCCTCCAGCAGCAGCCCCTCTGGTTGGCAGCGACGGATTTTTCCGCACATTCCCCCATGAGCCGGAGATGGACGGGTTCTTTGGCGTGCGGATAGTGAGGAAAAGCTGATGCCTGATACCCGATGCCGAATGCCGGGGCATTATTGTATCGAAGTCAGCCCTGAATTTATCTGGCATCCGTCATCAAACATCGTGCATCAGATAATATATATCTTCTCCTTGCATCTTATTTTCAGTATGATAAAATACGAGTTCTTACCATGAAACGGTTCTTGAGAGGTATGAGCATATTCCTTGCGTTGGTCGGCGTCGGGATCGTAAGTGCGCTGGCAGTCGTTGCTTTGCTTCTCCGTCAGGAAGAGGTGCGAGTCCCCGATCTTACCGGCCAGGACATCGTGACCGTGATCGAAACGCTTACCATGCAAGGGCTTCAGCTCAAGGTGGAGAGGCGGGAGCCGCACCCCACCCTGCCTAAGGACGCCGTGATCTCCCAGATACCAGCGCCGGGGAGTGGGATCAAAAAAGGGCGGCAGGTTCGTGTGGTCGTGAGCCTAGGGCCGAGCGAGATGCAGGCACCGAAGCTCGTTGGCGAACACTACCGCAAGGCGGAGATCATGATCCGGCAGGCGGGCCTTTCCCCCGGGAACCTGTCGCGGGTGTCGTCAGAGAGTGTGGAGAGGGATATCGTCATCTCTCAGGCCCCCCCTGCAGGGAGTCAGGTCAATAAAGGAGTCGCAATCAGTATGCTCGTCAGTTCGGGCAAGAGGGTTCCGGTGCTCGTCACACCGAAACTGATCGGGAAGAAGGCCGAAGAGGCCGTCAAGATCGTCGACCTGGCAGGATTGCAGCACCGGATCGTGTACAAGACGTCGGGAAGCAGGCTCACGACCGCGGACCGCGTTGTGGTCAGTCAGAAGCCGGGCGCCGGTTATCCTGTACCGTCAGACGGTACGGTGGATATTATTGTGAGCAAGTAGTATAAAGCAAGCACCAGTAAGCGTATCCCAGGCCCAAAATAAATTCCATGATCAATATCTAAACTCATTTCGTCATTGAAATTTGATGCTTGGCATTTGAAATTGAGAGTATATCATTAAATCAAAAGGAACGCTATGCCACAGAAGATCAAGGTAGCACCGTCCATCCTCTCAGCCGATTTTTCCCGGCTCGGTGACGAGATCAGGGCCGTCGAGGCAGCCGGTGCCGATATTATTCACGTTGATGTGATGGACGGCCACTTCGTGCCGAACATTACCATCGGACCGATGATCGTCCAAGCAGCACGAGAGGTGACGAAACTGCCGCTCGATGTGCACCTCATGATAACCAACCCGGAACTGTACATCGCGGATTTTGCCAAAGCAGGTGCGGACTATATTACAGTGCACGTCGAGATCGCATATCATCTGAACAGGCTGGTTCAATCGATCAAGGAGTACAAGGGAATCAAAGCGGCGGTATCGCTCAACCCGGCCACGCCGCTCTCGAGCCTTGACTATATCTTGGAAGATCTCGATATGGTGCTCATCATGTCCGTGAACCCCGGCTTTGGCGGACAGGCATTCATTCCCTCGGCGCTGGACAAGATCCGCACCCTTCGGAAATTGATCGACGAACGGGGGCTCAAGACCAAGATTGAGGTGGACGGCGGGGTGAAGCCCGACAACGCCGCCGCGATTATTAAGGCCGGCGCCGACATCCTCGTCGCAGGCTCGGCGATATTCGGCATGAAGGATTATGCTGCGGCAATCAGGGGAATACAAGGAAATTAAATTCTAAACCCGAAATCCTAAATTCTAAATAAATTTTAGGCTCAATTGCTTACAACCAATTAGTGTATTGTGAATTATTTATTTGTTTAGGATTTCGATACGAGAAATCAGGTTTGTTTTAGTAAGGAGGTCCCCTTGTCTATTAAGAAACAAACAACCAAAATGCCCTTCGAGCTCAAGGATGTAAAAGAGCCCGTCCTTTACCGGGACATGTTCCCTTATCTCGAGCGTGCCCACGGGTCGTGCTTGAGGACCGGCTCATCCAGACCAACATTCCGAAAGACATCTGGATCACGGACACGACGTTCCGCGACGGTCAGCAGTCGCGTCCGCCCTATACGCCCCAGCAGATCGTGGACATCTTCGACTTCATGCACCGGATGAGCGGCCCGAACGGCGTGATCCGGCAGACCGAGTTCTTTCTGTATTCTGAGAAGGATCGGGAGGCGGTACGGCTCTGCATGGAACGGGGCTACCTGTTTCCCGAGATCACCGGCTGGATAAGGGCGAACAAGAACGACTTCAAGCTCGTGAAAGAGATGGGTCTCAAGGAGACGGGCATCCTCACCTCGTGCTCGGACTACCACATCTTCCTGAAGCTCAACATGTCGCGCAAGGAAGCGCTCAAGCAATACCTCGACATCGTTGGTACGGCACTCGAACAGGGCATCACGCCCCGCTGCCACCTCGAGGACATCACGCGCGCCGATTTTTACGGCTTTGTCATTCCCTTTGTTCAGGAACTCATGAAGCTCTCGGAAGCGGCGAACGTCCCGATCAAGGTCAGGGCCTGCGACACCATGGGCTACGGCTTTCCCTTCCCCGGCACGGCGCTGCCGCGCGGCGTGCCCGAAATCTTTTACGCCCTCATCCACGACGGAGGAGTGCCGTCAGAGCAGCTCGAGTGGCACGGCCACAACGATTTCCACAAGGGGCTCGATCAACGGCGTTGCAGCGTGGATGTACGGATGCGCATCGGTGAACGGTGCGCTCCTCGGGTTCGGCGAGCGTACGGGCAATACGCCCGTCGAGGCCATGCTCATCGACTACATCAGCCTTACGGGGAACGACGCAGGCATCGACACCACGGCGATCACCGAGATGGCCGAATACTTCCGGAGGGAAATGGGCTTTCCCATCCCGTCCAACTATCCCTTCGTCGGATCGGAGTTCAACTCCACGAGCGCGGGAATCCATGCCGACGGCATGATGAAGAATGAAGAGATCTACAACATCTTCGACACGACAAAGATCCTCAAGCGCCCCATGGGCGTCATCATCACGGACAAGTCGGGCATCGCCGGCATCGCCCACTGGGTGAACAGCCACCTCCAGCTCGATGCGGACAAGAAGATCGACAAGCGCCACCCCGGTCTCGCCAAGATGCACAAGTGGGTAATGGAACAGTATGAGCAGGGAAGGACCACGAGCATTTCTCACGACGAACTCCTGGAGAAAGCAAAGAAGTATCTGCCCGAGTACTTCGTTTCAGACCTGGACAAGCTCAAGAAAAAAGCACAGTCGATCGCCTTCCATCTCGTCGAGGAGATGGTGGAGCGGAATGAGATGCGCACCATGGATCATGCACGGCAGGAGGCAATCATGCAGAAGCTACTGGAAGAGAACCCCTTTATCCAGTTCGCCTATGTCGTCAACACCGAGGGGAAAAAGATCACCAAGAACATCACGCAGATCCAGGACAAGGCACAGTACGAGCATTCGGGGCTCGGCGACAACTTCTCTGACCGGCCCTGGTTCATCAGCCCCATGAAGGACGGGAAGAGCTTCGTGTCGGACTTCTACACGTCGAAAATCACGGGCGCGCTCTGCATCACTGTATCGGCGCCCATCGCCGATGACGCAAGCAAAATCGTCGGTGTGTTCGGCGTGGACATCCGTTTCGAGGACCTCATCCGAGCGGAGTAGACCGGGTCGTTCGTTGGAAATCGGCATAGGGGGCGGCCATAAGGCCGCTCCCCTGCCACACCACCCGGCATGCGGGTCCGCACCGGGCGGTTCGAGAAGTTGAGGTTATGAGAGGTTCTCTCTCGTCAGCACTCCGTGCAGCAGCGCCGACCCTGTGTTCTCCGTGTCATGCCGCGGGGTGCCCGCTTCATCACTGCCTGGTTCTCTCCCGGCTTCACCGGGAGTTTCCCCCGACCGCTCCGCTCTTGCGGACTTCTGATGCCGTGCAGGTACCATCGGTATGCCTTTGAACACTCCTTCTCGTTCGGCCCTTCGCTCTCTATCGGCAGCTACTACGGCCTCGGCTGACTTATCGCTCCGTGTCGCCACGTCGGCCTTTCAGCCGTAAGGCGAGATCTCCCCAGGTAAAAACGCACTCCTTCGCTGCACAACCGCCAGATCTACGCCACTTCGCCTTGATCACAAGAGCTTTGCGGTTTTGTGCCCGCTCGCCCTACTCGGCAGCGCCTTGTATCCGGTTCTTGTTCATCGGCTCGCAGCTTCGCTCTGCGCTTCCTTCTCACACTCGGTCGCCCTCATGCAGTTGCGCTTCGCTTCGTTCGTTGTGATCAACTTACGGTGGGACTCTCACCCACAAGAGTGCGCCCATGCTGGGCGCACATAGCAAAAAAAAGGATGCGGTGTATCCGCATCCCTTTTCTTTTTTCGGAAGCCGAACATTGCGGGCAGCTCCTGCCAGCCGGCACCGTTAGATGATTGGGCGATCAATAAGTTGCCTGCGACCTAAACACTCAACCATCTCGCTCTCGCTCGCATAATTTCTGTTCTACATTTGACGTAGGTCCCGAATCTCTGTTATTGTTATACCATTTGCCGGTGACCTTCTTTCCATCGGCGGAAAGGGTCAGAACATGTTGCCCGTCAGCGCCATTCCCTTTCCAGTCCGGATACGGCTTGTTGCAGATCACCGGATATTCTACCGTATTGCCGTTTATGGTGCCCTGGTCTGGACATAGGTGAGTTGAATGTTGGTAAGATGAGAAGCGCCTGAAACCTCCTTCCAAATACCGCTGATATTCTCTCCGGTAGCTGTGATCGATGCTGCACATATAATAGATAGAACGACCAGAACAACCACAGATCTCTACATAGCATCCGCCTTTCGAAATGAACACTTCGTAGCAAGGGTTGAGACCGAAAAAAGATCGAGAAAAGAACACAACCCCGTGCATTTACGGCAGCAGCGAACCTGCACTAATCCATCTGTTGACAATGAAGCGCATTACTTCGCCGTACTCGAGGAGGGAAGTCTCGCCGGAGCCAGTAGAGAGCTTTCGATCGATCTCATCGTTTCCTTGTCACTGATACAGGGGGAAGATAGCATCCACCCCTTCTCCATGGACATACTCCAGAGCATCATTCACATCTCCATTTTATCAGGAATGACCCGGTCGCAAGCAGCAGCTCGGTGAGACCACAGCCCTTGTCCATTGATCTCGTACATTCCCGTGGCGAGGAGCCGCTGGACACCACGTGCATCAGTCTCGCTGCCGTAATCTTCTCATAAAGTATGCTGCTGCCAGCAGCAGTATCCCGGCAGCGCCGGCGCACCAAATTGCCTCGGTGTCGAACCGGTTGATGCGGAAGAGGACGGCCGCCGCAGCCGAGCCAGCCGAGACGATGGCGAAGATGAAGCTGCGGCCGATATTGTGGATGTGCTGAAGGACGCGCACGATATCCCGGGACCCGATCTCGACCCTGGTTTCTCCGCGGCCTGTGGTTACGAGAAAATCGGTCAACAGCTTCGGCAGTTTTATGAGTGAGCGGCCCGAGACCCCAGCCTGTCTGAACAAGCTGGCTGCCGACATCTCCTCGTCCATTATGAAGCGTTTGGCAAAGGGTGTTGCGATCTCGATGATGTTGGTCTCGGGGTCGAGCTGTGATCCGAGGCCGTTCAGCATGCCCACGACCCTGCCGAAGAGGATGAAGTCGTTCGGGATCTGGATCGAGGGACTCAGTTGGAGCGCCTCAATGATGTCGTTGCCGATCTCCTCGATATCCATGGCCTTGAACTCGCTCGGCGAGATGTCCCGGTATTTCTGGAGGGCCCGCTCGACGAACTGTACGAGCGGCTGGATATCATTGGTGAGCGGGATGAAGCCCATGTCCACGAGCGAGCGCACCAGACCCAGCGCATCGCGGTCCACGATAGCGGTAAAAGCACGCCGGAGCCCCTCTTTTTTCGGCGTTGAGATGCGGTCCACCATGCCGAAGTCCACGAGTATGACCTCCGGCCCCCGTTGCACGAAGATATTGCCAGGGTGCGGATCGCCATGGAATAGCCCGTCTACAAAGAACATCTGGGCGTAAGCCTCGGCTAGGATGCGAGAGATCTCCTTCCGGTCGATCCCCCGCTTGTCAATCATCATCGAAATCGGTGATCTTGATGCCTTCGAGGTATTCGAGCGTCAGCACCTTGGACGTGGTGAACGGCCAGTACACGAGCGGTATCTTGATCCTCGGATTTTTAGCAAAGTTACGCGAAAAGGTCTCGGCGTTCTTCCCCTCCTGGATATAGTCAAGCTCTTCCATGACGATCCGTGAGAACTCGGAATAGATGACATCGAGGTTGAACTGCCGGTAGAGCACTCGAAGGATCCTGATGACGAATTTCAGCGTCTTCATGTCCGCGGCGATCACATCTTCGATGCCCGGATACTGGACCTTGACCACGATGCAGTCCCCGTCACGGAGGCAAGCGCGGTGCACCTGGCCGAGCGAGGCCGATGCAATTGGTTCTTTATCAAAAGAGGAGAAGACCTCCTCCATGGGTCCGAGTTCCTCGGTCACGCGGCGGGCGATGTCGGCGTAGGGTGTCGGCGGCACCTGGTCCTGGAGCTTGGAGAGTTCGTTCGTGTACTCTTCCGGAAGGATGTCCACGCGCGAAGACAAAAACTGGCCGATCTTGATGAGCACGCCGCGCATCGCGATCATTCGCTCGCGCAGCATATAAGCGTTTTTAGCGTGGAGTCGCTTGAACCGCTCCTGCCTGAGGGCGGGGGATGAGAAGGCGCTCCTGAGGGCGAGCAGCTTATAGCTCAGGAGAACTCTGAGAAAAAGGATAACTCCCTGTATGAACCTGCCTCGATAGCGAAATAAGCGCATGTTTGAATTATACCAGATTAACAACAGGAAGGGTATATTTGAAGATCGGAATAATTTTTGCCACGAAGATGCGCAGTTCGCATAGAAAATCTTTAAATTCTTAAATGCCGGGTTTAAAGTTTTATAACCTTCGCGACCTTATGGGGTCCCCTCTGGTGGCCGATTCATTTTTAAGGCCATCGCACTTAATTGGTTTTCGCTGCCTCGTCCAGACTAGGTAAATATTCCTATCACCGCGCCGGTCATGCACGTGGCGAGGGTACCAGCAACAAGCGCTTTCATGCCGAGGCTCACGACCTCGTCCCGTCGCTCCGGCGCCAAGCTCCCCAAACCGCCAATAAGGATGCCGAGGCTGCCGAAGTTGGCGAAGCTGGAGAGAGCATAGGTCATAATCAGCCGGCTCCGCGGATCGAGCGCTTCCGCCGGGAGCTTGGCCATTTCGAGGAATGCAAGCAGCTCGTTCAGGACTGTCTTCGTGCCCATGAGATAGCCAGCGGTCTGCGCCTCGGCCCAGGGAATGCCGAAGAGCCATACCACGGGCGCCATGACGAAGCCGAGAATGCGCTGGAGCGTTAGAGGCTGGCCCCCGACATTGGGAAGCAGACCGATCAGCAAATTCGCGAGATGAACAAGCGCGACCATGACCACGAGCATGGCGATGATGTTCAGGAGGAGGTGCAGGCCGTCCATGGTCCCTTTGACGACGGCGTCCATGGAACTCGTTGCATTTCGCTGGGGCATGAAGCTTCCCGACGTTTCCTCCCCCGTCTCGGGGACCATGATCCGCGCAATCGTGATGGCCGCGGCAACATGAATGAAAGAAGCGACGAGAATGTGGCCGAGCGGATCGGAGATTACTCCCGTTAGGATAGTAGCGTACAGGATCATCACCGTCCCGGCAATGCAGGCCATGCCCACGGTCATGAGCGAGAAGAGCTCGCTTCGCGTCATGGTCTGGAGATAAGGCTTGATGACCAGGGGCGCCTCCACCATGCCGAGGAAGATCGTCGTCGAAGCGCCGAGGCCGAGCGCCCCGCCGATGTTCATAGTCTTCTGGAGTATGTAGGAGAAGCCCCTCACGATGTAGGGCAGAATTTTCCAATAAAAGAGGAGCGCAGAGAGTGCGCCGATCACAAGCACGAGCGGTAATGCCTGGAACGCCAAGATGAAGTTCGCGCCTGGGTCCTTGAGCAGGAAGGGTGGAGTGCCGCCCCCTATGTATCCGAACGCGAAGGATGTGCCAGCCTTTGTCGCTGATTCAAGCGCCAGCACGACATTATTGAGAAGCAGGAAGAGCTTCTTGAAGATCGGGACATAGAGGAGTATGCCGGCGATGCAGAGCTGGATCACTACGCCAGTCAGCGCCGTGGTGCGCCTGACGCATTTTCTGTTATCGCTGACGAGCCAGGCGATTCCCGTGAATACCACGAGACCGAGCAAAGCTTGAAAAAACATGAAGTGCTCCTTTAAGTCTATTAATCGTGTACTTTTTGAGATTATGCCATGCCAAAGAATAATTTTCAATTCAAAAGGCGGAGTTCAAAAGGTGGTGTTGTCGCAAAAAGAGGGTTCTCCGGTACGGGTTGGAGGAAGCAAAATACAGCCAAGTGAGCACGTTCAGGCCGTTAGTAAATAAATAAACAAATTCTACTCTTAATGGAAAGGAAATTTACCGCGAAGGAGCGAAGGACACAAAGGTTTCAAGTATTGAACAAAAAAAATGATTCATTGATTTTCTTCGCGTGTTTTTCTAAGGCGCCCGGTTCGCTATCTAGGCCATGGCGCCTTAGCGGTAAAAGATTCATGCTTTTTTATGCGGTTGGTACTATCAGCTTCTTTTTTTCACGGAGAACCCGGGAAAAAAGAAATAATAACAAAAGAAATAATAACCCTTGACTTCCTGGTGCAGATATGGGAATATAGCATTCAGAAGTTCCGGATGTACTTGTAGGGAAACCGCAAAGACAGTTCGACTTTGCGGCATTTTTTTGTCCTTTTCCGTCGCTTCAATTCACAAGAAGGAGGTAGCTCATCATGGAGACAGGTACCGTAAAGTGGTTCAATGATTCCAAAGGTTTTGGATTCATTACCCGTGAAAAAGGCGGCGATGTGTTCGTTCATTTCGGCGACATTCAGGACAGCGGCTTTAAGTCGTTGGCCGAAGGCCAGCAAGTGCAGTTCGACGTTGTCGACTCACCCAAGGGCCCCAAGGCAGCTAATGTTGTAAAGCTCTAAGCTAACGCTTACACCTTTGAGGCAGGCCCTGATCGTTCAGGGCCTGTTTTTTTCTCTTTCCCCATTCTCCTTAAGCTTCATACCCCAGCTTTTATTGCCCCTTAAATGTATAACCGTTATGAACCCTAACCCGGACAAGCCGAAACCAAAAGCCATGAACCGCCCTCGACCGCTCATTCAAGATATTCTCCGCATAAAAAAAGCCCACTCGTATTAGGAGTGGGCTTGGTTTTTGTGCAGTATTGATTATTTTGCGCCAAGGATTGCATCTTTAGCGGCTTTGGCAACCCGAAACTTGACAACTTTCTTTGCCTTTATCTTGATGGTTTCACCTGTTGCAGGGTTTCTGCCCATGCGGGCTTTGCGCTGTACGAGCACGAGCTTGCCGAGTCCAGGTAACGTGAATGTGTTCTTTGCTTCTTTATAGGCTACCTCTGCGATGAAATCCAATATTTCACCGGCAGCCTTCTTTGTAAGTGATGCTTTCTCTGCAAGCTTCGCTACCAATTGCGATTTCGTCATTGCCTTTGCCATGTTTTCCCCTCCCGTAAATTAGAATGGTGTTGCCATATGGCAACTATAAACTATTCAGAGATCATTGACAAGAACTCTTTTTAACTGAAATTATGGGTTCCATGAAATGCATGCAGGAAGGATGCACGGTTGACAGTTATGCCCTCTACCCAGTGATTGCAGGGTTTGATGGATTCTGTAAGAAGTCGATCATGGGAAAGATCTTTTGTCACAGAACAAGCGATGTCAGCTGCAACGCCGACATCGCCTGTGAAGTCGATATTCAGTATAACAAGCAGGTTAAATCGAAACCCTCCATTTCTGCACAGGCAAACACTAAAGACCTGCTACCATGATGCTCCCGATAGTCAATCCGACAGCAAAGCCAGACTTATTTATCAACAAACTCCATAAACCCTTTGCGCCTGCGGAAGTGGAACAGCATAGGAATCTGTCAATGAACAGAAATTACGCAATTCTCGGTACCAAATGGATTGGGTACCAATTCAGAGCAAGACAGGTCGGAAGCCCAGGCCGCATCGACGAAATACTTGTACTCGTACTTCCCTGGCGACAAATTGAGCTTGATTCTCCAAGTCCCATCCTTGCCTTTTTTCATGGGCATTGAGCTCGTATTCCAAGCATTGAACTTTCCCGAGATGCAGACTTTCTTGGCTTCCGGCGCATGGAATGTAAACTCTACTTCTTGTGTGGCGCCAGCCAACTGCTGCGGCCTCCTGACAGACTCTCTCATCTTCTTAACGACCTCTAACGCTGCCATATCAATTACCTCCTTTAGGTAAAAGTGAATCCCATCGTACTTGCTGGATCCGTCATCATTACTTTGATACTTTTATAATAGCATATTTAATCAAAGATAGTGCGCTGAGGCTTATGTGATCTACTTTTGCCGACACTGGGTGCATTTTGTACAACAGAAGTTGCAATAAAAGACCTCGTTGTGAAGCTTTTTGACACTATTCACAAGTCAACTGGTGGCCATGAAGATTCGTAAGAATAGGGCTCCCTGAACCCCATTCGTTACTCAACGTCAACCTCCCCTCCGAACCTCCTGGATAATGTATGTCGAAAAATCGTTGAGAGGCTGGCAAGGATGTTAATGTGTTGGGGTCAGGGCTGATTCCAACGCCGGTGGAGTAGCTGATCCTATGGATGGCGTAGTAGCTGATCCTGCTATCGGTAGAGTTTCCGATCCTACTGATGGCGCAGTAGCTGATCCTGCTGTCGGTAGAGTTTCTGATACTACTGATGGCGTAGTAGCTGATCCTGCTGTCAGTGCAGTGGCTGCTTTAACTCTTGATGCAACGGCTGAATTTGTCGCTTGTATAATAGCTGGTTTTATTTTTATTGGAGCCGCTGATTCTCTCTTTAGTGTAATGGATGATTCTGCTTTTGATGCAATGGCTGATTCTGCCTTTAGCGTAGTTGCTGAAGAAGAGATTATTCCCGTTGGCAATGGTAATGAAAATATCAGGATCTCTAATCTTAAGAAAAAGGATAGAAATATCAGGAGAACTGCTGAAATGAGATAAAATCCAGGATCTTGAGGAATATTTATGTGCCTCACCATAGTGACCTCCTATACAACCGCAGATAACTTAAGCATAAGTTTATGTGATCCCCGTCTGTTTATCTGTGATTCAGGTCACTTTCCCCGAATTGTTTGAATATGTAAAAAAACACGTAGTCTCGCTCTTCGGGTGGTATGGCTTTTGGTATGCAGGCAATGCAGTGATAAGGTATAAATAGAATAGTCGATACGTTCTCTCAATTACTAATGGTAATTTGCATTTTTTAAAATGACATAATTGATGAAGGTAACAGGAGAAGACAATCTTATTTCGGTCTAGACCTTCGCCACGCGCACGAGTGTGTTGTTCTCGTTCAGGCCGTCGATGATGGCGCCGAGGCCGGCCATGTTCCGGAGGTAGTCGAGGGCGTCCCGGGAGATCTCTTCTCCGGGGACAAGGAGCGGGATGCCGGGCGGGTAGACGGTCACGATCTCCGTCGAGACCCTGCCAGCGGAATCATTCACATTCACAAGCTCGCTGTCGGAATAGAAGGCGTCGCGCGGCGTCATGGCAAAGCGGTTCTGCAGCATCGGCGGATGGACCTTGTCGAGCGGCAGGAGCGCTCCCTGGAGCCCGGTCTCCATCGAGATCACGCTGGAGCGCTTCCACCAAGCCGGTTCAGGTCGTCCTGCCGGTCGCCGATTGAGACGATCACGAGCACATGGAAGGGATCTGCCATCTCCACCTGGATGCCGAAGCGGATGTTCAGCATCTGGGAAACGTGGTAGCCTGAAAGCCCGAGGTCCGAGACCGTGATGGTGAGCTTGGTCACGTCCATGTCCGCCATGCCGGCCTGTTTTGCCCGATCCTTGGTGAAACAGGTGATGCCCGGGATCTTGTTGATCTCCGTGCGGGCATCCTCGGCGAGCTTGATGGTGCGGTTCAGGAGCTTCTTGCCTTCCGTGGCCATCTGCATGCGCGCCAGGTCCAGGGACGCCATCAGGATATAGGACGGGCTCGTGGTCTGGAGGAGCTTGAGCGTGTTCGTCACATCGTCGATGTTGATCCTACCGGCCTTCGCGTGGAGCATGGAGGCCTGGGTCATGCCGCCCACGATCTTGTGGGTCGACTGGACGCAGAGGTCGGCCCCGGCTTCGAGGGCGCACTTGGGGAGCTTGGGATTGAACTTGAGATGCGGGCCGTGCGCCTCGTCCACGAACACCAAGAGCCCCTTCTCGTGAGCGTAGGGGATGATCTTCTCGATGTCAGCGCAGAGGCCGTAGTAGTTCGGGCTGGTGATCAGGAGCGCCCGAGCTCCGGGGTTGGCGTCGATGGCCTGCTTTCACGGTGTCGAAGGTGACGTTCAGGGTAAGCTTGAGGTCTCGGTCAAAGGCTGGCTGGAAGAAGATCGGCTGGGCTCCGCTCATGATCAGGCCGGTAAGCACAGACCGGTGGCAGTTTCGGGCGATCAGGACCTTGTCGCCAGGCCCGGTCGTGGACGCCACCATGGCGTGGTTGCCCACGGTCGTTCCGTTCACCAGAAAATAGGAACGGTCCGCTCCTGCCGACTTGGCGGCGAGCTCCTGCGCTTCCTTGATGACGCCGGTGGGGTTCTGGAGCGAGTCGACCTCATCGAGCGTGGTGAGGTCGATCGAGAAGATCGCGCGGCCCCACGAACTTGCGGAACCGGGTGGCATATGCCTTTGCCGCTCTTATGTCCGGGGGTGTGGAATGAGACCTTGCGGCTTTCCGCAAGGTTGACCATCGCGTCGAACAGGGGGGTGCGGAACTGCTCGTCCTCTATTCGGTTAGGAGGTGGACTCATTGTTTTATATCATCCTACCAGCGCCGGCATGGGAAAAAGCCGCGGAGGGAGTTCCGCAAGGCCGCTAATGATAGGTGAAGAGGGGCGCATTGTCTTCGATAATCTTGGTCTCTTCTGCCAAGGCTTTTCGGATGTGTTTGGGCAGCATGTACATGCCCTGGTTCGTGATGCCGTCGTAGTATCGGTTCTCGCCCTTGATCCGTTTCTTGATCATCTCGTCCACATCTTGGGGGGTGAACTTCCTGGGATCGAGGTTCTTTGAGGCCAGGGTGAAGCCCCAGGGGAGGCCGAAGGACGGGATGGACACAGCATAGGGCGCAACAACGGGAAACACGGCATTCAAGGTCTTGTCCACAGCCGTGAAGTTAAGCAGCTGGTGCAGCGCCGTGGTGCCCGCCTGGAGGGAGATGGTGCCGTCCGCGCTCAGGCGTTCCTTGACGATCTCGTAGAACTCGCGGGTGAACAGGAGGTATGCCGGACCTTCTTCGACGGGCTCGGAGATGTCGATAATAATCGCGTCGTAGCTGTCGGTGGTTTCTTCGAGATACTTGCGGGCGTCCATGTACCGAAGATCGGTTCGCGGGTCGTCAAAAGCGCCCTGGTGCCACTCGGGGAGGAGTTCCTTAGACTTTTCGACCACTTCCTGGTCGATGTCCACCATCATGCAATACTCGACGCTCTTGTGGCGGAGCACCTCGCGGAGTGTGGCCCCCTCGCCGCCGCCGACGATAAAGACACGCTTCGGGTTGGGGTGGGTCAAGAGCGCAGGATGGACCAGCGCCTCATGGTAGATGAACTCGTCGGTGAGCGACGACTGCATCTTGCCGTCCAGCACGAGGCACCGGCCGTAACTTCCGCTGTCCATGATCTCCATCCGCTGATACTTGGTCTGGCTGGCATAATGGATCATGCGAATGCCGTGAAGATGCCCCTCCTCGGGGCTCGTGTACTCAATGAACCACTTGTAGCTCTTGGGCTCTATCATGCCTGAACCAGTTCTTCCTGTACTATTGGCTTATGCGGAAGCTTTTCGTGGCCAAGGATGCCCCGCTTCATCTCGATGATGGAGGGATTCTTGGACTGGAACTTTTCGATGAGGAATTTTGCGGCGACCTTGGGGTCGATCAGGTCCCCGCAGGTGAAGACATCTACTGCGGCGTAGCCGTATTCCGGCCACGTGTGGATGGCAAGGTGGGATTCGGCGATGACCACCATCCCGCTGATGCCAAAGGGGCTGAATTCGTGGAAAGCGACCTCTACAATCGTCGCCTTTGCCTCTAAGTGCAGCATTTTTGAGTGTTTCTCTTACAAACTCTAGATTCGTTAGGGTCTTGGGGTTGCAATCCCTCAACTCCAACAACAGGTGGGTTCCCAACGCGTGCAACCTGTTTGCCTCCTTCTCCGCCCGCCGAACCAGCTCCGGGATCATCGCCCGGTCTCCGCGAGCACCGCCTCCCGTTCCCACGGGAGGGCTGGCGTCCGATACCAATCCGCCTCAGATTCAGACGGCGCCCGACAACACTAAAAATTAAGTGTCATTTATCAAAAATACTCACCTTTGTCAAGGATAAAATGGATTCGGCTTCATTTTTTTTTCGCGCGTGCTTCATGCCCGTCTCACGCGGTGCGACGCAGTCAATTTTTGCACCCGGAAGGGACCATGACATTCATTTTTTCGACAACGAAAGACAAAATCCTCGACGCGCGAAGAGATTTTCCCTCATCAAGAGTCGTGAGCGAAGAAAACGCGGACGGAAGAAGCGCACATCTCGCGCCAGGAATCCGAAAACAGGGGCAGTGAGCTGTGAAAAACGCTCAGGACCGTGCCGGTCAAAACCGTTGAGGCTTTGGCAGGAACCTCCAGGAACGGCCTTCCAGGTCACGACGCGGCTGCGCAGACCGGAGCTCAGAAAAAAGTCTTTACATCCGTGGCGGATAGTTTTAATATTGTGCTCTGATTCTACAGTCGGGAGACGCTGGAGCGCCATGAGGAGCGGCCAGGTTCAGTCTGTCATCTGTCTTCTACTATCTGACTTCTATTTGGGGGAGGTTTCGCCATGTCCACGCAAAACAACTTCGTCGAGATCGGTTCCGTGCTCGTGAATCCGGAAATCTTTACCCGACACTATACCTGCGACGTGGAGAAATACGGCTGCAAGTCCCAGTGCTGCTACCGGTCCTGCATCGTTCCCGAGCAGGAAGCCCGGAATGTCGAGGAACATCTGGACGGCATCCTTGCCTATCTCTCCCCTGAGAACCGGGAGGCGCTCAAAAAGAACGGCTCGGTGCTCGGAGTCTGCACCAAACAGTGCCCCACAGGCTGCGTCATCCATGACGACGAGGCGCAGGCCATCCGGAGAAACTTCGGTGGGACGGACTTCCGCTGCGTGCTGCTGTTCAACAATGACTGCGCCCTACTCTATACCAACCAGCAGGGGCTCCGCTACTGCGCTGTGCATACCTACGCCATGCAAAAAGGCATGGTCTGGGAGGAGTTCAAGTTCGCGGACTGCGTCCAGTACCCGCTCTCGTTCTACACCGCAGAGGATGGCACGCAGGTTCTCTCCATCCAGGACACGCCATACCTCAATCATATCCCCTGCATGAAGAGCCCTGCGGGAGAGACCATGTACAAAAGCCTCAAGAAGACCATCGAGACGTTCATGGGAAAGGATTTTTATAAGGAACTGGAAGCCTATGCCGGAAAGATGGCGAAGAAATAGCCTTTCGACCTTGCCAGTCTTCCCTGCTGCACAAACCATGGCATCCATGCTATACTATTAATCCTATGGGCAACCTTTTCCTCAGTTTCTCCATAGCCATCGGCGGCGCTATCGGCCTCGTCACGTTGAGCAAAGTATTCGACCTCGATGTTTATACAAGCCGCATCTTTCCGCTCATCCCAATCCTCTACGCGATCATCTACGAACTCCTCGAACGCAACAAAACCGGCAAGGCAAAACCAATCCCGCCCTCCAGAGCAAAGGAAGAGATGAAGGCTGGCGCCAAAATTATCTTCCAGAACATCACGGCCGGAAGGATTATCACCGACGTGGGGGTCAGCTTCGTCATCAAGTTCGCCTTCGAGATCTTCTTCGTGGCGCTCTTCATCTACTTCAGCGGCCAGACGTTCAGCTCCCTCTACGGCGCCTTCGGCATCGAGACCGTGGGACGGTTCCTGCGGGGCGAGCACCCCTGGCTCAATGGGAATGAGGGCCTCTACCTCCTCACCCTCCTCGCGGTCATCACAAGCTTCGGTACCGGTCTCTGGATCGGGTACACCTCTGAGGGCAAGGCTATCCTCGAAGGCGTGCTCGCCGGCGCGGCAGTCACGGTGATCACCGCCACGACCAACATGCTCATCCTCTACCGGAAGATCGAGGAGGTGGCGAACCAGATGGCTGCGTCCCTGGGGTACGGCGTGCGCGTCGGCTTTGTCGCCGTGCTCGCCCTCCAGGTGCTGCTCTACGGATTCTGGAGCGGCATAGCACAAAAGGCTAAAGAAGAACGGGCACTCCGCGCGGCGATCAGGAAGTCGGTAAGGAAACTGAGGAAGTAGCCTGCCTTATCTCAAGTATCATTATCATACACCAAACGTCCCCTACCCGTCATTCCTGCATTTCGCAGGAATGGCGATCGAAATTCTCCCCTAATTGCTGAGCTCGTTAAAACGGCGTGCATCAAGGAAGTGTTTTTTCCAGTAGGGATCACGAAGTGTGTCCATCCGCACGGTCCTTCCTGTGCTGGGAGCGTGGACAAAGAGGTTATCGTTCACATAGATGCCGACATGAGAGTATTTTTCCCCATTCTGCAGAAAGAAAAGGAGATCGCCTTTCCGTATCTCATGGTATGAAATGGAACGGGTAGCGCTTCTCAATGCCCTCGTACCGTGAGGCACATCCACCCCTGCCGCCAAATAGCTGTATCGCACCAGACCGCTGCAGTCGAATCCCGCGGGGCTGTCTCCCCGATACTTGTAGGGCCTTCCGACCATAGTCAGTGCCGTGTCAGCGGCCTTGTCAGCCACAGAGAACGAGAATCCCTCGATATGTTTCGTTGGTGGCGTGTGCGCACAGCCAAATGACAAGAGGGCGATACAATAAATCGCCGCTGTAAGTATGCAAGTTGGCCTCACCTGACCTCCCTCGATCTGCGCCTCCCATACTAATTAATTATTACCATAATGTCAATGATCGCCGTCACAAACCATGTGAACATCAGACAAACCGCGTTATTACCAGCGTAATCTGCCCAAAATCCTCTTGACCCTTTTTCCTCACCCTGCTATATTCACTCCATGAAACACAAGATTACCTTCATGCCGGACAACGTCGCAGTCAGCGTAGACGACAACACCAATCTCTTCAAGGCCGTCAAAGGCTGCGGGCGTCTATGTGCTCTCGTCCTGCGGCGGCAAGGGCAACTGCGGCAAGTGCAAGGTCGTCATCAAGGAGGGCACGGTCGGACACCGGCAAGTCACGCTCCTTCCTGACGCGCAGAAGAAGCAGAGCGCGGCTATGTTCTCGCCTGTCTCACGCGGGTCACAGAGCGACCTGATCGTCGAGATCCCGCCCGAATCGCGCATGCAGGCGAAGCACAAGATCGCGACCGGCGCCAACATGGACGAGCTCATCAAGCTCATGCAAGCAGGCCGGCGGATGCCTGGAATCGCGCATCAGCCGTGTCTACCTCGAGATCAACCCACCCACCATCGACGACAACATCGCGGACTACGAACGGCTCAGGCGCGCCCTCGACAAGGCGGGCTTCGACGCATCGCACCTGCACATGAACTACCTGATGCTGAGCAAGCTGTCGCACGTGCTCCGCGAGGGCAACTGGAAGGTCACGGTCTCGGTCTTCAGCGTCAGCGAGGTGCTCGAGGTACTCGATATCTTCCCCGGCGACGCGACCCGAACACGCGTACGGCGCGGCGGTCGACATCGGCACCACCACCGTGGTCGTCTACCTCGTGGACATGACGAACGGGCACATCATCGGTACGGCATCGACGTACAACAGCCAGGTCAAGTGCGGCGACGACGTGATCACGCGCATCGTCTATGCCACGGAGCGGAACGGGCTCAAGGAACTCCAGGATCTCGTCGTAGGCAACATCAACACCATGCTCACGGAACTTGCCGAAAAGAACAACGTTCCGCCGGGCATGATCGACTACATCGTGGTGGCCGGCAATACCACCATGATGCATCTGTTCTACGGCATCGACCCGCAGCACATCCGGGAGGAGCCCTATATCCCGGCGGCGACCTTCTTCCCGCTCATCCGCGGCAAGAGCGTGGGTCTTCAGATCGATCCGCAGGCCATCATCTACTCCATGCCGAACGTTGCAAGCTACGTGGGCGGCGACATCTCCGCCGGCGTGCTCGTGTCCCAGATCCACAAGCAGGATCAGGTCTCGCTCTTCATCGACATCGGCACGAACGGCGAGATCGTGCTCGGGAACAAGGACTGGCTCGTGACCGCGGCCTGCTCGGCAGGCCCGGCCTTCGAAGGGAGCGGCATCAAGTTCGGCATGCGCGCCATGGAAGGCGCCATCGAAGAGGTCGAGATCAACCCGAAGACGTACGAGGTGAACTACCGGGTCATCGGCGACGTGAAGCCCATCGGCATCTGCGGCTCGGGCATGATCGACATCCTTGCCGAAATGTACCTGAACGGCGTCATCGACCAGAAGGGGAAGATCCGGGAAGAGATCGGGTCCAAACGCATCCGCAGGGGCGAGAGCGGGCTCGAGTACGTGCTTGCCTGGCGCGTGGAGAGCGCCATCAACAAGGAGATCGTGATCACCGAGGTGGACCTGGACAACCTGATCCGCGCCAAGGCCGCGATCTACGCGGGCTTCGCCACGCTGCTCGCGCATATGGAGCATGACCTTCGCCGACATCGAAAAGCTCTACATCGCCGGCGGGTTCGGAAGATACATCGACGTCGAGCGCGCCATCACCATCGGCATGCTGCCCGACCTGCCGGTGGACAAGTTCCATGTTCCTCGGCAACACGTCCATCATGGGCGCCTACTACGCCCTCCTCTGCGACCGGCTGCGGCACGAGGCCGAGGAGATCGCGCGGAGGATGACCTACATCGAACTATCCGTGTCGCGCAGCTTCATGGACGAGTACATCTCGGCGCTCTTCCTGCCGCACACGGACCTGAACGCTTTCCCGACCGTGAACAAGGAACTGGAGTACAGGAAAAAATCTTAGCGGATTAAAGACTGATCAGGCTGGATTCCTGAGTTCACCTGCGAATCCGCGGTTTTTAATTCCGCAGGAACTCGATACCAGCCCGGCAGGTGTTATCGTCAACACTGACTTTTTCTTTCCACTTCACAATGCCTGTCTTTTCCCCCGCCTCATCGTTGAATATGACCACCCAGGAGTGCTCTAAAGGATAATCGGTCCGAATGCACATTCCTGCATCGCTGATATCGTGGATCACGGCATTCAGAACCGATTGACCCTTTGCCTCTTTTAACCGGAAACGATAATTGCCGGCTTCCGTGAACGGCTTTCTTTCGAACCGTCTCCTTTCCGGCCTCAATCTCTTCCTTTCTTTGTCATTTTCATAGACTTCCGCGGCAGTTGCAGGGTCAACTTTATTTAAACATTCAGGGCATATTCCATGGGTGAACGAAGCGTCGGAATGCTCTTGAACATAGGTCTCCACTTTTTGCCAATACCCCTTGTCATTGCGTATCTTTTTACACCAGGCACACATAGGAAGCAAGCCATGCAACATCTTAGCCTTGTCGAGTGCCTGTTGCAGGTCACGAACCAGTCTTTCTCGTTCCTGTTCAGCCAGCTTGCGCCTGCTGATGTTCTCAACCATCCCTAAGGCATAGAGCACCTTGCCCTCTTGCCCCCGGATTGCAGTGACCGTAAGATTGACCCAGAGCAGATCCCCGTTCTTTTTTACGTACCGCTTCTCTAATCGAAACAGTGGGACTTCACCATGCAGGAGCTGTTTTGATAGACCCGCACTTTTTCCCATATCTTCCGCGTGGGTAATTTCTCCGATGCTGCGTCCCCTCAGTTCAGCTTCGGTGTATCCCAACATTTCGCAGACTGCTCTGTTGACTTTAAGGATCTTAAAGTCCGGGTCAGCGATGAGCATGCCAAGAGGCCCGTCTTCAAAAATTCTGCGGAACCGTTCCTCGCTTTCACGCAGTTTCTCTTCCATCTTCTTGCGCTGGGTTATGTCTCGCACGGCCTCGATGCCTGCTACGACCTTCCCTGTTGAATCTCTTAAGGGCGACGCTATAATTTCATAGTGCAGGATTCCCTCATCAGTTATCCTGTCTTGTTCTTTTTTGTGGATCCCTCCGTCCTTGAAAGACATAGCGAGATGACAGCCTTCACATACTTCGTCCTCACACTGATACGCCTTGTAACAATACTCTCCTATGTGATCCCCTACCATATCCTTGGCAAGCTGGTTTTGATATAATACTCTATAATTGGTGTCTTGAATGCTGATCCCGTCGCCTACGGCTGCAATGACTGCTTCTGTCTTTACTTTTTCATCCTCTGCACGTTTTATTGCTTCCTGCAGCAATTCCTCGGCCTTGATACGTTTGGTAACATCCCGCGAATTAACCACAATGCCCGCAACCATGGCATTCTGAAGTTGATTGCTCCCCGTGGCCTCGAGCACACGCCATGAGCCGTCCTTATGCCGGAATCTGAATTGGGTCGAGAGCAGGACATCCGGGTTCCGGATGACCTCGGCGAATGCGTCCCTTACTTTTTGCACGTCGTCAGGGTGCACCAGCTCGAAAGCATTCCTGCCAATTAACGCATCCGGTGCGTATCCGAGCACGCGTTTAAGGGAAGGACTTTCATAGGATATGATGCCGTCTTCCTTGAGGATGGTGATGATGTCGGAGGAATTCTGAATTAAGGAATAAAATAAACGTTCGCGCTCATGCATACGTGGTTCCCGGGTTTAGTCGAAATGTTCTCTTCCCTTTCTGAGTAAAATGAAAGACGTAAGGATATATTGTACCCTGCTAAACGCAGAAATACCGTGATCCCGATTTTTAAAAAATCCGTGAAAACTCGAATAAAATATTTTTGGGTAGAATAAGTGGGGGCAGCAGGCAGTTACTTCAGTAATATGAACATAGCAGATAATAAACACAAAGTAAAGTATTAATTCAGGTTTATGAGAGTATTGTTTCATACATGGGCAACAACCAGAAGGAAAGAATAACCTCGCCCATTTCGTACCCGAGAGCCCTTTTTTCTGTTTATTTTTCCTTCTGTATTCCCCGGAACCAACGGAATCCCTGCCTCTCTGGACTTCCCGATGATCTGCTCGGGAGTATTTTTTTACTGCTTACACCCATGATTGCTCTTCTTTCACTTTTGTGCTACTATAGGTTTGACTCAACAGTAATCGCTTCAATGACTCAGATGAGGTAGGAACGCTTCCTGACTGGAGGCCGCTTTGATGCAATGGTTTAAAGAAAAACTTCTAAAAGCGTTGTTTTACTTCGAAATTCTGTCGATCGCAGTGAGCATCCTGGGATTTGCAATAATAGCAGGATATCTTTACGGCTCATTCCAGAGAGCTCAAGAATATGATTCTATCTTAAAAGATTATGATTCTAACTTAGAAGCGTTTAGGGATAATGTGGAAGCTCAGCAGGTTTTCTACTTCCTGGGATATAAAGTGGTTCCCCAGGGAAATGTTGTTATCGTAAAGGTAACTCCAAAGAAAAGGGCTAAGTTGGCAGAGAAAAGGGCAGCCGCGTTAAGTACTATCATGGACCAAGAGTTCTCGCAAGAAATTTACACGAACCTGATTGGAGAAAAAATAAGAAAGGTATTACTGGTCGATGTAGCAGAGCTTGACGCATCGGGGACAAAGAAAGATACAGTGGCCCATTGACTTACCCAAGAAACTGGAGCATCTCATCAGCTAAAAATTTGATCCTGTAATTTGTAGTCCGCATCGCCGTCGTTCGGTGATAAACTTCAGGAAAAAGTCGACATCTTCACGCGCATCCAAACCTCCGAGATCATTCTTAATATCTTATATCTTAAAACAATAATGGCGACGGCTTACCCGCAATCGCACACCTTGTTCCTACCGGTGTTCTTCGCGGTATAGAGCCCCTTGTCCGCCTTATCCAGAAGCTCGTAGATAGACAATGCGTGTTGAGGGTAGGTACACACGCCCCCGCTGATCGTGATCTTAAGCGGCTTGTCTGCGACCCCAGCGAATTCGGCCTCTTCGACCCTCTTCCGTACCCGCTCTGCGACTTCGTGCTCGGCCCCATCGCTGTCCGGCATGAGGATAACGAATTCCTCACCGCCGTAGCGCGCTACTGTGTCCATTCTGCGCGCGTTTATTTTCAGGATATTTGCCACTCCCTGAAGCAGAAGGTTCCCTTTCTCATGGCCGTACGTGTCGTTCACCTGCTTAAAAAAATCGAGATCGTAGATAATGAGAGAGAAATGGGACCCGTTCCGGTCCGCCCGGAACTGCTCCTTTTTAAGCTCATCGATAAAGTGAGCGTAATTATAGAGCCCGGTGAGCCGGTCCGTAATGGCATCCCTGTGAAACTCCGACATGAGTCGATGGGTATACTTTTCCTCACGCGAGAAAATGGCCCCATACATCGATATGGCGATGATGGCAAAGAGACCTATGACCAGTCTGCTGATAAACTCTTGATCACTGATGCTGCCGTCTCGGAACAGGAGGAAGAGGTAGAACACTGCCACGGAGACTTGCATAGGGAGCGACTGCATAAATCCAAACCGGATCCCTGCGGTAAACAAGCTAAGGTACCAAAGAAAGAGAAAGGGACTTTTAACACCCCCGGTGAAAAATAGGCCCGTGCCGACAGCAATGATATCGCAATACATAAAGAGGAACGTAAGCTTGATCGAAAACGCCCCAACCCGCCCCAGAGAGAGATTGACACCGAGGTTATAGGCCGCGGCAAGGGCCAGGAGAGCGTTCAATACAACAACCGGCTGTCCCTGCGGCTTCAGGAGGTTAATATACAGGGACAGAAATACGATCACGAACCATCTGCCCCTAGCGATCATCCATTCCGTGTTCAGGTAGTTCCGTACGCGCACTTCGTCAATAAATGTCGTGTAGGCTTTGCCGTCGCTTTTCTCCACGTCTCTTCCTCGCGTTGTCAGCCTGCTACGGGCCTGATGAATTTTCTGAGTCCCTCCCGGAACGCTAATGGCTCGATCCCGAAGGCATCGCGGATGTCCCTCATGCTGCAGACGTTATCCTCCTGGAGCATGATAAGTTGGTCTGTGGTCAGCGGCGGGTTCGAGAGCATGGTCTCGAGAGCACGGGCAATCGGCTTCATAATAAATAAGGGCACATGAACCGCCGTCCTTTTGATGCCCATTGCTTCTGCAATGGCCTTCGTCACCTCTTCATAGGTCAGCTGGTCCGGCCCGCCGATCTCATAGATCTCATTCAGGAAAGCATCACCGGTTACCGCCTTGACCATGCAGGACACCACGTCGTCGATGTAGACGGGCTGAACTCTGGACTTGCCCGACCCAATCACCGGCATGACCGGGACAAGCTTCAACATCTCCGACAATCTGGTCGTGAACCCATCGCCGAGGCCGTAGATGAGCGACGGCCTGAGGATTGTATGGGGAATACCGCTCTGGCGTACGAGTTCCTCGGCTTCCCACTTGGTCCTGTGGTACTCACTCTTCGCGCCAGGCCGTGTGCCGAGCGCGCTCTGGTGGAAGAAGTGGCGGACACCAGCCTTGCGCGCTGCCTCGATAACGTTCCGTGTCCCCTCTACGTGCACGCCCCGAAAGGTCACCCCCGGGATCTCCTGGATGATGCCTACAAGATGGATCACACGCTCAATTCCTTCTGCGGCCTTCTCGAGCGAGACCTTTTCCGAAATATCTCCGAGAACCACCTCAACGCCGAGATCTTTGAGAGGCTGTGCCCTATCTGGATGTCTGGTAAGGGTCCTTACTGGAAGTCCTTCCTGCCGCAAGCGCCGTATCAGATGCCCGCCAACAAACCCTGTGCCGCCGGTAACAAGAATCATAAATCACCTCTCGAGAGCAGGAGTAGATATATAATCATAATAACAGGATAGTTTAAACCATATGAAAACGCAATACACAAAAAGCTACTTTTTGTCCCTTCGGTCTTTCCCTCAGAACAATACCGGCACCCAGAGCCCGAAAATGATCTGCGTTTCGCCTTTTTCGTCCAGCCCCCTGGCTATGCCCAGCCGAAGCGTGATCGGGAAGTAGTATGAAAGATACATATCTAGCCTTGCCTCAGCACCTACGGAACGCTTCAGGTCAGAGCCGTGGAATGGCCCGTCCCATGCGTTTCCTGCCTCGGCAAACACAGCACCATGAAGCCTGCGAGAAAAGAACGGTGTGGTACCGCTCCCGCGCTCTATGTTCGTGATTGGGAATCGGTACTCGAGGCTTGCCAATCCTGCCTTTTGTCCGCGGAACGAATTTAATGGATATCCCCGCAGGTACACGGCAGTATCGTCGATGGAGAGCGTGATATCGCCCGCGTTGTCGCCACCGAGCTGGAACGCTCCCTGCGGGATCGTCTCGCCCGTCGAACTTCCGGTGAACACTCTCGCCAGGAGCACCTGGTGCTTCCAGGGGAAATTGATGTACTCGTGCCAGTCAGCCGTATACTTATTGATTTCAAAATCGCTGCCAAGGGACTTGTCGAACCGTTCATAGCCCAGCTCGATCGTTCTTCCTTGTTCCGGACTGATGGAGAAATCATACCGCCGCGCGCTGTTATAGACATATGCGAGCCTGCCTGATGCCAGCACTCCTCGCGCGGGCTGGGGGCTGTACGATGGAGAAAGCGTCGTGAGATTTGAGATATCCTGCCACCGATATCCGATCTCCACAGAGTGCTGCGTTGCCGTCTTGATGAGTGGCACGATGACGGAAATGCTGTAGCTCCTCTCCTGTTCCACATAATCTTTCGGCCCTGTCGGGGTCATGAAAAAATCACTGTACGTCACATCCGCATCTGAGGCATGGAGGCCAATCGTAGGATACAGGCCTTCATAGAAATAGTCAACGGTGTACCATGTTCGTCCCGTCTTCGGGCCGTACAGGCCTGTCACTACGTATTGATGGCGCTGGATCACGTCCTGCCCTAAGGTGAAGAATCCGCCGAGCGTCCCGCTCTCATAACTGTAGCCGAACCACGGCAGCCAGAAATGCGGATAGATGGTGGAGAGCGGGCTGTAGGTCTTCGACGTTGTCTCGGTTGGTTTTTCTTCGTACTTTATATTGGGATAACGATCAATGTATGGCTCCGCAGGTGTCCAGGAAGCCTGGTCAACCGCTAGCGTGTGAATATCGTACCCTTTTGCGCTGTACGAAGAGAAGGCGAGCGTCTTCCCATCAGGCGACGGAAAGGGTGTGAAAGCTCCGCCGAGGACGTGCGTTATTCGAGTGAGCTTCTTTGTCACGAGTTCATAGGCATAGAGGTTGAAGACGCCGGTCCGGTCAGATGAGAAGTAGATATATTTCCCATCAGGGCTCCATGAAGGTGCGCCCTCGATAGCGTGGTCATGAGTAACTTCACCGAGCTTCTTCCCCTGGCTGTCGAGGATCCAGATATCTCGGTAACCTCCGCTCTGCCAGACATTCACGGCAATCTTTGTACCGTCGGGACTGAATCTCGGGGCAGAATATTGAATCTCGCTCTCTTCGCTAAGAAAGGTGACTTGCAAGGGGCGAACAGGACGTGACCGCTCATCAGGGATATCGCTTGTGGCGAGGCGCGTCCGGCCCATCTTACTCATCACGAACGCGAGTCTCTTGCCATCAGGCGAGGGAAAGGGGTCGCGGGCACGAAGCATATCCGTGACCCGGACTTCTTTTTGTTTGTTGAGATCATAGTAATATATGTCGTTGTACATGTCGGTATTTCTCTGAATCTCTTCCTTGGTATAGTAGATCCTAGTGCCATCAGGGCTCCAGGCAAGGTTCTCGCCGGCGCTCACAGGGAACACGTTCTCCACAAGCTTGTGATCATTGCTCCCGTCAGCGTTCATCATGTAGATGCCGGGGAACTCATCGCCGTTGGCAACGAGGTACGCGATGCGTGTTCCGTCCGGGGAAAATGCCGGCGCTATCGTGTCGTATCCTTTTCGGGTGAGCTGCGTGGACGTGGTAAGGCCCTTCGATCGAATTTTCTGCTCCTGCTTGCGGTAGCGCTCCCGGAGGCTGACCTCCCATTCGAACCAGAGGTCCTTGTACGAACGATGGAGCACGCGGCTGCCAGTCGAGTCCACGAAAAAAGGCAGTCCCCGACCACTGTAGGTCGTGCTGATTTCTGCAAGCTTCTCCCTCCCGTACCGATCAACGATGTACCGGGTGAAAGATTCCCCGAAAAGATACGGCACCTGTCCCGACGGCCAGGAATCGGGGAAGACCGTCGCCTGATCGAGCGACGGGAAGGGTCCTTCAAGGGCAGCCATACGGAGGACCATGTCCGCGCCGGGCGAACGTCCGCGTCCGCCGGAGGTCTGCTCCGTCTCCTCATACACGGCGAGTCCCTCGATCATCCAGATCGGCTGGAACAGGTTTGGAAAATATATTCTCCCCAGAATGCCCTGGAGAGTTTCGGGGCCACCATGCACCATGTCGAGCTGAAGGATATGCGTGTACTCATGGGTGATCAAAAGCCGCATCCAGTCGTCGTATTCCGTCGTGCCGAAGCCCGGCTCGCCCACCGGCTGGGTGAGAAAGAGGATCATTTGATTATAGGGCAGGGGTGTGGACATGCCGTTCGACTCGTCCGTGGCGTCCACGAGCACGACATGGGTCTTTTCCTTCGGCTCCCACTTGATCCTCGGCACAAGCCGCGCATGCACGTCCTCGGCGATCTGGGCAGTGCGCCTGGCGATCTCTTCGCCGCCCTGATGGTAGTGGATGAAGAAGTGCGGAGTCTCAAGCGTGGTCCAGGTGAACGAGGGATCGAATTTGGCGAAGGATGAAAAAGGAAGGCCTATGAAGACATTGACGAGCAAGACGGCATATATGATCTTTTTCAACAACAACCTCCGAAAGCAATGGAAACGCATAGAGCCGTGGGGCAAGAAGCGCGTCCGGGGAAGCTGTCTCGCGCCTGATAGTCAAGGACCAGTCCGACCGTTTCCCCTGTGGACAAAGGGCGTGGATTACGTCTGTCGTCAAATCATCGCCTGTAGTGGAGCTCGCACCGCACCGGCATACCACCGGCGAGCTCCTTCGCCGTATCTTCGATCCGCTTGTGCTCTTTGGGCGTATGCGTGACCCCGCGGAGCACGATCTCTGTTCCATCATAGAACACGTCGAGCGTGGGGATAAAAAAGTTTGGATTCGTGGTGATCCCGGCCTTGACCTTTGCGGCAAGGGCGCGCATTCGGAGGAAGTTAATCGCCTCCTCGGTGTCTTTCCGCTGCCGCTCGACCAAGGCGTCCTGAACTGTTCGCACCACGTCATCCACCACCTGATCGCTCACTGCAAAGACCTTGTCGTACTCTGCGGGATCATCCCATCGCTTGCCGTAGATGGCATGGATGAAGCACGAACGCTCGCTGTCCGTCTTTTCGCAAAGCCAGCGCGCCGTGTCCTTATCGAGACCCTCCCGTTTCATGATCCTCTCGATGCGCGCTTCCACAGGCGCAACTATACGGACCCGAAAAGCGTGCGGGATATTCTTGAGCAGGAAATTTCCGCCTCTGCCCATGATAACAACGTTTCCTTTGAGTGCGTAGTTGAGAATGACGCTCTGGATTAGCGCGGCGAAGCCCCTAAAAGACCAGTCATACTTTTCCCACACGCTCGGGCAGTGCTCATCGAGGCCTCTAGCCCACTGCTCCCACCTCGGTCCAGTTGCCCGGATGTCCGCGAGCATCTTGTCCTTGTCGACATACTCGTATTGAAGCGCCTTGGTCACGGCCTGACCGATCTCCCGCCCGCCGCTTCCATACTCTCTCGAGATCGTCAGGATTGACATGATTGTAGTCCGGTCTCAGTCATCAGATTTTACCGCGGCTTTAGCACCACTGCGCATATGCTCTGTCCGTTCTTCCCTCGTAATTGTACGTCCCAGCCACAGCTTTCCGGCTATGACGACGCCGAAGGCGAATATGCCTTCGACAAGATAGTTAATCGGCCTGGTTGGAACGATCAGACGCACGATAACAGGGTCCGTGATGATCATCTCTCCACCTACCTTCCCGAGGATTGCGGCGCCGATATATATGATAACGGGGTATCTGTCCATGAGCATCGAGAGCAGGTTGCTTGTGAATACGATGAAAGGGATGCTCAACCCCAGCCCGAAGAAGAGGAGGAATAAATTCCCATGAGATGCTGCACCCACGGCAAGCATGTTGTCGAGCGCCATGGTGGTGTCAGCGATCACGATGATCTTGACCGCATGCCACAGGGAGGCCGCCTCTTTTCTGTCCGCCTCTTCCGGCGCCCCTTCGATGAAGAGCTTCACTCCAATCCAGGTGATGAGAATGCCGCCAATCAGCTTGACATAGCTCACCTTGAGCAGCTGGGCGACAAAGAAGGTGAGCGCGACCCGGAGAACCACGGCAGCGGCCGAGCCGTAGATAATCCCCTTCCTGCGCTGCTCTTTCGGGAGTGACCGCACCGCCATGGCTATGACCACGGCATTGTCTCCAGCCAATATGAGGTCAATAATGACGATGCTGAAAAGACTTGTCAGAAATTTCCAGTCAAAACTGATGGTTCCGAACACCGCAGGATTCAAATTGCTCCCCTCTCAAAAAAAGGGCGGCAGGATAATCTCTGCCGCCCTTCAGTACCGCTTCTGCCTTAATGCCCTGTCGGGAAGAAGGTGTAGCTGACCCAGACAAGGATGCCCAGGAGGGCGAAGCCCAAGCCGATGCTCCACCCGATGAGCTTCTTCTCAACGGGAAGCAGCGGCTCCCATTCCATCTTTTTCAACTCTTCCGCTAATTTTGGTTGTTCAGCCATAATAGTCTCCTTTCCCTCTCTCTAACCCACCAGCGGCGGTTTGACGCCGTGGAAGAAGATCCACGAGATAATGAGCCCGATCCAGATGATGAACCCGAAGAGCGAGATCACATAGACCGCAGCCAGCTTGCCGATGCCTTCTTCCCAGAGCTTCTTGAAGTTCGACACCAGGCCGATCGTAAAGAAGGTCATGACGAAGAAGATCCCCCGGAACACGTTGGCTTCGCCGGTCGCAGCCTTGGCCGCGCCCATGGTCGCCTTGGGGCCTTTGATCTGATCGTTCAGGGGCGCGAGGTCGGCCTTGTCCTTTGAGAGCTTCTCGGTCAGCGTGGCAACGGCAGCCTTGTCTTTCCCGAGCTGGGTTTTCAGTGATGCGAGGGTTTTCTTGTCCTTGCGCGGAACGGCGGCAAGGCGGGCCTCTGCCTCGGCAATCTGTTTGTTCAGAGCGGTAAGCTGGGTCTCTTCAGCGGCTATCTGCTTGGTAAGCGGGGCCGTCTGCCCGCTCATAGCCGTCATCTTCTTGGATGCAGGCAGGCATACGAGAAGAATGATCAGGAACGTGACAATGTACCCGATAACGAACTTGGGGAAACGGTCCCAGATCTGGCCGGGCCGCACTTTTTCGCCAGGCTTGCACTCGATGAACGAACACCAGATGATGGCAAGAACGAAGGCCCACACGCCGATAAAGATGTCGATGAAGACCTTTACGACGGCAGCGGCGTTCTTGATCCATTCGGGCTGGTACATGACGCCCTCGGCAGCCGCCTTGCCCAGGATGAGGCCTTCCGTCACGGCGCCGGCGGCCACGGCCGCTCCGTCGGTCTTGACCGCGAGGCCCATCCAGGCGCCGGCCACCATCGGCTCTTTATAGAGGAACGTTTCGGCAAAGAACGGAAGGACAATGAGCTCGACCACGGCGAAGATCACGACGAGCGAGGAGACCATGATCGGCACCACCGGCCGGGCCTTGATCGCGCCGCCCGTGGCGATCGCGGCGGACACGCCGCAGATCGAGATGCCAGACGCGAGGGGCGCTGCCCATTCCCTGCTGAACTTGAAGTATTTGCGGGCGATGTAATAGACGAGAGCCCAGTAGATGAGATAGGCCTCGACAATGGCGCAGAGTCCGCGGAACATGATCGCGGTGGCCAGTCCCAGCTTTTCCGCGGCCATCATGCCGAGGGATCCGCCGAGGATGACAATGGCGGTCTTAATGTACCACTCCGGCCGGACGGCCTCCTTAATAGCGTTCGCGAAGGAAGGCACGAAATTGCCGAAAAACAGGCCTACGAGTAGAGCGATGATAAACCCGGCCTCAGCCGTAAGCTTCAACGACCAGGTTATCCCGAACTTCTTCATATCCGGCGGCGTTGTCACCGCAATGTTGGCCCAGCTCCCCAGCATCCAGCAGATGTAGCTTATCCAGAATACGACGGTAAAACCGATGATGAAGTTCTTGATGTCGGCCTTGAGCGCAACGGCGCCGACGGTCATAATAACAAGCAGGACAATGTAGGTGAGAATGAGCGATCCGAGGCCGCCGAGCCATGTCGCCGATATCGGCTTTAAGGCCTTCGAGATGTCGGTCCAGACTGCGGTGGTAACTCCCCAGTTCAGGACATCCGTGCCAACGAAGGCACCGAGGGAAACGACGAAGATGAATAATCCGATCCATACTGCAAGCCAGTCTTCACTTATGCCTTTTGCCTTTTCTTCCATACAGCTGTGGTCCCCCTTTCTGTTATGAGTCTGTCATCATAATCAGGACTACCCCAGTTTCATGGTGAAAACACTTCATGCAAACGGCGATCCGCCACTCTCATCACCTCCTCGTGACAGATTCGATAGCAGCTGCAAGATTATGTCAGTACGGGATGTTCTCTCTCAAGAACGACGATAGGCACATCAACGCTGGCGTTCAAACCTCTCTCTTACTGATTTCTTGTTATTTCAATAAATTATGATACGCCGCACGCGAGAAGTCAAGTTGTTTTTTGAGAGCGTTTTATCAGTTTTTCAATTTCCACGCTGAAGAACACGATTGAGGAAAGAGCAAGGACCACCATGAGTTCCATGGCGCTCAAGGGCTGGGTCCTGAATACGGGATTAAGGGCCGGGACGTAAATGGTCAGGAACTGGAGAAAAATGGTGACGGCCACGCTCGCCAGGAGCGGCATGTTGGTCAGAATCCCCTGCCTGAACAGGGACTGCCGTTCGGAGCGGATGGCCATCACATGCCCAAGCTGCAGGAAACAGAGCACAGTAAAGACCATGGTCTGCCAGTGCGCGTCCCCGATATGGATCGCCCATGCCTGGAGCGAGAGAACAACCGCTGCCATGAGCAGGCCGACCCAGATCGCGTGGATGCCGAGGCCATGGGCAAAGATGCTTTCGCGCGGATGGCGCGGAGGCCGCTTCATCAGGTCGCCCTCCTCCGGCTCCATGGAGAGCGCAAGCGCCGGCAGCCCGTCGGTCAGGAGGTTGATCCAGAGAATATGGATCGGCTGGAGAGGGATGGGGAGGCCGACAAAGGGCGCGAGGAAGAGGGTCCATATCTCGCCCGAGTTCGTCGAGAGGAGATATTTGATGAACTTTCGGATATTGTCATAGATGCGCCTTCCTTCTTTCACGGCCTTCACGATTGTTGCGAAGTTGTCATCGAGCAGGATCATGGACGACGCTTCCTTGGCCACATCGGTGCCTGTGATCCCCATGGCAACGCCGATGTCGGCGCGTTTGAGCGCCGGCGCATCGTTCACTCCGTCGCCGGTCATGGCAACGAAGTGCCCCTTGTCCTGGAGCGCCTTCACGATCTTCAATTTCTGCTCCGGCGCGACCCGCGCGTACACGCGGATGTGATTCGACCCGTTTTTCGAACTCATCGAAAGAAAGCTCGTCAAGCTCTCTGCCGGTGATGATCGCCATGGGATCGTTTGGTTCCAGAATACCGACCCGCTTAGCGATTACCTTGGCGGTCAGGGGATGGTCACCGGTGATCATCACCGGCGTGATGCCTGCGCTCCTGCAGAGCGCTACGGACTCTTTTGCCTCTTCCCGCGGCGGGTCCATCATGCCGACGCAGCCGAGGAGCACCAGCTTTTCCTCCACCTTGTCGTGAGATAGAGCTGCGGGGACTTCGTCCCACGTCCGCATGCCGATTGCCATGACGCGGAGACCGTCGGCTGCGATCCGATCGCTCACGGCGAGAATATCCCGGACATCGATGTCCCTGATCCCTTCTGATGTCAGGACTCCCGCTGTTTTGCCCAGCAGAACCTCCACGGCCCCCTTGGTGAACGAGATAAAGTGAGCATTCGCCCATGCCCCCTGCCCCTTGCCCCCTGCCCCTTGCAGCTCATGGAACGTGGTCATGAGCTTTCGATCGGAATCGAAGGGAAGCTCCGCAACGCGGCGATAGGCAGTCTCCAGTTTTTGTTTTTGAAAACCGTTCTCCCGCGCGACTGCAAAAAGTGCCGCTTCGGTCGGGTCGCCGATGATGTTCCCGGATGTGTCAAGGCGTGCGTCGTTGGAAAGGGCGAGGGCGGTCAGGAATAATGAGTATGGTGCATGGGGTATAGAGCATGAGTCCATTTCCGTCCCCTGTCCCATGCCCTCTGCCCTCTGCGTCTTGATTATCTTCCCATCCACCCACATCTCCTCTACCGTCATCTTGTTCAGCGTGAGCGTCCCGGTCTTGTCCGTGCAGATGTACGTGACAGAGCCGAGGGTCTCGACTGCCGGGAGCTTCCGGACAAGGGCGTTCTGCTTCACCATTTTCCGGGCGCCGATGGCAAGGGAGATCGTGACCACGGCCGGCAGCGCCTCAGGGATGGCGGCAACGGCAAGGCTCACGGCAACCAGGAAAATATTGACCGGCTCTTCTCCCCGGAGCAGCCCTCCCGTGAAGATGATAGAGCAGATCAAGAGCACTGCGAAAGCGAGTTTTCTGCCGAAGACCGCAAGTCGTTTCTGGAGCGGCGTTTTACCTTCATCTTCTTGTTGAAGCATGGCTGCGATCCTACCGAACTCGGTGTCCATGCCCGTTGTGGTCACCACGGCGGCACCGCGGCCGTACGTGACAAACGTGCCTTTATACAGCATATTCTTCCGGTCGCCGAGCGGAAGCGACTCCTCACGGATCGCGTCCACGTGTTTCTCCACCGGAACTGACTCCCCGGTCAAGGCGGCCTCCTCGACCTTCAAGCGCGCTGCCTCGATGAGCCTCATATCGGCTGGAACAATGTTGCCTGCTTCGAGCAGAACGACGTCACCGGGGACCAGTTCGGATGCAGCAACGGTCTGGTGCTCGCCGCTGCGAACTACGACGGCATTGGAGGCGGCCATCTTTTTGAGGGCTGCCATTGCTTTTTCGGCGCGGTACTCCTGGCTGAACCCGAGCACGGCATTCAAGAGCACGATCACGACGATAGCGATCGTATCGGACGCTTCGCCGATGATCCCGGAGATCAATGCCGCCGCAATCAGCACCAGGATCATAAAGTCCGTAAACTGGCCAAGAAACATGACGAGCACCGTCTTTTTCTTGCGCTCGACAAGCACATTCGGGCCATACTGCGCCAGGCGCTTCCGCGCTTCATCGATGGTGATGCCCTGTGGAGTCGATTTCAGTTCGGCCAGCGTATACTCTATATTTACCTGGTGAAAACGCACGTTCTTCCCCGTGAGAGATACGGTACACAGTATCAATCTTTATCGCTGAAATAGCTAAACGCAACGAGTGATGCGGATACGAGTGAGATAGCGATTCCGAAGTACAGCGTGTCGTGCGGGTCTTTCCACGCCATCAGGTGCTCGAGGAAGGTCACGGCGAGCACGCTCTCAGGTTTGTTGCTGTTTTGGTAAAAAAACTAAACTGCTACTTCCATAGTTTGATCTACTGTAACGCAGCATCGCTCTTTCTTTAAAAATATCATGGTTACCTCTGTTTGTAAAGCAGATGGCGTTCCATTTTCGTGTTCCGGAAACAGTCCTGACGCCACCACCATGTTAACAAATATCTTTACTCTGCCTTGCACTTTTAGTAATATAGGGAAATTATCGGCATTCATAAATCATTACGGAGGGCATGTCTTTTTCCCGGTAGCAGACTGCCGGGCATCCGACATTCGGAAGTCTCATGAGAAATAACATTGTTTCGATCGGTGCAGACGAACTAAAATACGAGATCCGGGAGATCGTTGCCGTTGCCAAGGAATTCGGCAACCTCGGGCGTCGAGATCATCTGGGAGAACATCGGCGACCCGGTGCAGAAAGGCGAAAAAATCCCCGACTGGATCAAGGAAATCGTCATCGAGGCTAATCGCGACGACGCCACCTATGCCTATTCGCCGACCAAGGGCCTGGAGGCGACGCGTGAGTTCCTGGCGCAGATGGCGAACAAGAACGGGAACGTCAAGATCACGAAAGAGGACATCATCTTCTTCAACGGACTAGGCGACGCCATCAGCAAGATCTACGGCCAGCTCAGGAAGGAATACCGAGTGATCGGACCGAGCCCGGCCTACAGCACGCACTCATCCGCCGAAGCCGCGCACGCTGGTGCCGAGTATATCTCCTACAACCTCGATCCGCACAACCTCTGGTATCCCGACCTCAATGACCTGCGCATGAAGGTAAAGTACAATCCCGCGATCTCCGGGATCCTTGTCATCAACCCCGACAACCCCACGGGCGCAGTCTATCCCAAAGAAGTGCTCCAGGAGATCGTGGCCATCGCGAAGGAGTACGATCTGTTCATCGTCTGCGACGAGATCTACATCAACATGGCCTATAACGGGAAAAAGGCGGTGCCGCTCGCCGAAGTGATCGGCGATGTGTGCGGCATCTCCATGAAGGGCATTTCGAAGGAGCTTCCCTGGCCCGGCTCGCGGTGCGGCTGGATCGAGGTGTACAACCAGAAGAACGACCCGGTGTTCACGAAGTACGTGAAGAGCATCCTGGACGACAAGATGCTCGAGGTCTGCTCCACCACGCTGCCGCAGAAGGTGATCCCGAAGATCTTCGGCGACAAGCGGTTCAAGGACCATGTTGAGCAGCGGAACAAGAGATACGAGCGGCGCTCGAACATCGCCTATGATCTGCTCAAGGACATCAAGGGGATCGTCGTTAACAGGACGAACGGCGCTTTTTATATGACCGTGATGTTCGAAGAGGGCGTACTGAACGGCAAACAGTCTCTACCGGTAAAGGACAAGGCGGTAAAAGAGTGGTCGAGAAAATTACGAGAGACGTGGCGCTCGACAAGCGATTTGTCTATTATCTGCTCGCAACCACGGGAATCTGCGTGGTACCGCTCACGGGGTTCAACTGCAACCTGAAGGGTTTCAGGATAACGCTCCTCGAGAACGACGAAGCCAGGTTTGAACAGATATTCAAGACCGTCCAAGAAAAAATCATCGAATATCTCAAGAGTGCGTAAATTGCTGTTCCTGATCGTCCGTGTTTTTCATAAAGTAACAGATTTCGACTCCTTGGGCTTTTTCACCTTCCTCGTCCCCTCATAAAGCTCATACTCGAGCAGCCTGCACTCGATGCCGCTGTTAAAGAACGGAATGCTTCGTTTCGGCTTCAGGCTCACCTTCTTGGCGAGAGCCGGATTTCCCGTAAACACGTAGCCTGTATAACCCCTGCACTTCTGCTTGAAGAAATCCCCGATGCCTTTGTAGGTCTCTTCAAGCTTCACGATCTCTCCCATCCGCTCACCGTAAGCCGGATTCATCACAATGACGCCACCCCCGGGCAAAGGTGTATCAGCGTAATCGCACACACCGAATTCGATCAAATGCTCCACGCCAGCTGTGGCCGCGTTCTTTTTCGCTGCTTCCACTGCTTCAGGGCTGATGTCCGTAGCATTTATCCCGCCGGCAAAAGATCTTCTTGCTTCTTGTTTTGCCTTATCGCGCACTTCATTCCAGAGTGATTCGCTAAATCCTTTAATATGCATGAACCCGAAGTTGCTCCGCAGAAGCCCCGGTGCCCTGTTCAGGCCGATGAGCGCCGCCTCGATGGCGAGCGTGCCGCTGCCGCACATGGGGTTGATGAAGTTTCCGTTTCCATTCCAGCCAGTCGCCAGGACAACGGCGGCGGCAAGCGTCTCCTGCATGGGCGCCATGAGCGGGATTTTACGGTACCCGCGTCGGGAAAGCGGCTCTCCCGACGTATCAAGGTAGACGGCACACTGCTCATCCTTCCAGTAGAGATGCACCACGGACCGGTCCCGTTCAGGGCCGGAATCGGGCCGTTTCCCCCGCTTTTCCTTGATCCGGTCCACAATGGCATCCTTGCACTTCAAGCTTGCATAGCGCGAATCTTTGATCGTCTTGTTCTCAACACCTGATGTCACACAGAGGTATCCGTCTTCTGGAATATAGTCTTCCCAGTTCACGCCGGACAGGGCGCGGTACAGCTCGTCAGAATTTTTCGCTTTGAATTTTTTAAGCAGGAAAAGCACGCGGTGTCCGGTTCGTAGTGAGAGGTTGAGCGCGTATGTATCGTTGAAGACGCCTTCGGTCTCGATGCTGGCAACGGTCTCCGAAAGTATGGGGAACTTCAAGGCTTGCAGTTCTTGCTTCAGAAGGGGAGGTATCCCCTTGGGACAAGTGATGAGGATTTTGGTTTTGTGCATTTCTGGAAAGAGAAGGGAAAAGAAATGTATTTCACCGCACAGGCGCGAAGGATACTTCCTATGTTGTTATTCCTGTGCAGAAAGGAATCCAGGGGCTTACTAAATACTAACCCCGGATTCCCACTTCTGCAGGAATGACGGCCTCTGCGCACTCTGCAGTGAAATGATTTTTAGTTCGACGACGCCATCAGCCGTTCTTTATCCTTAAAGAGCACGTCACACTTGTTGAGGTAGAGCTTCCGCACGACACCCTTGCCGAAAACATGGTGCAGAACAATGTCGCCAACGCGGTATTTTCCTCCCATATCGTAGGTGCGCTCTTTTCCTTTCGCCTCAGCAATGCAGGTTTCCCAGAGGACTTCGCCCGCTTTTGCCGCGTCCTCCTTTTTTCTCGGGGAGCGGGGTTTGGCGACGGCTGCAGCACTCCGGTACTTGTGCGTACTGCCGCAGGTCATGCATTTTACCTTGACAATTTCTTCACCGTCAACGGCAACGATGGTGTGATCGAGGATCAATTTGCACTTTGTACAATACGCGGCAATGTTCTCACCCGCAGAAACTTTTTCGAGCATATACCCTCCTTTTAATTCTCTGAATTTATTTCACAAGTCCATGAACAATGAATTCCATATTGAGATGGGCGGACTCGAAGGTTGTCAGAATCTGCTCTTCTCTGTTGTACTGCGAATTTTTTATTATACACCTTATCAACGAAAAAAGCGCTATTTCTTTTCAGGGGGATTGACTGCGGCTGACTCCATAGCCCATCCTACTGCTCTGGCATCTGCCGGCATTCGTTGAAGATTCGGACCTTGCAGACGCGGCACCGTTCGGGATCGAGCCTGGTGAAGACGATCTTCTTGAGCGCCTCGCTCTTGGTGCGGAAAACATTCTCTGGTCCGATACGATCGAGGTAACCACCTCGTCTCAGGACATCCATGACCTCTCCCTTGAGCGAGCAGAGATACAGTTTTCTACCGCTCAGGTGCAGTCGATGGGCTTCATTGGCGAGCATTTCGCATCCGGCGACGTCGATGAAATTGATGCCTCCTCCCACGATGAGGATGTGGGCCTGCTCAGGGTTCTGTTTGGTTATGGCATGCAACTCTTCGGCGATGTGGTTCACAGCGCCGAAAAACATAGAGCCATCGATCCGGACGATCTTGAGCTGGGGACATTCGGGTGAAGGTTTTTTCTGAATGTTGACGAATCCCCGCCGGTTGCTGTCGGGGTCAGGGACCAAGGTGATAATGTGCGGATGGGAGGTACGGTTGAGGTAGAGCAGGAGAGAAAGGATGACGCCGATGTAAATGGCGAACTCGAGCTCCACTAACAGGGTTGCTACAAAGGTGACGGCAAGTACGGCAGTTTCAGGCTTGCTCGTTTTGACGATGGACTTGATATGATGCATATCGATAAGGCTGTAGGCGATCAGAAGGAGCACGCCTGCCATGGATGCCATGGGGAGGTAAGCGGTGAGCGGGGCAATGAACAGAAGCACCACGGTCAGTGAGATCGCGGCATACACTGCGGCCATCGGCGTCTGCGCCCCGACGTCGTAATTCAGCCCCGTACGGGTGAAGGAGCCCGAGGAAGCATAGCTCGAAAAAAAACTACCGATAATATTCGAGAGGCCCTGTCCGATAAATTCCTGGTTGCTGTCGATGCGCTGGTGAGAACGTGTTGCCACGGACCGCGCGATGGAAACAGCCTCGGCCAACCCGAGCATGGCCACCGCGAGTGAGGCAGGTGCCAGCTCTCGAACCGAGGCCATTGAGAGGTCCGGCAGTGAGAGTGGTGGCAAATGTCCCGGGAGAGACCCGATGAGCCGCACGCCGTGTTCCTTGCCATGAAGCGCCACGGCCAGGATGCTGCCAATAATCATGGAAAACAGCATACCGGGCCATCGCGGGAAATAGGTTCTGAAGAAGAGAGCAGCAGCGAGCGTGGCAAGGGCAATCCCGAATACGGTGAAATTGGTCTCCGGCAGCCTGCGGAAGAGGTCAATCCAGATGTGAACAAAAGCATGATGTTTTGATCCTGGAATACCGAGGAAATTGCTGAGCTGACTGGTCCCGATAAGCAGGGCGGCCCCAGCGGTGAATCCTACCACGACGGAATGCGAGACGAAATTGACGAGCGCGCCGAGACGAGCTAGCCCCAAGCCGAACTGGAACACGCCAGCGATAAAGGTGAGCGTGAGCACTATCTGGATGTATGCGGCGCTCGACGGTTCTGCTAGCGGGCTGACCGTGGTAAACACCACAATAGATATGGCGGTAGTCGGGCCGGAAATGAGGTGGTGCGAGGAACCGAAAAGAGCGGCGACCATTGCCGGGACAATAGCTGAGTAGAGACCGTATTCGGGGGGCAGGCCCGCGATGATCGCGAACGCCACGCCCTGGGGAAGGACGATAATAGCGCCCGTGATGCCGGCCAAGATATCGGCCCGCATGCTCCTGCGGGTGATCAGGTGACGCCATTTAAGGAAAGGGAAAAACCTCTCCCACTGGAGAGCAAAATGCTGTGGACGTCCGCCATCTTCGTGATTAGGCATAGTTATAGGTCCCTGCAACTGGATCTTTTTACAGTATAGCTTGCCCCCTCCAATTAGTCCAGCCGAGAGACCTCTCCGAACGAATTTCCCCTTTTTTTGTCATTACTTCAACGGGACCGGATTTACTTTTACGCTTGTAATAAGCTTTTTGTTCTGTTATCATGTATCGGTTTAGGAGGCTCATTGCAGAAGGCGGACCTCACAACCAGAGCGGTTGCAGGATTTGTTGATCTCTTGCTCGTCATCGGGCTGGCACGGCTTCCGGATGTTCTTGGTTTCCTCTCCGCTGTCGGCTACCTGCTCATCCGCGATGGGTTGTTCGAGGGGCAGAGCGCAGCCAAAAAACTAATCGGTCTCCGGGTCGCCCCGATGGACGGGGGGAAGGCGATAACCTACAGGGAATCGATCATCAGAAACGTTCCGCTCGCACTGGCCTTTATGCTGTTTCTGATCCCCTACGCCGGCTGGCTCCTCGGCCCCCTTGCGCTCGGCATCGAATGCCTCACCGCCATCGGCGACGACCGGGGGATGCGGATTGGCGATATGCTGGCGCGGACATGGGTCGTTCCGGCAGTCCTGTCCGAAGCTTCAGGCCGAACGCCCGACATGCAAACTGCTCCTCCGTCGGTTGCAGAGGAGGAACAGGACACGATACCGCGTGATATATAGCATGCTCTGCAGCACGAACAGATGTCAAGAGAGATTAAATTTCAGGGGTCTCGGGACCATGGTCCGGGTTTGACGGTACCGGTCCGCCGGTCCCTGTGCCTCACTCCGTGATCCTGCATTTCGAAAGGAGCCTTTTCTAACGATGTTCATCAACACTATTATGGGATGGTTTTCGAACGACATGGCCATCGACCTGGGTACGGCCAATACGCTGGTGTACGTCAAGGGCAAGGGCATCGTGTGCAACGAGCCTTCTGTCGTTGCCATCTCAGCGAAGACCGGCAAGGTACTTGCCGTAGGTGCCGAAGCCAAGCGGATGCTCGGCCGCACGCCAGGCGATGTCAAGACGATCCGCCCGATCAAGGATGGCGTGATTTCGGACTTCGACATAACCGGCGAGATGCTTAAATACTTCATCCAGCGGGTGCACAACCGGAAGTCCTTCATGCGACCCCGCATCGTGATCGGCGTTCCTTCGGGGATCACGCAGGTCGAACAGCGCGCGGTCAAGGACGCAGCCATCACATCGGGAGGACGCGATGTCTACCTCATCGAAGAACCCGTGGCCGCGGCCATCGGGACCGGTCTTCCCATATCAGAGCCTTCGGGCAACATGATCGTGGACATCGGCGGCGGCACCACGGATATCGCCGTCATCTCCATGGACGGCGTGGTCTACAGCAAGGCCATCCGGGTGGGCGGCGACAAAATGGACGAGGCGATCATCAACTATATCAAGCGCAAATATAACCTGCTCATCGGCGAGATGATGGCCGAGTCGATCAAGCTCGAGATCGGATCTGCGTATAAAACGGACAGTGCTACGGCAGACCATGGAGATCAAAGGCCGCGACCTGGTTTCCGGCATCCCCAAGACGCTAATCCTCGACGACGAGCGAGGTGCGCGAGGCGCTCGCTGAGCCGGTCAGTCAGATTCTGAACGGGATAAAGCTCGCGCTCGAGAACACGCCTCCGGAACTCTCGGCCGACATTGTGGACAAGGGGATCGTTCTTGCAGGCGGCGGAGCACTGCTCAAGGGCTTAGATGTCTTCCTCCGTGAGGAGACATCGCTCCCCATCATTATCGCAGAAGATCCCCTTACCTGCGTGGCGCTCGGCGCCGGCAAGGTGCTCGATGATGAGGAAATTCTGAAAAAGGTAATCATGTAGAACATGCGTCTGTCCGAATGCCTGAATTTATCGTAAAGCATAAAAAATTCCTTATCCTGTTCATCCTCTTCATGATTCTGTTCTGGCTCATCACGTTCCAGGTGAAGGCTGGACGGTTGACATTCATGGAGAAGCCGGTCCTCGCGGTATCCGGTTTTTTTGAACGCGTCATCACCAGTCCCTTTCGCTTCGCGGAATCCGCTGCCAACGGATACATTTTCCTCATTCACACGGAGCGAGAGAATGGACGTTTGAAAGAAGAGACAGGGCAGCTGAAGCTCGAGAATTCCATCACGAACGAACTCATCATCGAGAATGAACGCTTGCGCGAGCTGTTGGGCTTCAGGAAGCTGCATCCCCCGGCATCGGTTATGGCGCAGGTGATCGCCAAGGAATCGTCACCCTCTTCGCGCACGGTAACGATCAACAAGGGGGCAGACGACGGCATCCAAAAGGACATGGCGGTGATCGCTCCGACGGGTATCGTCGGGAGGGTCCAGGCTGTGCTTTCGGGTACGGCAAAGGTGATACTCCTCACCGACCCCGGGAGCACGCTCGCCGTCAGGGTTCAGAGGAACAGGGAAGAGGGACTGCTCGAGGGCAAGATCATCACCTGCGCCCTGAAGTATGTTTCTTATTATGCCGACATCCAGGAAGGCGACCTGCTCGTCACCTCGGGACTCGATGGCATCTACCCCAAGGGACTCCCCGTCGCCACGGTGACCAAGGTCACCAGACACGAGGCTAGCGCATTTCAGACCGTTGTGGCGGAGCCTGCCGTCAGATTATCGCGCTTGGAAGAAGCACTGGTGCTCCGGAAATGAAGCCCCGCATTTATTTCATCATCTTCCTGCTTATCATCCCTGTTCAGGCGAGCCTGTTCAGCGGCCTTTCTTTGGCTGGTATCAAGCCTGACCTTGCCTTGGCCGTGATTTATATCATTGGGCTGCTCACCGGCCCAGGAGAAGCTGCGCTCGCAGGCATCGGAATTGGCCTGGTCCAGGATATCGGATCGGCGAGTTTCATCGGCCTGAACGGCTTCACGCGGGGACTGGTAGGCCTGTTCGCAGGCATTTTCGGCAGGAGGGTTCTCGACATATCGAGTCCATCGAACCTTATCTTACTGGCGGCTTTCTCCCTGGCGGAAGGGCTTTTCATCGCGCTGTTCATGCAGGTGATTTACGGATCCGTTCCGATCCTCAGTATGTTCTTTACCAGCATGCTCCCGCAAGCGCTCTATACAGGAGTCCTCGGCATCCTCCTGTTGCGGTTCATTGGTAACAGGAATGTCCTGAGCACGCTGAAGCGGCACGCCCTTCAGAAGGAGCTGTAGATGTACCAGCAGGACAGTCCCGTCGATATCCAGAGAAGACTCCCGTTTTTGGCGGCGTTCATTATCCTTTTCACCCTTATCCTCTTTATCCGTCTGTGGTACCTCCAGGCAATAAAAGGCGAATACTACTACGACCAGGCGGAGAGCAATCGGATTAGGCCGGTGAAGATCAGGCCGCCGCGGGGCATCATCTATGACCGTAGCGGCAGACCGATCGTTGAGAACGAGCTCGCCTTCGACATTTCGCTCATTCCGGAAGACGTACAGGATCTCGACGCCACGATCAACAAGCTATCGGCCATCGTTAAACTTCGTCCGGAAACCATCCGCGCAGCGCTGGATGATGCGGCTCCCGTAAGGACCAAATATGATCCCGTGAAAATACGGGAAGAGGCCCCTTGGGACGAGGTGGCCGTCGTGGAAGCCCATCAGGATGACCTGCCCGGAGCAATCATCGAACCGGAACACCGCAGGCATTATCCCTATGCGGGACTCGCCTCGCACCAGCTCGGCTATATCGGCAAAGTGTCGCAGGCACAACGGAAACAGGAACAATCTGACATCGGGCTCCTCACTGGCCAGAGCGGTCTGGAAAAGGTTTACGACAAATATCTCCGCGGAAGCGCCGGCAGGAGGATGATCCAGGTGAACGCCGCAGGCAGAAAGGTAAAAGACCTCGGTATTGAAGAGCCCAGGCCCGGCACGGACATTTATCTGACCATCGACCTCGATGTGCAGAAGGCGGCAGAGGAAGCGCTCGGCGACCGCTCGGGCGCCGTGGTCGCAATGGACCCGAATACAGGGGATATCCTCGCGCTTGCGAGCCATCCTAACTACGACCCGAACCTGTTCCCGCGGGGCATCGCGCCCAGGGACTGGACCCGGCTCACAAACGATCCGACCCATCCGCTTTATAACCGGGCCATCCAGAGCGTGTACCCACCGGGCTCCACGTTCAAGATCATCGTGTCCCTGGCCGGCCTCGAGTCGGGCATAATCAAGCTTGATGATAAGGTCAATTGCAGAGGTTACATCACGAGCGGCAAACACGCTTTCCGGTGCTGGAAAAAAGGAGGCCATGGGGCCGTCTCATTTCATCAGGCGCTCGTTGAGTCCTGTGACGTTTACTTTTATACCATGGGTGAACGTATCGGATGGGACCGTATAGCCCAGTATGCAAAAAATCTCGGGTATGGAAGCTTGACCGGTATCCCTCTGCCCGAAGAAAAACCGGGGCTTATTCCCACGACGGAGTGGAAGAAGAAAAAAACGAAGGAACCGTGGTATCCGGGTGATACTTACATCAATACCATCGGACAGGGTTTCGTACTCGTCAGCCCTATCCAGGCCTGCCAGATGATCAGCGCCATTGCCAACGGGGGAAATTTCTATCGACCCACACTGCTGAAGATGACCAGAAACCGGGAAACCGGCGCAGTAACAACATTTTCACCGGAACGTAAAAACCAGGTTGTGCTCGATCCGACTGCACTCGACGAAGTCAGGAAAGCGCTCACCGGCGTGGTGAACGAACCGGGTGGGACAGCTCACGGAGCCCAGAACCCATTGGCGATAGTGGCAGGTAAGACCGGCACCGCTCAGGTGATCACCCAAAAGATCCCCGGGAGGAAACTTTCGGAGGATACTCAGGATCATGCATGGTTCATTGCATATGCTCCGGTCGATGATCCGAAAATAGCCGTAGCAGTGCTGGTAGAGCACGGAGGGCATGGTGGCAGCGCGGCCGCGCCGGTAGCACGAAGGGTTATAGAGGAGTACATGAAAAATGCTGGACCAAAGACGATTCGCTAATCTGCCCTGGGGCATGGTCGGCCTCATATTCGCTATTGCGCTCATCGGGCTCTCGGCAGTCTACAGTGCGACCTACACAGCGAAAGGCCCTTCGTCCCTGTATTACAAGCAGCTCATCTGGGTTTCCATGGGTGTCATCATCATGTTCCTTGCGCTTATTCCAGATTACCACACCGTGGGGCGGTACGCCTATGTTCTGTATGCCACTTCGCTTTTGCTCCTGCTCCTGGTCATGGTGATGGGGAGGACCGGCATGGGAGCCCAGCGCTGGCTCGCCATCGGCCCCTTCGCGTTCCAGCCCTCGGAGCTCGCTAAGCTTTCACTCACGCTTGCCCTCGCCCGGTATTTCGCAGAGGACCCGAAGCGTGGCGGCTATGGCCTCCGGGACCTGACCATCCCCGGCGTCATGGTCCTGATTCCGCTCGTGCTCGTGCTTAAGCAGCCCGACCTCGGCACGGCACTCATGCTGCTCCTAACCTCTTCCCTCATCGTCATGATTGCAGGGATCCGCATGCGTTCAGTCTTCATCATGATCCTGATCGGGGTAACGATTGTCTCGGCGGTCTTCCTCGTTCCGCCTGTGCGACATAAGATATGGGGTTCACTAAAGCCGTACCAGCAGAACCGGATCACGGGCGTTCGTCGACCCGAGCTCGGACCCGCTCGGCAGCGGCTACCACGCGAACCAGTCCAAGATCGCCGTGGGCTCGGGACAGATCATCGGCAAGGGATTCCGCAAGGGCACTCAGAGCCAAATGGCGTTTCTGCCTGAACGCCACACTGACTTCATCTTTGCCGTGATCGCGGAAGAACGCGGCTTTATCGGCACGGGCCTCATAGTTCTCCTGTACCTGATCCTTCTCCTCGTCGGCGTAGACGCAGCCAAAAACGCAAAAGACCGCCTCGGAGTGCTCATGGCCGGCGGCATCGTTTCCATGATATCGCTCTACGTTTTCATAAACGTGGGCATGGCCGTTGGCATCGTGCCGGTCGTGGGAGTACCGCTCCCCCTCGTGAGCTATGGGGGAACCTCCATCATCACCACCTTCATTGCCCTAGGATTACTCTTGAATATACAAGCACGTCGGTTTATGTTGTTCTATTAAATAACACTAGGGCGCACAGCGCGGAGGCAATAGCGCAAGACTTGGCGATTCCGATTGCCCTTTGCTCTCAGCTTCCTGCTCTCCGCAATCTCAAAGGAGTTCCATGCTTGAAGATTTCCTGCCGCTGGTCGCGAAACCAGCGCGATACATCAACACCGAGGTCCACAGCGTTCATAAAGATCTCTCGAAGATACGGACCAAGGTCTGCCTCTTTTTCCCCGATGCCTATGAGGTCGGGATGTCACATCTCGGGCTCCGGATACTCTACCACATCCTGAACAACAGGGACGACACGGCATGCGAGCGAGTGTTCTCTCCGTGGACGGATTACGAACAGCGGCTGCGCGCCTCCGGGAGGCCGCTCACTAGCCTCGAGTCGAACCTTCCGCTCTCCCAATTCGACATCATCGGCATTACGCTCCAGTATGAGCTGTCATACACAAACATCATTGCAGGGCTGGGACTCGCCCAGATCCCGTTGCTCTCATCAGACCGCATAGACAGTCACCCCGTGGTCATCGCAGGCGGCCCTTGTGCCGTCAACCCCGAGCCTCTTGCAGATTTTATCGATGCCTTCTTCATCGGCGAAGCAGAAGAGGCAATCCATGAGATTGTGGAGCTCCGTCAAGAATATCCGACCAGAGAAAAATACCTCACAGCGCTGGCACAGCGCGAAGGATTCTACGTGCCTGCGCTTGGGAAAAGAACCGTTCGGAGAAGATTCGTCAGGGACCTAGAATCCGCGGCATACCCTAACAGGCCAATTCTGCCGCTCATGAAGCCGGTGCACGATCGGGCCACAATCGAGATCGCGCGCGGTTGCATACGCGGTTGCCGTTTCTGCCAGGCAGGGATCATCTACCGGCCTTACCGAGAACGGAGCGCTGAACGCGTCAAAACGCTGCTCCACGAATCACTCTCCTGTACGGGTTACGACGAGCTTTCACTCGCATCGTTGAGCTCCGGCGATTATTCCGTTATCCAGCCGCTTATGCAGGACCTCGTCAACCGTTACCGGGAAAGCCGCATCTCTATTTCGCTCCCTTCGCTCCGTATCGGGACTCTCACACCGGATATGATCCGGGCAATTGCAGGCGTGCGCAAGACCGGCTTCACCCTTGCGCCGGAAGCAGGCACTGAACGCCTTCGCCGCGTTATCAACAAGGCAGTGACCGACACCGATCTTATGGACGCGGCAGAGACCATATTTGCAAGCGGCTGGAACGTTTTGAAGCTCTATTTTATGATAGGGCTCCCTACGGAGACGGATGCGGACCTGGACGGCATAATCAGGATTGCTCATGACATCCTTGCACTCGGCAAAAAAACCTCCAAACGTCATGTGCAGCTCAATATCAGCGTCTCAACTTTCGTGCCGAAGTCACATACTCCCTTCCAATGGTTTGGACAGGCAACACGAGAGGACATCAGGGTAAAGCATGCTTACTTGGAGAACGGGCTGAGACGAAAAGGGATCTCCTTGAAACCTCATAATCCGGAGATGAGCCTGCTCGAAGGAGCATTTGCGCGGGGGGACAGGAATATCGGCAAGGTCGTCGATGAAGCCGTACGACGCGGTTGCCGATTTGACGGCTGGACAGAATGTTTTTCCTTCACAACATGGCAAGAGGCATTCCAGGCGTGCGGTCTGGAACCCACATCGTACGCCTGCCGCGCACTCGGACTGGACGATGAGCTCCCCTGGGATCACATTAAAAGTGGCGTGACCACGGAATTCCTCAAGCGGGAATACCGGCGCGCAGTGACGGCGGAGATCACGGGAAACTGCCGGGTGGAGTGCGAGCGGTGCGGCATCGGATGCAAGGACGGTGGAACCTCGTCACTCGGAAAACCGGCTGCTTCTGCTGTTGGAGCAACGAGCGTACCGGTGACATTGCCAGATGTACAGATGAAGCACTCGGCCCCGCAGGACATCAGCACCCGTATCAGGATTAAGTATGCAAAAACCGATCGGCTCCGCTTCCTGTCGCACCTCGACCTCATGACACTATTCCACCGCGCGGCCGTTAGGGCGGGAATGCCGATCGCATTCTCCCGCGGCTTCAACCCACACCCAAAGATCGCCTTCGGTCCTGCGCTCTCCGTAGGCATCGAGAGCGAGGCAGAGTATCTGGACGTGGAGACCGACCCGTTCATCGATCTCCTGCAGATCACCAAAAATCTGAACACTACCCTGCCTCTGGGAATAAGGATCCTTGCGGCACGGGTAATTCCGAAAAAATCTCCGTCCCTTTCCGGGAGCATTGTCAGATATAAATATGAGGTGACGGTCCCGGCCGCATATGCCGATGATATTGGACACAGGGTTGTAGATTTCTTGTCCCGGACCACGGTGATGGCGACGAAAGATGGCCGGCAGAAGGATATCCGTCCAGGAATCGAATCAATTACCGCAGCAAGGGTCGGCAACATGGCCGAACTCGCGATCATTCTACTGGATAAAGACCAGCTCAGGCCGCGCGTGCAGGACGTGATCCAGGAGTTGTTTGCTGTGAACGCAGATCATTCAGTACTGTTCGGGGTGAAACGAACCGGGATGTATTACAGCGGCAGGGGGACATGGCAGGATCCGCTTGATGTTTAATAGTAGCGATTTCGCGAAGTTTTTGTCGCTGTCGATAAATTCTTCCTCACTATGACACACGGACGGCATTTGCGTATTTGTGCACACGGTCTTTCGATATAAAAGCTCTGTCGGCGAAACAGGGCAACAGACCCGGAACGACACAGTTCTTGCCTATTGCCTTGGCTTTGTACAGCCGCTCATCGGCTTCCCGTAAAAGGCTGCCACCGTCTGGCTTGTTTTCAAGGCTTGCCACACCCAAGCTCGCTGTTACCCTGATGCTCTTATCACTGAGACAGGTCTCGTGCATCTCGATTTTTTTTCTGAGCTTTTCCGCAAGTTGGACAGCGCTATACAGTGTCGTATCGGGAAGGACCAGCACAAACTCCTCTCCCCCGTATCGTGCAAGGTAATCAGATTTTCTGACCAGCGAAGGCAGCAGTGTACAGATATCCTTCAAAACGGCATCGCCCGCATGGTGCCCGTGCACATCGTTTATCTTCTTAAAATTATCCAAATCGATCATGATGACCGAAAGGTCGGTGCCATACCGTTTGGTGTAGAAGACATCGCTGGTAATTAAGCTGTCCAAAGCCCTCCGATTATAGCAATTAGTGAGTGGATCAACCGATGCGGCAGTTTTGAGTTGATTTATGTTCAAGGTGTTTTCCAGCGCAATGCTGATGGAGCCGATGATCGTGTTGACAATAGTGCTGTGATACTTATGCATATTTCTTTTAGGCAGGATATAAAGTCTTGAAATGAAATTATTTTCCATGACCCGATAGGATATAATGCTGCTCGTATTAATAGTGTCATAATTATGACAATTTTCTCTCGTTTTTTTGTCTAAACCATGCACATTACAGTCAATAATTTGGCTATTAAATTCTTTCCTTAAGGACTCAATAAATAAGGTTGTGTGTGCTCGCGGTTCTATCCATAAATCTAAGGAGGTACCATTTTTGATAACAAAACTGAACAGTTCGTAGTCTAGAATGTCTTTCAAGCATCGAGAAGCCTCAATGAGTATATCGTCTATATCTTTATATCGGTTGATATTTAGGATATAGGCGCTCAATGTCCTGTAATCAATACCTCGGGTGATCCTATACCCGAGATGCAGCGTTGCTACGGCCTCTTTCATAATTTTTTTGGTTTTACTTAACATATCGCTGTCCTTTCTAAATACAATATGCAAATTTAATGCCAAAAATAGTGCCATGTCCTCATAGACCGCTTTATATATTTATGATGATGTAATATCCAACCACTCTCTGCTCCTGCAGTTTTTTAATTCTTGTATTAAATTCTGTACTATTATAAAATAGTTTTAGGACATAAAATCGTTTGAGGAGAGATCATGTCATCTGAGATCATCGTAAATGCAGGCCGGGAAGAGACGCGCGTTGCCCTGCTGGAGAACGGACTGGTCACGGAAATCTATATCGACCGCAAGAAGGACCGCGGCATCGCCGGTAATGTGTACAAAGGCCGGGTCATGAAGGTCCTGCCGGGCATGCAGGCAGCTTTCGTGGACATCGGGCTGGAGAAGTCGGCCTTCCTCTATGTGGGCGACGTGTTCGACAGCACCTCGGAGTACACGCCGATGATGGAGGACGAGGGCCTTGAGCTCGAGGTCGAACCCAAGCGGAAGCGCTCTCATTCGCAACTCAGATCGAGGACCTTCTGCAGGAAGGCCAGGAGATCCTGGTCCAGGTCTCGAAGGAGCCGATCAGCACCAAGGGCGCGCGCGTGACCACGTACATCAGCATTCCCGGCCGCTACCTCGTCATGATGCCGGGCGTCAACCATATCGGCGTCTCGCGCCGCATCGAGAACGGCGAAGAACGAAAGCGGCTCCGCGAGATCGTTGAGCCGGCTCCGCAAGCCGAACACTGGCTACATCATCAGGACTGCCAGCCAGGGCAGGAGCGAGGAAGAATTTACCGCGGACATAGAATTCCTCGCCCGGCTGTGGGAGAACGTCCAGCGCAAGAAAGAGAAGACCTCGGCGCCAGCCCTGCTGCACAACGAGCTCGACCTCGTCTTCCGCGTGATCCGCGACGTCTTTACCCGGGACGTGGACAAAATGGTCATCGATTCGCCCGACGAATATCAACGGGTCAAGGAGTTCGTCGATTCCTACATCCCACAGCTCAGCAGGCGCGTGAAACCGTACGACGGTGACGAGCCCATCTTCGAGCATTACGGCGTGGAGATCGAGATCTCGCGCGCCCTCGGCAGAAAGGTCTGGCTCAAGTCCGGCGGGCTACATCATCATTGACCAGACCGAGGCGCTTACCACGATCGACGTGAACACCGGTCAGGTACGTGGGCAAGCGGTCCCTCGAGGACACGATCCTGAAGACCAACCTCGAGGCCGTGCGGGAGATCGCCTACCAGCTCCGGCTCAGGAACATCGGCGGCATCCTCATCCTCGACTTCATCGACATGGAACGAGAGGACAACCGCCGCAAGGTGTACTCGGCCCTCCAAGAGGCGCTATCGAGCGACAAGGCCAAGACCACCATCTCGCACATCTCGCCGATCGGGCTCATCGAGATGACGCGCAAACGGATCCGTGATAGCCTCGGTCGCACCCTCTGCGAGCCTTGCCCCTACTGCGACGGCCGCGGATACGTGAAGTCGTCCCGCACCGTCTGCTATGAGGTGTTCCGGGAGATCCGGAGGGCTTTCACCGGCGCTGACGAAAAGAAAGCGCTCGTCACGGTAAACTCCGTGGTGGCCGACATGATGTATGATGAGGAACGGCAGGGTGTTGAGGAACTGGAAAAGGAATTTCAGAAGAAGATCGTGATCAAGGCCGATCCAAACCTGCACCAGGAACAGTACGAAGTGCTTATGGTCTGACCTCGGAAAGGGCAGATAGCAATATCCCTGGTATCATAGTCACGGGATAAGAAGATTGTCGATCAACCTCGTCTTCCCGAGGCGTGCCGCGACAAGCAGGATCATGTTGCCACGCGCCGTATCGAGCGGCGCCAGCGTTTCCGGATCAGCGACCTCTACATAGTCGATCCCCACACCTTGCTCCGCAAGGATCACGGCCCGCATTTTCTGCTTGAGTTTTTCCGGCTCCTTTGCCCCTGCTGTGTGGAGGTCGCGAGCTGCGACGAGCGCTCGATAGAGAACCGCTGCTGCGCGCCGCTCATCAGCATTAAGATAACTGTTCCGGGAACTCATAGCCAGGCCGTCCGTTTCGCGTACAGTTGGAAGGACAATGACCTCCACGTCCATGTTTAGTCCCTTTACCATCCGCTTGATCACGACACACTGCTGGAAATCCTTCTGGCCGAAGAACGCCTTGTTCGGTTTCACTATATGAAAGAGCTTGGCCACAACTGTTGCAACGCCACGGAAGTGGCCCGGCCGGATCGCGCCTTCAAGGGTGTCGGATACCCCCTCAACAGAGACGAACACTGTCGGCTTTTCGGGGTACATATCCTTGGCCTCAGGCATGAAGAGGATATCGACGCCTGAGGACCCGCACTTCTTGCGGTCCCCTTCGCTATCGCGGGGATAGCGGCTCAAATCCTCGTTCGGCCCAAACTGCGTAGGGTTCACGAAGATGCTCACGACCACGATGTCGCACACCTGGCGCGCATCCCGCATGAGCGAGAGGTGCCCTTCGTGCAGGAACCCCATAGTCGGCACGAGGCCGATGGCCTTTCCTTGCTTCCGGAGCAACTCGGAAAAAGATTGCATGTCGGATAGGGAAGTGATTATCTCCATATTACTATGCTTGACTTCTTTTCTGCCCCTGAGTCTTTGTCCCGCACGAGCTTACTTTCCCCCCCGCGACTTCGGAACGTAGTACTGAATGCCCTGCTTCATGTTCAGGACCTGCTTGAGGAGATCATTGAGGTCCTCCCGCCGATTCACGAAATCAATGTCTGAGGTGTTGATGACGAGAAGAGGCGTTTCGGAGTAATGGAAGAAGTACTGATTATACGCCTCGTTCACCGCCGCGATGTAATCCCGGTCCACATCCTTCTCAAAGGATCTGCCGCGCTGTTTGATCCGGCGGAGGAGCGTATCCGTGTCTGCCTGGAGGAAGATGACGAGGTCAGGCTTCGCGACCTTGGGTTCGAGTATATTATATATCTGTTCATAGAGGGCGAGTTCATGGTCGTCAAGGTTGAGGTAGGCGAATATCCGGTCCTTGGCGAAAAGGTAGTCGCTGATCGTGATCCGCGTGAAAAGGTCGGGCTGAAGCATCTCTTCCTGTTGGGCGAAGCGGTTTAAGAGAAAGAATGTCTGTGTCTGGAAACGGTACCGGGGAGGGTCCTTGTAAAAATCCGTGAGAAAGGGATTGTCTTCCGCGCGCTCCAGGATCAGGCGTGCGCCGAGTTCCTCGGCGAGCAGACTGGTGAGGCTCGTCTTCCCCACGCCAATCGGGCCTTCAGTTACAATGTAACGGGTATGGCTCAAGGTTGATTTCTGGCTCATGGCGTTTTGCGGTCTGACCTGCATTTCATGACCGTGGAGGTGTCCTTCAATTCGCGGAGAAGCTGCTCAGCCGTTTTGTGCAAAACGGGATGCATCACCTCGGGGGCGATCTCGGCAAGCGGTACAAGCACGAACTTTCTCGTTGCCATCAACGGGTGGGGAATTACAAGGTGTGGCTGGTTCATCATCTGGTCTCCATACAGCAGGATATCGAGATCAATGGTGCGCGGTCCCCACCGCAGCATGCGCTTGCGACCCAGCCTGCCCTCGATTGCATGACAGGTATCAAGCAGTTCTCTCGCAGATAGATCGGTCTCGATAGAGACCACGGCGTTGATAAAATCATCCTGTTCCTTATATCCTACCGGCTCGGTGCAGTACAGGGAGGATACGCTGATGACCCGGCCTGTGTCCGCCAGAAGCTCAAAGGCCTTCCGGCAGTTGGCCTTCCTGTCGCCCACGTTCGATCCGACGCCGATGTATGCAATGGTGGGCATAGAATAGTTCACGCTTACCGCAGACGAAGCAGAGAATACGGGGGGGGATTTAACACGAATTCTTCGAACTGTTCGAATGTCACGAACGATAGCTTTACAGGTTACTACTTGAACTATTCGTGTGATCCGTCAATTCGTGCCATTCATGCTCTGCTTGTTTCTCTGCGTCCTCTGCGGTAAAAGGTCCTTCGGTTCTAAAACTCGAACTGCAGCCCGCCCATCCTCTTTTTGAACTCCTCGAGTACTCGTTGCTCATCGGCCCTGCCTTTGGACTCGAAGGTGGCAGAGAAGCGGAGATAAGAGCCCGCATCGTCCCAGGGCACCGTGCTAATGAGCCTCTCGGTAATGAGGAACTCTGAGAACTCTTCAGCATTCGCAAACCTCCTGCCCTTTTTGACCCCCTTCGGTATCTTCACGTAGAGGTAGAACGTGCCGACGGGCATCTTTGCCGAGAATCCCATCTCGGCAAGCACCCCCGTCATTGCCCGCAGCCTGCGTTCATACTTGGCCGTGATCTCGTCGGTGATCTCGGGATGATCGAGCGCATACACCCCTGCCTTCTGGATGGCCTTGAACTGCCCGGAATCATAGTTGTCCTTCACATTCCCGTAGCCTGCGATCACTCGCTCGTTCCCCGCGACAAAGGCGAGGCGCCAGCCCGTCATATTGTACGCCTTGGATAGTGAGTGGATCTCGACGCCCACGTCCTTTGCGCCGTCCACTGACAGGAAGGAGAGCGGCTTGGCGCCATAGGTTAGCGCGGAATAGGCAGCATCGTGCACCACGATGATTCCGTTTTCCTTAGCGAAGTGCACCGTTTTTTCAAAAAATGCTTTCGTCGCGCCGGCGCCAGTCGGATTGTTCGGATAATTGAGGTAGAGGAGCTTCGCTCTTTTTTTCGCATCTCCAGGGATTGAATCGAGATCTGGCAGAAATCCGTTCTTTTCGAGGAGCGGCAGGTTCACCACCGTGCCTCCGTACCAGCGGGTATGCGTCGCCATGACGGGATACCCCGGCACGGTCATGAGCGTCACGTCGCCGGGATTGATGAAGACCGACGGAAACATGGCAAGCACCGGCTTGCTGCCGATGCCATGCAGCACTTCAGTCTCGGGGTTGATACCGTTCACGCCGTACACCTTCTGCATATACCGGGCGGCGGCGTCCTTGAACTCCTGAATCCCGTTGTCCGCGTACCCTCTGTTCTCCGGCTTTTCCGCCTCCTTCTGGAGTGTCTGAACCACGCCGGGAAACGCCATCTCATCGGGCTCACCTACCCCGAAGTCAATAAGTTCCATTTCTGGATGGGCTGCTAGCGCGGCCCGCTTCGCACGCTTTATCTTCTCAAACTTGTAAATCTTCTGTTCTTTGCCAAACATATTTCCGCCGATGCGCGCGGCGAAGAGGGATTGAATATAGGTTTCTTCCGTTTTCTGCACTTCCACCCAGTCCTCCAGTCCTAAAAATAATAATCGTTGGACACTGATTAACGCAGATTTTTTTGATTATTTGAAATCCGATTTTTCAGCGTTTATCTACGTCCAAAAAGTTTTACCTTTTAACCGTGTTCTTCAGGCTCCCGATCCCCTCGATGCGGACCTCGATCTCGTCGCCCGGCTTCATCGGCCCGATCCCGGCCGGCGTGCCGGTGATGATTAGGTCGCCAGGCTCGAGCGTCATGATCCCCGAGATAAAGCTCACGAGGTAATCTACCGTGAAGATAAATTGCGATGTCCGGGAGGACTGCCGCCGCTCGCCGTTCAGATACGACTCGATGAGAAGATCCTCCGGATTGAGATCGGTCTCGATCCACGGCCCCACCGGGCAAAATGTGTCGAATGATTTGGCGCGCGTCCATTGCCCGTCATTTTTCTGCAGATCCCGCGCCGTGACATCGTTTGCGCATGTATAACCGAGAATATGGTCACGCGCAGAGGCAGGACTGATGTTCCTCGCCTGATCTTTTATGACCACCCCGAGTTCGGCCTCGTAGTCCACCTGCGAGCTCGTTGCAGGATACAGGACCGCTTCACCGGGGCCAATCACCGCTGTCGGGGGTTTCAGAAATACGATCGGGGTGTTCGGCACCGGGAGATTCAACTCTTTCGCATGGTCACGGTAGTTGAGCCCGACGGCCACGATCTTGGACGGGGTGCACGGCGTCAGCAGCTTAATTTGAGAAAATAAGTAGCGTGTCTTCAGCGTCCTCAAGGGAGTGAAAAAATCACCATCGAGTTCCGCAACCTCATTGCCGCTCAGAATGCCCAGTGCAGGCCTGCCTTGAGCCTGAAATCGTATCAGTTTCATTCCTGCCCCGACAGATGCTCCTATTTTTCGTCAATCCACTCGGAAAGTTGTTCAGCGGGGCGATACCCGCTGAGCACGGTCCCGTCGTCCCGTACGAGCGTTGGCGTTCCATTGAACCCAAGCTCTTTGGCAAGCGCAATGTTCTTTTCCACCTGTTCGTTGGGGCACACAGGCTCTGGCAGTACCTTACCGGAGAACGCGTCATCGAGGAGCTCTAGCGATTTCCCACACAGAATGGACTGTACCTTTTTATACGCATCCTTATGCATCGGGAGCGGATATGGAATGACATAGAATGCGACATCGCTTCGCTTTGCCAGAACCTGCTTAATTTCCTCATGCAGTTTCTTGCAGAAAGGACAATCAGGGTCCGTGAACACCACAATCTTTTTCTTTGCGGTCTTCTGCCCCATGACCAGCGCCTCTTTGAGCGATATCTTCGAGAAATTAACCTTCACCGCCTCAAGCGGAATGATCTGGCCGTTGATCAAATGCTTCCGTGAGAAATCAAGGTACAATGACCCGCGTTTTCCTTCGGCCTCGACATCCAGCTGCCACAGTCCTCCGACAGGAGAAAGCTTTACATCCAGCAGGTTCCCCGCCGGGAGGATCTTTTTCAAGATTTTCTCAGCGTCTTTTTTCTCTAGCTTGTGACATTCCTTGCAATCCCCGCCGCAGCCCGGATGCTCCGAAGAAAATGCCCCAGACGTGAGCGGTGCGAGCAAGAAAAGTCCCGCAATCATGATGACCAAATCTCTTTTCATTATCAAACTCCTTACCGGTAATAGATGCCGTGCATCTCACTCCATTCCTCTGTCTTTTGACTTTTGTTACTTCAGACCCAACACATCCTGCATATCGTAGAGGCCGGGCTTCTTGCCAACGACCCACTTGGCCGCGCGCACCGCACCGGCGGCAAAGGTGTCCCTGCTGTGCGCCCGGTGCGTGATCTCGATGCGTTCACCCTTGCCCGCGAACATTACCGTGTGCTCGCCCACAATGTCACCGGCACGAAGCGTCTGGATACCGATCTCTTTCTTCGAACGCTCGCCGATCATGCCCTTGCGTGCGTAAACGCCGACCTCGTCCAGGTTCCTGTTCACGGCCTGGGCGATGACCTGGGCCATCTTCATGGCCGTGCCCGAGGGTGCGTCCTTCTTCATGCGATGGTGGGCCTCGACGATCTCCATATCATAATCCTCGCCGATGGTCTTGGCGATCTCTGCAAGGATCTTGAAGCAAAGGTTGACTCCGATGCTCATGTTCGGCGAGAGCACGCAAGGGATCTTCTGAACTTGCTTGTTGATCTCTCCCAGCTGCTCCTTGGAAAATCCGGTTGTCCCGACCACGAGCGGCTTGCCCAGGTCCGCGCAGGTCTTGATATGTTCAAGGCTTGTCTCGGGGAGGGTGAAGTCGATAAGCACGTCCCCGGCCTTGAGCGCGGCAGCAAGGTCGTCCGTGATCACCGTCAGAACACCGCCTGTAGGGAGCCCGGCCGGGCCGCAGGAATCCTGGCCCACGAGCGGATGCGCCTTTCGCTCGACAGCTGCCGAAAGGCGGATGCCTTCCGAGGTCGAGAGCACGTTGATGATCCGCGAACCCATCCTGCCGGCAGCGCCGGTTACGACTGCTTTAATCATGGTTTTTACTCCTCATTGTTTACCGCTGAGAGCGCTGTACAACTGGTTCCGCACCGGGGCAGAGCGCGTGGCGCATAGCGTTAAACCCACTGCCCTCTGCCTTATGCTCTCTGCGTCCTCCGTGGTGAAAGGTTTCGAGTCTAGATCAGCCCGTAGTCCTTCAGCGCCTTCTTGAGCTTCTCCTTGTTCGCGTCGGCCATAGGACAGAGCGGCAGGCGGAACTCCTCGCGTGATCTTGCCCATGAGAGCGAGCGAGGTCTTCACCGGGATCGGGTTCGTCTCGATGAACATGGAGCCGTGGAGCGGCTCCATCTTGTAGTGGAACTTGAGCGCCTCCTCCATCTTTCCGGCGAAGAAGGCATCGAACATTCCGGCGGCGTCGGCCGGCACGACGTTGGCCGTCACCGAGATGGCGCCCACGCCGCCGATGGCAGAGCAGCGGCAGCGTGGTGAAATCGTCACCCGAGATCACGTCGAAATCCCTGCCGCAGAGTCGGATGAGCTCGCTGACCTGCTTCAGGTCGCCGGTAGCTTCCTTGATGCCGACGATGTTCTTGATCTCCCGGAGACGCGCCACCGTCGCCGGCAGCATGTTCACGCTCGTCCTGCCCGGCACGTTGTACAGGATGATCGGGATGTCCACCGAGTCGGCCACCTTCTTGAAATGCTGATACAGCCCTTCCTGCGTCGGCTTGTTGTAATACGGGGTGATGAGCAGCACGCCGTCGGCCCCCGCCTTCTTGCGCGTATTTCGTCAGCTCGACCGTCTCCGCAGGTGCGAGTTCGACCCCGCGCCCGCGACCACGGGCACGCGCTTGTTCACCGTCCTGACCGTGAACTCCACCACGCGGTGGTGCTCCTCGTGGGAGAGCGTGGCGGACTCACCTGTGGTGCCGCAGGGCACGATCACGTCCGTGCCGTTTTTGATGTGAAACTCGATCAGATCGCCGAGCGCCTTCTCGTCCACCTTGCCGTTCTTGAACGGCGTTACGATTGCAACCATTGAACCTTTGAACATAGCAGCCTCCTTGCTATTTTAGACAGGATAACCGGATAACAGCGGATAAGATGTTCTTAAATATAATCTTGTAAATCCCGTCAAAAAAAGCATTTCGTCCTTGATTTTCTCTGCGTCCTCTGCGGTGATTATTCTTAGATATAGAGCATTCCCTCGCACATGACCTCTGCCTTGCCTTCGAGGTGCAGGTCCGTGAACTCGTTCGCCTTCTCGCTTGAACGAAACAATAAGCTTGTCGCCACCCCTGGTCATCACGGTCGACGGGTGACGATGCCCTGCGCAGGGCTGCCGCGATGAGCGCTGCGGCCACCGCGCCGGTTCCGCAGGCAAGGGTCTCGCCCTCCACCCCGCGCTCGTACGTCCTGATCCGGAGCTTGTGCGGACCCTCGATCTGGATGAAGTTCACGTTTGTCCCGTCGGGCTTGAACATCTCGTGCTATCGCGTGGTTCTGCCCGACGCCATCCACGTCTTCTGCATCAAGATGGTCGGAGAGGTAGACGAGATGCGGCACGCCGGTGTTGATGAAAGTGACCGGTGCGCGTGCCGCGGTCAAGCGGGACCGCGATATTCATGCGCAGGCCGGTATGCACCGGTGAGCTGCACCCTGACCGTGTCCTTTCTCACCTCGGCATGAATGATCCCCGCGAGCGTCTCGAAGGTCATGTCCTTCCTTGCGATCTTCTTGAGGTACGCGAACCGCGCGGCGCAGCGCGAACCATTTCCGCACATCTCGGCCTCGCTCCCGTCGGCATTGAAGAACCGCCACTTGAAGTCCGCCTTCTTCGACGGAACGATCACGATCAGCCCGTCGGCGCCGACGGAATGGTGCCGGTGACAGACCTGTTTTGCCAGCCCGGTCAGGTTCTTCCCCTTCAGGACGCCCCTGCGGTTGTCGATCAGGATGAAATCGTTCCCGTTCCCCTGCATTTTGTAAAAAGGTATCTTCTTCATGTCCTATCTCTCGGATGACAAATTCATAAATCGCAAATTATAAGTGAGCTCCAAACTTCACTTTACAATCCAGCATGGTAGAACATGCTTGAATTTTTGGTTATTGAGATTTGGTTCTTGTCTCCCACCCTTCCAGCCACCGCGGGACCTTTTCGCCCCTGACGAGGTCGCTGTAGGTCTCGCGTTCTCGCACGATGTAATACTCGCTCCCCTTGACCATGACCTCGGCCACACGCGGCCGTGAATTATAGTTCGAGGACATGGAAAACCCGTAGGCTCCCGCGCCCATGACCGCGAGAAGCTCTCCCTGCTTTACCTCGGGCATCTCCCGCTCCTTGGCGAGGAAATCGCCGGATTCGCAAATCGGCCCGACCACATCGAGCACGGTGTTCACGGGAGCAGCAGGATCCGACACGGATTTGATCTCATGATAGGCCTCATAGAGACTCGGACGGATCAGGTCGTTCATGCCTGCATCCACGATCAGGAACCGTTTCTCGCCGCTTGCTTTGTGATAGAGGGCACTCGTCACGAGGATACCTGCATTGCCCACGATCGCCCGGCCCGGCTCCAGCACGAGGGTGCACCTAGCCTCTCTGAGGAGCGGCTGGATTGCCTTCGCCAGGTCCTTGGGCATGCGGCGGTGTCTCGTCCTTGTACGTAATGCCGAGCCCGCCGCCGATATTGATGTACTGGATGTCCAATGCCTGCGGACCTGAGCTCGTTCACGAACCCGACGAGCTTTTCGAGCGCGTCCACGAACGGCTGGATCTCGGTGATCTGCGAACCGATGTGCTGGTGCATTCGCCGACACTTCGACGTTCGAGAGAGACTTGGCCATCTGGTAGTACTCCAGCGCCTGCTCGATCGGGATGCCGAACTTGTTCTCCTTGAGCCCCGTGGAGATATACGCGTGGGTCTTGGGGTCGATGTTCGGATTCACCCGAAGCGCGATCCGTGCCATCGCATGCATGTCCTTCGCGGCCTGGTCGATCGCGAGCAGCTCCTCGCCGGACTCGACGTTGAACATGAGGATGTCGACCTTGAGCGCATACTCGATCTCGTCCCTGCGCTTGCCCACGCCTGCATACACGATCTTCTTCGGATCGATGCCCGCCCGGAGCGCGCGGAAAAGTTCCCCGCCCGAAACGATATCCGCCCCGGCGCCTTCCCGGCCGAGCAGCCGGAGCATCGGCGCCGTTCGAGTTCGACTTGAGCGCAAAGCAGATAAGGTGCGGAACGCCGGCAAAGGCGCTGTCGAAGGCCCGGATAATGGTTCACCAGCGTATTGCTGCTGTAGAGGTAGAACGGCGTGCCGACCCGCTGGGCTACGCTTTTGACCGAAACCCCTTCGCAGTACAGCTCTCCATTTTTATAGAGAAAGTCATGCATGGGAAACCTATCCGGTTGGAAATTGAACAATGAATAGTGGAAATATTAAATTTCGTTCCTTAGATTTATATTTTCCAATTTGCAGTGTTTCTTATCTCATCTTCTCAGCGTACGCTTTCTGCTCCTTCGACATCGGACTTTCGTTCCCGGACTGATCCACCGCGGTGACCGTGTAGTAATACACCACGCCCGGCTTTACCCTCTCGTCCGAAAACGTGGTGCGGTTTATCGGCTTGTCCGTAAGACGCTCATAGTCCCTGCCGCTCCTCATTGACCGGTACACGTGGTACCCCGCGAGGTCCCGCTCCTTGTTCTCGTTCCAGGTGAGGAATATCCTGCCCACGCCCGGCACGACTGTAAGTCCCGTGGGCCTCTCCGGCGGCGTCATGTCCCTTGGCGTGGCTGATGCCTCAACCGAATCAAGGCTCTCCTTCCACGGCAGGGTCGGGCTGTCCACGGCACGCACAATATAAAAATACGTCTTGTTGTTAATCACCGCCGTATCTTTATAGGACGTTGTCCTGACCGGTTCCTTGTTCAGCGGTGTCTCTTCATACCGGCTTTTTTCCGTGCCACGGTAGACATTATAGCCGACAAAGCCTCCGTATTGGCTCCCGTCAGATCTCGTAGTGACCAGATCCCAGGAAAGGAAATTCCTGCTGTCATCGCCCACAGCGGTAAAATTCATTGGAGCTGCCAGAGAAATAAGCGGCGCCACTCGCACCTCTTCGGACTGTTGGCTTGCCCCTCCCCTCGCGCTCGTGGCTCTGATCCGATAGCTGTACACCTGACCGTATCTCAGGTTCTTGTCGCTCCAGAAAACTGTGCCCGTCCTCACCTCAGCCGGCGCAGGATTTGCCATCGTGATCTCGGCAATCTCCTTGTACCGGGGCTTCTTTCTGCTGTCCCCGATCTCCGCACGGTAGATACGGAACCCCAGAATCTCAGCGGGATTCATGTCCTTGCCTTCGACGTTTTTAGTCGGCACGCGCCAGGACAGAAATGCGACGGCGTCCCTGACAACGGCCTTAATGTCCTTCACCGCCTCGGGCCGCGGGCTGTCGGGCGTGAGCGGGTCCGTCTTCCTGCCGCAGGAGACAGCAAGCGCCAGGATAAGCGTCAGGCAGACAGGCCTGAAAAGCCACCGCGTCCGGTTATTCATCGTATCTTCTTGAGCACCGTGAGGCGTTTTTTCAGATTCGCCGGGGCCGTGCCGCCGTATGACGTGCGCCTGCCTCACCGACGCCTCGACGGAGAGCGCGTCATACACGTCCTCCCGGATCAGCGGCGAAAGCTTTTGTGTATTCCGCGAGCGGCATGTCGCCGAGCCCGCACCCCAGCTCCGTGGCACGCAGCACGGCCCTGCCCACGACCTCGTGGGCCTTGCGGAATGGCATGCCCTTCCGGACCAGGTAGTCCGCCAGGTCCGTGGCCGTGATGAATCCGTCCTCCGCCGCCTTCCGCATCGTATCCTTGTGTACCGTGATGTCCTTGAGCATCTCGATGAACACCGACAGCGAGAGCGTGACCGTGTCCGCGGCGTCGAAGAGCGGTTCCTTGTCCTCCTGCATGTCGCGGTTGTACGCGAGCGGCAGTCCTTTCATGAGCGTGAGGAGCGCCATGAGGTTGCCGTACACCCGGCCGGTCTTGCCGCGCGTGAGCTCGGCCACGTCGGGGTTCTTCTTCTGCGGCATGATGGAGGAGCCGGTGGTGAAGGCATCGGAGATCGTGATGAACCCGAACTCGGACGACGACCAGATGACGAGCTCCTCGGACAGGCGCGAGAGGTGCATCATGATCTGAGCGCAGGCCGCGACGAACTCGATGGCGAAATCCCGGTCCGAGACAGCGTCCATGCTGTTCTCGCACACACCGCTGAAACCGAGCTGCTTGGCAACAAACTTCCGGTCGATCGGGCAGCACGGTCCCGGCAAGGGCGCCGGCGCCGAGCGGCATGACGTTCACCCGGCGGAAGCAGTCCTCAAGCCGGCCGCGATCGCGCTCGAACATCTCGTAGTACGCAAGCAGGTGGTGACCGAACAGCACGGGCTGCGCCCGCTGAAGGTGCGTGTAGCCCGGCAGGACCACATCGCTGTGCCGTTCGGCAAGATGAACGATGACACGTCTGGAGCGCGGTGAGGAGCTCGTGGATCTCGGCGATCTCGTCGCGCAGGATACATGCGGATGTCGAGCGCCACCTGATCGTTCCTGCTCCGCGCCGTGTGCAGCTTGCCGCCCACGGGGCCGATCTTCTCGATCAGCCGGTTCTCGATGTTCATGTGGATGTCTTCGAGCTCCACGCTGAACTCGAACGTGCCCGCGACGATCTCCTTCAGGATCTCTTCAAGCCCGCGGATAATGCGGTCGCGACTCTCTCTTCGGGATGATGCCCTGCCTGCCGAGCATGGCGGCATGGACCATGCTGCCGGCGATGTCGTAGGGATAGAGCCGCCAGTCATAGGGGATCGAGGCCGTGAACTCCTCCACGAGCTCGTTCGTGGCCTCGGTGAACCGGCCGCCCCAAGGCTTGGTCTTCTTCGCGGCCGTCTTTGCTTTCTTAATTAACTTGGTCTTCTTGGTTGCCATATCGTATCAACACCATGTGACACTAACCTTACTGCTTAAGCTATGATTAATTTGGTAATGCTACATCTTTAATCATATTTTTCAGTGTAAACCAGTGTCAAATTCTTTCTTTGTTTGCCTTCTCGAAGATCTATGCTTTTATTTTGGATGCCTTGCTCCCGATCCTGAGCCGGAGAGCGTTCAGACGGATGAAACCTTCGGCGTCCTTCTGGTTATAGACCCGGTCCGCCTCAAAGGTCGCGAGCTCGGGATTGTAGAGCGAGACAGGAGACTTGCGGCCTACCGTGTCGCAATTTCCTTTATATAACTTGAGCCGCGCCGTGCCGGTCACGTTCTTCTGCGACTCGTCGATCGCAGCCTGGAGCATGGTGCGCTCGGGCGCGAACCAGTATCCGTAGTACACCAGTTCGGCGTAACGTGGGATCAGGCTGTCCCGCAGGTGCATGGACCTCGCGGTCCATGGTGATGGACTCCACAGCCCGGTGTGCCGCATGCAGGAGCGTGCCGCCCGGTGTCTCGTACACGCCGCGGGACTTCATGCCCACGTAACGGTTCTCCACGAGGTCGACCCGGCCGACGCCGTGGCTCCGGCAATCCGGTTCGCCTCGGCCAGGAGCGCGGCAGGGGAAGCTTCTTTGCCGTTGATGGCAACGGGATTGCCCGCATCGTATTCTACCTCGACGTACTCGGGCTTGTCCGGCGCCTTGCTCAACCGGCACGGCCATGGTGTACATGTCCTCGGTCGACTCTTTCCAGGGATCCTCGAGGACGCCGCCTTCGTAGCTGATGTGCAGCAGGTTCCGGTCCGTGGAATAGGGCTTGGACTTGGTCGCCGTCACCGGGATATTGTGCTTCTCAGCATAGGCGATCAGCTCCTCGCGGCCCTTCATGGTCCACTCGCGCCAGGGCGCGACGATCTTCACGTCCGGCTTGAGCGCAAAGTAGGTGAGCTCGAACCGGACCTGGTCGTTCCCCTTGCCCGTTGCGCCGTGGCAGACCGCGTCCGCGCCTTCCTTATCGGCGATCTCGATCTGGCGCTTGGCAATGAGCGGCCGCGCGATCGAGGTGCCGAGGAGATAGCGGCCTTCGTACACGGCGTTCGCCCGCAGCATGGGGAACACGAAATCCCTGACGAACTCCTCGCGCAGGTCGTCGATGTAGATCTTGCTCGCGCCGGTCTTGATCGCCTTCTCTCGAAGCGGCTCGAGTTCCTCGCCCTGGCCGATGTCCGCGGTAAAGGCGATCACCTCGGCAGCCGTAGGTCTCCTTGAGCCAGGTGATGATGACCGATGTGTCGAGCCCGCCGGAATAGGCGACGACGATTTTTTTAATGTCCTGCTTCAAACAAATGCTCCATAAAAAGAGGGTCAAGGGGCAGGCATTTCCCTACAACTGGACACTGGACCTGGTACCCCTGACCTTGTTATTTTCCTTCTACTATCTTGACTTTCATCTCGATGCGTTCGTTCGGATTGTCGCGCGGGTCACGGGGCTGGGATACGATCTTGTCCACGACCTCCATTCCGCTCTCGACCTCGCCGAAAACGGTGTACTGCCGGTCGAGGAACGGCGAATCCTTCACGCAGATGAAGAACTGCGAGCCGGCGCTGTCCGGGCTCTGCGCCCGCGCCATGGAGAGCGTGCCGCGCTTGTGCGGTTTCGTCGTTGAACTCGGCCTTGATTGTGTATCCCGGCCCGCCCATGCCGTGCATGCCCTTGTCCGGGTTCTTGGTATTCGGATCTCCGCCCTGGATCATGAAGCCGGGGATCACGCGGTGGAATGTGGTCCCGTCGTAAAAGCCCTTCTTGGCAAGATCAATAAAGTTGTTCACATGCCCGGGCGCCACATCGGGAAAGAACTTCAGCGTGATGTTGCCGAACTTGGTTTCGATGATCGCTTTCGTCATGGACATTTTTTTGATCTCCTGTACGGTGAATTTTTTCAATGCCTGCTGAGCGAACCCCGGCGAATTAGTAAAAATACCAAGCAAAACAGCGAAAACAAGCAGAACCTTTTTCATGAAACAGCCTCCTCGTACCATAAAAATTTCCTGACAACACAGAAGAAAGGGTAGGTTGTATTGTTTTACCAGAAACCCGGGGGGATGTCAAACAAAACATAGGTTTGCACGGGGAAAATGCTCGGGAACCGCGCTCCAGACCTTCCTGGGAGCTTCGAGGCATCATGGGAAATAATAGTGTCCCCCCTATTGACGGAAACAGATAACCGCTGATATACTTTAGGCTATCTGTTATATACCGCCATCAGACAGCGAGGTGCGAATGGCAAACGGCCCATCCGATAGAAGAGGCTTTATCCGGGTCCCGTTCCACACCGAGGTCGCGGTCCGGGCAGGCGACCGTATTATGCGGGCAAACACCGAAATAAACGTGAGCATGGGCGGGTTGCACATGCCGTCCGATGATGTACTCTCCGCTCCCGGCGTTCCTTGCAGAGTAAGCATTATGCTTTCTTCATTCGAAAACAAACTGCTCATCGAGGCCGATGGGAAAATAATCCGTTCCGAGCCAGGCAGCCTTGCGGTTGAATTCACCCAGCTCGATCTCGACAGTTATCACCACCTCCGGCAACTTATCCTCAACAATACTGACGAACCGGAGAAGGCAGAGCAGGAATTCTCCTCCCACTGGGGGATCCGACCGCGACTCCATTAACCGTGACCTTATCGGATGCATCATGCAAGCACCAGCATTGCCTCTTCACCATGATGCGCCATAATGTTGTTCCCATTTTCATGAATTTCTGATAAACTCTTGGAAAGTGAGTATACGGTCATTTTACAGTGAGAAAGGAGATTGGTATGGTGCAGAAGGCAAGCAGCAAATTGGCGGACATGTTGAACAAGGCAATCGCCCGGGAGATCCAGGTGAGCGTGCAGTACATGTGGCAGCATGTGATGGCAAAAGGCCTGGAGTCAGCGGAGATTGCGGACGTGTTCGAGGATGTCGCGATCACGGAGATGAAGCACGCCGAGAAGATCGCTGAGCGGCTCTTCTATTTCGACATCACCCCCACGACCAAGCCCGACCCCATTAAGGTGGGCGGCACTATGAAAGAAATGCTGGAGTACGACGCGAAGGCCGAGGAGGAAGCGATCGATCTCTACAAGGAAATCATCAAGCAGGCAAGCTCCGAAGGGGATACAACCACGCGGCTACTCTTCGAGCAGATCCTTGCCGAGGAGGAAAACCACCACGACACGTTCACGACGTTACTGGGTAAATAACGACGTCTTTTCCCCTCTGCGAGCAAAATGAGGACATAAAAAGCCGAGGCATCATGCCTCGGCTTTTTATTTTCACAACCACCTGTGGAGATATCTCATTATCCTTATAAAAGCATCTAGCGGCGGAATGCCCAGCTTCGATTTGTATTGATCGAAAGCGCCTGGACGGCAGTCCGAAAAGATCCTGCTTTGATGATGGCTTTCAATGAACTGTGCAAAAAAATGACAAAGACCAAAGCTATCGTTCGGATCGCCCGGAAGTTGTTAAACCGCATACGGTACGTTTTAAAGAACCAACAAGAATACGCTACGGCTGTTGTTCAATAAGATAAGGATTGTTGTTTATAGTAGCCGATCTTAAACCCGTGTTTCACCGTGGGTATCGTCTGTAGTATTCTACAGCGGGTCGAAAGATGCCGCCTGTCCTTTTGCAGACTACGAACCCACGCCTTCATCAATGATCAAGGCAATGCAGCGTTCTTCATCAACGACAGACTGTCTGCTCATAGAAGATTGGGTTTGAAGATTGCGCTTGCTATAAATCGTTCCTTAACAAAAAAGATACGATTTTGCCAAAAGAAAGACTTGCTTTTTAACATAGAAGAATACTATTTGATAAGTGTATATGAACGCTTCGTTAGAGGTGTGACAGCAGAGTGTTAGGCAGGAGCGAGAGCCCAATGAGCCCGGCCAACACTCCGGCAACACCCCTCACAACAAAAGACTCATCAATGCCAATATTCATAATCGCATTCACTATCTGTTTCATGATCAATCAGTTTTTTTTCTACGAGTACTTCAGCGATCGCTCGTGCCGCAGCAATGTGGCCGTCGCCGCGGAAAGGTGATTTGGGCTTGTTGGGTTGATTCAATATTTCGAGCATGGCATCAGCAAGAACCTCTGTTGTTACCTGGACAGCTTCGATTCTCTTTACTCCAAACTTTTCGGATACATATCGTGCGGTGTTGGCTTGCTCCCAATGATTAGCGAGTGGAACAACAACGATCGGAACTCCCAACATGAGACACTCGGTAGTAGAAGTGAGACCACACTGTAAAACAGCAGCGTCGCTTGCAGCAATATAATCTTGAAAATTTCGAACATAGTCATGGATATGGACACCAGGCCCGGCAGTGCGGCGAAGCGGTCCTGAATCTATCCCCTTGCCACAGACGAGTTCCATTCTCAAGCCGGGTACTTTATTCATCAGGAGGGGCATAGCTTCATTTGCTGCCTTTAGTAAATATTCGCCCGCACCGGTACATCCGACCGTTACCGTAACAACCCGCTCATCATCACCGAATCCCAATTTCTTACGTGCTTCATGTCGTGTCGGGGGAGGCGTATATTGAAGCTTTGTGATTGGTTCAACAGTCATGATGCCGACATTCCGGGCACGAATTCGCCAGTCTTCACGAGGAACATGATCAAGATCCCCTGTAAAGATCCAGCGATGGGCACGGCGTGCCAGCCAATGGGTAAGAATCACATCGAAGAATCTCTCCATAATCGATCGAACTGGATTGCTGAAGAAGGGACAGTGCGGTATCCCAACAAAATCGCACATAAAGACAGCCGGAATACCTCGCAATCGGCAATAGTCCGTAAGGAAGAAATACTCATCGAGGATCACTAAGGCCGGCCGATGCTTCTTGATCAACCGCCGGAGATCGAGGATCTGAAGAAATTCTGACCAGAGCATCACAAAGTAAAACTTAAAGAAGTTAGCCGTGCCGAGATGAACTGGAAAATCCAGTGCCGAGATTTTTTCAACCTGGACTCCTTCTTCCTGAAGCATTTCGTAAGCGTTGCCCCCAGATGCAAAAATGATCTCGTAACGAGATGGCAAGATTTTCTTTAGTTCTTGAGCGATCGCAAGATCACGAAATACATGACCACCACCAACTACACTCGTCATTATAAGAATTTTAGGCATTTTTGATTAACCCGCATTCTAAGACGGAACTGCTCTCCATCTCCCTCTCACGAAGGTTTGGCTCAGTCGGAGAATAACTAAAGTTAATCACGGAAATGATGCGTCGTCAATTTCCAGGATTTGCAACTTTTCACATTATTGCATTCACTGGTATGTGTGTCTGGTAACAGAAAATCCTACCTCGGGCACGAAAGATCTATCCTAGGCGTTGGAAGTATGTTAGAGAAATGTTAGATGACTCGTAGTTGCCGGGATTACGAATGTAGAGTAGAGCTCTGACGTAGTAGCTTCAGGTTGAGCCTATCTGTTTCTGCCCCTTTCGTCTGGCAGTGCCTCACTAGCCCAACCATACCCTATCTTCAGGACCCCCTCATCAAACCGGACATTCAGTTCTCCCGAATCCGGCTTTCCAATCATCTTCATCCAGAGGCTTTCGCAGGTGCTGTTCTCCAAGGAGTGGAGGTTGGCATCTTGTAGAGCCCGAGCTGTTTATACAGGTAGTGATAGGGATATTCCTTGTAGCCCCATCCACGCTTGTGTCGTTTCCGCCTGAGGTACTTCCTTATGCGATTCTCAAGAAAGCTTCTGACAGTCGCCAACTGGTTGCCGCAGTTTCGGTAATGGAAGTAGTTTGTCCAACCTCGTACTACGCTATTGAGGTTCCTGATAATGTCTTCTACTGGTAGGATGAGGTACGCTCTCGCAGTATAGCTCTTTATCGATGCCTTGACATGATTTATGGCCTTTTTCGAGGGCGAGATCAGTGGAAAGACGTTTCCCGTCCTCGGACTGCGCACGAGCTTGACGGTGAAACCGAGAAAATTGAAACTCTCTTCTCTGGCATCCACCGTCTTGGTCTTCTGCTCGTTAAGACTGAGGCCTAAGTGCGCAAGGACTGTTTCTATTCCTTGTCGCACCCTCTCCGTGTTCCCTCGGCACAACACCACAAAATCATCGGCGTATCTAATGAGCCGTGCCCCATATATCTCCTGTACTTGCCTTGTCTTCCAAAGCGTATCGAGTACGTTGAGATAAATATTGGCAAGGAGCGGTGATATGACTCCTCCCTGAGGCGTTCCCTTGTCGTTATCCTTGTACCTCTTCGTTCCGTCTTCTTCCTCTACGACCGGCGCTGTTAGCCACATCTTGATGAGTCTCAGGATGTTCTTGTCCACGATGCGTTTGGCAACTTCCTTGAGAAGTTTCTCATGCGGGATGCTGTCAAAATACTTGCTGATGTCCGCGTCTATTACCTGTGTTCTGCCTGCCCTGAGGTGAGTGGCTATATCATCCATGGCTTGATGGGCGTTTCTTTTCGGCCTGAATCCATACGAGTTCTCTTGGAAGTCAGCCTCGAAGATTGGCTCGATAACCAGCTTGGTCGCCATCTGTACGATTCTGTCCTTGATGGTCGGTATTCCGAGCGGCCTCTTGCCTCCATCTGCCTTGGGGATGTAAACCCTCCTTACTGGCATAGGCTTGTACGTCTTGGCTCGTAGCTCTTGTGCTAAATTTACAAGATACTCCTGCGCCCCCTCTCCTGTCTCCTCTATGCGCTCAAAGGTCAGGCCGTCTACGCCGGCTGCTCCTTTGTTTGCTCTGACAAGATCGTAGGCATGGCCCAGGATGTCCAGCCGATAGACCTTGTCGTAGAGAAGATAGAATCTGAACTTCGGTTCCTGCTTGGCCTTCTGGTATAGTTTCCTCTGAAGTTCCCGAATCTGCTCTGGAGTTTCAAGCATTACGCAATCTCCGCAATCCTTCCCTCCTTTGGAAACGTGATGAAGGTATTGCCCCTTCCCTCTCCCAAGGTTATGTTGTCCTTGGGATACAAGCGGTACTATGGGCAAATCCGATTCCCTTACCGACCCAGTGGAATTTCGGTTTGTACCTTATATCCACCAGTTGCTGTCCTGCACAGCATCGGCAAGGGCCTCCCGTGCTACCTCGTATGGCTGCCCTGCGTGTCGCCCCTGGTACCCCGGAAGTCCACCTATCGGTTTTGGCAGTTTGCGTTAGGATAGGTGCGGCGGCCTTCCCCAGTCTGTAAGAGGGTCGGCAACTTCAAGTTTTACTAACGAGGCTACATCTAGGTTCGCTTGCGCTGCGACCCGCAGGCTTGCTCGCCCCCTTAAAAGGGCTTTGTCAGGGAACTTAGCGCTCTGGATTACTCCTCACGCCTCCCTCGCGCTACGTGGGTGAACTGCCGAACTCCCACGGTCGGACTTGAACCGACTAGTCATACGATATACACGGCATACTACAGGGTGTAAATTGCACATGAACGGAAGAAGTTGACCGGACCAGGCGCTTGCGCCTGGGTCCGGGTTGAACGATGGGTTAGGCGTTCCCTTGTCACACTGGAATCTCTGCCTCGACAAGCTGCGCAAGCAGTGTGAGCGATTCTTGCCAGCCAAGGTAGCAAGCCTCTGGCGGGATGGCTTCGGGGACCCCTTCTTGCACTATGTCTAACTCAGTTCCGGTAAGTACCTGCCTTATGGAAATAGTTGTCTGCATTTTCCCGGGCAGGTTGGGATCGTCGAACTCGTCCGTGTGGCGAATGCGTTCATTTGCAACCAGTTCAAGAAACTCTCCGCCAAAAGAGTGGCTTTGACCTGTCGAGAAGTTCGTGAACGACATCTTATAGGTGCCGCCAACTTTAGCGTCAATATGGTGAACCTTGCCTGTGAATCCATTCGGTGGAACCCATTTAGCCATTGCGTCGGCATCGAGAAATGCCCGATAGACTCTTTCGGGCGTCGCACGAAGAACACGGTGTAGTCTGATGGTGTTTGTGGACATGATCATTTGCCCTTTCTCTGTGTGATGTGCAGTAAATCGAACCTCTAGACTAACTCGATTATTTTGTTGGATGTGTAGTTACGACTAACGCACCGGTCAAGCGCCGCCTTGTGGCGCAGGCCCTTATGATGAACACCTATAAAGCTGCAGTCGTAAGCCATCGCCCCGAAGGGGCATTGGTCTCGAGATCCTGGTTCTCCCCTCGCGGAGCGAGAGGAGAACCAGCGCTTTCAGCCATTGGGCAATCAGGCCGGAATGGAAACGAAACCAGTGTTATCACTGGTCGACTGGAAGGTTTGTTATGTTTTGTTTGCAAATTTAAATATAATAGCTAGTATTTGCATTGTCAGAGTAAACGCAAATAATTTCTAGCTTCTGCCCTGAATGGATCCTAATGCAATATGGATACTTGCGGCTTTCCCAGCGGCTCATTCTTGGCAGGGTCCCACAGAATATAAACTTTGCCGTATGTCTCTTCAATGCTTTTTAATATCTTTGCCGATTCTTCAGGGGAAACATCAGGGAGTACGGCCTCTACTTTCGGAATCTCGGTTTTGTGATAATGCCAAAGCGCCTTCTCTTTTTTAGAAAATTTATTCCAAGTCTCTTTATTTACAATGACCTCTACTCCAATGAGTCTGGCGTCTGGCTTGTCGCTATCATAGAGCTGACATTCAATGAGTCCTCCTGATACTGGCTTGCAGTAATGATGAGCAATAATGTCTGGCATTTTCGGTATGTGCCTTTTTGCATCAACATGAAGCGACCAACCTTCTGTCGGCTTTGTCACCTGAGTAGTTTCCTTCTCCTGAGCAAATACGGGGCAAACAAGCAAAACCGAGAACTCCAAGGCTAAGAATAATGTGACATGGCTCCTATTCATGATTTTTCCTCCTTTGTATTGAATTTTAATTTAATAATGATATCGAAAAGAAGAACATGTGTCAATTTCCGGAATTTGCAACTTTTCACTTTATTGCATATTGCGGAAATGTGTGGCTGGGAGCATAAAAAATTACCTCGGATAAGACAAGACTATTTCTGCGCCTTGAAAGAGTTTCATTGAAAGAGTTTTAGAACACTTGTAGCCGAGTGTATTGCGAATTACGGAATGTATTCTGCATATCTAGTGGCATTCTGTTTATCGCAGTTTTCAGGAAGAACTAGTTGCTCTTCGCGTTCTGTCTTGTCGAAAGAAAATAATAATAGATCAAGGCAGCCACATAAGCGCTCATTCCGAGAGTCTCCATTTGGAACACTGATGGGTTGATTTCCGGGGACAATGCGCGAAAATCGGTGACGCTGTTTATCACCGTCAGGCCGAAGATCGCGCCGAGGCCGGCGATAAGAATCGCCTTGACCGCGCCCCGGTTCTTCACAGGGTCACGAGAGGCTGTAAACAGAAAGACCGACCATCCGAATGATAAAAAGGAAATTATTCTGTCTTGATATCCATAGGAGGGTACGTCGAAATACACGAACAACAAAGGTATTTTGATCCTCAACATATGGGCGAGCGCAACGGCCAGGAAGTAGACGGCCCCCATCAATAATAACCATTTAAGCATCGTGACACTCTTACTCATAGTTCAGACCCCTCGAGCTCAACTTAACCCCATGAATTCAGCCTGAAACATGCAGTGCTGTCTAATTTGTTACACCTGCAGTTTTCAGGAAGTCTAGGATCTCCAGGCGATACATTAATGCAGCCACTCGAATCATTAAATTCTACTTTGATCGAAGGTTTTCAATAGCACGTTCCGCCCATGTGCTATCTTGAAGTATGGCTCTTCCTACGCCGATCAAGTCTGCTTTCTTCTCCTTCAATAATTTCTCTGCAACTTCTACTTCAGTAATCCCGCCGGTAAGGATCACGGGAATGGTAACAACGCTCTTGAGGGCCTCGCTGAGGGGAGCAAAATAACCTTGCCCGGTGAATCCGGGGGGAGTATATCCGACAAACCCGCCAGAAATGTGGATGATATCTACGCCTGCCTTTTCAAATGCCCGGGCGGCAATCTTGCTGTCTTCAATTGTCGTTCCACCTTCTGTATAATCCGAAGCCCCTAACCGTACCTGAATGGGAAAATCTGGCCCGACCGCCGTGCGTACCGCTTGGATTACCTGCAGGTGAATGCGAATGCGGTTAGAAATATCTCCACCATATTCGTCTGACCGTTTGTTTGTCAGCGGAGACAAGAACTGGTTGAGAAGGTAACCATGAGCGGAATGTATTTCCACGGCGTCAAAGCCCGCTTTCCTGACCCTGTGGCTAGCTTCCTTAAAGGCATTCACAATATCGCCGATTTCCTTCTGGGTGATCTCGCGGGGCATGTCGCCGCGCCTTGGGTTCGCTGTTGTTGAAGGAGCCAAAGGCGTCGTTCCCGTGACGTCTTTTAGCGCTGCGCTTCCGGCGTGGTTGATCTGCATTGCAGCCTTTGATCCATTCCGGTGAATGACATCCGCTAATTTCCGCAGACCGGAGATCACCGCGTCATCGGATACGGAAAGCTGATTGTCGCTTGCCTTTCCTTCCGGGGTTATGTAGCTGTGCTCGATGATGATCAATGAAATATGGCCACCATGGGATTTTTCCTCGTAGTAGTCGAGAAGCGCCTGGCTTACTTTTCCGTCAGGTTCGGCTTTTGCTGTAGCCATCGGCGGCATCACAAGTCGGTTGGCTAAGTTCATTGAACGCACTTTTAAAGGTTTGAGGAGATATGCCATAGATTAATCAACCTCCAATCAGAACCGCTGCCTTTCCTTAGACGATAGACAGATACTAGTTAAAAATCGCACATGAGCGGCATGCGCCGTGGTCAGTGATTTAATTTACTTCTTGGAGTACTTTGAGAGATACACTCTCGACTATGGTCTTTACCTTTTCCCTGTAATCTAGCATATGAGTCGATCCGAGATGAGCATGGAGCGCTTCCAGGCTCTCCCACTTTTCAAGAATGGTGACAACATTTTTATCGAGAACCTGCGGAGGCAGTTTAACGTCAATATCGACCATGGGGACATATTCGATATATCCTCTTTCTTTCTTAACTGCCGGCATATTGGCTTTAAGAATCGCAAGATAATCGGAAAGCTTTCCTGACTTCACACGAATCGAGGCAATTACATTGATCATAGCAAACTCCTTATTTAAATAAATTACAAGACCATGCATACTTACATAAAGCCGCGACGTAAGGCTGGTCGGTGCTTACTGACTAGCTCTACCTATAGATAATTTCATGATCCTTCAATTAGCTTGTAATACTCCTTGATTGTACGAATGGATTCCATCGTGGCTTGGAACAATATCCAACTGAGAACTAGGATTCCTATGGTGAGTCCGATCTTCCACGCCCGCGTCGTTTGTGGACGCCACCAAATTAGAGGCAACGCCAGAGGCCCCACAGAGCAGACTGCCTTGATAATAAAGGATTTTCGGTAATACCATGGAATCTTTTCTTCTGCAAATCGTGGGTGGGTGGAGGCATTCAGAAACTCACCGCAGTGTTTACACTTTATTGCTTCGTCTTGAATATCTTCAGCACAGAAGGGACATTTTTTCATTATCTTCTCTCTTGTAGAACCATTTACTGAGCAGACCCTACATCAATCACCCGGCTTATTGAGGAATATATGCCTGATTCAAGTCTGTGTCAATGTCATCGACTGGGTAATATATATGGGTAGATGTGTGCTGAATTCGGGTTGTAACTTGATGTGTTTAGAAGAATGGAAACTTCAACAGCTACAGACCTTATGATTAAAAAAGGCAAGTCGCTCTTAAGGTATATTTTAGTCTGGACAGACAAAAAATAGACCGAAAGGAGACTTGATAATCATATAAAGGGCACCTCCGAGCATACTAGAATCTAAACAGTTCTGGTATGCTCTTGGGAAGAAACGCCAATCTCATCCCAGGAGGTGCTATGTGCTGGTCAACAACCACAAGACTTGAACAATGCTTCTGGACACGACATGGAACCGAAGATTTTCTGGTCCGCCGCGAGGCGGAAAGGGTCAATGGATCTAGTGCATCACCAATGGCCTTAATCCTGATGGGTGCATGGTGCAGTGAAGAACTGACATCAAAACCTAATGAAACTGCGGCAATGGTAGGGATGTTGCTAACTTAGAAAAATATCGACGAGAAAATGTAATTTTCTTGTCAACGAGATAGTTTTTTCTCTTGACGGGTGCCCTTTAACATAAAAGGAAGTATATTACAATTTCCAAAACCTGCAATCGTCAATTGCTTCAGCATGTAACCAACAAGAGAAAGATCAGAAATCAACCTGGCATATTAAATTAGAAATATCCTTGAATAATTGATATCAACCACAAAATCCGAATACCCTAAAAAAGTAACAACTTAATTGTATGAAGGATTTTAATTTACTCCAAAAAAGGAAGGACTTAATTGTTTAGGCGAGATTTAATTATTTGAGTAAGAACTTAATTGTGTGCGGAAAGGACCATAGTTTGTCGCACTGTGTAAAAGTACCATAGTATGTCGTTTACGCCAAACTATGCTACCACGACACATATTGATGGGAGCATAAATTGAGAGAATGGCGGGGTGGACGGGGCTCGAACCCGCGACCTCCGGCGTGACAGGCCGGCGTTCTAACCGAACTGAACTACCACCCCAATTGAGTAGAGAATGCGGAGTCGAGGAGTTGCGGAGTGAACATTATGCCACACACTCCTGAACTCCTGCACTATGCTTTTATGGTAGGCGGAACAGGGATCGAACCTGTGACCCCAGCCTTGTAAGGGCTGTGCTCTCCCAGCTGAGCTATCCGCCCGGTTCCAACCATCGGGAGAGTGGTAATATCTATTATTCCACACAAAATGTCAAGCGAAATTTAACCGCTTTTCCTTGATATCTCCGGCCCAGAAGCTACCTTTTCACGATAGGGCTGACCACCAGAAGCGCGATTCCGTCCGCCAGGAGCAGAAGGTTCAGTACCGCGCTCACGGCATGCAGTTTCGCAAATCTCTTTCTCATCGGCGAATCGGGGGACTCGCGCTCGAAGGACGTTACCGCCTGCTTCACCTTGACCGCATCGGGATGCAACTTGAACACGATGAAGACATTGATTATGAGTGCTGTTGTCAGGAGGAAAAGTGAGAGCCGGTATGCAGTCTTTGACTGATCTTCGGCAACAATGAAAAACAAAAGTAAAGCCACGGCGGCGAGGATGAGATTGTAGAGAAAATATCCTGGGAAGAGTTCCCCCACGATCTTACCTGCCAAGTCCCGTCCGAACGACCGGAAAATGACCGGCGTGACGATGAACGTGAACGACGCGATCCCCCCGACCCAGAGGGCGAGGATGAGATTGTACAATGAGAACCAGGAAATCTTCATAAACACCTCTAATCCAAAATAAGGAGTACAGCTTTCATCCGTAAATCTTGAATTAATTCATCACATATTGGTTGTCTACTTCACTTACTACTACGTAATTTTGACAAGTTGAAGCATCTGAGAATTACAGGTTGAAACATGCCTAATACGGCAGCTAAGCCGCACCAAAATAGGGGCATCGGTCTCTGTTCCTGGTTCTCCCAAGCGCCGGAAGAACAAGTGATTATACAGAAAAAACTGAGTATCCACCTTTTTGGTGGTGATTGCAAGCCGGTATAAACATTCCAATAAGCCTCAGTTGAATGTCACTCTGGACAGGTGTCAACGGAATCAAGCACTTCTTAATTCAAGATGTAACCTGCAACTCTCAACACCGCCTACCGATTCACAGGTACAGGAAGAAATTACGCTCAATATATGAAAACTGCCGACGATATTTCATGACTAACCGGTCGATGGCACCTGCGACTGTGAGGATTTCACCGGCGAGGTTGTGGGTCTCGTGAGGCCAATCCCCTGTTCTATGCGGCCCACCAGCGTTGTAAAAAATACCGGCACTTCTGATGCGAACCTGAGCTGAATGCCGCTGAAGGGGTGTTTGAAGGAAATCGATCTGGCATGAAGTGCCATGCGTTGTTGCGACTCATCCTCGTTCCCATATTTTGTGTCACCTACAATCGGGTGTCCAATGCCAGCGAGATGTACTCGTATCTGATTCTTCCTGCCCGTTAACAGAACCACTTCCAACAAGGAAAATTTCTTCGTCACCCTGAGAACTTTATAAGCCGTTTGGGACAACCTACCTTTTGTGCTATCGGCCGTAGAGTAAACTTTATAATCTTTGTCCTCCGCCAAATATGTAGTAATGGTTCCCGAGCTTTTTTCACACTTGCCATGAACCACTGCAAGATACTTCTTTTCTGTTTGTTTCCACTGGGCCTTCATGCGGAGCATTGCCTCCTCGCTCTTTGCAAAGATGAGTATCCCGGATGTGTCTCTGTCCAGTCGGTGTACTACGAAAAGACGTTTTCGACATCTGCCGCAACCCGTGCGGATGTAGTCCGTTAATATGGAGTGAGCCGTGCGCGATTTTTCCCTCTCCGTAGCGACGGCCAAAAGGCCCGCTGGTTTATCCACTACAAGAATAACTTGATCCTCGTAAAGGACGGCAAGCCCTTTCGATACGAACTTGGTGCTCGAAATAGGTCGTTTTCTCACAGCAAATATTATACCATGGATTATTAAAAGTAATGTACTTGTTTACAATTATCTAAACAACTGAAGATTAGTGAACGAACTTCATAACAAACCAATATATCATAAGATAATTATTACATGCAGTATTTCTGGTAGCAGGATTTTTGGAACTGACGGTCAATTTTCAGCGAAATGACTGCGGATTGCTTCTAATTCTGCACTTGGGGTCAGGATTGATTTTTCATATTTGAGCCCTCACAGATAGTGAGCAGGACTTTGGCTCATGGAAAAAGCAGCAAAAAATAATTAAATGCTAATCCTGACCCCATATGTCACCTAGGCTCTTCCATTGTGACTAGATTGTGTCAATTTTAAAGGAATGTATTTTTTCTCCTGTACGCTGCTATTACCATGAGGGTGCCGAATAAAATAAAGGGAAGTGCAGGATACTCGATGAAATAAACGATAGGAACTAACGCCATCCGGATAAATGTCCTCAATATTTCATGATCCCCTATACACTGAGCTATCGGGGGTGAATATCGGTAGTAGATCTTCACGAATTCTCTGCCGAAAGAGTGTGTGAGGAGATTTCTATCTCTGAAATTTCTTAATGTGACCACATGCGGATCCAGGAATGAGCCATAGGCTGCTGTGGCTATGAAGCAACCTCCGCCGCTACCCCCTCCTCCCGTCGACGCAGCGGGAGGAGCTTGCGGTGGCTGCAAGCCCCTATACGCATGCCACATGTCATCGATGAAGGTATTTTGAGGGAACTCACCTTGAAGCCAATATTGGGTTTGGCCTTGCCGATCCCAATTGGCACTATAATCGTACTTGCCATTTGTTTGTGCGTAGATCTCCGCGACAGCTTGGGAGTCATCTTCGAACATCCATCGATCGGCGTAGTCAAAGAAGGCCGGGTAGTTCCAAACGTGTTCCGCTCCCATGAGATGCATCGTCAAGGCTTCTCCGACCCACGAGACTGACGTGCAGCAGCGCCGATAAGCTTCCCCTAATTGTTCCTGGTTAGGCGGCGTCCCGTAGAGGGGCCAATCTGCTGGCTGAAGTTGCTCATACGGACCATAGAGCCCCGGGCTTACGGGGGTACCATCGCTGTGAACACCGTAGTGGCCCCCGTAAATCACTTTCGCACCCTGCCAGGCTTGCTGGTAGGTTCCTGCCGGAGGCAGCTTATTGATATAGACCGCCTGCATGTCTTCGCCGAACTGGTCCGGGTACAAGGTCGAAACATTTTTCATGGAGTTGTCGTTCAACAAAATGCCGGCAAACACGATCGGCATTTTCCTTCCGCTACGGTGACCGCCAAAAGCGGGCCATCCGTAGCCGACCTGCACACACCCAAATAGATCAATGCCATATTGAACAAAATAGTTCGTCAGGTTTACTTTCTGAGCGGGTAAAAAGTTAAGAGATAGCAGCAGTCCCGCATAAGAATCCGCAAAGGCTATGTGTTGACCGTAGCTTGGCATATACTCCGCCGGAACGTCAAAGAGGAACGGGTTCATGTCGATCCAGGGTCTCCGAAACCAGCTCTCAAATTGAGACAACGCTGGAGTATTGGCAGGATTGGGCGGAACCAAAGAGGGTAAGAGGCTTCTTTGCAGACTATTGCCGTAGTACATCGTTTGGTTCCGGTCGCAATAAGACGGCCGGAAAGTGTCGGAAGTCACCGGCGCGCTCAAAACCGTGAGGATAGACACCGTTCTGACGGGGCTGATGTTCACGTCCCCCGAGCGCATTACTTCCGGAAGCGTATGAAGCTGGGACTGAGGCAGACTTATGGAAGAAACCAATGAGTCCCCGGCTTTCAACGCAATCGGAGGATAAACCCGCCAGTTGGCATTAAACCACCACGATTCATCGACGCCGTCATTCAATCTCTCGTCAAAGCCGCTCTTACTGTCAGGCGTGGGCAGATTTAACACCGAGCCATTTACGTAAGGCGAAGATGTTGTAGGAGGAGGATCGATTGCGGTCACGGTGACTGGACCGATCACGTAATAGTCCCCGTTGATAAACTGACCGACAGGCACCGGGTGATCAAAGGTCCAAGTGATACCGTCTTTGGTTACGCTGGTTTGCGGAGGCAGGGCAGCAAACGCCCAATCAGCTAGGGAAATGTTAAACAAGAAAAGGGAAAAGGCGCTACAAATAAGTCTTACTGCCCTTTTACCTTTTAGCCTTTCCCCGTTCCCTTGCCACATCATTTGATCACCATCACTTTCCCTCTCGCTTGCTGCACTTGGTTGCTCCTCTGATGTCCATGAGCGATCCCCCTTAAGCAATGCCTTTGTACTTCAAAGGACCCTCATACAGGGCTGTAAGCCTTTATTCTTAGGACATGATATTATAAATATATTGGGTCCATGGGTCCTATCTCGCCCTAAAGTGGCTAACATACAGAGGTCAAAGCGACCTCAAGAACGTAAAGAGCTGTCGCTTCTGGCGATCCGTCAGAGCGAGGAACTTTTTCCGCTCCAAGGACGCCTCTCCCCGGTGCCGCAGGATGGCGTCGGTGAACGTCAGCGACTTGCCGTCGTGCATGAGACGACTGCGTGTGCGGACACCCCACAGCGGAGCTGTGCGCATTCTGTTGGCGGTCAGGTAGTACTGCGGCTGCATCTCGCGGTACGACACTCCGTAGTGTTCTATGACGGGAATGACGATGCCATCGCCGGTTCCGACATCGTGCAGCAGGAAGTCGCCGAAAGGATGGAACACCATGTCCCCCAACGCTGACGGAACGGTGAAGGTACCGCCGTTGATCTGCGTTCCGGCCGCTACCGTCTGCATCGTGCGCACGTGACATTGCGCGCAGCCGATAGAGTCAAAGACGGTCGACCCGTTCCTTGCGTCCTTGGTTTGGGCGAGCTTCGCGTCACGTGGAGGCACTTTGGTGGCGCGCATGAATCGCGCGAAGATATCGATATCTGCCAACCCGTCCGACCCGGTCACGTCCTCGGGGTCCTTCACGGTGTCACACAGCGTTGTGACTTCGGTGGGCTGGAGGCGGTTGGTGATTCCCATTTCGTTGAGATACGCATCTCCGGCGAAGGAGAGCAGGGTGGCCTGTTGATCCTTCCAGCCGAACCTTCCTATCCGATACTTTCCTGGCGCTTCCAGCACGGGCACCGATATGGCCTTGCCGCAGATCCTGCCATGCGTCTTGCGGCACTGTTGATTCGCGATCTCATTCAGTGTTTCGTCCGCCACTGCCTCTACAAACCCGTCCCCGAGGAGGTTCAACGATGTGCGCTGTGTGCGGATAGTCTCCGTGTCAGGAACACGTTCCTGGATCTCGAGGTCCGGAAAGGAGGCGTTTGGGCAGATGGCGCGGTCATTAATGAGGGTTCGACCCGTGATAACCGCGGCGCCATCCGCTATAGGAACACTGGGATTGACGAAGCGCCCCTTGCGGTCGCGGTGCCCCACGCGCAACTCCGTGACCTGGCTGATGCCTCCGGACTGCGGGTTCTGGTGGCACTCGCGGCAGGCCTGGGCGTTGTAAAGCGGGCCGAGGCCGTCAGAGACGTCTTCGACCGCATCAAAGACGTCAGTATCAGCGTGATGCGTCGCCGCATCCGCGAGGCCGTTGGTGGCGCCATCAAACGCTGCGGGTGCCTCCTGCGGCCCCGTCTCTGCAGCTGCGAGCGATAGTCCCAGAGCGAGAGGGACTAGTAGGGCAAGAGTCCAAAATAAGTTTCTCATAGACACCTCCGGTACTTTAAATGGTTTTCAACGCACGTTGTAGCTTTTCTATTTCATAAAATTTCTAAATTCATACTTCAACTAAAACAAAGCACCCCCGCCTTAATCAGCGTGATACAAACCGCGCTTGCTGAACCGCAGCAACATTTCTTGATCAGAATGGAGAAGGTCTTTTCTTGAAGATGTGATACGCTCCTTGCTTCCAAAAATATAGAGCCGCCAGAAATATTCTCTGGCGGCTCGGCGGACTTGGAATCCTGTAACCGTTAGTCCCGTTGCTCTGCGTAGCAGGGTTTCCCCTGTTTTGCTCTGAGCAGAGAAGAATTAAACATCGTGAATCTTTCGAATACTGTCAATGATCATGTGACAATTGCAGATCACGTTTAAAAGTTTATACGATACTCATATAATAATCTGTGATTTTGCACACATTTTTTTGAATTTGGGGTAGTTGAATAGCATCTTCGTTCATGGGACGCTGTCTTTGACAGAACGATAATTACTAGCAGCACCATCCAGTTTAAGAACAAAGAGCTAGGGTGTAGATTCCAGGAGGAAGTAAACCCTGCCCAGCCACTATTTTATAAAACAAAGACTTCATACAGTATTTCTCATTCAATAATCCGCGAATAAAAAATGATTGCTTAGCTGCCTCATAAATGGCAGGGTGTGTGAGATACGCGATTTTGATTCTGTCCGTTCATTATAGCTCTATGACAGCCTGTACATTTTTTTTACTCCCTGAACGACATCTTGAGCTCGTATATCCCCGCCTCTGCCCGCTTTTCTATGTTGAACCCCATTTTTTCGAAAAGCTGGAGCATCAGCACGTTCTCCATCAGCACCGCTGCCGTGAATCCGAGCAAACCTCCTTTCTTCGCCAGGTAGGTGACGTAGGTAAGCAACTCTGCGCCGATCCCTTTTCCCTGATAATCATCCCTCACCACGAAGGCGACCTCAGCGGTGTGCGTAGTCTGGTCGATGGTATACTGCGCCATTCCCATGATCTGCTCCTGCCCCTCGTGCTCACGTACGGCGAGGATCACCATTTCCCGGGTATAGTCGATGACCACAAAGGGTTGCAGCCGCTCATGATGCATGTCGGGCCGTGTGGAGATGAACCGGCGGTACAGCGAATCGCTCGACAGGGAATAGAAGAAGTCCTTCAGCAGGTGTTCGTCGCTGAGCTTCACCGGCCGCATCAGAATGTTCAACCCGGTCCTAGTGGTGCGGTATGTCTCAAGCTCTTCCGGATACTCTCCCTGCACTCCGGGGATAAAGGCCTGGTCCTTATAGATCAAGCTGCGTTTTTTTGCCTCGTCGATGAGCCACGGCCGGAATTTCGGGTGTGCTATCGCGATCAGTTCCATGGCCCGCTCCCGGATGTTCTTTCCGTGGAGATAGGCGATCCCGTACTCGGTCACGACATAGTGGATGTCACCGCGGGAGAGCGTCACACCCGCCCCTTCTTTCAGGAACGGGGCGATGCGCGAGACCTCGCCGTTCTCGGCGGTGGACTGGAGGGCAAGGATGGTCTTTCCACCCTGAGATAGGATCGCCCCCCGCATAAAGTCCGCGTGCCCCCCGATGCCGCTGTAGAAGGTCTTGCCGATGGACTCGGCCGTGGCCTGGCCTGAGAGATCGATCTCCAAGGCGCTGTTGATCGCGGTCATGTTCTTCTGGCGGGCGAGCACTGTGGGGTTGTTGGTATAGTTCACCGGCCGGAACTCGACGGACGGATTGTCGTGGAGAAACTCATAGGTCTCACGCTTGCCCATGCAGAAGGCCGCGACCGTCTTTCCGCGGTTCACCTCTTTTTTCGAATTGTCGATAACGCCTCTTTTCATGAGCATCACGATGCCGTCGGTCAGAAGTTCTGTGTGCACGCCGAGATGCTTTTTGCTCTGAAGGTGTGTGAGGATGGCGTTCGGTATGCTCCCATATCCGACCTGGATAGTATCGCCATCCAGCACAATACGCGAGACGTAGGTCCCGATCTTCTGAGCGATCTCGTCCGACACAGTGACCTCGAACTCCAGAAGCGGCTCGTCGTGCGGAATGACGAAGTCCACGTCCCTGATATTGATGAAGGTATCGCCGAGGATCCGCGGCATGCGCGCGTTCGTCTGCGCGATGACGAGTGCTGCGTTCTCCGTCGCCGCCTTCACTATGTCCACGCTGATGCCGAGGCTCATGTATCCGTGTTTGTCCGGTAGGGAGGTCTGGATAAGTGCAACGTCAACAGGTACGAGCTTTTTCTGGAACAAGGTGGGCACCTGGGACAGGAATATTGGGGTGTAGTCCGCAATGCCACGGTTCACGGCCTCGCGCGTGTTGCTCCCTATGAAGAACGAGTTATGCCGGAAGATGTCCTTGAACTTTGCATCGGCGTACGGCGCCACACCTAGTGTCCAGACCTGCAGGAGCTCTGTGTCGAAAAAGGCCTTGGGGTGGGACTGAACGTATTTGATGAGCGCGCTCACAAGGTATTGAGGTTCACCGCATCCCGTGCCGATGAAGATCCTGTTGCCCGGATGGATGTGGCTGAAGACACTTTCCTCCGCCGGGAACTTCTCGGGGTGGAGCGATCTTATCAGCTCCAGTTTCTTATGCGGTTCCTGTTCGATCACGGCCCTCTCCTGCCATTTTAAAGTATAGCAGAAAGGACACTCCCCACTTGACAAGTTTATGCGTTATTCACACTTTGTTTATTCTCCTTCTCTGCTAAAATACCTGTTTGTTCAGCTCCCGGGCAGGCCCCGCAGAGGGTGGGATAGGCCAGAACCAAAAAAATGCAGGATATACAGGATATCAACAGTAGGCGCTTCAAAGCGACATCGAATAAAGAGCTTTTGCTACCAAGGACGATTAGTCATTTGCATCTTCATGATCTTGTTTCAAACATGAAGGACCACGTCTGTTTTCGCCAGGCACGCGTAGAATTACGGAAAAATGCAAATATTTTCGTTTCGAGCTTGGTGCCTCGGCGCTGCCTATGGCCATAACGAGAAGCGGGCCTTTTCTCTGGTCTTGCGGTGGCAATCAATTTCGTGCACTCAATAGTCAAATATTGTTAATCTTGTCCAAGACTTTTTCTGTTTATTATTTTTTATCGCCATTTTGGCGGGCACGAAGTTGATTGGAAATTACTAAAAAATCCTCACGAGAATCTTGATTTTGGTTGCGGCAATTTCACGATGATAAATAAGAGTGTCCTCTCCCGCACAGTGTTCTTAATGACGATGAACGGTACCAAATGCGCCTGAGACAGTCGGTACCTCATCACCTCCTGAAAGCTACCTGATGAAATCCGCTTTCCCGCCTTGACCATCCGCTTTTTCTCAACTAAACTTAATACATGATGCTCGATGCCCTCTTCAACCCCAGCTCCATTGCCGTCATCGGCGCATCTCATGATCCGAAGAAAGTCGGGCATGCGGTCCTCAATAACCTGATCCGGCATGAATTTAGAGGCAGGCTCTGCCCCGTGAATCCATCGGGCGGCGAAATCCTCGGCCTGAAGGCCTATCCAACGGTCTCGGCAATCGGCGATAACACCGACCTTGCTGTCATCGCCGTGCCCGCGCGCATCGTACCCGGCTCGCTCAGGGAATGCGCTGCCGCCGGGATCAAATCAGCGATCGTCCTGAGTGCGGGGTTCAAGGAGGCTGGCAAGGAGGGCACCAGGCTGGAGGAAGAGCTCAGGACTATCAGCAAAGATCGGGGCATTCGCATCCTCGGCCCGAACTGTCTCGGCCTCATCAATACGGCGAACAGCATGAACGCTACCTTCGCCGCGGACATGCTTCCGAAAGGCAAGATCGCCTTCTTTTCCCAGTCCGGCGCCATGGGCATCGCCATCATGGACTGGGCGATCGGGAATGAAATCGGGTTCTCCAAGTTCATTAGTCTCGGGAACAAGGCCGATCTCTCGGAGATCGACTTCATCGAATATTTTATAGACGACCCCGACACAGACATGATCCTCGGATACCTCGAGGACGTGGTGGACGGGAAACGGTTCATGGACATCGCGCGCAAAGCGACCAGGATAAAGCCTGTCGTCCTCCTAAAATCCGGCGGCACCGAGGCCGGCGCCCGCGCGGCATCATCCCATACCGGCGCACTCGCCGGTTCGGACGTTGCCTTTGATGCCGCCTTCAGGCAGACGGGGATCATGCGTGCTCAGGGCGTTCAGGACCTCTTCGACACAGCCCTGGCCTTTGCTGAGGGGAAGATCCCTGCAGGGAACGGACTCCTTGTGATCACGAACGCCGGCGGCCCCGGAATCATCGCAGCGGACACGGCAGAACGGCTCGGCGTCGAACTGCCGCACATGACCAGAGAGAGCATTGCGGCCATGGCCCTGAAGCTGCCTCCGAACGCCACGGTTTTTAATCCCGTGGACGTGATCGGTGACGCCACTTCCGAGCGATATGCAGCCGTGCTCGAACAAGCTGCCAAGGACCCCAACGTCGACGGCATGATGGTGATCCTTACTCCCCAGGCCATGACAGACACAGAGAACACAGCCGACGTCGTCATCACGACATCCGGAACAACGGACAAGCCGATCATTGCCTCCTTCATGGGTGAAGCCCGTGTGCGAACGGCTATAAAGAAGCTCAAGGATGCTTCGATACCGAACTTCTCCTATCCCGAGCTCGCGGTGAAGGCCTTCAAACGGCTGTCAGACCATTGGGCACGGCAGCACCTCGAACAAGAACAACCGATGTGTCTTGAGGTGAACAAGGGTGCGTTACGGCAGAAGATCGATGGATTCATTGCTGCGAACAAATTCCAGCTCGGCGAGGACGACGCGGCGGCAATTCTTGCGCACTACGGATTCAGGTTCCCGCGAAAAGCACTGGCGCGGACATCGCGAGAGGCCGCTGCGATTGCATCAAAAATCGGCTTTCCCGTAGTGATGAAGATTGCGTCCCCCGATATCCTGCATAAGACCGACGTGGGCGGCGTAAAACTTAATGTTAATTCCGCCCATGAGGCCGAGGACGCGTTCCTTGAGATAACCGCGAACGCCCGACGATTCATGCCCCAGGCATTCATCCAGGGCGTGATACTTTATGAGATGATTGCCGGCGGCAAGGAGGTCATCCTCGGCGTGACCCATGACCGCACCTTCGGCCATATGCTCATGTTCGGCCTCGGCGGCATCTACGTCGAGGTGCTGAAGGACGTGGCATTCCGCATCACACCCGTTTCCCATCGCGAAGCACAGGCCATGGTGAACGAGATTAAAACGTCGGCCCTGCTCCGCGGCGCCCGCGGCGAGAAGGCCGTTGATGTGAACGCCGTGGTCGAGAGCATTCTACGTCTCTCCTGCCTCGTCACTGACTTCCCGGTGATCCGGGAACTGGATGTGAACCCGCTTGTTGCCATGGAGAAAGGCGCGGTGGCTCTGGATGCGAGGATAATATTCAGAAGATAGGGCCCAGAACCCAGTAGCCGGGGGCAAGGGGTCAGGATCACCAAAAAAAGAGGGATGGAGAAGAGGATCAAAAAACGCAGGGATTCACGGGGCTGACAGTTTGGCAGAAGGCCCATGCGCTAACACTGGATATTTTTGACATCCTCCCAGCCTCACGGCCGAGGATTCCCGAATCAGGCTCTGCGTCTACTGAGAGCCAAGACTGATTCTGTTTGCAGATGCGGCAGAGATGTTTGCCGCGTCCCCGGTTCATGGGCTGATGCTGATGACCTGGTATTTCTCCAGGCGAACCGGTTGACTGCAGGCTGTGCCAAGCAGCCACTACTCCAAAAACCACCTGTTGGTTTCGGGAGATACCTTTTATACACAGGCGCTAAATATGACATCACAGATTTTTGCTAAACCATTGTTTTTAAGGTTTCCAACGTTGGTCGTTGGGGTGCCGCGAGCATATGCATCGCGAACTGTAGATTTAGCGAAACTCATGATCCGGCGTCATAGTTATTTCTTTGACGGCAGAAGTTTTACCCGGCAACCTTCTTGCCGGAACCTCATACTTATGGTTTCAAAGAACAAAACAGGTTGGTTCCCCTGCAGTGCGACTACTTAAAGGTATCGGATGAATTATTATTTGTCAAACAGAAAGTAGCGGCCTAACAGTGCATCTAACCATGTTAGGCCGGCGCCTTATATCCCCGCCCTGAAGAGACGGGGTTTTACGGCGCGAAAGTATAAAGTATTTGTTCTCAATTTGAATGTAGTTCTTGAACCTAGGGTTCAAACCTTTGGTTTCTGAACCCTAACTCTTGGCCCTGGACCCCGATTCTAAGGAGGTTTTTATGATCCCCATATTCATAGCATCCAACACCGGATACTCCGGAAGGACGTTCATTTCCCTCGGCCTTGCCATAAAGCTCAAGGAACAAGGATACAAGATCGGTTACATGAAGCCCATCGGCAAGGTGCCGATAAAAAGGGACCGGGACATCTACGACGCCGACGCTCTGTTCATTAGGGAAACCCTGGGTTTGACGGAATCAATGGATGTGGTCTCTCCTTTCGTCTTGAGCTATGAGACGCAGAGCCTGCTTTTCCAAGGGAAGATCAAGGATGCAAGGAAGCAGATATTGACGGCCCTCCGCTCTCTCAAGAACAAGGACTTCGTGGTCATCGGTGGTGCTGGAGATCTGTTTGAAGGTGCTCTGCTGAACATAAATACCCTTTCGCTCGTGGCCGACATGAAAGCGCATGTATTGATGGTAGAGCCGTGGCGGGGGGACGTTTCCGCGGACTCGCTCTTCGGCGCATACCAGATATTCGGAGAGCAGTTCGCAGGCTGCGTTTTCAATAAAGTCCCGGTGCACACCGTGGAGCATGTGAAGGGAACGGTGAACCCGTTCCTGGAGAAGAAAGGGATCAAGATCTTCGGCGTCTTCCCCAAAGACCATTTCCTCGAATCCGTGAGCGTCCGTCAGCTAAGCGATATCCTAGGTGGTAAAGTGCTCTGCTGCGAGGATAAACTCGATGAGTTTGTCGAGAACTTTTCCATCGGAGCTATGGATGTTGACAGCGCGCTGAACTATTTCCGCAGGACGCCGAACAAGGCTGTGATCACCGGCGCGCATCGCGCCGACATCCAACTTGCAGCCATGGAGACATCAACCAAGTGCGTTATTCTTACCGGCGGGCTCGCGACGAATGACGTGGTCATCGGTAAGGCGCAGGCCAAAGGCATCCCCATCATCTCCGTGCCGGACGATACCTTCACCACCATTGACAAGATCGAAATCAGCATGGGCAAAACGAGTATCCGCGAGAAGCGCAAAGTGGAGCGCGTGAAGGAAATGATGGACATGGAGTTCGATATTAAGCGGTTTTTGAAGAGCGTGAAGTAAGCTCTGTTTGATATCAAAATTCTCGAAAGAATATCGTTAGTGGCTTTATACCACCATGTCCGATGAATGATGGACACTGCCGACAGGAGTCGACGAATTTCTCTAACAGAGTAAGACCATTCGCCACAGATTCGCCTCGTTAGGGGTTATCAGCTTAACGGGGAAGCCAGAGGAAACCGAGAGAAAAACTCTGTTGCTGGCAAAGGACGCAAAGAATAAAGGTTTTCTTTGAAACACCCGCACCCAGCGCGCATTGCAAGAGAAATTTTCTTTAAAGGAAGAAATTGGCGGATAATCCTTCACTCAGGTAAATAATGGACTCTTTTTGCCGCCTACCCGGACTGATATGCTCATTGAATATTTAAAGAATATCCCGCTGTTTAAACATCTCAAGGACACCCAGCTCAAGGAAATCGCAGCGCGGTGCAAAAGCGTCACTTATAAAAAGGGTGCTGTGATCTTCCACAAGACAGACCTGAGCACCGACCTCTATATTGTAAACTCCGGCAGAGTGAAGGCGGTACTGGCGGATGATCAGGGAGACGAAATCGTGCTCGCGCAGTTCGAGAAGGGCGCATTTTTCGGAGAGCTGAGCCTCCTCGATAACAAGGGGCGGTCCGCCACCATCGTCGCGGACAAGGATTCAGAGCTCGCGATCCTGAAGAAAGATGTTTTTTTTGATTTGCTCTACAAAAATCCAAAAATTGCAGTGGAACTCATGACGACGCTGGTCGAGAGACTGCGGAAGGCAGATGAATTGATCGAGTCGCTCGCATTTTTCGAAGTAGGAGAGCGCCTCGTCCGGACTCTCCTCGACGCTGCAACTGTGGAGGGTGCGAGCGGTAAAGGTTTTCTCAGGGTAGGCAAACTTACCCATAAGGAACTCGCTGCGCGCATCGGATCGTCGCGAGAGGCAGTTACAAAATGCATGAAGGTGTTTTCGGCGAAGGGAATTATAAAGGAAGCCGAGGGCCATATCCTGATAGCCCACAATGCGCTGGAACGCCTGAAAGAAAAAGAGAGGTCGTAGCAACTTACGAGTCGAATTCTTGTCAACATGAAAGAGATCTTAAAAATTACTTGCACGAATGATGCGAAAAGATCAGGGGTTCCATTCGTGACATTCGAAAAATCGTGCTAGCCGTGTTCCTGCATTCGATTCCGGCCTGTCCCGCAATCTGCGGGGCTTGTCCGGCTTGGGGAAATTAGCGCTCCCTGCCCGCAGAATTAAACCTGTCTTTCATCCACGCCTCCCATCGTCTGTACTTCGGGAAATAGACCGAGAAAAAGAAGAGCGAGATCAGCATGAACGCATAGAAATCCGTGTGACTTCCACCAAGAAAATACAAGATCAGCCCGATGACCGCAATGGATTCGCAGAACGCATAGGTTATGACTGCTGCGGTCATGAGACGCTCGATGTCCGGAGAATACCGGCTTGCTGTGCCCGTTCCGGTGATACGGACATCTCCTGCAAGAAAATGGTTGTTGATTGCCCGTATCAGGAAAAATATCACAGCAGCAACACCGAACAGCACGTACCGAAGGATGGCAGCCGATGGCGCTGGCGAGGTTGCCCCGATTGAATGACCGATATTTTTTACGAACTCCATGATGATTGCGTAGACGAACACGCCCCCAATCATCCAGAGCCCGATGAGCATGGTCGTCAGGTAGGCTTTTTTCAGGTCATTCATTTTCCAGTGGAGAAATAAACCTCCCCTCTCGCAAGCAGGAAGGCCTCGGAACGTCATATCTTCGGCAGCTTTGCGAGCGCCTCTTTGATCTTTTCAGCCGGATACTCATAGTCCTTGAGCTTGCCGTCATGGTAGTCAGCGTAAGCCTGGAGATCGAGGTACCCGTGGCCGCTCAGGTTGAACAGGATGGTCTTCTGCTTGCCCTCCTGCTTGCAGAGCAGCGCCTCATCGATGGCCGCCCGGATCGCGTGCGCGCTCTCAGGCGCAGGGATGATCGCTTCCGTATTGGCAAACTGCAATGCAGCCTCAAACACTGGGATCTGGTTGTATGCCCTGGCTTCAATGAGTTTGTCATGGTAGAGCTGAGACACGAGCGGCGAATCGCCATGGTACCGGAGCCCGCCTGCGTGGATGCCGGGCGGCATGAAGTCATGCCCGAGGGTGTACATGGTGAGGTAGGGGGTGAGCCCTGCGACATCGCCGAAGTCATACCGGAACTCTCCCTTGGTGAGCGTGGGACAGGACGCCGGCTCGACAGCAATCACGCGGAGGTTCTTGCCGTTGATCTTGTCGTGCAGGAACGGGAAACTGATTCCGGCAAGGTTGCTTCCACCGCCGCAGCAACCGATGACGATATCCGGGTAATCGCCGGCAAGCTCAAACTGCTTCTTGGTCTCGAGCCCGATCACGGTCTGGTGCAGACAGACGTGGTTCAGGACCGAGCCGAGAGCGTAGTTCGTATCATCATGTGTGGCCGCGTCTTCCACGGCCTCGGAAATGGCGATACCGAGGCTGCCGGGATTGTTCGGGTCTATCTCAAGGAATTTCCGTCCGGCATTCGTCACCTTCGACGGGCTCGCGTGGACTGTTGCGCCCCAGGTCTCCATCGTAATTCTCCGATAGGGCTTCTGGCCATAGCTCACCTTCACCATGTAGACCGTAACGTCGAGCCCGAACAGCTTGCCCGCGAGCGCCATGGACGAACCCCACTGGCCGGCACCGGTCTCGGTCGCGATGCGCTTGATTCCCGCTTTTTTATTATAGTACGCCTGCGGAATGGAGGTGTTCGGCTTGTGGCTGCCGGCAGGGCTCACGCCTTCATACTTGTAATAGATCTTGGCCGGCGTGCCAAGGGCCTTCTCGAGCCGGTGCGCCCGGAACAGAGGCGAGGGCCTCCAGAGCGTGTAGATGTCGAGAACTTCTTCCGGGATATCGATCCAGCGCTCCTGGCTCACTTCCTGCTCGATGAGCGCCATGGGGAAAATGGGTGAAAGGTCCTGGGGGCCGATCGGCTGCTTCGTGGCTGGGTGGAGCGGCGGCTTAGGCTTGTTCGGCATGTCCGCCATGATATTGTACCACTTGGTCGGAATTTCCTTGTCGGAGAGAACGATCTTGGTCTGTCTCATTACTTCCTCCTGCGCAGTAAGGTCGTGACGAAAACACTACAACGTGCGGTTATTCTATACTATCTTAAGGTGTTTCACAACGATTTTTTCGGATCGAGCTGATCAAATAACGAGATTGGTTGGGGCTCGTCAGAGTGAACCTTAATCGTCGACTGTAATACTGCACGAAGAGTGATTACAGGCCGATAGAAAACATGCTCTCCAGATCGTGACGGGAATGTACGCGGAACGCGATGAGTGTTTCTGATGTGATAATCCCTTCCACTTTGAGCATATGGTTCGTCACCAGCTCGGCCATCTGCTCGTTGTCCTTTACCCGAATGATCACCGCCAGATCGTACCGTCCGGCGACCGAATAAACCTCCGAGATACCATCCATATCAGCAAGCGCTTCAGCAACCGTATTCACCTTGTTCCTCGCCACCGTTAACAGGACCAGAGCAGTAACCATGTACGCCCTCCCTCCATTTTATTCCATTTTATTATATCAGATTTCCATACTTACGGGCTGGCAGGTCAGTTCCTAACGCACCGAGGATCAGGTGCAGATACGTCGCCGCAATGAATAAGACTATGGGCTGGGCATCCGCCATGGCAAATAGCGTGATGAGTGCACGCTGTCTTCGGACAGTCGTTTCCGGCAAAGGTGCGGAAGAAGGCAAGTGCTCGATGGCTCCAGATGGCATCGAAGGGATCGGTCAGGATATTCCCAAGCAAAAAATCGCTGCGCCCGAAAAACAAGTTGCAGGGATAGACCGAACCGTCTGGCATGACGCCAAGCTTTGTTGTGCCTGCGGGACACCTCGTTGCGGAAAGCTCAGGACAATTCTCGATGTCGGGAATGAATCCTGAGCAGGAAACCGTACCCACCAGGGATGAATTCATGTCCTTCTGCACGATTTTCATGAACTCATGAAAAGGCAGCGTTTCTCTCAGTCCTTCGTGCACCATGGCGTCACGGTAGATAATATAGAATTTCGCCGGTTTGAGCGAAAGGATATCCTGAACCATGCCGGAATCCCTGTAAGGACTGAAAACGGTCTTTACGATCGGCTTATGCTTTTTAATAAACCCCTGCAGACGGTCGAAGGTTGCCTTGTCATTGATCGAGATACCGACGTTGATTTGGCTGCCCATGTCGAGAATTTCTTCGAGCAGATCGATGTTCGTCCCGTTCGAACTGATATTTATGCGAAAGCCCTTTGAACAGGCCTCTCGGAGGAACAGGATCATATCGGGATGCATTGTCGGCTCTCCGCCGATAATGTCGATTATCCTAATCGAAAAATCTCTCAGTCTGCCGAGCATGATCCTATAATCATCGAACGACATATCCTGGGCAAATGGCATGGTCCGGTTGAAACAGAATTCGCATGACTGGTTGCACCGAAGAGTGGGGTAGAACTGTATGTAGTCGGGAGCTGTTCTCATAGCATGATGATGTGTCTTGCTCCCTCTCCAACCCGGAAGAGGAAGGGAATTGAACGAATCTGCTATAGTGCAAATGATTTGCCTTGTTTCCTGACAAAGCCTTCGTTGGTAAGTTCCACAAGGCTTTGCTTCACCCGCTCCGGATCCATGCCCGATTTTTTCGCGATGAGTGACAGGGTGAGAGGTGATTCTTTCACGAGCGCCTTCAGAATCCTCCCCCTGATCTGCCGGTTCGAATTCTCGAAGGGGCTCTGCCGCTGATAATGTGCGCTCCTTCTGTTGGGGTTAGCATGTTCCCGCTTGAGCATGGCCCCGTAATCCATAAGCGCATTGTACCACGTCCGAGGATCTGATACATCGATCGTCTGCTGGATCAGTGGAAGAATATCCTCATCTTTAATGTTTTCACGGTCATGTAAGAAGGTATGGATGAACACTCGCCTGATATTCGTATCAATGAATAGTACCGGCTGATTAAACGCAAAAGCGGCAACGGCACCCGCCGTATATCTGCCTATCCCCGGCAACGCAATGAGGTTCCCGGGATCAGATGGCAGTTTGCCATGGTGTTCGTTCATGAGCGTCTGCGCAAGGGACCTGAGCGCAAGTGCCCGGCGATTGTAACCCATCCCCTGCCAGATTGTTATCAGCTTCCGAAGCGGCGCCCTGGCGAGAGAGGGAAAATCAGGGAACGCCTTGATGAACTGATCATATTTTTCAAGCACTCGCTCCACCTGGGTCTGCTGAAGCATGATCTCCGATACAAGAATGTGGTAGGGGTTCCGCGTTTTTCGCCAAGGGAGATCGCGGCCGTGCTTGCGGTAGTAGGTGTAAATCTTCTTCCGGAATGCCCTTACTTCGGAGGGAACCAGAAGCTTGCTATTTGCGCTCTTTCCTGTGCGTTGTGCTGCATCCTTGTTCATGCTTGTGTTTGTGTAGAGAAAAAATTATTTCCCCCTAAGCAGGACGTAGAGTGCACCGAGCCCTCCGTCGCACTGCCGCGCGGTCACGTATGCAATAATGTCCTTCCGGTAGTGTCCCGAAAGCCGCTTGACGACCGCCTCCTTTAATCGGGCTCCCCGTGTTGAGCGGAGCCCCCTGCCATGGATGATCTTGATACAGCGCAGCCCTTTTTTAAAGGAGGCCTCGATAAAGGATTCTAGTTCCATTTCAGCCTCCGGGACAGTAAAACCGTGTAGATCGAGAAACTCCTGAACGGAGAAGTATCCTCCATGCAGTCTCTGAACGATGTCGTCCCGGTAATCTGGATTAGTCCATTCAACGTATTCCTGCGTATCCGGCAGGTTTACCGGTTGCCGCCCTTCTGCGATTTCGCTGAGAATCATGAGTGCTTCGCAATCGGGGTGGCGTCGCGCCGGTTCGGAGATGATTTTCCGGTGGCGCTGAGCGCAGGACAGTCCCCGGTATTCTTCAATCTCCTGGACATCATCCATGGCATCACAGAACAGCTCTTCATCGGTAAGGTGTTCTTTTTTTTTGGGAAGAACTGGCGGAGGCAAGGGAATTGCCTTGTTACGTACTATCGTTTTTTTGAGCTTCTCGAAGGGATGGATGGCAAAACTTTTTTTGCCCATAGAACACTCTCATAAGGAAAATAGACTGAGCTATCTCCAGACGTGTCAAAAAAAATCAGAGCGGGCCGTAAGCCGAGTTCTGTTCTCCCGGTCGCCCGGGAGCGGTGATCATTTATCTGGGCCCCCGATTGCTCGAAGGCACGAGCGACCTACCCGGAAGTCTCGGACGGGCCGTCCTTACTCCCGATTGCTCGGGAGACGCTTCCCTATGTGGTCTTGCTCCAGGCGGGGTTTTCCAAGCATCCCCGGTCGCCCGGGAATCTGGTGGGCTCTTACCCCACCGTTTCACCCTTACCCCTGTTCGGGGCGGTCTTCTTTTCTGTGGCACTGTCCATGGGGTCGCCCCCTGTCCCGTTTCGGGACCGCCTTGCCCTGCGGAGCTCGGACTTTCCTCCCCCCGTTGCCGGGGAGCAATCACCTCACCCGCTCTGATATGTTATAAACTTGTTTTATACCACACGGAACACAGAAAAAAAATTAAAAGTTTATCAGGAGATGGATTCTGGCAAATTATTTCAGCTTTTCATCAATGGCCTTGTTCGCCAAAGCATCCGCTTCCCTGTTCTGGTCCCTTGGGATGTATTGTACCTCGACGCTGACCAATCTTTGCAATAAGTTCCTTAACCTTTGCGTACAGCGGCTTCAAACCCTCGTTCTTAACTTTATACTGGCCATTCAGCTGTTTCACGAGGAGCTCGGAATCCGCACAGAGCTTGACGCTCGAAGCTCGCAGCTTCACGGCCTGTTCCAGTCCGATAATGGCGGCAGTATATTCTGCAACATTGTTCGTGGTTCTTCCCAGATACCGGGCTATCTTATCGATAGGCATGCTGTCCTTGGTGATAAAAATGCCCGCCCCGGCCTCACCAGGGTTATTCCGAGATGCTCCGTCGGTAAAAATTGTCAATTCCATCATAATCCTTTCAACAGAAAAAACAACGTTTTCAAAAGCGCAGAAAAAAACCACGGCGGTACTACAGTCAGAGAGAAAAAATTCATGATGTTCTCTGTGTTCGACCTGTCTCCGTGGTAATAATTATTGGTTCCGGCTTGTCCGGATCAGATATTTTTCTGTACGACGGCTTCCTTATAATATAAAATCCGCCCGCAATGAGGACAGGTGATGATACTGCTGTTTTTCTTGACATTGACGAAGACCTGGGGCGGGATGCTCATGTAGCAGCCTGAGCAGGATTCGCCCCGCACCTCTGCTATGGCAATACCCGCTTTGGATTTGAGGAGCTTTTGGTACTGTCCGAGGATCGCGGCGTCGATGCGCGCTGCTGTCTCTTGCCGCTCCCGTTCCACTTCTTTTAACTCCTTTTCTAGCTTCACGAAGACTGCCTCGTGCTCTTTCTGCTCGGCAACGATTGCATCCTCATCGTCCCGGGCCTTTTTTTCTGCCGTCGTAATCGACACAACTGCCGCGTCAATCTGCTCCATCAGCACGAGAATCTCATCCTCGATGGCTTTATTTTCCTGCTCTGCAGTCTCGATTTCCTTGAGCAGTGCCTGGTACTCTTTATTGGTCTTGATCTCGGAGGTGCGCGCCTTGAGTTTTTCGACCTTTTGTACTCCAACCTCCAGGTCCTTGTCCCGGTCGCGCTTGTTCTTCTGTGCTGTCTGGAGCGCTTCTTTGGTCTTGTCGAGATTCCTCTTTGCTCGCTGCGCGCCGACGTTCGAGCGCTGCTAGTATCTCAGGGCAGCTGGATTTTCCGCTCGGCGAGAGAGCGGATCTTCGTATCTATTTCCTGAAGCTGTATAAGCATGCTCAGCTGTTCTTCCATGACGCCTCCAAAATAAAAATGCGCCTATCGGCGCATTTTATGGTTTTCTCCGCGGGCTGCCTGCTGTCAGCGGCTCCGTGATCCAATGAGTTCTTTACTTCGAACATCTGAAGCATCTCCCTGCTATCGATTAATTGGTGGGCCCACCAGGACTCGAACCTGGGACCAACCGGTTATGAGCCGGTAGCTCTACCAACTGAGCTATGGGCCCTGCTTTATTGCAAATTCAAAATTTCAAATTCCAAACAAAATCAAATGATCAAAATGAAATTTTAATACCGGAAATTGAAATTTGTTTGGGATTAGTTATTTAGTGCTTGGGAATTGCCTCGTAACGACTGTTTATATTGGCACAACCCCCGTTAAATGTCAAGCCTTGACTCCGCATGATCCGACCGACTCACTCCATGAAGCTCTTGAGCTGCTTGCTTCTGCTCGGGTGGCGAAGCTTCCGCAGCGCCTTTGCCTCGATCTGACGGATACGCTCGCGCGTCACGTCGAACTCCTGGCCTACCTCTTCGAGCGTGTGGTCCGTCTGCTCGCCGATGCCGAAGCGCCAGCGGAGTACCTTCTCCTCGCGCTCCGTCAGCGTGTTCAGCACTTTCCGGACCTGGTTGTGCAGGTTCTTCCGGATCGCCGACTCGAGCGGCGATGCTACCTTTTTGTCCTCGATAAAATCGCCCAGGTGGCTGTCCTCTTCCTCGCCGATAGGCGTCTCGAGCGAGATGGGCTCCTTCGCGATCTTCATGATCTTGCGGACCTTCTCGACCGGCAGCTTCATGGACGCCGCGATCTCCTCGGTGGTCGGCTCTCTGCCGAGGTCCTGGACGAGCCCGCGCGAGGTCCGGATGAGCTTATTCATGGTCTCGATCATGTGCACGGGATGCGGATGGTTCGTGCCTGGTCGGCAATTGCCCGCGTGATCGCCTGTCTGATCCACCAGGTAGCATAGGTGCTGAACTTGTACCCGCGCTGCCACTCAAACTTGTCCACAGCCTTCATGAGGCCGATATTCCCTTCCTGAATCAGGTCGAGGAACTGAAGTCCCCGGTTGGTGTACTTCTTGGCGATCGAGACCACGAGCCGAAGGTTCGCCTCCACGAGCTCGCTCTTGGCGTACTTGGCGCGTTCTTCGGCCCGCTCATAGGCCCTGAGCCCTTTCTTCAGATCCTCCGCAGATACCCCACAGTCCTGCCTCTATCTTCCTGACCCGCTTGATCGCATTCCGGTATATCCTCTCAAGACCGAGAAGTGCTTCCTGCTTCATCTCGAGCCTTCGCGCGGCGTTCTTGAGCTCACGCTCTCCCTGGCGCATCTTTTTGAAGACTTCCTTGAGATCTGCAATGGTCAGGCCCGACTTCCTTTCGAGCCCGTGGATCTCGCGCTCCGAGAGGAACACCTCACTCACCATTTCACGCAGTTTAATGACCAGGCGGTCCGTCTGCCGACAGTGTATGTTGAGCGCCTCGAGCTTGTCGAAGAGAGCGTACCGTGTCGTCTGGGATTTTTCGCGGAGCGCCTTTTTTCTGCCCTCGCTTACGCGGTTGCTGTTCGCATGATTTGCGAGAGTATTGAGATCCCTGCTGTGGCGGTCGATCTCACTGATCAGCTTGATCACCCGTGCATGCAGCTCTTCCTCGTTCTGGCTCTGGATGTCCTCAAAATCATCATCGCCTGAATGAACCACTTCATGAATGCTGATTTTGCCCTTCCGAAGCTTATCGCCCAGTTCATGCACATCCTGGAGCGAGAACGGCAGGCTGTAGAGGACCTGGGCTGCCTCTCGCTTGCCTTCTTCGATGCGTTTCGCGATCGCCACCTCGCCCTCTTTTGAAAGGAGCGGGACCGTGCCCATTTCCTTGAGATACAGGCGGACAGGGTCATCGGTCTTCCCGACACCGACCTCGACCTCCTCTTCTTCGGCCTCCTCCTCCAGCAACTTCATCAAGGCCTGCGTCTTCGGGTTCGACGCCCTCCTCTACTTCATCTTCGGCAGGCTGGCGCACTTTGCCGTCATGTCGGGAGTCTGCAATATCGATGTCGATTTCGCCGTCTCCGAACAGAGAGATAATGCTGTCGAGCTGTTCCGTGGAAACATCTTCGTGGGGAATGGCATCGCCCGTCTCTTCGTAGGGCACATAATTCCGCTCTTTCCCCGTTGCGATCGGTTTTTTTGGATCTCCTGTCTTGCCCCGCTTTGACATACTGGTGTGCTCCTCCTGCGTGATGCGCATTCACCTGCTCGCCATCACGAAATGTATCTGAAATTGCTCCTGCCGCTCCCGCGGATGTCTATAAACCGGGAATCCGTCTGCCTGGCTTCCGGCCTAACCGGTTCTGCTCCTCGATGAGCCTTGTGAGTTCAGCGCTGTCTCCGCGGACCTCCGCGTTCTTGATCTCCGTAATCAATGCCTTCATCCTCTTGGCATGGTTCTGCTGCTTGATTATGTCCACACAGTCCTGGCAGTGCTTGTGAGGATCGTGGTAATTCATCTCGAGCACGGAATAATGTGAGATCAGACTGTTGAGTTCCTCGTCACCGTCCTGGATAAGCGTCCCCATATCGAGCCTACCGGTCTTTTCAAGAGCATCGAAAATCCTCTGCACCACCCGCTGGAACAAAGGATCGGTAAAATCCTGAGGTTGAATCTGTTCTTTCAGACTTCGAGCTATCTCTTCATCTTTCAGCATGAGGTGTATCAGTATCTCTTCGGCTTTGGGCCGGTGTCCCCATGCAGGAACAGGAACAAACCCCTTGGCTCCGCCCGACGCAGACGCAGCACGCCGGGTGTGTGTCGGGATTTCCTGTCTGAGAACTGTCTCATTCAGGTCCAGCGCCTCCGCCGTTTTCTTGATATAATGATCACGTTCGATGCCGCTCGGGATCTTTGCAATGAACCCAAGCATCTCTTCAGCCTTCTGCACCTTATCGTCAATCGAGGCAAGCGATCCGCTCTTTAGCACCTGCTCAAGTACAAAGTCCATGAACTTAACCGACTTGCGCAGGCACGCAGCGAACGCATCGTGCCCGTGCTTCTGCAAAAACGTGTCCGGATCGTCGCCGTCGGGGAGCGAGACCACGTTCACCTTCATGCCGCTCGTCATAAAAAGATCAAATCCCCGAAGCGAGGCCTTGACTCCGGCCGGGTCGGGATCGAAGATCAGCACGAGCTTGTCGGAGAACCTCCGCATGAGCCGGAGGTGGCCCTCGGTGAGCGCCGTGCCGAGCGTTGCGACTGCGTTCCGTACGCCGTACTGGTGGCAGGCGATCGCATCGAGGTATCCCTCGACGATGATAAAATATCCTTGCCTACGTCCGAACTCTTTTGCCATGTCCAAACAGTAGAGCGTGTTGCTCTTGCTGTAGAGCGGCGTTTCCGACGAGTTCAGGTACTTGGGCAGGGAATCGTCCATCACCCTGCCGCCGAAAGCGATCACTTTCCCGGCAATATCACGGATCGGGAAGATGATCCTCCCCCGAAACCGGTCATAGTATCCCTCGCCCTCGCTCCGCTTGACAATGAGCCCGGCTTTCTCCATCTGGCCAAAAGCATAGCCCTTCTGCTTGAGGTGCCGAAGCAGACCGTCCCACTCGGGCTTAACATAGCCGAGAGCAAAATCCTGCACGATGGCGTCGGTCACACCCCGCTTCTGGAGATACGCCCGAGCCGCGCTTCCCGCGGGCCCTTCGAGCTCTTTTCTGAAATATTCTACAGCGTCGGCAACGATCTCGAGGAGAACCTTTCGTTCATCCTCAGACTTTTTGTCCTGACCGCGCGACCTGCTGTCCGTTGGTAAAGAAATGCCGGCACGACCTGCGAGCGCCCTCACCGCATCGGGAAAGTTCAATCCCTCCTGCAGCTCGAGAAACTTGAACACATCTCCGCCAGCACCGCACCCGAAACAGTGAAAGATCTGCTTATCCGGATTCACGCTGAACGACGGGGTCTTCTCCGCATGAAAGGGACAGAGCCCCGTATGGTTCTTGCCCGTCTTCTTCAGAGACACATATCCGGAAACTAGATCAACAATATCGACACTGTCCCTAACCCGACTTATGATATCTTCGGAGAACACGTTATTTTTTCAACTCCGCCACCGTTACTCCTGCACCGCCCTCCGCAGGTTCGCCGGAACGAATGGACGCGACCAGCGGATGTTTTTTCAAAAAGTCCGTTACCGCGGCTTTGAGCGCCCCGGTTCCCAAACCATGAATGATGGTCACGACCGAGAGGTGGCTGAACCCTGACCGATCAATAAACCGGTCTACCTCTGCCAGCCCCTCGTCTACGCGAAGACCGATGATGTTCAACCGATCCACTGAGCCTTCTTCCTCGTGGAGTTCGGCGCCCCATCCAGGAGTTGAAACCGCATGACTATGGCGCGGTTCAGATTCTACCGACATAACTTCTGCTGTCGAGATCCTGACCTTCCTTCCGTTGACCTCGAGTTCGAGCATGCCTCGGTGCAAAGAAATCACCGTACCAGTCTTATTGAGCTTCGCTATCCGTACGGTGTCTCCAACGTGAATATCCTTGACAAACTCGGAATTAACTCGCGGCCCCGCGAAATCGTCAGGCTCGAACCTTTTACCGAACGCTTCAACCTCCACGCTTATTTTTTTAGCGTCGGCCTGCTCAGACGCTGCGATGCGGGACAGATCTCGAAGTTTCTGCCGGAGCAACGTCAAGATCTCTTTCGCTTCCGTCTTGGCTCTTGATTTTACGTCTCGTGCTTCTTCCCGCGCGTTGCGGAGCGCCGCAGTTACCTCGGCGCGTTCCTGTTGTACTGCTTCTAGTTCTTTGTCGAGTGCCTGCCGCTCTGATGCCAGGCGCCGAGAATCGTTCTCAACCTGTGCTAAAAGTTTCTCTAGACGGGCATCGTCCTGTCCCAGCCGGGCCCGCGCTTTTTGGATCACGACGTCCGGCACGCCGAGCCGTGCCGCCATGTCCAGCCCGTAACTCCTACCCGGCCTGCCCGGTATGAGCCGGTACGTGGGTTTGAGCGTCTGCCGGGTCAAACTCCATGGCGGCGTTCACCGCGCCACTCGTCTGGGAACCGAAGAGCTTGAGAGCGTTGTGGTGCGTCGTCACCACAGTGATGCATCCGCGCTCGATCAGGCTCTCGAGTACTGCTGCGCCAAGCCCCGCGCCCTCACCAGGGTCCGTGCCAGAGCCGAGCTCATCCATAAGGACCAGGGAATCCCCTTTTCGCCTGCTGAAGGATCTCAGCAATCTGGCTCACGTGAGACGAGAACGTGCTCAAATCCTGCTCCAAGCTCTGTTCGTCACCGATGTCGGCAAACATTGAACCGAAACACGGAATCTCGCTCCCTTCGGCAGCAGTCACCGGCAGACCTGACTGAGCCATGAGGCAGAGTAGACCAACGGTCTTGAGGATAACCGTCTTTCCGCCTGCGTTCGGCCCGCTCAGGATCAATACCCGTTTCTCATCGTCTAGAACAATGTCATTCGCCGTAATGTCCGTATAAGGGGCACCGGCCTTAGACTTCCCAACGAGCAACGGGTGTCTAGCCGCTCGGAGCCGGATGTTTCCGTCTGCCGAGATTTCGGGTATCGTGCCATCATAATCCATGCAGAACCGCGCCCTGGCATACACGGCGTCAATCAGGGCGAGCGTATGGATCGTTAATTCGATCCGGTCAGCCTCTTGCGCCATGAGTGAGGTGAGCTCGCGCAGGAGGTGTTCAACTTCCTCACGCTCCTCCATGCGGAGTTCGGCAAGGCGGTTGTTCTGCTCCAATACATCAAGGGGCTCGACAAAGAGCGTAGCCCGCGAGCCCGACTGGCCGTGCACCACACCCTTGAGGCTCTGCCTAAAATTGGGCTTAAGCGGCAGCACATACCGGTCGTCGCGGACTGTGATCACCGGCTCTTGAATGACCTTTTGATAACCGCTGTTCTGAAGGATGCAGGACATTCGGTCAAGGATATCCTCTCGCATCCGTGTGATTTGTTTCCGGATTTTCCGGAGTGTGGAGCTGGCCGAGTCCTTGACCTCGGCCTTATCATCGATAGCATTAAGTACCGCGTCTTCTATCTGCTTCAGCGAATGGATGGCAGCCGCTCTGGCGCTCAGAAGCGGCGATGTCAGCGCAGCTCCCTTGACTTTGCCTTCGAATTTTTGAAAAAAACTTTTAACCCGTCTGCCTGCGCCAAGCGTGGTCGCTATATTAAAAAGCTCAGACGGGGAGAGCAAGCTGCCGCTCACTCCGAGTTTTTTGACCGCCTGCCCGACATCGAGAATCCCGTCGAGCGGCGGCCTTTCACCGCTCTGCAGTATTTGGGTAAACTCGCGGGCTTCCTTGAGCCGTATCTTGACGGTCTGAACATCTGCGGACGGCTGCAGTTCCATAACGGCCGCTCTGCCCGCTTCCGATGCAGCATACACAGCAACAATATTTTTTACCTTATCAAATTCCAGCACCCTCAGGGTATGTTCATTCATACAGCGTCAGGTCTACCGTTTGACCCGTCTAAATCCCGAGCACTCGAGCACTTGAAGCGCTGTGCTCTTTTCAATGGCATCGAGGAGCAGGTTTAAGCCAAGTGAATCGCTTGATATGTGCCCGGCGATCACCACATGGAGGTGATGTCTCTCCGCTTCCTTCCGGTGATCCTCGGACATGTGCATCCCCACGATGGTCCCCACGCCTGACTGGGACAGCCTCTCGATCGTTTCCTTCGAGCCGGATGTACCTCCCGTCATGTCCACGAATATCTTTCCCGTGCGCTGGTCGTCGGAGCCGGTAAAGATCCTCGGACCGGCGTTGTTCCTGATCGCCTCAAGGTACTCGGGGATGTCCTTCAGGAGTTTGACGACGTCTTTGAGCCTGGAAGGTGATTCTCGGTCGAACCGCGCCTGGAGATAGCTCGAAACCATATTATCCGCTGGAGTGTGAAGGCAGATATAGGGGATGTCAAGAAGACGCGCGGCGTCAACCGGCCGCGTGTGGTTCACCGGTAGGAGGCTGCGCTCGACCTCCTTCATCCTGCTGCTCAGTTGGCTCTCGGCGACATTGATGGGCACTCCGAACCGGTTGAGGATATCGGCCTGCATCTTCATCACTTCATAAAAATTTGCATACGCACGGCCTTCGGGGTGATGCGCAAGCACGAGGTCGATACCTGCGCCCTTCTGGTTCAGCCGGTCGGCAAGGAGCATTTCCGGTGTCTCCATGTCGATACCGACAAGGATTTTCTTCACGTTCCGGTCCGGATTTCCGTGCAGGATTCTACTGTCGGCATAAGGGTTCTTGAGCCTCTCGGTATCGAAGGCTTCTTTTTCGTCGGGTTTGAGCTCGTCGAACGCCTTGCGCGTTTCACTTAGTTCTTTTGCTACCGTTGCTCTTCCGCGGGGATCGGCATCAATGCCGGATTGTATGGCCAGTTCGTAGAACTCCTGAAGTATCAACGCGCAAACTCCTAAAAAAAATCAGGGGGCCTTGTTCTTCATGGCCCCCTGTTCAGCCCTGTAGCTAAGAAAACAGTCGTAGTGTCTGAAACAGGTAGTTATCCCAGCGCATTTTTCACAAGCTCACTCACAAGCTTTCCGTCTGCGCGTCCTCCCACCATAGGAATTAGGGCCTTCATGACCTTGCCCATGTCCCTGGCGCCTTGTGCGCCTGTCTGGGATATGGCATCACGAACCATGGCCTCGAGCTCTTCGCGGGCCAATTGCTGCGGCAGATACGTCTCCAGCACGGGGACCTCGGCGGTTTCTTTATCCACGAGGTCCTGTCGGCCGCCCTTGGCAAACTGTTCGATCGAGTCCTTCCGCTGCTTGATGAGCGAACGCACGGTCTCGATCACCTCTTCTTCGGTGAGTGGTCTCCGTTTATCTATCTGTTTGTTCTTGAGTGCTGCGTTCAGCATTCGCAGGGTAGAAACCTTATCTTTTGCGCCGGCCTTGAGGGCTTCTTTCGTATCAGCATCTATCTTCTCTCGTAATCCCATCCTGACCCTCTCCCAACAAAACTGATCGCATAACGCGCCATCAGCAGAATGCTCCCGCGAAAGCCCGCTAGCTCTGCCTGAAAATGCGCGCTGTTTTGGCCGCCTTTTTTCTTGCGGCCAACGCCTTCTTCTTACGCTTCACGCTCGGCTTTTCGTAGTGTTCCCTTTTTTTAACCTCTGAAAGCACGCCTTCTTTTTCGATGCTTTTTTTAAATCTCCGGAGTGCGGCCTCAAAAGGCTCATTCTCTCGCAACCTTATACTCGGCACCCTCGCTACACCCCCCCTCATGTTGTACCTAATTGTAATATAAATACTTTTTTTGTAATTTTCTGACTAAAAACCGCGTTATATCTACAAAAAAAACACTACACCGCTCTGATTAAGAGATGGCAGCATAATCATTAAAATTAACAACTCCATCCCTGAATGTCAAGAGAAATTTAGTCTAAATTTTCAGGTATTTTTACGGAATACTGGTGTGTCCTGATGCAGGGCTGCGCACCGTTTTTGTCAGCGTCAGCCACGGTATGAGGCATTAATCTTGACATACTCGTACGACAGATCACAGGTCCAGATCGTGGAAGAAGCCTTTCCCTTGTGCAGATCAATGATGATCTGAATTTCTCGCTGCTTGAGTGCCAACGCCGCATCACGGTCCGCAGCCTTTCCCTGGCCAAGACCTTTTTCAACAAGCTTGGCTTTGCCGATATAAATATCCGTCCTAGCCTCGTCCATTTCCACGCCTGAATTACCCAAGGCTGCCATGATCCTTCCCCAGTTGGCATCTTCACCGAAGAGCGCGGCCTTTACCAGGCTGGATTTGGCAATGGCCATGGCGGCGCGTTTTGCCTCGACAGGACTTTTTGCGCCGCGCACTACAAGCTCTACAAATTTAGTAGCTCCCTCGCCGTCGCGCACAACCCGTTTTGCAAGGGAAAGTGTCACTGTGTCCAAACATGCCTGAAACTTCCTCAGGTCCTTGCTATCGGTAGCCGGTCTCCTGTTGCCGGCCGCACCGTTCGCCATGCAGAGAATCATATCGTTCGTGCTCGTGTCTCCATCAACCGTAATATTGTTGAAGGACCGTTCCGTAGAGGTGAGCAGGGCCTTCTTGAGTATGGACGACGATATGTTTGCGTCGGTCACGATGAAGCAGAGCATGGTCGCGAGGTTCGGGTGGATCATGCCCGACCCCTTGGCGATGCCTGCAATCGTGACCGTCTTTCCGCCGATCTCCTCCTGCACGATCGACAGCTTGGGATAGATATCGGTGGTCATGATGGCCTCGGCCGCCTGCTCCCAGCCCGAAGTCGACAGCAGTCCAACCGCTGTAGCAATACCGGTCGCTATCTTCGGCATGGGCAGAAACTCGCCGATCACGCCGGTCGACGCCACGAACACGGCATCGGGCCTTACGCCAAGCTCACCGGCCGCGATCTCGGCCGTGGCGCGCGCATCGGTTAGTCCGCGTTTTCCGGTACAGGCATTGGCGCAACCGCTGTTCGCTATGATGGCCTCGCCCTTTTCCCGACTTCACCTTCGACGTGTTCAGGTGTATGCATGCCGCCTTCACCCGGTTCTTCGTAAAAACGCCGGCAACCGCTGCCTCGCGGTCGGAATAGATGATCGCCAGGTCCTTTTTCTCGTTCTTCTTGATCCCGCAGTGAATGCCCCATGCCTTGAAGCCCGGCACGGAAAAACTTTTTGTGTCTAGAATCCTCATATTAGTCTACCTCTGTCAGGTGTATTGTGAACGCATTGTTATCACGGAAATAATCCCGCAAACTTAAGTCCCGAGGTCTCTTCAAACCCCATCATGAGGTTCATGTTCTGGACCGCCTGACCCGAGGCCCCCTTGACGAGGTTATCGATCGCCGTGACCACGACCGAGCGTCCTGTACGGGGGTCCGCGATGATTCCAATGTCGCAGAAATTCGAACCCCGAACATTCCGCACGTTCGGGAAGTGTCCCACTGGAAGCACCCTGACAAATGGCTCATTCTTATAAAATTCCCGATACAGAGAATGCAGCAGACCCGTATCCGTCTGCGTTGCCACCTTGGCGTAGATCGTAGTCAGAATGCCCCGGTTCATGGGAACAAGGTGTGGCGTGAACGAAATCGTTATCTGTGTTGCCGCCAAGCCCGAAAGTTCCTGCTCAATCTCAGGTGTATGTCGATGCGTACCGACCTTGTAGGCCATGAATCCCTCGTTCACTTCGGGGTAATGGTGGGCGAGCGCGGGACTGCGGCCTGCACCCGAAACGCCAGACTTGGAATCGATGATGATGCTCTGCGGATCGATGATGCTCTTTTTCAGCAGCGGAGCTAGTCCTAGGATCGCGCCCGTGGGATAGCACCCTGGGTTCGCGATAAGCGACGCCTTTTTTATCTTCTCGCGGTGCAACTCCGGCAGACCGTATACCGCGATCTTAAGAAGCTCCGGGTACTGATGGCAATGCTCATACCACTTCTCGTACAGTGCAGGATCAGCGAGGCGATAGTCGGCAGAAAGGTCTACGATTTTCTTGCCGAGCTTATGAAAACGAAATGCCGCCTCCTGGGCCGTCACGTGCGGGAGTGCTAGGAACACGAAGTCTGCTTTCCTCGCGACCGTTTCAGGGTCAAGCGGCTCACAAACAAGCGCCGTTAGCCCCGCAAGATGGGGGAAAATGGAAGCAATGGGCTGGCCCGCCGATTTTTCTGACGTGATGGCCGTCACCAACGCATCCGGATGGTTGATGAGTAGCCGCATGAGTTCGCCGCCTGTGTATCCACTCGAGCCGACGATGGCTATATTTAGTTTTCCGTTACCCATGATGACACCTGCTCTCATGCTCCTTGCAGAGAGCTTTGAACAAAAATAAAGGGAAGGCATCTCTACCTTCCCTTCTTCTTAACAGGATCTGCAACACAATGTCACACAGAATAGGTATATGATCCCTTATCTCTTCGAGAACTGGAACCGTGCCCGCGCGCCCTTCTGACCGTACTTCTTACGTTCTTTGGCCCTTGGGTCGCGGGTCAGAAGCCCTTCCTTTCGCAACTTGCCCCGGGACTCAGCATCCACGACGAGGAGTGCCTTGGATATACCATGCCTGATGGCGCCGGCCTGGCCGGAATTTCCGCCGCCGAGCACGCTCACGAGCACATCGAACTTGTCCAGCGTTCCGGTAACTTCGAAAGGCTGGCGGATGATCATCTTGAGCACATCCCGGCCGAAATACTGGTCCATGGGCTTATCATTGATTGTTACTCTTGCCGCTGCCGGGCATCATCCACACCCTGGCGATGGAATTTTTTCTCTTTCCCGTTGCGTAATATCTCGATACTGTTGCCGCTGACATTAAATCCTCCTCACGTAATCCCGTGCGTTACTCCTTACTTAAGCTTCATTTCCACCGGCTGCTGTGCATTATGCGGATGTAGTTCCCCGGCATAAACCTTGAGCTTGCTCAGCATCTGCTTGCCGAGCCTGGTCTTGGGAAGCATGCCCTCCACCGCCATCCTGATCACCTCTTCGGGCTTTGTTTTCATCAGCTTACCAGCAGTGACAGATTTAAGCCCACCGGGATAGCCTGAGTGGCTGTAGTACGTTTTCTGGTCGAGCTTCTTACCGGTCAGATGCACCTTGTCTGCGTTCACGACAATCACAAAATCGCCGGTGTCCACATGGGTGGTGTAGATAGGTTTGGTCTTGCCTTTGAGCACCGAGGCGACGACCGTCGCCAGCCTGCCTAGAGTTTTGCCATTGGCATCAACGACAAACCATTTTCTTACGATATCTTCTTTTTTTGCCGAATACGTTGCCATAACTGCCCGCCTTGTTGGTATAAGTATATTTTTTAAGAATAGCGAATATAAACAATTTCATCAGATTTGTCAAGCGTTTTTGTGCAGAAAAAACACCATATAGAAGCCAAGGGTTTCCGGCATGTAGCTATGCGCACTTAAACCATTAGATATCAATATCTTGACCAGGCATATCCCTTGATGAAGTGGTATGAAAAAAATACACAAAAGGCGGTGATTTCTCACCGCCTTTTGTGTAGCCCCTGGCCCGTAGATCAGAGCTCATGGCCTTATCTGTTTGCCTCTTGCCTGTCTTACGCCTTTTCTGTAGCAGCCTGCTTCTCCCGGAGCGCCGCGGGGGCAGAGACGATGTAACCCATCACCGTGCCCAGGAGGCCGCCGACCACGATGCTCACCGCAGCTGCACAGGCGATCCCGACAACGATTCCCATCACCACCGCAGCCCTGACAATGAGCGTGGGCTCAACTGTCCCACCCATCAGCTTCTGGAGCAGGATCAGGGTCCCGTAGCTCCCGAAGTAGAACCCCGGAACGATCCCCGCTACCACGAACACCAAGCCGCCTACTGCTGCACCGATCTTCATTCCTGTTTTTACCGTCTCGTTCTTCATGATACTATCTCCTTTTTTCAGCCGTAGCTGTATTTTATTAGGTACTAATCGACTCTGCCTTGATATCCGTTTTTGCCATCGAGTCTCCCGTTGTTTATCGGGGGCCAGCTTTTGCCTCTTCCTCAACGCCTTCTTTCGCATGCACACCGGATTCGAGCATCTTTCCCAGAAGCCATCCCACCGTCGAGGTGGCCGTGACGATCACGATGCCGGCAACCAGCACCCCGATCAGCATGGATGCCAGAACGATGATCCTGGATATGAGGCCCGGCTGAAGCGGAAGGCCGAAGAGCCAGCCGGCGATATTAATGCCCATGGCGCCTCCTAAAAGGCTGCCGGGCATAAGTCCGAAGAGTGCGAAGAGCGCCAGTCCTGCGCCTGCCCCTAGGTATGCTGTTTTCCGTGCGATTGTGGTCTTCATTGCGATATCCTCCTTTTTAACGTCTCTTGCTTCTGTAAATTGCATCAAGCGTGCCAGAATGTAACTGATTGATTTTATGCGGGACCACACCCAAAATCCTTTTGCACTCGTGAGAAAAGAAAAAAGAAATTGTTAGGAATGCGAAAACGAAAATATAAAAGACAAAGAGCGGAAGTTAGGCTCAAGGTGTAAAAGTCTGTATTTAAGGGATCAAGCATGGGAGATGAGCTAAAAATAAGCATATATAAACGTATACAGGAAAAATTCGCGAAAAAGAAATTTTCCCTTGAAAATTGAATATACATGTGTTATTTTAGCGGTCGCCTTTTAAAAAAGGCATATCTTAATTACACACGCGTCAGGACCTGAGACAGGGTGTCCCGATTTCATCGGGATCTGTCCGGGGAAGATAGGCGCGGAGGTAAAACCAGAAGGAGGGACAGACATGTCCACGATCACGATGAAAGAGTTGTTGGAAGCAGGGGTACACTTCGGTCACCAGGCAAAACGGTGGAACCCCAAGATGAAGAAGTACATTTTCGGGGAGCGGAACGGGATCTATATCATCGATCTCCAGAAGACGCTCAAGCTTTTCAAGGAGGCCTATGACTTCGTCCGCACCGCCGCCTCAGAAGGAAAGGACGTTCTCTTCGTCGGTACGAAGAAGCAGGCGCAGGACGCCATTACTGAAGAGGCAAAACGGTGCGGGATGTACTACGTCTCCAGTCGCTGGCTCGGCGGCATGCTCACTAATTATGCTACCATCAAAAAGAGCATTGACCGGCTAAAAAAAATCGAGAAAATGAAAGAAGACGGCACCTACGAAAAGCTCACAAAAAAGGAAGTTGCCGGCCTTGAGAAAGAGCGCACCAAGCTGGAAAAGATCCTTTCCGGCATCAAGACAATGTCCGAGCCACCTTCCGTGATTTTCATCATCGATCCCCGCAAGGAAGCAATCGCCGTGCACGAAGCGAACAAGCTCGGCATTACCGTCGTCGCCGTGGTTGATACGAACTGCGATCCCGATAACATCGATTATGTCATACCGGGCAACGATGACGCCATTCGCGCCATCAGGCTCATGGCTTCCAAGGTCGCCGATGCGGTCATTGAGGGCAGGCAGGCCATTGTCAAGGAAGCGGGCGAGGCCATGGAGGCCGTAAAAGCGGCCGGCGTGGTCCAGACCGCAGCGCCGACGGATCCGGTGGTGATCGATGCTGAGGTCGACGCCGAAGAAGAATAGGCGCTCCTGCTCATTCAGCTCGGAAGACAACCGTAGTGAACTAACAATCTGCAGACTGGTGCGGTGCATAGCCCAGAGGCCGCGGCACGGTTTCGGATTTTCCACGGAAAGGGGTTTTTTGAAATGGCAACCATATCCGCAAGTGCAGTAAAGGACCTGAGAGAAAAGACCGGCGTCGGCATGATGGAAGCAAAGAAGGCTCTTGGAAGAGGCCGGCGGCGATTTCGAGAAGGCAGTCGATATCCTGAGGAAGAAGGGCCTGTCTGCAGCAGCTAAGAAGGCGGCGCGCGTGGCATCCGAGGGGATGATCGCCTCCTCCATCCAGAACACCGGCAAGACCGGGGTGCTGATCGAAGTGAACAGCGAAACGGACTTCGTCGCAAAGAACGAGGAATTCCAGAATTTTGCTCGCGGGCTCGCCCATCTCGTGGCTGCCCAGAAGCCTGCCGATGTGGCGGCACTTTCGCAACTCACGATCGATGGCGAGAATGTTGAAGCAAGACGGAACGCGCTGGTGCAGAAGATCGGCGAGAACATTGCGATCCGCCGCTTCGTGATGTTTTGAGACCTCCGGCCATATCGCGGTCTACCTCCACGGTAACCGTATCGGCGTCATGGTTGATTATACGGGCGGCGACGAGCAGCTCGGCAAGGACCTCGCCATGCACATTGCTGCGGCCAATCCGCAGTTCCTGAGCCGCGAGAAGACGTTCCCGCCGACGTACTCGACCGCGAGCGCGCCGTGTACGAGGCTCAGGCAAAGGAATCCGGCAAACCCGCTGCAGTCATCGGAAAGATCGTGGACGGAAAGCTCGAGAAGTTTTATACCGATACCTGCCTTGTCGAACAGATTTACATCAAGGATCCCGATGGCAAGCTCAAGATCAAGGACCTCCTGAAGAAGGTCGGTGCGAACGTCGTCCTCAACCACTTTGTTCGATACCAGCTCGGCGAGGGCATCGAGAAGAAGAAAGAGAATTTCGCCGAAGAAGTTGCAGCGCAGCTTAAATAAGACGGCCGTCGGATAGAACCGCGGTCTTCTGCATCAGGTTGGACATTTATTATGACGCCTCCTCGCTATAAACGAATACTGCTCAAGCTCTCGGGCGAGGCCCTCATGGGCGAGCAGGGGTACGGAATCGACTACGCCGTGCTCGACAAGATAACGTCTGAGGTTAAAGAAATCTACGATCTCGGCGTCGAAGTCGCCATCGTTATTGGCGGCGGTAATATCTTTCGCGGGCTGGCAGCAACGGCAAAAGGCATGGAGCGGGCAAGCGCAGACTACATGGGCATGCTAGCCACCGTGCTGAACGCCCTCGCGATCCAGAACATCCTCGAGAACAAAGGCGTCGTTACCCGGGTGCAGTCGGCCATCGAGATGCGCGAACTCGCCGAAACCTACATCAGGAGGCGGGCGGTACGGCACCTTGAAAAGAGACGGGTCGTAATTTTCGCTGCCGGCACCGGTAACCCCTACTTTACCACCGACACGGCAGCGGCACTTCGGGCCATGGAGATCGGTGCCGAGGTGATCATGAAGGCGACCAAGGTAGATGGCGTCTACAGCGCGGACCCCGTGAAGGACCCGACCGCTACAAAGTATGACCGCCTCACGTACATCGATGTGCTTCAGAAGAACCTCCGCGTAATGGACGCTACGGCCATCTCTCTGTGCATGGACAACAGCCTTCCCATTATAGTATTCAACCTTAATAAACCCGACAATATCAAGCGCATCGTTTTGGGCGAAGAGGTAGGAACGCTCGTAACCGGGAGGTAATGATGGTAAACGATGTCACAAAGAAGGCCGAAGAGAAAATGAATAAGGCCCACGATACCCTGAAGAAGGAGTTCGCTACTGTCAGGACAGGCAGGGCATCTCTCGGAATCCTCGATGGCATCATCGTGGATTACTACGGCACGCCTACGCCGCTCAATCAGGTAGCCAACCTCGCCGTACCTGACCCGAAACTCATCACCATACAGCCGTGGGAACCTAAATTGCTCGGTGAGATAGAAAAAGCCATCATGAAATCGGATATAGGGCTCACCCCCACGAACGACGGAAAGGTCATCCGACTCGCCATACCACCGCTTACGGAGGAGCGCAGACAGCAGATCGTCAAGCATGCGAAAAAGCTCGCCGAGGACGCGCGGGTCGCCATCCGGAACATCCGCAGAGAGATCAATGATGAGATCAAGAAACGAGGCAAAGACAAGGACGCTCATGTCTCCGAGGATGAGATCAAAAAGCTGCAGGACGAGATCCAGAAAATTACCGACAGTCATATTAAGAAGATCGATGATCTGCTCGCACACAAAGAGAAAGAAATCATGGCCATATAGCACCAACAGATTTCTCGCAACACATCACTAAAGGAGCCGATGATGAAGCTTGACAACCCGGTTTTAAGAATTCTTTCGCTTTATCTGGCATTAGCAATGCTGCTTCTCACCCTTCCCTCGCAGGGCTGGGCCATGTTCATGCCTTCCGGCCAGGCCGCACCAGCCAGACAGACTGACATGATCACTATTCAGAAAGCTCTTGAGTCCTCGGTAGTCAAACAACGGCTGATGGATTATGGTTTCTCTTCAGAAGAGGCCATGTCGCGGATTAACAAACTAACGGATATGGAGATACACCAGTTTGCCGGAAATCTTGACTCGATCCAGGCAGGCGCGGACGCTGTAGATGCGTTGATCTTCCTCGTTTTAGTAGCAATCATCGTAGTCGTGGTCCTTGAAGCCACGGGGCACAAAGTCATTGTCAGATGACCAGCATTCTCCATCGGGAGGGCACCCTTAATGAAAACCATGCTCAGGGCTTTTTATGCAAAACCACTTGTGATCTACATAATTACTGCTCTGCTTGCTCTCACAGCTTTTTCTGGTCCGGCGGAAGCCATGTTCGTAACGACCGTACCGCATCAGGGTGCGTCGGGCAGCCCCGCGGTGTGGGCTAGTAGGACAGATGATTTGGCCAGAATCCAGGTCACGCTCGAGTCTAAAGTCGTCCAGCAGAAGCTCATGGACTATGGACTTACTCCGGAGGTGACTATGGCGCGGATCAATAAGCTCTCCGACGAGCAGATCCATCAGCTTGCCACGAATACGGATGCTCTTCAGGCGGGTGGAGACGCCATTGGGACGTTAGTGGGTCTCATTCTCTTGGCGATTTTGGTCGTTGTCCTTATTTACCTTTTGCAAGGCCGAATCGAGATCAAGAGCAAATGACGTTGTATCGTAAGAGAGCTCCAAGCACCTGCAGCCGTGCGGAAGGGCTCTTTTTTTTTCTTCTTGCTGCGGTTCTTACGATCATCATCTCGGGATGTGCAAGTAAAAATTTCAGCACACTCCGTCCCGGCATCGAACTCCGCGGCCATTATATAGACGGCGTTCCCTTTTACCAACAAAAAGAATCTTACTGCGGTCCAGCAGCACTCGCAAGCGTGCTTGGGTTTTGGGGTCGGCCTGCGAGCCTGGAGCAAATTACCGCTGCGGTTTATCTCCCCGAACTTCGCGGTACCCTGCCGATGGACATGGAAAATTTCATGCGGGAAGCAGGCTTCGAGACAATCACCTCTGCCGGAACGCTCGAAGAGCTTAAAGCACGCATCCGCACAGAGCTCCCGGTTATCTGCTTGCTCGATTTGGGATTCGGTCCTTACCGTCAGCCGCATTATGTTACGGTAATCGGCTTCGACGATGCGAACACTGTCATCATCGCCCATGACGGCTTAAAAGCAAACAGCGTGATCGGCTACAAGACCTTCGAAAACGAATGGACCCGTGCAGGCCACTGGATGCTTATAGCCAACCCGAAATCATCCAGGGACATACCGTGAAACGAGTACGTGGAATCGCATTCGCCGCATGGGTAGCGATGCTTTGCCTCTCGGCTATCCTCTTCATTCACGGATGCTCCCTGCCGAAGATTATTATTCTTCACGACCCGCTCTCGCCCGAAGAGCACAACAACCTCGGCCGCATCTATGAGTCGCAGCAGCAGTTCGATCAGGCCATTGAGCAGTACCATGCTGCACTCAAAAAAGACCGGAACTTTGTGCCCTCCCTGTTGCTCCTTGGTGACCTTTCATACAGACTCAAAAAATATGCCGAAGCGGAGTCTGCGTACAAAAAGGCCATTAAACTCCAGCCTGAGAATGGCGATATCTATAACAATCTCTGCTGGGTCTACATTGATCAAAAGATTAACATGGAAATGGCAACAGATCTTGTTCAAAAAGCCATGTCACTCACCCCAGAGCACCGGTCATATTATCTCGACACAATGGGAGTGATCCTGCTGAAGTCAGGCAAGCCTGTTGAATCCATAGCTGCGCTCAAGCAAGCAGTGGATCTTATTCCTAAAGACGCACCTGAGTATCTTTCAGAAGCATACGCCCATCTCGCCGAAGCATACACAGCCGCAGGAAACATGACGGCGGCCCATGATGCGGAGCAAGCAGCCGAAAAATATCGCATCGCAAAATAGCCTTCCTCAGGGAAAACACTCTTTAAAATGACAGTCGCATATCGTACCCCGACGCCTATATTAAGAACCGGAATTTTTATTTTATTAACAAAACCATATATAATTATTAGGAAATTTTATGAGACCCGTCCTGGTTTTTCCTTGACAAAAAACAGGTGTTCCTGTAAATTTTTGTGAGCATAACAATTATTTTATTTAAGGAGCGCTGGTATGAAAGAAGGTCCACTGCTTTTACATGTACCAAACGTGCCCGAGCATGTCACCTACACGTGGCTTGCGATGGCAATCCTTATCGGTCTTTCACTAGCCGCGCGTTTTTCGCTAAAAAAGACGGCACCGACCGGCCTCCAGAACTTTTTTGAAGTCATCGTCGGCGGCCTCGAAAATTTTGTCGAAGAGATCATGGGGCCCGAGGGGAAGCATTACCTGACTCTGATCGGCTCACTCTTCCTCTTTATCCTCGTGTGTAACCTCCAAGGCCTCTTCCCGGGATTCGATTCACCAACGGCAAACATCAACACCACGCTGGCACTTGCGCTCGTCGCATTCTCCGCAACCCACTACATCGGACTGCGAAGGCACGGAATTGGCTACATCAAGCATTTCATGGGTCCCATGCCGCTTTTGGCTCCGCTCATGTTCCCCATCGAACTCATCAGCCATCTGGCGCGCGTAATGTCTCTCACCTTCCGTCTCTTCGGCAACATGGTTGCGAAGCACAAGCTCTTGCTCGTGCTCGCGCTGCTCGCGCCCTATATCGCGCCAGTTCCCATACTCGGACTCGGCGTACTGGTCGCTTTTGTGCAAGCGGGCGTGTTCACGCTCCTGACCATGCTGTATCTTTCCGGCTCTATCGAGGAAGCGCACCTGGGAGGAGAGCACCACTAAGCATTTGACCCCGGGGGACGGAGTTCCTTCCTGTGGAAGGAGTACCCGGGAGGTAGTAACCCGGCACTATTCCGGTCAGACTTTCACACTTTAAGAAAGGAGGCGGACATAATGAAAAAGTTTTCTATCGTAATGTTAATGGTCTTCGGCCTGATGCTCATTGCATCCGCGGCTTTTGCGGCAGAGGCAGCAGCCCCTGAGGCAGGGAAATTTGCGTTCTTCGGTACTGTTGCCGCGGCTTCGGCAATCGGAATCGGGATCGCAGCCCTCGGCACCGGCATCGGCATGGGCCTGGGCATCGGACGGGCTGTGGAAGGTATCGCCCGCAACCCCGAGGCATCGGGTAAGATCATGACCACCATGATCGTGGGCCTAGCCCTGATCGAGTCACTCGCGATCTACACGCTGGTTGTGGTGCTCATCCTTCTCTATGCAAAGCCGTTCGGAATCTAATCAACTCTGGGAATTAAACACGTATATCAAAAAAAACGAGGGGCGATTTTATGGCCCCTCGTTTTTGCTGTAAAACAACCTGCTGCAAAGCACACTCACATTTCTGATTATCTAATCGAAAGATTCACTGCTTATCACCATCATGAAGCAATCATGCAACTTTTTTTTCAGCGCTGGTATTGCCCAGTACCTTGGCTTCGCCGCAGACCCTGGCATTCCCAAGAACTTTGGCAGTTCCCCCGACTTCGGCCTTTTCAAATACTTCGGCATAACCGCTGACAACTGCGTCGCCGTACACGCCGGCAAAACCATAGACCTTGGAATCTCCCTGGACCTTGGAATTGCCGAAAACCTTCGCGTTTCCGAATACCTCAGCCCTGCCCGATACTTCGGCCTTATCGAAAATCCAAGCATTCCCGAAGACGATCGCATCGCCGCTCAGCTTGCAGTGGCCACAGATCTTGGCGAAGGGGCCAATGTAAACGCTGTCGGCTACCTGTGCTGTCTCGGCTACCATGCCTCCACCGTTCGGATGATGATGGTATTTCACACCATCGATTTCTACGACAGGCTCCGTTGATAAAACTTTGATATCCATATCAATACCTCCTGAAAAATTTTTCCATATACCCAAGGCGTGCTGTTATCATTCAGTTCGGGACAGCCCCTCTCCTCTCCCGTATCAATCGGGGCCATGCTTGAAGATCTAAAATTACAACTTTATACTTCTTCAATCATAGCGGAGAGATTTTACTTTGTCAAATGCTGCCCTGCTGGTATAAAATCAAATACATGGTTTAAACAGTTGCGCGATGCCTGACGGGGCATATTGAAAAAATAATACTTACAAAAGGTTATGCTCGTTCTTCTCGATGGATTAAATCACTTGACTGACCGCGCAGACCATGAATTTTCTTTTTATTAAGCCGATATTTTGATATAATAACGCCGCGATATAAACTATAGCGAAGGAGTTTGCCGCACCATGAGTACCTCTGGATAATGTTCGAGTCCGTTTTGCCCCCAGTCCCACCGGCGCTCTGCATATCGGAGGTATACGGACGGCTCTCTTCAACTGGCTGTTCGCCCGTCACCATGGAGGTAAATTCATCCTCAGGATTGAGGACACAGACCAGACCCGATCCACCGACGAATCCATCCAGATCATACTCGATGGCATGAAATGGCTCGGACTCGATTGGGATGAAGGCCCGTTTCGCCAAACGGAGCGGATGGCCATTTACCGTGAGCACGTTGACCGTCTCCTCAAGCAGGGCAAAGCATACTACTGTTACTGCACGCCTGATGAGCTCGAGGCGCGCAGAAAAGAGGCGCTGGCATCAGGCCGGCCACCGAAGTACGACAGAAAATGCCGGACGTTGAAGATGCCGGTCGCGGGAAGAATGCCCGCGGTGCGATTCCTTTCGTCCGACGAGGGCCAGACCATCGTGCGTGACTTGATCCGCGGGGCTGTGACCTTTGAGAACCAGCAGCTCGACGATCTGATCATCCAGCGCTCTGACGGGCTCCCTACCTACAACTTTGCCGTGGTCGTGGACGATGTCACCATGAACATCACGCACGTGATCCGTGGCGACGACCATCTGAACAACACGCCGCGACAGATCCAGCTCTACCAGGCGCTCGGGTACGAACCGCCGGAGTTCGCGCACCTGCCCATGATCCTCGGTCCGGACAAGACCAAGCTCTCAAAGCGCCACGGCGCTACCGCCGTCACTGAATACAAAGACCTGGGGTACCTGCCTGAGGCGCTTGTGAATTACCTCGCCCGTCTCGGCTGGTCTTCCGGGGACCAGGAGATTTTTTCGCGCCAGGAACTCATTGAAAAATTTTCGCTCGAGAACGTTGGAAAGGCCGCAGCCGTGTTCAATGCCGAGAAACTACTCTGGCTCAACCATCACTACATCCAGCAGGCGGACCCTGCAAGGCTTGCAAGGTTGGTCACCGATCTTTTGAAAAAAGATGGCACAGTCGCTGCGGGTAAGGAGCCGGACATCGAGTGGTTCAAGAAGCTCGTGAAAATACTCACCGAGCGGAGCCACACGCTCGTTGAGATGAAGACCGCTGCCATTCCGTTTATCGTTGACGAAATAACGATGGATGAGAAGGCCAAGGCAAAGCACTTAACACCTGACGTAGCACCACTCCTCTCCGAGCTGGCAAAACGGCTAAAGACTGTCGATCCCTTTACACACAGCGAGATTGAGACGGTATTTAACGCCTTGATTACCGAAAAGGGATTAAAACTCGGCAAACTCGCCCAACCCGTGCGCGTGGCCTTGACGGGCGGCACGGTGAGCCCCGGCATCTTTGAGGTCCTCGAAGTCATGGGAATGGAAAAGACCATCAAAAGGATTGAGGGTGCTATCCGCAAAATCGTTTGACATATCGAACATTACGATGAATCCACGTCTCTGTCGAAACGCTCCATCCCAGCAATGGCACCTCTCGCAGGAGAAAAATCCGCATGAACCATAAAGGCCTGCGTCTGTTCTTTATAATATTTACCGCATCAGGCTTTGCCGGCCTTATCTATGAATCCGTTTGGACCCACTATTTAAAGCTGTTCTTGGGCCACGCCGCCTATGCTCAAGCTCTTGTCCTGGCCGTGTTCATGGGGGGCATGGCAATAGGGTCTCTGCTCTGTTCAAAATATTCTGAGCGTCTCGGTAATTTGTTGCTTGCATATGCCACTGCTGAAGTGATCATCGGCATCTGTGCAGTTTTCTTCCATCCTCTTTACCTCCAATTTACCGATTTTACGTACACAACGATTATGCCGGGATTAGGCTCCGCCTTAGCGGTCGCAATTTTTAAATGGACCGCAGCGAGCCTATTGATCCTGCCCCAGTCCATTTTGCTCGGCATGACGTTCCCGCTCATGACCGCCGCTCTAATACGGAGAATTCCCCAAGCTCCTGGTTCCATCGTAGCGATGCTCTATTTCACCAACAGCATCGGCGCAGCAATTGGTGTCTTAGCAGCAGGGTTTCTCTTCATTGGATGGGTTGGTCTGCCGGGAACGCTGGTCATTGCAGGCTTCATAAACATCATTGTGGCAGCAGTCGTTTGGCTTGAAGATAAGAAAAGAAAAACCTATCAATCCGAAACCCGTCCTACCACAAAAATCGCACTCTCGAGCACAACGCCTCCTGTCATGTACACTATTTTTCTTCTTATCGCTCTGCTGACGGGGCTCTCCTCGTTTATTTATGAAATCGGCTGGATCAGAATGCTCAGCCTCGTACTGGGCTCTTCTACCCATGCCTTCGAGCTCATGCTAAGTGCATTCATCATGGGCATTGCCTTCGGCGGATTATGGATTAAACGACGTATCGATTCACTCGATGACCCACGACGCTTTCTCGCACTTGTGCAGGTTGCAATGGGCATACTGGCGCTAGGAACCCTTCCCATTTACGGCAGCACCTTCAACGTAATGGCATGGTTGATGAGAAACCTGCCAAAATCAGACATGGGGTATATACTCTTTAATATCTCGAGCCATAGCATTGCGCTTGTCATTATGCTGCCTGCTGCTTTCTGCGCAGGCATGACTCTACCCCTCATTACTACGACACTTCTTCGCAACGGGACTGGTGAACGAAGCATTGGCTCGGTCTATGGATTTAACACCATCGGATCCATTCTTGGTGTATTTATTGCCATCCACCTGGCAATGCCTCTGCTTGGCCTCAAAGGCATGATTATTCTTGGAGCAGGTATCGACATTGCGCTTGGACTTGGGCTGGCATGGTGGGCGCTCCCCTCCTGGCGTCTCTCCGCGGTGTATACGGCAGTCGGCGTCATTGCCCTCTTGCTCCCCATGTTCTGGCTGAAGCTCGATCCCGGCAAAATGGCATCAGGTGTTTATCGATTCGGATTATTGCCCAAGCAAACAAAAGAGGAAACCCTCTTCCACCGTGATGGGAAAACGGCCACAGTATCAATAACCAAGGACTCGCAAAACATGTCAATCAAAACCAATGGAAAACCAGATGCGGGCATTCAGGTAACCGGCAGCGGCCATTCAAAGGATGAAGAAACCATGGTAATGGCAGGTGCTATCGGTATTGTCCTCCGACCTGAAGCCAGAACAGCAGCCATTATTGGATGGGGCTCAGGTCTAACCACCAACACTCTACTAACGGTTCCGCACATCGACAGCGTTGATACCATAGAGATAGAACCGGAAATGATTAAGGCCGCGACTCTCTTCGGTTCACGCGTGCGTCATGCATATGAGGACCCTCGCAGTCACGTGCGGATTGAAGATGCGAAGACCTACTTCTCATTTTATAACAAAAAATATGATCTTATCATCTCTGAACCTTCCAATCCCTGGGTCAGCGGTGTGGCTAGCCTTTTTACGAAAGAATTTTACTCTCGCGTACGTGGTTACTTAAATAAAGATGGTCTTTTCATTCAGTGGCTCCACCTCTATGACATTGACATGCGTCTTGTTGCTTCGATCATGAAGGCGCTGTCGCCTTATTTTTCCGATTACATCATCTACGCTACGAATTCTACCGACATGCTCATTGCTGCGTGTCCCATCGGGAATATCCAAGGGCCAAATACTTCGTTCTTAACCATGAAAGACCTTATGACTGAACTGCATAAAGTTGATATCAAGGGCCTCCCGGATATTAATGTTCGGGTGATAGGGAGCAAAGGTACGCTCTCCCCGTTTTTTGAGAGTTACAGCATAGCGGCCAATTCGGATTACGAGCCCGTTGTGGATCTTAACGCCGTAAAAAATCGTTTTTTCGGGTCAATGGCCCATGATCCGTTCCACAATATCCAGTTTGATCGACTCCCGCTTGTAGAAATGCTCGGAAAGCACCATGTAAGTCTCAGTACAGCTAATGTGACGTATTCAACCTATCCAAAAGCACTGAGGATTCATTTTGCAAACATGCTTTACGAGTACTTTGTGAAGAATCAGTTGCAATGGAACCATCCAGAAGCCCCGTTGCGTGACGAGAGCCGGATGACTATAATCCATGCCAAACAGGTGCTCACAAAGGAGTGTTCGGAAGACATCTCGAAATCGGAATGGTGGAAGGCAATGCTTCATATCATCGCAGATTTCGTCCCCTGCTGGTCGCCGGAACAGCTCTCGGTGCTTTTGCATAACATCGAAACCTCGTCCTGCGCAAGGCATTTTTCTGTTTCCCAACGTGACTTTATTGCCCTGATCAAGGCGGTGGGGAAAAAAGACGCCGCAGGCATGGCCCAATATTCGAAAAAACTACTGGAGCAGATGGACCAGAATGCAGTAGATGCCGATCTCCTAGAATATACACTATCTGCAGGCATGTTAGGATATCTGTCGGTAGGCAACATACAGGAAGCCGTTTTTTTATGGGGAAAATACGGGCCTCTATTGCCCGTTAAAAATTCACAATCGTTGACGATTCGACTCCTCGTGACGCGCTTCTCCTCGGGCTGGCAGTGAAATTTATCGGATTTTCATTATCTTCATTAATAGGCAATGTCGGCCTGAGGAGTTACAGCGAAAGTAAAAATTAGCTAATATAATTTATCACAAAGGTCGGCGGGCTTATCCGAGCAGGGAAAGTGCTTAAAGCCACTCCGTAACCGGAGGGCGTGCTTCCAGTGATGGCCGCAGGCGGCATAGAGTTCGTTCTGGATCGCGGTTCTTATCGTATAGGAGGCAGCCCGATACCGTTGAACGATTTCCGCCAGATATTTCCGTTTGGATCTTGGACTCATCAGAACGCACCCTCCTTTTGGGGACATAGTTCCAGGAACATGTATGATGAATGAGTCAACAATGCATTTCAAAAAACGCCAAGGTAATATTTAAGGTGAATCAATTCGTACCTGACAATTCACGTTGTCATCTCTTTTTTTTTACGATATACTTGAATTGTGCGTCTCGACCTGTTCCTGAAAAAGAGCGGCCTCATTAAACGCAGGACCGTGGCACAGGAACTGTGTGATACGGGCAGAGTCCTCGTGAATGGACGGGTGGCCCGCCCCGCGAAAGAGGTGAAACCAGGGGACGGCATTATGCTGGTTTTTTCCACCCGAGGCGTACAAATTGAAATCCTCGCGATACCTGCAGCAAAGCAAAAATCCACTGTGGTCCAGCCATATCGCGTGATAAGCGAAAAGAGATTCGCGCAGAAAGACGACGCATGAAAAAGAAACCTCTCCTCGTCATAACCATGGGCGACCCCGCGGGAATCGGGCCTGAGATCATCGCGAAGGTCATCGACAGCGGTGAGATATTCCCGCTCTGCAGGCCGGTCGTTGTAGGCGATGCGGGTGTCATGAAGAAACTGATAGAGGACATGCGGCTCTCGGTCACCGTCCGCAGCATTGCTTCTCTCACGGAAGCTGACCCTGGCACAGGCAAGATAGACGTGTTTGACCTTCACAACGTTGACATCTCCAAGCACTCGTGGGGCAGGCCGAGCGTTTCATCGGGCAGGGCGACGGTGGAATACGTCAAGAAGGCCGCGGCACTCACTATGAGCCACGGTGCTGAAGCAATCGTAACCGCACCGATCAACAAAGAAATGATGAATGCAGCGGGATTTAATTACGGCGGCCATACGGAACTTCTTGCCGATATCACGGGTTCCAAGGAATACGGCATGATGTTTGTGGGCGGAGGTCTGCGGATCATCCTGGCGACCATTCACCTTGCACTGAAGGACGTGGCTCGCGCCATCACCAGGGGAACGGTTCTGAAATCTCTGCGGCTCGCGAACAAGGCAATGGAATACTTCAGCATTGAAAAACCCCGCATCGGCGTTGCAGCCCTGAACCCTCACGCAGGTGAGGGCGGACTTTTCGGTAACGAGGAGTGGGACGAGATCCTGCCCGCTGTGATCATGGCGCGGGAGGAGGGCATTCATGCGAGCGATCCCATCCCGGCCGACACCCTGTTCTACAAGGCACGGAACAACTATTACGACGTCGTCGTGGCCATGTATCACGACCAAGGCCTCGCTCCGCTCAAGATGCTGGCTTTCGGCAATGCCGTGAATGTCACCGTAGGTCTTCCGATCATCCGCACCTCGGTAGACCACGGGACCGCGTACGATATCGCAGGCAAGGGCTGCGCAGATCCGGCGAGCCTCCTTGAGGCGGTCAAGCTCGCTGCTAGTATGGCGAAATACAAGGAACAAAGCAGGGAGGGATCATTGTGACCAATCAGCCCGCACCGTTTCTGACTCGCTCCCACATTTTTGCGGCTGTCTTCTTTGCCATCTTCATTTTTCTCCTGTACCAGATGGCGCGCCTTTTGGCGCCCTTTTCCTCGGCCCTACTCTGGGCAGCAATTCTTGCACTTGCCCTTTCCCCGGTGCACACACGCCTGCTACGCACGGTCAACGGCAGGGAGGGCTTGGCTGCAGGCCTTATGACTTTCAGCACCTTACTCATGGTGATAGGTCCCGCCATATTCCTCCTTGCTGTTCTCACGGCGCAGGCTGTTAATCTATACCAGTGGACATCAGAATTCATTCAAGCTGGTAAGCTTGCGGAAGCATGGAGCAGGATCGCAACGCCGATGCTTGACCGGCTGTTAAACCTTCCCTTCCTAGCAGAAATTGATATAAAAGGGATCCTCATCAAGGGTTTGAGCCAGTTCTCATCCGGCCTTGCATCTCAGATCGGCAGTGTGCTGAAGAATACGCTCCTTCTCGTCGTCAATCTCCTCATTATGCTCATTTTTCTCTTTTTTATCTTACGAGACGGCGAATCGTACTATTCAGCAGTCATGGATGTGTTACCGTTCACGCCCGATCAGCAGCAAGCCATTGCTCGGAAATTTCGAGATACCTTTTCTGCTGTCATTAACGGGGTTTTCCTTGTCGCCCTTCTCCAAGGAGTGATGACAGGCATCGGGTTCGCCCTGTTCGGCGTACCCTTTTCCGTGTTCTGGGGATTTCTCGCTGCCGTTCTTGCGCTCCTTCCTGTTGGAGGCGCAATGCTTGTGTGGCTGCCGGGAGCACTCTATCTCTACTTAACCGGCTCAACACTTCAAGGCGTCTTCCTTGCGATTTGGGGAGCCCTTCTGGTGAGCCTTCCCGACAATTTCTTAAAGCCCCTCCTGATCGGGAGAAAGGCGAAACTCCCCACTTTTCTTCTTCTTATCGGGATCCTCGGCGGGTTGCAAGTATACGGCTTTTTGGGCATTCTCTTCGGACCCCTCATTGTAACCCTGCTCACAGCTTTTGTGCAGATATATCGTGAGGAGTACGCAGAACGGCAAGAATGAAAACACAATGGGCTGCGAAGACACGGATTAACATCAAAAAAACGCACAAATAGTTTTGCCATCTATCAAAACATTTACCATACCACTCGATTCTCTGATTTTCCCATGTATACCTGAAGCCTGATTGTCGGATTGCTTTTTGAAGGAAGGAGAAAATGAGCATGGAGGATTTAGCAAAGTCGGATACCTGGCGCGTGTTTCGTATCATGGCGGAACTGGTAGAAGGATTCGAGGCGTTGAACGGCATCGGTCCGGCCGTGACCATCTTCGGGAGTGCCCGTCTCCAACCAGGCTCCCCTTATTACAACAAATGTCTCAAGGTGGCCGAAAATCTTGCAAAGGATGGCTTTGCCGTCATTTCGGGTGGAGGCCCCGGCATCATGGAGGCGGCAAACAAGGGGGCGCAGAACGCGAGTGGCGTTTCCGTAGGTCTTAACATAGAATTGCCCATGGAGCAGACGCCGAACTCATTTCAGGACGTGAGGGTGGAGTTCCGCTACTTCTTCGTGCGCAAGCTCATGTTCGTCAAGTATGCTGTCGGGTACGTGATATTCCCGGGCGGATTCGGCACCATGGACGAGCTGTTCGAGGCGCTCACGCTCATCCAGACCAAAAAGATCCGAAGCTTCCCCGTGGTCCTCGTCGGCAAGGACTACTGGCAGGGCATGATCGACTGGATGAAGAAGACGGTGCTGGAGGTCGGAAATATCAGTCCCGAGGATATCGACCTCCTGCACATCGTGGACGAACCGGAAGATGTCTGCGCGATCATCAACAAGCGGTATAAGGACCGCGTAAGCGGCATCCATCGGGACAGACGGGACAAGACCAGAAAAGGCGTCTAAGGCGCATTACATAAGGGTTCTTGTTACATCGAGTATCCACGGCGCTTTCACTCTTGAGATGAGGCCACGGGCTTCTCGCGTTCCTGTTGCTCTATATTGATTGAAGGCCTATGTAATGCAGGTTTAATCTCCTTCGCGTTTTCTCGATCGCAGCCGCTCTTGACGCGATTTGAGCCGCTGCGCGGCCCGCATCCTCCGGAACCACCGCTCAATAGTTTCGCGGTAAATCATCACGACCAGAATGATCGCGATGCTGATGCTCATGACCGTGAAGAATGCACCATACCGTTTCTGCCGAAAAAACGATCCTTCAATTGTAAGAAGCACGGTGCCAAGCAGACGGCCGGAGGTCGACACAATCAGGAAGTCACGCTGCCCCATGTGTCCCAGACCGAGCAGGTAGCACATATAGTCCTTGGGGAATCCCGGAATGAGAAACATGAGAAAGGCAAGGAACAAACCTTTGTGCTTCATCACATAGTCATAGCGCTTGATCGTCTCTGGGCTCACCACCTTTTCGACGAGCGGCCTGCCCGCAAGACGCGCGAGACCGAATGCCAGCCACGAGCCGACGGTAAGGCCGATGGTTGAAAAAACGACCCCCCAGAACGTGCCAAAAAAGATGCCTCCGACAAAGCCGGTCACCTCACCGGGCACTGGCGCAGCCACCACCTGCAGAACCTGAAGTCCGATAAAAATAAAAATCGCATACATCCGGTGTTCTCTGATGAAGTGAAGCAAATATTGTGTGTCTGTGAAGAACTTAACGATTCCGAGCGGGAACAGGAGGTATATGATGCCGGCGACAACTAAGCCGAATATCGCAAGACCTACAATTGTCTTCTTATCAAACGTGATCATAGTGGGAGATGGGAGAGCTGAAGCGGTTCACTTTTTAAACAGATCGTCGAGTTCCTTCCGTGTCCTGTTTACTTCTGCGTTCGATGGTCTGGAAGGCCTCGACTCCGCGAAGACAAAATAATCGCAAAAGTTTGCTCTGTTTTTGTCTTTTACCAGCTCCGCCAACGGCTCACGGCATTGTTTCGACACGGAAACATCGTGGAATGCGCAGTTCAGGCAGCAGTGGAGGTCCGCACGGCACAGGGTGCATACATCCCGGCGGCCAATCTTCTTTTCTGTCGCAATTCCTTGCCCGCAGGCATGGCAGGTCTTCATAATCCAGCACATCATAACGTAATTGTATGGACAAGACAAGGCGAAATGTGTAAAACATTTTTTGACTGGCCTATAACTTTCAGATAATATTGGTGCATTTTGCTTAATTTTGCTTAACAATCAAAGCGTTAGGTGCACTCGCCAGAATGTCGGAGAAGGATTTAGCCGGAACCCCTCGATTTCTAGTAAGAACGAGGAAGAATCAAAAACCGCTATTCTCACGGCATCCTAGTAAAGTTTTTCAGGGAATAAACGATAAGTATGCTATAAAGCGAAACACGCCCTAAAAATTTCTCAGTTTAGCTGTTTTCAGAGTGGCAGAATTTTTGTGTCATATGCACAATTTTTTAAGTGAAAGGCTTCTTATAAGTTTAGCCTTGCACCCTTCTTAGCCGGCGACGGATGGAGGGCAGCCGGCAGTATTGTAGTCAAGCAAGGAGAAGCTTTATGAAATATGTAGTTCGAACCGCGATACCTCTTGTTCTTTTTTTTTCGCTCATCATACCCGCCTATGCAGCCCATGCAGGGAAAAAATCCTCTGATTTTCAGGAGACCCTGCAACAGTATGTCGAGGACCTGAAAAGGAACCCGGCCGACGACGCCCTGCGTGAGAAGATCATCAAGCTTGTTCTGTCCATGAAGCGCACACCCACGGTCCCGGAAAATGCCGAGCGGAATATGGCACGGGGGACCGCTTTTGCGCAGAAGGCAACGGAGATCACCGGATACAAGAAGGCAATAGCCGAATTTGAGGCAGCCGCGAACTCGGCGCCGTGGCTCGCACTCGCCTACTACAATCTCGGCGTAGTCCAGGAAAAAGCCGCCCTTTACAGTGAAGCGATACAGAATTTGAAGCTTTACCTTCTCGCCGCTCCGGATGCAAAAAACGCGCGCGACGTCAGAAACAAGATTTACGCATTGGAAGTCGATGTCGAGGACCTGCAGGCGGGCAAAAATGCACCGGCACCGGCGGACGCAGGTACGGGAAAATCACTGGCCGTAACCGGGAAACCTTCTCTCGAGATTGAGCCCGAGAAACAACTCAAGATAATAAAAATGCCCCCACCGTCTCAGGACAAGAAGCTAAAGGCGCCAAATTTTGTTGGGAACTGGTACTTCAAGGACGTGCTGCGCGGTGAAGATGTCACCATTCACGCGTTCGAGATAAGCAAGAACGCGAACGGCGACCTGGTCCTGACCCCCCCGAAGCGCGTTGCCGACAGTGTAGCAACGATCAATATTTTTGAATTACAAGATAAGAATCTCAAGATCCAGATGAAGTGGAAAATGAAGTCCGTCGTGGGTTACTGGAAAACTGAGACCTATATCCTCACCATGTCCGAAGATGGGACCAGGCTGACAGGCTCGCACAACCAGCAGAGCGTCGGCGGTCGGAACATCGACATGGACCGAGTACTCTTCCAACAGTAAGATCTGCGGCAGAAACCATACTCTTCTTGAAGGAAGTCTCGGCAACAGTCAAGAACACATTAAGATACCAAATGATGATCGATCGGCTATGCACGGGCTTTCCTAAGAGGCGGACGATAAAGGGCGCATTGATTCTATCGATCTTGTTATGCTAAAAAAGGCTTGATCCCTGCGGCCAAGTTTTTTGATTTGATGCCCACGTTCATACATCCTGACGGACGAGCCCGAGTATAAACCTTTTAACCGCTAAGCTTGCTATATTGTAGAAAGTTGCTAAGCCTCGCGGTAAAAAAATATCTAACCATTTTTGAGGTGAATTTGATTTTTTAGAACTAATTCCAGTCGAGCAGCCTCTTCTGGCCTTCGAGCTTTTTGATCTCCGTCACGTCCTGGCTCACTTCAAGGCAGCCGCGGTACTGGCCCGATGCATCGCGAACTGCAAAGTATTTGATGAGGATGAACCTGCCTTTCATCTGGATCCAGAACTCAGCCACGCTCTTCGTACCTGCCTTGAACTCAGAAAGGATCTTCTCCACCATCCCCACGCTCTTGGGTGGATGGCAGTTCTGCACCTTTCTGCCGATCACGCCGGGGCTCCGCGGGAAAGATCCGCTCTGGCGATGCCGAGTAGTAAGCCACCTCATCGTTCTCGTTTACGAAAGAGATATCGATTGGCAGATGCGTCAGGATCAGATTCACCTGCTCTGCCGTGAGCTGTCCTGTGTCGAGGTTCAGGCTGCCGACCTTCTCACCAAGGAGTGCCTGCTGGAACGACTCTGCTGAGGGCTTCCACTGGGCCTCGGGTTTGATCCAGGCATAGCCGATCTCCTCTTCCCCTTTTCTGACCTTCGCCCACTCCTCCTCGCTCAGGGTCTCAAGCGTCATGGGGAAAAGGATGTGCTCTTCCTTATAGATCATGTCATTGACCATCTTCACCAATGCATCGACGGCCACCTTTTCCATCTTGTTGTCCGTAACCCGCTTCCGCACGTCCTTAATGAAAGCCCGGATGTCGTCATGCAGCGCCCACATGACCTTTGACGGACCTGTAATGCCTTTTGTCTCGATGATCGGGAAGAGCTGGTTTTCCTTGCGTACGAAATGCTTATCGATCTGGCTAAGCCGGTCAAGGATAGCCAGGAGTTTGTCCTTCTCCTTCACATAGTCCTTTATTGCCTCTGCTTCTTTCAAGATACCTTCAGCAACACGGTTCTCGAGCATCAGCGTATGCACGGGGTGGCCAGCGGGAAGGCCTGGCACGGTCTGGTGCTCCAGCGCCTCTTTAAAGACCTGCACATGCACCTCGCAGAGGTTCTTGATCTCCGTCTCGGGCATGCCCTCGGCAATAAGTCGCTGTTCCATCTGGGCGATCTCCCAGGGAGCAACGTCCTTTATTAATTCCTCAAATTTCTTTTTTTGAGATTCGGCGTTCTTCCCATTGTGGAGTTCCTTAATGATGTTCTTCAACGTGTCGATCTTCACTTCTTGCTCGTCCACGCCTGCTTCACCGTAAGCGATTAAAACAGTTTCACTGGTCTTTTTCTTGATCTCTGCAGCGATTCCGTCGATTAGCTTCTTAACCTCCATACCGCCAATCATTGCGACTTTACCCAGAGACGCGATTCTACCCACGGTTTTTCGCATGAACGGGTTGTCCAGCATCTTGAATTCCGGGTTCAGGTTGAGTAGGAAATCCTTAAGAAAGGGATAAAGGTTCAGAAGATCATTTATTTTTGTTCTTGGGCTCAGTTCCATTGTTGTTCTCCTTTTTGAATAAACGATACCACGGGGCTCTGTTTAAATCTATGATTTACGTCATGAAACCTGAACATACATATACTGATATTTTACCTGATTTCCACCTCGTTTTATGATAAGCTTAACGTGAAAATAGACATGGAACGACGGATGTCGATTACTTTCCGTACTTCGCAGCAGTTTCATTTTTTTAGAAATTGCATATTTCAGATAGACCTCGTGGCCCGATGCAACAATCACAAAATAGGACAATCTATAAAAAAAGACCCTACAAAAACGACAATTGTGGCCGGAGGTGCATTACGAGCTGAATATCTCAAGAATGCTAGATGGATGTTTAAATCAACAGCAGATTATAAGATTAAAATTAATTGAGGGGCTAAAGTAATATGAGTGTATTAATCGGGAAGGAAATCGAGAAAGCTTTAAAAAATAAATTGATCAATATCGAACCACTCAAAAAATCGCAGATCGGACCCGGTTCAATTGATCTTACTCTTGGCAATGATTTCAGGATTTTTAAAAAACAATCAAAGATCTATCACGTAAAAAATGATTCTCATTTTCAGGATATAACCAAAGATGTTCATGTAAAAGATGGCGATTATATAATTATAAAACCAGGTGAGATGATTTTGGGAATCACGAAAGAAAAAATTACTCTTGCCGATAATATATCTGGTCGACTTGAAGGAAGAAGCAGATTTGCACGATTTGGGCTTGCTGTTCATGTTACTGCTGGATTTATGCATCCCGGCATTTCCAACCATCAAGTATTAGAAATAGTTAACTTAGGACATGCCCCATTAGCCTTATATCCTGGCACCAAGATTTGCCAATTTATATTTGAAAAATGCGACGGTCATGCCAAATATCAGGGGAGATTTGTTGAGCAAGTTAAACCATGACTTTAATTTGTCGTAGAGTATGGTCTGTTGACCTTTTCCTGTCAGAGACCTTCAAACCATATTAGGTCGGCGCCTTATGTCCCCGCCCTGATGAGACAGGGTTTTATGGCGCAAATGGATAAAAACAAAAGCCCATGCCGGTTTCCCGGGATGGGCTTTTGGTATCATACTCACCCAAAAACAGTTTAGAACACGCCTTTGACCTTCCCGGTCTCCACGTCCACGTCCACGCGGCGGTAGGCCGGATCAGATGACGTACCGGGCATGAGTGTAATAGTACCGGCAACGGGAACCACGAAGCCCGCACCCTTGTAAGTAAGAATGTCCCTGATCCGGAGTCTCCAGCCCTTGGGAACGCCTTTGAGGTTCGGGTTGTCCGTAAGCGAGAGGTGGGTCTTCACCATGCAGGTACCCATCTTGGCAATCTCGGGGTCGGCCTCCATCTTCTTGGCCTTGGCTTCCGCCTCCGGAGTATAGTCCACACCGTCGGCACCGTAGACCTCTTTCGCAATCAGCTCGATGCGCTGACGAAGGGGTGTGTTGAGCTCGTAGAGGAGCTTGAAATCGTTCTTCTCGTTGCAGGCGTCAATGACCGCGTCGGCGAACTCAAGCGCGCCGTCGCCACCCTTTTCCCAATGGCGGGACAAGGCAACGCGTGCTCCGGCTGCGTCGGCGAGTCTCCTGACGATCTTGATCTCATTGTCCGTGTCGGTATAGAAGGCGTTGATGCAGACCACGGGGTTGATACCCGCCTTCTTTACGGTCTTGATGTGGTGCACCAAGTTCTCGCAGCCCTTCTCGACCCAGGCTACGTTCTCGCCCTTGTACTCGGCAGGCATGGGCTTGCCAGGCACCGGGATGGGCGCGCCGCCGTGGCACTTGAGCGCGCGGATCGTGGCCACGATCACGGCTGCGTTCGGCTTGAGGCCCGACATGCGGCACTTGAGGTTCCAAAACTTCTCGAAGCCGATGTCCGCGGCGAAGCCTGACTCGGTAACGAGATAATCGCCTAGCTTGAGACCGATGCGGTCAGCGATGATGGACGACTGGCCGATGGCGATGTTAGCAAAGGGGCCAGCATGGACGAATACGGGCTGGCCTTCGATGGTCTGGAGCAGGTTCGGGTTCAGGGCCTCGACCATCCAGGCGGTCATGGCGCCGTCCACCTCGAGGTCTGCGGTCGTCACCGGCTTGCCGTCCCTGCTGTAGGCCACAACAATCCTGCCCATGCGCTCGCGCATGTCTTTTAAGTCCTTCGCAACAGCGAGGATTGCCATGACCTCCGACGACACGGCAATGGCGAAACCGGACTTCATCGTGAAGCCGTGCGACTTGCCGCCCATACCGATAATAATCTCGCGGAGTGACTGGGCGCAGAAGTCGATGATCCACTTCATCTCTACGTTGTGAGGGTCGATGTTCAGCCTTTTTAATTTTCTTTTTGAGAGCTGCTCATCGGTGTAGTTGAACTCATGCTGCATGCGGGACGTGAGGGCCACCATCGCGAGGTTGTGGGCGTTCATGATGGCGTTGATGTCGCCCGTGAGGCCGAGCGAGAACGGAGTGAGCGGGATAACCTGCGAGAGACCGCCACCGGCTGCCGAGCCCTTGATGTTCATGGTCGGGCCACCCGACGGCTGACGGATCGCGGCGATCACGTTCTTGCCGCGCTTGCCTAGGCCCTGGGTGAGGCCGATGGTCGAGGTCGACTTCCCCTCGCCGAGAGGCGTCGGTGTAATGGCAGTGACATCGATGTACTTACCGTCCTGCTTGCCCTCGTACCGCTTAAGCACCTTCTTGAAATCCACCTTCGCAACATGGTGGCCATGCAGCAGAATCTCATCGGGCTTGAGCCCCATCTTTTCCGCGATCTCAGCGATCGGCTTCATTCTCTTTTCCGAGTCTTCCGCGATTTCCCAGTCCGCATGCTTCGTTGGATCAAGTGCCATTGTGAACCTCCCTTGTTTAATATTTTTTAAAATAGCCACGGAACACATAGAGCTTACGGAGAAAAACGAAAGGTCTTCTGTGTTCTCTTTGACCCCTGTAGTAAAAATAATTTTTTCTATTTTGTTTTAATAGCTGATCAGGAGCTTCAGGAGCTTTTCGTTCATCGCGTGTACGTTTCTGCTCGCAATGCGGGCGATCGTCTTCATGATCTTGTACATCATGTTCTTGTCGCTCTGCTCAAACGCCTTGAAATCTTCTGTAGAAAGGCGGTAGACCTCGGTGGCGTCAATCGCCGTGGCATCCGCGCCGTGGGCCTTCTTGTCTTCGATCACGGAGAGCTCGCCAAAGATGTGGTTTTCCGAGAGGATGGCAAGCGTCTGCTTCCAGCCGTCGGGAGTGGTCTTCGAAATCTCCACCTTCCCCTTCTTGAGGAGGTAGATGCCCTTGGTGGGCTCGCCTTCTTTAAAGATAGACTTCCCTTTGGTGAAGCTTTCGACGGAGATCTTCTGTGCGATCATGCCGAGCTCGGCGTCGCTCAGATCGCTGAAAAGTATCTGCCTCCTAAGTTCCGATTTGTCGGCCATCGTTTCCTCCTCGTTGTAAAACCGTTATGTTCACCGCTGAGATTGCTGAGGGCGCAGAGGTAATAAGTCTAAACTCTGATTCCTAAATCCTAAATCAATTCGAGATTGAAATATTCAAATTGTTTTTAATTTGAGCATTCGATACTTTGAAATTGTTTGGCGTTCAGGATTTCAAGCTTAGAGTTCGTAAATCCTCTGCGTACTCTGTGGTAAAATTTTATTTTATGCTTTCTCTATCCGCACCGCAGAAACCTTGAACGACGGGATCTTGGACAGCGGGTCGAGCGACTTGCTGCTCGTAAGCGTATTTGCCGCCGCTTCCTTGAAATGGAAGGGAATAAAAACCACCCCCGCTCCGGGCCACTTAGACACCCTGGCCTTTACGAGGATAGAGCCTCTGCGCGAGCTAACCTTCACGCTTGTCCCATCCTCGATCGCAAGTCTCTGCGCGTCGGCCGGGTTGATCTCGATATACGCCTCCGGCGATACGGCGTGGATGGGTTTGACCCTTCGCGTCATGCTGCCGGTGTGATATTGAAACAGCTGCCTGCCGGTTGTAAGCAGGAAGGGAAAGTCCTTGTCCGTCAACTCCGCTGACGGCTTGTATTTGACGAGTGAGAACCTGCCCTTGCCGCGAGGGAACCCTCCTTTAAACAGGTACTGCGTGCCCGGATGGTCCGGCGTGGGGCAGGGCCATTGCAGGCCGCCGTCTTCGAGCCTAGCATAGCTCATGCCAGCCATCGCAGGCCAGGCCTGTCCCATCTCGCGGAATATTTCATTGGTATGATTATAGGGCATGTCGTAGCCCATGCGTTTCGAGAGCTCCATGATGATGAGCGAGTCTTTCATCGCTAATCCGGGAGAATTGACGGCCCTTCTGACCCGCTGGACCCGCCGTTCGGTGTTCGTGAAGGTGCCGACCTTTTCGGCGAACGACGAGGCCGGGAGCACCACATGCGCCAGCTCCGCCGTCTCGGTCATGAAAATATCCTGCACGACGAGGAAGTCGAGCGCCTTGAGCGCCTTGGTGGTATGGGCCACATCAGGATCGCTGATGACCGGGTTTTCTCCCATGATGTACAGGGCCTTGAGGATGCCTTTTCCCGCGGCCGGAAGCATCTCAGTGGCGGTCATCCCTTCCTTGTCCGACAGCTTCGCGTTCCACAAGGCTTCGAACTTCTCCCGGATCGCCGGGATGGTGACCCGCTGATACCCCGGATAATTGTTGGGGATGCAGCCCATATCGGTGGAGCCCTGGACGTTGTTCTGGCCGCGCAGGGGATTCACGCCCGCGCTTTCCTTGCCGAGGTTCCCGGTCATGAGCGCCAGGTTGGCGATCGAGAAGACATTTTCCGTGCCGTGGGCATGCTGGGTGATCCCCATGGTATAGTAGATGCCGGCCTTGTCCGATCCGCCGTACAAACGCGCAGCCTTGACGATCGTATCAGCAGGGACGCCAGTGATCACCGAAACAGCTTCGGGCGTATACTCCTCGAGATTTTTCCTGAACTCTTCGTCGAAACCCTCGGTCATGGACGCGATGAAGTCCTGCTTGACGAGGCCCTCTTTCACGATCACGTGCATCATCCCGTTCAGGAGCGGCACGTCCGTGCCGGGCTTGTGCTGCATCCAGATGTCGGCGAAGCGGACCAAGGGCACCCGCCGCGGATCGGCGATGATGATCTTGGCGCCTTTTCGCTTGGCCTTGATCATCTTGAGCGCGACGATGGGATGGTTCTCCTTGGTGTTCGAACCGATGACGAACAGTACGTCGTTGTTCTCGATCTCGGCCATAGAGTTCGTCATCGCACCGGAACCGAATACAGTGGCCAGACCGGCCACAGTCGAGCTATGTCAGTAGCGTGCGCAATGATCGACATTGTTCGTGCCGATCCCCGCGCGGATGAATTTCTGGAAGAGGTAGTTTTCCTCATTGGTGCATCGCGCGGAGGAGAGCCCGCCGATGGCATCGGGGCCGTGCTTCTGCTTGATGGAACCCAGCTTCTTGGCAATAAGGCTGAACGCCTCGTCCCAGGAAGCGGGAACAAACGCGCCGTCCTTCTTGATGAGCGGCGTCGTGAGCCGGTCGGGGCTGTTAATAAAACTGTATCCGTACCGCCCCTTGACGCAGAGCCAACCTTCGTTGATCGTGTCAGGCCGCGAGGTGACGCGTACCACTTCGTTCCTGCTCACATGCAGGGTGAGGTTGCACCCGCATCCGCAGTAGGTGCAGACGGTCTCGACCTCTTTCACGTCCTTCTGTCTGCCCTTGCCCATGGATTGCTTGCCGATAAGCGCTCCGGTGGGGCAGATGCTGACGCACTGGCCGCAGAACTCGCAGTTCAGATCCTTCCCGAAGGGCGGCGATATTTTGGCGGTGAACCCTCTCCCCGCAACATCGATCGCGCCGAGACCCTGGATCTCATCGCACACGCGCACACACTTGCCGCAGAGGATGCACTTCTCCATGTCCCGTTCGATAAATGGGTTCAGATCTTTCTTCGTATACTGGCGGCGCTCTCCGGTAAAGCGGTTCGAACGGATGTCGTAGAAATACGCCAGCTCCTGGAGCGTGCAATCACCGGCCCGCTCGCAGACCATGCAGTCGTTCGGATGGTCGGAGAGCAGAAGTTCGACGATGGTGCGGCGCTGACGCTCGATCAGCTCGTTCGTGGTCTCGACCTCCATGCCTTCAGTCACCGGCGTCGTGCACGCGGTCACCGGCCGGGGCATGCCCTTTGCCTGGATGAGGCAGAGCCTGCATCCGCCATGGGGTTCGAGCCTTGGATCGTCGCAAAGCGTCGGAATATAGATGTCGTTCCGCCGCGCGGCATTGAGAACGGTCGTTCCGTCGGGGACGATGATCTTCATGCCATTTATAGATAAATTTACCATCGCTTACCCTTTTTTGATCGCCTTGAACTTGCACGTTTCGAAGCAGGCTCCGCACTTGATGCAGATGTCCTGAATGATCTTGTGCGGCTTCTTTTTTTCTCCGATGATTGCGCCGGCCGGGCAGACCCGCGTGCAGGCGGTGCAACCCTTGCAGAACTCCTCGAGGATGCTGTAGGAAAGCAGGTCCTTGCATACGCCCGCGGGACAGCGCTTTTCGTAAATGTGCGCCTCGTACTCGTCGCGGTAGTACCTGATCGTGGAGAGTACCGGATTCGGAGCGCTCTGACCGAGGCCGCAGAGCGATGACGTCTTCACATCGCTGCTCAGGGTTTCGAGGAGCTCGATGTCGCCCTCCCTCCCCTTGCCTTCGGTGATCCTCGTCAGGATCTCGAGGAGCCTCTTCGTCCCAATCCGGCAGGGAATGCATTTGCCGCAGGACTCGGATTTCGTAAACTCCAGAAAATACTTGGCCATGTTCACCATGCAGTCCGTCTCATCCAGCACGACCATGCCGCCTGAGCCCATGATCGACCCAACCTTGCCGAGCGATTCATAATCCAGTGTCGTTTCAATTATGCTTGCGGGGATGCATCCGCCTGAGGGACCGCCGGTCTGGACCGCTTTCAGCTTCTTGCCGCCTTCGATGCCTCCGCCGATATCGTAGATGACCTCTTTGAGCGGGATTCCCATCGGTACTTCGATAAGGCCCGAGTTCTGGATCTTGCCGGTCAGCGCGAAGACCTTCGTGCCCTTGCTTTTCTCCGTGCCCATGGAGGCATACCAGGCTGCTCCCTTGCGGATGATGTAGGGCACGTTCGCGAGCGTTTCCACGTTGTTGATGATCGTGGGATAGCCCCAGAGGCCTTTCTGGACCGGGAACGGCGGTTTCGCCTTCGGTTGTCCGCGCTTGCCTTCGATCGAGGCGATGAGCGCCGTCTCTTCGCCGCACACAAAGGCGCCGGCGCCGAGCTTGACTTTAATGGAAAAATCCAACCCTGTTCCCAGGATGTTCTTGCCGAGGAAGCCCCGCTCCTTCGCCTGTTTGATCGCAAGGTGAAGGCGCTCAACAGCGAGCGGGTATTCTGCCCGGATGTACACGTATCCGTAAGGCGCACCGATCGCATAGGCGCCGATAATCATGCCCTCGATCACCGCGTGCGGGTTTCCTTCGACGACGGAACGGTCCATGAACGCGCCCGGGTCACCCTCGTCGGCGTTACAGATGAGATACTTGACCGGGCCAGGGGCCTTGATCGCCATATCCCACTTTACGCCCGTGGGGAAGCCCGCGCCACCGCGGCCCCGAAGGCCCGAGGCCTTGATCACCTCGATCGTCTCCTGGGGAGTCATGGTCGTGAGGACCTTCTTCGTCGCCTCGTATCCGCCGCGGCTGATATAGGACTCGATATCCTCGGGGTCTACTTCACCGCAATCGGAAAGAACGACCTTGACCTGCTTGTCGTGGAACGTGTGATAGTCGTCCGTCACGAGCCAGTCGCCTACCGGCGTCGCCGCTGACGATATGCTCGCTCACGATCCGCTCGACCATGTCCGGCTTGATGTACTGATACGTGGATTTGATCCCATTAATGATCACATCCACGAGAACATCGCGTGCGCAGAAGCCCCGGCATCCGACCTTGTGCATGGAGCAGTTCTTCTCCACCGTCGCCCGGATACCGGCGGCAGCGAAGGCCTTCTCGAAGGAGGACATCACTTCCACGCCGCCGGCGGCGATCCCGCCCGTACCCATGCAGACTTTTATCGAGACGTCTTTATTCATGATTACTCCGAAAGGTCAGGCGTGAGGCCTGATTCTTCACCTTGCATTGCGCGAGAAGAAGCAAAACGGTTTCCCTCGTCATATAGCATTAGATATAATCAATGTACTCCCGCTTCCCCTCCTTAAGGGTCTTCATCTCTTTCATGAGCTTGTCCGGTGTCATCTTGCCGTGCACGGTCTTATTGACGATGATGACCGGCGCAATGCTGCAGGCGCCCACGCAGTTCACCTTCTCCACGGTGAACTTGAGGTCTTCGGACGTGTCCTCGCCATCGGGAATGGCCAGTTCTTTTACCAGACTGTTGATCAGTCGCTCGGAGCCCTTCACGTGGCACGCCGTGCCGCAGCATGCGGTGATCACGTTCTTGCCCCTGGGCTTCAGATGGAACTGTGCGTAGAACGTCGCGATGCCGTAGAACTTCGCCGGCGGTACATCGAGACGTTCCGAGACCCAGATAGATCGCATCCTCGCGCAGATAACCGAATTCGCTCTCGAGGTCCTGCAGGATCGAGATCAGGTTCCCTTCGTTTTCCTGGTACCGCGCGAGTATGCCTTCGAGTTTTTCTTCCATCGTTCTCATCCTCTTGAGACAAAAAAGGCCGCCTCTATTTTCCCGGCAGCCCAGTCTTGAAAACGTCCCGGTCGTGGTCGTGAGGTGTGAGGTTGGAGAGCACGATCCGGCCTTCGACTGATGCGCCCCTTCGCAGGCGCGCACGATCTGACCGCTTCCGGATTCTGATTCTATCTAGAACATCGGGTCCATGGTGAGCGCCGGATGGCCCTTGGCCGTCAGGAACTCCATCATCTTTTCCGAATCTTCGGCCACGGTCTCATCGGCGATCTTGTCGAGCAGGTCCGGCACGCCCTCTTCCTCGGCGCGCTGCTTGAACTGCTCGGCAAAGGACTCCTTCAGGTTCTTGGTCATCCAGACGATGCGCTTGAACCCGCCGTCCGCAGAGAGGAACTTCTTGCTCGTGAGGAAGTACCGTCCGATGCCCATGAAGCCCGGGGTCTGCGCGCCGCCGCCCACGGTGCCGGCCAGGGTCGAGAACTTCATGCCGATGGGGGTCATGCCCGTATAGCCGCGGTTCACGACCATCACGCCGTTCGCCTCGGGCACGATGGCCACGATGCACTCGAAGCAGCCGCAGGAGGTCATCGGCGCGTCCATGATACTGTAGGCGTTGAAGTACTCGAGCGCCTGGTGCGAGTTCGTGTACACATACTCGTCCACGCCCTTCCAGCGCCCCTTGACCGCGTCGAGCGTCTCGCCCTTCAGGACCGGCTGGTTCGCGCCGTTCGGGTCGATCTCGTAGGCCGCCTTGGCATCGAGCCAGTTGTAGGCGCCGCAGAGGCCGAGCCGCTCGGGTGAAACAACGCACACATGGTTCGGCGCGAAGCTCTGGCAGAGGATGCAGGAGTAGAAAGTATCCACCGACTCGTCGGTCATCGTGGCAAGGCGGACATCGCGCTCGAGATAGGCCTTGCGCGCTTCCTCGAGCTTCGCCTTCACGTCGGCGTCGTCCACGTAGAGCGTCACCTGGACCTTGTCCACGATGTTGTTGAACTTGTGCTTGAGCTGGGTCGTCAGGATATCGCCGAAGTGCTTGCAGCACGAACCCTTCCTTGAGCGCAGTTGATGCTGACCCGGAACCAGTTCTGGTCGCGCTGGCCCATGTGCCAGATGCCCTGCGCTTCGTTGACGAAGTGATGGATCTTGCGCTCGAGCACGGGCTCGAAGTCCTTCTGCATCTTGCGGCCGCCCACCTCGACCACGACGCCGAGCGGCATCTGGCCGCCCTTCTGGTAGCGGGCCTCGGCGTCGGCGCCCGACGATCGTCACCTTGCCGTCCTCGACCTTGTCCAGGTCCACCGTATGGAGCCACTCGAAGGCCGGCGTGCGCTGTCCGCCGAACTCGATGTGCATGTCTTCCTTGCGGATGCGCTCGCCTTCGAAGGCCGGGCCGTAGGCCACCGGGATCGGCGGCTTGGAGACCGTGATCTTGAGACCGCGCACCTCGATGCACTTCTCAACGATCTTCTTCGGGATCGAGCTCCTTGGCCACTTCCTCGTAGATCGTGACGCCGGTGGGATGGATCGTCGGGATATCCGTGTTCGCGATGGCCGGGAAGCCCATGTTGATCGCGCCGGCGCCCGTGGTCCAGATGCGGTCGTTCAGCGGACCGAGCACCATGGCAAAGGCGAACACCTTGTCCTTGGAGTATTTCAGGATCCTCTTGAAATCGCCGCCCTTCATGCCGCCGAAGGTGATGCCCGCGCGGGCCGCCCAGTTCAGGGCGTAGATGGCGTGCTCCACTTCGGGACCGAGCGGTACGAGGCGCGTGTCCCAGCCGAGCTGCACGCCCTTTCGGAGGAGCTGTTTGGTCATGCTGTCGCCGTTCACGTTGCCGCACATGAGCGTGAGGATGTTCTTCTGCTGAAGCTCGCGGGCGATCTCGAGCGCGTGGTCGTCGTCGTTCGCCGCGCCGATGATGCAGACATAGCCCGGCATGGAGCCGTCCACGAGTTGCACGCCCAGGTTGCGGAGGATGGTGTCGGAGATGAATCCGTTGTAGGTAAGACCGATCGAATCATCCTTCACCGGCTCCTGCCCGTAGATGTACCGGATCGCCATGATAATCTCCTGGGCAAAGAGCGTCGCCATGCCTGCGTCGAGCGCCTCGCCCAGATAGGGCTTGTAGAGATGGTCTGACGGCGCGTCCGTGAGGAGCGGCTTCACCTTCTGCTCAAGGGCGGTCTTCATGTCGCCGACGGTGCGGACCTCGAAGCCCGTCATGGCGAACATCTGTGGCAGGAAATACCCCGTATCGGGGAACTCGAACTTGAAATCCGCGCCCTTCTCGGAAATGGCCTTCTCGACAAGCGCCTCGGCCTGTTTGACATAGTAGTGTGAGCCCAGAATGGCCCCGGTGGCAATGACTTTTGACATCGTATGCTCCTTTGTAGTGCTTAATAACCGCAGAGGTCGCACGGGACTCAGAGAAAACTTTTACCATTGTAAAAAAATGAACTCTGTATTCCCAGTGTGCTCTGCGGCAAACTTGTTTTTATTCTTACGCGCCATAAAACCCCGTCTCTTGAGGGTCGGATATAAGGCGCCGGCCTAACATGGTTCGATGCACTGTGAGGCCACTACTTTCTGTTTGACAAATAATAATTCATCCGATACCTTTAAGTAGTCGCACTGCAGGGGAACCAACCTGTTTTGTTCTTTGAAACCATAAGTATGAGGTTCCGGCAAGAAGGTTGCCGGGTAAAACTTCTGCCGTCAAAGAAATAACTATGACGCCGGTTCATGAGTTTCGCTAAATCTACAGTTCGCGATGCATATGCTCGCGGCACCCCAACGACCAACGTTGGAAACCTTAAAAACAATGGTTTAGCAAAAATCTGTGATGTCATATTTAGCGCCTGTGTATAAAAGGTATCTCCCGAAACCAACAGGTGGTTTTTGGAGTAGTGGCTGTTTGGCACAGCCTGCAGTCAACCGGTTTGCCTGGAGAAATACCAGGCCATCTGTATCAGCCCATGAACCGGGGACGCGGCAAACATCTCTGCCGCATCTGCAAACAGAATCAGTTTTGGGTCTCAGTAGCTGCAAAGCCTGATTCGGGAATCCTCGGCCTTGAGGCCGGGGAGGATGTCAATTACGCTCTCGCCTTTAGGAAGGTCGGGAGCTGGTTCGCTTCGCGGGGACCCACCGTTATCTTCCAGCCCGGGAGCTTCTCTTCCAGCGAACCGGAGAGAACGGCTACGTAGCCGGGAATGATGAGTTCCTTGTGGCTGATGTTCTTGTCCACCCCGCTCTCAGTGATGAACTGGGCGATCTTGCTAGCCGTGAACTTGCCTGCTGCCCAGGCCGTGAGCACCGACAGACCTTCGTTGTCCATGACCGCAAGCCAAGACGGTACCTTGCTGTTCTCCACCTCGCCGCGCACGATGAAGTACGAAAGCGAGAAGTTGGTGGTGATCATGAGCGGCGAGCTCTCCTTTGCGTCGCCGACCTTGTAGATGTTCTGCGCGACCTGCATCGGCACCTGCGGGTCGGTATAGATGTTCTGGCGCAGTGACAGGAGCGCAAGCATCTTCCATTTCTCGACATTGTTCAGAACGATGATCGAGGCGTACTTCATCGTGCCGATGGCGGCTGCCATGGCCTCGGAAACGCGTGTTGTCGCGGGTTGCAAAGGAGATGACGGGATAGCCCAGGGGCTTGAAGTTCTTCTTGATGGCCGCACGGCGGATGATGGTGAAGTGCTCGATCATGTCCTTGGCCTTGCGCGCGCCGGAGTCGAGGACCAGGTCGTCCACACCCATGCCCTTTAACCTTCTCCGACAGAGCGGTAAGCGCGTCGAGACCGTCCGCTGCGACAGCAAGAGAGGCTTTCTTCTCTTTGGCGATCTTGGCCATGGCCTCCGCGTTCTCGGCGGTCGCCGCATAGATAAGCGGCTTCTTGTCTGCGCAGTGTGCTATACCCGCCTCGATGGTCGCGGGATTCTTGCTCACGAGAATGACCGGCACGCCGGGCGCGCCGTCAACAACCTGCTTCACCACGGAGGCGAACTTTGCTGCATCGCCGCCCTCATCGGTCACGGCAATGGCGTCGACGCGGAGCTTCTGGCCCACGCGGTCGATCTCGGAGGTCTTGACCGCCTCGATCTTCTTTGCCGCGGCATCGCCGGCCTCGGAGGCCTTGATCGCGACCGCGAAGACGTTCGGGTTGAAGAATTTCTTTTCATGGCGGAACATGCAGATCTCACCGCCCACCTTCACGGCCTTGTCGCCCGATGCCGAGCGTGATATCCCGGATCGGCGGCGCTGCGGACTTCGCCCAGGATCTTCTTGCGCGTCATCGGACGCGTCCGGGCAGGCATCGAGGCTTGCCTGCTTTGCGGCAAGCTTCATGGCAAAGGCAAGGCAGGTCGGATGACCGCATTTCTTGCAGTTGGTCTTCGGGAGATGTTTGAATATTTCAACACCAGAGAGTGCCATGTATATGCTCCTTTCGGAAAGAACCTAAATATTTTACCACAGAGACCGGTGAGTATATCGTTTAACTATCTTCGCGACGACCTGTGCTCTATGGCGGATTTACATCAATTCGGCGATGAGCTCCTTGGCCTTTGCCGCTGCGCCGGGATGCCGCATGATCAGCATGTCCGCGCCCGCCGTGATCATGGCCGAGGCGGTAACCGCCTCCCAGGCCAGAGCGCGGTCTTCGAGACTGCCCCATTCCGGTACTTCGGCATCAGGCGCCATGGTCTCCTTGACCTTCCAGACGTTCGCGCCGATGTCGCAGATGATCGGGGTCTGCATCATGGGATCGTTCTGCAGAAGCGCAGCCAGACGGATACGCTCCATCACGCTGTAGGTATATTCAAGGCCGTATCCCAGGGCCGAGGACATGGGGTCCATGATGATTCGCTCCTTGTCGAAGCCCATCTGCGTGAGCAGGATGTTGAGCTGTTTGGCCAGGTTCACGTCGAGCTGGCTCATGGCGATCAGCTTGTGATCGTTCGCCATGGCGGCAGCGGCGATGGTCTTGTAGTTCTCCTCCACAGCTTTGCCGATGGCGCAGTTCTTGCCGCGCGTTGCCGCCGCGGCGGCCTGGAGCACCTGGGTGTCCTTTTCCACGTGACCGCTGCCGAGAATGACGAGCGGGATATCGATCGCGGCCGCGACCTCCGCTGCGACCTTGGCCGCCTCTTCGGCGCTCTTGTTCTGCTGGTCCGGGTGCGTGCCCATGAGCCTGAGCGCCACCATATCCGCGCCGTTCTGCTGGCAGAATTTGGCCCACTGTACCGGACTAGACCCCGCTCCGCCAATCGCCTTCTTCAGAGTATCGGGCCAGTCATCGGGAGCGATGTCCATCACTTCCAGTGCGACGGCCGGTTTGTTCGGGAACGTGCCCTCGAACCCCAGGAAGGGAAGGCGCTGCGCGCCTCCGATGGTCACGGCCTTTGCGCCAAGTCCAAGCTGTACGTTGTAAATCTTGCCGCTATAGGTCTCTTTTGGTATTACGAGTGCCATGAAAGCCTCCTCGAGAAGTAGTGCACATATTAACAGAATTGCCTGTTCAGAACAAGAGCTAAATGGTACTGTTTAATATCAGACCATAACTAACGTCTAAGATCAAAGGTTCAATATTTACATTGTATAATTTCGCTGTTGATGCTTGATAGATGCTTGTTATTTAGTGCTTGTAATGTGGGCTTTTGCCCTACATGTCCAGATACGAATGGGCATACATCTTCTTGCCCATAATCATCTCGACGGTTTTGACCGTGTCCATCATGTCCTTGTCAAGCGGGTCAATGATGGCAGCGGAAAGTCCCTCGTACATGAGCATGGTGAGAAAGTTCCGGTTGATGATGGGGCGAACATGCTTGGGCGCCCCGTTCGAGATGTTCGAGAGCCCGACCACGGTCTGCATGGGCGGATCGTTCAGCTGCTTGGAACATCTTGACGGCACGGATTGCCTGCAGGCCCTGGTCCTGCATGGTGGCGATCTGGAGGATAAGCGGGTCAAGGAAGAGGTTCTCCATGGGCACCCCGAACTCCATGGCGCGGGCCATGATCTCGGAAGCGATGACGCAGCGGTCCTCGGCATCGGCCGGGATGCTGCCCTTGCCCAAGGTGAGCGCAATGATCTTGGCGTTATACTTGCCGGCAAGCTCCATCATCGGAAACCGCTCAGGCTCGTTGGAGGTGGAGTTGATGATCGGCACGCCCCAGGTGTTGTTGTGCGCCTTGAGACCCGCCTCCATGGCCTTTAGGTTCGTCGTGTCGAGACAGAGCGGCTTCTGCACCACTTCATGCACGACCTTGACGGCCCAATCCATGAGCTGTGGCCCGTTCTCCTCGGCCGGGCCGATGGACACGTCGATAAAATGCGCACCGGCCTTGGCCTGCGCCACGGCGAGTTCCTGCAGCGGCTTGGGGTCAAGCTTCTGAAGCGCCTCGCGCACCTTCTTTGCTATAACACTGATCTTCTCTCCGATAATTATCATGTTCCGAAACTTCTCCTTTCGAATCGAGTGCACCCAATTCTTGATTGACCGCAGATGAACCCCGTTAGAAATAAAAATTTCTAACCGTAGTGAACACCGATTGGGAATCTTATTTATTCCGCAATCCGCAATTATTCTTTCACCATGTTCAGCAGCTCCTCTGCAGTCTCCTGAGTGATGCTGCCCTTGTCCCTTGCGACCGCGACAGTCTGTCGGGCCAATCCTTTATAGAGAACCCCCAGCTCCGGCGTCCGTTTCTTCATGGCCTCCAGGTGATCACGCACGGTCTGTGTGTCGCCTCGCATGATCGGCCCGGTGAGTGCATCCGGAATGCCGAGGGTCTCTATATTGTGAAGCGTCCCTCGAATGAGCGGGAGCACCGCCTTGAGCGCTTCTTTTTTGTCAGCGCCCAGGGCCTGGTAAAACTTGAGTCCGTAATCTACGAGGGCTACGAAGTAGTTCGACACCGCAACTGCGCCGGCGTGGTATAGAGCAGCGGAAACTTTATCCGATTTCCATTTCGGCATCACCAGCTCGATTCCGCCCAGCGCCTTCACGATGTCCTTTGCAGTTTCCAGCGCATCGGTGTCCGCTTCGATCCGGAAATACGAGCCCGGCAGCATCTTTACCCCCTGCTCCCTGCTTGCGAGGGACTGTAGCGGATGGAGTACTGCACGATGCGCTCCGGCTGTCCGCGCCGCATCGAGGAGATCGAGCGAGTGAGCTCCGGACATATGTACTGACGAGCGCACCAGGTTTGAACGCCCCTGCTGCCGCGATCTTCTCACAAACTTCTTTGATGACCCTGTCCGGAGTAGTAATGAAAACAATATGAGCACCCGCTGCTGCCGCCTTCACCACATCGGTTGCAGGTTTACCGGCGCCGATGAAGGCTGCGGCCATTTTTGCCGAAGATTCAGTGCGCGACGCAACTGCGGTCACGGTATACCCTGCCCGGTTGAGCAGGAAGCCCACCGAACTGCCGACGCGACCTGCACCTATGATGGCAACGGTTTTTCTGTTCATCAGTTACGGGATCAGCTTATCGAGAATACCGTAATATCCCGTGAGTGCCTTTGAATCGGCGGGAAGCTGGATCAGCGGCTTGCCGTTCAGATCGTATTCAAAGATCAGCTCGTCGGCGGGGACGAATCCCGCAAACTCGACGCCCTGCTGCTCGATCGCCTGCTGGAGCGACTTGTCGTCGCTCATCCCGTCCTGCACCCGGTTCACGATCAGCACCGAGCGTTTGACGTTCAGGTTCAGTTCTTTTACCAGCTCGCCGATCCGGCCGGCGGTCATGATCGCCGCGCACCGAGGATCGCTGATGATGAGGAGCAGGTCCGTGTCCTGCGTGGTGCGGCGGGACAGATGCTCGAGGCCGGCCTCGTTGTCCATGACCGTATAGGGATAGGTAGTCGGCCAGCTTGTCCATGTACTTGCGGATGATGTTGTTCGCCGCGCAGTAACAGCCGGCACCCTCGGGCCTGCCCATGACGAGCAGGTCGAAGCCCTTTGCCTCGATCAGCGCCTGCTGGATCTGATAGTCGAAGAGCTGCTCCATGCTCATGCCGCCCGGCCGGGGCGCCGTGGACTTGACCGCTTCGAGAGAGGTCTCCCGCAGCTTCGCCGACGGTAGCATGGACCTTCACGCCGAGCACATCGTTCAGGTTCGCGTTGGCGTCGGCGTCAACCGCGAGCACCGCGCCGCGCTTTTTCTCTGTCAAATATCGAATGGTAAGGCCGCAGAGGCTGGTCTTGCCCGTGCCGCCCTTGCCTGCTACTGCTATGGTAAAACCCATAAAACACCTTCACCACAGAGGCCACAGCGGCGAGAACAGGAAAACTCGGAGCGTTTCTTGACTCTGTGCTCTCTGTGGTTAATTATTCTTCTTCACTCCGAACTTCTTCCTGACCTCTTCGATCTTGCCGCAGGTCATCTTGCCCTCGGGGCAGGGGGCATAAAGACAGCCGGGGCCCGACTTGGCGAATATCGTCGGCGCCACTCTTTTTACATGAGCCGAGCATGCGCTCGGCCATTTCCCGGATCTCCCACTGCGCCCGGTTGCAGCACCGCACGCGGAAAAAGTGCAGAAGTTCACGCGCGTTCATGGTGACGACGATCTTTGTCTCCGCCGCGTTCGGAAGCAGATACCGCGCATCCTGCTGGCCCGCTTCGCCCTTGTATCCAAGCTCTTCAAGCCGCTTCAGGACCTTGGTGTAATTCTCCTGGGCCTCGGCCATGAACTTCTCGAACTCGCGAGTGAGCGCAGGGTCCTGCTTGATGCTCGGCGGGATCACATAGTCGAACTGCTCTTCCTTCACATATCGCTGGCTCTGCTGCGAGTACGAGGCCACGCGGTGTCGAACAAGCTGATGAGAACAAGCCCGCGAGATGCCTTCGATTCCGAAAGAGAAGGAAACATGCTCGATCGGAGAAAGGTGCCCGATGGACGCCAGCTTCTCCACGAACGCCGCCTGGTCCTTGGCCTCGATCTTCTCCTTCAGTTCCTCAACGCCCGACGGACTGTAGCAAAGCTTCGCAGCCATTGCCACGACCTCTTCGGGTTCCGGCGTATGCCGGAGCAGAACAACGTTCAATGCTGCTTCAGGCATGCTGTCCCCTCCTCACAGAGCGCCCCTCGACACCCCATACAGCGAGAAAAGGGGAAGAAAACGGATGACAGGGGAGTGATATTATATCCAGCACGTATCTCATGAGTCAAGAAAAATGAAATAGTTGCGGACAATTTTTTTTAATTAACTTATAAATTTCATTGATAAAAAATGCGTGCGCTACGGGATGTAACTCGTAGTCTATCACTAAAGTCTGCTCGATTTTCGCTATATGATTATTTAAAGCTATGCTCTTCTGACGGGAATGTTCCAGTCTCTACGTCCTGCTTGTATTCTTTTACCGCCTTGAGCGCATGGTCTTTCAGCTTAACATACTTTTTGACGAACTTCGGAGTGAACCGGTCAAAAAGACCTAAAAGATCATGTATTACAAGCACCTGACCATCGCAGTCCGGTCCGGCTCCGATACCGATGGTCGGGATATGGAGCATTTCATGGATATCCTTAGCAAGCGAAGCAGGCATAGCCTCGAGCACAACCGAGAACGCCCCTGCATCCTGAACAGCCCGAGCATCAGCAAGGATCTTCTCCCGGGCAGCTTCGTCCTTACCCTGTACCTTAAACCCGCCGAGCATGTGCACATACTGCGGGGTAAGACCGATATGGGCCATCACCGGAATGCCGGCATTCACGATTGCCCGGATTACCTCAGCCATCTGCGTGCCCCCTTCAAGCTTAACCGCTTCTGCACCAGCCTCTTTCAGGAACCGGCCTGCGTTTCTAACCGCGTCCTCTTGGCTCGTCTGGTATGAAAGGAACGGCATATCGCCGACGACCATGGCTGAAGCAGCAGCACGGGAAACCATCTTTGTGTGGTAGATCATCTCGTCCATCGTGACCGGAAGCGTGCTCGATACACCCTGCACCACCATACCAAGCGAGTCCCCGACAAGGATCATGTCGATCCCCGCCTGGTCCACGATCTGAGCAGTAGGATAGTCATAGGCCGTGAGCATGGTTATCTTCTTGCCTTCGGCTTTCTTCTTATATATATCGAGGACAGTGATCTTGGGCATAATAACCTCACATAAAATTCCAGCATAGCGCAGGGCGCTAAGGGCAAAATGGCATGATGTTACCTCATGGCCTCAGCTCTATGCCCCAAACATCTACACTCCACATTTGCCATTCCGAACGTCCTACACCTGCGGTCTTGGATAGAGACCCGCCTGCCTCACGATCCCTTCGATGGCACTCTCCCATTCAATGGCCTGGATGTGCACGCCCCTTTACGCCGGGCGTCTCCAGCACCTGATGGATGAGCTCGATCGTGATCTTGATGCCTTCCTGCTCCTGAAGTTCCCTGGCCTTCTTCTTGTCATCACCGGCAGCCTCTTTGGCCTTGTTCATCCGGTCGATGAGAGACTTCGGCACTGACACGCCGGCAACAGAGGAATCCATGTACTTCAGCATCATAGCGCTCTTCGGCACGATAATACCGCCGAGGATCGCGGTCCGCTCATGGAGACCCATGTTCCGGATCTTGGCCATCTGCTTCCGGAAACCTTCGATATCGTAAATGCCCTGAGTCTGGATAAAGTCGGCACCGGCATTCACCTTCTTCATGAGATTGATCGGTCTGAAATCGATGGGGTCTGCCATGGGTGTCCATGAAGCGCCGATGAAGAACTTGGGTGGTACTTCGATCGGGTCACCGCCTTCCTGCTTACTCTCGTCACGCATCTTCTTAAGGATACCGACGAGCTGGCAGGTGTCAACATCGTACACGTTCTTTGCGCCCGGATGGCCCTTGAGCCTTCCCGCAGCGCTGAATTTCTGATGGTCTCCGGCAAGGCAGAGACAGTTCTTTGAGACCGAGAGCAGCAGCGCCCAGAAGGTCGGCCTGCATGGCAATGCGGTTCCGGTCACGACAGGTCATCTGCATGACCGGCTCCAGGCCTTGCTGCAATGCGATGGCTGCAGCAGCGATGCTCGAGATCCGGACGACCGCGGTCTGGCAGTCCGTGATGTTCGCAGCGTCGCAGAATCCCTTGAGCTGCTGCGCTTTCTTGATGACTTCATGAGGGTCGGCGCTCATGGGCGGGCCGAGCTCTGCCGTGACCGCGGGCTTGCCGCTCGCGAGTACTTTTTCGAGTGTGCTTCCGCTCTTCATTCATTTCTTACCCCCCGCTCGTCTCCAGTCTTCGCCGCTTCCTTGTCCTCGAACTCCCGGATATGCTCCATCGATATGCGGCGTGGTCCGCCGTCACGCGATGTGGACCAGTTTCGCGGCGGCTGGATCTCGGAGAGTTTCTCAAGAGTGCCGAGCGTCTTCATGCGTTCAACGATGAGATACCAGGCGCAATCAACGTCCTTGCTGATCTCGCACTTGCCCTTGTTCGTACCGCCGCAGGGGCCGTTCATGAGCGTCTTGGCGCAACGCGCAACGGGGCAGATGCCCCCGGTCAAATGCAAGATGCAGTCTCCGCAGCCCGCGCAGAGCTCCTTGAAAACGCCCGGCGCTTCGGCACTGCGCCGTAAAACGATGTGTTGATGCCCGGATAGACGGGAATGTTTCCGGTCCGGTCGGACAGAAAATTCACCCCAACTCCGCAGGCAGTCGAGAGCACGAGATCATACTTTTTCACCTCGTCCATCACGGGGTCAAAGTATTCGGGCTCGCAATGGCGCATGACCCCCATGTGGTTCACCGACCATGGACTTACCTTCCTGCGACGCCTTCATCCTGATGAAGGTCGCAATCGTCTCGGCCTCCTTTTCGCCGCCGGCATGGCAGATGGCAACGCAGGTGTTGCACCCGAACACGAGGACTTTTTTGAAGTCCCTTACCATGTTCCAAATTTCTTCGATTGGTTTTTGTGATCCAACGATCATAGTGTTACTCCTTCATATCGTGTTCATTTGTGCGAGCGGTTATTTGCCGGCTCGTAGCCCTATTTGTTTAATGCGCTCTGAAAAGTCAGCACACACTGCCGCGTAAGGATTGCCGCCATTGGTCGATGCTGCCGAAAGTATGTCCACACGGCCGGGCTCGATCCTTAGCATGCCGAGCAGATCCTGAACCCGCTTCACCCGCGCGTTCACGCGCGGTGCAATATCTCTGTATTTGCAAGTCCCGTCGTTACACCGTACCACAGCCACGCCGTCAACGCCGCTTTCAACGGCCTTCAGAATATCAAGAACGTCGATCCGGCTCGTGCAATGCACCGGCACGGTCTTTACATTCTTCGGTACGTCAAAGCCCAGAACACCTACATGGTGCGTGCACATGAAGGCTACGATCACCGGCTCCTGACGCTTCGGATCGATCTTGCCGACGAGTGAAGGCAGTGTTGTTCCGGTGTTCACGCACGTCGTAGCTCACCATGCTGATGGCCTCGGCAGGGCACTCAGGCGCGCAGAGACCGCAGGCCTGGCAGTACTCGGGCCGGATCTCTGAATAGGATGTGACCACCGGAGCCCCGTAGGGGCAGATGCGCATGCAGGTGAGGCAGGCCATACACTTGTTCTTGTCCACCACAGCCCCGCCGCCGCAGCCGCGGCACCGGCCTGCCTCTTCAAGCGCCTCGGCCTCAGTGATAGCCGTCTTCGAAATGGTCCATGGTCTTACAGCGGACCTCCGGAGGCAAGGTGTCTGACCTTCTGCGCGGCTGCTTGCGATATCTTCTCCACAACGTCCGGGGGCATCTCGCGCAATTTTTTCCTTTTCCTGGGCAGGAAGCTTTCCTTCGATCGCCTCTCCCTGGCAGTAAAGATGCATCGCCAATGGCGAGACGATGGCCGTTCGCAACAGCAGCAATGGCCGAGCCCGGGCCGGTCACGACCTCGCCGGCAGACGAACACGTTCCTTGGCGCTGCTCATCTGGGTCGCCTGGTTCCACTCGACGCGGCCACGCTCATCGATCTTGACCGCGCTGCCTTCAGGAATGAAAGGTTCGACATCTGGCCGATGGTGATGATGATCGTGTCAGCCTCAAGTACGGTTGTCTCATTCTTATCAAAGGTCGGGATTGAACCGCTTGTTCGCATCGAAAACCGACAGGACCTTCTTAACCTCAAGGCCGAGTACCTTGTCGCCCTCGCGCTTGACTGCCTTGGGGCCCCAGCGGTAATTGATCTTGATCGCCTCTTCCACGGCCTCGTCCACTTCCCATTTCCACGCAGGGATTTCTTGCTCGTTTTCGAGACAGACCATCTCGACGTTCTTGACACCCAAGCCTACGGGCGGTGCGCGCAACATCCATGGCAACGTTTCCGCCGCCGATGACCAGCACTTTTTTCCCGAGCCTGGGTTTCGGTTCCCGAAGGCCACATCGTTCAAGAAATGGAATGGCAAGCAGCACATCAGGGCCGTCAACGCCCGGAATGTTGGGATCGAGCGGCTTAGGGAAAGTCCGATGGCGACCAGCACGGCATCGTGCTTTTTTGTGAGCGTCTTCAAGCTTCACGTCCTTGCCGATCTCGAAGTTCGTCTTCACCTCGATGCCCTTGGAAACGACATCGTCGATGTCTTCTTTCAATACTTCCCTCGGCAAACGATAGGGAGGGATCGCGGACAGCGAGCATGCCGCCGAGCAGCGGGATGACGTTCATAGATCGTAACCCCGTAACCGAAATCAGCAAGGTCCCGCGCTGCGGTCAGGCCCGAAGGTCCGGAGCCGATAATGCCGATGCTCTTGCCTTTTGTTTTCTGAACAAGTTTACGTTTGGCACGACGATAGTCGAGGACTTCTCGATGGCGAAACGCTTCAGGTGCCGGACCGACAAAGGCTCGTCGACGCCGCAGCGGCTGCACGACTGCTCGCAGGGATGATGGCAGATCATGGAGCAGACCGACGCGATCGGATTGGCCGACGTGATCACCTCGAAGGCCTCGGTGTACCTCCCCTGGGCGATCAGGCCCACATAGGCCTGTACGTCAGTGTGCGCCGGACATGCCGCGCGACAGGGCGAGTAGGGCCTCGTCTCCTTTATGTCGGCCCCGTAGGGGCGGTACAGGCATGGGCGCATTCTTCTGTCTTTTGCGATGCCATGAAATACTCCTGCTAAAACAAGAAAGATTTATCTCTCGCGGAGAACAATTTACTTTTCCTGTCTTGGTCAATAGCTCAAGCATCTCCATGCGGGTGGATTCCTTGCTGCGGAAACTGCCCCGCACCGCAGAGGTGACGACACGGGCCCCCGGCTTCTTGACGCCTCGCATGCTCATACATAAATGTTCCGCGTCGATCACGACCATGGCGCCCTTGGGTTTAAGCCTGCTCACGATCAGATCGATGAACTGCGCCGTGAGCCGCTCCTGCACCTGGGGACGCTTCGCGAAGACTTCGAGAGCCTTGGCCAGACTGCTGATTCCCACGATCTTCCCGGCACCCGGAATGTACGCGATATGCGCCTTGCCGGAGAACGGCAAGAGATGATGCTCGCACATCGAGTAAAACGGGATGTCCCGGATCATCACCATCTCGTCGTGGCTCTCTCCCGCCATGGGCTTCAGCAACTCTTCGGTATTCGCGGAGATACCGGAAAAAATTTCCCCGTACATCTCGGCCACGCGCACAGGGGTGTCCTTCAAGCCCGGCCGGTCCGGGTCTTCGCCGATGCCTTCAAGGATGAGCCGCACGCCTTTTTCGATTTTTTTAGAATCCATAAAAGTTCACCAAACGCGCAGAGGGCATAGCACATGGAGCATAAGGAAAAGCCGTTGCCTTATGCGCTCTGCTCTCTACTATTTGTAGCAGTTATGACCCTTTTCTCCGTTACGATTTTCCGCACCGGCACATCGTGCGAATCGGCGGGAATTTTCGGAACGATCTGCTCTTCAAAGGCAACAGCTATGGTCAGCTTTGTAAATGCGGAAAGGAGCTTGTCATAGAACCCTGCTCCGTAGCCAAGCCTGTTTCCATGCTCATCAAATGCCGCCCCCGGCACGACAATAACATCGATTTGATCAAGCCTCACAGGTGCTGGACTCCCGCGGCTCGGGGATACCCCAGGCGCCGGGTGAAACATCCTTGTCGAAATTCTTTATCTCGAACAACTCGAGTTCTTTGCCTTTTACCTTCGGTAGGATAACCCGTTTTCCAGAAGCCAGAGCCCGGCGGATCATGGGGCCGGTTTCCACCTCGCTCCGGAATGATGCAAAGAAGAGGACAGCGCGCGCTGACATGAATTTGGGAAGAGAAAAGAGCCGCTCTTCGATCTCCCGGCTTTTCGTTTTTCGCCGTGCAGGCAGCATGCTGTCCCTGGCAGCCAGGACCTGTTTTCTAATCTCTTTTTTCAAGTGAAGGACTTACTTCTTCATCAACTGATCGAGTGCAGCCTTGATCGTCCTTGCCTCTTCCACAGTGCGTGGTGATGCATCGAATGGCGACTTGCCATCCAGGTCCGCCTTGACCGTATCGTCGGAGTAGCTCATGAACCCGAGGACCTTCATGCCCGAGAGGTGTTTCGTGATAAATTCCTTATCCGTTTCCTGCTTGATCTTGTTTCCGACGACGAATACATCCTTGACGCCGAGCCCCTTTGCCAGGTTCTCCACGTGCCGCGCGGTCTGGAGGCTTCGCTGGCCCGGCTCCACCACGACGATGAAGGCATTGACACCGCTTGCGGTGCCGCGGGTCAGGTGTTCGATGCCTGCCTCCATGTCGAGAATGACCACCTCGTCGAGCCTGAGGATCAGGTGGCTAATCAAGCGGCGAAGGAGCACGTGTCTCGGGGCAGTAGCAACCCGAGGCCGCCTCCTTGGATTTCCCCACGACAAGGAGCCGGACCCCTTCGTGCTTGATGCTGTAGACGTCGGGTATATCGTCGACTTTAGGGTTGAGGCTGAACATGCCGCCGGGTGCACCAGGCCGGGAGCCGGTGCGCTCCTCGATCATATCCGACTGTTCCGCAAGCGGCAAAGCACGGGCTGCAGCTTCTGGAGAAATTCCGAGTGCCGAAGCCAGATTCGCATCCGGATCGGCATCTACTGCAAGAACCTTTCTTCCCTTCTGATGCGTATAGCCGTGCCAAAAGGCCGGCCAGCGTGGTTTTCCCCACACCACCCTTGCCTGTAATCGCGATTTTCAAGCAAATCTCCTGGAAAAATAATAGGACAAAATAACATCTAACAAGCGAGAGTGTCAAGGATTTTTTGTTGTGTGTCAGGAGGTTACGCATCGTGACACCTGCCCGGCATGCAGAGAAAGAGGCTGGATTTTATAGGGAAAAATCTTAACCTTGTACCCCGATGCCCATCTTACAATGCTAAAGTTATACGCAAATTTTTCGAAAAAAATACACGCAGTTATACCGCCGCTTGAACAAGGTGTAGAGCCCCACAGCCTCCAGCCTGGGAAGAGTCCCGAATTTAATTTCCGCCGATGCCGTTCTCATGACCGGAGCAGAAGCTGTCCAGACGCTTATCAACCTGGAAAACATAATCCCGTTCAAAATCTTGGTCATCTTTTTCTGCTTACTCGATGGTTTATGCTGCTTTCTAAGGCGTAATCATCAGACGTTCAGGAAAGGCGTATCAGCACTTCTTGTCATGAAGATGGTTGACAGGGGCCGCAGGATCTAGCCACTCTAACTGTTCTTCCCTCCTGCCAGACAGCTAGGACAGGAGGAGGCGACTCATCACCGTCTTTTTCTGACGTGTTCAATGCATAGAAATCAGCAATATGCGGACTACTATGCCACGAAAGCATAATTCCTAAAATAGGATATATAATAGGGTTATTTTTTGAACTTCAGCGTTTCCAACAGTAACATACGATGCTCTTATAAAGCCATCATCAGAACCTGGCAATCAGAACCTGGCAATATTGCTTTTCCTCATGAAAGGTGTTAGTGTTGCACGGAAGATCTTTAGGAATGATCGGATGATTTCTTCAAAACCCAATATAAAGAGCTTTGCACCGGATGAACTTGCATCGCGACTGGTCGAGATGGGCCTCAAAAAGTACCGTGCTGCCCAGGTATTTGGATGGATTTACCAAAACCGTGCATCATCGTTCGAGGAAATGACCAATATCGCAAAGGCGGAACGCTCTCTGCTCTATGACGCTTTCTGCTTCACCTCTCCCGCCGTTGTGAGAACAGAGCTGTCGAAGGATGGAACAAGAAAATTTCTTTTCGAACTTGAGGACAGGCACACGATCGAGAGTGTCCTCATCCCCGGTGAGGACCGGTTGACACTCTGCATCTCGTCGCAGGTGGGATGTGCACAGGCCTGCCGGTTCTGTCTGACCGGAAGAGGGGGCTTCACGCGGAATCTTAAGTCCTATGAAATCTCCGATCAAGTGCTGGAGGTCTCGCGCATCCTGAAACAGGAGGGAACGCGGGGCATTACGAACATCGTGCTCATGGGCATGGGGGAGCCCCTGGCGAACTTCGAGGAGGTGCTGAAGGCGCTGAAAATCATAACGGGGCCACGTGGGCTAGGGTTTTCTCCCCGCAGGGTGACCATCTCGACAGCTGGGCTTGTTCCGGAGATTGATACACTTGGAAAGTCGGGCGTGAAGGTTAATCTTGCCGTATCTCTCAATGCAACGACCGACGAGGTCAGGGACCGGATCATGCCGGTGAACCGGCGATACCCGATTAGGCAGCTCCTAGCCGCATGTAAGCATTTCCCTCTCGAGCCGAGGAGGCGGATTACCTTTGAATATGTGATGTTAAAGGGGGTGAGTGATACGCAGGAAGATGCCTTGCGACTTACAAGGTTGCTTAGAGGAATTAAGTGCAAGGTGAACCTCATCCCCTTTAATCCTTTTCCCGCAAGTGAGTTCGGCAGACCCGATGATGCCGTGGTGAAGCGTTTTCAGAAGATACTGCTGGACCATCACTATACCGCTCCGGTGCGCGAATCGCGAGGGAGAGACATCTCCGCGGCTTGTGGGCAGCTCCGGGAGAAGGCGGCTAAATGATTATTTTCGTATCCAGAAAATTTGACCAATCGATATATGATATCATTACCATGAGGGCTGCATGAGGAGTCGAGTGCCAACCATGATTAAAGATCGGCCGTATACGACAAGGGATATAATCATCGGCAAATATGCGTGGAAGGGATATGAGGCTACCATCATCCCGGGAGCAAAGATTGGCGACGGTGCGATTATTGGAGCAAAAGCCGTCGTTACCAAGGACGTGGCGATATATGCGATTGTGGCGGATAATCCTACGAGAGAAATTCAAAAACGCCTTGATGATGCTACTATAAAAAATTGCTTCAAATTCAATGTTAGAGCTGGCTAGCAGAATAAAAAGAGAGAATGTCATGCTCTATGCAGCACTGTTCTTTCATTAAATTTTATGAGGGAAACCTCTTGGTGACTATGCCTAAATGTCAATTTTGGGCATGGGCCTTTCTATGAACTACCCGCCACTAGATCGCTGTCGCGACTGGAGTGGGGGTTTCACGGTTCAATGACAGAAGCGTTCCGTAGGCAGTACCAACAGAACGTCTTATTTCCTTCTCCCCGTGCGTTACTTCGGCCAGCCTGAACAAACAAAAAGGACGAGAAATTGTATCATCTCCCGTCCTTCGGTTTTGAGCCTATCGCCGTTCTTCCCGCTACCCTTTGCCCCCTAATATCTGATTGACAATGTTCAGAAGGTCAGCCGTCTGGATGGGCTTCGGAATGTAGGCATTGGCGCCTAAAGCAAGGCCACGCTTTCGGTCTTCCTCTGCGCCTTCTGTCGTGATGATGATGATCGGGATGGATTTATGCGCGGGGTCGTTCCGTACCATGGACACAAGCTTCAGTCCGTCCATGATCGGCATGTTGATGTCCGTCAGGATGATGTCAAACTTCTGGGTCGAGAGCTTTTTGAGCGCGTCGATGCCGTCATTGGCTTCAACGATCTTGCTCCCCGGGATGCGCTTCAGGGCGAAGGAGATGAGCTGCCTCATCGTCGGGGAATCTTCAACCACCAGAAAATTATGCTCGGGCATTTCCTACCTCCGTTATTTTTCTTTGAGCAGATCGAGAAAGCTCTGGATCGTAGTGAGCTTGCGCTCGGACTGAGAATAGAGCTTCGAGGAAAAGAGCGCCGTGGCGGCATGGCCGGCCAGCATCGAGAACAGCTCATAGTCGACATTCGAAAACTCGCTCTTCTGGACGAGGAGCTTATAGATCACGATCGCGCCGATCACATGCTCTTTGATCTTAAGCGGGATGCTGACCAGCGGGTGGGTATAGTCCACGTCCTTCAGATTGGTAGGATCACCGTCCCGGTAGTAGGCCTCGCCGCCCTTGACCGATTGTCCGATGACCCCGTCCCCCACTTTGATACTTGATCGTGCCTCCGGTCCCATACCCTCCTGGGCCACGATCGACAACTCATTCGTCTTCTCGTCGACGAGCATGATCGAGAATTCTTCCGCGCCGATCAGATTCATGACGATCTCGAGGATAATCTTAAGCGATTCATTGAAATCCAGAGTGGAATGGAGCTGATAGCTTGCCACATAGAGGTTCGCGAGGTTGTTGTTCTCAGCCTCTACCTCGATGTACCGGTTCGCAAAATCCTTGTTCTCTTCTTCCACCTGATGGTAGCGATCGAGAAGAGTCTTATTCTCGTCCTCAAGGAACTTAACCCGCTCTTCGAGGGTATGGAATTTGAAATTCTCCTCCCTCCCAGAGAACTTGGCGACTTCTTCGAGCTGTGCGACCTTGTACCTTAGCTTCTCGTTCTCCTTCAGCAGTTCCTGTGTAAACTCTTCGCCCTTCCTGAAGACCTGGAGAAACTCTTCAACTTTTTTCGAGATCACCTGTTTCTTTTTCCATCAAAACCTCCTCGCATTCGCCGGGGTTAATGCCCCGCTCACACCGCATCCATCCGGGACGAAGAGAAAACCTTTCGCGCAACGGTATCCGCGGGTTGTTGCACCGACAGCGGAAAAGGACAAGCCTTCAACAGCAAAACCAAATCAATTTTTTTTATTATAGTCAAGTCCTCTGAAATTATCAAGGTCGAAATCACGATGCAGCACTCCCGCTGCCGCCTCTGCCCGAGCGGCATCGCATGATTATTTCTTCAGCCATCTTGCTGAGTGGCAGCACCTTGTCGACAGTTCCGGTGCGGATGGCCTCCTGCGGCATGCCGAAAATGACCGCGCTCTCCTCGCTCTCGGCGAGGCACTGCCCTTTCTTCCGCTTGATCGCAGTTACTCCCTCGACGCCATCTTTTCCCATACCGGTGAGTACCACGCCGAGCGTGGCAGGACCGCAGGCATCAGCGACGGAAACCATCATGCGATCGGCAGAAGGTACATACTTGTCCCCCGGGCTCCGCGTAACGAGCTCGGTGGAGAGCCCCGTGCGGTCCTTCATTACGATCAGATGGTAGCCTCCGGGCGCGATGAGCACCATTCCGGGAGCAATGCGATCGCCTACGGCGGCCTCGCTCACCATGAGGGGCGTAAGCTTGTTCAGCCGCTCCGCGAAACTCTTCGTGAAACCTGGAGGCATATGCTGCGAGATCACGATGGCTGCGCCGAAGTCGGGAGGCAGTGCAGTGAGAATCGCCTGAATAGCTGGCGGTCCGCCGGTAGACGATGCTATGGCCACCATCTCGATAGGGCTTTTCTCGACCAGCTCATCGTCCTCCTTCCGCGCCGGAGGGGCCACCCGTTCGCTGGAAATGAGCTCAACCGTTGACTGAATCTTGCCCATTTCCAAGTTCAAGACGGCGTGAACCTTGGACACAAGTTCGTCCCGGATGCTTTCGATGCTCTTTGAGATCCGGGTCTCGGGCTTGGCAAGAAAATCCACGGCGCCGAGTTCCAGGGCGCGGAAGACGCTGCGGCTATCGGAGCGTGACGAGAGCACGAGCACAGGCGTCGGACGTTCCTTCATAAGCCACCGCAGGAAGGTAAAGCCGTCCATGTTCGGCATTTCAAGATCAAGCGTTATCACGTCGGGCTGGAGGCGGAGTGTCTTCGCAATGGCGTCGACTCCGTCGGTTGCGCTCCCGATGACCTCGATCCCCTTCATCGCTCGCGAGCATCTGTGTGATCACCGTGCGGTTGTAGGCAGAATCGTCTACAACCAGTGCCTTGATTCTGTTCATCGATGCATTTCCTGTTTCCTGCTCATCTGCGGACTACACCGCCTTTATGCGGAGCGGCTTCTGGTATACCATGTCGTTCTTGAGCGTGCGGAGTGCAAAAGCGTTCGAAATATTGATCAAGGATTCCGAATGCCCGAGGAGCAGATAGCCGCCCTCGCGGAGCTTTTCGTAAAAGCTCTCGATCACTTTTTTCTTCGCCTCTTTGTCGAAATAGATGATCACGTTCCTGCAGAATATGATGTCCATGTTGCTGATCAAGCTGGTCTTGTACGGATCGAGGAGGTTCAGGTAACTGAACGACACGAGTTCGCGCACCCGGTCGACGATGCGGTAATTACCCTTTTCCTCTTCAATGAAATATTTTGCCAGCATCTCCGGGCTCGTCACGCGGTGCGCGCTCTTTTTATAGACCCCCTTGCGTGCCGTATGCAGAACCCGCTGGTTGATGTCGCTGCCAAGGATCTCCACCTGCCAGTCACGCCACCAGTCCCCGGACTCGAGCAGGAGGATGGCGATGGTATATGGCTCTTCCCCCGTGGAGCATCCGGCGCTCCATATCCGGATGACCTTGCGGTCTGCAAGGACCTCGCGCAATTCGGGCAGGATTTCCTCGGAGAAAGCACGAAGCTGCGGGCTCTCGCGGAAAAAATAGGTCTCGTTCGTAGTGAGGTTGTCCACAAGAACGGCAAGTTCCTCTTCCCGCTTCCGATCATAACGGAGAAAATGGTAGTACTCTTCGAAACTTCTGAGCTGGCGCTGCTCAAGTCTCCGCGTGAGCCGGCGCTCCAGGAGGAACTTGGAGCCGTCGTCAAAATATATGCCGCAGTAGCCATGAATGAAATCCCGAAGAAGCCTGAAGATATCGTCTGGCAGCGGGATCGTCTGTTCTTCGACCATTTATCTCCCCAATGCGTCTTTCGCCGCCTGCCGCACGGTTGCATCCGGATCTTCATCGGCGATCCGTTCCAGAAGGGGCTCCGCCGCCGCGTCCTTTTTCTGTTTCACAATCTCAATAGCCGTCTTTCTCACGCTCCAGTGAGGATCGGACAGTCGCGAAAGGACGGTCTGATGCACGGACTCCCAACGGTAGCTGGAAAGCGCCGTCAGCACGGTCTTACGCACTTCCGGGTCAGCATGGCAGGCGAGCCCGAGGAGCGGTGCAAGCGCACGCTCCGTTCTGAGTTTTCCCACAACGTCCACGAGGGAAAGGAGAAAAATATCGGTCGCTGTATTCAGATGCGCCGCAAGAACTTCACCGGCCTTCTCTCCTGCAACCTTTCCCAGACCGCGCGCAGCAGCCGCCCGGACCCACAGGTCGTCGTCCTCGAGGAGCGGTATGAGGACATCGGAGGTTTCGGGGGTACGTGTCTTCCCGAGCGCTTCGGCGGCAAGCATTCTGACTTCGGGATCATCATCGGTAATAGCGTGGACAAGGGAGCGCAGAGCCTTGTCTCCAGACAGGTTGCCGAGCGCATGAACGACAGCCTTTCTCACGTCCGGCTCTTCGTCCTTGAGCGCAAAGGCAAGGGCATCGGATGCCTTGTCGGTAGTGAATCTGCCGAGGAGGAGTGCGATGTTCCTGCGCATGGATGCGTCCCGGGACGTAAAGTCCTTCAACAGGTCATCGAGGGCGGAATCGTCGCCGATCTCCGCCAGCGCCCGTATGGCCGATTCCTGTACGCTCTCATATTCGTCCGCGAGCAAACCGAGGAGAGGTTTGACAGCCTTCCGGCTCCGCAAGTGTCCGAGCGCCTCTGCTGCAGCGCTCCGCACATGACCGTTCTCATCCGAGAGCAACCCAATAAGGGGATCATCGGTATCCCGGCTTCCGACCTCGCCAAGCACCCTCGCCACCGTCCTCCGCACGAGTGCATTATCGTCCGCGAGATAGCCGAGTAGGAGCGGCACCCGACCGCCGTCTATGTTCTTAAGCGCCTGCGCCGTCGGCTCTTCCATGTCCTCTTCTTTCAAGAGCGCAAGCAGTTTTTGGATGGAGCTTTCCCTCCCGGCCCAGCCGAGCACCACCACCGCCGCCTTCTGGAGCTCTCTCGTGCTTGTGATGAGCATCTCTTCCAGAAAATCCACGGCCCGGTCATTTACGTTCGCACGCACGGTTTTTATCATTCGTTCCCGGTCGTCCTGCGCGCTCTTCCGGTATATTGCCGTAAGCGCAACCATCGCGACCTCGCGCACAATCCTGAGCGTATCGGCAAGTCCGGCGATGAGCGGAGTGAGAGTGTTCACATTACCGATCTTGCCGATCGATTCGAGCACCGGCTCCCGCAGGCTGTTCCGGCCGAGCGCTGCGATGAGCGGTCCGAGAGCTCGCTCGTCCCCGATTTCGCCGAGGGCTTCGGCCGCGGCATAGTCAAGCCAGCTTTGATCGTATTGCTTCAGGCAGGCAAGCAAGGGATCAACGGCGCGTCGGTCCTTGATCTTGCCCAAAGCTTCGGCAGACGCCACACGGATGTTCTCGTCGGGATCCTTTTCCAGGTTCTCAATCAGGACAGGCACGGCCCGGGAATCCCTGATATCTCCCAGAATGTCGACAATGGACTTGCGCACATCAGCATCGGGCGTGTCAAGGGACATAAGCAGGGCATCGACGGCCGCAGCGCCGATGTGGACGAGGGCCTCGATCGCAGAGTTCCGCGAACCGGCATTATCATCGCTGGAGAGCGACCGGATAAGTCCCGCGATGACGCTGTCGCTGCCGTTTGCCACAAGCGCCTCGACCGCCGTCTTACGCACCCTCCAATCGGCATCGCCCATGGCACGGAAGAGCAGCGGCTCGGCTTCACGGCCTGCACGGCCGAGATCGACAGCCGCTTCCCTTCGATCCTCTGCATCGATGCTCTGCAGTTTCTTGCCTAAGAATTCAAGGTTCGGCATTGCCCGCCTCCGCCAGTGCGACGCGTTCCTGCTGGCTTAAAATCCTCGTTATGTCAAGGAGGATAATGAGCTGATCGGCCACCTTCCCCATACCCGTAATGAAGTCGGCGCTCGTTCCCATAGCCGCTTCCGGCGCAGCTTCAATATCTTTTTTCGAAATATGAATCACCTCATTCACGCCGTCCACCACCAGACCGAGCAGTTCTCTACCGTTGCCTGCGGCGCCATGGACAGCGCCCCGCGTGATCATCATGCGCAACTTCCTCGAATCGTCGTGAATCGTTGCCAGGGCAAAACGCTTGCGCAGGTCGACAATCGGTATGATGGTACCGCGCAAATTGATCACACCTTCAATGAACTCCGGCATCCGTGGGAGTGGCGTAATCCTGTGCGGGCGGACGATCTCGGTGATCGAGTTGATCTCGAGCCCGTACTGCTCCGTACCCACCTGAAACGTGACGATCTGTACGGTTTCGTCCGCAACTACCACTGGTTTAGCATTCCTGTCTCTCATGCTCGACATCTCACACAATCAAAGATAGGTGACAAGAGGCAAGGGCCAATGGACATCCCTCTCCACTCGTCCCTCCATTCTACGTCCTGAACTTCTCTATCTCCCTCTTGAGCAGTTTTGTCTGGTCGGCCATAATCTCCACAGCAATATTGAGTCCAGCGGCCTGATTGGCATTTTCTTTGGCGATTTGCTTGATCCGTTCGATCGCCTTCACGATCATGTCGCTGCCTGCCTGCACCTCGCCGGTTGCCCTGTTCACCAGCCCGATCTTTGCACTCATGTTCTCGACCGCCGCCGCGATGTCCTTACCGGCCTTTGCCTGCTCTTCGGTCGATGTTTTGACAAAGCGCGTGAGCTCTCGCATTCTCTCGGACGCCCGTGTGATCTGCTCGCTACCCGCTTTCTGCTCATTCGCGGCCTTGGCAATCTGATGGGTCATCTCGCTGATCCGGTCGATGGAATCGCTCACCTCTTTTATTCCCCGTGCCTGTTCGGTCGCCGCCCGGTTGATGCTCTTGCTCATGTCCCGGGAATGGTGGGCCCGTTCCAGAATCTTCCGAAGCGCCTCTCCTGCGTCCGTGGAAAGCCGCACTCCCTCTTCCACGATGGCAGCTCCTTCCTGCATGACTCCGACGGCCACTTTGGATTCTTCCTGAACCGAAGCAACAAGCTTACTGATTTCCTGCGTCGATGCCGCGGTACGGTTCGCCAATTCGCGTATTTCCGTAGCCACCACTGAAAAACCCTTGCCGTGTTCTCCCGCCTGTGCCGCGAGGATCGCAGCATTCAGGGCTAGAAGGCCCGTCTGGTCCGTAACATCCTCGATCACAGTAAGAATGCTTCCGATGCTCTCGGTACGCCCGACGAGACGGTTCACCACATCAGCGGTGCGCCGCGCTGCAGCATCGATTCTGCCCATACCCTCGATGGTTCTCTCGATGGAGCGCATGCCTAGCTGCTGGGCATCGGCGGCAACTGCCTCCGAAAGGGCCAGCGACTGCTTTGCGTTCTCCTCGACCTCTTTTACCGAAGCGCTGATCTCGGATGACGATGCCGCTGTTTCCTCGGCAGCGGCCGAAAGAGACTCGACGTTTTCCGCTATCTGCCGGATCGCGGCAGACATCTGGGTTATGGCCGAGGACGTTTCCTCGATCGAGACCGAAAGCTCGGACACGGTCCGGGCCACCTCGTCCACGGAGGCGACCGTCTCGATCACGGATGAGGAGGTCTGCTCCGACGTTGCAAAGAGGTCTTGAGCGGTTCCCGCGATTTCCTTGAGAGCAAAATGCATCTCGTTCACGGACGATGCAGCCTCCTCCACAGACTCGGCCTGCGCACGGCTCCCCGTGGTTATCTGGGAAGATGCCCCCTTGACCTCGCCGGAGACAGACTCCATGTTCAGCGCTGTTTGCTGCACACTACCGATCATGCCCTTGAGCCCGATGATCATGCTGTTCAGTCCCCTCCCGAGCATCCCAAGCTCATCACGAGAGGCGATGTTTACGCTTTGCGTAAGGTCGCCGGCGGCGATATTCGATGCCACGGACACAGCTTCATTCGTCGGTATGACGATCATCTTCCGTGCCATGACATAGACCATCACAACCAACGCAAGCACGATCGCGACGCTTGTTCCGAGCAGCAGGAATACTATTTCCCGGATATTCTGCCTGCTCGATGTCTTCGAGAACCCCATCGTTACCGTGCCCAGCTTGGTTCCACCTATCTTGATGTCCACGGGTACTTCAAGGACGTCGAACCGCGCCTTCACCTTGAACGCAAGCGCAGGCGTACTGTCCGTCATGTTCTTTGGGAGGAATTCCCGCAGCTCGGGATCCTCCTTGTTGAAACTGACGTAAACATTGCTCAAAGCCCCGCCCGAGGCATCCGTCACATAAGTATAGAGCATATCCCGTGATTTTACCGCGTCGGCAACAAGGCTGTCGAGTTTGATCATGTCCTTTTGGAGAATCGGGTCCGTCACTGCCTTGCCAAGGAACAGCCCTAGGTCTTTCCCGCGCGTCTCGATATGCCGGTACTGATCGGCCGTCATGATACGGGCCACAACGAGCGTCCCCAGGACCATGAGCACAAGAATAACGCCTGTTATCACGACGACGAGCTTTAAACCCATGCTTGCCCCGATTTTTTCCTTCAACGCTTGTGTCATATTCTCCTTAGTGCGCACGCCGGGAGCGGCTGATCCGTCACGTACCCATGTCATGATTCCCTCTCGTGTTCCTCATACCGCTTCCCCCTGTTTCCGGTACCCTTTCCATCGCCTTTCTGATCACGTCGTAATCGCCGTCCGCGGCTTCCGCAAATCCCGTATAGTCCTGATCGATCAGGCTCAGCAGGCGGGCGTGTCTTTTGTCCGTGGAGTTCAGCGCAATGAGTGATTTTTTGATCTGGCCCATTAAATCCTCATTTATGTTTTTCGACGCGCAGATATTGAATTCCGGTATATCAAATGAGGTTTTGATGACCTGAAGACCGCGGTCCTCGAACTTCTTGACTGTAGATTCACGGAGCCCGCCCGCATCATACTCGCCAGCGAGCACAGCCCGGGCCACATCGTCATGATGGCCGAGGAAACCATGGCCTTTGAGATCCGTGAGCGTGATATCTGCATCGGCGAGCATCTGCCGGGGGATGAGATAACTCGAAGTGGACATCTGATCGCCGAAGGCAAAACGCTTGCCGACGATATCCTCGACACGCTCGATCCCGCTCCCCCGCCGCGTCACAATCGCCGCATGCGTGTACGGGACTCCCCCTCTCAGGGCCTTCACGAGGAGCACGGCGCCAAACCGCCTCCTCGACTCGATATAGGTCGTGGGTGTAAGGAAGGCCAGGTCCGTAGTGCCATCCTCGAGGCTTTTCAGTGTCTGATCGAAGTCCACGGAAATCGATAGTTCCACGCGCTTCCCGAGTGAGCGTGACAGGTAGTCGGTGAGCGGGGTGAAACGGCGGTGCATCTCGGCCGGGGACTCCAGCGGGATGATGCCCATCTTCAAGATTCCGCTCGCTGTCCCGTGAGATCCACGTCTTACCGTCATCGTAACGAGTTCCTGGTTGAGAAGGTCGGCCTGCTCCCCAAGGGTCTTCAGCGTGGCCGCCATACTCTCCATCCGCTTCACGTTCTCACGCGGGAGGTTCTGAATCCGCTCGATGGATTCCTGGATCTGGCGACTGGCCTGGCGATGTTCCTTGGTGCCGGCAGCTATCTTGGCCGCACGCACGGTCACATTCTCCGCTGCCTCGACGATTTGCTTCCCGCCGCGCCCCTGTTCCACCATAGCATGCTTCACCCGCCGACCGATATCACGCATTTCCTCTGAGGCGTGAAGGATCATCTCCGTTCCCTTGCTCTGCGCTTGTGTGGCCGTGGCGATCTGCTGCATCATCTGCTTCACGTTCGCAATGGCCTCGCTCACCTGCTTGATACCCCGCGCCTGTTCCGTCATGGCCCGTTCGATCAGCGTTGCCATCTCCGCAGAGCGGTCGGAGCTCACCAGGATCTTTTCGAGCGCCGTGCCAGCATCCTGCGAACGGCTAACACCCACTTCAACGGCATCAAGGCTTTCGGTCATGGCGGTCACCGCCTCTTTGGCCTCTTTCTGCACTGACGCGATGAGCTTGTCAATGTCCTGCGCTGAGCCGGCGGTCCGATCGGCGAGGGCCTTGATCTCTTCAGCCACGACGGCAAATCCTTTCCCATGTTCCCCGGCCTGTGCCGCGAGAATCGAAGCATTCAGAGCAAGGAGGTTCGTCCGCTCCGTCACTTCCATGATCACCCCGAGTATCGTGCCGATCTCCTCAGAGCGCTTTCCGAGCCGGTTCACCAGGCTGGAGTAGCGGCCAACGACCTCCTTTATCCTTTCCATGGCGCCCATCGTTTCCTGGATGGACCGGACCCCGATGTCCTTTGCTTCGCGGGATACCTGCTGCGAAAGTCGGGAGGATTCCTTGGCCGTCCGTTCAACCTCGCGTACTGTGGCCTCTATCTGTATGGCCGATGCTGAGGTCTGCTCCGCAGCGGTCGAGAGTGTCTCCACATGGCCAGCAACCTCGCGGATCGCCGCAATCATTTTCATCACAGATGAAGTCACATCCTCGACCGAGGCGGTCAATTCGCCGGTATGCCGCGCCACCTCCTGGTTGGAAGCGTTCATTTCGAGGATGGCGGACGAAGTCTCTTCAGCGGAGCTCTGGAGGCTTTCCGCACTTTCCGTGATGGATTGAATGGACGCAGACATCTCGCCGGCGGAGGTCGAAACGTTCACGATGGCACCGGCTGAAACCTCGGCATTTTTTTTGACCTCACGCGAGTCCGCCATGATCTTCGGGTTCAGATCGCTGATGCGGGAAGCGATCGCGTTCATCTCGATGATGAACTGCTCAAGGCGCTCGATCAGGTAATTTACCCCGTTCGCAAGCGCGCCGATCTCATCGTGATGAACAGATTCCACTCGCCGGGTGAAATCCTTCCGATCGATCATGTCCTTGAGGGCGTTTCCCAATTCCTTCACGGGCCTGGTGATGGTCCTGGACACCGAAACGCTGAGAATGACCGCCAGGATCATGAAAATGAAGAGGTGCTCTATCAGAGCGCTCACCGCATTGGCCTTGAGCCTGCTGTCGAGATCGGCAGGGTATACGGCGATACGGATTGCACCAAGCCTGGTCTGGCCCGTAGAGATGGGAAGCGGGCCGATCGTGATGCTTTTCCCGGAGAAAACGGGCTTGCCGGCGTGAGCAACTGGTTTCCCGCCGATGTCGGTTATCATCACCTCCTGGGCATCGGGCATGTCCAGAAAATGCTGTACCATGTTATGCAGCCCGCTGAAATCCGATGTCAACAGATACGGCGTGGCAAGCTCGGACATGAGCTTACAGGACTGCTCCGCATTGATGCGGATATTGGTCAGGATATCCCGTTTTCCCACGAAATAGCGGTATGTCCCGATCAGGCTCATGGTCACAAAAAGCCCTGAGATGATCAGGAATAAAAGACGCTGTCGCACGCCAATCTGCATATTGCTATCTCTCTCCGGTTCTCGACACGACGCAGGGAGTTGAAAACACAGGAAATGACATCGCCAGTCCTGGTCCCTGCGTTTGTCTCTCTATGCCCTAACGTCCCTTTTAAAACTTGAAACCTTCCAGTTCCGCCTGGAGCGCATCTGCCCTGGACTTCAGCGTCTGCACCGCCATATCCATTTCGACCGACACATCGACGTTCTCCTGCGTGATCTTCTGAATACGGTTGACCGCATTGCTGATCTGCTGCGCGCCGACACTCTGTTCTGATGTGGACCGAGCGACCTGGGCGGCCTGCGTCTTCACTGAATCGACGGCATTGGCAATATGCCTGCTTCCCGTGGTCTGTTCCTGGGTAGCAGTCTTCATCTGCCGCGTGATATCGCGCATCCTTTCCGCCGCGTTTGCTATCCGCTCGCTCCCCCTCCGCTGCTCCTGCACGGCGCCAGCAATCTGCTCGATCTGCTTTGCGATGTTAACGGCGGCCTCCGTGATCTGCGAAATACCCCTGGTCTGTTCTGCCGTTGTCCTCTCAATAGCCCGGGCCATATCCGCAGACTGCTTCGAGCTGCCCGCAACCTGCTCCAGCACGTCGCTGGTCACCTGCACGACGGCGGAGCCGGTCTCAACAGCCTTGAGACCTCTACCCATGGCCTGCATGCTCTGTTCTGTTTCTTCCCGCACAGCGGCGATCAGGCTCGTGATCTCCTGAGTCGAGGCTGCCGTCCTCTCGGCCAGATCCTTGATCTCGTCGGCCACCACGGCGAATCCCTTCCCGTGCTCTCCAGCCTGTGCAGCAAGAATAGCGGCATTCAGCGCAAGGAGGCTCGTCTGGTCCGTGACTTCGTCAATGACCTTCACTATCTGGCCGATTTCCTGGGAACGCTTGCCGAGGCGGTTTATCACATCTGCCGTGGCCTCGACCGTCTCCTTGATGTTGTTCATCCCCCGTATCGCCTCCTTTGCCGCGGTAATCCCGCGGTCCGAAGCCTCGGCCGACACCCGCTCTGCCAGCCGCGCGGCTTCCAGTGCGCGTTGCTCAACCTCTTTCACTGTAGAGCTCATCTCTGTGATGGACGACGATGTCTGTTCCGCCGACGCCGAAAGCGTCTCCGTATTTTCGGACACCTGTTTGATGGAAGCGAGCATCTGCTCGATGGAGGAAGCCGTGTCCTCGGCCGCCACGGAGAGCGCGCCGGCGTTCGTGGCCACCTCTTCGATCGATGAGGCCATTTCCGACGCGGACGATGACGCGTCCGTAGCCGATTGAGACATCTCGCCGGCATTTTCCGCCACTCCCTTGATCGAGGCGGTCAACTCATTCACGATCATCGCGGTCTGTTCCGTGGCCTCCTGCTGGACCTTTGCGCCCTCACTCATCTTGAACGTGGCGCTGGTCATGAGTTTCATGGCATCGCCCAGACTTCCGCCCGTCTGTTTGGTTTTACCGAGCATCTCCCGCAGGTTAGACGACATCGTATTAATAGCAGATCCGAGTGAGGCAATCTCGGTCTCTCCCGTTACAGTGATCTCTCGCGAGAGGTCTCCGGCGGCCATAAGGGCTGCCGTCTTCGACATATCTGTTATTGGCTGGGTGATTTGCCGATCCACAAACAGATTAACCAGTGCCAAGGCCATCAGAAAGCTGATGAGCCCTACTACGAGGGACCACAGGAGCAGGCTCTGAATCTGTCTGTTGACGGCCGACTCTTTCAGTGCGAGTCGGAACACGCCAAGCTTCTTTCCATCGGTGCCCATAAGAGGAATGACTTGCTCATAGTGCCCCCCGCGGGCATCGGAATAAGAGTGGACCATGGGCCCCGACGCCGCGATCGCCTGTCTCGTGGGCTCATCGTTTAAGACCGTGTTCTCCATTGTTTGATCGCTGGAATAGAGCACCTTGCCGTCCATGTCCATCACCATGGCGCGCGAGATGTCCTTGTCTTCTTCCGCCAGTCCGCGAAGTTTGTCCCCCATGCCTTCGAGCGCGTTCAGGGGAAGTCCGAACCCCACGGCCTTGGTGATATCCTTCTTGGTTCCTTCGGCGAGGGCAGCAGTCTTGGCGATAAGCGCTTCCTTATACCGGCTCGTGGCGCTATAGATGTTGATCAGCGTATTGAACGCCAGCACCAGCAAGAGGATGCTGGCCGTGACGAGCACGGCCCTGGTCTTCAGATTCATTGAGGACAATATCTTCATTTGATCACCTTTGTAGCGTCTGTAAGTAGATCAATGGGCACCTTAAGCCCCATGACATTCGCTTCTTTGAGGTTCAGCACAAGCTCGACCAGCTTGGGGACCTGCGGCGGAATGCTCGCGGACTTCTCCCCCTTGAGCAAACGCGCGACGATACGCGCCGCCGCTTCACCTTGTTCTACAGGGCTTGCCGCGAGGGTCAGGATAACCCCCTTCTCGGCCGAACCACCGGTCTGGCTGACCGTGGGGATCTTGGTCTCATGTGCCGATTTCACGATGGAATCGATCGCCTCGTTTGCGGCTGCACTTACGGATATAAGCACGGCATCTACCTTGCCTGCAAACGTGAGCTTTCGGGCATCGTCGACCTTTTTTATCGGCATTTTTACCGTCTGGAATCCGTACTGGCTCTCAAGCTGAACCAGCTCTTCCACCTGTCTCATGGAATCGGGTTCCGATTCATTGTAAACAATCGCAAGCTTCGCAAAAGGTGTGATCTTTTTCAAATATTTCAACAGACTTGTCATCGGTACTTTGGAACTGATTCCCGTCATGTTCTTGGCCACAACGCCAACAGCAGACGGGTCATAAACGCCTGCGTACACGATCTGGATGTCTTTGGTCTCTTTGATCGATGCCAGTGCCGCAGGCGCACCGTAGGTCACGAGCACATTTACGTCTGCCACCACCAGCTTCCGTGCTGAGTTCGTCCAGGACATCATGTCGGGCGATGGCATTTGGAGTACCGTGTCGACCTTACGGTAGTCAAAACCTTCCTTGGCCAGGGTGCCTACGAAGGCCTTATGCACTTCCTGGTAATATCCGATATTCCCGGACATGATCACGCCTACGATCTTGTCCGCTGCCCCGGCCGTCGCTGTGCAGGACACCAGCACAATAGTTAATAACCAGTGTAGTCGTCTCATCATTCCTCCCCTTACCATTTCATGGACAGGGTGGCTAATAGCGTATTTTCCGTGCCGTCCTGCGAGTTGTCTATTTGATCATCATACTTCCGGTACTGGTACCGGATCTCGCTGCCCACGTTCCTGCTGAGCTGCATCTCGATGCCTGCGGCGTACATCGCTGTCGACGACCTTCATGTTCGATAACTCAGCGATTCCGCCCACGTTGGTCACACTGCCCGTCCCTGCAAGCGTGAAATTGCCCCGCGTGTAGCTCCTGCTTGCTGATGCGGTGAGATTCATTCTGTCGAGTCGGAGCATAGGTCAAGGCAAGCGATCCTACGTGGGCGATGTCTGCGTAAGGAACGCCCGATTCGAGCGAGAACGCGCCAACTCCGTCCTGAAAGGTAACGCTCTGGTCAACCTTGTTTTGGAAGTAGGCATAGCTCGCAGTGATCGACGAGCGGCTGCCAACCACGAAGGTAACGCTGGCAAGGCCCTGGTCACGCGTTGCATCCCGACTCCCGCCAGCCAGAGGCGCATCCAGCTCATCCCGCTTCTCATGCACCGTGCTGTAACTGAGCAAAGTGTTGACCCAGGTCGTTGGCGACCAGGTGAGCGACGCCCGCGCGGACTGCGACTTGTTGGGATCAATATCGTAGGCAGGGTTGTCTACATTCATGTAGCTATAATCTGCGCGAAAGGTAAGCTTGTTCATGATGCGGTAGGCGAGGCCGAGCTTTGCCGTGCCTTTAGTGGTCTTCTCCGGCAGGTCCCAGAAGGCCTGGGTGTTTGGAGGCGGCGGTGGCAGAAGGGTCCCCGGGACTCCCACGGTGCGATCGGTCGTATCCGCGACATACTCACCCTTAAGCGTCAAACGATCGGTCGCCCGGTACCGGAGTGTTCCGGTTATAACGTCCCGTGACGAAGAGATCGCGTCCCGGACATTGACGACCGTGGTGCCGAAGGGGGTTACGTTATTAACCATATCGGGGTTACTTTCGTCGACATTGTAGTGCCGGTATTTGAGGACGAATATCACGCTGGTCACGGGTAATAATGTAAGATCGCCCCCGGCGTTCCAGTATCTTACCTTCGCCCCGCTGTCGTCATTCTTCTTTTCCCCGTTTGTGTAGGTACCATCTGCAACCACCTTGCCCGTATACGACGTGTGGATTTTCACCGTATCTGACGAGGATTCCAGATTCGGAGTTAAATTATGCGGGACCGGGTTTATGGCCCCCGGGATTGCGTACGTCTCGAACAGTACACTGTCCTCAAGCGATTGAAACTTCTTCTCCATGTGGCTATAATCGACTTCGACTGGCCCCAGGTGGCTGTTGGCACCAACCCGGACTTGTTGCGTGTTCCAGTCAATATTACGGGACTGCGAAACTATGTCGAGACCACCGGTAAAGCCACGCAGAAATCTCTGCTGTATGGTACCTTCCCGGTCGACGGTCCACACGTCTGCGTACACATGGAAGGGAAAATCAGGGGTTTTCAGACGGATGAACGCCTCTTCTCAACTGGTTCTCAACGCTGTAAAGGGCACCGGGATTCCGGTCGGTAAAGCTCGGCGATGGTGTGGTAGGATCATCCGGACCGATGCTGTAATGATCAAGATTGTGGAACAATCCCCGCGTGTACCAGTTAAAGAGCACGATATCCTTGAACGCGTAGTCTGTTTCAGCGAAGTAATCTTTACTGTTCAGATAATAGGAGTCGAGCACAAAGCGGTGCGGTAGCGGGTCCCATTCCATGTCCAGCGCACCGATTGCAGAAGACTTGAGATAATCATACTCTCCGGCGTGAGCAGGGTTCCCATCCTGATGTATGCTGCGATATCCCAAGCTAAACTTTCCCTCAAAGGCTTCCAGACCCTCCAGCCCCTGGGTCTCCGCTGTCTTCGTGCCTGTTACCTGCTGCGCCGCTGCCAGAGAGGCCCAGAGCATCAGAAATGCGATTATCAGAATAGTCTTTTTCATTTGCCAGCCTCCTCTACTGTATGAAGTTGCCCCTGCCGCTTGGAGACGGCAGGTCTGAACCGTGAATCTGTGAATGGCAGTCCGTGCACCGCGTGTAGAACGCACGCTTCTGCTCGGCAGTCGTTGTACTGCTGATCGGGTGAGTCGGGTGGCACTGCAGGCAGAGGAACGGCTCACGCAGAATAAGCAGGTTGTTGTTCACTGACCCATGGGGTGTGTGGCAGGCACGGCAGTCCTCGGTGAGGTCCGCATGCTCGTATACAAACGGCCCCTCTTTTTCCGCATGGCACTGGGTGCAGGTCGACTTTACCGTTTCCCCTCTCAGGTTTTTCTCCCCACCGCCTCCGTGCGGATCGTGGCAGTCGGTGCAGAATATCTTCTTCTCCGGCACCGGGTGGTGGTTCGGCAGGGCAAAGGCAGCCTTGAATTTCCTGGTGGCATCGCTCGCACATTTCTGCCGTGTCCCTGATCTTGACCTTGAGGTTGTGGCCCCCATGGATCCGGTGGCAGTCGGAACAGGACACATCGGCGATATTGTGGGTACTCGCGTTCCAGTTGTGCAGGTTGAACGTGGCGTTGGCCGTATGGCACTTGAGGCAGATAAGCGACTTTGCCTGTGCCGGCAGGTTCTTGATGTCGATAAAGGTCTTGTAGTCGCAGGCCGACCGCTTTCCCGCCTTGGCATCGGCCTGCAAGTTTCTGCGGCGTCAGCGTATCGATGGCGAGGCTTCCCGGGCCGTGGCAGCTCTCGCAGTTCACGAGCGGCAATCCCGATTCTCTCGAGAGCTGCGCGCCCATGGTCGAGAGGTCGAAATCGTCGCCGGATCTTGTCATGGACGTGACACGCCCTGAGGCAGTTGTCCGTGCCGATGTAATCCGCGTCAAGCCGCCCGGCGATCATCTTCTCGTACTCCTTGATCGGGCAAGATCGGCCTCGATTCCTTGAGCGCCGCACACCCAGCCGCAAAGAAGATGCCCAGAATCCCGATTGCAAGCCATTTCTTAACATTTCGTCAATTGTTCCATCTATCTATGACCTCCTTTACCTGAGTGTGGGTTAGGGTCGTTCCGCTTCGATGCCGAGAATGCCATTCGGCAGAAGATAGGTTATCGCCTCCGCGCAGTAGGCCGGTGGAGATCCGCCGGCGCAAGCGCGTGGTCAGCGTCGCACCGACGGAATAGTTCATAATCCCGTCATCGACCCAGTCAATTGAATCATAGATTAGCCGCTTGGTGTAAATCCGGTTGTGAGCATAGGCGCCGGGATCATGCTCGAGCAGGTTGAAGTTGAAGGCCGCGCCCATGTTGTTCTGCCCTGTCCCTGGGGTACCATCATTATTGCCGGTATAGGTACAAGTCGGGAATCGCGTTAACAATAGCCTGTGTTCCACCGGTCTGCCAGTTTTTTACTGGAACATTTTGGCTACAAGCAATCTTGGGATCGTCAAACGTAGATGTGGTGTAGAATATAGGGGTATGCCGGGAAGAAATACCAACCTAACTTCAACGCAAGCTGGTCCTTGAGGGCTTCCATCGCCTCAGTGTACAGCAGCTTCTGCTCCTTGACCAGGTCGAGGATGATCGTTGTCGAGGGGCCATGACAGTTAAAGCATACTTCACTTGAAATACCGGTCACCTCTCCGATACGTAACCGTGCTCCGGGAGACGGGCAGGAAGAGATGGTTCCCATTCTTGTTCGGGCGGGACATATGACACCCGATGCAGGGGCCATTCGAGCCGGTATTCACATAGGGAGCGAGCTGTAGTGTAGCCGGTGTTCCGATCTTATCATGGCGGTATTCAGGGATATTGTTGTACGGCCGTCCCTCGAATTCATACCCCGTAGTGGTGAAGACCTGACCTCCGGCCGTCAGGTAGTGGGAATTGATGAACGACTGGTTGGTGTAGGTAAAGAAGGAGATCAATTCTGATGGCTGCGTTGATAACAGCAGCGAAGGGTTATTCAGGCCCTTGATGGTATCACCAGATTCGAGGCCGGTATGGCACGCCATGCAGACATTCGAACCAGCCAAATCAGGGTAGGTATGCGAGGCGCGGGCATAAGTCTTACCGCTGACGTAGTCATAGTTCGCGGTGATCGGCCCAGGGTTCCTGAGCGTCCCCCTGTTATCCGTATGGCAGCCGTTACACTTAAGCATCTCGGGCTTCCAGTTTGCTGTAGATGCGACGGGAGAAGAGATCAGCGTGCCGTTCCTAATTGCATCAGCCGATGCCTGATTTCCGCTTCCGAGTGCGTCTGCATAGGCAGAAAATCCGGTCGTCGTATGACACCGCTGACAGGTAGGTCTTGTGGACCAATTATAATGCGCCCAAGCGCCGCTAAAGTAGCCTGTTTTCGTTGAATTCAAATTGAACGGGTTCTTATCGCCATGTGCGGATTGGGCCCACTCCCTGTTCTGCGTCGGCGGCTTGTGAGGATTGTGGCAGCGCACGCAGACCCTCTCATCGCTGTAATCCATCGCATAGCCCGTTATGGCCTTAACACTGGCGCCTCCGGCGCCTGACCAGTCGCCAGGAGTGGCAAAGTGCGTGTCCGTTATTAAGTACGGGGTGCCCGTCGGCGGTATCGTAAAATGAACAGGACTCGGATTCGTTCCCGTTCCCGATGAATCAAGCAGTTCATGGCATGACGTGCACATGACGAACTGGCCGGACAAGGTGAGAGTAGGGCCACTCGTGAGCACCGTTCCTGTCATACTTGAGAGAAGAGATATCGGGCCCGAGCCGCTGTGCAGGCTGCCTCCCCCGTGGCAGGATTCGCACCCGACAACAGGCCGATTCGCTGTCCCGATATAGATCGCCATTGGCACCTTATGGCTGTCGCCGTTCGGGTCGTGACAGTTTTTACAGGTAACGGGAGCTGTCACAGGTGTATCAGATGTTTCGGTATAACTGCTATAGATCTGCCCGACCGTCGGCGTGCCGGCACTGTCGAGGCCATTCGCGGCGTTCGCGTGCTTGCTGGTGAGCCAGTCGGTTGTTTGCGCGGTATGGCAGGTGGTACACGTGTTCAACCCCAAGGTTGGCGTCGCTGCTGAGAGTATGCTTGCGGTCGCCGGCCCAATACTTCCCGAGTCGGACTTGCCACATCCGGCAAGCAGGGCTACGGAGATGAGCACAGGAAGAAAAATAAAAACCATTCTGCTTCTCATTCTATATTTCATGGTTCGTACCTCCCCTTATGATTGCAGATTGCTGAATCCGGAGCGAGGAATGAAAGCAAATTGCTTGGCTTTCCTTATTCCGCATTCTGCAATCACTAAACCACATACTAACTCCCCGCCGCTTTATTCAGGTCCAGCAGGATGTAGAGCCTGTCACCTTTGCGCGCGATGCCCTTTAAAAACTCTGCGCCCTGCTCAACGGTCTCCGGCGCCGGACGAATGGCGTCCGGCGAGAGCCGCACCACCCCCGTCACCCGGTCTACAATGATTCCCGCATCCTCATCATCGGGGCTTATGATAATGATCCGTGCCTTTTCATCCCGCGTAGCCGGCGGAAGACCAAGCCGCCTGCCAAGATCGATCACCGGCAGCACTGTCCCTCGGATCGAGGTGACCCCGAGAACATGGGGCGGTGAATTCGGGACAATGGTGAGTTCCCTGCTCTTGAGCACCTCCCGCACTTCATCGACGGGTAAGACATACTCTTCGCCGCCGAGGAGGAAAGAAAGCATCTCGATCTCCTGCGCGTGGAGTTCTTCGTCCGCGCCTTCGGGCACCAGAGTGCTCTCGCTGTGGGGCGCTTTCATAGCAGCATCCTCGACCATTGAACGTTGTATCTCAGCAGACGGAGATGACTGCACCGATCCCTCCGTGCGGGGAGGTTCTTCTGCCGGGACTGGCCGAGCAAGAGCCGGCGACCCAGTCTCGACCTTGTTTTGTGTCCGTGCACGCTCAGTTGCCTTTTTTCGCGCAGATAATATATCCATACGTAGCTACTGCTCCATTACAGAGTGCAAATCAAAGTCCTGTCTTACATTTACATTCATGTTGCACTCCGAAGTTTCAAAATTCCGAATCTTCAATAGACAATTCTTTTCATTCGTCCTTGACCACGCTCTCGATAATCTCCGGGCCGATGGTTTCAACGCTCTTGCCGAACCCCTCGACGAGTGCATTGCCCGCAATGATGTTGATGAGGCGCGGAACGCCCCCGGAATGCTCAAACAGTGCCGTGAGCGCCTGTTCATCAAAAAGCGGTGCTTCCCTCCCTGCTACCAGGAGCCGGTGCTTCACGTACTCCCGCACCTCGTCCACATCGAGAGATCCCAGGTGATATTGCATGCTGATCCGCTGCCGGAGCGCCCGGTACTGCCGGCGGTCGAGCCGCTCCCTGAGCTCAGTCTGTCCGATGAGTACGAGTGCGAGCAGGTTGCGGTCATCAAGCTGGAAATTCGTAAGCAACCGAAGTTCCTCGAACGTGGCCTTGCCTGGGATGAGCTGCGCCTCGTCGATGATAATGACCGGTCGTTTCTCGGCCTCAAAAAGCTCGTACAGCTTTGCATTGATCCCCTCCAGGATGCCGTGGCGATAACGGGTCAAATCGTCCATTCCGAGGCGGAGGGCCACGGTTCGCAGAAGCTGTGACGGCGAGAGCCTCGGATTAATGATAAGCATCGGATGATGGCTCCCGTCCAGCGAATCAATGAGCGCTCGGGAAAGAGTCGTCTTGCCCGAGCCGATATCACCGGTCAACAGGACAATGTCCTGGTCCTCTACCGCGAGCTGCAGCCGGGCGAGTGCCTCGGCATGCTTGGCGCTCTGATAGAGAAAACGAGGATCAGGCGTCTTGTTGAACGGTTTTTCTCTCAGTCCGTAAAATTCCTCGTACATCAACACCCCAGCATCACATTGCAGAAATACTGACCAAGGTCATTGAATCAATGCTCGCTCGCCGTGCAAACAATGACGGTGATTCTTCTGCTTTCTTCCTACTGCCTACTGATGACGATCGATTTTTTCAGCGCCCCTTCGACGAGCGATTCAACATCCAGCACGAGCACGACGCCGCGCTTGTCTCCCAGCTCCGTAGCGCCTGCAATGCCCGGTATTTCTGAAATCCGCTTTCCGAGTGGCTTGATGACGATCTCCTGCTGGTCCCGGAGACCATCTACCACGATCCCCAAGCGTCGCTCGGCAAGCCCCACCAGGATGAGATAGAATGAATTGCTCCCGGCCTTCGGGGGCAGTTTAAACGCCTGTGTAAGCCGGAGGAGCGGGACTGTTTCTCCTCGGATGGCCATCACCTCGCGTGTCTCCACCGTTTCCACCTGATCTCTGGTCGCCTGAATGATCTCTAGCACGGCGCTAAGGGGCACAGCGAAGACCTCTCCGCCGGCTTCAACCACGAGCGCCTTGATGATAGCAAGGGTTATGGGAAGCGTGAGTATGAATTGAGTACCCATACCCGGCTCGGTGTCGATATCGATCATGCCGGACAGCTTGGAGACGTTTCGTTTCACCACGTCCATGCCGACACCGCGGCCCGAGATTTCGGTTACGGTCTCGCGAGTGGTGAACCCGGGAAGGAAGATGAGGTCCAGAATCTCCCTGCGGTCGGTCTCCGGATCTAGGCCGTGGTCCGCAGCGAGCACCCCTTTTTCCACTGCCTTTGCCAGGATCTTCTGTGGTTCTATCCCCGCTCCATCGTCTTCGACGGTGATCACTACGTGGTTACCTTTGGGGAACGCCGTGAGCTTCACCACACCATGCTCGGGTTTCCCCTGCATTTTCCGCATCTCGGGAATCTCGATGCCATGGTCGATGGCGTTCCTGATGAGGTGCATGAGAGGATCGGCAAGGTCCTCGATCATGAGCTTGTCGAGTTTAGTCTCTTCTCCGGAGAGTTGTAGGTCGATCTCCTTTCCCGCGTCTTTTGCATACTTTCTAACCATCTGCGTTAGACGCGTGAAGATCTGGCCGATCGGCACCATTCTGACCTCAAGGATACCCTCTTGCAGGTCGTTCAACCTCCTCTCCAGGCTGCGCTGAGCCTTGTGCAGGTCCACGGAAAGTCCTGCAAATCCCTGCATAGACCTCAATTCCCGCGCGATGCGACCAATGATGTTCTTGGTAAGGTGCATCTCCCCGACCAGGTTCATAAGGCTGTCTAGCTTGTAGATGTCAACACGGACGGTATTGCTCACGGACTTGAGCGCACCCGACTCTGATCGCGGCTCCTCCGCCTTCCGCCCCTCAACGTACGGCACCGCGTCGAAGGACACATTCGGCATGTTGACCGCTGACATCAGTTCAGCGCGTCCCATGACGGTGCCGGCCACGATGGTAAATCCGATGCCGCCTCCGGCCGCGCTGGCGGCAGTGGGCAGGGTGCAGATAATCTCGGCGTTCTTTTTAAGCACCTCGTTGAGGTACTTAATGCCCTTTTCGAAATCGGCAAGCTCGAAAGACGCCTTCATTGTGAAAAGATTCTTGTGCTCTCTGATATTTTCCTTGAGGCGGTATTCTTCATATTCGGTTAGGACCTGGAGAAGACCGCGGTCAATTTCGATCTGATCCAGGAGAGACCGGTCGGCGGCTGTGGAAGGCTTGGCCTTGAGGATCCCTTCGATGCGGTCCAACGCGGCCGCGATGTCTTCGGGCTGCTCATTCGTGCTTGCTTGCTGTACATGCCGTCCGAGCAAGGCAATGGTTTCGAACAGCACGTCGAGGGCGTCCCGGCTGAGTGCTGTCTTCCCGAGCCGTATCTCGTCGAGGAGGAACTCCAGCTTATGCGAGAGATCGGAAGGGACCTTGAGACCGAACATCCCGGCAAGGCCCTTGAAGGAATGGATAGCGCGGAACAGAGCGTTCACCAGCTCCGGCGCCGAGCGTCCCGCCGCCTGCTCTGCCTCAAGAGAGAGCAACGTCTGGTTGGCCGTTTCGAGGATGTCCTCCGCCTCAGCAAGAAAATCTTTTATAGATCGGTCTGTTTTCAATCGTCGCTGCGCTCCGTTGAAAATTTGAATGTGCACATTGAAAACTTCAAATCAGAAATTTCCAACCTTGAACTTCTTATTCAGCAAGCAGTGCATGTAGTCTACTTCCCCTCCAGCACTTTGTTCACCATCGCCATGAGTTCTTCCTTTTTAAACGGTTTTACGATATACCCGGAAGCTCCCAGCGCCATGCCTCGTTTTTTATCTTCCTCACTCTTTTCGGTGCTCACGATGATAAGGGGAATTTCCTTATATGCATCATTGGACTTGACGAAGCTGATCAGTTCCAGGCCGTTGATGTCGGGCATGTTGATGTCGGTGATGATCAGGTCAAAACGGCGCGTGGGAAGCGTTTTTAGGGCCTCGAAGCCATTCCCGGCCTCCACTGCAAAGAACCTTCCCGTCTCCTCGAAGGAGACCCGCATCATCGAACGTATGGCCTTGGAATCCTCGACGATAAGGACGTTCTTCATTTTCTCTCCTTCAGAAGCTCGGCAAGGCCTTTTCCAAGGCCATCCCTGCATGATTCATGAACATCTCGAGAGCATCGACGCTGTGGACTGGAAGCTCATCAGGCATGTTGTCTCTATAGACTCAGCTCATAATCCACGATCAGGATCGTCTTCAGTGCTCCCTTGCTCGCCATTATTGATTTCTTCTTATACCTTTAAATCCATCCTGAATCTTCAAAGCAATATCTATACCAGAAACAAATGATAAAATAATTCAATAAATCAAAATATTACGTGTCGTAAGTGTTTTCTCTAGTGTTGGAAAACTCTCCACTGATGGAATCCCAACAGGCAAAATTTGACAGGGAAGTCTTCCAATTTTCAAACTTGTGGAGTATCTTTTGAGAGCAGCGGCCTCCGGCTGAGCGCGGCTATGTTGGCTTGGACGCTCCTCGAAGGAGAAAGGAAACAGCCTCGTCCTTATCGCGACTCATTCGACGACGGCCTGCATCGTATGCGACGAACTGGACTTTACGAAGCTGATAAGCTTCAGGCTGTTGATGTCAGTAATGATGAAGTTGAAACGACGAGCGGGAAGATTTTTTAGGGCCTCGAAGCCATTCCCGACCTCTACCGCAAAGAACCTCCCCATTGCCTCGAAGGGGAGCTGCAACATCGAACGTATCGCCCCGGGATCCTCGACGATAAGGACGTTCTTCACTTTCTCTCCTTCTGAAGCTCGGCAAGCTTCTTTTCCAGCAAGGCCTTTTCCAAGGCCATCCCTGCCTGGTTCATGAATATCTCAAGTGCATCGATGCCTTTGATCGGCTTCTGGTCGGGCAGGTTGTCTCCGTACACGATCAGCGCTACCTTTCCATCCACGATCAGCGGTATTGCCAACACCATATCAGGCATGACCCCGCCGAGCTGGTTGACGAGGTAGTTGTTGCTCTCATTCGATTCGAGGGGTCCGAGATAACTGCGGCGGTTTTCGATTACCGTTAGGAACAGGGATGGTTGCTTCAGGGGGATTTTAATATTGCGGACAACCTGGTCCGCAGAGATGCTTTTGAGCTCTATCCCGAACTGACCGAGACCGCGCACCTCGTCCTTCTTCACCATGAACAGGATAGCTCGATTGACGACCTCGCTTGCGTACCGCAAGATGAGGAGCGTCACCTCTGAGGTTGCCGTCGGAAACCGAAGCTCATCGAACATGGACTTGAGCGCGACGATCTCTCGCCGGGGCATTTCAGTTTCTATGCGGGTGCGGAACTCTTCTTTGGCTGGTGCGTAGCTGACATGATGGGCGACCGAGGTTTTTGGCGCAGGGGCAGCGGCCTTGTGCATGCCCTTCCGCTTCTCATCGAGGATCCGCGTTCCCTCCATGAGGAGATATTCGGCACTGATGCCGGACTTGAGCAGAAACTCCTGAGTGTCGATCTCGATCTTATCCTTGGGAACTATCTCGCCGAGCTCGAAATTGAAAAAACCCTCTTCCCACGCGAGCAGATCGTAGATGATCTCCTCGATTTGTTTACGCACGACGGTCTCGAGCGTTTGTGCAGGGACGGCGCCCATATCCACGAGGATCATACCGAGGGGTTTCTCGGACTCCCCCTTTTGCAGCGCCAACGCCCGGGAAAGCGCAGTCTCGGTCACCATCCCCTGCGAGACGAGGATATTGCCGAGGGAATCGCGGATACTATCGCTCGCGGCCTGAATTACCTGCCCGCCCTTGAACACGACCATCCCCGTCCCCTTGCGGCTTCGCACGATAAGGGTGCCGGTCTTTTTACTCAGACTGATGATCTGGAAGATATCGGGCAACGCAAGGTCTTCCAGCCTGCCGACAAGGCTCATGCACTCTCCCTATTAAGCATTTTTCAACAAATCATAGCAGTTTGAATAAAAAATGCAAGGTTAATAATCAGTTAGATATAACGGAGCTTGCGCTCAAGAATACCGAATGCAGGCACAATAGCTATGTACTCCGGTAATTCGTAAACTGGAGCTCCAGGCCGAACTCTTTTCCTTTCAGGAGCTGGATTACGGTCTGGAGATCGTCCCGGTTCTTACCGGATACTCGGACCTGGTCGGCCTGAATTGACGCCTGGACCTTGATCTTGGAATCCTTGATGGTCTTCACGATCTCTTTGGCCTTGTCTGTCGGTATCCCCTGCTGGAGCGTCGCACGCTGCCGCACGGTGCCACCCAGGGCAGGTTCCACCTTGCTGAAGGATAGGTTTTTGATCGGCACCCCACGTTTCACGAGCTTGGTCTGGAGAATATCGACCACGCTCTTGAGCTTGTACTCATCATCGGAAACGATCACTAGCGCGTCCTTCTCCTGCGTAATATTGGATTTGCTTCCTTTGAAATCGAACCGCTGGCTGATCTCTTTCAGGGCCTGGCTCACCGCGTTCGTCACCTCGGACATATCAATCTTTGAAACAACGTCAAATGAATTTTCTGCTGCCATGCATTCCTCCTTGCTGTAAATATGATGCTCGATGTCTGATTCGCGATACCCAAGGGCAGACCTTGAACCGCAGTCTCCGGAATATGGGATCTTGCATCTTACTGTTCTATGATCTCCGTGCCCTTGGGGGCCTTGAAGGTGAACAGCTTGTCGTCGAAACCCGTGTCTTCCCTTATGTCCGAAAAGTCTATCCCCGTGACATTGCCCGATTTGTCAAATATGCTTAGCTTGATGATACGCCCAGCCTCATCGATCTGGATCCTGAGCTTCTTCATAGCCGCGCCCTCCTTCTTCGGCCTTAATTCAAGAAGGCGAAAATTTTTCGCATCAGCCTGAAATACCTCGAAGTCATCCCGAATATGTGCGGCGCCGAGAAGGAATGCAACAGGAATGTTCATCTGTTCAAAATCCGTGAAAGCTTTTTTGATCACCTGCTCGCTTTTCCTCGAATAGAGCAGGGCCGCTTTGCCGTCGATGAGGATGAGCTGACCGTTCGTATACTCGAGCCTGAGTTTGCCCGGTTTATTGATCCAGAGCGTGCCCTCGAACTTCTGCGTCTTGCCGACGGACTTCAGCAGGTTGTTCTGCGTTACCTTTGCCGTGAGGTCATGCAACTCCCTGTAATGGTTCTCGACGGACGCAATTGTCTCATCTAAAGTCTCTGCATACGCCACCGCAGCTGATGCACGAAGAATAAAATACCCCATAATAAAAATCCTGGTCCATATGTTGTTATTCATCCAAACTCCTCACGGTGCCGTCCATGTTCTTGCGCACCAGCACTTCCCGGGGCTTAGCGCCATCAGCAGGCGCTACAATGCCGTCCTCCTCCATCATCTCGATCATCCGCGCCGCACGGTTGTAGCCAACGCGCAGCCTTCGCTGGAGGAACGACGTCGATGCCTGGCCGTTCATCTGGACCAGTTCCACAGCACGGTCGTAAAGCTCGTCGCGCTCGCTTTCCTCGTTTGAAGTTTCCACGGCCTCAGCTACTTCCTTCACCCTCTGGGCCAAAAGTTCGTAGTTGGGCTTTGCCTGTTTCTTCACGAACTCAACCACGCGCTTGATCTCGGCCTCGGACACAAAGCACCCATGCACGCGGATAAGATGGGAAGTGCCGGGCGGCAGGAAGAGCATGTCACCCATGCCAAGCAGGTTCTCGGCGCCATTGGCGTCCAGGATGGTGCGTGAATCGGTCTTGGACGAGACCTGGAAAGAGATTCGCGCCGGAAGATTGGCCTTGATGAGTCCGGTGATCACGTCCACGCTGGGGCGTTGTGTAGCCACGATGAGGTGGATGCCCGCGGCACGCGCCATCTGGGCCAGACGCATGATAGAGTCCTCGACCTCGCGCTGGACTGTCATCATGAGGTCCGCGAGCTCATCGATAATCACCACGATGTACGGAAGGCGCTCTGCCTCGGACACCGCCTTATTGTATGAATCGATGTTCTTGGACCCTTTCTGAGCGAGCTCCCGATATCGGCGCTCCATCTCTGCCACGAGCGCACGGAGCGTTTCGGCTGCACGCTTGGGCTGTGTAACAACAGGCGAGAGCAGGTGAGGGATGTCGTTATAGAGGGAGAGCTCGAGCATTTTAGGATCAACCAGCACGAGCTTAACCTCGTTCGGCCGGGCGTTGTACAGGAGGGCGAGGATGATGGTGTTGATGGCTACGCTCTTTCCAGATCCCGTTGCGCCGGCAATCAGGAGATGGGGCATCTTGTCGATACTCGATACCACCGACGCGCCGAAAATGTCCTTGCCCAAAGGTACCTTGAGCTTCGACTTGTTCGCCTGATAATCAGGTGACTCGAGAATCTTGCGGAAATAGACCGTCTCCCGGGTATTATTCGGGACCTCGATGCCTACGGCGCCCTTTCCCGGGAGCGGCGACACGATGCGCACAGAGGACGACTTCATGGCCAGGGCTAGATCATCGGCGAGATTCACAATCCTGCTGACCTTCACACCGGGAGCGGGCTCGAACTCGAACATGGTCACCACAGGTCCTGGATAGACCTGGGTTACGCGGCCCTGGATGTCGAAGTCAAGGAGCTTTCGCACCAGAAGCTCGGACTGGGCGAGCATGTCTTCTTTCGAAACCTTTTTCACTACCGGTGGAAGCGGATCAAGCAGCTCCGGCGACGGAAGCTGATACGCACTCTTGGCTTCTTTGCTTTCCATGAATTCGAAGGTTGCCTGTACCGGTTTAGCAGGCTTAGGCTCCCGCTGCGCCGCAGGTTGCTGCTTTTGCGTCTCGATGATCTTCGGAGGCTCCTTCGGCAGCACTGGCCTCTGCTTCGCCTCTCTGGCCTTTTCCTTGCGGCCCTGGTAGATGGTAATGAGAAGGTCCAGCTTCTCCATCATGCGGCCATAAAGGCCGCGAAGCCAGGCAAATGCCTTAAGTGGCGAGAACGGCGTAAGCAGCATGAGGGCGATTACTATTGAAGTGAGCGTGATGATGTAGGCGCCCGTGGCGTAGAATCCTTTTAGGAGGAGATAGGAAATGAAGCCACCGAGCATGCCGCCCGAGGGGACATCTTCACCAAAGAGTCGAACCGTACTGCCCTGGAGCCCGAAGAATGCCGAGGCCGAAATGAAGAGAACGATGCCGCCGACCTTCTTGAGGTGCGGATGCACGGCCTCTCTGCCGAGCGCAAGGAACACAGCGTATCCAAGGAGAAAGATCGGAATGAAGTAGGCGGACAGGCCGAAGAGGCGCAGGAGCGCATCGGAAAGATAGGCACCGATGATTCCAATGTAGTTTTTTGTTTCACCACCGGAGCCCGAGACGCTGAAACATGGGTCGGCTACATTATACGAAACAAGGCCGAGCAGAATCAGGAGTCCGATGGCGAACAGGAGCAATCCTATCACCTCGTTCCAGTGCTTATGTTTTTCTGCAGAAACCGCCATATCAGAACTTCCATCCCTTTTGCCAGTAAAACGCCAGGACGAGCAGGCCGAACACTATCCGGTAATACGCAAACCCCGAAAAATTGTGCTTTGAGACATACCCAAGGAATGCCTTGATTACGATCAGGGCGGAGAAGAAAGCTGTAGTAAATCCTACGAGAAAAAGCGGGATATCCGAGATCGAGAGCACGTTCAGGCTCTTAAGAAGGTCGTAACCTGTCGCCGCAAACATTGTCGGAATCGCAAGAAAGAAGGAGAACTCAACGGCGACCCTTCTGTCAAATCCTGTTATCAATCCACCCATAATCGTCGCCCCTGAACGCGAAACACCGGGGAAGAGCGCGAGACACTGGGCGATTCCGGTGCCGAGGGCCTGTTGCAGGGTGATGCTGTCGACCTCCCTCACATGGGCCTGGTGGTCCATCCTTTCGATCAGGAGGATCGCTATTCCGCCTGCGATGAGGGCTCCTGCAACGGTTACCGGATTAAAAAGGTAAGCCTTTATGAACTTGTGCACCAACAGGCCGATGAATGCCGCCGGAAGGAATGCAATAAAGATATTTCCAACAAAGGAGCGGGCATCTTTACTGACCGGAATCTCTTTAATCACACCGACGATCTTTTCCCGGTATAGCCAGAGGACCGAGAGGATCGCCCCAAGCTGGATGAAGACCTCAAAGGCCTTTGCCTTTTCGTCATCGAAACCGATGAGGTCGCCGGCGAGGATCAGGTGGCCCGTTGATGAGACGGGAATGAACTCGGTTATCCCTTCCACGACGCCCAAAAACAAACTTTTTAAAAGAAGTATTCCGTCCATTTTGTCCTGAGATCCTTAGAGTAACCGCAGAAGCAGAGAAAAAGCTCAATATACGGGCAGGAACTCCGTTAGTCCCTGGATGATGTCGAGGATTATTGCCTCAAATATCTTTTAAAATCCCCAATCCTTTGCGTGAAGTTTCTTCCCGCAATCCGAGTTCCGCATTATCGGCTATGTCCGAACCACACACCTCCGGCCACGGCAGAAAAGCTGATGACCAACAGTGCCCAGTGCATCCTGTTGATAATCCTGAGCGCATTGTTCATATCGATTTTTTCAGGGTCGGCAAAGATCTTGCCGAATATCTTGCGCTCGGAAAGGAGTATTACCGTATAGAGCGCCCAGGCAAAAATCATGATTAGGACGCCGAAGCCATGCTTTTGTGCCAAGATCCCAAATCCATATTTCGCATACAATAACCAGAAGCCCGTTATGCCGACGATCGCTATAAGCCATCTCACCATGCTGGCGAACCGATGTTCGACACGCTGGAACAGGAGCGCCTTCTCGAGGGATCCTTCGGTCTGATACATCAAGGGGAAGATCACTGTGGTCACGAAAGCCACCCCGCCGATCCAGATGATGACACCCATGACATGGATGATGAGCAGGATTGTAAGGAACATGGTTTCCCCTAAGGCCGCGAGAAAATAGAAATCACAAATATCGTGAACACATTATTTCACAAAGCGCTCAGGATTTCAAGATGTTTTGAACGGGCAGCAGTAGTGGTGGGTACTGTCAGGATAGTAAGCGGAAACAAGATGTCCGGAATGTTTGCCCAAGCCTCTAAATCTTCACGACAATTTTCCCGAAGAACTGCCTGCTCAGGAGCTTTTCATAGGCCTTCTGAGCATCGGCAAACTCAAACACGGAATCGACGACGGTCTTGAGCCGACTCGGGAAGAGCCTGAGATATTCGTGGACCACAGCTTTCGGCCCAACGTAAACCCCATGCATCGTAATATTTTTCCCGAATATATAGCGGAGGCTTAGCGGCACTTCATCCCCACTCGTGGCGCCAAAGGTCACCATCCTGCCGCCCTTCTTGAGGCATGATAAAGACTTGTTGAACGTGGCTATACCCACGTGGTCTACGGCGATGTCCGCCAGCTCGTCTTCCGTTATCCGCTTCACCGCCTCAGCAAAATCTTCCTTTCGATGATTGATTACGAAGTCCGCACCGAGTTCTTTCGCCTTCGGAACCTTCCAGTCGTCACCCACAGTTGTGATGACTATGGCATTGTACAGCTTTGCCACCTGGATGAGGGCCGTGCCCACGCCGCTTCCAGCGGCGTGGATAAGGACCGTATCGCCCTGCCTGATGCCCGCACGCAGAACAAGCGCGTTCCAAGAGGTCGTGTAGGTCACTCCAATGCCCGCCGCCTCTTCGAATGAAAGGCCTTCCGGTTTATTAAAGATATTCGATGCAGGAACCTTCACATATTCTGCTGACACGCCATTATTCTTGATCCCGATGATGGAAAAATCCTTGCACTCATTGTCGTGCCTGCTCATGCATCGCTCACAGTGCCCGCAGGAAAGACCGGGAAAGACAATCACTAAGTCCCCGGCCTTGATATGTTGGACGCTCTTCCCGGCTTTTTCGACAACACCCGAAGCATCGGAACCAAAGATATGAGGCAGAGGGACCTGGACCGGGTATTTGCCGCCCATGACCCAGACGTCAAGGTGATTGAGAGAGAAAGCCTTCACGCGGACCAGCACTTCGTTGTCGGCTATCTCAGGAACCGGAAGATCACCGATCTTGATTCCCTTGTGACCTCTGAATTCGTCATAGTAGAGTGCTTTCATGGCCTCTTCTCTTGTTTCAATGCTCCACGGCCTTCACCTTCCACACGGTCTCGGCATATTCACGAATTGTGCGGTCGCTCGAAAAGCTGCCCATGCCGGCCACGTTCAGGATTGCGCGTCTGCTCCACTCTTCGTGATCGCGGTAGAGCGCGTCGACCCGCTCCTGGCACGCTATATAGGAGACATAGTCCGCGAGCAGCAGGAAACGGTCGCCGTACCCGGTAAGCGTATCGAAGATCGGTTTGAAGCGATGTGGAGCGTCAGGCGAGAAGTAGCCGCCGGTGATCATGTCGAGCGCCTGCCTGAGTTCCTCGTTTGTATTATAGATGTCCCAGGGATTGTACCCCTTTGCACGAAGCGCAGCGACCTCCTCGGCCGTCAGACCGAAAATGAAAATATTGTCCTCGCCCGACCTCTTCCTTCATCTCAATGTTGGCGCCGTCAAGCGTACCGATGGTGAGCGCGCCGTTCAGCGCGAGCTTCATGTTGCCCGTGCCCGAGGCCTCGGTGCCGGCCGTGGAGATCTGCTCGGACAGATCGCAGGCCGGGATGATCTTCTCGGCGTTCGAAACGTTGTAGTCGGGGATGAACACCACCTTCAGCGATCGCCGACCGCCGGATCGTTGTTCACGATGTCCCCGACGCTGTGGATCAGCTTGATGATCAGCTTGGCCATGGCATAGCCGGGCGCGGCCTTGCCGCCGAAGATCACCGTGCGCGGCACCAAGCGTCCCGGCGCGGCCCGCCCGGATGCGGTTGTAGCGGGTCACGATGTGCAGCACGTTCAGGAGCTGCCGCTTGTATTCATGGATGCGCTTGATCTGCACGTCGAACAGCGACGCCGGGTCGACCGTCAGCTTGAGCCGCATCTTGATGATCTCGGCCAGCCGCTCCTTGTTCGCCTGCTTCACGGCGCGGAACTCGCTTCCGGAACTCCGCGTCCTCGGCAAGGGGAACGAGCTTCTTGAGCTCCGAGAGATCGCTGAGCCAGCCCGTGCCGATGCGCGACGTGATGAAGCGAAGACAGGCCGGGATTGGCCTGGTGCAGCCAGCGCCGCGGCGTGATGCCGTTCGTGATGTTGATGATCTTGTCGGGGAAGAACCGCTCGAAGTCGGCGAAGATGGTCTTCTTCATGAGATCGGTGTGGATCTGCGACACGCCGTTCACCGTGATGGCTCCCGACGATGGCCAGGTGCGCCATGCGCAGCCGCCGGCCGCCTGCCTCGTCCACGATCGACATGCGCCGCAGGAGATCCACGTCGCCGGGGTAGCGGTGGCGCACCTCTTCGAGAAAGCGGTAGTTGATCTCGTAGATGATCTGGAGGTGGCGCGGCAGGATCTCCTCGAACAGGCTCACCGGCCAGGTCTCGAGCGCCTCGGGCATGAGCGTATGGTTGGTGTAGGAGAAGGTGCGCCGCGTGATGTCCCAGGCGCGGTCCCAGTCCAGGCGATGGACGTCGATCAGCACGCGCATGAGCTCGGGGATGGCGATGGCGGGATGGGTATCGTTCAGCTGGATCGCGACCTTGTCCGGCAGTTCGTCCAGCGTCGGGTGGAACTTGGTGAAGCGCCGCAGGATGTCCTGGAGCGACGCGCAGACGAAGAAGTACTGCTGTTTGAGCCGCAGCTCCCGGCCCATCAGTGTCGTGTCGTCGGGGTAGAGCACCTTCGAGAGGTTCTCCGATTCGTTCTTGTCCTCGACGGCCTTGATGTAGTTGCCCTCGTTGAAGTACTTCAGGTTGAAGTCGCGCGAGGCCTTGGCCGACCAGAGCCGCATGTTGTTCACCGTGGTGGTATCGTAGCCGGGCACCGGCGTATCGTAGGCCATGGCCATCACGTCTTCGGTGTCCACCCAGTGGAACCGCGCATGGCCCTGCTCGTCCTTGAACTGCACCACGCGGCCGCCGAACTTCACCGGGAAGAGCACTTCGGGACGGGGGAACTCCCACGGATTGCCGTACCGCAGCCAGTTGTCGGGATGCTCGACCTGGTAGCCGTTCTCGATGCGCTGGTTGAACATGCCGTACTCGTAGCGGATGCCGTAGCCGTATCCCGGCAGGCGCAGAGTGGCCATGGAATCGAGAAAGCAGGCCGCAAGCCTGCCGAGCCCGCCATTGCCGAGGGCCGCGTCCGCCTCCAGTTCGCGGATCCGGTCGATGTCCAGCTCGAGGTCCGCAAGCGCCTCGCGGCATTCGTCGTAAAATCCCATATTGAGCAGGCTGTTCGCGAGCAGCCGGCCGGTCAGGAATTCCATCGAGAGGTAGTAGACGCGCTTGGCATCGGACCGGTAGTAGCTGCGCATGGTCTCCATCCAGCGCTCGATCAGCCGCTCGCGCACGGCGTAGGCCGTCGTATGGAACCAGTCGCGGTGCGTGGCAGTGATCGGGTCCTTGCCCAGTGAGTAGATCAGACGGTTCGAAAGCGATCGCTTGAGAGAAGCCGGATCATTGCCGAGCTTGTCGTATTGGAAGCTGCTTTTCCTGTTGTTGGCCATCCAGAACCTCGATTAAGAGCAATATCTGGAGAAATGCGCCCATTCGGTTGCGAGGAATTATGAGCGTTAAGAGAAAGTTTAATGTAGATTATAGCTTAAAATTGGAGGGCTTGCCTGCCTTCTGCGAAACCACGCATTTCTTCACGCATACCGACAGCTTATTATCTTTTTGAAGGATATTTCGTCAAATCTCCATGATGATCGGCAGGATCATCGGTCTGCGCTCCATGCGCTTGTTGATGAACTTCTTGAGCGCGCTCCGGACCCGGGCGGACACGAGCGACCAGTCGCCCTTTGCCTCGGGGATCATGAGAGTGCAGCGTGTCCATGACCACGTCCTTTACCTCGGCCAAAAGCTCCTGCGACGCGTCCTCGAACACGAAGCCGCGCGACACGATGTCCGGCCCCGATGACCACCTTGCCCGAGGTCTTCTCGATGCCGAGGATCACGATCACCACGCCGTCATGGGCCAGCTTCATCCGGTCCCGGAGCACGACCGTGTCCACGCCCGCGTCCACCGTGGAGCCCGCGGTCTTGCCGTCGATGTACACCCTGCCGACGTTCACCACGCCCGCGCGCTGCGCGCTGTTTTCGCGTGAACTCCATCACCTCGCCGTCCTCGAGGATGAAGATGTTTTCCTCGGGGATGTTCACCTTCCTGGCGAGCTGGGAGTGATACACGAGGTGGCGGTACTCGCCGTGCACGGGGATGAAGTACTTCGGCTTGATGAGGCTCAGCATGAGCTTGAGCTCTTCCTTGGACGCGTGGCCCGGAAACATGGATCTCCGAGACTTTTTCGTAGAACACTTCTGCCCCGTGCTTGAACAGATGGTTGATGATCCGCGTAATGCCGCGCTCGTTCCCGGGAATCATCTTGGACGAAAGCACGATGGTGTCGCCCTTCTTGATCTGGAAGTGCTTGTGCTCGTTCGCGGCCATGCGCGAAAGCGCGCTCATGGGCTCGCCCTGGCTGCCGGTGGTGATCATCACGACCTGGTCGTCCGGCAGTGTCTTGAGAGCGTCGATCTTGAGCCACGTGTCAGGCGGCATCCTGGAGGTAGCCGAGGTCAAGCGCGATCTGGGCGTTCGCGATCATGCTCTTGCCGTTCAGGATCACCTTCCGGTTGTGCATCACGGCAACGTCGATGATCTGCTGCACGCGGTGGATGTTCGAGGCGAAGGTCGCGACCACGATCCTGCCCCTGGCGCGGCCGAAGATGTCCTCGAGCCCGCGCCGCACCTCCTTCTCCGAGAAGGTGTAGCCGCCCTGCCCGGCGTTCGTGCTGTCCGACAGGAGCACGAGCGTGCCCTTGTCGCCGTACTCCGCGAAGGTGCGCAGGTCCATGACCTCGCCGTCCACCGGCGTGGGGTCGATCTTGAAGTCGCCGGTATGCACCACGCGGCCCACGGGCGTCGTGATGCCGAGGCCGCAGCCGTCCACGATGCTGTGGGTCACGCGGATGAACTCGACCTGGAAGCAGCCGAGCTCCACCATGTCCCGGGGCTTCACCGTGATGAGCTCGCGCCTCGCTGTCAAGGTCGTGCTCCCGGAGCTTCTCCTTCACGAAACCGAGCGTGAGCCGTGTGCCGTAGATCGGGACCTTGAGCTCCTTGAGGAGGAACGGGAGCGCGCCGATATGGTCCTCGTGCGCGTGGGTGAGCACAATGCCGCGGACGCGGTCCTTGTTCTCGAGGAGGTAGGAAAAATCGGGGATCACGATGTCCACGCCGAGCATCTCGGCATCGGGGAACATGAGGCCCGCGTCGATCGACGATGATGTCGTCGCCGTATTCGAGCACGGTCATGTTCAGCCCGATCTCGCCGACGCCGCCGAGCGGGATGATGGAGAGCACGAGGCCGTTTGTGGCCGGAAGGGAAGTAGTAACGGATGGATCTGACACCGGTGCCGGTTCTCCTTGTTTCGACTGGAATGTTCTCGTAACCGGATACAGGATACCGTATTTTTACCATCAGATGAACTACCCGCCACTAAATCGTAGGAACAATTGTAGTGGGGGTTTCACGGTTCAATGACGGATGCGGACTAAAGGTATTGCCTTTAGCTCGACTTATTTCCGTCTCCCCGTGCGTTACTTCGGCCGGTTCCCGACCTAGTTACAGATTGTTCTGTAACCGAATGGCACGTAAATTTATGCAGTATTAGGTTTTCGGATTCGCCTAGCGAGTCCGGGTGAGTGTGCGAACACTTCGAACACTCCTGCAACGTGCCGTGCGGCGAGATATCTATTTCGTTCGGACAATGCCGACAAGTTTATTCGCCATCTTTTCCATTACCATACCAAAGACTTTGCTGAATAGCAAGTCTAAATTTAACATTGCCCGCTTCACATTTGTGGAATGGTATCGGTAATAGGTGAGAACCTGAAATAGACATCCTCAGGTTATGGGGGTAGACGTCGCATTTAGGCGTCACATTTTGTCTGTAATGGCCTCTGGGCTTACAGCCGTATTAGCGATGATTCATTTTTAATTTATCAGCACACTGATTGCAGTAAGCAAAAAAAGATAACCAAGTATGTGTCTTTGGGAAAGGGGGTGGTTTAATTGGTGGTCCCAACGGGAATCGAACCCGTGTCTCCGGCGTGAGAGGCCAGCGTCCTAGGCCGCTAGACGATGGGACCGTTTTGAAGCGGGGAAACGTGATCAGTATTCAGTCGGCAGTTATCAGTAAAACAAGGCATGATGTTGCTTTAATTGTTCCTTTACTGAGAATGCTTACTGTCAACGGTTTTTGGTTGGGGGAGGAGGATTCGAACCCCCGTAAACAGGTTCAGAGCCTGTCGTCCTACCACTGGACGATCCCCCAGTGACTTACAGAGTAAGCACTATATACAAAACCGCACGGAATTGTCAAGGGCAAAAAGCCGAAAATTCCTGTGCATTTCAACAGGGTCCGGGCCTATTATATGCTTGACAATCGTCGCCCTGTTACGGTAATACTGGTAATATCGTACAAAAACGGAGAAAAATGTCCCTATGAGCCCTGAACGGGTAAAAAACGTCTATGTCGTGGGCCATACGGCGCCGGATACTGATTCCGTGTGTTCTGCGATAGCCTACGCATATTTCAAAAACGTCACGGATAAGCGGTATGTATTCACGGCCGTACGGGCGGGTAAGCTCAATCACGAGACTACCTTTGTGCTGGAGAAGTTCGGGGTGCCCGCCTCCGCGGAGATCGACAGCCTCGTAGCCACAGTGAGCGACATAGACCTCAAACGCCCCATTGCCGTCGGCGTCAGGGACTCTATCCAAGCTCTCGCCCGCCTCATGCGCGAGCAAGGTGTGCGCTCTGTCCCGGTTGTGGACGAGTCCAACAGGCTGGCAGGCGTCGTGGGCCTGAAGGACATTGCACGCCATTACATGGACAGCGTGGGCTTTGCAGACCTGTCCAAGGCGCCCATCGAGCTCGATATTCTGTTGAAGACGCTCGACGGCCATGTCATCAGCAACACGAAGCACATAACGGTGCTTACCGGCAGGGTATTAATTGCCGCTATGCAGCGCGGGACCATACTGAACCGCGTGCGTCCCGGCGATGTTATTGTTGTCGGCGACCAGAATGATGTCCAGCTTGAGATCATCAGAATGGGTTGTTCTGCCATCATCGTGACGGACAACGCGCAAATTACCCAAGAGGTCATCGCAGCGGCTAGGGAAAAGGACGTGCTCCTCCTCTCCTCGCGCCATCCAGCTTTTGCCACTGTCCAGCTCATGACCATGTCCGAGCCTGTGTCATCGATCATGACGACGTCCTGTCCCACCGTTGGGCTCTATACTCCGATGGCCGAGGTACGGTCGAAGATCGTGGAGTCTGAGTACCGTTCCGTCGTCGTTGTGGACAGCGATAATAGGCTGATCGGCTTCATCACACGAACGGACCTTCTCAAGCCAGTGCGCAAAATTGCCATTCTCGTTGACCACAACGAGCTTTCGCAGGCCGTCGACGGAATCGAAGAAGCCGAGATCCTTGAGATCATCGACCACCACCGCGTGGGTGATATTTCAACCACGGCGCCAATATACGTATACAACGACCCCGTTGGGAGCACGTGCACCGTCGTGGCAGGGATCATGTTCCTATACCAGACGCACATTCCCCGGGAGATCGCAGGTATACTTCTCTCCGGCATCTTGTCGGACACCTTGCTTTTGACGCTTTCGACCACAACGGAACGGGACCGCGTCGAAGCCCATCGTTTGGCCGAGATTGCCGACATCGAGATACAATCATATGCAAAGGAACTGCTCCATAAAAGCATCAATTTTGAGAATAAGAGCGCGGCGGATCTGATCGCGGCGGACTTCAAAGAATTCCTCATCGGAGGGAAAAAACTGGGCGTGAGCCAGATGATGTCTTTGGACTGTGCAGAAATCGATGCGCGCGAGCGGGAGCTGGTTGCCGAACTCGAGCTCCTACGTTCAAAAAATAACTATGATCTCACCGTACTGCTGGTGTTAAATCCCCTCGGCAAGGGGCAGGAGCGAATCCTGCTGAAGGGCGAGACCTGGATCGTAGAGAAGGCGTTCAACGTAAAGGTAGAGAATGATACCTGTACCGTCCCGCGGGTCATGTCGAGGAAAAAGGATTTCATCCCTGCAATCGGTCAAGTGTTGAGTCTAGGCTAAGCGGGGAGATAGCATCGAGCCCCGTTCAAACGATACCTCCCCAAACTCGGACACCGCACTTCCCGCTTGCAACAGTGTGGCAATGGATATAGAGCATGTGCGGCATAAGCTCTCTCTAGCCATGATAGAGCGTCGGAGACTCTGGGGATATTCTTGTCAACACTCAGGAGAAACTGGAGACTTTAGTCCCAAAAAACTTCGGCAGTTTAAAACAGGCAGTCCAAAACGAGCGACATCAGGCCTGTGATTCTCGTTAATATATAAGCTAAGTATTTGATTATTAAAAATTATCTGTGTAATCCGTCGCGATACCGAACTTGCTTCATATTTTCCCAGGATCATCAAGCGCTTATGATTATCTGAAATTATTTTTTTCTCGTCCCTTATATTATTTTATAAATTCCCTTATATTTCATAAATTATGGATAAAAAAGTATTAGAAAATTGTTTTTATGGTATAATGAAACTAAATTCAGATAACCATTATTATGTAACCTGATTTTCAAGGACCGGCTAAATTCAAAGACGACTCGGTGCTGAAACCGCAGTAAGTATGGTTACGTGCCGCATGGCGAATCCCTAAATTGAAAATTGACATCAGTTTTTGAAATCATCTTTGTGATTCACAAGCTGAAGCGTATACCCTGTCCTGTAAATAATATCAAAAAAAACAGGCGTTAGTTAATGAAATACCCGTAAAATACCCCAGGAAGGGTATAGATACGGGTTTAAGTATGTAATATAATGATCGTTGCGAATTAAAGCATAAGATCATTCATAACGATAAGAATAGTGACACACTACTTCGAGGTGATACCTGATTATATTATTCCAATAATTTATAACATTTTTTTGACCTTATTCTAGGGCCCTTTTCCGGAAATTACTGCTTACTCCAGACAGGACAATTACCGTATGAAATGAGGCTACTGGTGCATCACTTCGGTTCATGATTATTATTTTTTGAGTAAAATTGAATGACATGGAAGCCTAATTTTACTAGAGACTTCTCATTGTAGTTGAGGGATATCCACCGGATTTCGAAGTCATCTTGACGTTATACAGCCCCCGGAGATACTGTGAGGGCAATCATATTTGACAGGATATTTTCCAATGAAAGAAATATCTTTTTCTGCCGATAAAAAGTTATGCATATGCTCCTGGGGAAAAGAGGTTGCAGAGTTTACCGGGCAATCCTCTACCCATATCATCGGAAATAAATATTACGAAATATTTCCCAGAATATTTACTGACAATAAGGATGCCCTTTCGGAGGCCATCAAGAATGACAAGACGCTGTCGTTGAAAGGATATTCTTTTAATTGCCTTTATGGCCGCGTTAAAGCAGACATAAGAATCAAGCCCATTAAGTCCTATAATCACAAGGTTGAGTCGGTAAAAGTTACTATATCTCCCCATTCGACGTGCGCAGTAGCAAAGAAACTGCATCAATCACAGAGACTTATCGATATCGGCAAAATAGCATCCACGCTCGCCCACGGAGTGCGAAATCCGTTAAATGCTATAAAGGGAGCCGTTGTTTATCTCAGAGAGAAATATAACACAGAAGAGCCGCTTATTGAATTCACGAAGATCATGGAAGAAGAAATTTCACGCCTTGAGGATTTCATCTCGAGATTTCTCAGTTCGTCCGTGTCGGATACGGAAGTAAGAGAAACGGACATTAATTCATTACTCAAAAAGATCGAGATTTTTACCTCGCTGCAGATATATACGCGGAATGTTCAGTCGCTTTACGAATTGGGGAGCATTCCTCCTATAACGATCAATTCATTTCATCTGGAGCAGGCGATTCTGAACGTGATCAACAACGCGATAGATGCCATGACCGGCGGTGGACAGTTGAAAATCAAAACGTTTACCGAGGAACGGTCGGGCCGGTTTTTTGTCGTAATAGCCATTTCCGATACAGGTCTCGGAATGGGCGACAGAAAAATTGATGACCTCTCCTCAGAGAACAGAGAAAATGGGAGAGGCTTTGGTCTCTTCATTACTTATGAGATTCTCAAACACTATGGTGGTCACCTGGAGATTGACAGCAAGAAAAATATGGGAACAACCATAAAGTTATTCATTCCATCGCAGCATACCGCATGAGGGAATTATTATGATAGACAGCAAAAAAGTACTGATTGTTGACGATGAACCCAATGCAATCAGGGTGCTCTCGGTAATTTTGAAGGAAGAAGGTTACCATGTCCTCGAATCAATGAATGTCGATAGCGCTGTAGGCATCATCCATAATGAGGAAGTGGATGCCATCATCACCGATCTGAAAATGCCAGACAAGGACGGCTTTGAGCTTTTTAAATACGTTTCCGAGCATCATCCCGACATGCCGGTCATGTTTCTTACCGCATATGGTACCGTTGAATCTGCGGTAAATGCCATGACCAGCGGCGCATTCTATTATTTTATCAAGCCACCTGACTACCCGAGGCTAAAGAATGTTCTCGCACAAGCCATAGAAAAGCACTCCGCAAAAAAACAGTTCGCGTGCTTGAAAAAGAGCGTCTTCCAGGAAAACAACCTGCGTCCTCTTATCGGAAAAGCACCATCAATGACCAGGATCGTTCAAACCGTTGAAACGGTCAAAGACTCGGAAAGCAGTATCCTGATCCAGGGAGAAACAGGTACGGGCAAGGAAGTAATAGCGCGCAATATCCATTACACCGGGAAACGATATAATAGGCCGTTTGTCGCTGTCAACTGCGCCGCCATACCCCGGGAACTCATCGAATCAGAACTCTTCGGGTATGAAAAAGGGGCTTTTACGGGAGCTGCAGCAAATAGGGCGGGAAAATTTGAGGAGGCAGCAGAAGGCACCATTTTCCTCGATGAAATCGGCGAAGTCGAGCTCTCAGTTCAGGCGAAACTGCTACGAGTATTGCAGGAACGAGAGATTGAAAGACTCGGAACAAACAAAAAATGCAAGGTCAATTTCCGGCTTATCTCATCAACAAACCGGAATCTCAGGAAGGAAGTGGAGGAAGGCAGGTTCAGAGAAGACCTTTTTTATCGAATAAATGTTGTTCGGATAGACGTTCCTCCCCTGCGCGAACGAAGACATGATATCCCGTTGCTGGTATCGGAATTTATAAACAACTTTTCTTTGCGCGAAAACAGGCTTTTCTCCCTTTCCGATGAGGTGATGGATAGTTTCATGCAATATGATTGGCCAGGAAACGTGAGACAGCTCAAGAACGTCATTGAGCGGGCCGTCGTTCTCGCACGAGGCGAGCGGGTCACAATAAAGGAGCTTCCCGAGGAAATCCTATCCCACCATCAGAAAATAAAATCCGACGGCACCGTAAAACCGCTCAAAGTACTGGAACGCCAGGCCATTAATGATGCGCTTCTCGTGTGCAATGGGAACAAATCAAAGGCGGCAAAAAAGCTCGGTATATCGAGGAAAACGTTTTATAAAAGACTTAAGGAATTTTAGCATTTCTGCCGGAGCAGAAATATGACAATATGCTGGCGACAAAACTTCGATTTAAACCGTAATGCGCACACGCTGTTCGGAGCTGCGTCTCATGAATAAAGCTGATATTTTTAAAGCAAAATTTGATATTCTTCAAGAATTTTCAAACGCAATTGTAATCACCGATGATATCACTGTGATTGCAAATCTGCTGCTCGACCTGGCCCTAAATTACGCGCATGCCGAAAGAGGGTCCCTCATGTTGTTAACAAATCGGGAAGAGCTCCAGATCCTTGCTGCAAAGGGGCTTGATCCGCAGTTGATCAGGAGCTACAAGGTAAAAATCGGTGAGGGGATTGCGGGCATAGTGGCCAAGAACCGTAATCCCGTCCTGGTGGAGGATATTGAAAAAGACGGCGACTTCAAAAAGTTCCGGCGTGATCACTACAGAACTGCGTCTTTTATTTCTTGCCCCATTATCAGCAAAAATAAGTTACTAGGCATTCTCAACATCAACGACAAAAAGGACGGCACATCATTCAGTGTCGACGAATTTGAGCTGCTCAAGACCCTTGCAAATCATGCTGCTATCGCTCTTGAAAATGCCATCCTTCTGGTTCAGTTGAAGTCGAAGGCAGAAGAGCTCGAGGATGTCAACAAAAAACTTGTTGAAACGGATATTTTAAAAACCGAATTTCTTACCCGCATTTCACATGAACTTCGCACTCCCCTTAATTCGGTGAAAGGTGCGATATATTTTTTGCAACAGACAGAAAATATAGCCAAAGAAGAGCGGCAAGAATTTCAAGGTATCGTCTCAACGGAGACCGACAAACTCATCTCTATCGTGGAGAACCTTCTGAGCTTTCTCAGACTTGAAGATGAAACGAGGATAATTAAGAAAACCGCACTCAATATCAGGGATATTTTCAGGGAACTCCTGGACTCCAAGTCGCTGAAGGCCATTCTGTCACGAAGAGGAATTCATCTTACCCTTGATACACAAGACAATGTCCTGGATATTATCGGAGACAAGATTAAGGTCATTCAGCTCTTCACCAGTTTAATAGACGGGCTCAGCTATCACCTCGAGCGAGGTGATTCCATGCAGGTTGTTGCGACCGAGACTGGCTGCGTGAATGTCAACATTATATTATCGCGTGCGCTACCGGAGAATGTGATACCTATTCTCCATGACAGACGGTACATTTTCCAGGTCGATCACCCGGAGGATCGGCTGAAGCTATACCTTGCCAAAAATATTGCAGAAACACATCAGTGGAATCTCTTTGCACAAAACTCTGCAAACAGCTGTCGCATAACCCTGAGAATCCCAAAGAGAGCCAAAGAAACGATCGATACCTATGTGGACCGAAGCATGGATTCATTCGTCGAGTTTATTTCAGAACTGCTGGATCTGGACATTTGTTCAATCATGCTCGGCGATGAAATCACGAGCGAGCTGACGGTGAAAAGTGCAATAGGTCTGGATGACGACATCGTCAAAAGGACAAAGATAAAATTCGGCGATAAAATAGCAGGATGGGTCGCACTCGAAGGGAAACCGCTGTTCATAGAAGATATCGAAAATGATCCGCGGTTCGCAAAGAAAAGCATTTCGCAGTATACTACTAAATCTCTGATGTCGCTCCCCTTGAAAATAGGAGAGCGGGTAATCGGGGTCCTTAACCTGAACAATAAAAAGACCTCTGAACCATTTACCAAGCGAGACTATTCCTTAGCATCCATTATGAGCGAAAAGATATCGCAGTTCATAGAGCTTCTGTCTTCAGACAATTACCGGGAAGATGATCTGAAGGAATTCATTGAGTCGCTAGACAGTCTCTTCACTGGAGAGAACGCCGACCAGACAAAGAAAGATCTTTTGCCAGTATTAATTGACAAGATCCTTAAGAACTCTCAGCCGCTGAAGACTATAAAAACCATTCGGACATTATCTGAATAGCTTCTGTGAGAACTTCAAGCAGTATTCCAGCGCTGATTATACAGCCGCTTTAAAACGTAGCGCTCCCCCCTTTTGTCAAGCCCTTACGACATTGCCATTATTGGTGATTTTTCTCGTGGCGTTCCGTGTATCCACGACCAGAGTTGAATTGTTTACAATGAGTTCATAATCATAGCTCGTATGGTCCGTGGCAATTAAGACACAATCATATTGTTTTAAGGTTTCTTGTGTCAAGGGAACAGAACTCTTTTTAAAGTCATACTTACGCATTTTCCATGTTTGTGGTACGTACGGATCGTTATAGTCTACGTTTGCACCATTCTGCATGAGTAGTTCTATCAGTTTCAGAGATGGCGACTCCCTCACATCGTCAATATCTTTTTTATATGCCAAACCGAGCACGAGTACGTTCGATGATTTGATGCTTTTTCCCCTCTGGTTCAAGGCATGCACGACCTTCTCGATAACATAGTACGGCATTGCGGTATTAATCTCGCCGGCCAATTCTATAAACTTTGTGTGAAAATCATACTCCCGAGCTTTCCACGTCAGGTAGAATGGATCAATTGGGATGCAGTGTCCACCAAGGCCAGGGCCGGGATAGAAGGCCTGATATCCAAAGGGCTTTGTCTTTGCCGCGTCAATCACCTCGCAGACATCGATCCCCATTCTATCGAACAGGATCTTCAGCTCATTGACAAGAGCAATATTCACTGCACGATAAATATTTTCGAGAAGTTTTGTGGCCTCTGCAACCTTTGTCGAGGATACGGGCACGGTTTTTTCAACAATAGTGCTGTACAGTGCATTCGCAAAGCGCAAGCATTTTTCGGTACAGCCACCGACAACCTTTGGAATCGTGCTCGTAGAATAATCTTTATTGTTCGGATCCTCCCGCTCGGGCGAGAAGGCGAGATAGAAATCGCTGCCAGTCTTCATCCCTCCCTTTTCAAGAATCGACTTCATATCCTCATCGGTAGTCCCGGGGTATGTCGTCGATTCAAGGACGATGAGCTGCCCCTTCCTTAACGTTTGAGCAATCGTTCTCGTAGTGTTGAAGACATAAGACAGGTCAGGTTCCCGCTGTTTATTGAGGGGCGTGGGAACGCAGATGATGATGCAGTCCACGTCCCGGAGCTGTGCGAAATCCGACGTAGCATGGAAAAGTCCATGTTCCTTTAATGTCTTTGTTCTCTCAGCAGGTATATGCTTAATATAAGATTGCCCTTCATTGAGCAACCTCACCTTTTCTCCGTCGAGATCAAATCCAATCACATGGAATCGCGCTTTCTCGAATGCCATCACGAGGGGCAAGCCCACATATCCAAGGCCGATCACCCCGACGACGGCAGTCCTGTTATCTATTTTACTCATTAAATCCATATTTAAAACTCCTTTCGATAAAAATAATAATCATCTCTGATGGCAATCAGAGTCTACCTGTAATTAGTTCAAGTTCAACTGGTTTGTGGGACGGTCACACGGCCGGAGAAGTGGCGGACGAGGTATGGATGATATCTTCTTATGGCATCTCAGTTAAAGAGACGTCAACGGTCAGAAGATATCACGTCAGAAAATGAAAATGCGTGCGTGCTTAAGCTAGAAAGAAATTGATTCAAATTCCGGGCAAAGAAGAATGAACCTGTTTTTTAGTATTACTATCTCACCGCCTTTCTGCCACTTATCAAGTATCCGTGTCACCGTTTCACGCGTAAGGCCGACCATATCGGCAATGTCCTGATGGATAAGTTTGATGTTCAGAACCGTTCCTTTGTCTGTTTTTTCTCCATAGGTTTCCGCGAGCATAAGGAACAGCATCTTTATCCGCTGAGCTGCATTATTAAAATTCAGTATTTGGATTTTTTTCAGATATTCACGAATCCGGGAACAGAAGAGCTGTAGCAGGCTTTCAAGCACTTGACTTTGGCTGAGCAAGAGTGAATAGAAATCCTTTTTCGATATAATGGCAGTGACGGAATCCTTCGTAGCTATTACAGCGGCAGGAGTAGTTTTGCCATCGATCAACGAGAGCTCACCGAAGAAATCGCCTGCCTGATGCACCGTAATAATTATTTCCTTTCCTTCATCAGTTGTCTGGACAACCTTGGCCTCTCCGTCAAGAATTGCATACATAAAGTCATTTGTATTCTCTTCACGCAAGATGATTTCACTTTTTGAGAAGTTCCTAAAGACAATTTTCCCCTGAATTTGAAGCAGTTCATCATCGGTGAGTGACGAAAATAGAGCGATCTTTTTTATCGCCTGTATTTTGGATACATCTTTCACGCGAAGATTTACCTTCTTTCCTCGAATCAATTCCCCTCTTTGCATGCCCTACACTTAATCGTGCAGATAGGTAATCATGAACGCAAAATCGACCTCCACAGCACACACACGTGAGTCCGCGAATTGCGAACACTCCGCACAGAGCCTATTATACATAGAAACCACTAGACTTTCAACTTCAATTCGGCTATACTTTTTAAACTGAATCGATTATTAGCATTCGAATGCGATAGTAGTCACTATATAACTTTGTAACCAGCGTCACTGCTTATTCTCCAGATCTTCGCTATGATTACGCAAACGTAAACTGAGTATCTTCCACGATGGTTGACAGCATCTGGAAGTAAATTTTTTTCATCTTCCTCTGCTCAGAGCAAACCAGGGGAAACCCTGGGACGCAAAGCAACGGGACTAACGCATTAACGGATCCGATGTCCGCCGAGCCGCCAGAGAGTATCTCCGGCGGCTTTTTATATTCGCAAGCAAGGGGGGAATATCCAATGTCAGTGAAAAAGGTGTTCTCCATAATTTTCATATCACTGCTTATCATCGTGACGGCAGGATGCGGAGGCGGAAGTGGAGTCAGTTCCCACTCAACAACGGCGTCACCCACAGGAACGGGAACCGCAACAGTATTCTGGAACCCAGTGACAACGTATAATGACAATTCATCGCTCACTCCTACAGGCTATATGATTCATTATGGGACAGCCCCAGGATACTACACGGCAACGGCGAATATCATGATTGGTCAACTCACCGATCCAAATTCACCACGTTATACCATTAATGGCCTTTCACGGGGTACAAGATATTATTTCGCTGTTGGCGCTTATGATTCATCCAATATTGAAAGTGACTTGTCTACTGAAGTAAGTACAACTATTAATTAAAATAGCGACCATGGTTTTCGCTACCAGTGACCCGACATGAGTCATCAATGGTAATTTACGTGTTGTGAGTTATGATTTTTCAGAATTCAGAGGTAGCAAAATGAAAAGGATATTCATAAATTTTATGAAAACTTGGGTCATTTTACTAGTTCTTTTAGTCCCGATGCAGGTCTATGCTGCCAACCCAGCAGTTTTCTTTTCCGATATGACGGATGCGCCAACGACAGGATTTAACGGAAGCACTACACAGGGCGCCGCTGTCAGCATATGGGGTGTTAATTTTGGGGCTGCCCGCGGGACATCAACGGTAACTGTTTGCGGCGTGACGCTAAATCAAAACTCGGATTTCGTGGAATGGAGCGCAACAACAAACCCTTATGTTGCACGGGGCATGCAACGGATCACCTTTTACTTGAATTCAAACATGCATCCTGAGGCAAGCACGATTCAGGTAACAACGAGCTCAGGAAAAAGCAATACCGTGCCTTTTTACTGCAGGTCACTTGGAAATAATCATATATATTTCTTAACCCCGAGCGGAAATGATAGCAACAATGGCACGTCAACCACTACTCCGTGGGCTTCGCCATCGAAAGTAAGAAGCTTGCAGGCTGGCGATATTGCTTACTTCAGGGCAGGGACATACACAACGATTGACGACTGGGGCAACCTTATTGATTTCTGGTCTAACAACCATGGCAATGGTACGGCCAACAAGAGTATCTCTATAGCATCATATCCTGGAGAAGTTGCCCAGCTTGGAGATTATACTGTCGAGAGCTCTATTGGGCATCACGGATCCGACCTCGACATTTGGTCCTACTGGACGTTTTCAAAGTTTAATTTTCGTAACAAGTATTGCGCTGTCGGTACAACTGATGGGCAAGACGACCATATCCGGTTTGTTGGCAACGACGGTAGAACGGGTTATGGGCCCGTAGGAGACAAAAAGACCATTTTCGACTTCTATGCAGGCAGGGGAGGAGAATCCTACCTATATTTCTATGGTAACTTTGCTCACCATTGTGGAACTGATACAGACGACCAAAAGCCAAATGACAATGGCTACCCCCTGTACATTGAAGGCAGCATGCCGGGCGCAGACTGTCTCAATTCAGGGGATCCTAATCATCCTTATTTAAATTGTGGTCATCACACGAATATCGATATAGGCTGGAACGAATTTGCCTTCTGTAAATCCGGCAGAGGAATGCAAATATACGGACACCAGGTATTCGATCAAGTGGATCTGGTCTATGTCCACGATAACTGGATCCACGATAATGGAAAGACGGGAGCTATTTTAGGAGGTGGAGATGGCAGCGGAGGAACCTATTATTATCAGTTTGTCAAGAATATTTATTTTTTTAACAATATTTTATATAATAATGGCGATCCCAATTATGTGCCCGGTGGGTACCCCTGCCTACTGATGGGAGGCGAAATGTGGGGATCAATTCATGGCAATTGGTTCATTTACAACAACATATGTTATCACAGTTCGGGTGGAGAGATAGACATTAGTTTAGACTCGTCTCCTGACCTGATTGTAATGAAAAATAATATATTTTATGCTCTGCCGGGGCAGACTTACTATCCAGACAATACCGGAAGTTATTATACAGGAGGCAATAACCTGTATTACGGGAATGGACGCGGGGCGCAATCATGGGAGTCAAATAGCTTGGATAATATTGATCCAAAGTTTGTAACAGCCAATCCAACGGGGATAGCTGATTTTGCATTACAAAGCACAAGCCCGGCAAGAAATGCTGGAACATCGTCCGTGAGTCCGATAGTAACAAAGGACTTTATGGGGCTTACGAGGCGGCAAGGATCATCGTATGACATCGGCGTGTTTCAGTATGACACGGGTTCTCCTCCGCCAAAGGCGCCTTCGACCCCGACGGGCGTCGGCGTAAACTAAGGTAGTGTAAGTACACTAAAGAGCTTTTATCGGTTATCGGTTGGAGGTTGGAGGTGAGAGGCGTTAAAATGGCGGGCAGACTTTCTCAATAGGTTAATTGAGCGAACGCCATGCAGCAAAACTGTCCTTGCACGAGAAGCGCTTCATTTTGTGGTTGCCATGGTTCTGAAACTTAATGCACGCTTTATACTCCGCGCATATTCAACAGCCGCTAAAACCGGTTTTGCCAAAGCTCTCGTAGCATAGAACCCGGATACAAGAGCATAGCGATCAGTCCATAATTTGTCTATATAAGATCCTTCTTCCGCTCCGCTGTCGATGTAGGCAAGCTGTGGAAATGCTTTAGCTGCATTTTCAATCAACTCAATCTCATTCAATATCCCCGGACTTCCCTCCGCAAACTCTTTGTCCCAACCGACTTTAAAAGCAAACCCGGCCTTGGCCGAAATCAAGTTTGAAGTCGATGCGATAACTCGATCATCTATCGCCAGCTCAGTGAAGAACGCACGTCCATTTTGTGCAAAGCCGCTTATCATTTCACGAAAAAAAGCTTCTTCATGAGGCTTTGAAAGCAGAGAGGTGCCTTCTGCGCCTTTCCAACCCCTGTGCTCGAGATTCAAGAACCTGTCGATGCAGTCCCTATCAATCTGTTTTCCGCTTAGCAGCTGCCAGTCTACATTTCCCATATTCGAGAGAAACTTCATGCTACGACGCCATGATTTAGACTTTTTATGCAATGGAGGCCCTACAGGTAAATTACCGTCAGCTTTCCGAATTATCAGTATTGCTCGCTTTTTTCTTTTGCGTTCAATCCAGGGAATCTTGAGGTGAGATGCGACCAGATCAAGCTGTTGCGCCATTTGCGTGTCAGCTGTGCGGTTCTCGAATTTAATGCCGTAGCATCCTCGAAATGAGCGGAAATAATTGAAAAAAGACGTCAATGTCGGCTCAACTATGTCTTTATCGATCAGCAGTCCCGAAAGGTACGAGTGAGGAGACAGATATGCTCTTACATGTGGAAGAGGGAAACTCCTCGTGCCTGTTTTATATTCAAATACGCCGACACCGGCCAGCCTGTGGTCACCGCCTAAAATGGATTCTATGCATATAATGAGCGGCCGTAGGCTTGGTGTCAAATATTTTAACGCGGGCACAATGAAAGAAGGCGAAAGGTAGGCGTTGCTTTCTATAGCGCGCTCTTCGAGGTCCTGCCACTTCTGAAGAATGCGGCTATCGAGTTCGTGGAGGCCGTACGCTGTGACCTTAAGTTTTAGCTTACCGACTTCGGATATCATGTCCGTCTTTTATTAAACTTATTTCTGATTACATGTTAAAATAGAGCAATACAGGTCACTGTTCAAGCATAACGTTTTTTGGATCTCTATAATGAATTGTTTTATCATTGTTCTGATGTTTGGTAGACCTGACAAGCGCGTGTATCGCCAGAGTTAAATATTTCATTCCAGCGCTTGACGTTTTCAGCTATTCTGCTTTGATCATGTTCAATTTTCATCGTAACCATTGATAACTGCCCCCCAGATATCGTACAAGTTGAAGATTTAGATTTTTTCGTTGGATCCCCTCTGGGGCTAGGGTCAGTAACCCAGCGCGCTGTGCGAAGTATCCGGATGTGCCGGCGTGGTTCGTATTGAGATGGGTGACGTGGAATGGATGTGATCATACTCCATTTTCCTAATGAAAGACTCGATTTAACCGTTCTCCCATGGGCTGCCAGGCTCGATGAAGAAGTTTTTGACCGCGACTATTGCCAACAACTCCCGGACTGCTTTAAGCGCAAACTCCGTGCGCTATCAGAACGAATATGCTCAGGAACTCCCCTTATGATGAACAGATTGTAAAGCTGACCCTAAAAATCTTGTGCAGTGAGCTGCTGGTTCATGGTGATGCTTAAGGTTCCATTTTTTTGAAATTTACTTCATTCTGATATTATTCCATGTTCAACACATCTATTGATTAAGCGGTGGCTTATTAGATATCATTTTCATCGGTTTTTTCGGGCATGATTTCTTTCGCGTTTTTGTATTCAAATTTATCATCGTTGAAATCACTTTTTTTAATACTCCTTACATAGTTAAAGATCGAATACAATTTTGCCTTAATGGTATGATTATATATCATTAATGACTTATGCCATCTAATTTCATCCGTCCAGCGGCTTTCATATTCAAAAGGTTCACCAGTAAAATCATACTCCGTTACGCCATCATGAATAAGGTCCTCGATGAACCTCGCTATAAGCACGGTCAGCGGGCTCTCTCTTCTAAATTTTTCATGAAAGCTACACTTTAGACCATAATACTTTTTATCTTTTACTAAGCCCATTTTGTAAGCAACAGGCTCACTGTTTAAAAATAAAAAGGCCAGACGCAACCACCCCTTTTTTGACGCATTTTCACAGAGATGCTTATAAAATTCGAGCTGCTTTTTATTGGCAGGAATTGAAGTTCCATGTTTGTGCTTCCAGCTCTTTTCTTCAATATAGAGAATATTGTTATAGGCTTCTACTACATTTTGAGAGTCTCGAATCTCGGAATATGCGACATCCCCGATAGAATTCATTCTCTTCACGCGCACTCTAAGTTTTTTGCGAAAACTTGCCGATCTTTGTTTCAGGTAATCATCATAACTATTTCCCAGAGGGATAAAGAATGATGGCTCCTCCCTTTTGATTTTATAGTGAAATGAGGAATTTTTAAGGCAACGATCAAAACCTTCCAAAACAGGATTTGCTTCAACAAAGCTTCTTAGTCTAAATACATCCCATTTATAACCAATATTGAGGAGCGCCGAAATAAAAGCTTCGACTAATTTATCATCTAATGCATCTATCAATAGATCGCTGTGAGTGTTATATAGTTCGGCAATGGGAAACGCATGTGTTACAGAGATTCCGTAATTTCTGCTTTTCCTGATAACTATCGGAATTATTCCTACAACTCTTTCAGCATCTTTGAGCACTATTACAAGAAAATCGTCGTCTCTCAGGAGATGTGTTTTAAGTAGAGCCTGAGTCCATTCAAAGGATGCGGAAATCTCATATTTACCGGAATTCATCAGATCATCCCAGCATTTCTCATATTCTTCTATTTTGTTCTTATCTTTTATAATTTCAAAAGTAATCATCGGATTATCATCTTCCTTTTGTGCTAATATCAGCAAAGGTAATCACTAATTGACAACGTTCAATACATCGTTTACTGATTTTCCGTTCAGGACATCGTTTACTTTCGTTCTTTGACAATCGAGTAGCCACAATCTGCTTTATCATGGACACCTAATCCTTGCAGGGAGGTGTTCATGAAAAAGAAGCTTCAGAAGCAACGGGCATTAGCGGTGCAACGGTATCTCGCAGGTGAAAGTCCCCAAAGCATATGCGCTTCACTGGGGAAAACGAAACCGTGGCTGTATAAATGGGTGTCACGGCATACCCCGAATGATCCTGCGTGGTCTGAGGAACAATCGCGGCGACCACTTGCCAGTCCCAACCGAACCCCAGCAGAGATCGAAAAGATCGTGGAGCTGGTACGGCTGAACCTTTACAACAAGGGGCTCTTCTGCGGCAATCAGGCCATCCAATGGGAGATGAGCGACATGGAGGTCCAGCCTATACCCTCCCTCACCACCATTGGCCGGATCTTACGCCGCCGCGAATTGACCCATCGGCGGACCGGAAGATATACACCGAAGGGCAAAAAATACCCTGAGCTTCCGGCGCTCTTGCCCAACCAGACCCATCAGGTTGATATGGTCGGCCCTTGCTATCTTACCGGACCGGTCAAGTTCTACAGCCTACATGCCATCGATACTGCAATCAACCGGTGCGGGATAGAGCCGATGCCTTCCCGTGCAGCGCAAAGCGTTTTGGACGCTGTTTATGCGGTCTGGCTGCGTATGGGAATCCCTGAGAACCTTCAAGTTGACAATGAAATGGCTTTCTTCGGCAGTCCAATTCACCCACGAGGCATGGGACCGCTTATTCGTCTCTGCCTGCGCTATGGGGTCAACCTCTGGTTCATTCCGCCGTCAGAGCCGTGGTGGAACGGAGTCGTCGAGAAGTTCAACGACCATTACCAGCAGAAATTTCTCGATAAGGTCACCATGTCGTCAATGCAGCAGCTTCGGCAAGAATCACGGGCATTCGAGTACAGGCACAATAGCACGTATCGCTACAGCAAGATCAAAGGGAAAACCCCTCTCAAGGCATTGGCCAGCACTGAGAAGAAATTGATCTTCCCGAGCAAGGGCGATGCCCCAAGGCATCCTTTGAATAAGCCTGAGGAAGGTTGCTATCATCTCGTGAGATTCATTCGAAGCGACTGCCGACTGAACATCTTCGGTGAAATGTTCCCGGCTCCACCAGAGACCCAATACGAATACGTTGTGGCTACTATCGATGTCAAAGAACAATCGTTAAAGCTCTTCCTGGATACAATCCAGGTCGAAGAATACAAGTATCAACTGCGAGACTGATGATGCGAGTTACGACATCGCGAAATACAGATCCTCAAAGCTTGAGTTAACGATGTCGTGACCATTTTTTGAGTAAACGATGTCCTGAACGTTATCAACTAATCAAAGGGTGAGGGTGTCAAGCAACTCCATGACACCACAGTAGATATAATTCAGCCTGGAGATATTCATAGGAGTTCAGAATCTTAAGCAGCCGCGTTGCGAGGTAGGACGGCTCTCGCCAAGCATTAGCCATACGTACCTTCTGGTCTATTCGCAGAGCAGCCAAAAGAACTCTGCTGTGCAATCATTTAAACCGTCATCAATAATTACGGTCTCATCTCTGTGGCTTACTGGCAGTATATCGCTTTGCAGAAGTTATTGTTAATCAATTGGGTATGTAACTTACTGCTCTGTACATTTGAATCTTATGAATAAACTAATATTTTTTTAGTATTGACAAAACTTTTATAAATAACCTTCTTATCATATACGGCGCAAACGTTAATATCCATAAAAAATGTTCAGGATATCCATAAAAAGCACTTTTCCCCAAATGAATACGAGCACTTTTCGGATCCTTTCCCTTCGCCATCAACGGAATAGCTAGTGCCATATGCAAATCGGCAAGCCGCTTGTCAATAGCATCCTTATGCTGCAAATAATATTCTCTGTCTTTCAGGCCAAGTTTTGTCACAATCTCCAGTAAATTAGTCTGGGTTTCAATGGTATTGTGTATGTGGTTCTTATTTCTTGAAGTTGAGATTTGATTCGTATGGTATCTGAGCTTATACGTAGGTATGTCAATGAATGCTACCTTATAATTCCTAGATATTCTTAGCATAAACTCAAAGTCCTCTGATAACCAGTAATGTTCATTCTGCAGTCCAATAGTTTTTAATATGTTGCGTCTAAACATAGCAGCAGGAGTGAAGACGATCAGATGCTGCAAATACTTGTCAAAAATGTTTCCCATATAAATTTTTTTGTTTCCCCAATTACTAGAATCTAATCCAGCATATCTTAAGAGCATGTTCTCTGAAAAAATATTTTCATAATTTATGTTTTCTCTCACATATGCATTTTTATGGTACTTCTTGAGATGATGTTCATCCCAATACCCCGAATCATCAAACGCAGAAGCTTCTGTATACACCATTGCAATCTCGGGGAATTTATCCAGGACCGCAACTTGCAACCCTAATTTATGGGGATAATAAAGATCGTCGGAATCTAAAAATGCAATATATTCACCAGTCGCCGCGCCCATACCAATATTCCGAGCGTGAGCAGGTCCGCCGTTCTTAGTCTTGATATACTTAAGGTTCTGCAAGTACGGTTGTATTTTTTCTTCGGTGTTATCTGTGGAGCCATCATCCACAACTATTATTTCAAAATCTTTCATCGTTTGCTGCAGGACGCTTTCTATTGCCTGGCAGATATATGCCTCTCTATTATACGTAGGAACGATAACGCTTACTTTCATAATGCGGAATTTCCTCCAATATATATCAACCTCCGGAGAACTTCCTATCTCCCCAAAGGAGAGTTACATGCCGAAATCGACTATCTCAGCAACCCAGCAGTGTCGCTGACATAATGCTATTCCATCTATTAACTAGCATTATATTTGGCACCCTTGAATGATACAGCATTTTTATAACCATCGACTTCCTGGATGACTTCTGCAAGATTTCCTTTATATCTTCCATCAACTAGAGTTTTATTTTCATCAAAAATCGGATGAATCATAATTTCGAAAGAGGCGTTTGTTTCCTTTCTACCTCTTTTTTTTAAATAAAAGTAATCGTCGAGAGATCCAAAATATTTTGTCCGTGCAACATTAGCGTTTTGTAATTTTATATTAAATAGTAATTTATAAATCGATTTCAGCAAATTTTCGCTGGGCTTACAATTTCGAGATAGTCTAATATAGGGTATGTTTTCTTCGCGTGCAATGGGTATCAAGACGTTGACAATAGCCCATTCTGTATGGATATGGTGATGGGAATCGAGATGCGTAAGAGGTATTGCATTATCGCGACAACGCTTTATCTGTGCTCGTATTTCCTCAGCAAGGACATATCTCTCTGAGGTTGTGAGATGAAGAATTGGCCAACGTCGTGATATTCTAAGATGCCCTTCTTCGTTGCAAAAACGCGGAAATCGCTTAATTTTTGCCGTTAATGGAAGACCATCTTGCAACACCAAATGCATACCAATATGGTTTATGAGTTTATTTTCATGTGATATTTGACATGCTTCCTCAAAGGCAGGCATATTCGGCATGAGGGTAGCACTAGAACAGAGACCATCCCTAAAACACCGTAGTATCGCCTCATTATGGGGAGAGTTTAGTCCGTAGTCATCAGCATTGATGATAAGCATGCGGCACAATGGACCTTTCATTTAGCAGCTGCTTGCCCAGGATCATATCGGTAGGGGCCAATATCGAACGTATTTCCTCTGACATTTCCCAAAAAATCATTTTTAAGTAGAATAGTATTGTTCCCGTTGTCAACGACATATCCTCTTCCAATTGCAGGACTATTAGCACTTAGTCGAAAATCCAAAAAAGAAGCAGGTTTTTCAACAATAAATCGCGGATTGACATTATCTAACCTGTTTTTATCCCAAGCGGGCCCATGACCGGCCCCATGGTAGAGGTTATTGCTCCCCCGAAAATAATTTCCTTCCATATCGACATTATCTGTGTAATAACGTTCTCCGGGTGAAGGAACGATAATATTGTTTCTTATTTCAATTAAGGCTGGCTTGGAATGCTTACTAACGTCAATCTCTCCACCTGCGCTATGGTAACAAATGTTATTGTAAACATACCAGTTGCCGCCAACACTTCCCCATTCTTCTCCGCCCATCAAAAGACAAGGATAACCAGATGGATAGCCGTTATTTGCTAGTATATTGTTAAAAAAATAAATATTCTTGACAAACTCATAAAGATGGCTTCCTCCGCTACCATCTCCACCTCCCAAAATAGCCCCGGTCTTGCCATTATCGTGGATCCAGTTATCGTGGATATAGACCTGATCCACTTGATCGAATACCTGGTGTCCGTATATTTGCATTCCTCTGCCGGATTTACAGAAGGCAAATTCATTCCAACCTATGTCAAGGTTCGTGTGATGCCCGCAATTAGGATACTGCGGACTCGTTTTGGTCCCGCTCCCTATACAGTTTTTACCCGGCATGCTGCCTTCAATGTACAGAGGGTAGCCATTGTCATTTGGCTTTTGGTCGTCTGTATCAGTTCCACAATGGTGAGCATAGTTACCATAGAAATATAGGTAGGATTCTCCTCCCCTGCCTGCGTAGAAGTCGAAAATGGTCTTTTTGTCTCCTTCGGGCCCATAACCCGTTCTACCATCGTTGCCAACAAACCGGATATGGTCGTCTTGCCCATCAGTTGTACCGACAGCGCAATACTTGTTACGAAAATTAAACTTTGAGAACGTCCAGTAGGACCAAATGTCGAGGAAATCAGTTCCATGATGCCCAATAGAGCTCTCGACAGTATAATCTCCAAGTTGGGCAACTTCTCCAGGATATGATGCTATAGAGATACTCTTGTTAGCCGTACCATTGCCATGGTTGTTAGACCAGAAATCAATAAGGTTGCCCCAGTTATCAATCGTTGTGTATGTCCCTGCCCTGAAGTAAGCAATATCGCCAGCCTTCAAGCTTCTTACTTTCGATGGGGGGTCGCTTGGGGTTAAGATATATATATGATTACTTCCAAGTGACCTGCAGTAAAAAGGCACGGTATTGCTTTTCCCTGAACTCGTTGTTACCTGAATCGTACTCTCCCCGGTTTTCATGGCTGATTTCAGGAAAAAAGTGATCCTTTGCATGCCTCGTGCAACATAAGGGTTTGTTGTTGCACTCCATTCCACAAAATCTGAATCTTGATTTAATGTTACGCCGCAAACAGTTACCGTTGATGTCCCGCGGGCAGCCCCAAAATTAACACCCCATATGCTGACAGCGGCGCCCTGTGTAGTGCTTCTGTTAAATCCTGTCGTTGGTGCATCCGTCATATCGGAAAAGAAAATGGCCGGCACAATGTCGCTCGCGATAGCGGAGGCAGATGTCACACTTAGAACAAAAGACATAATGAATATTAACTTATAGAGCTTAATGACCATGGTACATTACCTCACATAAATGAATTGTCATTGCAGTTTCTTGAGCTTCTTAGATGACCAGTGAGACTCTATGCTTTGGTTTTTTGAAACCAGGCCCCAGATATTTTTTGCCAAGCTTACTGCCCTGGCAACGCCGTACGTAAAATAGACTATAAATAGCGGGAAAAAATAATAAAATCTCCCCTTTTGCTGAATTATGGTTTTAACACTCAGGAGAGATGGAGGAAATATTACGGCTCCACTCGTTAGCAGAATAGGCATCAATTTTCCATAGATAAGAAAATGTAGGAAACCTAATAATAAGCATATGCTACACGCGACGTAATAAAGCGCGTATGATATTGCCCTGATATTTTTTAGTTTTCGAATATCGTCGAGAAAAACATTAAAAACGTGGGAACCATGCCATTTTTCTCTTCTGTAAAAATCACGTAAGTTCGCAGGGTTACCCCAGTGGACCACGTGTATTTTAGGATCGGCGTATATCGTTAATCCTAATTGTTTTAATCGAAAACATAAATCGTAATCTTCGTTCGTGATCAGGTTCTCATTAAATCCGCCTATTTTTTCAAAATTTACCCTGGAGACGTGCAAATTCGCGGTAGAAATATACTCCGTTTCCCCTCTGATTCTTTTCTTTGCAGAATTCATCGTCCAGACCTTTGCTACCCAGGAAGCACTTTTCGGTATAGTATAACTTGATCCCACAGCACCAATGGTATGGTCAGTGAAATAACATACTGCATTTCTTAGCCAGTCGCCTGATACTGTACAGTCCGCGTCAACAAAAGAGAGAATATCCCCATGAGAGTGTTTTACACCGATATTTCTCAAAGCGGCAATCGTTACCCGTGGCGCGATAATAACCGAAATATTCATCTGCCCTTTAAAAGATTGTGCAATTTCGCGCGTTTTATCGGTCGAACCGTTGTCAACCACGATTACTTCGTACAAATCGCGCAAAATATTCATATCAGCAATTGAAGCTAAACATCTTCCGATATTTGCTTCCTCGTTCAGTGCAGGAATTATGATTGAGGGAAAGGGTGTTGGCTGAGTATTTAACATGGTATGACTTTCTTTTGGGTGTCCTGCTTTTGATTGAGCTTTGATACAAAGTATCGCAATTTCCCCGACTTTTCACGCTGGATCTCATTAACATACGAAATATCCAGTCTCATGTTATTCCCAAACTGTCTGTATATTATTTCCTTTATCAGCTGTTCCGAGGTTTGTTTGTAGCCGGAATCCTTCACAATTTCTATACGTAATTGACCAATTTCATCCTGATAGACCTTATATTGTCTAACTCCACCACCGATTCGAGTCACTTCTTTCAAGATATATGAAAAAATAGAACTATGTACAGGCGTGCTGTCGGCTTTATACACGATATCGCTTGATCTTCCCTGGATGTTATCTATAAGCGGCAACCCTCTCCCACACTTGCAGATACCCGTTGACAATTTCCCGCGGTCCCCGAGCTTGTACCGTATTACTGGCAATGCATAGTTATTCAAATCTGTGACTATTAATTCGCTGTTTCCGTCTGAAAGTTCATCCTTAGCATGTTCTTCAACGATTGCACACTCAGACATAAGATGCATGCCATGGTAAGGGCACTCAAAACCGATTAAACCCGTTTCGGCAGCACCATACTCATTGACAATAGGACACTGAAAGACATCTGCGATAAGGGTCCTTTGATACTCATAAAGCGACTCGGACGTAACTTTTACCATAGCGAAACATGACCGAAGATCAATTTTTTTTTCTTTGAGAAAACGTGCGAATTGGTATACCATAGACGGGTATCCCATGAGGTATTTCGGATTCTGCTTCTGAATGGACGCTAAATAATTTTCTAAAATAATATCAGACAATTCAAAACTCGTCTCTCTAAACCGATTCAAAAAATAGTCCGCTAGCCGGTGCACCATTTTTTCCTTGACCCCGATAGGAACTCCCCACAATCGTGCCTCCCGATCGCCGATGTCAACACCGAACCATCTGTGTCCGCGATACATGGCTGCGCGCCCGTAACCGGAGGATTGACGGTCTTTATAGAATTTAACCGATATTCCTGTTGAACCTGAGGTTTTTGCTATCGATTTCCTGCCGCGATAACCCTGCGCCGCTAAGATAGTTGTTTGACTCCGCAAATCATCTTTCGTTAAAATAGGCAATATCTGCAAATCGTCAAGCGTCCTGATATCGCCAGGAGTAATGTTCCTTTCCTGAAATTTTTTACGGTACCAAGGCACATTTTGATATGCATGATTCAATAACATCTTTAGTTTTTCTAGCTGCAGTTCTTTTAGAGCTAATGGTGAGTACCACTGTGATGCTTCTAAGTTGTTTAAATACTGATTAATATGCTCTCCTCTTATATTTTCAACTGATAAGAAAAGCTTTTTGGCAATAACTTGATTCAGCATGACCAGTTCCGTTTCCTCGAGTTAGTGATTTACTCGTATATTAAATATATATCGATAGATTTTTCTGTATGCTTCTATTCCGATAATATGCTTAACAGTGTTCTTTGCTTGCTTTGCATATCTTCTTTTAAGTATTTCCACTACATTATAGTTAAGACATTTGACAAATTGATTCATGCTCATTTTGCTCGTAATGGCAATACGGCCGACCACGGCGGGCTTATTTTTAAACGTATCATAATAGGTCGATGTAAAATCTGATGTGCAAATGAATTTATATCCTTCTTGCGCCGCTATTTTTAGTGCCCCTTCGTTGTAGCTACCGTGAGGCAAACTGATTGCGTTTACATCATTCTTCAACTGATTCTCAATTATTCGCTTTGACTCCTGAAGTTCCAAGCTTATATCATTTTCATTTAAATTATGAAGTGGGCGATGACTCATGGTATGGGATTGAACAGACATGCCATGATCGATAAGCTGCACAAGTTCGGTCCACTTCATAAATCTGTTGGAGCCAATGGAATTGACACACACAAAGAATGTTGCCCGCAGTCCGTATTTTTTCAAAATGGGTAAAGCATGGTGATAATTGCCCTTCAAGCCGTCGTCGAACGTAATAATGACATACTTTTTCGATGCATCCAGGTTTTGGACGTCGTCGAAAACAAGGCTCTGATAGCCTTCCTCTACAAGCGTCCTCATTTGTTTTTCAAACAGCTCCACGGGAATATCATAAAAAGGAGTCATTTCATACGAAGGAAGCTTGGTTTTCTGATCTCGAGAAACTTCATGATACATTAACACTGGAATTTTTTGATTACGCATGTTCATATTTTCTATTTGATGACTAAAACGCAATGTTCACATTTACGTTGCCGAGACTGTAGTGGCCCTGCTATTCGTCTTTACCGTCGCCATCGTTGGACGTGAGAAAAAGGCGGACGCTCCGAAACCAGCTGAGCAGCACGCGATGGCTCCGGCTGCTTCTGCTCCTGCGCCGGAGTAGATTTAGATACTATTATTCCGCGATCAACTAACGCCCAAAAAATCCAAAAATAACTGCCTAATGCGAAGTAGGACCACCTATCTCCAAACAAATTTGCAAGCATCAAAGCTATAATAGCCCCCATGAACCCAAAACCAAGTCCCTTTTGAAAAGGCGTCTTGCTAATTTTAAACAAACGCAATCCGCTGAGAAAGGCTTTCATAAAAATAAGCAACAAAAGGGTGATTCCAATTATTCCTTGCTCTGACATGATCTTCATATATAAGTTATGAGTATCAGTCAGACTTTCTCCTTCTGGGACGGTAAAACCAAAACCACCAAAGCCTATGCCAAAGACAGGATTTGATTTAAATAAATCCATGGCATGGTGCCATAAATCCAACCGGTGGGCACCTGACGCTTCAATCTCTCCACTTGCACTTTCAGTCATCGATATTCTATCAACGACTGATGCCGGCAATACTGTTTGCCAGGCCAATATGAGGACAATACATAGTAGTAAGAGAGTTCTTTTCTTCGTAATACCGAAAAAAACCATAGTACCAAAAGCTGCCACATAGGCACCCCTAGAATAAGAGAAAAAAAGAGGATGAATACTAAATAAGACAGTCATTATGAGTAGCAATTTTCGTCTCTTGTCTTTGTCAAAAAACGCAAGCCCCAGGAAAAATGCGCTGGTGTAAACAATGAAAGCTCCGAAATGATTCGGGTTCAAGCCGACCTTTTCAAAGGGGCCTGCGAATCTTTTGCCATAATTAAAGGTATCTGCAGCGTAAAAGTTGCGGTAGCCCCTTATTGCAATTAGTAAAACGACTATCGTCATTAATGTAACTAATTTTTTTTGTTGATCTTCATCTTTAATTACATTTAACACAAGAAAATAAAGAAATATCATCTCTACATAATTTTTCCAGTCTTTGAGGAGCTCACTGTCGGTGCTTATAGGCATAGGTAAATAAAACCGTAAACTGCTGTTCCAAAGAGCCGCATAACTTATTATCATGAAAATAATTATAAGTGTTGAATTTGGAGTTTTAACAAAGCCTTTGTGCTGATACAAAATACCCATGAGAATTGCAAAAATAAAAACATCCATGAAGTCTTTCCCCATGGGATATTGATGCAATTTGTACCAGAGGGTTGGCAGCGGAATCATCACAATAAGCACAAAAAGTCCCCATTCAACTTTTTTAAAAATTGTGGTAAGAACAGCCACGATACTTATAAAATAAAGCATCGGCGCGGAGAAGAATATTGCTTTAATAAACTCTTTTACAGCCGTCAGCATAGGGTTTTCTGTTCTCCATTAGGAAAAGGAAGATGTTTATCGTGCGGAGATGATTGTTTTTAAAGAGCTGAGAACCCCTTTCTCTTTCCACAGAACGCCTGGGATGATTATCGCAACACCAACCGTCACTTTTACCACGAGATTTAACCATGCCATTGAGAAATTGATTTGGTTTACTACAAATAACATACAAAGGGATAGCATCAAATAATACAGAACCATCTTCAGCTTTATCGATACGACAATGTATTTAAATGAGAGAGATACAGTCAGGACACTGGAAATCGCGCAGGAAATCAATGTTGCAATTGCCGCACCCATCGCATTATATTTCGGGATCAGCAAAATATTAAAAAGAATATTCGACAGGACGGCAGAAGCCATGATAATAAGAATCGTCGTTGATCTTTTTTTCAAGTATAGTCCGGCATTAAGAATACAGTTTACTCCTATGAAGAGAGCGCCGACTAGTATGATTGGTGAAAAAGTGGCAGCAGTTGCGTACTTATTTGAAGCAACGGTAATAAATAAATCCTTAGAAATCGCATAATAACCTATACATGTGGGGATAGCAACAATGAGTACAAAATGCATGCACTTAGACAAAAATTCCTCCGTTTTTGCTTTTCCCTCCTTTGTGTAAATGTTTACATATAACGGAACAATAGAATACGATACTGGAATCATGATTAATTCAACTATATACCAGGCAAGATTATATCCGACTGAGAATAAGCCAAGAATACTTTCTCCATGATAAGCAACAATCATGTAGCGATTTGCATATGTTAGAACTAAATAGGACAATTCGGTTAAAAGCAGGGGCATTCCAAATTTAATAAGCTTTATAGTAAGATCTCCCGATATGTTACGGAAAGACACCTTGTAATTTTTGATAAACCAGATGAATAGCACAATTGCTACAATATACTCAGAAGCGATAATACCTAAAATATAGCCATACAAATCTTTTAAAACATAGAGAAAGAGAAACAGCGAGAGCACAATAGCTAAAATCTTCCCCAAGAGCCCCGTGATATTTAAAAAAAATATTTTACCGGTGACTCTTAACAAATTGGACACAATAGCAGTTAATGGACGAATGAACAAGGAAAGCGCCATTATCGTGAAGCAAACAGTATATTGATCGCTAATATTTAAGCGTTTATTAACAATCGGCATAACAGCTAAGTATATGAGAGTCGTGAGAAGTGCAAGAATTACTCCTCTGACTAGAACGGTCGACGAAAAGAGATTACGCGCTTCCTCGGTATCGTCGTACTCTTTGTACATCCTGATAATTCCATCTGACAGGCCTGCTTTTGCAAGTGCCACTGCAAGCATCAATGTGGTGGATGTCAATCCCAAAATACCGTATTGTTCTTTGGTCAGAAGCCTTGTAAGTATCGGAAAAGTAAGAAAACCAAGGAGCTGCGCCAAGACACTCGTCCCGGCAAATTGGCTAACATGATTGATAAATGTTTTAAAGGGAGATGTTTTCATATTTTAATTTGTCCGGTCTTCTTGGGAAAAAGGGCCCCCTTATGTAATTCGAAGCTGGCTTGCTGGCTTGGATGTATTCCGTATGCGTAGAGCGGTTTAGCTGGTCCTTGCTTTTTTTATATGATTAGCCTTCAAATGTCCTTATTTCTGTAAACAAAGCGACTTATAAACATCAAGATATTTGTTAGCCATCTGTTTGGAGGAATATTTTTCTGAAACCTCTGAATAAGCCAAAGAAGCCATATGACCGGCCTTATCTGTATTAGCGATAAGAAAAAGGACAGCTTCTGCGATTGCATCAGAATTACTTGGCGGCACGAGTATCCCGCACATCCCTTGGCTTAGTATTTTTGGCACATCTCCAACCTTTGTTGCTACAATTGGTTTTTTTGAAGCCATCGCCTCAAACAAAGCCATTGGCTGACCTTCTAATAAGGAAGGTAACACAAAGATATCCATGATGGATAGAAGTTGCGGAACATCGAGTCGCTTGCCCGCAAAGATAATTCTATCCCCGAGGTTTAATTTACTTGCATACTCCATCAGCTGGGACTTAAGAACTCCGTCACCAATGAGCAAAAAAACGCAATTTTTGTGCACCGTAAGTATTTTTTTAGCTGCTTCGATAAGATATCGGTGTCCCTTCTCGTTCGAAAGTCTTCCCACCGTTCCAATAATAATACGGTCAGGATCAATGCAAAGTTCGCTCTTCAATTTCCGTTCGTCAACGTAGGTATTGAATCTTTCTATCTTGATACCATTTTCGACCAAGGTTATCTTTTTCCTGCTTATGCCAGCTTTATAAAGGAGTTCTTGAACCGGTCGTGATACGGGTATCACGGCATCAACATGTTTTAAAAGCCTTTTATCGAGGGAACTGTAAAAATTCATCTTCCGATTAGAATTAATCCAGTTATGACAGGTGCTAACAATCGGTTTTTTGGTAAATAAAGATGATAATTTGGCATAGATATTTGATTTGTACCCATGGGTATGGACAATATCAACACCATTATTCTTGACATAAGAAGATATCAAACGAATAGTTTTAAGGTCGATTTTTTGCCTGCAATCAAACACGTGTGTGTCCAAGTCGTGCTTCATTGCCTGCTCCATTAAATCCAGATTAGATTTATGATGATTGTTAAAAATGCCAATCGTGACAGAATGGCCCATCTCTTTTAACTCTGCGGACAATTCCAGGACGACATTTTCTGCACCGAAAAACCCTGAGCTGCTAATTAATTGAAGTATGTTAATAGCCAAGATTATATTCTCTTTTTAAATGGAATCATGACGCTTCTTTTCACGTTGGCGAGCCTGTTTTTCAATTCGATTAGCATTTTATATGCAGTCAGTATCTCTCGGCAATCTTCGTAACTGACGATTGAAAATGTGATCTGTTCCATCGGATTATCATCTTACCATGCTACGATAAAAATGTTCGAATCTGAAAAGCATAGCCTCAAGACTCAGCTCGTATTCTATCTTTCTGCGGGCATTTTTTATAAATTTCTGCCTGGTTGCCGCATCATCAAGCAATCCTAAGATGAGCTTGGCCAGTGTTCTATAGTCATCAATTTCAAATAAATACCCATTCTCATCATGGGTTATTAAATCAATATTCCCGTTGGCATTGGATACAACACAGGGAATGCCCGCAGCCATATATTCCATAACGGCATTGGACAACCCCTCGCGTACAGAGCAGTTTACTCCAACATCCATGATGGAAAGATACGGGATAACGTCTGCTTGCGGGCCGGTGAAAACAAGCTTATGTGTGATATTCAGCGAAGCTCCAAGTGACTCGAGTTCACTCTGCATTTCCCCAGTGCCGACCAGAACAAAACTGATGTCTTTTCTAACTGCAGTTATTTCTCCTGCTGCCTTTATAAATGTAGCATGATGCTTCACAGGCGAAAAATTCGCCACGATTCCAATCACTTTGTCATGCTCGGGAATATTCAACCTTGCCTTTAAATCAGTGTCTTTCCCAATATTATAGAATTCTGTCGCGTTAATTCCATTGAGAATTACCTCTACTTGCCCGTTCCTGGTATGTTCTCTTTTTTCTGTAAGTGTTTTTACACTGTAGGAATTGGCGACTATTTTCGTTACGAATTTGTTGGCAATCCGCGTAGCCATGAGGTAACGAGTGTTCATCCATTCCCCATAATCCCGCCTGCTTGAAACAGTATTTTCAACACCGGCAAGCCTTGCAGCAATTACACCTAGAATATTGCCTACCGGGAAAAAGGTATGGACGACATGCGGCTTATATTCTCTTATAAACTTTATCAGCTTAATAAAGTTGATATAGGTCGAGATCCTGTTAAATTTATATATGTCTATGACAGACTCATCACACTGGAGGATTGATGAATTTATCTGGGACCACGAGCGATTTTTAAAGCGCAGCACGCGAACCTGAAACTTTTCCTTATTTAAACCATGAAGCAGTTTTATGAGCTGGTTTTCAGTACCACCCAGCTTGCAATTCAACTCGTCAATTATGTAAAGAATTTTTATCGGCTTGACCATCTCGTTATCCTAACTAGCACTATTCCCTATTTCTCCGAAGCATTATTTTTCTTGCGGATGTCCATCATTTTTTTCATCTTTTTCAAAGTGGCCTTTGCGCTATACAATTTTTCCGAAAGCATCCCTCGCAATGTTTTATTGTATATGTTGGCGGTTAAAAGAAAGCGTTTGTTTTCCGTCCATTGGCTTTTAAATTTCTCATTGCCACGAAGAAAATCAAACTCTTCATATTTTTTAGAAAATGCCTCTTTAATTACATTCAGCATAAGCACCTTTCCCGGCCCATGCTGTTCCCACTGGGTGTCAAAACCTATCTGATAGTAGTCCACCTTTTTCCCGAACGCAAAACCGTACCATACGGAGATCAATTTTTCATCATTACCCAATGCCTTAAGCCAAACCCAGTCGGTTGCATCCATTCGCCGAACTAAATCGCGATGAAACTTCATGATGGGTTCTTTTTTAAATGTACTCTCTATTTTCTTTCTCTTTGCTCTTTGCTCGTGAAGTGCAAAGAGAGTGTCCAGGGTTTCCTGGTATTTTTGCGGGTCACAGGAAAAATATTTTATACCGTACTGCTTGTTTAGTTTTTTTTCCATTCTACTGAAATGATTTCTTTTCTGTGAACTAAATGTCTTATGATACTTTTCGAAGCCTTCCGTCAACGTAATGAATGGGGAAACCGACACTTCACGAATGTTCGTCTGAAAAGAGATATCTTCGTCATCAAGCCACTTTATAAGATTGTTCGCCTCCGATACATGAGAGAGGTGCAGCACATCCCACTCTTTATATTCAGTTGAGAGATAGTTGTTGATCGCCGCTAAGCAGGGCGCGGCGTCTTCATATGAAGCAATTATATCAAGATGGTCGGGGGCCACTTCCATGCTTCCGCAATAGGTTAATATACGGCCGGTTAGCCAAGCGCGGTTCAAGACGACGCCCCGTGAAGCAAGCGGCAGGATTCCTTTGAGCTCTGCCTCTTTAAAGACGAATAAAATAACGAGGTTATAGTTATCGCCAAAATGCTCCCACCAAGTATATATCCATTCCCATGTGCAAAAAATTGAAGGGAGAGGCATTGCAGACGCTAAGCTATTCCATATGTCCCTGCTTTCCTTGAACTCTGCAATAGATGCTGTTCTTACTTTATACACTAACAAAGACCGCCTGAAATTTTTATTTTAAAATAATCAAGAGAATCGTATCTGCCAATACCAATTCTCGGTATTGTAAAATACGAGTCGCCCCTCTTCCAAGGACGCGATACCGTAGTCAAACTGCATTTAAAACCGCTTTCCTTGAGACTACTCACAACCATATCGTTATAATTGCCATTAGGATAAGCAAAGTAACTCACGGGCCGCTTAATCCACGATTCCAAGAGCGCTTTGGATGTCTGAATGCTTTTTGTTATCTCCTCATTTGACAATTGGGTAAGTATATTGTGGCAATGTGAATGCGCCCCAATAGTAACAAGGGGACAATCTGCCAATTCGTGCAGGTCCGATAACGTCAGAGGAGCCATGGCATGGGGATCACTTTCCGTTGAACCCTGCAGGTCGGCTATTATGTTCGCTACAATGCTCTCTCTAGAGGACGGTTCCAATGTCTTCAGGTCCCCCAACAATCTCTCTATTTCAGCCCAGTTCTTTGAACCTTTAGACCGATTGATGCAATATCTGCTCAATAAGATATGTTCCAGATCGACATTGATTATCTTTTCCCCTTGCAAAGCACGGATCAACCTGTCATACCAATATACGTTTTGTTCTTGTACCGCTTTTGTAGAAACAAAGATGGTTACCGGGATTTTCATCGATTTCGCAAGAGGCAGGACAATATGTTTGTTTCCCGCATACCCATCATCGAATGTGATCACCGCGGTGGGCTTATGTATGGCCTGAACATTTTCAATTTGTTGAAAAGCCTCGTCCAAAGTTACCACCTGGAACGTATCGTGTATGTATTCCATCTGTTTTACAAAATCACTTTTTTTAACGACAGTCCACGCTTCTATATCATGGTCATCCTCCGCCACCTCATGGTACATTAAAACGATGATGCTGTCGCGCAGTTTTCTATTGCGCTGTGCCCTGAGTATCGGCTCCCATGAGGCAGCTTGATACACTGCGTTTTTTACCATTTGTTTAATTTGCGACATCCTTTTTTTTAAGTATTTTCTAAGCTGCGGAGTTATTCGATCAACATCAAGGCAATCAGCGCTCCGCGTGTGCGATTATAAGAGACGCCGGCCTCTTCGCTTCAATTCCAAAACTTCTTTTCGGCTAGGAAAAGTGAAATAACTTCCAGCCCCGCTCATTTTTATTGACTGGATCCGTTCGTGTCGAAAATCGTTAATGACATCAATCATGATCTGGGCGCCCTGCCGCTTTGTTTTCAGAATGAGACTATGAAGGGTTTCTTCGGGTTGAATGGTAACATATCGCTGAGCAATGATATCGCCCGTATCAATCCCTGTGTTGATCCTGTGGACGGTGATGCCTGATTCTTTCTCGTTATGATAAAGTTGCCAGAAATTCGGCAACATGCCACGGTATTTCGGCAACGGTGCATTATGAATATTGATACACCCAAGTCGCGGCATATTGATCAGCTCTTTTTTAAAAATAATCGGACTAGCAACCGAAATAAATAGATCTGCGTCATACCGTTTTATTTCCTGGAGAAAGCTCTTATCGTTCAGGTCGCTCCGTTCTATAACGTAGATGCCATAGGCCGTAGCCAGTTGTTTTATCGTATAGGTTTTATCGACTTCCCCCCCCGCTGCCGATCTCGTAATATTACGATGCTGCATCAGCTTGATAAATGCGTATCTCGTTCCCATGCGTAAAAAATCAAGAAGACCGTAAAAATTGTACATTTGCCGGGCAAGATGCAGGATCGTTTTTTTACCCATGGGACGGGAAAGAACGATCGCCTTTATCTCATCGGTGGGCGCGTACAGCCTCAAAAACTCGTCAAAAAATGCTTTGACGTAAAAAGGATCTTCTTGAGTAAAAAAAATGATTTTCATTGACGAGTGATCCTTTCTTTTGCACCAAGGGAATCCGGATTCCCAAGAGGGCGGTTATTCGTCCTAGCGCCGAGAAGTTCGTCGGCATCTAAGATCAGAGATATAAGCCTATCTCGATTATGTTGAAACTTCGCGTCCCCTCTCGGAGCGTTCTCAACGTTGCAAGTTGGTTCATCATTTGCTTTTTTGATTCCGTCAAGATAGTTGTCATAGCGAGCCACGTTTATCCCCATCTTTCGGAGCTTATTAATTCTCTTCATAAGCTGGTAAAGGAGTTTATGATCTCCAATACCCTCCCGCACTGCTTCCCACTTCAGTGTGGCGAGCGGGCCCTTTGGATCAGGATAGGCAAGGTAGAGGTCACTACCCGGTGCATCCACCCGACCGGGCAGCCCTGATGCGTTCTGCGTGTTTTGAAATGTCCATGAAGACATGCCGTCGATGTTGTTTTTCCACATATAATATCCGTAAATATACCGTGCATAGGCGGGATTGTTGCACTTCGTCGTTACGTCGTTGTTGTATATCCAATAAGAAGCGCCGCGCCCGTGCACAGCTTGCACGTCTGCCTCGTTCACGCTGCTAGAACAATAATAGTCGGCCGGCTGAGACCGCTGATAATCGTTGCTGACGAGCATGCTTTTCCCGCCTGACTCTCTGATCGTCTTGAGGAGCGATGGCGCTATTGTCTGGCGTCTGGTATGAAAATCCTGGGTAGCATCATCAGGCTCATCGATCGGCAGAAAAATGACTTCCGGGCTGTGATTTTGCTTCGCATAAGCCGACACGTTTCGAACCAGCTTTGCAAGCAAAGCCGGATGGACCATCTCGTCATAACCGAGGATATTCCCAGGATGCCTGGGCTTTGCGGTCTGAATCAGATGTCCCAGATACCAGATCGTTGGTCGCGAAAATCCCACGTCTCTCGCAGCTCTCAGGGCAGTGTAGATATCCTCAAGTCGGGGCGTACCGTCCTTATGTTCACTATAGATGAACGGAGAGTGAACACAGGCGGTTGTCATGCCGTGTTCCCTGTAATCTTTGAATACAGCTCGGCCGGACCGCTCAATGCTTGCCTTTTGCTCTTTATCCCAGGGCATTGTCAATTCGGTAAATTCATAGGTCATGAGCATGAAATAGTCTTTCCCCGGGATATCTTCCAGGGTGATCGGTGCAACGGTGATCGTGAGCGGCACGATTTTCCGCTCTCCGAACTCGGGCACAATGCTGACGGCCCCGCGGTATGCGCCGGGCCGGACGTTTGCGTCTATCCTGACGGTAAGCCAATAGCTCCGAGTCTGTCCTGCTTTGATTTCCACCTGATTGCCTGGTCGAATGACCGACGGCATTACCCGGTAGGTTCCTTCGGGGAGGCCAATAGTTTCCTGGACCGAATCAACATATCCGACAGCAATATGATCTTTTGTTATAAATCCGTTACTGCCAGTCAAGTTATTGACGCTGATAATCACCCTCCCAAGCGTTTGGAGGGGATAGAGTGAAAAGGTTAGGGGCTCATATTCATTGCGGACGGCACTGATCGTGAAAGTATTGATGAATTCTCCCATGTGTGGCCGTGCGTTGCCATATACATATTCAAGGGGCGACCGTGCAAAGAGGACATACCCTGTTGCCCGATCCCGGTCGCTCACCGCCGGTTCATCATCACTGCTGGAAGAGGTAATTTCTCGAAATACCGGGACCTTTGATCGCGTGAAAGGTCCCCACGTACTCTTCATGGCTGATCGTGCAATAGTCAATTCTCCCCGACCCAGCGAACCTCCTCTTTCATCCACAAGGTCTATCCGAATGGTATACGAGCCGTCGGGAATCTCAAAAGGAAGATCGAAGAGAATGTTTCCGTACCTTCCCTGCATTTTTGTTTCTACACTATCCGCGAGGAGGCGATCGTTCACATGGAGTCGGCCCCGCACACTGACGTTGTGAGCCCGGGTCCGTTCCTCCGAAACGGAAAAAGCGACATATAAAGCCTTTCTCATCACAATCCGATCGAGAACAACAACACGGTCGCGCAAGATGTAGGAATGGATCACAACGGCATTTTCGCTGCATGCCGGGCAACAAGCAGAAAGCGCGACGGCAAGTGTACCCAGGAAGATGCTTCCGAACTGTTGCAGCCTTATTCGTGAAATCCGCGACATAAAGCGTTTCATCAACACTGAGTCACCGCTGGGTCTGCCACACAACAATGTTTTCGCCCTTGAATACTTTGAACAGGCTCACCAAGGAAGCGGCGTTTACAATCGTGAAATACATGGGCAGATAAAATATTTTATGCTTAATGCCCTTCTTCTCGAGAAGCATGCCGGATACCGCGAGCGCGTAAAAGACCACTTGCAGGATCAGCACCATTTGATAAAAGCGGTTTCCCGCTGAAAGTGAGATTGTCAGGAGAAACACAGCCAGACAAAAAACCGGAACAAACCATCGCAGGACCTTGTGAGACAAAAGCTGAAAAGCAACAAAAGGATGTCGGAATGGATTGAGCAGTGTTCTCATGTAAAGCAAACCGTTCATTCCCCTGACGATCACTCGCACCCGCATTTTAAATTCGTCTTTGGTTTTTTCCGTTGTTTCTTCAAACGCTAGCGCACGCGGTTCAAATACAATACGGTACCCTTTTTTCAGGATAGTTAAAGGTTCAACGAGATCGCTGATGATGGTCGGGGGCAGCGCGGTGTACAAAACTTTTCGCACGGAATAAATGCAGCCACAGCACCCGGTGACGGTCTTTATTCTCGTCTGCCTGCTCTTAATGAAATTCTCAATATTCCAGAAAACGATGGTTGCGGACCCTACGGAGGCCTTCGCCTTGTTAATATATTTATACATGCCACTCACGGCGCCGACCGTAGGATCTGCGTAATTTCTCACAAGCGCGCGTATAGCGCCTCGATCATACAGCGATGCCGCATCCGAAAAAACAATAACCTCCCCGCGGGCAATCTTAACGGCGCTGTTTTGCGCGGCTGTCTTACCCTGCCTCCCCTCTACCCGATGCAAGATTACCTTTCTGTCATCATTGTTTTTTTCATATTGTCTTACGATATCGTCCGTAGCATCGGTTGAACCATCGGAAGCTATGATGATCTCGAGTTTTGCCGACGGGTAGTCGAGTGTCAGAGAATTATCGATTTTCCCCTTGATATCCTTCTCCTCGTTATAGGCGGATATAATGAGTGACACGAAAGGCTCAATATCCCCGGACTTAACTTTGTTGTCTACAAAAAAAGACAGCAGCGTGATGACCAGAGGATACCCGATGTAGGTGTATCCTATGAGCGCGCAGATCCCCCAAAATAGTATTTCTGTCGTCATCTAGTGTTCCTCGTATTCGGAGGATTGGGGTGGGTTTCAGCCCCCCAAATACCCCCTGTCAAGTATGCCATTAATCCCGTGTCGAGACACGGGGCATACTGCCGTGTTTTCGTGAAATTGGATGTTTCAGAACCTCAGTTTTATCATTTTCGAGGCTAAACAAAGCCGGAATTCTCACTACCGTAGAGGCGATAGACGTGGGCTTAAGATCAGCCAACGTGGCTATAATAATGCCGTTTTAAATAAAATTTAGAGCTATATATGCGGATATCAACAGACACCCTTTTAGCCCCAATTACCTATTTTCCGAGCTAAGCTGTGACAGCTTGTATCGTTTCCTATGCCTATTCTTTGCAATTCATAAAGATCATGCAGTCCCGGGACTACTCGTCCATAATTAGCTGATAAGGCGCAATCAAAGTTATCAGCTATCCACTTCTTGATCTTCTCGGTATAGTCGCCATATATTCCATTTGGATAGCAAAAAGTCTTAACTGGTTTCATGATCTTATCCTGAATTATTCTCTGAGACTGACCGATGTCCCGTTTTGCTATTTCAAAAAGATATCGTGAAAGGATAATATGATTATCCGTATGTGCGCCAAAGCTGATATTGTCCTTGCTCATCTCGATGATCTCATGCCATTTCAAGCATTCATAATTTTCAAATGGCTTTTTATCCTCAACATGACAGCCCGAATATATTTCTTCAGTAATTTTGGACAGTGTCAACTCATTGCATTGCTTTAATATCTTCTTTATATCATCGATGGCCTTCCTTTTTAATGATAAATTAGAGAGGTCGAAGGAAGTTCCCGTGCTTTTCAAAGCAAGGACAGAAATTTGTGTATTCATGATAATGTATTCCATCTTATCGGTCCAGAACCATCTTTCAGAATCAATGAAACCGGTTGTAAGAAATATGGTCGCCGGCGCTTGTAACGCTTTTAGAACGGGATAGGCAACAGTATAATTGTTTCGATACCCATCATCAAAAGTGATCACCGCGCTATTCTCGGTCAGGGTATCATCCCTGAGTTTTACAATCAGATCATCGAGAGGAAGGATCTTGAAGTACCTGGAAATACATTCAAGCTGTTCTTTAAACAGCTCAACGTGAACATGCTTGCCAAAATAGTTTGTTCTTATATCTTGGGTATCAGTGACACCATGATACATAAAGATGACCGCATATTTTCCACGATAGGTCCGGCCCCGAAGCCTGTTATATAAATTTATAAATCGTCCCATTATGCGTTGAATCTCCTCACTGCAGCTTTTTTTACAACTGACCATGCTGCCTTTGCAAAAAACTATATGGTATCAAGCAACACCTCGCTCATGGTTTTAAATTCGAAGGTCTTCATCAGAAGGTCAATTTTACCAAAAGTCTTTTCAAGATTGATATAATGCCTGAACATTGATCTTCTGCATGCTTGTATTCTTGGCTGATCAGGATCTATTTCCCAGGGATGAAAATATATTACGACAGGTTGCTCTTCTTTTTTATTTATATAGTTTACGGCCTTGTTTATCAGGGATATCGGAAACAGTCTCAGGTAACCACCGCCCCCCACCGGAATTCTGAAAACCGATTTTCTAAATTTTATCTCGATCGTTGATATCGGAAATTCCTTGATCGTTCCTGACGCGGTTTTTATTCCATGCGGGAACCTCTTGGCGTTCGGGATCCCGTAGATGTCGTGCACTACAGGGAATATACTTGAATCAAAGACAAATCCCTCTTCAATCAGGATCTCGAGTGCCCAAAGAGATTTTTTTGTTATTGAATAACTCGGAGCTCTGTAGCCGTTCACTTTGATTCCACAACAATCTTCGAGTAATGATTTTGAGAGCCTCAAATCTTCCCTAAATTTTTCAGGTCCGATGGAATAGACGAGCTCATGTTTATAACCGTGAGAAGCGATTTCGTGCCCTGCAGCCTGAATATCGCGGACTAACTTTTTCTTATGCTGCGCTACCCAGCCCAATATAAAAAATGTCGCTTTAATACTGTACTCGTCCAATAGTTCGAGGACCCTGTATGTATTCAGTTCAACCCGGCTTTCATGCTTCTGCCAGTCCTCGTGCTTGATGACACCCGCAAAAGCGGACACCATAAAGTAGTCCTCAACATCAATTGTCATTGCATTATGCATACTCATTTAAAATTCGTAGAAAATTTTGACTGGAACTCGATCGCTGCAGGAGATTTACTTTCGCTATTGTCTTAGCTGGAGTTACTGGGTTGATGAGTGTGCTGAAATGCAAGCAAACGAACAGTCATCAGTATGCCTCACTGTGCTACTAGTACCAATGCATTTCTGTACCACTCAATTGTTTTGTCCAGGCCTTTGGAAATATTAAATTCCGGTTGATGGCCGAGGTACTTTTTTGCCCTCTCGATGCTCGCTAGAGAGTCTCTGACGTCGCCTGGGCGCTGCTGGCCATGTGTTATTACTGACCGGGACGACGTAATTTTTATTATCTCTCGTGCGAGGTCAAGTACGCTAATGCGAGAGCCGTAGGCGATATTAAAAACCATTCCGGATACGCCTTCTGCCGTTAGTGCCTTGATATTTGCTTTTATGACATCGTCAATGTAGGTGAAATCCCTCGTTTGCAAACCATCGCCTTCGATGGGTATGGGTTCGTTTCTCAATGATTTTGCAATGAATTTTGGTATTACGGCTGCATAATCCGAGTTTGGGTCCTGTCTTCTTCCATATACGTTGAAATACCTCAGTCCGACGATTTCCAGTGGCGTGAGCGTGGTAAATGTTCGTGCAAACATTTCCTTGGCGGCCTTGGACACGGCGTAGGGAGATTTTGGATTGAACGGCATCTCTTCTTTTTTGGGGAGTTCCGGGGTATCGCCATAAACGGATGAGGAGCTTGCGAATACGATTCTTTTGCAGCCCAACTCGGCAGCCGTATGAAAGAGCGTTACGGTACCGGTGATATTTGTTTCCGTAGTCAGTATCGGGTCTTGAATACTTTTTGCAACGCTCGGTCTTGCTGCCTGATGAGAAATATGCGTGACTCCATGTTCACGTATAATACGTTTCAACAACTCCCTGTCAAGAATGCTGCCTTGATAAAATGCAAAATTCTTGTTATCTGAGAAACCTTGTAAGTTGTAGGTTTTCCCCGTGCTTAGATCATCTAATACAATTACCCTGTATCCTTCAGACAACAACGTTTCAGCTATATTACTGCCTATAAAGCCTGCGCCGCCGGTAATCAATATTGAATTCATACTAACCACTCTCCTTATATTTAGTTGCTGTATTGGTCTTTACGCGGATCGTCCAAATCGTGTAAGAACAGCTCCCCACCAAAATGCTGCTCATTGATCATTTTTTTCCGTGTACAATGTAGACTCCCCTTGAAACTTTACAAGCACATCAGTGGTTCGGCGACGGCAGAGTCTGAAATTACGATGCGCAACTCTATCAGTTCCTGATTCATATCTGGAAGCCGACTCTATTCTCACAAGGGTATTATCAAGGGAAAAAGCACAAATTATGTAATGCGTTATGATTTGAAAAAGATGGTTGAATATCTTCTCTGCCAGTCTTTTTTAACAGTCATAAACGGCTCACGTCCCCAGTAAACATAGGGCCAGCCACGATCGTACACTTCAACTTCATTATTGATTTTTTCAATGTTAAATTCGCAGGGGAAAAGATTAATTGCCCGCGTTAACCTTACCAGCATATCAAGTTCTATCCCGGCGATGAAAAGAGCTGCCTTCGGGTTCAAAAGACGATTGATATTCTTAAATCCTTTTACCGCCTCTTTGCGTTTCAAATGAATAAGCAATTGTTGGACATATACGATATCGAACGTCCCGATCTTTTCTTTTAATTTTGGGTCTAAAGCATCGGCTACATGAAAATGAACATGCTTCTTGATGTCGTTCTTGATGATGTAATACCCGTTCTCGATGTCAAAGGTAGCATTAATAAAATCTGATGTTATCATCTTATTGCTTAATACGTCCTCAGGGGTGTACCGAGCGCTCTTTGCCTTATCAACGCACCCCTTATCTATATCATAGGCATGGATGGAAATCGCAAGATCGGGATGCCGATTCCGCATTACTGAAGCTATCGAGTAGACCTCGGCTCCCGTGGAACACCCTACGACGGCCACTTTCAATGTCTTCAGGGCTCTGTCTTTGACAAGGAAATCAAATACCGGTCCGGATAGTGCCTCAAACTGGGAGGGCATCCTCAGGAACCTCGTGAAATGACAGTTCCGTCGATGGTTCATAAGTAATGTCATTTTAAACCTGAGAATCCGCCATGCAGTCGTTTTAGTGAGCGCGCTTATGCCTGGCAGTTTTTTTGCGTCTGTATATACCTGATAAAGGCGTTGTTTCAGTAATTCACTACTCATCATGCCCTCAATCCCCACTTTCTTCTCATGTTCGGTGCAGCAATTCCACCTGAAGTAGTAATCATGCAGGAGAATACGAGTAACCAGCTCCCTTATGCCTTATAAAAAATGTCTGAATATCTTCTCTGCCAGTCTTTTTAAACCGTCATAAAGGGCTCACATCCAGTGTAAGTATAAGGCCTGCCCCCGCCATAGATTCCAATTTCTTTATAGATTTCTTCAATTTTATATTCAAGAGGCGTCAGTTACTTCTCCCTTACGATCGCTTGAACATTCCGGCCTTCTTTAGAAGCCAGATAAATGACTTCTTCGAAAGTTGTGCAACCATTATTAAAAATGGGAGTGGATCTTTCCAACTGAACCACGCACCTTCTTCCAATTTTTTAAATGACCTGACCCACTCTCTAAACCGTAACGAACCTTCCTGATGATAATGAAGCGATGAAACAATATCGAAATCTTCGATAACCCACCGTCGGCCCTCTCTAGGATTTATCGGGTATATTTGCTCTTGACCGGTCAAGTCCAAATATTGAGATCTGACCACATCCATACCATTTTCCGCAACAAAGAGACGGAAGGCCTGACCGACACGGGGGTTTATATCAAGTACCTTGTAGCGGCCATCTCGCGGATCGAGCCGATACCCGATATCAAGGACCCCTTTGTAGCCAATGGAACGCATAAAATTCGTGGTAAGATCGGCAACCGTTTTGTTCCACTCGCATACCCCGAGTGACGCACACCCTATGTGTACGGGAAATTGCCTTATTTTATGTCCGGTGAATGCGGAAAGACATTCTGATTTTTCATTGAAGTAACCATTGAAAATGTATATTTGGTCATCACCACCCGGAATATACTCTTGTATCATGAGATTTGGATGCTCTGGGTCTTCTAATACTTTGTAGCTTTCTACGAGTTCTTCGCCGGAGCGGACTATGACCATTTTTTTACCAGTCCGTTCCGCGAGACGATTACCATGGATCCCTTTTAACATTACAGGAAATTTGGCGTCTTCGGCATAGGTCAAGACATCGTCAAGCTTTTTAGGAAAAACCGTATAGGGTGTTGGTACGTCATATTGCCTGGCGAGATTATACATGCCTTCTTTGCTGATAAGCGTACTCACAAGGTTGTGATCATTACGCGGGAAGATGAAGTATTCACGCAATTGATCGGCATACTTGGCGACAAGGAGCGATAGCTCATCGGATGTGGGGATTAATAGAGGCTGTTCCCCCAGTTGCTTGCCGAGACGGATGAAGTACTCTAGATACTCTTGCTCTCGTTGTTCGTCAAAATGCATGAGAAATTTTTTGCGGCAATAATGGGACAAAAAGCCGGGTGAGTATCGATAATCATCAACGCCGTACAGGCGCACTCCCAGACTACCAAGGCTTCTCATGATTGCTAAGGCACCAAGTTTACAGTTGAGGACAAGGACAGGAGTGCTCGTGTTTTGAATTTTCATATCAGATCGCCCCCGGGATAACCTGCTCGACTGGTTGCAAATAAGGTTTTACGACCTTTCCCGACGCCAGGATCAGTTCGCCATTTACGAGGGCAGGAACGACATCGAGATCGTCAAGGTGGCTAAGAACGAATTCAAGATCTTGTTCCTGGCCCGATTTCATGAGATATGCAGCACTGTGTCCCCCCCGGACTTCTTTGTGACTGACCCCTTTCCATCGGGAAACATACTCACTCGTTTGTGGAGTCTCTGCCTCATAACCCGCTTGAATGAGTCTTTCTGCGATCCATGCGCAGCCCATCTGATCTTCTCGCCTGAACTGTCCCCGCGTCCCGGCACCGAGGACTGCTACTCGTTCATGTTTGCCTACTATATAATTTGCAATGGCCGATACATTACGAAAACATGCAATATAGACTGCTTCACTGCCAACAGCGTTCAACAGGAGCTGGGTACCTGAAGAAGAAAGGAGAAGCATAGGTCGATGGATATCGTTGCGAACAGCAAGTTGTGCGGGACTGTTGGTCATTTCAAAACCGTAGGGCATGTTGCCTCCGAGTTCACCTACCAACAGTGGATTTTGAAGGGTGGGGGCCTTGACAAATGCCTCATCCGTCGTCTGCACGGGGAAAACACGTCTCCCCTGGGCAACAGCTGTTGTTGCCGTTGTGGTAGCACGGATCACGTCGATTACTACGATCGCATAACCGTTTTTATAGCGCTGTGCACTTTCGGGGAAACAATCTATAATTACCCTTCCGCGCATGGTATTTCCTCCTTATTCGTCAATGAGCGCTCTTAGGACCCTTAGGTCTTAAATTGTCGTGCTGAAACGCATCGGAATGGAGCCCCCTGCGATAAATTTCAACCCGAAGCAACTCTTCGATTCTGACATTGCTTAAGTGAACCACTGGTCCGAAGTGGTTGAGAAGTGCGAACTGGCTCGGCTTATTCGGGGCTTCAAATATTGCCACCTCCATGCCAAATGCCTTGGCAAAGCGGTCTGCCGATTTCGGATCAAACTCTCCTTTGCTACCAAAGACGCCGATATCCTGAGCATTTTCCCTTGCCTCTACAACGATCTGCTTCGCCCCTGCATCCAGCCACCTTTTTCCCTGATCGATCAGTTCTCCAACAACATCCGAAGTAAAGGTTCCTTCATGTTTTTTCCCGACCTCAAATTGTACTTCCAGGCCGCGCTCATTGGCCATCTTTACAACCTCCTCGGGACTGAAGCGTAAATCAGTAAAACCTTCGCCTGCCTCAATCCGGTTCATCCTGATATCGGCACACAAATCTAAGTATTCGGGAAGCTTGCCAAAGGTGGCGGCGACTTCAAAAGGTCCGCCACCGGTACACACGGGTACACCCAAACGGCGTGCTGCATCAACTTTGCGTCGGGTGGCCTTTTCATTGGCAATTTGCCAGCAGGCCATCGATATTTTCAGCGTGGATATCAAGTGTGCACTCTGCTCCAAATGACTCTCTAAGGTCACCGGATCGTACCCTGGATCAAAGGGTGAAGTGCGCGGTGGCATATCGGGGACACCGATATAACGTAAATAATTTTGCGTTGTAATAGCTTTTTTTGCTAACATAGGGTTACTCCTTTCTGATTTCGCTATTTGTAATTATTCTTAAAGGAACCCGTTGCGCAAACAGTAGACTTACGGTCCAGATTGAAAAATTATCTGCGACCACGTAAGCACAACCCTCGATGGAGAGTTCTATGCCGCGCATTGCTTTGCTCTGCGGACGCGATACCAGTCAATGGTCTCGGCAAGCCCTTGGGTAAGATTGAATTCTTTTTTGAAACCGAGGTGCCTTTCTGCATGCTCAATGTCGCCGACAGAATCTCTTATATCGCCGGTCCTCGCTGGTTTGAATACTATTTCGGACTTTGATCCGGTGATTTCAAGGATCGTCGTGGCCAGCTCCAGAATACTCGTTTGCTCGCCATTGGCAACATTGAAAACATTTCCGGATATGTTGTCCCCGATCAAAGCTTTCAGATTGGCGTTCACAGCGTCGTCGATATAGACAAAGTCCCGCGTCTGACCGCCGTCGCCTTCTATCGGGATAGGCTCATTTTTCAGCGCTTTTGTGATGAACTTCGGGATAACCGCAGCGTAATCGGATGCAGGATCCTGTCTTTTCCCGTAGACGTTAAAATAGCGGAGGCCGACGATCTCGATGCCATAGAGACCCGAGAAAACACTGCTGATCATCTCCTTTGCGGCCTTCGACATCGCATATGGGGATTTTGGACAGGGCGCCATGGTTTCTCGTTTCGGAAGCTCGGGCCCGTCTCCATAGATGGACGAAGAGCTTGCAAACACGATCCGCTTGCAACCGTATTCCGCCGCAATATGAAAAAGGCTCGCCGTTCCGGCCACGTTCGTCTCCATGGTCCTGACGGGATCGGCGATACTTGTCGAAACACTCGAGATCGCTGCCTGATGGGAGATGAGAGAGATGTTTTCCGACTTTATTATCGACCTCACCAGACCGCTCTCAAGGATGCTTCCCTTTATGAACTTCAGATTGTCGCTTGAGCTGAGATCAAGAATATTCGCCATCTTCCCCGTGCTGAGGTCGTCAAGGACAACAACCCGGTACCCCTTCGCAAGGAGCGCCTCGGTGATATTACTTCCAATAAATCCGGCACCTCCAGTAACCATTACTGATTCCATATATACCCCCTTTTTCCCTAAGGCTAGGAGAAAGAAATAACCTTCTTACTGCTCTGCCCCAAAAGCATCGTGCTAGACCATAAAGAGCTCAGTTTTTCCTGCATTGTTATTTCCGTCGATGTTGCCATACATGTCGGCTGTTACATGTTAACGCGGAAGGTACTGCTGACTGTGCAGATGGGATTGCAGTTGTACCTGAACGTCATCGTCCCCGTCGACGGAAGGATCATAGCTGTAAAGACCACGGTACCGCCGAAGGCCGATGGGGACGAGACGCCTGTTGTTGTCTCAGCCCATTCTAAGGACTTATCACTAGTGTGTCAGTGGCGCTTCCCAGGTAGTTGGCATCGTTGACGGTCCCGATAACCGTATAGTTGCCGGCGTCCGTCGGGGCTGTGGCGCTGCCGTTGTAAGTGAAGGTGACGACCAGGCCGGACGGCGTTGTGGTGGCAGTGGCTGATTTCGGCGTGCCGTCATACGTCTGGCTCAGGTTGCCGAGCGTGACCGTAGCGGCGGCCTTGGCAATGTTCAGGGTGCCGCTGGAGCTTCCCTGGTAGTTGGTGTCGCTGATGGTGCCGATAACCGTATAGCTGCCGGCGTTCGTCGGTGCCGTGGCGCTGCTATCGTAGGTGAAGGTAACGGTCAGGCCGCTCGGGCTTGTTGTGGCAGTGGCCGATTTCGGCGTGCCGTTATAGGTCTGGCTCAGGCTGCCGAGCGTGACCGTAGCGGCGGCCTTGGCAATGTTCAAGGTGCCGCTGGCGCTTCCCTGGTAGTTGGTGTCGCTGATAGTACCGATAACCGTATAGCTGCCGGCGTTCGTCGGTGCCGTCACGCTGCCGTTGTAGGTGAACGTGACGGTCAGGCCGGAAGGAGTTGTGGTGGCAGTGGCCGATTTCGGCGTGCCGTTATAGGTCTGGCTCAGGCTGCCGAGCGTGACCGTGGCGGCGGCCTTGGCAATGTTCAGGGTGCCGCTGGCGCTTCCCTGGTAGTTGGTGTCACTGATGGTGCCGATAACCGTATAGCTGCCGGCGTTCGTAGGTGCCGTGGCGCTACCGTTGTAGGTGAAGGCAACAGCCAGTCCGCTCGGATTTGTTATGGCAGAGGCTGCTTGCGTCGTGCCGTCATAGGTCTGGTTCAGGTTACTGAGCGTGACCGTGGCGGCGGCCTTGGCAATGTTCAGGGTGCCGCTGGCGCTTCCCGTGTAGCCGGGGCTGGTAATGGTGCCAACAACCGTATAGCTGCCGGCGTTCGTCGGCGCCGTGGCGCTGCCGTTGTAAGTAAAGGCTACGGTCAGGCCGGAAGGAGTTGTTGTTGCAGTGGCCGCTTTCGGCGTCCCGTCATAAGTCTGGCTCAGGCTGCCGAGTGTGACTGTAGCGTTGGCACTGCTGATCAGCAGCGTGCCCGTGGCACTTCCCTGGTAGTTGGTGTCGCTGATAGTGCCGACAACCGTATAGCTACCAACTGCCGTGGCGCCGTGGCGCTGCCGTTGTAAGTAAAGGCTACGGTCAGGCCGGAAGGAGTTGTTGTGCAGTGGCCGCTTTCGGCGTCCCGTCATAGGCCTGGCTCAGGCTGCCGAGCGTGACCGTGGCCGTGCCCTTGCCAATGGTCAGCGTGCCGCTGGCAGTCCCCTGGTAGTTGGTGTCGCTGATAGTGCCGACAACCGTATAGCTGCCGATGGCCGTCGGCGCCGTGGCGCTGCCGTTGTAAGTGAACGTGACGGTCAGGCCGGAAGGAGTTGTTGTTGCAGTAGCCGCTTGCGGCGTGCCGTCATAGGCCTGGCTCAGGCTGCCGAGCGTGACCGTAGCGGCGGCCTTGGCAATGTTCAGGGTGCCGCTGGCGCTTCCCGTGTAGCCGGGGCTGGTAATGGTGCCAACAACCGTATAGCTGCCGGCGTTCGTCGGCGCCGTGGCGCTGCCGTTGTAAGTAAAGGCTACGGTCAGGCCGGAAGGAGTTGTTGTTGCAGTGGCCGCTTTCGGCGTCCCGTCATAAGTTTGGCTCAGGCTGCCGAGTGTGACTGTAGCGCTGGCACTGCTGATCACCAGCGTGCCCGTGGCGCTTCCCTGGTAGTTGGCGTCGCTGATAGTGCCGACAACCGTATAGCTACCAACTGCCGTCGGCGCCGTGGCGCTGCCGTTGTAAGTAAAGGCTACGGTCAGGCCGGAAGGAGTTGTTGTTGCAGTGGCCGCTTTCGGCGTGCCGTCATAGGCCTGGCTTAGGCTGCCGAGCGTGACCGTGGCGGCGGCCTTGGCAATGTTCAGGGTGCCGCTGGCAGTCCCCTGGTAGTTAGGATCGGTGATGGTAGCTACAACCGCATAGCTGCCCACGAGTGTTGGGGCCGTGGCACTACCGTTGTAGGTAATGCTGACAGCAAGGCCGGACGGAGTTGTGGTGGCCGTGGCTGATTTTGGTGTGCCATCATATGTCTGGCTCAGATTGCCGAGCGTTACCGTGGCGGCGGTCTGAGTAATGGTCAGCGTTCCATTCACAAAGTTGAAAGTGTAGTTGGATGCCGCAAGGCTGCCAGCAGCTGCGGTTATAGGATAGGTGCCAACCGGACTCGCCGTAATTGCCGTAGTCGTCAATGAAGGGGCGCCGCTCAGCACCGCTACCGTGTCGCCGTTCACAAACCCGCTGTAACTTGCTGTGAACACAGGATTAGCAGTGTTATAGCCCCTGCTCACATTGTTCGCCGCCACTGTGAGTACTGCCTTGTTCACGGTCAGGGTGCCGGTACCCGAACTTGCCCCGAAGCTTCCCTGCGGCGCGTATGATGCGCTTAAAGCATGGCTGCCCGCAATCGGGCTTGGTATCGTGAAAATCGCAGACCCACTAATCAGTCCCTGCGTTATTGGTGCTCCGCCATCCACAGTCAATGACACGCTACCTGTAGGCGTGCCCGTCCCTGAGCTGACGGTCACCGTCACGCTGCCGTTTGCGCCGTACGTCACCGTAGCAGGCGGGGTAATCGTCGTTGCCGTCACTGCCGAACCCACGCTCAAGATACCGTAAGCCGAGCTTGCCCCGAAGTTGCCCTGCGCCGCGTACGATGCGTTTAAGGTATGATTACCCAAACTCGGACTGGTAATCGTAAAGGTTGCAATTCCGGTACCGGTTACTGATCCCAGCATCGGCGTTCCGCCATCCACACTCAAGGACACGTTGCCTGTGGGGATAAGTATCCCCGAACTCACGGTGACCGTCACGATGCCATTAGCACCGTACGCCACCGCAGGCGCGCTGATCGATGTCGATGTCGGTGCCGGATTTACGGTCAAGTTCCCGGTATTCGAACTTGCCCCGAAGTTGCCCTGCGTCGCGTACGATGCACTTAAGGTATGGCTGCCCACACTGGGACTGGTAATCGTGAAGGATGCGGAGCCGTTGCTCAGTGGCAGCGTCGTTGCCGCTCCGCTATCCACGCTCAAGGACACATTGCCTGTGACGGCGAGCGCTCCCGAGGTCACGGTAACGGTCACGGTCCCGTTTGCGTTGTACGTTACCGCAGGCGCGCTAATCAACGTCGTTGTAGCAGCCTGGTTCACCGTTTGGGTAAGGGCAGACGACGTTGATGGCCCAAAGTTCGCGTTTCCTGCGTATGCGGCTGTTATGGAATGAGATCCCAAGGCAAGTGCCGATGTGCCGAACGTGGCTGTGCCTCCGGACAAGGTTCCGGTGCCAAGGGTCGTTGCACCGTCCATGAATGTAACCGTCCCGGTTGCCGCGGACGGGGTAACCCTCGCCGTAAAAGTGACCGGACTTCCGTATGCCGACGGGTTGGGAATTGATGAGACGGTCATCGACGTTGTTGACAGGCCTACGCTCAATGTGCCGGTTGCGAAGCTTGACAGAAAGACGTTATGCGTCGGGTATGATGCGAGTAAGGAATGGTTGCCCGCGCTCGGGCTGGAAATTGTGAAGGTTGCGGAACCGCTGCTGGTCAGCGGCTTGAACATTGCTGTGCCGCTATCCACGCTCAAAGACACGTTGCCTGTAGGCGTCATCCCCGTCCCGCTTGCAGCGACCGACACCGTCACGCTGCCGTCTACGCCGAACGCAATTGCAGGCGCGGTGATCGTCGTCTGCGTTGCTGCCATCAGGGTCGTGAAATTCCATAAATAGGGAGTTGCCATTTGATTGCCTGCCAGGTCCTGCACCCCGGCGGACAGCGTAGCCCTGAACTGGGTGCCGTACGCCAAATGAGCAATTGATGTCGGGAGGGTATAGATGTATTGTGTGTTGTTATAGGTCCCATCGCACGTAATGGTACCGGTGCCTGTGCTGTAGAGCGTCAGCGTTGTGGTGGCGGAAGTCCTTACCAGCTCACTGAACGTAATGGTGATGAGGGGATTCACGGGCACATCAATAGCTCCATTCGCAGGGTCCGTTGTCTGTACGTATGGCGGAATTGTGTCTGTATCTGCTCCCGTCGTAAACGACCAGACATAATCATCTTTCATCACGTCGCCTGCCGTATCCACTAACCCGCTGCTCACCGTGGCGGTGTATGTCGTCTGGCTAATCAGGCCATGGGGCGCTTGAGGCGTAGGCGTAAGCGTAAATGAGACATTCGGGTTGTTTGTCGTATCCATAGTGTAAGGAACAGTCCCGGTGCTTGTACTGTAGAGATTAAATTTTATGGTCAACGGATCTACTGTCTTACTGAACAGAACAGCAATACTGGTATTCGTGGCAATATTGACGGCATCTTTCGCAGGGGCCGTGGACTGTACAAACAGGAGCTTTTGCGTTCTAAAAAAAGTACGGAAGGAAGTGCCCATGGCGATTCCGTATTTGTCCGTTACAGTACCGCTGACCGTTACCGAATAGGGCATGTCCTGTTCCAGATTTTGTGACGGCTTCACAACAGCAATATAATCTGTTCCATTGGTCGCATAGGTAACCGATAAGTCATGGAGGTTGCCGTTCTGGTCGGCAAGGACCACTGTTTGCGCGTTGAGGGTTGTGGGATCCATCTCTTTGCTGAACGTCAGGATGATATAACCACTAAGAGACCAGTCCGGGGTACTGTCGGTAGGAACAGTTGCGATCACCTTGGGCGGTGTCTTATCGGGAGCCGGAACGGGGCCCATGCGGCCGCATGCGGTGAACAGCAATGCCCCTAATTGGATAAGCACGAGGATAATAAAATTCAGTTTTTTCATATCATTCGCCTCCGTTTGTTCCCGGCAGTCATTGATCCCCTGTACCAGCTTGGCAGGAGAGAGCGATCGCGGGGCTTCAAAAACGCTTATTGAGCGCCACGCTGAATCTGTTGTTGACATAGTTGTCCTGGTAACTATCGTGAGAGTAGGAATTCGTGTACCGGTAATCCAACGACAGAGTGAGGCTTGTCGACAGTTGGCGTTCTAGCTTGATCCCACTTTCCCACAGGGCAATGGTCGTGTTGTTTATATAGTCCTCAAGCCGCGAAACGCTCTCGCTCAGGAGAAGCGTCGACGTCAGCGAGATCGCATGACTCAGTGTTCCGATCAGTTGGTAAGTAGTGTTCGTGCGTTCGTTCGTGTGAGCGTCCCCGTAGTCATGAAAACCCGCTGAAACCGCGATGGAAGTCCGTGGTTCCTGTTTCGTGAGGGAAGCCACATACAGGTCCTCTCTTCTCAGGATAGCTCCAGGATCAGGGATATAGTCTGACTTCGTATGGAACTCGGCCAGCATGGTAGAATAGCGATGGACGATACCTGCGTCCCAGATCACGCGTTTGGTGGTGCCATTTTCGTACTGGAATGTCAGGGAGGTTACTCCGAGCAGCAAATAGGCGTATGAATCTTGGGCGTAGGTTTTTTTCGGACCGGCGTAGACGTCGAATCTATCATAATTCTGAACTTTGTTTAAATCCTGCGTATACCGTACGCCCGTTGTGAACGTCAACGTCGATGAAAGGGCCGTTATCATCTCCGCATAACCAATATGATCAACAGTTGAAATAGCTGAAGAACTTTTATACCAGGTGTTGACATACTTATACCCGAGAATTGGTGTATAACGAGATTCGGATATGAACATAAAGTAGGGGTTGAAGGTAAAGACATTCGTGTCGGTCTGATTTATAAACGTGCTTTGCGTGGTAAAATCCCTCGTCGGACTGAGCGAAACCCGGTCATAAACGTCCGACAAATCGATGAAGAAAAGATTATGTATCAGTTCCGTATGGTTTAAGAGCTTTATTCGCCACGTGCTGTCCCCTGAGACCGTGCCTTTGGCGTAATACCGGTAATCATAGGCCAGGTCAAGATGCCAGTTCCAGAAAGCTGTTTTGTAATCAATCGAAAAAGCCGGTACGACCTCCGTGATATAATCATCTACTTTATCGTACCTTGTGAGAAAGACATTATCATTGTATTCTTCGCTCAACGTGAGGGACGGCTGAGCCTTGACATCCGCGGCCCCTGCATCATTGGGCCAAACGGTAAACAGGAAAGCCTGCCCCATGAGGAACCAGAAGACTGCGCAGTACGAGGCGGCAATGATGATTTTGGGATTACGCGTTCTCTGGGTTCCGGCCATTATTTCCGCCATCAGCATCAGCGTGGTCTGAGTTTTTTACCGCATCTCTGCTATCGGCATCGTCCAGCGCTTTTCCATTATTTCCGCCATGGGCATGGTCTAAAGCTTTCACGGAATGTGCGCCGGCGGTATGGTCTAACTGTTTTGCGGTCCCAGCATACCCCGCGTACCCGGAATGGTAATAGTAGGGGTAGAGGTTCTTTGCGAGGTACTTCGGCACGGCATTGAAAACGGTGCCGAGGATATTATAGCCTTTTATAGAAGAAAGGGCCTGTATCACGGCTTTCTTTGGGGTGCTGGCCGCCTGGACGACGAAGAGTATGCCATCCATGTAGTGACAGAGCGACAGGGAGTCGGCGGTCATGAGTAGCGGCGATGAGTCAAAAATAATGTATCTGTCCCGGTACCGGTGCTTAATCTCCCGTATCAGCAATCTCATCCGGTCCGATGAGATGAGCTCGGACGGCTTATCCTGCGGGTTCCCCGCAGGCAGAACGGCAAGCTTGCCGATCCCCGTTTTGATCATGATGTCGGACAGGGACAGGTTCTTGCGATTCTCCAGATAATCACCGAGGCCGTATTTCGGGTTTAAACCGAGATATCTATGGACGCTCGGTTTCCTCAGGTCTGCATCGACGAGTAGAACGGTATGGTCGACCTCATGGGCGATGGCAACGGCAAGATTGATCGCGGTTACCGTCTTCCCCTCGCCGGCCTGACTGCTTGTCACCATGAGGGTGTTCAGAAAATCCTTCTCGGTGACTTGAAAGATCCTCGCACGGAGCTTACGATATTCCTCTGCTGCGGAAGAGTAGGGGTCTGTTATGCTGACAATATGCCGGTCCACGGCGGCAGTATCGATCCCGTCCTTGCCGACCTCGAAGACCGACGGGTCAAATTTACTATAGGTGGTAGGCCAAAAAGCAGCGCGACCGGGCGAAGTCTCGGACCTCCGCATCTTTAACGCTTTTTCGAGTGCTCGTTCTATCCTGCTCATCTTTCCTCCCTGCTAAAAATGAAACCCTGTGATCCCCATTCGGTAGAGTAATTCCGCCACGAGCACGAGTCCTATGAGAGAAAGATAGGCAGCGGATGCCGTAAACACCTTTTTGTCGAGCACTGCTTCCGCTAGAACATCCGCCTCAGTGACAACGGAAGGAATAGCCGCCAGGACGGGCAGGTTCAAGCCTTCCCGGAGGGTATCCTCATCCTTGAACGAAAAATCGTAAATATCAAGACCAATTGCAACACCCGTTCCTGCCGCGATCCCGAGCGCGAGACCGGCGATGATCAAGATAACCCTGTTCGGCGCAACGGGTGTGCGGGGAAGGAGCGGCGGATCCACCACTTGGTACCTCGTACTTTTATCGTCAAGCTCCATGTTCCTCGACACCCGTGCATTCTCCAGCTTTTGTAAAAGATCATCATATATTCGCTGGTAGACACCTCTGTCTCGTTGAAGCCTCGTCCACTCCTCCTGCTCTTTCGGAAACTGTCCAAGGACCTTACGGCCCACATCCTGTTGCTTCGCCAGCTCGTCCATCCTAGCGCTCAGGGACTCTATCTCCGTATCGGTCCTTTGCAGCTCCTCTTTTATCTGCCGATATATCGGGTTGAGGGCTCTCACCTCCGCGCCCCCACTGGTATTTCTTTCCACGGTCGATGTTTGCGCAATTTGCTTTTGCAGCTCCTCTATTTCGCCTTTTACCTTGATCACTTCAGGATAGCTATCAGTATACTTGCTCATCAAGAGCATGAGCTGATTATCAAGGTAATTTAATCGTGATTCCGGCGAACCTTCCCTCGATACTAATGCAACAGTAAGTTCTTTTTCACCGGTAATCTGTTTTTGAAGACTTTCCCGTTTCCTTTGCAGTTCCTTCAGCCTGATTTGCCCGTCAATGCGGGCGCTTTGAAAATTTTCTATTCTTCCTAAGATCGTGCTTTCAGTCTGCGGGATCATTTGAGGATTTTTCTCCCGGAACCCCCGGATCGCCCTATCGGAAAGCTCCAGTTTCTTCTTGTATTCCTTCAGCTGATCGTCAATGAATTCGTATGCGCCCACAGCGTCTGACCGTTGAAATCGCACGCTCTCATCTATGAATTCTTTTACGAGCGTCTCGACCAGGTCCCGTACGACTTTTGGATCTCCCCCTCGGTACGAAACCGTAAACAGATCGGAATTCCCCCCAAAACTGCGATTCGTAACCTTGATGCTTTTCTGAATTGACGCTGCCAGTTCAGCATCTTGACCGGGAGTCTTCAGGTTTTTGTCCAAATCGAGTTTCTGAATGACCCGTTCTACAATGCTCCTGCTGGTTATCCTGTTGCGAATATTCATCTGCCGTTCTTCCGAGGAGACACCGACACCTTGTATAAGGGGTTTGATAATTCCCACACTTTCAATAGACACAGTGATACTTGCCTCATAGACCTTGGACATGAGAAAACTTCCCCACGTAAAGAGCGAGAGCACTGCGAGGGCCACAGCGAGCGCCAGGTACCTTCTCCGCTGGAGGATGCCTAAATATCGTTTAAAATCAAAATCTAATGAACTGTTGTCCAGCATACAGGCCTCCTAGAATATGTTGCTGTGAACCATGACGATGTCACCGGGTTGCAGGAACAGGTTTTTATTGATATTACCGTTCATGACATCCTTCAATTTAACCTCGATGTTCTTGACCGTGTCCCCATCCTTTCTTACCACCACAACGCTGTTCTGGCTGGCGAATTCCGTAAACCCGCCGGCGCTCAGCACCGCATCAAGCGCCGTCATACCCTCCGAAAAGGGAACGATCACCGGCGTCCTCACGGCTCCGGTGACCCGGATGCGCTGATCGTAATTGTCCGGAATATAGATCACATCGTTGGAGGCGAGCTCGACATCCTGTGCGATGTCACCCCTTGCGACAAGCTGGACAAAGTCGACGGGCAGCTTCTGACCTCCCCGTAAGAGATAGGCATTCTTCAGATCGGCGTTCTTTAGAGAGCCGAGCTGCGCCAGGAGCTGGATGAGCGTTGTATTTTTCCTCAGCGTTATCACACCGGCTGACGACGCTCCTCCTGCAACAGTCCGCGAGACCCCTTCTCCGAACACATAGACCTTGAAGCTGTTGATCGAGGTCACCATGACGCTCACCACTGGCGTTTTCACGAATTTAGAAAGACCCTGTTCCAGTTTCGCCTTCAGCTCCTGAGGAGTGACCCCCGTAGCCTGCACATCTCCCAAGAGCGGAACGGAAATCTTGCCGTCGGGCCGAACTGGAACCGTAACACTCAACTCCTGGTTCCCCCACACCGAAATCTGCAGCACATCCTCGTCGCCGATAACATACCCGCCGGCCATTGCCGTCAGGCACGCCATGAAGATAAGAAAAACCGTACCCATACAAATGGCTCCTGTTCTCATAGCGCCTCCTATCGTGCCCCTCTCCCGAAAAGCATGACCTTTATCGTTTCGATAACGATCAGCACGTCGAGAAAGAACGAAATATTCTTTATGTAATAGAGATCATGTCTTAATTTTTCGACGGCATCTTCAACTGATGCGCCGTAGGGGTACCGGATCTGCGCCCACCCTGTTACTCCCGGCTTTACAAAGTGTCTCTCGGAATAATAGGGGATGCACTTATTCAGCTCACAGACGAACTCCGGACGTTCAGGTCTCGGACCGATGAAGCTCATTTCACCCTTGAGCACATTATAGAGCTGCGGCAGTTCGTCGATCCTCGCCTTTCGGAGCAATTTACCGACCCTCGTGACCCGAGGATCATCCTTCTGAGCCCAGATGGCGCCGGTGCCGCTCTCGGCGTCCGGGCGCATGGTCCTGAATTTGTAGAGCACGAACCCCTTTTCCAGCTCCCCCACGCGCTGCTGCCTGAAAAAAACAGGCCCCCGCGAGTCCACCTTGATCATCAGCGCGACCAGAGGCAAAAATGGCATCGTCAGAAGCAGGCCAAGAAGCGAAAATAACACATCGAATATCCTCTTGTGAATTCTCTTGGAGGCGGTCATTCTAAAACCATTGGAAAAAATGAACCAGCTAGGTGTTATATTCTCGATGAGCAGCTTTCCGGTCATCTCTTCATAAAACGACGGCGCATCGATCACTTCGATGCCGCTAAATTTGCAGTTCAGAACGTCCTGGACCGGAAAGAACCCTCTCCGTTCGGAGAGGGACACCACGAGCTTGTGGGCCTGATTCTCTCTGACCGTCTCCACGAGCCCGTTTCCGTTTCCAACGATGGACTCTGAGGGAACCTGTGCCGACTCGCCGGTCAGATTGACATAGCCTTTGAGTATGTGCTGATGGTTGGTGGTCGTGATAAGGTCCCCGATCTTCTTCGCGAGGGGGCCGGTCCCGAGCACAAGGACCCTTCGCGCGAGGCCTGAAGAATTCATCAGGCGCGCATATCCGGTATGCAACAGAAATTGGAATGCACCAAAGAAACCGAGCGAGAGGATAAATAGCCCCCTCCCAAGCATCAAAAAATGGACGCTATAGTAGACCGGGGTGAGCGTCAGAAAGGAGACTATCAGCGCGATAAGAATGCGAACAGAGAGCTCTCTTTTCCTCTGCTGTTTCTCACGATCGTAAAGCTCTAACAGATAGGAGGAAAACATGGTGAACATCGCGAATACCAGTAACCGCTTCACATCTAATGTGTCTAGGTATATTTCTTCCAGTGTCCCAAATCTTACAAGGTATGCAGCATGTACTGCGAGGATCGACAGCAGCGCATCCCCTATCAGCAATGTCATCGGCGATTTCATGTTATGGTAACCTTTCCTGCATTCTATTGATCCTCAATCCGAATCGGTCAGTGCTCCTATCGGGACTACAGAGTCCATTAAGGACTCCATGAGTGAGTACCGCGACAGTCGCCTCTGAGTACGGCCTTGTCTAAAAACCGTCAAAAAATGCCGGCGAACCGGGAGACTTGTTTTTACAATGCTCCGCCCTCTCAGTTACAGTGCGATAACTGTCAAGGGTCATAATGAGCACCTCAAATATAAGATACGCCGGGCGCGGTGTTCAGAGAAACCGTCCGGTGAGACACCCGGATGATCCTCAATGTTGTCAGACCGGCTCGATGTCATGAACACAGATCTTAACGGCCACACTTCTGCCGAGGAGCTCTATGTTCACCACAAACAGATCTTCATCTTCCCGTTTCGCGAGGACCCCTTCAGCGTACTTCAGCGGCCCGCTTGTCACCCTCACCCTCGTCCCCTCTTTCAAATGGGGAAAGATGTCAATATCGTTGCCGCTCTCGATAACGAGCCTCAGCGAGGTGATCTCTTCAGGTGCCGCGGGTGTCGGTTTGCCCGGCTCCAGGGCGATGAAGGACACTACGCCCCGCGTCTTGAGCACAGTGAGAAACCCGCCGGGATAGGAAGGTACCTGTACAAAGACATATCCCGGGAACAGAGGATATTCAATGAGCTTCTTCCGGTCCTTCCACTGGCTGATTCTCTTTACCGAAGGTAAGAACGCTTCAACGCCTTTTCGTTGTAACTCACCGAAGGCAACAAATTCATGCCGGGGTTTTACATAAACAGCATACCAATTCGGGATCTCCGTTACGGCGCTCCGTTCCTCGATCATGGTTTCTGAAAAAGGACTATTATGAACAGCGGCAAGTTGATCCACTTTGCTATCCTTTCCCGCACCGATCAACGGCGAATGTGACGAGGCCGCCATGAAACAACGTGCGGACTTTTTTACTCCCCCTCGAGGCCTAGCGCCTCAAGCAGGGCGGAGCGATTGATCGTAATCTTCGGCTCATTCTCATCAAGCTCAGGCTCAGGCTGCTTGGAACCCCAGTAGAGATTTTCAAAATCGAGGTCCTCGACAATGTCTCTGACCATGGCGGCATCGAGCGTCTTCTTCTCCTCCATAAAAGCCGTCAGTAGCAGATAATCACACATGATGTTCACCAGCCGCGGGATGCCTCTGCAGTATTGGAAAATGATGTCCAAGCAGCCGTCGGAGAACGTCACAGCCTCTCTGTTGCCTGCGACCTCGAGCCGATGAAAGATGTACTCTTCAGTCTCAAGTCTGGTGAGGGGAGAAATGCGACAGTTGATGCTGATCCTTTGTCGCAGCTGCCGCAGTCTCGACAGAGCGAGGAGCTCCCGGAGCTCGGGCTGTCCGACCAGGATGATCTGCAGGAGTTTGGCCGTATCGGTTTCGAGGTTCGACAGCATTCTGATCTCTTCAAGAATATCGGGTTTGAGGTTCTGTGCCTCGTCTATTATCAGCACTGAGTTGTTCCCTCTGGCATGTTGCTCGATCAGGAAATCGTTGAGCTCATTCAACATGACGACCTTGTCCTTGCCCTTCACATCGAGCCCAAAATCATCGTTGATCATCGCGATGAGCTGTTCAGAGCTGACTTTGGTGTTGAAGACCCTCGCAAGGTTCACGTTCGCATCGATGCGATTTATGAGATCGCTGATAAGGGTGGTTTTCCCGGACCCTACTTCCCCGGTAAGAAGAATAAATCCCGCTCTTTCCTTGATCCCGTAATACAAGTAATAGAGCGCCCTCTTATGGGTCCTGCTCATATACAGAAAATCGGGATTGGGAACCAGTTCGAACGGCTTTATCTTGAGATTAAAAAATGCTTCGTACATAGTTTCTTACTTCTTTCCCTTTCGAGTTGGCGTGCGGCGATGCGTGATGGTGATCGTTTGACCCGGGGAATGCTCCGCCCCGTGTCCGACTGGGTTCAACGCACATCGCTTTGTAATGTTGTTATTATGCCGGGCTTTCTCCATCTCCGCGCATCGTTTGATTGACCAGCGTTCTGAACTTATAATAATCGATCGGCTTTATCATGCAGTGAGACAACGACTTATCGAAGTGGTCGAGCGTCATCATGAGCTCGCTATTGATATGGTCAGAAAGGATGATGGTCGGGATCTTCGTCTCCCTCAACTTTTCGAGGAGAAAAGCGCCAAAGGGATAGCTCATTATTACCAGCCCGAAATCGCTATAGTTTATCGTCGAGTCGATCTGGCGAACATCACAAATGGCATTCGTCCCATACCCCTCTTTTTGAAGGATTGCTGAGCAAATCCTCGAAAATCCCGCCTCATCAATAATTAGTATCTTTTTTCTCATAGCTCCCATACGATGTAATAATAAGCAAGTTTAGTGCCTGTGGCGAAGGCGAGTGTTTTTAAAAGCAATTGATGAGAGAATTGGCCGATAAAAACAGAGAGTGTTTCTCGAAGAAACATATATGCAGGAATACCAAAGTTTTATGTTGTGTCCATTGGAAACATTATTGCTAACCATCTATAAATTAATAACTTTTATGCTATAAGTGGTTCTTTTGGAAACAGTTTTTGCTACTACTATTCTGCAAAATAGCCGTGCTTCCATTTTCTTCTGACCAGCAGTTCTTCATTGAGTAGTTGCATTCGGTGCACAAAAAATTCTATTCTCCATTCTCAATAGCTGTCGTTTCAGGTATTTAGACGCTTGTGACTGATCGTCTTCTCCTCCTTTCGAAGCTCTATACTCTTCTTGTCGTTCTTAACATGTGCGTCTTTTTCATTAGGTATGTTTTTTGCTCTCTCTTTAACTATTGAGAGAGCTCATATGTCTATTTTAACTATTTTCACCCATCGATGAAAATCTCCTTCAGACAGAGCTTACTCGTATTCATTAAGAAAGTTCCCGCGGAAGTCACTGAAATTATGTTCCTTGACGGGAGAACATTCAGCCAGGAGGCCTTGTACTATGTGCGGTATTGTTGGATATGTTGGTAAAAACGGTTCTCTCCAGATGCTCGTGGACGGACTGAGGAGGCTTGAATACCGGGGGTATGACTCGGCGGGAGTGGCATTCCAGAACGGCCGCGGTTTAGAAGTATACAAAACCAAGGGCAAGCTCCGGGATCTTCAGAGCATCCTCCCCGATCCCGCGCCTGCAATAGGGGTCGGCCTCGGACATACGCGATGGGCCACGCATGGCGCACCGTCCTCCGTGAATGCGCATCCGCATCGGGTCGAAGGCATTGCCGTGGTTCACAACGGGATCATCGAGAACTATCGGGAGCTGAGATCGCACCTTGAAAGCGAAGGCCACCGGTTTCTCTCCGAAACCGATACCGAGGTCGTGCCGCAGCTGATATCAAAATATATTCGCCAGGGCCTTGCCATGACCGACGCGATCCGGGCGGCCATCGCTCAATTACGGGGTACCTATGCCCTGGGGATCATAAGCGAAAGCTGCCCGGCCACTCTCTTTGCCGTCCGGAAGGGAAGCCCGCTCGTTCTCGGAGTCGGCAGCGAGGCATTTTACTTCGCCTCGGATATTCCCGCCATCCTTCCCTATACACGGAAGTTCATATTCATGGAAGACGGACAAATGTGCACCCTCACGCGCGACAGCATTGACCTGCGTCATGTTGAATCAAATGAGGTTATTTCATGCAGGGACAAAGCGGTAGAAATCGCTTGGACCCCTTCCATGGCCGAGAAGGATGGTTACGATCACTTCATGCATAAAGAGATCTATGAGCAGCCACAGGCCATCAGAAATACCATTGGTGAGCGGATAAATGATCCCTTGAATTTCATTATAGACCTCGGCATCTTCACGCAGAGAAAGGCGGACGTGCGGAAGCTGCACATCGTTTCCTGCGGCACGTCTTACCATGCAGCGCTGATAGGCAAGTACATGATCGAGAGCATTGCGAGGATCCCCGTGAGCGTTGAGATCGCTTCGGAGTTCCGCTATCGGAACCCGATCGTTGAGCACGGCACGCTCTTTGTCGCCATCACGCAGTCAGGCGAAACGGCCGATACGCTTGCAGCGCAGCGCGAAGCAAGGCGATTGGGCGCGCGGACCGTCACCATCTGCAATGTCGTGGGAAGCACGTCAACGAGGGAGGCTGATTCGGTCCTGTACACCCGCTCCGGTCCGGAGATAGGCGTAGCCTCCACAAAGACCTTTACGTCGCAGTTGGCAGCGCTGTGCCTCCTCGCCATCGGCATGGGGTTCGGACGACGCTGTCTGACCCAGGAAGAAATGGATGCCATGAAATCGCAGCTCAATGAGATTCCCGGCCTTATAGAAAAAACTCTGAAGAAGGATGCCGAGATCAAAGCTCTTGCCTCGACGGTTATGCGTGCGAAGGACTTTCTCTATCTCGCCCGAGGGATCAACTATCCCATCGCCCTCGAAGGCGCCTTAAAGCTGAAGGAGATATCATACATTCACGCAGAGGGGTATCCGGCCGGGGAAATGAAGCACGGGCCGATCGCCCTGATCGAAAAGGGGCTGCCGGTCGTGGTCATGGCCCCCTCGAATGACCTTTTTGAAAAGGTCTTCTCCAATATCGAAGAGGTAAAGGCCCGGGGCGGACGGGTAATAGCGGTAACCGATTCTCCCGAGGCGCTGAAAGGCAAGGCGGATGACATTATCGAAGTCCCGAAAACGCATCCGCTGTTAACGCCCTTCGTAAACGTCATTCCCCTCCAGCTCCTTGCGTACCATGTCGGCGTCCAGAGGGGTTGTGATGTCGACCAGCCGAGAAATCTTGCGAAAAGTGTGACCGTCGAGTAATGCAGTTTTATAAAGAATGTTCATTGGCAAGTAACCCGTCCCTTAGCATTGTACTTTCGTGTATTAGAGATTTTTTATTGAGAGTTAGCAAACTAGGAACTCTTGGCATCATTGGTGAATCATATGGTGAAATTACCAACATTTTCACGTAGTAATCACGATAATAGTCTGAATTTAAATGAAAAACTAATTATTTTAATATGGCAAAGTATTTGCTACTAAAGTAGTCATAAGGGTGCCCCTCCTGCCTATGATGAAAAGACCTCTCTCAATACCCTTGAGAAAGTTGTCCTGAATCCCGTTCGCAGCTGGAGCATCAGTTCGTGCCGAATAATCCCTGGACGGCGGGCAAACGAGCGATGACATGAACAGCCGCTGTCCAATTCGCATCATTAAAATAAAGTATTAATTGAGGAAAATGGTCAATTCTTGTCGATATTCGAGCAGGAGGAAGATTATGAAAGTATTTAGAATATTGCATGCATTCTCAGTGTTTTTGTTTCTACTATTCGCAAGCACTCTTGCCAACGCAGCCAGCGCCAAAATACTGGTAATTTCTGCTCATCCCGATGATGATATTCTCACTTCCTCCGGAGTTATTTATAGAGCAATACAGAGAAGCGATTCGGTAAAAGTTGTGTACATGACAAATGGTGACTACAATGCCCCCCCTCTGAGTGCAGGATTATTAAGGCAGGATGAAGCGGTAAACGCGCAGGCTTATTTAGGAATGGCAGAAGACAACTTAATCTTTCTTGGATATCCTGATTATTATTTATCAACTATTTATAGTAGCTACATAACTTCCGCTCAAACTTTTACAACACCAATTTATAATCAATCAGTAACTTATGGAGATCGAGGGTTGAATCGCACCGATTATCATTATTATAAATTCGGCTCGCATGCAAATTATTGTAGAGACAATATAGTTCAAGATCTTGCATCGATCATCACTGATTTTAAGCCAGACCACATTTTTACCCTTGCCGATTTTGATCAGTATGCCGACCACAATACAACATATGCATTACTGCAACTTGCTTTAATGGCGGTTAGGAGTAGCGACCTGACTTATAATCCAACCATCCACAAAACCTGTGTTTGGTGGACTACGCCTTCTTGGCCGAATCCTATTGATCCTAATTCATTTTTTTCAGAGCCTCCGGGCTTCTCAGGAATATCAGGGCTTAACTGGACTGATAGAGAGAGTCTCGACGTGCCTTTAGTGATGCAGTCAACAAAATACATGACGAATAAGAAATTTCTGGCAATTGCTGCACATGATTCCCAGGGGGGGGACAAGTCATATGGACAATTCGTTCATAAAGACGAAATCTTTTGGACTGAAAATTATGTGGGGAGTAATAAACCGCCCGTCCCTAATGCAGGTCTTGACCAGACGGTTAGTGAGGGTGCAACGGTCCAGCTGGATGGGTCGGGAAGTCATGACCCGAACGCCGATACGTTAACCTTTCAATGGGTTCAGACCGGCGGTATACACGTCACATTGTCGAATCCGAACACTGTAAAACCAACTTTTACTGCCCCAACCGGTTTGACGCAAGATGAAGTTCTGACATTTGAGCTGGTCATCAACGATGGCAGTTTAAGTAGTGTGCCCGACTCGGTTAATGTAATCGTACATGCGACTAACCCCGATCCCTACGCAAATCTTAATATCGCCCGATTTGCTGTGGTAACAGCTTCTTCCGAAAATGCACAAGCCGGTCAACTTGCTGCAAAAGCTGTTGATGGTGTTATTGATGGATCTGAAACCTATCCTGGGGATGTCACGAAGGAGTGGGCCACGAACGGCGAGACATCTGGAGCTTGGCTTCAGTTGGTTTGGCCATCTCCCTACAAAGTGAACCGGGTAACACTTTATGACAGGCCGAACTCCGACGATCAGATATTATCAGCGACGTTGCTTTTCAGCGACGGGACTACGCTTCAGGTCGGGCCTTTGGACAATTTCGGCGGAGCTACTGAGTACACCTTCCAAACACCCGTAACGACTACGAGTCTTAAAATGACCGTAATAACGGTGAGTGGTACTACTTATAATGTAGGACTAGCCGAGATAGAAGTTTACGGCGTCCCCGCAGGAATACAAAATAGTCAAACTACGATTTCATCATCGCCGAACCCTTCGCCATTGGGAAGTCCGGTTACCTTCACGGCTACGGTTACCTCCGGTGCGACTGGGACCGTGACTTTTAAGGATAATGGATCGCCTCTTGCGGGGGGCATAGTCACCTTGCCTACCGGCACATCTAATAACACGGCAACGTTTAGTACATCATCCCTGACAGGCGGAACCCATTCGATAACAGCGGTCTATAGCGGTGATACTTACTACAACACATCGACATCGAATGTCCTTTTTCAGAACGTAAACAAGGCAACGCCGACGGTATCGACCTGGCCGACGGCAAGCCCGATCACCTATGGTATGACCCTGGCCTCCTCAACGCTGAGCGGCGGCCTCGCGTCGGTGCCAGGAGCCTTTGCCTTCACAACGCCGGGCACCGCACCGGGTGCGACGGGCCCCCAGAGCGTGACCTTCACGCCGACCGACACGGCCAGTTATAACACCGTCACCGGCTCGGTGAGCGTAACGGTGACCAAGGCAACGCCGACGGTATCAACCTGGCCGACGGCAAGCCCGATCACCTACGGTATGACCCTTGCCTCCTCAACGCTGAGCGGCGGCCTCGCGTCGGTGCCAGGAACCTTTGCCTTCACAACGCCGGCCACCGCGCCGGGTCTGGGGACGGCCTCCCAGGGCGTGACCTTCACGCCGACCGACACGGCCAGTTATAACACCGTCACCGGCTCGGTGAGCGTAACGGTGACCAAGGCAACGCCGACGGTATCGACTTGGCCGACGGCAAGCCCGATCACCTACGGTATGACCCTTGCCTCCTCAACGCTGAGCGGCGGCCTCACGTCGGTGCCAGGAACCTTTGCCTTCACAACGCCGGCCACCACGCCGGGTGCGACGGGCCCCCAGAGCGTGACCTTCACGCCGACCGACACGGCCAGTTATAACACCGTCACCGGCTCGGTGAGCGTAACGGTGACCAAGGCAACGCCGACGATATTGACCTGGCCGACGGCAAGCCCGATCACCTACGGTATGACCCTTGCCTCCTCAACGCTGAGCGGCGGCCTCGCGCAGGTGCCAGGAGCCTTTGCCTTCACAACGCCGGCCACCGCGCCGGGTGCGACGGGCCCCCAGAGCGTGACCTTCACGCCGACCGACACGGCCAATTACAACACCGTCACCGGCTCGGTGAGCGTAACGGTGACCAAGGCAACGCCGACGGTATCAACCTGGCCGACGGCAAGCCCGATCACCTACGGTATGACCCTTGCCTCCTCAACGCTGAGCGGCGGCCTCGCGTCGGTGCCAGGAACCTTTGCCTTCACAACGCCGGCCACCGCGCCGGGTCTGGGGACGGCCTCCCAGGGCGTGACCTTCACGCCGACCGACACGGCCAGTTATAACACCGTCACTGGCTCGGTGAGCGTAACGGTGACCAAGGCAACGCCGACGGTATCGACCTGGCCGACGGCAAGCCCGATCACCTACGGTATGACCCTTGCCTCCTCAACGCTGAGCGGCGGCCTCGCGTCGGTGCCAGGAGCCTTTGCCTTCACAACACCGACCAACATGCCGAGTCTGGGGACGGCCTCCCAGAGCGTGACATTCACGCCGACCGACACGGCCAGTTATAACACCGTCACTGGCTCGGTGAACGTAACGGTGACCAAGGCAACGCCAACGATATTGACCTGGCCGACGGCAAGCCCGATCACCTACGGTATGACCCTGGCCTCCTCAACGCTGAGCGGCGGCCTCGCGCAGGTGCCAGGAACCTTTGCCTTCACAACGCCGGCCACCGCGCCGGGTCTGGGGACGGCCTCCCAGGGCGTGACCTTCACGCCGACCGACACCGCCAATTATAACACCGTCACCGGCTTGGTGAACGTAACGGTGACCAAGGCATCGACGACAACGGGCATCACATCATCTGCTAATACATCGACATACGGTGGTTCGGTCACCTTCACAGCAACGGTCAGCCCGTCCACGGCAACCGGGACGGTGACGTTTATGGACGGCGCTGCGACCCTTGGCACCGGCACCTTGTCCGGCGGCACGGCCACCTATAGCACAACGGCACTTAACGTCGGATCCCATTCGATAACGGCGATGTACGACAGCGATGCAAACTTCACCACATCTATAACGTTGTCTGGAATCAATCTCGTCGTAATGGCCGACGGCTTGCTCGATGGCACTGGTACTGTGGGTGACACTGATGTACTCATGGCACTCCGAATCGCGGCCGGGATCGATCCGCAAACAGCATCCAATCTTTCCCATGGAGACGTAGCGCCTCTGGTAAATGGTCAGCGCTCATCTGATGGAAAAGTCGATCTCGACGATGTAGTGGCAATTCTGAGAAAGGCATCAGGGCTGTCAAGCTGGTAAGGCGGTTCACGACGACTGGATCCTCGGATGGTCAGGTTCATAGCGAATATCGTCCTGTGATTCTGTCAGATACTCGCATTCTCTAATATTCGTTAGTAGTTGCAACGCGAATCAACACTTTAGGAGGATTATTACATGAAAAAGATATCCCTATCGAGCTTGGTGATATTCTCTCTAGCACTGACGGTTCTTTCCGCCTGCGGTGGAGGTGGCGGTGGTGGCGGCAGCACACAGCCACAGCCCACCACAGCGGTCCTTACGCTTTCGTCCGCAGTCACCGGCGCTATCCCAGCCTCTGCCGTCATCACAGGGTATGACGTCACGATTTCACTCCCCGCGGGGGTAACGGTCAAGAGCACAACGCCTCCGCAAACCGATGCCGGCGTAGTGGTTGGAACAGTCAATGGCGCCGCAGTGGGAACCCTTAATGCTGCTTCCTATTTACCAGCTGCAGGAAAGGTGCACATATTAATCGTAAGCCCGAAGGGAAACGGATTTAGCGGCGCTGGAGAATTCTGTAAAGTGAACTGCGACATTGCTGCAGGCTATCATCCAACAGCAGCTGATTTCCAGCAGCAGCCAACTTTTAAAGCCAGCGGTCTCAACGATCCCAAAGCAGCAACTCCTTCTACTATAGATCTGACTGGGAAATTATCCATGACAGTTACAGCGGCTATCAATTAAGAAGACTTCATCATGAAGATGAGGGCGATCATATATCCACTAGTATCATTGTCATCGTCATGCTGGTCCTGGCGCTGTACCGGTCTTTGCCGATCTTTGCAACGACCACGGTGACGATATCCTCGATCGGGGAGGGGGTCTTTCTGCACCAAGGCGCCGGGGTCCAGGATGCGGCTGCGCTTGATATCATTGTCGTGTACGATACCACTACGCTCGCCAATCCGCGCGTCATTGAGGGGCCGCTGATCACCGGGGCCATGACGGCGATCAACCCAAAAGTCTCTGGAATGGTGCGCCTGGTCATTATCCGATTCACGCCGGTGAGAGGCAGCGGCGTGATTGCAACGCTGACTTTCGACCGCAAGGGTTCCTCTCCCGGGAAAGTCCTTTCGCTCAGCGCTAGGCTTGCAAATATAAATGGAGCCGCCCTCCCTACGCTGGTAACCCGCCGGATGCATCAATGATGCCTCGAATCCTCCGCAAGGCAGTGAAACCAAACAGAGACAACGACCTCCGGCCAGACAGTGCCGGCACAAAAGGAACAACAGCAATAACTGCTCCAACGATCATTATCGCGGGGCTGCCGACCAGGACCGATGAAGGCAAAGCTGCGCCTGATATTCCCGTTACCAGGGAGTTAATTCGATTTGGATATTATTGCAATGGCAACTTGTGTGATTATTTTCTTCTGAGTGATTTGAGCAGAACATTGCGCATATGACAAAGACGAAGGCAATGAGGGGCATTCCCCATTCTCACGCGAATACAGACCCGATGTCAATTTATTTATGCTTGTTGTTCGATGTATGACTTCGAGATGATCATTCAGTTCTTAAGAGTTCGGGATTAGTATGGGGTATGAATACGGCGCCCAGGTACTCCTTCATGAACTCGGGATCATCGTGCATATGCTTGTAGGTGATCCTGGCCGCGATCTCGTTCACCGTGCTCACGAGGTTGCCGTTCATGAGCAGCATTCGAGCGCCTTCCAGCGACGAGTTGCCGAGGGGCTTAATGATCTTCGGGGACCATGCTGGGAGCATGCCTATGCCGACCGCCTTCACAGCATCAATACCCGTACCGAGTGCGCCGGAGACATACACGTTCGCGATGTCCTGGAACGAGATACCGACGGACCGCGTCAGCACAAGAAGCAGGGTGAACATGGCGGCCTTGGATTTCATGAAGGTGTAGATCTCGTTCTGCCTGATATACAGGAAATCCTCGCACGTGCAGGCAATGGCGAACGCCGGTTCTCCTTCCACGCTTGTCACCTGCTTTCCGGCGGGATTTAGGGTGCCGCTCTTGTCGATGATCCCCGCGTTGTAGAGCTCATACAGGAGGCTAACCATGCCTGAGCCGCAGATCCCCTCGGGCACGGCATTATCAAAGGTCTTGCACTTGATGTTGTCACCGTGGATCTCTATATCATAGATGATTCCCTTCTGCGCCCGTTTTCCGATCCGCGATATCCCCTCTTCGAGCGCCGGACCAGCGGCTCCGGCGCCCACGATCATCCATTCCCTGTTCCCGATCACGATCTCGGCATTCGTACCAACATCGATCAGGATCGAAAGTTTGTCGGACTGAAACATGCCCGAGGCGAGGATCCCTGCCGTGATGTCACCGCCCACGTAGCTGCCCGCGTTCGGGAACACATACAGGATCGCTTCCGGATTGATGTCTAGGGACAGCTCCGAGGCGCGGAGAAAACCAGGCGTCCGGAAAACCGGCACAAAAGGGTCCACGGGGATCGTGCTGATATCGAGGCCAAGAAAGAAGTGGCTCATGACCGTGTTTCCTGCTACGGTCATGGCGTGAATGTCATGTGCGTCTATCCCGGCCGAGCTGCAGATCTCCGAGATCAGGTCATTGATGCCGTCCATGAGCGCACGATAGACCTCGTCTGCATGACCTGAGATAGCGTGTTGCATGCGGGTGATAATGTCGCTTCCGTAAGCTATCTGGGGGTTTTCGAGGCTCTTCGTAAGTACATTTTTCTTAGCCGTATTATCATAGAGCTGGGCGACAAGGTTCGTCGTACCGAGGTCAAGGGCGATGGAACAGGACCGCTTACTGCCTATATCGATCAGCCTGTATCCGTTCTCGGTCTGTCCGATGATGCAGGGCAGGGTCCTGTTCTCGGTGAGGAGAGAAGATCTCTTTCTCAGGACCCCAAGAGGAATGGTGAGTGGAGCAATTCCCAGCGTGTCTCTGATGCGCTGGTCATGGGCGCGCCGATCATTGTCGGACGGGAGCGGCAGGGTCATGGTCTTCTGAAAAATCAGAGAGGTCATTGGTTCCCCTTCATTCATCGCAGGAATCAGAAAACTCTCTATGAATAGCACAACCGGGAGAATGATGTCAATGGAATGTTGCCTGCTATGGGACGGATAATGCACTCAGAAACAGTCGGACACATTAAAGGGAATTTTTTCAGCATGGTGCGCAGGCAGTTGCTTCAATGATCGCCGGGTCTCATGTTCCTGGTACGGTGAACAGAGATCATGGCTGAAGGTGGAGGTTATGTCTTATTTCGTCACCACCACGATCCCTGATTCGGTCACGATGCATCCTCGCAGCCGGTCATTCTCATGGTCGAAGCCGATCTCCATTCCTTCCGGGATCGTGATATTTTCATCGATGATTGTTTTCTTGAGCTTTGCCCCCCGTCCCACCCGCACATTCTCAAACAGGATCGAATCCTCAACCAGAGCATAGCTGTTGACCTTGCAGGAAGGCCCGAGGATCGACCGGCGCACCGTCGCTCCGCTGGTGATGCACCCTGCGCAGACGAGCGAGTCTAGGTTCTGCCCGCGGCGGCCTTCGGCATCAAAAACGGTCTTAGCCGGCGGGAGGTTCCCCTGATTGGTCAGGATGGGCCAGCTGTAGTTGTACAGGTTCAACTGGGGGCTCACGCTGATGAGGTCCATATTCGCTTCGTAGTACGAGTCAATGGTCCCGACGTCCTTCCAGTACCCCCGTTCGTTGGGCTCCATCCCGGGGACATAGTTGTCGAAGAAGCTGTAGGCAAAGACTCGCTTCCCCTCTTCGAGCATCATCGGGATGACATGCTTCCCGAAATCGAGGTCATCGTATTTGCGCTTGCCTTGCTTCAGGACGTCGATAAGCTTTGCCGTGGAAAAGATGTAATTCCCCATCGATGCAAAACAGGTCCCCCGCCCCGGGACCTGAGGCGGCTGTTTCGGCTTTTCCTGGAATGAGGTGACCCGCAGATCCTCGTCCACATGCAGGACGCCGAACCGTGTCGCCTCCGCGGGAGAGACCTCGAGAGCCGCAATGGTGATATCGGCCTTGTTCATGCGGTGGTATGCCACCATCTGCGAGATGTCCATCTTGTAGATATGATCGCCGCCGAAGATGACCACATATTCGGCGCCCGACGACTCGATGAACCGCAGGTTCTGATAGATGGCATCGGCAGTGCCCTTGTACCACTGCTCGCCGACATTGGTCGTTTCCGGAGATATAGTGTCGTAAAACTCGCCGAGCCCGACCCACTTCCCCCACGATTCCTTGATGTGCTTGTTGAGCGAATAAGCCTGGTACTGGGTAAGGATATAGACCTTCCTGATGCCGGAGTTTAACATGTTGCTCAGCACGAAATCGATGATCTTGTATTTTCCGCCGAAGGGAACGGCGGGCTTTGGCCTCCCGATGGTGATCGGGCTGAGCCGTTCTCCCTTACCGCCGGCCATGACCATTGCTATGGTGTTCCGTGATATATTTCCACTCGCGTGCATCCGTTCCCTCCAGCTGTTCGTTTATTAATAAAGAATACCGGCCAAACGACGTGCTGCTCTTATGAAGAGCATAGTATAGAAAAGAAGAAAATACAAGGGTCCCGTGCGAAAATTTGCATGCGCGGGGAAGGAACACGAAAAATAGAACCGCCCTTCTCCAGATATGGTGAAGGGCGGTCGATTGTTCAGTGATGAGGACGCACCAGAGGCAAAGCGTCCTCGTATGATGCTTAGTTTATATCTTCCACTGCAATTCCCAGCGGACAAACATTGCGTTATCCCTGTTCGTCGGCACATAGTAGTTCCCCGGCACAAAGTCCTCAAGGAGAAAATAACCGTCAACGGCTTTGGAGAACTTATGGCTCAGCTTTGCCTGGATGAGGCTTCCGCGGGTTTTGCCATCCGCAGAGAAAATGGGCGGTGCTGATGATACATGGGAGTTTTCATTGGCGCGCAGATAATTATAAGAAAGATCAAGTCCTGTTGCGGGGTCCAGCGAAATCCTAAAACTTGCCCTGTAGAGTTGCAGGTTTGTCCAGTAACCGACGATCCCCGTCTCCGTTCCATAAGAAAGGACATAAAGTTCGCTCATCCAGGGCCAGCGCGAGAACAGAGGATCCCATGCCTCAACCTTGTTGGTCGTTTTCGGATCATCACCCGACAGGTAGGCACCTCCGAGCTCGAAAGACGGCTGCAGGTTGACCTCCTCATACTTTCGCGAGATATATGCATAACCGCCGTCACCAGTACGGTCATTCCCGTTTTCATAGCTTCCGAACTGATGGGCAAATTCACCCCGCAGCTTCCATCCCGTGCCGAAACCGTACACGGCCCGTGCGCCTACGGTGTTCAGCTTCAACGCTCCTTGTGTGCCATAGGGCAACGGAGTCGTTTGCTCCCTCTTATATATATAATATGGTTCTAAGTTCAGGTTTTCTCCAATTTTTGTCCTGCCGTATAATACTGCAGCCTGCTCATCGGTCGTATTCAACTGTCTTTTTGGCTCAGTATAGAGTGATGGGAGCGCGCGATCGTTAAGTTGATCAGTGATCCAGATGAGGTCAACACTGGTCTTATCACCGAACTTCACGACCCCTTTAGCAGCATTGAAATAATAGGTCCTCGATCCGTCCACCGGGGTACCATCCATGATAAGGAAACCCTCCCCGTAGGTCATGAGGTCCTGTCTGCCGACCGTCAGGTCAACCGGAGAACCGGCGATATTATTGGCGCTGGCGTACAGGTTATCAAAGACAATTTCATCCTTGTTCATGCCCGCAGGACGGCTCGCCTGGCTGCTCGTCTCCATGAAATACCGCGCTTCATTCGTAAGCTTGGTGTAAAAGACGTATTGCTTGTCAACGACCGCTTTAAACCACGGGGACGTTTTCAAACGGAAATAATTGTCGTCGGGTCTTGTAAACACCGGCGAATTTGAAGTCGCGTCAACAATATTCATGTCGAAGAGATTATCCCATGTTTCCTGCCGCAGCCGGAAGTTGATGCCGTAGGATGTCTCGACCTCTGCATAGGCTGATACAGCGAATAGCAGACAGAGCATTAAAGCCAGTGAAACCTTCATTAATAACTTTTTCTTCATAGATCCCCCCTTCAATGTAGATTTAGATCGTTTCTCGAATGAGAACGTTTTTGAGAAGAAAAATTAATCAATAATGTTACTAAAGAACACATTTGCATATAAAACTGCAACATTGTAGCAAAAACAAAAATGAAAATTCAAACCTTATTTATATAAATATATTTATAATTCTATTAGATTTGCTAATCTTTTCCCTGCTAATTTGCTGCTTTTTTAAACAGCTTTACCTTGACAAAGACACGGAAATCGACATATTATTATGCATTTCCCCTGATTAGAAAGCAAAGTGCATGAGCACACGCTCTTTAATATGCATGAGTGAAGGAGAATCTCTTGAAGGTCGAGCAGATCTCTATATTCGTCGAAAACAAATCGGGACGTCTTGCCGAAGTGACCGATATCCTCGCCAAAAACGGGATCAACATCAGGGCACTCTCCCTGGCTGATACTGCGGATTTCGGTATCCTGCGGCTCATCGTCAATGATATTGAAAAAACGAAAAAACTTCTGAAGGATAATGGTTTTACCGTGGGTCAGAACGAGGTCGTTGCCGTGGAAGTTCCCGACCGGCCCGGTGGTCTTGCGGGGATCCTGAGCGCGCTCCAGGGAAAAGATATCAACGTGGAATACATGTATGCTTTTGTCCAAAAGAGCGAGGGAAACGCCGTCCTGATCTTCAGGTTCGACGAGATCGAGAACGCCATCGATACCCTTCGGAAAGCGGGTGTCAGGATCTTGAGCGACGAGGAGATACGGCGATTGTAATGCCGTTCGCCAGCGCACGTTGGGCGCATATCATTCTGAGGGAGGAACGTTGATGAGAATTGTAAGATTGCTAGCAGTCGCATTATGCATCATAGCCGTGTTCGCCGCGCCTGCCCTGGCGGGGAACGCCATCAAGGTCGGCGCCATTCTGGCGGTAACCGGCCCCGCCTCGTTCCTGGGCGCGCCCGAGGCAAAGACCCTCGAGATGCTCGTCGAGGACATCAACGCGAAAGGCGGTGTCAACGGTAATAAGATTGAACTGATCATAAAGGACTCGGGCGGCAGCCCGGAAAAAGCGATCTCCTTTGCCAAGCAGCTGATCGAAGAAGAGAAGGTATTTGCCATCATCGGTCCGTCCACGAGCGGCGAGACCATGGCGATCAAGAACATTGCGGAAGATGGAAAAACCATCCTTATTTCCTGCGCAGCTGCCGAGGTAATCGTGAACCCTGTTGCCAAGTACGTGTTCAAGACGCCCCAGAAGGACAGCTATGCCGTAATCAAGATCTTCGAGCAGATGAAGAAGATGGGCATCTCCAAGATCGGCGTGCTGTCCAGCAACACCGGCTTCGGCAAGGCAGGCAAGGAACAGATCGAGAAGCTTGCTCCCGAGAACGGCATCCAGATCCTGATCAACGAGGTCTATGACAAGGCCGCCACGGACCTGACCGCCGAAGTGACGAAGGTCAAGGCGGCCAATGTACAGGCCATCGTGAACTGGTCCATCGAGCCGGCCCAGGCCATCGTGATCAAGAACGCCCGCCAGATCGGCATGACCGTTCCGATCTTCCAGAGCCACGGCTTCGGCAACATCAACTATGTGCAAGACGTGTGGTCCCGCGGCCGAAGGCGTCATCTTCCCGGCAGGCAGGCTGCTCGTCGTCGATGTGCTTTCGGACAAGAACCCGCAGAAGAAGCTGTCCTGGAGTCCTACAAGAAAGACTATGAGGCGAAATATAAGGAGGACGTGAGCACCTTCGGCGGCCATGCCTATGATGCCATGATCCTCCTTGAGCGAGGCATCAAGAATGCCGGCAGCGCGGACAAGGAAAAGGTCCGGACGGCCATCGAGAACATCAAGGGACTCGTCGGCACAGCGGGCATTTTCAACATGTCTCGCCACGGACCACAACGGTCTCGATCTCAATGCCTTTGAGATGCTGACCGTGAAAGACGGCAAGTTCGCGGTGCTGGAAAAATAGGTTTCTGCGGGAGTTCAGACAGGGAGTGTCCGGGAATTCCGGGCACTCCCTGTTGTTTGATAGGAAGAGACAGGTCAATCTGGATTAGAGCGAACAATCTTGCAAGATGCGAGATCCGTCGCTGTGCTTAGAATGACATGGTGGCTAAGGAGGAAAAATCTAGCATGAGAATGGTAAAACTTCTAGCTGCAATCCCGGCTGTTCTCGCATTGCTTATTGCACCGGCAATGGCTGCCGACTCGATCAAGGTCGGCGCTATCCTGTCCGTGACCGGCCCGGCGTCGAATCTTGGCGCTCCCGAGGCGCGGACCCTCGAGATGCTGGTCGATGACATCAATGCAAGAGGCGGCATCATCGGGAAAAAAGTTGAGCTCCTTATCAAGGATACGGGCAGCAGCCCGGAAAAGGCTGTTTCCTTCGCAAAACAGCTGATCGAGGAGGAGAAGGTCTTCGCGATCATTGGTCCTTCCACGAGCGGAGAGACCATGGCGATCAAGAACATCGTAGAAGAGGGAAAGACCATCCTCATCTCCTGCGCCGCCGCTGAGGTGATCGTGAATCCCCTTGCAAAGTATGTCTTCAAAGTAGCTCCGAAAGACAGCGACGCGGTAATCAAGATATTCCAGCAGATGAAAAAGATGAATATCTCGAAGATCGGCGTCCTGTCGAGCAACACGGGATTCGGCAAGGCAGGCAAGGAGCAGCTCGAGAAGCTTGCGCCCGAGCACGGCATCCAGATCCTGATCAGCGAGGTCTATGACAAGTCGGCAACGGACCTCACGGCCGAGGTGACGAAGCTCAAGGCAAAGGGCGTCCAGGCGATCGTCAACTGGTCCATCGAGCCGGCCCAGGCAATCGTGATCAAGAACGCCCGCCAGATCGGCATGACCGTTCCGATCTTCCAGAGCCACGGCTTCGCCAACATCCAGTACGCAAAGGCCGCAGGCGCTGCCGCCGAGGGTGTGATCTTTCCGGCGAGCAGGATCGTCGTCGCCGACGTGCTGTCGGACAAAAATCCGCAGAAGCCAGTCCTCATGGCCTACAAGAAGGCCTACGAGGCAAAATACCATGAAGACGTCAGCACCTTCGGCGGCCATGCATATGACGCCCTGATGATCCTCGCACCGAGCCATGCGGGAGGCCGGCGACGACCGGGAAAAGGTCCGGAACTCCATCGAAAACATGAAAGGATTCATCGGTACGGCCGGTGTATTCAACTTTTCTCCGACGGACCACAACGGCCTCGATATCGACGCCTTTGCCATGCTGACCGTGAAGGACGGCAAGTTCGTGCTGCTGGAGAAATAAGATACGACGAAACAGGCGAGATCGACATGGAGAGATCGGAAGCGTAGGATAGGATTCAGCGAAAGTACCTTAGATCGATGCGTCTCTGTATCTGTCTGTTCGTAACTTTCGTCACCGCGTCTATTATCCTCTCGTGCCTCTGTGGTCAATATGTTCTTGTTCTGCCTTTTCATTGAGAGTCATGTTCTTGATCGAACTTATTCTTTCAATACCTCGTCGCCGGCCTGACCTACGGCACCATCTACGCCATCGTCGGCATCGGGTTCAACATCATCTACAACACCACCGGGATCATCAATTTCGCCCAGGGAGAGTTCGTGATGCTCGGCGGCATGATCGCCGTGACCCTGCACGGCTTCCTGCCGCTTCCGCTCGCGATCCTCGGCGCCGTTCTGATCACCATGATCATCGGCGGGCTGATCGAAATGACCTTCATCCGCTGGCTCGTGAAGCCGTCGGTCCTGCGCATGATCATCATCACCATCGGCATCTCGATCCTGATCCGGGAGGCGGCGCTCGCCGTCTGGGGAGAAAGCGTCCGCTCCCTGCCCTATTTCACCGGCAACGAGGTCTCGTCCCTCTCCTTCGGCGGTGTCCGCATCTCGCCACAGGTCCTCTGGAGCATCGGCGTCTGCTCGGTCGTCGTCCTCTTCCTGAATCTGTTTTTCAAGTACACCATGCTTGGGAGGGAAATGCGCGCCTGCGCCGCGAACCGCGAAGCCGCCGCGCTCTGCGGCATCCCGACGAAGAACATGGTCACCCTTTCCTTCGTGCTCTCCGCCGGCATCGGCGCCCTGGCCGGATGCGTGGTGTCGCCGATCACATACACGCAGTACAATATCGGCGCGGGCCTTGCCATCAAGGGCTTTACCGTCGCCATCCTCGGCGGGCTGGGCAACAGCATGGCGGCAGTGGGTGCCGGGTTCATTCTCGGCGTTCTCGAATCGTTCAGCATCTGGGTCCTGCCCGACGGCGTACAAGGACGCCATCTCCATTTCGATTCTGCTCGCGATGCTGTTCATCAGGCCGAGTGGCCTATTCGGGAACAAGGAAGCCATGAGGTTAAAGGATTTCTGATGAGGACCTCTCGATTTACTCCGATCCTGTGCCTGGCCGGTACCGTTGTGGCGGTCCAGCTGCTGACCCTTGCTTTGGGCAAGGATTTTTATCTTACGCAGCTCACCATGACGGCTTACTATTCGCTCGTCGTCGTTGGTCTCTGCCTCTTAATGGGATTTGCGGGCCAGATTTCCCTGGGCCACGCAGGCTTCTTTACTATCGGCGGCTATGCGTCAGCCGTACTCACCACTCTCAACCTTTCAGCGTACAAGGACGTTCCGCTCATCTCATTGCTGACGCGGCTCCAGGTTCTGACAAGCCGACAGGACCTTTACGGAGCCCAGATCCTGAGCGTCCATCCCTGGGTCGCCTGCGTTGTTGCCGCGTTGCTCGCGCTGGTCATTTCCTACGCCATCGGAATCCCGGTGCTCAAACTAAAAGGTCACTATCTGGCGATGGCGACGCTCGGATTCGGCACGATCATCTTCAGCATCGTGCTCGGCACGCAGCAGTTCGGCGCTGCTGACGGGATCTCGAGCGTGCCGCCCTTCCCGCTTAGTGCCCGGCATCAGCGTCAGCGGCGGCTCGTCCCTCAGGGTCCTGAACTATTACTTTGCCTGGCTCCTCGTCATCGTGGCCATGCTGCTGCTTACGAACCTCATCAACTCACGGGTCGGTCGTGCACTCCGCGCAATCCACGGAGCAGAGGACGCATCGAACGCCATGGGCGTTGACACAGCCCGCTACAAGCTGTACACGTTCGTGCTGAGCGCCGTGCTCGCTGCTATCGCCGGTGTGTTCCTCACGCACTTTAACGGCGGCATCGGCCCGTCCGAAGCGTCGATCATGAAGTCCGTGCGGTATGTGGCGATCGTTGCAGTCGGCGGCATGAGAAGCCTCTGGGGGACGCTCATTATGAGCGTGGTCTTAAACTTCTTCTCGTTGCGCGGATATTTCGGGACCTTTGATGACGCTGTATTCGGCGGCATCCTGATCCTCATCATGCTCTTCGCGCCCGATGGTATTATGGGCTCCGATCTTCTGGCGCTCGTGAGGAAGTTCGTGCGGCGGTCGAAGGTAATGAGTATACAAAGCTAGTGATCTACATGAGTCACGTGAATCATAAAAATAAGGCGTAAAAAATTTCTTCATGACATTCGTGTCAAACGGATTCATGATGACTGGCATTTAATTATTGGGTAGAGTAATAATGGCTCTTCTAGAAGTAAACAATATCAGCAAGCGTTTTGGCGGCCTTCAAGCAGTGAAGGAAGTGAGCTTCACCGTTGAGCAGGGAAGCATTAAGGCGGTCATCGGGCCGAACGGTGCCGGAAAAACAACGCTCTTCAATATCGTATCCGGTTTCCTTTCACCTGACTCAGGCGCTATCGTTTACAACGGTATGCCGATCCACGGCAGGAGTCCCTGTGAGATTGCGGAAGAGGGCCTTGCGCGTACCTTTCAGCATATCAAGCTGTTCGCGCACATGACAGCGCTCGAAAATGTCATGGTCGGCCGCCATGTCAAGACCAGGGCCGGGTTCATCGCCGGCATGCTGAACCTTCCCTGGACCTGGCGTGAGGAGAAAGAGATCCGGGAAAAAGCGCTCGAGATCATGGATTTTCTCGACATCGCCGGTCTGTCCCATCGCGAGGCCACAAGCCTTTCCTACGGCCAGCAGCGCGCCGTTGAGCTCGCCCGCGCACTTGCGTCGGAACCGCGCGATGCTGCTTCTCGATGAGCCCGCAGCAGGCCTCAATATGCGCGAGACAGCGGATATGGCGAAACTCATCACGAGGATCAGGGACCTCGGCATCACCGTTCTGATCGTTGAGCACGACATGTCGCTGGTCATGAACATCTCCGACGAGATCATCGTCCTCAGCTACGGCGAAAAGATCGCCGACGATGTGCCCCGCGCGATCCAGAACAACCCCGAAGTCGTCAGGGTCTACCTGGGAGAAGACGATGCTTAAACTGCGGAACCTTAACGCAGGGTACGGAAGCCTGAATGTCCTGAGGCGCGTATCGCTTCATGTAAAACCCGGCGAGATCGTCACGATCATCGGCGCAAACGGCGCGGGCAAAACCACGCTCCTCAAGACCGTCATGGGTCTGCTCAGGGCCCAGTCCGGCGAAATCCTTTTCAATGGCCGGAACATAGACCACATTCCGACGGAGCAGATCGTGTTCAGTGGCTGCTCACTCGTTCCCGAAGGCAGGCAGGTATTTCCCGCAATGCCGGTGAAGGAGAACCTCCTGCTCGGCGCCTATGTACAGTACCGGCGCGGGAACAAGCATGAGGTGGAACGCGATCTCGAGCATGTATACGGTTTCTTCCCGGTACTCAGACAACGGGAGCACCAGCTTGCCGGCACCCTTTCCGGAGGTGAACAGCAGATGCTTGCCATGGGCAGGGCGCTCATGGCCAGGCCGTCGCTTGTCATGCTCGACGAGCCCTCCATGGGTCTGGCGCCGCTCATCGTGAAAGAGATCTTTAACATCATTGTGAGGATCCGCGAAGAGGGGAACACCGTGCTGCTCGTGGAGCAAAATGCGCGGAGCGCCCTCAAGATCGCGAACCGCGGTTACGTGCTCGAGACCGGCAGGATCATCCTCGAGGGAGAGGCCGATGATCTCCTGGCGAACCGCGATGTGCAGCGGGCGTATCTCGGAAGAGACTTGGACTATGACAATACAATCATCAAGGAGATCGAAGATAATCGCAATAATCAATGCGATTTACGAGTTTTGAAATTATTGAGTACTTCGCTATTACAGTTTCGGATTTATTGGCGAACGGAGGTGATTATGTACTGGCAGCCTGAAAGCGAATGCATGGACAGAGAAGAGCTCGAGCAGATGCAGCTCGAACGGCTTGAGTCGACCCTCAACCGGGTGTACAGGAACGTCCCTTTTTATCGGAAAAAGTTCGATGAGATCGGATTCAACCCCGATGACCTGCGCTCCCTCGATGATCTGGGAAAGCTCCCCTTCACGACCAAGAACGACCTGCGGGAAAATTACCCTTACGGTCTATTCGCAGTTCCGCTCCGAGAGGTCGTCCGTGTCCACGCCTCGTCAGGGACGACGGGCATGTCCACGGTCGTGGGCTATTCAAGGAACGACATCAAGACCTGGTCGAACCTTGTGGCGCGGATCCTGACTGCCGGAGGTATCACAAAAGACGACGTAATCCAGATCGCGTTCAACTATGGCCTCTTCACCGGCGCCTTTGGCCTGCACTATGGCGCGGAGCGACTCGGAGCCTCGGTTATCCCGATCTCGAGCGGCAACACGAAGCGCCAGATCAAGATCATGCAGGACTTCAAGACCACAGCGCTCGTAAGCACGCCGAGCTATGCCATGCTGATCGCAGACACAATCAAGGAAATGGGAATCAACCCGAATTCACTCTCCCTCAAGTACGGGCTCTTCGGTGCCGAACCCTGGTCAGACGCCATGCGGAAGGAGATCGAGAGAAAGCTCAAGATCATTGCGACGGACAATTACGGCCTTTCCGAGGTCATGGGACCGGGCGTTGCCGGAGAGTGCCTCGAGCGAAACGGTCTGCATATCAACGAAGACCATTTTCTCGTCGAGATGATCAATCCCGACACGCTCGCACCGGTCAAGCCCGGCGAGATCGGAGAGATGGTGATCACCACGCTCACGAAAGAGGCCTTCCCGGTCATCCGGTATCGGACCCGCGACCTCACCCGGCTTATTTCCGGGCCCTGCCCCTGTGGCAGGACCATGAGGCGGATGACGAGGGTGTTCGGCAGGACCGACGACATGCTTATCATCCGCGGCGTAAACGTGTTCCCGTCGCAGATCGAGACGGTTCTCTTCGAGATCGAAGGGATTGCCCCGCACTACCAGATCATCATCGACCGCAAGGGCGCCCTTGATGAGACCATGGTGCTCGTCGAGGTATCAGAAGCGATCTTCTTCGATGAGATGAAGAAACAGACCGAGCTCAAGGAGACCATTAAGAAGCGGCTCGCCGCGGAACTCGGCATCTCGGTTGAGGTGAAGCTCGTTGAAAAGAAGACGCTGGAGAGGTTCGAGGGAAAAGCAAAGCGGGTCATTGATAACCGCAAATTCTAATGCTTTGCCACAGGGCAGCAGGGACAAGGAAAAAATCCTAGTCAATCAAGATACTGATGAAAATAACATTTTCACAGAAAGAACTTTGGCGCTGTATTAAAATCATACGTAATCATTGTAAATCTGTGTCAAAAATCTCCTCTGTCTCTGTGACGATTTTATAAGTAAAATAAACATGAGATACATCGACTTCCACACGCACATTTTTCCGGACAAGGTTGCCAAGACCGCCATGGACGCTCTTTCAGCCGAGTCAGGCGACTACCGGCCCTGTACGGACGGAACATTACGGGGCCTGCTTGAGTCAATGAAGACCGCGGACATTTCCGCGAGCGTCGTCGCGAACATCGCCACGAAGCCTTCGCAGATGCTGCCTATCCTCGATTTCTGCATGCAGATAAAGAGCGAGGCCATCCATCCGCTCATCTCCTTCCACCCGTCGAACGACACCGAAGAGGTGGAGGACATGTTCGGCCAGGCGCATCGGGCGGGCATCCGGGGGGTCAAGCTTCACCCCATGTACCAGAAGTTCTTTATCGATGACAAGTACATGTACGGTTTTTACGAGCTGATGGCATCATTCGGTTTCTACCTCATGTTCCACAGTGGGTTCGACATGGCCTTTCCCGGGAATACCCAGGCCGACGTTGAACGCGTAAAGAAAGTGGCTGACTGGTTCAAGGATCTCACGATCGTCTGTACACATGTCGGTGGATGGAAACAGTGGGACCGGATCAGCTGCCTCAGCGATTGCGAGAACGTTTATACCGAGACGTCGATGACCCTGAGCGAGGTAAGTGACGACCAGTTCATTAAGCTCATCTCACATTTTTCTGAAGACAGGATACTCTTCGGGACAGACAGTCCGTGGACAGATCAGAAGGAGATGCTTGAACGGACGCTGCGATTAAAGGTATCCGACCAGGTGAAAGAGAAGATGCTGTATCAAAATGCTGTAAAGCTGCTTGGATTGAAACGACTTGAATAAATCGTCTCACCTTTTGCCCTCACTACAAGCCTGGTAGCAGCCGACATTTTACCTTTATGCTATAATCAGGTATGCACAATGCGCGCCATCCATCGGCAATCGAAAGGAGCAGGTCGAACGACCGAGGGTCAGCCATGAAAAAAGTATTAATAGGACAGGATATTCACAAGACGTTGCGGCAGAAAAATAGCTTTTTGGACCGGACAGACGTCAAGATATTTACGGCAGCCTCGAACGATGAGGCGCTCAAGGTCCATCGCGAGGAGCGCGTGCATCTTATCATTTCGGAGCTCGACATGCCAGGAATGAGCAGTGAACAGCTTTTCTCTCTGATCAGAAAAGACGCGGAACTGCGCTCAGTCTCGGTGCTCATGATCTGCCCCAACACCCCTGCAGCGATCGAACAAAGTTCGCGGTGCGGGGCGAATGCTGTACTGTTGCGGCCGGTCAATCCGGCTATGCTCCTTGCGAAAGCGCAGCAGCTCCTCGAAATTGCATGGAGGGAGACATACCGCGTGCTCGTCTCCGTTGAGGGAAATGCCATCATTCATGGGAACCCTTTGAACTCAACGTTCTTCTGCCGGTCACAGAATATCAGCACAACGGGCATGCTCATTGAAACTGACAAGACCCTCGTTCAGGGCGACCATGTGATTTGCTCGTTCTTCCTCCCTGATTCAATCCGGATACAGGCGACAGGGGAGATCATCAGGATCATCCCGCAGGCATCTGAAGCAAAAACCAAACAATACGGCGTAAAATTTTCCAGCCTCACTTCTGAAGCCAGACTAGCCCTGGAGACTTTTGTCGACAAAAAAGCTCAAAAAATGCGGCGCGGAGTCTCGTGACGCATTTGCCCACGAGCAGCAGGCATGCCAGTGCCGTAGGGAAGGGAAAAATTACGGGGGAAGTGCAACTGAAATAGGCTGCGTCTGTTTAGCGGTTTTTTCTGGCCTTTTAACCTTACTCCTGGCGTCCGGAGACATCTTTTCTTTTTACCAGAATTTCTTCAATCTCTTCTGCTGAATACAGCCTGCCCATGCCCACACCAGGACAGAAGGCCGCGACGTCCCGTTCCCATACGGTCCTGTTCATGTTCTCCGGCCAGAAGGGCCACGTGCGGCACTGCCAAGGACGGGCATCATACACTATACAGCGTTTGTCCTGATAAAACGGGCAGTCCTTCCCCGTATATTTCAAATGATACTGGCCATCGGTCTTTTCGACATATTTTGTCGTGAACATATCTGCAGAAATGCCAAAGTAGGCGGCAAGCCGTTTGCGGTCTTTGAAGGATAAATAAACATACCCATACTTTCCCCTCGTTATACAGCACTTGCCAGAACCCTGGCACTCAAATTTGATACCATCTTTATAGAAACTTTTACCCATCTCTTCATCATTTCGCGCCGTAAAACCCAGTCTCTTCAGGGCGGGGATATAAGGCGCAGACCTAACATGGTTAGATGCGCTGTTAGGCCGCTACTTTCTGTTTGACAAATAATAAATCACCCGATACATTGGAGGTAGTCGTACTACAGGGAAACGAACCCTGTTTTGTTCTTTAAAACCATAAGTAGGGGGTTCCGGCAAGAAGGTTGCCGGGTAAAACTTCTGCCGTCAAAGAAATAACTATGACACCGGTTTATGAGTTTCGCTAAATCAATGGTTCGCGATGCATATGCTCGCGGCACCCCAACGACCAACGTTGGAAACCTTAAGAACAATGGTTTAGCAAAAATCTGTGGTGTCATAATTAGCGCCTATGTATAAAAGGTATCTCCCGAAACCAACAGGTGGTTTTTGAAGTAGTGGCTGCTTGGCACAGCCTGTGGTCAACCGGTTTGCCTGGAGAAATACCAGGTCATCTGTATCAGCCCATGAGCCGGGGACGCGGCAAACATCTCTGCCGCATCTGCAAACAGAAGTCTTGGCTCTCAGTAGATGCAGAGCCTGATTCGGTGATCCTCGGCCTTGAGGCCGGGGAGGATGTCAACCATGCCATTCGCTCGCATATCGGGTGATCACAGTATGATGATTGAGGCAACATCTGAACCGAGCAATTCCCTTCACTGCAAATCCGAATTTCATCGCACCTTCCATGAATTTGTCAACGGAGAGGGATTATGCAGTGGTCGACCTTGTCACAAGAGCCACTTGGCTCATCGAGGCGCTTTAAAAAGTACTGCTATGGCATGGATAGGCTGAGAGATGCCGAGCACAAGCTTTCTGATTCAGGAGAAACACTTGCTGCTCTTCGAGAAGCCTTACCTGCTAGTTATGAGACCTGCGCCTTTCCCGCCGCAAAAGCCTTTTGATTGATCTCGAGAACTTTTTTGGGGACCGTGTTCACGATTGCGTCGATGATGATCGATTCCTTGAGCGGAATGAACTTAAGCGCCGCGCCGAGCATGACGAGGTTGAGCGTGCGCTTGTCTCCGGCAGCAACCGCAAGCTGCGTGCCATCGAAGGGCAGGATGGTCTTGACGCGTCTTTTGATGACATCGTCGATGTCCGCAGGATATTTTTCCACGGCGATGGAAACGCCGATGGTACCGATAGGACGGGTGTTGTAGATGACGGCACCATCGTCCTTCAGAAAGTGGAGATACCGCGCTGTTTCGAGCGGCTCGAACCCGATTAGGAGATCGGCCTCGCCCTCGCTCACGATCGGTGAGAACACCTTCTCTCCGAAACGTACCTGCGATAGGACGCTCCCGCCGCGCTGCGCCATGCCATGCACCTCGCTCTGTTTCACATCTAGGCCTTGCAGGAGCGCAGCCTCGGCAATGATCTTGCTAGTCAGGAGCACGCCTTGCCCGCCCACGCCGCTGATCAATATATTATAAACGATCATGTTCATACCCGTAAAGAAATGATCAAAATAAGGGGACGCAGATGCTCGCAGATTTAAATCTTGAGTAACTATTTTAATCTGCTTATTCTACATTCATCAGCGTCCAAACAGTTTTTCCCTTTGGTCCACTGCGGTAGAAATCCTACATCGTCTTCATCGACCCTGTGGTACACAGCTGTGCGCAGATGCCGCACCCGTTACACAAGAGCTGATCGATCTCGACGTGTCCTGTTTTCCCCTCGGGTGTAAAGGAAAGGGCAATACATCCGGCTTTGAGGCATGCCTTGCACCCGACGCAGGTCTTTCGCTCCACTGCAAAGGCCTTCCTCGAGATCCGGTAGCGCAGCACACAGGGCTGGTTCGATATGAGCACGGACGGGCCCTGCTCCACAAGTTCTTCCTTTATAATTTTTTCGAGGTCCTTGATCTTGTAGGCGTCGATCTCACGCACCCTCTTCGCGCCGACGACTTGGCAGAGTTTGGCAATGTCGAGCCGCGGTGCGGCCGTACCTTTCGCCGATCCGGCCCGTGCCGGCGTGCTCCTGGCCGCCGGTCATACCCGTCGTGTCGTTGTTCATGATGATGACAATGGCGTCGCCGCCGTTGTAGACCATGTTCACGAGACCGGTTATGCCCGAGTGAAGGAACGTGGAGTCTCCGATAACGGCAACGGGCTTCTGTTTGGTCCCTTGCAGGGCAAGTCCCTTGGCCATGCCGTGCGCAGCGGAGATGCTCGCGCCCATGCAGATGCAAGTGTGCATTGCCGAAAAGGGCGGGAGCGCGCCGAGGGTATAGCAGCCGATATCGCCGGAAACATGGAGCTTGAGCTTTGCAAGTACGGTGAATAGGCCGCGGTGCGAGCAGCCGGGGCAGAACGTCGGCGGTCGCATGAGCAACCCTGCCACAGGTTCTTTCATCGGAAGAGGGCTGCTGGAGATCTTCTCGAACACCAGCCGCTGGCTGAATTCGCCGCAGAGCGGGAGCATGTTTTTGCCGACATGGACCGCAATGCCCATGGCCTTGATCTGTTCTTCGAGGAAAGGATCGAGCTCTTCTACCACAGCGAGCTTCTTTACGGATGCAGCAAACTTCCTAATGAGCTTCTCCGGCAGCGGGAAAGTTACCCCGAGCTTGAGTACCGATGCGCCAGGGAACGCCTCGCGAACATACTGGTACGAGATGCCGGAGGAGATAAAGCCGATTTCCTTATCACCGTCGACCACCTGGTTGAGCGCTGAAGTCTCGACCCATGCTTTGAGTCGCACGAGGCGGTCCTCAACGAACACATGCCGCTTTTTGGCGTTGCTCGGGAGCATCACGTATTTGCCGAAATCTCGGGCAAGTCCTCGCCCAGCCGGACTCTCGGCAGCATCGATAGTCACAACGCTTTTACAATGGGATATTCGTGTCGTTGTGCGAAGGATGACTGGCGTGTCAAAGGACTCGCTCAGCTCGAAAGCAGCTTTGATGAACTGTTTTGCTTCTGCTGAATCCGACGGTTCGAGGCAGGGGATCTTGCCGAGCCGGGCGAAGTGGCGCGTGTCCTGCTCGTTCTGGGAGCTGAACATGCCCGGGTCATCTGCTGCCATAAGCACGAGCCCAGCGTTGATGCCGGTGTACGCTGCGGTCATGAGCGGGTCGGCCGCAACGTTAACACCCACATGCTTCATGCACGCGAGGGAGCGCACGCCGGACAGTGCGCCGCCGATGGCCACCTCGAGGGCTACTTTTTCGTTCACGGACCATTCAGCGTGGATGTCTTCGATCTGAGAAAGGGTCTCGAGCACCTCAGTGCTCGGTGTGCCGGGGTAGGCCGCGGCGATTTTGCCCCCCGCTTCGATAAACCCGCGGGCGATTGCTTCGTTACCTGAAAGGATTGCTTTCTTCAAAAAAATGCTCCTCGCATATAATTACGAACCGCAAAGGCGCAAAGGTACGTTTGGGAAAAAGCCGTCCCTACCATGCCTCGCGGCTTTGCGGTAATTTGGTGATATTCTTACTTCAGCCTGTTGTCGATCACGCGTGTGGCCTTGCCCTCGCTGCGCTGTATCGTATTGGGGGGCCGGAGCGTCACCTCGGTATTCACGCCGATGATGTCCTTGATGTTCTTTTGGATTTCGCGTTTGAGGTGAATGAGAACTTCCTCTTCCTGCGCGAAGGCCTTAAGGTCCGTGGAAAGCACCTTTTGTGCCATTTCCTCCATGAACTTTGTCGTCACCTCAACATTCACGTTCATCTCATCGAGCCTCCCTTTGCGCGTGACCTCGATGACGTAATGGGGCGCCACCTCTTCGGAGCGGAGCAGGACCGACTCGACCTGTGACGGGAACACGTTCACGCCGCGGATGATGAGCATGTCGTCGGCGCGACCGAGCACCCGCTTCATGCGGACGAGCGTTCTGCCGCACTTGCAGGGTCTCGGGGTTCAGGCTAGTAATATCGCCCGTTCGGTAACGGATGAGCGGCATTGCTTCGCGCGACATGCTCGTGATCACGAGCTCGCCTTCCTGCCCGTATGGCAGCTGATCGCCCGTCTGGGGGTTGATGATCTCGGGATAGAAATGATCCTCGTTGATGTGGAGCCCGCTCTGCGCCTCGATGCACTCCGACGACACGCCCGGGCCGATGATCTCAGAGAGGCCGTAGATGTCAATGGCCTTGATCCGCAGCCGCTCTTCCACTTCGCGACGCATCTCTTCGGTCCAGGGTTCAGCGCCGAAGAGACCGACGCGCAGCTTGATAGTATCGAGGTTGATCTTCATCTCGCAGGCAACGTCATAAATGTAAAGCGCGAATGACGGCGTGGAACAGATCACGGTGCTGCCGAAGTCCTGCAGGAGCATGATCTGCTTCTGGGTGTTGCCGCCCGAGATCGGAATGACCGAGGCGCCCACGCGCTCTGCGCCGTAGTGTGCGCCGAGGCCGCCGGTGAACAGGCCGTAGCCATAGGCATTCTGGACCACGTCCTTGTTCGTCACGCCGGCGCAGGTGAAGGTGCGCGCCATAACGTCGGCCCAGAGCGCGATATCGTTCCGGTTGTAGGCCACGACGGTCGGCTTGCCCGTCGTGCCTGACGAGGCATGAATGCGAACGATCGCTTCAAGGGGCTCCGCAAAGAGCCCATACGGATAATTGTCCCGTAGATCGGACTTTTTCGTGAACGGAAGTTTGACGATGTCCTGGATGCCTTTTACGTCGGAAGGCTTGATGCCTTTCTCATCGAACTTCTTTTTATAGAAGGGGACGCGGGCATAGACCCGTTCGCAGGCCTTCTGCAAACGATTGCTCTGCAGCTTCGTAAGTTCCTGTCGTGAAAGGGATTCTTCGGCATTCCAGGGCATAGCGACTCCTCTGCGTTCTGAGATTTCATCCCGAAACCTGGGGATTTGCTTTGGAAACGTCGGTAATTATAAACCAGAATGCACTGTTTTGTAAACATAAATTCATATTATCTGTTGAGTCCGTATGAGGAATTTTGATATAATGGCGTCGCTTTTGTTTGTAGCAAATTAAATTCTTGTTCACATAGAAAGAAAATTTCAAAAACGTTATCATGAATGATCACGAATAATCCTTTTTCTCTTCGTGACATGCGAGCCATTCATGCAATTCGTGTTCATGCTTTAAGGGTTTCATTTTATTCGAATAAGGAAAGGACCTAAATCATGGATGACATAAAAAGGTTCGTTGATAATGATCGCTTTGCCAGACATCTCGGCATCGAGATGCTCGAATGTTTCCGAGGCAGGGCAAAAGCCAGAATGGAAATAAAAGATCATCACCTGAACAGCGCAGGAACCGTCCACGGCGGTGCAATCTTCGCACTCGCTGATGCAGTCTTCTCAGCTGCATCCAACTCTCACGGCACGCTTGCCATGGCGATCAACGTGGGCATTTCCTTTTTTAAGGCCGTAAAAAACGGGGCCTTGACCGCCGAGGCAAACGAAGTGTCCTTAAATCCCAAGCTCGGGACCTATCTGGTCAACGTAACCGATGATGATGGCAACGCTATCGCTTTGTTCCAGGGTACCGTGTACCGGAAGAAGGATAATATCGCTGATGTCATCAAATAATTTCATCGCTTCCGAATTTTAGTTGAAAGAAACCCTGCGTTTGCGCCAAAGAATAGAACCTGAACTGCACAGCACAGGTCGCTTACGAAAATACGGATCAACGGTAAGTACTATTGAGATTTAATTCTTCGCGTCCTTTGTGCTCTTCTTGGTAAAAATTTATTGCGTTTTTGAAGAAAGGCATATTGTCGCTTCATGACTGAACCTGAACCCGCTCGTCGACCCATCCACTACGCATGGATCATCGTCGTTACCGGCACGCTCTGCATCGTGGCCTGTCTCGGCTTTGGCCGGTTCGCGCTCGGCATGCTGCTTCCCTCAATGGCGTCGACCCTGAAGCTTTCCTATTCTCAGATCGGATTCATCAGCACCGGCAATTTCCTCGGCTACCTCGCCTCGGTGTTGTTCTGCGGCAACATCGCACGCAAGATAGGATCGCGCCGTTTGATCATCATCGCGCTCATTATAATCGGCGTTTCGATGGCACTCATCAGCCAGGCAGGGAGTTTCAGCGCGGTTTTGATCCTCTACACGATCACCGGCATGGGTAGCGGGGCAGCGAACGTGCCGGTCATGGGCCTGATCACCGCCTGGTTCGACCGGACGATCAGGGGGCGTGCTGCCGGGTTCGTGGTGATCGGCAGCGGCTTCGCCATCATTATGTCGGGCAAGCTTATTCCCTTCGTGAACACGCTTGTCGGACCGGAAGGGTGGAGAATCAACTGGATTATCCTTGCAGGGATGGTGATAGCGATCTCTTTTATCGGTCATGTCTTCCTCAGAAACAGGCCTGAAGACGTAGGATTAAAACCACTGGGCAGCGAAGAGATGGCCATCACCCTGGTAACCGGCGGAGAAGAAGCGGCTCAGAGCGTCTATAAAAACAAGACCCTCTATCTTCTCGGCACGATCTACTTCCTCTTCGGCTACACCTATGTGATCTATGCGACTTTCATTGTTACGACGCTGGTCAAAGAGCGGGGATTCTCGGAGACCATTGCCGGAAATTTCTGGGCCTGGGTGGGGTTATTGAGCCTCTTCTCCGGTCCGGTGTTCGGCACTCTCTCGGACCGGCTCGGGCGCAAGGCGGGACTCATGATCGTCTTTTCGCTCCAAATGCTCGCCTACCTCATGGTAGCGGCGAACCTCCCGCCGCTGTTCCTCTACCTCTCCATCGGTTTCTACGGCATCGTGGCCTGGTCTATCCCATCGATCATGGTAGCGGCCGTAAGCGAATATGTAGGCGTAAATAAAGCGCTCGCTGCCTTCGGTTTCATCACCTTCATCTTCGGGCTAGGCCAAATCGCCGGTCCTTCGGTCGCCGGTCTCCTCGCTGAAAGGACAGGAAGTTTCTCGTCCAGCTTCTTCATGGCAGCTGCCTTTGCCGGCGTGGCAATCGTGATCACTGGTTTTCTGAAAAAACCCCGTGCGACAGAACTCCAGGAAGATTGACATCCTCCCCGGCCTGAAGGCCGAGGATTCCCGAATCAGGCCCTTAATTCGCTGTAAGCCACTGCTGATCCTGTTCGCGGATGCGGCAGAGATGTTTGCCACGTTATATATAGGTAGAGCATGAGGTCCCCAGTTTCTGAGCTGATGTTACGGGCCTGGTTTTTCTCCAGGCAAACCGGTTGACCGCGGGCTGTGCCAAGCAGCCACCCGCAGTCTTCAACTTCAAATATGCATATGGGCCCATATTGCTAAAAGTGCATGGTTCAGGAAGAAGAGGTTAAGAAATAAACCTAGCGCAATATTCGAAAATCACCTGCGAATTTGCTTTTTTCATTAATGGAAATGATTGGCAATCACGATATGGAACATGGAAGCGGAAATTTTTGGCTTACAGCGTATCGACAAAACTGGACAGCATGTCTAACTGTACAAATATTGTATCGACTTGTATCGGTGGGAATCGGGTCCACCAATAGGCTATTTGCTTCAAATAAATGCTAAATATTTTTGGGGTGTCTTGAGTATCTATTGGCAATCCAATGGATTAATGTCTAAATCCTGTGAACATTACAAATGAAGCTATATATAGGTAAAATTTATCCATTATAATAAGATGACGATGCGTATCGGCGGCATAGCATCTTAATTCAAGTATTTCTTGGGATTCACGGGCAATCCGTTCAGCCGTACTTCATAGTGGAGATGCGGTCCAGTGCTCGACCCGGTATCGCCTACATAGGATATGATATCTCCGCGCTTAACCTGCTGCCCCACTTTCACATTGAGTCTGGAGTTGTGCCCGAAAACAGTCTTGATTCCGTACCCATGACTGATTTCAACCATATTGCCATATCCGGGACTGAAGCCGGCCTTGAGCACAACGCCGTCGGCCGGCGCTACGACCGGCGTTCCGGTCTGGGCTGCGATATCCAGGCCTTCATGGAAAGTGGGTATGCCGCTGAACGGAGAGGTACGGTTGCCGAAAGGAGACGTTACCCAGCCCCGGACAGGCCATACTAACGGCGTGGAAGCATAGAGCGAACGCTTGTCTTCGAAGTATTCGATCAGCATTTGAAGGCTGGTTTCCTGCCTGGAAGCAGCGCCCTTCAACACCAACAGTTCGTGATGCATTTCCTTGAGCGCTTCATCCTGCTTCTTTTCGCCCATTTGGGCAAGGTTCTGGAGCCTTATTTCATCGGGGCCGCCTATGCCAATCACCTGCCTGGCCCGGTCCCGAGGACTGAGGCTCACGACACGGCGAAGCTTGGTATCAAGGTCGCGCAGAAGGAACATCTGCCGTTTGTAATCCAGGAGATTGAGCGCAAAGCCTTGTACCTGGGCTTTTTGCTGCATCAACTCCTCGCGGGCGGACTGAAGCTCCCAGACTTTATCTTTGACGTCGTTGTATTCATAGAAAAGATAGAGGGAAAGAAATGTCAATGCTACAATAGAAAGAAGCGCGGTTTTAAGCGCCGGTTTTGATATGCTCAGCGTTCGGACTCTTTCATTCGGTCCAGGCAGAAACATAAAAGTATAATATTCTTTTCTATTGAGCCTGCTAGGTTTTGTTAACATAATCGTACTCTGGGAAAAAATCAGCAGCAATCAATAGCTGGTAGGTGTCAAGATGCCGCCATGCCTGCTCCTCGGTATGGTTATTCACCGGAGACTCTTGCATATATTCTGCGCAGGTAAAATTCGCTCCCTTTACATCTTCGACCCACACGTCGACACGATTTAACGCCATGTATACTTGAACTTTCGTTACTCACCACCGCAACATTATCCCAAGCAACATTCTATAGATCTGAGTGTCTTCCATATCATACCTCTATTTGGTTGACTGGAAGATACTATCTCAACTGTTCAACCACTACCTCTTGTGGTTACCTACGCTCGTTCCGGATGGGCCTAAATTCTCAAATTACGCATTTTATAACAACGAGCCTTATAAATATGTTTATCGGAATATTTTGTTAAATCTTTAGTTTGTGGGCAGTTTTCTTATGGGTAGCTGTCAAATGCAGGTCGAAAATAGTAGGCTGCATAGATTGTAAACTCTGCGGACTACAGACCTTATGATTAAAAGGCAAGTCTGACTTAAGGTATATTTACGTCAGGCAGACAGCAAATAAACCGAAAGGAGACTTGCCATGGTTAACAATAGCAAACTCGATTTCAGCGGTCAACATCTTTATGTCGGTTTGGACGTTCATAAGAAGAGCTGGAGTGTAAGCATCTTGACCCGTCAATTTGAACATAAGACGTTTACCCAACCACCGGATCCCTCGGTCCTTGCCAGCTACTTGAATCGCAATTTCCCCGGTGCAACCTATCATGCCGTTTATGAAACCGGATATTGCGGATTCTGGATCCACGACCGGTTACGAGAAAAAGGGATCGACTGCATCGTGGTAAACCCTGCTGATGTCCCGACAAAAGACAAGGAACGGGCAGGCAAAACCAATAAGGTGGATTGCCGCAAACTTGCCCGCAGCCTCAGAAACGGAGAACTCCAGGGAATCTATGTCCCCACGCGGCCAAACATCGAAGATCGCAGTTTGCTCAGGACCCGGCGAAACATGGTCAAGAAGCAGACCCGGTGCAAGAACCAGATCAAGTCCATGCTCGCTTTTTATGGCATCCATCTCCCTACGGACATTGTTCACCGTAACTGGTCAAGCAAATTCATTAAATGGCTTGAGGAGATCCGCATGGAAAAGGCGAGTGGCAATATCGCCCTTGCGGTGCATCTCCAGGAGTTACACCATATCCGCAGGATCGTTGTCGAATTGAACCGGAACATTCGCGCTCTTTCCCGGACCGATGCATACAAGGTTCATGTGCGGTTCTTAAAATCCGTAGTGGGGATCAGCACCCTCACTGCCATGACGTTTCTCACGGAGCTGTGTACGATCGATCGGTTTCGGTCGCTCGATAAGCTTGCGAGCTATGTCGGCCTCATTCCCAACACGGACTCCAGCGGAGAAGAGGACACGACAACAGGCATTACCGACCGGCGCAACCGCATCCTTCGGCATTTGATCATTGAAAGCTCGTGGATCGCGGTACGGAAAGACCCGGCGCTCTTGATGGCCTTTGAGCGCCCCTCGAAAAAAATGAAACCAACAAGGGCCATCATTCCTATCGCCAGAAAACTATTGAACCGCATCAGATACGTTCTTAAGAATCAAAAGGAGTATGTGCCTGCGGTCATACAATAAAAACGGGATCACGCCAGGGCGGCCGATCTTATAACCTGATTCATCGTGGGTAACGCTTGTTTCTTCCTGCAGCCGGCTAACTCAATCGTGTCTGCACTACTTCAGACTGCGTACCCACAACTTTAAAACATGATAAAGGAAATGCAGCTGCCTTTCATGCTGTAGGCATGTCTGCTGATAAAAGGTTGGTTTTAAAGATCTGCCCGTTCAGCGAACCAATCCCGGAAAGGAGATTCTACAGGGGGGTATCAGGATATGGACTGCTCCGGGAAAATCGATCTTGGGGCATTTGTGAGAATCGATTTCTGTCCCAATAAGTAAAAGTCTCACAAACAATCAAGGAAGCGGGAAATCCCCCCGGCTGGTTAACTTTTAATGCCCATTAACAAAAACAAATAAAAACCGGCAAAAACCTGTCGGCCAGCCTGTCCAGCCTAAACCAGACTTGACTTTTAACATAAAAGGATGAAGAGGTTAGCATCCTCATTCTCACAAATTGGTGACAGATTATATGCCCTTTATGTCATTAACATGAGACAACATCCTATTAAATTTATTTATTTTGACATTCTTGGTTATGTATTTTGGGCTGTTCAATTATTTACCTAAGCAAAAAGGAGCCCGTAGCTGATTGACAACTCATCGGTTAAATTGTAATTTCAATAGTCATTCTTGCTGTTATTTTCTTCCTGTATCAAACGAGTTAGCATTCTTAGTAACAGTGTAATTATCAACCTGTAGATGTTAGCGTTCTACCCACTTTTTACCATACGAACTCATACGAAGGCGATACTGCACGATTGACAGTGCGAACGTTATTTCGTACAACGGTCCCTGTGGAAGATCATGGTCTGAACATCATTCTTCGTAGTTGAAGGTGCGGCCATGGGTAACGCTGTAAAAAAAATCATCTGGATGCCGGTCTCCTTGATCGCGTCAGTCTCGCTCGCGGTCGTCACCCTCGCGGACATGATCTCCCCTTGGTACAGCTATTTTTCAGTGACAAGGAAGGTTCCTTCTGGCGGGGTTACTGAATAGCCCTTCATGGATTTATCCATGCTCAATCTCTTTGCCAATATTACCTCTACCTGAGCAACAATCACCTTGTCGGCATCCACGTTTGATATTGCCACAACAAGCCCTCATGCTAGAATTCTGTTTGATAATTGGAGTGTTGCAAAGAATGAGAACCCTAACGACTTTAGGAAGAAGCAATCATTTTAATCCGTCGAATGATCGCTCCAACATGGCACGAAAGTCATCATAGGAGCCGTTAAAAACGTTGAGATCAACCCGGCCTGTAATGCCGTCAATCCTACCGTTATTCGCATATTGCCAGAGGGTCCATCTTCTGCCATCGGGCAAGCTTGGCCTTTTAAATATATCTCTGATCCAGATATTCTTATTGTCGCTAAGTCCCTTCAGGTATTCATTATAAGAGTCATGTGTTGCATAGATGATCAGGGCTATGCCATGGGCTTCTTCGACTCTTCCCATGAAGTGCAATAACTCCCTTACAATCACTTCTTTTCCGGGCTTGTTCTTACAGTTGCCGCCGAACTCGAGGTCAATGACCGGAGGCAGCGCGTTTATGTCAACGGGAACAGCAGCCAGAAAATTCCGTGCCTGTTCGACGCCAGATTTGCAAAAACTGAAAAAATGATAAGCGCCACGCACCAGGCCGACGCTTGCCGATTCTTTCCAGTTGCGATCAAACTCCGGATCCTTGTAATCGCCCCCTTCCGTTGCTTTCATGTAGACGAAATGAACTCGTTGTTTTTTGATTTTGTCCCACTCGATGGACCCCTGATGATGTGAGATGTCAATGCCTCGCACAGGATATTTCGAGTGCCCCGGATAATTAAACCTCCAGTACCCCAAATCGTAGCCCCAGATTAAAAAAGCCATGATAGCGACAAGGAGGGGAACGGTATAAAGAATTCGTCGTTTCATAATCTAACGCGCGACTGACCGCCGCCCGGCGGTCGGAGCAGGACATCAGGTTCGACGCTCAGTCGCCACAATGGGCAGACGCGAAGCGTGGGCGCTGACTTTCTTTGCGCCATATTTTACCATCGTTGGCTAGTAGCAATTAAACGGACACGTCCAAAGTGTACATTCAGGCCCATTAGAATAATTATTGTTTTATTAGAACGAATATATGCTTAACTCGGCATAATGTCAATGAGGTGTGATCGGTATCTTATGGGTAGACCCTAACAATTACTGAAAGATATATTTAATATTGCGCACGATAGCAACTTCAACAACTTCAGGAAGAATTATATATGCAATGAACACTACTGAAAAATAAACCCTTGTCTAGTCATGCAATCAGCTAAGGTATCTGCCCCCGTTGATATTAATCGTCTGGCCGGTAATGTAGCCGTTGCGAACAAGCAGGAGAGCTACAGCGGAGATCTCCTCTGGAGTGCCAAAACGGCCAACCGGTATAAGATTGGGTTTCAGTTGCTGAAGGCCAGCGGCCATTTCCGTGCTGATCGGGCCTGGAGCGATAGCATTGACAGTGATGCCTTCCTTCGCAAGGTAAGCAGCGTAATAATGCGTCAAACCGAGAATACCAGCTTTCGACGCGGCGTAATGAGGACCGACAACTCCGCCAACCTGTGCTGCAACAGAAGAAAGGCTTATTATACGTCCCCACTTAAGGGCACGCATGCCGGGAAGTACTGCCTGAATAGTGAGGAAGGTCGATGTGAGATTCACGGCAATAGTATCGTTCCAGTCTTTCTCAGTTATATCATCCATCGAATGCGTCACGCCGATGCCGGCATTGTTCACAAGAATGGATGGCGAGCCGAGTTCATTTTTTACTATACCAACCATGCGGTCGACTTCAGCAGAAACTGACACATCTGCTTTGACAGTCACAGCAAGACGACCTAACTTCCTGACCTGCGAAGCTACATCCTCCGCTTCGTTATCACGACTTCGGTAATTGACCACAATATTTACACCTGCACCAGCAAGTGCAAGAGCGATAGCCCGTCCGATTCCACGGCTCGCTCCTGTTATGATAGCTACTTTACCAATCAGATCGTCCATGGAATAACTCCTCTTGGGAATGGAAACCGTTGGTTGTATACAAGGGAGAAATATTGTCGGATTCAGATCGTAACCTGCAGGCCATCCTGCCGCCTCTCGCATCACAACTTCAGGAGAAAGTTGAAAGTTCAATAAGATGTAACTGTCGCATGCTACAGGATGTAATCGACCTTAACCACGTCGGTTTTTACTGGCCGATTTTTCCATGTTCAAGCATCTGGGAGAAACGCGTGTCGACCGAGAGGTCTTTCAAGACCTCCTTTCGCAAATTCCTGAAAGTCGTCTTCGGCCAGTCCTTAAGGGCAAAGTTCACGAGCCATTTCGGAATCCATCCTTTCGGATCGCAAAGGAACTCCGCATCGACCCTGGTCTTCTTATCGTTATCGATAGAACTCAGGATAAAGGTCACGTGGATCATTTCGCCACGAATGTACTTGGTACGCGGAGCAGAGGGATCGTCTGATGGTTGATAATGGAAGACCATCTCCTTCTTGGACAGATCGAAGCTCATTTTGCTTATCGACACAAAATCACGATCCTTGATGAAGAATGGCATTCCAATATGGTCGTACTCAATGAAATTGTCCTTGTCTCTCCAACGGATGATCCTAGAGTCGACGAGGCCCACTACCCATTTCAGCCGCCTGTCGGTATCAAAGATGACCGTCGCTACTAAGGGCAATGGTGCGTCTACGACGCCGATACCCCGAAACGCAACCAGCCCGCTGCCTTTTGCTTCCTTCCTGAAAATCTGAATCCCATCAGTCGTGTTGTCAACAGATTGCCATTCAGACGCGTGGTTTAGGTGCGGTAAAAGTGCAAAAAGTGCGATACATAATCCTACCATCCGCCCAAAGCGACGACGAGAATCGCTCTGAGAGAATTCTATAGGCACTCTCCATGTTAAATGATTAGGGTCACTCATTTTAATGCATTTTGGTCTATTCTTTATTTCGAATAGATTTTGTTCTGTTTAAGGCAATTTATTAATGAAGTGGTTGGGTAGAGTATCTCAGAATGAATATTTTCAGTCAAGGATTTTTGGGGATTTTTTGCGGATTATGATCGGGTATTTTATGAGTATGATGTTAACGGATACGCACTTGGTTGTTTCAAGCCTTATAAAAAACGCAACTACTTTTTATGACGTACATCATAGGAATTTAATTAACAATGAATGTAAAATCACACCATTGGGTAAAAAGAAACACAGTCACCGGATAACCAGTCGCGGTGCATAAGGTAAATTTTCATTGAGGTAATGGATGCTAGATTTCATTTTTGATTATGACACCGTCGTAGCGAGTGGATTGAGCGGCCTCATGAAGAATGAGTAATATCAACAGCAAATTAGCTGTATTTTCGATTGGAGGACTCCAAGGATGGGGATAACACGCGTTCTCAATAGTAAGGCTGATTCGAATCGGTTCATTAATTTTTCTATTTTCACTCCCCGTATATGGAAAATAATGATTGCGGGCGCTTATCCCTTTCTCCTGTTGGCGACAAATTACTTTGAAGCACTGGAAAGGACGGGAACAATGGGGGCGTTTATTGCAGATACCCTCATGCCGGTAACAATAATCTGTTATGTAGCGCTCATATTCGTGCTGAGAAAACGCACTATCTGAAAAATGCCGGATTACTTGACCAAGGGACGAGCGGTGTTCTCTTTTAACGTCCTACTCGAATGGAAAAGGCCTGATCTTTAATCAATAAGATCAGGCCTTTTTAGTCTGGCTCCCCGGGCGAGACTCTCAGCAAAACTCTTTAGTGTACCATTTCGGCTTTTTAATGACTCCTATCAAGAAAAACATACTAACAATAAGTTATTTTATCTCCAAAATGTAAAAAATAGCTATAAATTGGTATGAACTGCCGAATTCTGACATCAAATTCTTTATAAGTCATATTTTATATGCAGACATTACTTCTCTAATGATTTAATCTACATACTTCCCATAACTATCACGCGACTCTTGTCACTGCAAGAATTTATCACAGGGTTTCTATTATCATTGTCTAATTGTAACGTGCGTATTTCATTTAGAAGCATTGAATCAAGTAGCCAGCGGAATTTTATCGACTTCACCTGCAAGTATGCACTCTTTGCTAATCCTGACCACTAGTAAATACTGTTTGAAACATTAACGGTTCAAGGGTCAGCTGCATCGACCACTGAACCCGCGGGTTAACCCTCATTTTTGCGGTTGGTCGAAGTTAAAGGGGACGCTTCTTCAGAACGCTGCCAAGGCCAGCGCCCTTCGACTTCCAACTGCAAGGCCATGCTAAGGAAAGTACGGATCAAGACGATCAGGCCGAGAATCAGGACGTTTTCCAGTGTGGGCGCTACAACGACAGTCCGAATAATGTCGCCCGCGATGAGAAACTCAAGACCCAATAGGATAGCCCGTCCCAGGTCTTGCCGGTAAAGTCGATACGATTTGCCGGTCTTATCATGTCGTTTAACAATGAAGCGACCGGTGGCGAGGATTGCGCCGGCGACAATCACAAGAACCCCTACGGAGTCAATTGCCCTGCCAATACCGTCCATCACTTCACGATAGTACTCCATCACGCTCTCCACTCTTAGAGGCACGATGCCCTCTCATGGGGTTTAATGTGCCCTGACAACCAGAACTGCGCAACTTGCATGCCCGATAACCTTTTCCGTTGAGCTTCCCATAAGAAGTTTCTTGAAGCCTAATTTCTCATAGGCGCCCATCATGATCAAATCAACGCCCCTGCCGCATCTGCCTTACCCGTGCGTCCTCACGCTCCTCTCAGTATGCTTCCCGGTCCTTCATTACATCATCCACGCTGACCCTACCACGGAAGATCCTGTAGCGTAGGGCAACCGGAACAATTTATGATGCCGGCTTAAGTGAGCTTTTCATTCTCAGGATATTCGGCGAATGTTCCTTTGCGCTTCCGCAAATCTGCGAGGCAGCTTACCGATGAGCAGCCAAGATCTTGAGTAGCATTTGTGCATGTCAAAATACCGATTTTTTCCATATGCAGTACTCCTTATATATATGCGGCTTAGTTCAACTTTATTGAGCAGGCCCCCTATATAACATTGCAGCAAATCCGATGTTATCTATTCAGGAAGTAAACATGCCGCACCCTTCATAGTATTATTATAGTCGAATATATGCCTGATATAGAATCATGTCAATGATGTTGTATGGGTAAAAAATGGATAAATATGCTGAAGAATGCGAGGTTCAAACTTTAAGTGTTGCAAAAAATGGTAACATCAACGAGTCCAGGAGGATATATATTCTTTTCTAAATTCGTCGTCACTGGGAAGAGTCGAAGTCCCTGAACCCAAGTGTTCTGTTTTTATTTCTCGTGCAACTTTTGTCCACTTGCTGTGCTGTTCCCTACACTTTCTCGGGCTTTTTAGGATAATTTACTCCCCTCAATAGGAGTTTCTTCCCATTTACAAAAAACAGGATCACTGTTATACATTAAGCATAGAAAATAAAGTCGCGAAAGGAGGACATCACAATGCTTACCTACAAAGGCGGAAACAAGGTTGGAAAGGGAACGTACTGGGATCTGGCAAAGGGCCGGAGGATCGATGTGGCCAGTGAAGGCGTCCTCACGGGTGAAGGGACAACTTACTTCAGGATGTCGTCGGCTGTCATGTTGCTGTCGGGACCGATCATCGGACTGCTCTACGCGGTCCTGATGCCGATCATCGGCATAGCAACCGTGGTAACCCTGGCAGTGCGCGCCGTTCTGCAAGGCATGTACAACCTGGCGGCGAAGAGCATCTCCTTCGGGTGGCAGCCAATGAGCGCCTACCTGGCGGGAAAGAAGAAAAAGAAGGAAGCAGGGAAAAAGTAACGCAGGAGCGCCAGGGAGCGGCTCACGCGACGGGAATACGGCTGCACAACGGGACAAGAACGGGAAACTAAATCCTAAACTTATAGAGAGGAGGCAATACTATGTATACGCTAGTTGATTTTATCACGCACGTAAAGGGAATCGAGTACATCATGTCACTTTTGGCCATCGGCGGGTTTCTCCTTTTCTGGGAGGCCTTGAAGCCCACGCCATTCAAGACCGTGGTCGCAACAGGCAAAGATGACCTGAACTATATCGAGCAGGCAGGCGGAGCCAGGCATATCCTGAAGTCCGTCGGCAAGATCGCCGCCGCCCCCTTCATCGGTGCGGCATACGTCGTCCTGCTGCCGGTCGGGTTCTTTGCGGCCCTGGCCATCGGCGCTGTCAACCTTGCCATGAAAGGCGTAGCGGCCATCGCGGGGAAGAGCATGACCTTCGAGTGGAGGCCCGTGGAGGCGTACCTGGCGGGCAGGAAGAAAAAGGAAAGATTGTCCACGAAAGCAGACAAAGAAGAGAAGAACTAGGGTTCCCCGCCCTGAGCGCGGGAACAGGGGAAGATGCAAAGGTAAGAATGGGCTTCTTTCATTAAAGCATATCAGAGCGCCGAAATGCGCTCTGGTATGCTTAGGTGCCTTCATATGATTGTCAATATTATAACAAGAGCAAAGAATACTGATTGTATCATGCACCTGAACACCGTATTGAGCCGTGCGGCGGGTACAAGCACAGACTCTCAAACGCTGATTAGTTAGAAGTCAAGGGCATAGAGATGACTCGCAACCAATGCCGACGGAATCGGCCTCCAATACGATTCAGAGCGCAATAGGATACATTTGATGGAAGTAATGCGATCAATTTCTGCCGTCAAACTTTAACCAGTTCGTATCGGCCTTTTTGATGTTACCGGGAATATCCCTGCTCCATTTTTCATACGCTGTCCTGCTGCAATTCAGGTAAAGCTTCCCGTTAACGATCTTCCATACTTCAGGATCGGTTTGGGCTTTCCGTGCCTCCGTCATGGCCCAGGCACAATAACCGTCATATTGCGGAGCGTATTTCTCCGGACTGGTCGCAAACAGATCCCTGTTCTCTTTGGTTAAGAAATACCAGGTCATGTCATGCCACTGGAAGGTAAATGACTCGTTGCCTTTTAGTGCTTTGCCGGCCTTGAAATATGCGACGGTATCGTATCCCTTTATGGCTACATCATCCACCGGTGACTTTCCGACAGCTATGCCGCCAAATCCAGTCAATAGTAATAATACAAATGAGAAACTCATTAGAATCCCATCGGTTACCTTCTGTAATTTCATATCCCTCTACCTCCATGTTTATTATGACTTAAAATGTGTAAAGGATGATCCTTTCTGTACCCCGCTAGCGCGAACCAGTTGTTAAACCGTTAGACCGCCACCATCTATATATATTAGCAAGCATCTAAGAGCCACCTATCACCAGTCCGATCGGAGGCGCGTCACATAATCTAATCAAAATGTTACGTTCTGGCGATTCATGAGGAGTTCTCCGAGGAAGGAGCCCGGCTTGACCTCGGCGTTCTTTATCCACTCCGCTCCCTCAAGACCATATGGTTTAACGCAGGACGCGAAGATATAAAACTTGCACTCGAAGTCTTCCACCAGGCTTTTCATAAGTTCTGCAACAGGTGAAAAACCCATCTGCCACGTTACGGACTCGGCAAATCCCTTCCGCGCCAGGTGCACGCCTTCATTAATGAGAAAAAAGTCTATCTTGGCATCAAAAGCCGCCATGTTGGTGGCGAGCTGGAGCGCTGCCGCTGCACGTTCGATTGCATCATATGAATGAGTCAGCACAAATACGAATTCTTTGTTTTCCATGTGGGATTTTCCTCATGGTATGGATGACAAAACTTAATGAGCGCAGCCCCCGTCATTGCTGTGACCACCACAGCACCCCTGAACCGTCAACACGGGAAGGCTTTTGGCCTGAAACATTGAAAGATTTTCCCGTATCGTCTCCCCCTGTGAGCGATGCACCGTGATCCCCATCTGGTTCAGTCTCGTGAGCGCTCCTGCTCCGATGCCGCCAACGACGATCGCATCGACCTTCTGGTTGTCGAGCGCTTTCATCGGATTGCACGCGCCATGCGTGTGATGCTGGTCCCGATTGCTTATCGACGCAACGCTGTTTGTGTCGGTGTCAAAAACGACAAATACCGGTGCTGAACCAAAGTGGTTGTACACGGTGCTCTCGATCCCGTTATCATTCTGGACTGGAAAACAGATCTTCATGTCATGTTCCTCCTGTGTTTGATTTATACAACGATTATTCAAATACGATAGCCTGGCCTTTGCTCAGGGCTTTCGCGACCTTCTTCCTTGCAATTGTGAGTATTCTTTGAATGGTTCCTCTTGACACGCCCATCTTAGCACCGGCCTCAGCTTGCGTCAGGTCATCAAGATCGCAGAGTTTTAAAGCCTCAAGCTCTTCCCGCAAGAGGGCTATTTTCTCGATCTCAGCCATCGGAACGCATGTGGGTTTGAACGCTTTACCTTTAAACTTGCATTTGCAGTTTCGTGGTTTTTTACACCTCGGCGACACGATTACTCCCATCCTTCATTGTGTGCATATACACACAATGATAGCAGGCGCGGTTGATGTTGTCAAGTTTTATTGATAAATAGTTTACTTTTCTAAAGTAATATCGCTAAAATATAATATCGTTTTATTCTGCAGGCAGGAGTTATATAACGCTAACGTATAAATCGTGGCGATCAATAACATTGACCGGCATCATCCGACTAATCAACTTTCAGATTCCTAGCTCCCGTTCTTTCACTACTACGACTGCCGATCAAGTCGGCCGTCCTTCAAGTGGTAAACACGGTCAAACCCCTCGATCATCCGAACGTCATGCGTCACCACGATGACAGCCGACTGATTCTCCCTGGCGATCTTCTTCAACAATTCCATTACCCTCTTACCCCTGACAGTGTCGAGGGAGGCCGTCGGCTCGTCGGCGAGGATGAGTTTCGCCTTATTAGCCAGTGCGCGTGCGATGGCAACGCGCTGTTGTTCACCGCCGGAAAGACGCGCCGGCAGGTAGTCAGCCCGGTCCGCAATCTCCATGTATTCCAGAAGCTCTATCACCCGGCGGCCTGCTTCTTCTTTTTTCATGTCCACCAGGCTCAGCGTAAAGAACACGTTCTGACGGGCGTTCAGGAAGGGGATGAGGTTGTGGGACTGGAAGATAAAGCCTATTTTTTCACGGCGCAGGCGGCGGATGTCCGGAGCATGCCCACCGTTTTTGAGGAATATATCCCGGCCGTTAAAAACGATCCTGCCTCCCGTCGGCTCCTGGATTAGACTAATACAAAGAAGGAAAGTGGTCTTGCCGGACCCGCTTGGCCCCAGGAGCGCCACAAGCTCGCCCTGCGAAACAGACAGATTGATGTCTTCGAGCGCCCTGACCTCCAGGTGTCCGGACCCGAAAATCTTGGACAGACCTTCGACTTTGAGAATCTCCACTATTCCCCTCCCAGGGTCATGGCGGGCTCGGTCTTGAAAGTGCGAAATTTCTTATGATTAAATGGGAAAGATTAACCTCATGCTCTACCCATATATATCCGGTTGTAATATGCACTTGAGCGAGCGGAGCTACCTCGTGCGAAGCGGAACGCCACAAAAATGGTTTGTTCCTCTTCGCGCTGTCAACGATCTTGAACCACAATCTCCTTAAACATAGCTTCAAGCTTTTTGACGCCCTTTAAGAACGTCGGTATACGCGTTGGAAATGTCTCATACCTATAGTACGGCTTGAACTCCAAAACGTACAATCCACCGCTCTTCACAAATATATCAACAGTCGTATAATACGGCTCGTCAGGTAATCCAAAAAACACCTTGTGAGATCCTGCCGCAAGTTGGATTTTCTTTTCGACTACATACTTCATTCCTTCTCCTGCTTCGGGATCGCTGTTCGTCTTGCCATCCACATATTTAGGAAGCAGGTGTTTTCGCCCTTCCACCTGCCATAGAACTGCTTGGCCGTCGATATTTATGAGAAAGGGGTAAACAGCCTTTCCATGCGCGGACTCTTTTGATTCAAGGAAGTAATATCCTGCTAGGGGTGTCTTTAAGGATGCCCTGATGACCATATCCGCATAACCTGTCGGAGCCGATCCTTCAGATACAATCTCAGTGAAAACATCTGCTCTCTCGCTCTGACTCATCCTGGCTATCTCCTTTGTCGTTGCTCCGCAGCTGGCAAGGATAGCCATAACAGTTATCACAGTCACGACAAAAAACAGGTTTTTCATGACTGCTTCTCCTTTGTACGAAGGGCTTTCATCGATAGGAGTAAAAAGAATGTGAACGCCAGACCCGCGACAATGACCGGCGCGGTCGGGGCATCCAATTTGTAGGACAGGGCAATCCCGGCAATGGTTATCAGCACGCCAACAATCCAGCCGATCATCAGGATCACAAAAGGTTTCAGCGAATACAGTCGGCCGATCAGAGCGGGTATCACCAAGAAGGAAAATACCTGGAGGATCCCGGCCATTTTGACCGATTTTACCAAGACAACCGCAAAGCTACCAAAAAACAAGAATTCAAGAAGTACGGAACCTTTGCCTTCATAGGAGAGAGCGAGAAACTGTTTTCGCAGGATTAAATGCAGAATTCCGACAGCGCCATACACGAGGAATGTCGTAAAAACCTCGTGTGGAGTGACCCATATGATATTGCCATTCAGAATCGTCTTGAACTCTTCGAGCCCGTGCGGCGACCGGTCGAGGATCAAGATGGCCGCGGATACGGAGAATATGTACAGAACACCGATGAACGCCTCGATGTTGACGAGCCGTGCCACCCGCTTTGAAAGCGACAGGATGAACGCTCCGATCACTGCAAACACAAGCGTAAGTATCATGCCCTGCTCCTCTCCGAAGAGAAACGACAACGCAATACCGACGCCGATGAACTGGGCCAAGGCGAGATCGACGAATATGATGCCTCGCTGCAGGATGTGAATGCCGAAATAGGCGTGGATCACGATTAAAAGCAGGCACGCTAAAAAAGGGTAAACGAGAAAATTGAGCGCTTCCATGGTTTCTCCATTCTCACAAGATGGTAAGGCCCGTTTTTTTGCAGTACGGGCAACTGTTTACTTCCTTATCATTTCAATGACGTAATGATCTTGTCCCAAAAGGATATCAAGTCACCGGTACCATCCATCGAGCCGACATCGTGAGGAAGCACAATAACCTTCACGCCGGTCTTCGCTGAAAGCGATTCCGCTTCTTGCATTCCGTAAGCGGGTGTGACAAGAATGGCAGTCGGTTTCTCCTTCTTCATGGTCTCTATCAGACCTTCGATGTGCGCTGCGGACGGCGGGATGCCGGGCTTCGGCTCCAGGTAGCCTATGAACTGAAAACCGAATTCCGCGGCAAGATACTCAAAGTACTTGTGATAAGCGACGAATTTCTTCCCTTGGAGCGATGCTGTTCTCCACTGTTTTTCCTTCTCATGCAAACGTTCGGCAAAGGCCTTATAATTGGCCTCGTAATAAGCGGCATTGCCCTTGTCCGCATCGGCAAGGAGCCTGGCTATACCTTCGGTAACGCGGAGCACTCTTGAAGGCGAAAAGTGGTAATGGGGATTGCCGAGCGGGTGCACGTCACCCATGCTCCTGTCAACGGTTGTCGGTTTCTCCACAACAGAAATGAACTGCGAGCAGTCGAAATTGCCCGACTGACCGGGCATGAGTTTCGGATTTTTCGAGGATTCGATGATAAGCGGCAGATAGCCGATTTCCAGATCGAGGCCGTCATACATGATGATATCGGCTTTCCGCGCGGCCAAAATCATGCTCGGTTTAGCTTCCAGATAATGGGCATCCTGGTTCGGTTTTGCGAGGACCGTGACGTTGATCTTGTCCTTTCCGATCTCTTTCGCCGCGCTCCCGATCCATGGAAGCGTGGCGACGACATTTACCCCCGCAAAAGCGGGAGTTGATAACGCTAACGATAACGCAAATAATAAGAATGTCTTTCGCATGATTTCCTCCTAAAATGAATGTGCGGGGTGCGCTCCGATGCCGAAATTAAACTGCAGGATCGCCTCATTGTTCGTGCGGCCTGAAGGATCCGAAAGGTCATGGGCGAGCTGCAGCCGGATGCGGGTGAATTCCGACGGATTGAATTCAACACTAGCCGTTGTCCGGTGTGGGATACCGCCGAAATTCTGCTGCACGCCGCCCTGCTTGAACGTGTCGTAAAAAAGATCCAGCACATCGTACCGCGCGCCGACTCCCCAGCGGTTCTTCCGGTAGATCCCCTGGACATAGAATCCGTCCTGCATGCGCCGCAGAGGATCAATGACCGCATGGGTAGTTGGGTCCATTGTGTTCCCTGACTGCGTAAGGAGCAGATATTCGCTCTGGATGGTCAAAGCCTCCCGGCTGTCCGGTTTCCATTTCCATACTGCTTCAATCCCGTACAAGGCGCTGTCCGCCCTGACTTCCATCCCAGGAAGGATGTTGGTATTGTCGGTTTTTCCGAAGAGTACGGATGGTCCGAAATAGATGGTCGAGTAATCGCCCGTGTCGAACGAGCTCTTGACGAAGAACGTAAATGCATGCGGCCCCTCCTGCGCACTCTGCCCGAACAGGAGATCGTTCTCTCCCTGGAGCACTTCAGCTCCGATTTGTGTATAGAACGACCATGGCGGGGAGATAGGTGAGTTGAACACCCTTCTCTCCGCCCAGCCCCTCGCCGCCGAGAAATGCCCGATACGGAAGCGCTATATCCCAGAAGTCCCATGCATGGGGATGCTGCGCGTCGAGCCTGCTGAAGTTGCTTTTGAACTTGCCGCCTTTGATCTGCCATCCAGCGGGAAGCGACGTGGTGACGACGTATGCCTCTTCAATGCTGACCCCGTTTTCTGTGAAAGGAATATTCACGTATAGGTTGGAATAGGGATCGACGGGGGAAAAGATGAAAAGTTCCGCCGAATCGAGGTTGAACCCGTTGCGCTGGTCCAGCCCCTGCGTGGTAAAGCCGGGTATCCCCTGATTTGCCAGCTCATCATTAGTGAGATTCGATGCATAGTAAAAGGTGTCGAGTATAAGTGAGATATTGGGATTGGTGAAAGCGCTGCCGCCGAACAATCCACTTGCCTTCGAGGATGAGGAGGGCGAAGCCGTTGCTGGAGGGCTTTGATCGCTCTTTTGATTCGCCTGCGTTTTGAGCGTGTCTATAGTCTTTTGCTGCTGTTCGATTGTTTGTTGCTGACTCTTAAGCGTTTCCTCAAGTTTGTTCAATCGCTCGTTCTGGTCCTCGGCGAATGCCGTAGCCGCATAAAGTGTTAAAACGGACATGAATAGCATGTAAAACATGCTGATTGGCTTCATAACTCCTCCATGCCATAATTATTAGCAAAAGGGTCATGCCTTAACCGCTGCGCGGGAAGGTTTATAGAAGACCTGGTTATAACGGTCCTTCTGGTTACGCGCGTTTTATGTAGGTCCTATTCTGCAATTCGTTATGAGAGGAGTTACACGGGTGGGGCGCGGTTACTCTGGAAAGAGGTGAATATTGTATCGGCAATTACCGGTGCGGGAGTGATATATATCGTTTCAACAAATAAAGGGACACCATCAAAAGCATTAGTCGTATGACCTGTCGCGTTCTGATGATGGCTTATAAGACAAATGGGGCAGTCGTGGTCGTCAACCGTCTTATCATGGTGATGGAGCACCGCCACGACTGTGGATAACAGAAGAAACAGTATGAGAAATGCAGTAAAGCGTTTGTGCCAATTCATATGATCCCTTTTATACCTGTGCAAAGGTTAATCTCTGTTAACGATATTGTCAAGATATTTTTGAACACCAGGTAACGTCTGGGGTCATGCTTGGAATGCCGAAATGTTCGCATATTCGGGTTGTATTATGTATCAAGAGAGTGGAATAAAGAGAAGCAATCAGCTCTTCAGCCCGCCTGTCTTCATTGTCCATCGTGTAGATGACGCATGTGCTCATGCAGGGGTGCTCCGGAATGGCCGCCATGTATGGCATGGCGCGCAGGGATCTCATGCCGCAGCAAGGCTGCGCAGAGCAGCAAACCAAGTAGCAGAAGCGCTTCGAGACGCACGGCGCGTTTAAAGAATATGAGAACATCGACTCCCGTCTTGTTTAACGAAAAGCTTGAATAAAACTGTTTTATGAGCCGAGAGAGGGAGCCAGTCTTAGCCACATCGAGACCCGCAAGTTGTCCGAGGCTCGGTACGCTTACGTATCGGTTATAGGCCGCGAGCAAAAGAAGCAGGAACAACAAGGCCGTCTTTGTCGCGATGGTGAGCCCGTAGGACGTGCGCACGAGGGCCTGGACGGAGCCCACGTAGACCAAGGCATTGTAAAGCGCGGTCAAAACGACGGAAAAGACCGCAATCCCCGCAATGCCGGAAAAGCGCGCGACACGGCGGACAAGGATGTGGAAAGCCTGGCTGCTCAAGTCTGATCCACGGGGAAGAATCACGAAAGAGAGCACGAAGATCCCGCCTGCCCAGACCAAGGCGCCCTGAAGATGAAGCCAATCCATGATTTCGGCCACGCTGAAATCTCCTTTGTCAGCGGCATGCCCTGAAGCGCTCTCTGTAAAGGCAATGATAGTGTCGAGGCAGAAGAGGACGATAAGAACCTGACGAGTGTCACGGATCTTTCTGATCGTTCCGATAATAAGCATGAGAACAAGACAGACGATGCGGATTAGCCAGACGCGGCCTGAGTGAGTTTTAAACAACACGATCGGCACCATAGGAAAGGAAGAAATGACTGTCTCCCCGCTCATCTCCCCGACCCGCAGGAGGAGATCGATGACGCTTCCGGCCATTGCCGCTGCCACGGAGACGAAAAAGAGGAGCCATAATCGGTTTCGAAGATGGGGGTCGGGGTTTTCTGCGTCAGAAAGGATGAAGAGGAAAAAAACTAGGATTCCCGTGAAGAAAGCGATGGAGATGAGTTCGACCCAAAGAGGCATACTGTGGATCAAGATGTCCATAAACAGACGGTCTCCTTTCTCACTTGATCGTGAAGGTGAAGTTGCCCGAGGTCCGGTGTCCATCCCTCGCTACTACACTCCAAATGACGATATAAGAACCTGGCGGTAGGGCAGGCACGCTTACCTCCAGGAGTGTGGGATCGGACGGATCCACGCGGCCATCGCTCTTATCGACCATCGTGTTGTCCTTCGCAGCATGCACCATGATCGAGGAAAAAACGGGCTCCAGATCGCTGTCGAACCAGATGCGGACAAGATAGGGAGGGGCTGAAACCGTGGACCCTACTTTCGGGTCGGCATGGTCAGGGTATGCATGGGCGAAGGAAGCCTTCGGCACCATGCACAGAAAGATTACAGTGAGGAGCGCGGCCATGATGCCGCGCCCGGGATGCCGGCTCATCGCATTCATGGGAATATCGGCCGTCCTATGCTCTTCGGGAACAGGTCATCGATAAAGAGGTGAAAAAGGGCGAAGACCCCGGTCCCCGCTCCCGAGCGCGGGTTCATGGGGATCTCCGCGGCAATGCCCAGCTCCGTATATTTGCCGATCCAGGTGATTCCCGGGTTTACGGTCCCGGTCGTCTGATTCTTACAGTCCGCGTTCAGGCAGGTCTCCATGGGAAATTCGACCACAAAAACCATGCGGTTGAAGGGCTGACCGAGACCCACGTCCTTCACAACGGACTGGAGATACATCAGGCTGTACTGAAGAGTGAACGCCCAGGTCAGCGTGGTGGGGTTTTTAACATCGTCCGTGGTCGAAGAGGTGGGGAAGTTCGGCCCGATGACTCCCGGTGACTGCGAGGGGCCTCAGCAAGCTCGTTGACTCGAACAGGTCGCCGAACCCTTTGCCGAAATAGAAAGCCGGTGAGATTGTAGAGAACGGATCGGACACCTTGCGGTTCCCCGTGTTGCCGATCTCATCCGAAACTCCAAAGGAAAGGATCGTTTCATGCTCGGCGCTCGTATAGAACTGGTATTTTACATTCACTTCGAGGTTCCCGTAACCGCTGACCGTGCCGTCTCCCTCGGTGTGGAGGTGCTGGTAGGATTCGCCGAATTCTATCCCGAAGTCAGGTAAGATGCGTTTGGAATATCCCACGTCAAGCGACGAGGTCTGGATGCGCGGCCCCCCTTCCTCGTCATTCATCTTTATGGAATTGTAGAGCACGGAAAACTCATCGGAAATGAACGGGTCGTCAACGGCAAAGGTGGTCGGGAAAAACCGCTGTCCCGCGACCCCATGGGCGAATGAAGTTGCCGGGACTATTGCGACCGCTATGCCGAGCACAAAACAGAATGCCCGGCACAACCAAAATATTGTTGATCTCCCTCTGCAGGTATTCATAAACGTCCTCCTGATATGGCTAAGAAAATTGGATGACCTTAGTCTGGCAAACATCCCGGCCTTGTTCCGAATGCAATGGAGACGAGGCCGGGATGCCCAATATTAAATCAGAGTGTAACGAATTCACCACTATCTACTTCATCTTCATCGGTTCTGCGGACGCCATCTTGTCGAGGAGATCGATGACTTTCTTTGCCGCATCGCCGATCTTGTGCGTGTCCGCCATCATTGCGTTGCCGCCGGTAACGCCTTTCTCGTGCATTCCAGTCATCGCCTTGCCTGTCATGACTTCTGTCAGAAGGGCGCGGGCGTCGGAAAGCATCATTTTCCCATGTTCGATAGAATATTTGTCCACATCCTTCGACATCCCCATTTGTCCGAGCATCACCATATTGGACCCTTGGGCCGCCATCTCAAGGGCATGGTTTATCATAACATGCATGTGGTGCATTGCCATCATGTCCTCTGACATTGGACTTTCCATGCTCATCTTTTCGAGTAAGTCCGCGACGGCCGTTATCGCGTTGCCCAATTCATGAGTATATTTCATGAGCGGTGCGTCGCCATGACCGGCCTTGTGCAAGACCCTGCATCTCCGGTCCTTTCATGGCGCGCTCGATGACTTCTTTGCCGGTCTTGATCATATGACGACCGTGTTCGAGGGTCATCGGATCGATTGCGGCGGTCATTTTCATTTCGGCTAGCATGACCATGTTCGAGCCTTCAGCAACCATTTCAAGTCCGTGGTTCATCAGCTGGTGAAGATGGTGCATATCCATGGATGCAGCGCCTCCATCTTTGGCATGAGCAGTACCTAATAACCCGATGGACAGCATGAACGCTACTGCCGTTACAGCTCCTACGAATCTCTTCTTGCTTTTCATGATAGTGCCTCCTGCTATTTGAGATTATTCAATGCATTGCTGCAGTGAAATTTTACTTGCCGTATGCGGTGCATAATAGTTAATTTTGCATATTCCCTTTTTAGGGTTAAAAATAAATGACTCCGCATCGAACACATCATCGTGTGCGGGTATGAGACAGCGGATATGCCGAAGCGGAGCCGAGCTTAACGGGGAGGATAGCCTATGAGAACTATCCTCGGAAATGCCTTGCAGGCGCATGCGTATTTGTGTCGTCCTACTGAGGTGCAACAAGCTGACTCAAAACTTCGGTTGTGATTACAGATCAGGCTTTCGGGGGATGTTCGTCTTGAAAGACAGCGGGGAAAGGTTTAAAAAGAGGATTTACAATTGCAGAAGTTTCTTGAAGAACCAAAGGAAGAGGATAGCATGGGGACTCCTGTATCCAGGGCATGCTTCCACTTGACGACAGGGCTGGAGTAGCAGAATGACATATGTCAAGAGTACCGATCATTGCATGCCCGGCGTGGCTGCACGTGGGAAAAAGAGAAGGTGGAATGGCTATGGTGAGAGCGATAGCTAGAAGCACTATGACGGCTTGCCATTTCATGCAGGTATCTTAAATTTTAAAAATCATGATGTCAACATAAAGTTACAATTTTAGCTGGGTGGTGAAGATCAAAGCAGATTTTGATTAATAAAGCGGCACGAATCCCGATATTAGAACCTCGGCCAGGATCCATCGGTCAATTTGTCTTGATAGGGAGATATCGGGAATTTAACATGGTTTCATGATCTTTTCCGGATTACAGCAAACCGTTGAAAGAAGGATCGCCTCGCCCAGTGTTATAAAGGGCGCCATATCCCTTATTGTCGCGAGTCTCATGCTGTTCATCCTGCCCGCCTGTTCAAGACAGGTTTCCTATCCCGCGCCGGTGCGGATCGGCTCCGATATCGTCATCTCTACCTCTGCACCAAAGGGGTGGTGGACGGCTAATCGTCTTGGATACGAATCGGACACCTGTTCTTGGATCTCATCCAAAAGACAAGGAAGCGAACTTCCACCCGATTATCGTCCAAGGCCGAACTGTCGGCTACGTTGGACTTCTATCACCGAAACATTTTCTACACCCGATACAGGTCCGGTTCGTCAGTCAACCGCGGCTGGCCCTATCCTTGGCTGCGGCAGGCATTGTTCTGGTTGTCATGATTATTTCCGTTCCCCTTGCACGCAGGCTGGTGAGGCCAATCAAGGCCATGGCTGCGGCCACCCATGCCATTGCCTCCGGCCATTACGCCACTCGTATTCCCGTGACGTCATCGAACGAGTTGGGGCGACTTGCCCAGGACTTCAACGACGTGGCAATGACCCTGGAGAAACACGAGAAGGAAAGGAGTCAATGGATAGCCGATATATCCCTCGAATTGCGGACTCCCATTGCCGTTCTTAGGGGCGAGATCGAGGCGCTTCTGGATGGGATCCGAACGATAACGCCGGAGAGGGTTCGCGGCTTTCCAACGATAAAGGGCCATCGTGAACGGTAACCACCCCTCGTGCCCTGTGGCAAGGGCGGCATCTTCTTATCGTCTTCAATTTTTTTCGATGTATCGGCTGCGGCATAGTCAGACCGTGCATTCAGGAGGCTTCCTATCACGAATCTCGGTTTGTTTCTCAGAAAATCCCAATTTCCATGCTCAGCATAGGCCTCTTCCAGGTTGTCGGCCATCTGCTCCAGTCTGCTCTGGTCCAGAGTTTTGAGGTACTGATAAAACCCCCGGTCAATATTCCAACGCATGATCAAAAACAGGGAGAGGATCGCTAGGCTCGTGGCGGCCAGAATGGAGAGAAACAGCCGATAGGTAATGCCGATTTTCAAGGCAGTGTACCACTTATGACACATTTTTTAAATTATGCCACAATTCTGTCGGTAAATCAACATGTTTTGAATTGGTTTTGTAAAATAAAAAACGGGTTGAATTATTTTTAAATAAAATCAACCCGCTAAGTGGTGGCTCCCCGGGCGAGACTCTCAGCAAAACTCGTTTGGGTACCATTTTGGCTTTTTAATGACTCCTATCAAGAAAAACATACCTACAATAATTTATTTTATCTCCAGAGTGTAAAAATAGCTATAAATTGGTTTAAACTGCCGAATTCTGACATCAAATTCTTTATAAGTCATATTTTATATGCAGACATTACTTCTCTGACGATTTAATCTACATACTTCCCATAACTATCACGCAACTCTTGTCGCTGCAAAAATTTATCACAGGGTTTCTATCATCATTGTCTAGCGGTAGTAAGATTCATCCAATAGTAATAATATCACGCGGAACAATCTGTATGAATTATACGATCTGTGATATATTTGTGAAGTGTGATCAACTTCCTGAAATTCAATAAAGCCGCTTCCGGGTTGAGTGTGGAATGTCACCATAGGTAGAGTAAGCATATTACGACATCAGGCTATGTAACCAACTGATGTTTCTGGCATTTTCCTCTTAAAAGCCCGGGCTTATGCTCTGTTTCTAGTGCTATATTTTGGGGCTACCCACACTCATTCCGGAAGGACCTCAATAAATGAACATGAAATACTCAGACGTTGAAAATGCCTATATGTTTGTAAGCATGTCTCCTCCTGACGAGCATTATGCCTATCTCAACAAGGAGACTGGCGAGACATATTATGTTTCGACGTTGGGCGACTCAGATGAATTACCCGGCGATCTTGAAGAAAATGAGAAATATATTAGCATTCCTCACAAGAATGATTTAAATCTTGGCCGGGATCTCGTCTTTGATTTTATATCCGCTAATCTTCCTGATGAATATGAACAGGTCAGACGCATGTTCAGCAAAAAAGGTGCTTATGCTCGCTTGAAAGAATTGCTCGAAGCAAAAGGGCAACTCGAGGCGTGGTATGAGTTCGAAAAAAAGGCTACTGAAGAGGCGCTTCGTGGTTGGTGCAAAGAGAACGATATCAGCTTAGACTAGATGTGCGCAGACGGAACTCCAAAGGAAACTCAATGAGGAAAAAGTTCGAGAAAATATATCAGTTTAAAATCTCCCTGAAAGGAATCAAGCCTTCTCTGTGGCGCAGGATTCAAGTTCCCGAAATATATACTTTTGGGGATTTGCATGTTGCCGTGCAGGATGCCATGGGCTGGCAGGACTGTCATTTGCATGATTTTGCCATCCGAAACCCTCGCTCGCATGCGAAGGAAAGAATAGGCATAGCGGATGAGGACGATGAATTCGAACTTGGCATCCTGCCGGGATGGGCGCTATATATCGCTGATTACTTTTCGATAAAGAACAGCACCGCTACTTATGTCTATGACTACGGCGACAATTGGGAGCATGCTGTAAAGCTTGAGAAGATACTGCCAAGAGTTAAGGAGACACAATATCCTCGTTGCATTGCTGGTAAGCGAGCGTGCCCGCCGGAGGATTGCGGAGGGGTACATGGATATAGCGAATTCCTTGAAGCAATCATGGATCCCGGACATGATCAACACGAAGACATGCTGCATTGGGCAGGGCAGGATTTCGAGCCTGAACGTTTTGTACCTGATAAATTACACTTTGATAATCCCCAGAAACGGTTGAAGTTTGCGCTGGGAATCGACGACAACTTGTGAATAGGGCAAATGCTTGTACGCGAAGATTTTTCACTGATTCATGATGAAAAGCGCAAGCAAATGCTAAAAAATATTGCAAGTGATTCTTCCTGAAGCAAACGAGTCATTATTCTTTGCAACAATGTAATTTTCAACATCTATTCGACAACATCTTGTCTAAGTAATAGTTATCCTCACTCACAACCGCGCACGAAAATAGCTTGACAAGTGTAACTGTAAGGGTTACACTATCAAATAGATGATAAAGACCTTCACGCACAAGGGACTTGAAGACTTCTTTTTCAACGGAACGAAGAAGGGAATTCAGGCGGCTCACGCTCAGAAGCTTGCAGATATTTTAGATAGACTCGATGCCTCTCACCTTGTGGAGGACATGAGATATCCGGGTTCGGACCTGCATCAGTTAAAAGGCCAGTTAAAAGGCTTCTGGGCTGTAAAGGTTTCCGGCAACTGGCGTGTTGTCTTTGCCTTTAAAGAAGGCAACGCCTATCAGGTAAACTATCTCGATTATCATTAGAAAGGTGAAAACATGAGAACGCGAAAGAGAATACCTACCCATCCGGGCGGCATATTGAAAAGGCAGTATATGGAGCCTTTGTCCCTCACGGTTTCCGAGCTTGCCGGGACCCTCGGCGTGTCACGAAAGACTCTGTCGAAAATAGTAAACGAACGCGGCGATGTGACTCCTGACATGGCACTTCGTCTCTCCAAGGCGTTTAACACTACCCCGGAACTGTGGCTCAATCTCCAGCGCAATTATGACCTCTGGGAAGCCGCACACAAGTCGAATGACTGGAAGCTGGTTGAGGCGATAGCTGTTTAGCTGGGAGTTGGGTGACCGTTGTATATGAAAGGCAGGAAGAACTTGCTGCTTTCTGGGATCTTTCGAACTCAGAATAGAATATGGTGGTGTAAAAAAATCAGGATTACATTCTGAAACTAACACCAATAATGCATATTTCTGTATGAAACTTATACTCATCGATCTCGGCATGCGGCTTAATAACCGATCTACAGACCATAAGATCATAACCGAAGAATAAATGTAAAAAGGGCCAATTTCCTGAGAAATTGGCCCTTTTTTGGCTCTGACTCCCCGGTCGAGACGCTCAGCAAAACTCTTTTGTGTGTTATTTCGACTTCCTGTTGCATCCCATCAAATAACCATCCCGGGACGAATTATTAAAACTGTGGCTCATAAAAATCCCAAAAATAGTATCTGTAATATTGTTGTAACATGACTGTGTAATAATAGATTTTAAGGAGATACTCATGCCGATATCCGGACCTTCAACCCTTCTGATCGGGAATCGCTGTGCAACACCCGACGCCGTCTGTTTCTACGTCAGTTCAATACTCGAGCACTGTTCCGCCTCGACAATGCCAGTCGCCGTAAATCACCGCTGGATCACTAACTATTGCTACACAGGAGATCATTGCGAATGCCCACTGTTCATTGCTCTGTCACGCCGGGAGCCATGATAATCATCACTTCAGAAAAGGAGAAGGCATATTATAGTGGAGACTACAATGAGGGTGCAGAATCTTGACGTAGAAAGACGGATATTGACTTATGCGGACAGGGGAACACATATAATCGCAACGCTTGCGGCGAATGAGCTTTGCCTAGGACGAACAATGAGCCGGTGAGCCGATTTCTTACTCGCTGCAAAATGAGCGAAATGGAACAGCTGCCCGTGCAGCTCTGCTGACTTACAACCTAATCGTCCGCCTTTTCCCTTCCGGCATTGACTTCCATCTCTGTCAGATAGTCTATGAATACCTTGAGCAACGTTCTATTCTCATCCGTCAAATCTGTAAACTCCACCCCTATCTCATGGGGTGATTGCCCCTTAGCTCCCCCCATCCGGCATGAAGCAACTCGTCCGATAAAATTGATGGGGTTGTCAGCCTTGAGCGACAGTCCCATGGGGATCATGCTCTCTATCGCCATGGCCTCTTCGGTCTGGATGAGCATGCCGCTGAGGCTGATTTCTTTCACTTTGAACTGGGCAGGAAAGCTCAGGGTCTGCTCCCAGGGAGTGGTGATATAAAACCTGACCGTGAGCCTCCGATCAACCGCCGCCGGCGCTTTCTCTTTCTTGTGCTGCTCAATTGCATTAAGAAAATCGGCAATCTTATCCGGGGAGACATCTTTAAACATCATGCCTGCCGTGTATATGGGAACCCTTTCCCCGTTGCCTCTTTCCTCAATCTTGATTAATTCGCAACGAACGATAATGCCCTTCACATCGATGCTTTTCCCCTTGTCTCCCAGCATGATCAAATATTCTTTGCCGACATTCAGTCTCCTGTCTGTTTTCAGGGCGACTCCGCCGAGACTAATGTCAAGGATTTCCACTTTATTGGCTAAGATTATCTTGCCGTTTATTTCCATTAAATCCAATCTGAATCTCTTATGCCGCCTCTTGTCCTGCATCATATGCTACCTCTAGTTTCCTTATATGAATTATTGGTTATAACATGGTACATGGTACGTTTCCGCATGTTGCACAGTACAGGAAGAAAGTATCGTTAAAAAATATGGTATAAAATGTTTGATCCGAATAGGCTTGTATGTTCACAAGTCTAGGCAATTAAATCTGGCAGGATCACCGGAATGTTCGGAAGATTGCAGGGCCGGGCGAAATGTTTTCTCTCGATTAAAGAGAAGGATTTCTCGGAATCAGCATGCGGTGCGGTGCAGTCTTCCGAGCTTCTAGTACATTGACTGCCAAGGATACAACTGCTTCGCATTCGCAGGGTTTTTCCACAAACTCGTCTACACCCTGTGCTTTCAGGCCATCCAGCACATCATGTGAGGTGTCCGCGGTTATTACAATAAGCGGAATCTTGTGAAAATACTGGTTCCGGTAGTTGATGAGATCATGCCCGTTCATGACGGGCATTTGCAAGTCCGTTATAATGAGATCGACCTGTATGCTCTTCAGGATTTCAGTCCCATCCTTTCCGTTTAACGCCGTTAGTACCGTAGCGTTTCGCATGTTTTGCTTGAGACACCTTGCAAGAGCGTCTTGAAAACATTCGTTGTCGTCAACAAGTAATATCACAAACACGGCTCATCCTTTTTGCTGTCCTTGTAGTCCGAACGGAAGTCAAATTAATAGCACGAGTGCTTATCTCTGTTTGTCTTCCAGTAAATAAACCTTGACAGGCTTCATCCTTTGGAATATGTGCTGTTGTGCCTCTTTCGAGAATGTTCTGCCTAAAAGACTATAGGATAATTAGTAATTAAGGAATTTTCTATCACGATGTTGTATCTGGGTCAAGTTAAGATTGCGTTAAGAATGGGGGTATTATTAGGGTATGAAAAAAAGTAACATTCCATGCCTTATTTATATTTTGTCATATTCCGGTTGATAATTGATGTGTAGCAACGATTGGAAACTTCGTTGAGCGCATTTGTACATTATGACTTTTTTTATTAGCACTGCACACCAAGGGACCATTTGGCTGTCATAGGATCCGTGGGATGATTGAAATTATCTGGATAGAAACTATCATTCATTATTGCGCAAACAATCAAGCCCATGCTGTCCCGTGTGTTCGCGATTTTGAAGGGGCCGTGACCATATGCTCCGCCTACAAACTGATAATCCTGAGTAAGTACAAGAGTGAGCGCGGACCATTTAGGGGCCCCATTAAACATCGTATTAGAATCACCATCGGGCCCCCAATATGGACGGGTTTTCCCAGGTGACCACTGACCGTGGATGCTAATGGTTCTACAATTCCCGAAAGAGATCGTACCTACATATGTTAACCCCTTGGGATCCAATATCTTCGTATCAAGGATGATTTCAGGTGATGTGCCCAATAGTTTTGCTATATCAAGATTGGGTGCATTAAGTTCGAGTTCTTGTTTCTCAGTCATTTTTACCCCCCCTTGCTTTGTTGATTTTTTGTCGCTTCAAATCAAAAATCCGGAATAATAATATCCATGCCGATCAAGCATTCATTAGCCTTTTCAGGGGACGACGTGATTTTCATCAGGTAAATTGCTACTAAGGTATTTGGATAAACTTTAAAGCTGCGCCGATAAGTGCGGCCTGTTCTTTGCTCATCTCGCCCAAGCTATCACGTCGTTCTGTCATGCGCCGGAAGCGAGTGAAGTCTGTCGGTAAACCTTCGGTATCCACAAGATAAGCAATTTTTTGAATGATCACCCTGATATCTTCCGGATGTTTTATTCGGCCTTTTATCTTGGGAAAATATTTCACCTTCATCCTGCCTCTGGAGCTATCGAAGTCGACATCTGTCACCCGGTGCATCGCGAGAATAACATAATCACCGAGCGATTGCCAAAAGATATCATCGTGATCTTTCCAAGACGGAAGGTAGAAGCGCAATAAGGCAGGCTGTTTTTTCCCGTTTGGCACTATGCTCTTATAAAGAACGACTGGAAAATTATTTACCTCCTTATTATCGATCTTTTCGAGCTTTTCAAACAAATTGATTCTTTGCTGCTTGCGAAAAATTTTATCGATTTGATCTAAAACGCCCCCCTGTCCAAGACCGTCGTGAACTTTCTCGAGTACTGTTGTTAATGTGTTTGTCATTGTTCGACTCCTTCATATTATTCTAAACTGTGGGGTAAGCCACATAGCTGTCAGTTGGAGCGTATTGTTAGTCGGACTTGAGACCGCCCTCCAAGCAGTCTTTGCTCCATAAACAATTCATTTGACCGCAAGCTTTGACTTTCGTTGCAGCTATCTCAATTGCTGCTTCCCAATTCCAACAAACCACTGGGATACCTTTCTTACTATCTTATCATAAGCACATGTAATAGTAGTGCTGCAGTCATTAAATCCCTACTCAGAAGTCACTTGGAATTGTGACAATATATTTTTAATTTGATTGTCGGCTTCAGGAAGATCTTACTACTGAGGATTTCAACTTGTAAATTAATGTGTTTCAAGGGATGATGCTATAAACATGTTCAGGTGGGAATCCGCAAGGCTCCTTTATTCGCGATACATGTGGACTTCTTTAGAAGAGATAGTAATATTCGCCTCAACGTTGTTAGAATTTTCCAAGCCCATCACATAGGTAGCTGTGGCTATATTCTAAGTCACTTGAATGATTCAAGCGCACCTTGCCTACTCATTTATCCCCAATTATCTTCCGGCTTCGATAAACATCGTAATCCGGCACTAGACGATCATAATCGCCATCCATCAATGGGGAGGAGATCATGAAATCGGCGGAGGCGCGATTGCAGGCAATTGGAATATTCCAAACTACAGCCATGCGCAAGAGCGCCTTAACGTCTGGATCGTGGGGCTGCGGTTCGAGCGGATCCCAGAAAAAGATGAGAAAATCAATAAAGACGCAGCGAGTCGAAGCAAAAGAGCTACTTTGTCTTCTGAGGTTTTCGGCGAGAAGGTGCTTTTGATGAGTTGTGCCGGCGATTCTCGAACTTGCTCCGTCGTTTTAAGAGATGTTAGTTTATCTCGGAGGTTTTTGATTCTGGATAGTGCCTGCTTCTGTTCATCGGCAATCTTTGTTAGAAATTCTTCTTCGCGGATGATAGCAGCAATAATGGATTCTTTGTCAGGGGTTTCCATTTATTTGTCACGAGTGCCTTGGCCGTTTTTTCTCAACTTGATCCAATTTAACACCTGCGAACACCCTGTCAATTGGTCCTATTGCTGATATTAGGCCGCATTAAGTCGCTGAATACGTCCGAGTGTTTTTTTATAATTCTTGCTCGCCTTCCAAAGATCAACGGCAAGCTGGGCATTCAGCCAAAATTGGGGGGTATTGCCGAATAGCCGGGATAGCCGTAGTGCCATAGCGGGCGAAATCGAACGCCGCTCACGGAGCAGTTCATTAACCGTCTGACGCGATACCCCAAGTTTCTTGGCCAAACTTGATATCGTTAAGCCGTAATCAGGCATAAAATCCTCCCGCAGCATCTCGCCAGGATGGGTGGGTGTAATTTTACGTGCTTCAATATTATTTTTAGTAGCCATAGTTCACCTCTTAATGATAATCGGTTATTTCCACATCATAGGCATCGCCATTAGCGAAACGAAAGCATATACGCCACTGGTCATTGATCGAAATAGAGTATTGTCCCTCGCGGTCACCCTTTAACGCGTGGAAACGGTTACTCGGAGGGACCTTCAAGTCATCAAGACAGGTAGCAAGATCAATATACTCTAAACGCCGAACAGCTCTTTTTAACAGATCTGGTTGCAGTCGCTTAGAGGTGCCGGAGATGTAAAGCGCTTGTGTATGTTTGTCTGCAAAGGTCTTGATCACCGAGATATTATAATGTGTCACGTGACAGTTGTCAATGTGATTCAGCAATAACGTACTTACTGCTCGCTATTCTGCAATTTCGGTAAAAAAAGCCACTGAATATAATATATATTTCAGTGGCTTGACAAATAGTTTTGCTGAGCGTCCTACTCGAATGGAAAAGGCCTGATTTTAGATCAATAAAATCAGGCCTTTTAAGTCTGGCTCCCCAGGCGAGACTCTCAGCAAAACTCGTTTGGGTACCATTTTGGCTTTTTATTGATTCCTATCAAGAAAAACATACCTACGATAAGTTATTTTATCTCTAGAATATAAAAAATAGCTTTAAATTGGTTTAAACTGCCGAATTCTGACATCAAAACTCTTTATAAGTCATATTTTATATGCAGACATTACTTCTCTGACGATTTAATCTACATACTTCCCATAACTATCACGCGACTCTTGTTGCTGCAAAAATTTATCACAGGGTTTCTATTATCATTGTCTAATTGTATCGTGCGTATTTCATTTCGTAGCATTGAATCAAATAGCCAGCGGAATTTCATCGACTACACCT